>NZ_JAUYRV010000052.1 GCF_030696665.1 Novosphingobium sp.
GCAGCATCTGGCGAACGATCACCTCGATGTGCTTGTCGTTGATCTTCACGCCCTGCAAGCGATAGACTTCCTGAATTTCGGCAACGAGGTATTCGGCCAGAGCCTCAACGCCCATCACTTCCAGAATGTCATGCGGATCAGGCGAACCCGAGATCAGGTTGTCGCCCTTCTTGACATAGTCGCCTTCCTGCACGTCGATCACGCGGCTCTTCGGCACCAGATACTCGACCGGATCACCCTCTTCCGGGATAATCGCAATCTTGCGCTTGGCCTTGTAGTCCCGCACGAATTCGATGCGGCCAGCGATCTTGGCGATGATCGAATTGTCCTTCGGCTTGCGAGCTTCGAACAGTTCGGCAACGCGCGGCAGACCGCCGGTGATGTCACGGGTCTTTGCAGCTTCACGCGAAGCACGGGCAAGAATGTCACCCGCTTCGACCTTTTGGCCGTCCTCGACCGAAAGCGTCGTGCCCGGCGCCATCAGATAACGTGCAGCTTCGCCCGAATCGTCATCCAACAGGGTCAAGCGAGGACGCAGATCCTCCTTCTTGCCCCGGTTGCCCGCGCGGTTTTCGGTCACGACGCGGCTCGACATGCCGGTGGCTTCGTCGGTCGCTTCGGTCAGGGTCTTGCCGTCGACAAGATCCTGATAGCGCACGATACCCGGCTTTTCGGTGATCACTGGCGTGGTGAACGGATCCCATTCAGCCAGACGTTCGCCCTGAGTAACCGTTGCGCCGTTTTCGTTCAGCAGGTGCGTACCATAAGGCACGCGATGGATCGCACGTTCGCGGCCATCGGTGTCCATAAGGACGATTTCACCGTTGCGGGCGAGCGACAGGCGACGGTTGCGCTTGTCCATGATCGTCGGGATGTCGCGATAGATCACCGTACCGTCGCTGATCGCTTCAAGGTGCGACTGTTCGTTGACCTGCGCTGCACCACCGATGTGGAAGGTACGCATGGTCAGCTGCGTGCCCGGTTCACCGATCGACTGCGCAGCGATAACACCAACAGCTTCACCGATGTTGACCGGCGTACCACGGGCAAGATCGCGTCCGTAGCACTTGCCGCAAACACCCATCGTCGCTTCGCAGACCAGCGGCGAGCGGATGCGTGCCGACTGGAAGCCCGCTGCTTCGATCCGGGTGATCGCTGGTTCGTCAAGCAGATCGCCCTTCGAAGCCACGACTTCGCCGCTCTTGGCTTCGACCATGTCTTCGGCCAGCGTGCGGCCAAGGATGCGTTCGCCCAGCGATGCGATGGTAGCGCCGCCCTGAACGATCGAGCGCATTTCCAGCGCGCGTTCGGTGCCGCAATCTTCCTCGATCACGACGCAGTCCTGCGACACGTCGACAAGGCGGCGAGTCAGGTAACCCGAGTTGGCGGTCTTCAACGCGGTGTCCGCGAGGCCCTTACGAGCGCCGTGGGTTGAGTTGAAGTATTCAAGAACGGTCAGACCTTCCTTGAAGTTCGAGATGATCGGCGTTTCGATGATCTCGCCCGAAGGCTTGGCCATCAGACCGCGCATACCCGCCAACTGCTTCATCTGCGCCGGGGAGCCACGTGCGCCGGAGTGCGACATCATGTAAATCGCGTTGATCGGCTTCTGGCGGCCCGTTTCCGGATCGATGGGCGAGGACTTCAGCTCTTCCATCATGGCATTCGCCACCTGATCGCCGCAACGGCTCCAGGCGTCGATCACCTTGTTGTACTTTTCCTGCTGCGTGATCAGGCCGTCCTGATACTGCTGCTCGTAATCGGCCACCAGTTCCTTGGTTTCGGCAACCAGCGCATCCTTGCTGTCGGGGATGATCATGTCATCCTTGCCGAACGAGATGCCGGCCTTGAACGCGTGGCGGAAACCGAGCGACATGATCGCGTCGGCAAACAGCACGGTGTCCTTCTGGCCGGTGTGACGATAGACTTCGTCGATCACGTCACCGACGTCCTTCTTCGTCAGCAGGCGATTGACGACGTCGAACGGCACCTTGTGGTTCTTGGGCAGGCATTCGCCGATGAGCATGCGGCCCGGCGTCGTTTCGAAACGCTTGAGGTACTGCTTGCCGTTCTCGTCGGTCTGCGGAACGCGAGCGATGATCTTCGAGTGGAGCGTTACCGCCTTCACTTCCAGCGCCTGATGCACTTCGGCCATGTCGGCCAGCATCATGCCCTCGCCGGGTTCGTTGGCAAGGTCCATCGACAGATAATAGATGCCCAGGACCATGTCCTGCGAAGGCACGATGATCGGCTTGCCGTTTGCTGGCGACAGGATGTTGTTGGTCGACATCATCAGCACGCGCGCTTCAAGCTGGGCTTCCAGCGAAAGCGGCACGTGGACGGCCATCTGGTCACCGTCGAAGTCGGCATTGAAGGCCGAGCAGACGAGCGGGTGCAGCTGGATCGCCTTGCCTTCGATCAGAACAGGTTCGAACGCCTGAATGCCAAGACGGTGCAGCGTAGGCGCACGGTTCAGCATCACAGGGTGTTCGCGGATCACTTCGTCCAGGATGTCCCAGACTTCCTTGCGTTCCTTTTCGACCCACTTCTTGGCCTGCTTCAGGGTCATCGAAAGACCCTTGGCATCAAGGCGCGCATAGATGAACGGCTTGAACAGTTCGAGCGCCATCTTCTTGGGCAAACCGCACTGGTGCAGCTTCAATTCAGGGCCGGTCACGATGACCGAACGGCCGGAATAGTCGACGCGCTTGCCCAGAAGGTTCTGGCGGAAGCGGCCCTGCTTGCCCTTGAGCATGTCGGACAGCGACTTCAGCGGACGCTTGTTGGCACCGGTGATCACGCGGCCACGGCGGCCGTTGTCGAACAGCGCGTCAACGGCTTCCTGAAGCATGCGCTTTTCGTTGCGGACGATGATGTCCGGCGCACGCAGTTCGATCAGACGCTTCAGGCGGTTGTTACGATTGATCACGCGGCGGTAGAGGTCGTTCAGATCCGACGTGGCGAAGCGGCCACCGTCCAGCGGCACCAGCGGGCGCAGTTCTGGCGGGATGACCGGCACGACATCGAGGATCATCCATTCCGGGCGGTTGCCTGAATCGATGAACGATTCCACGACCTTGAGGCGCTTGATGATCTTCTTGGGCTTGAGTTCGGACTTGGTGGTCCGCAGCTCTTCCATCAGATCGTCACGCTCTTGAACCAGATCGAGGTTCATCAGCATGTGCTTGACCGCCTGCGCGCCGATATCGGCCGAGAAGGCGTCTTCGCCATACTCGTCCTGCGCGTCGAGCAGTTCGTCTTCGGTCAGCGTCTGGTACTTTTCAAGCGGGGTCAGGCCCGGCTCGGTAACCACATAGCTTTCGAAATACAGAATGCGCTCAAGGATCTTGAGCTGCATGTCGAGCAGCAGGCCGATGCGCGATGGCAGCGACTTGAGGAACCAGATGTGCGCAACCGGCGCGGCCAGTTCGATGTGGCCCATGCGCTCACGGCGCACCTTCGTGACGGTGACTTCGACGCCGCACTTTTCGCAGACGACGCCCTTGTACTTCATGCGCTTGTACTTGCCGCACAGGCACTCGTAGTCCTTCACAGGGCCGAAGATGCGCGCGCAGAACAGGCCATCACGCTCAGGCTTGAACGTGCGGTAGTTGATGGTTTCCGGCTTCTTGATTTCGCCGAAGGACCAGCTGCGAATGCGCTCGGGCGAGGCAAGACCGATCTGGATCTGGTCGAATGTCTCGGGCTTGGCGATCTGGTTGGTGAATTTGGTCAGGTCGTTCATTTGGTGCCGTTCCCTTGCCTCAGTGCGAGGCGTTGGACGTGAATTCCGGTGCGAAGGGGTGGGCGGCAGCGCAGCCGCCGCCCATGATCCTTACTCCGCCGCGATCGCGACGCCGTCATCGTCGGTATCGTCAATCGACGACAGTTCGACGTTGAGGCCCAGCGAGCGCATTTCCTTGACGAGCACGTTGAAGCTCTCGGGAATGCCGGCCTCGAAGGTATCGTCACCCTTGACGATCGCTTCGTAAACCTTGGTGCGGCCGACGACATCGTCCGACTTCACCGTGAGCATTTCCTGCAGCGTGTAGGCCGCGCCATAGGCCTGAAGTGCCCAGACCTCCATTTCGCCGAAGCGCTGACCACCGAACTGCGCCTTACCACCCAGCGGCTGCTGCGTGACGAGCGAGTACGGCCCGATGGAACGTGCGTGGATCTTATCGTCGACAAGGTGGTGCAGCTTGAGCACGTACTTCATGCCCACGGTCACCTTGCGGTCAAAGGCATCGCCCGTGCGGCCATCGAACAGCGTCACCTGACCCGATTCATCCAGCCCGGCCAGACGCAGCATGTCGGTCACGTCCTTTTCCACCGCGCCATCGAACACCGGCGAACCCATTGGCACGCCGAGGCGCACCGACTGGGCGAAGTCGATGATCTGATCGTCGCTGCGCGCGGCGATCTCGGCAGTGTAGTTGCTGCCGTAGATCTCCGAAAGCAGCTCACGCACCGCTTCGGGTGGTTGGCCGGCTTCGGGGTTCGGGTTGGCTTCGCGCCATTCGTCGAGCGCTGCACCGATCCGCTTGCCAAGGCCGCGTGCGGCCCAGCCAAGGTGCGTTTCGAAGATCTGCCCGACGTTCATGCGCGAAGGCACGCCCAGCGGGTTGAGCACGAAGTCGACAGGCGTACCGTCTTCGAGGAACGGCATGTCTTCCTGCGGCAGGATGCGGCTGATGATACCCTTGTTGCCATGACGGCCGGCCATCTTGTCGCCCGGCTGCAGCTTGCGCTTCACCGCCACGAAGACCTTGACCATCTTGAGCACGCCCGGTGCCAGTTCGTCACCACGCTCGAGCTTTTCCTTGCGGTCCTCGAACTTCTCGCTGATCGCCTTCACAGCCGTATCGTACTGCGCCTTGACCGCTTCCAGCTGCTGCTGGCGCGCGTCATCGGCGACGGCGAACTTCCACCATTCATAGCGCTCGACGTCAGACAGGGTCTGCTCGTCGATCTCTTCGCCCTTCTTGATGCCCTTGGGGGCTGCGGCCGAAACCTGGCCGATCAGCATGTCCTTGAGGCGGTTGAAGGTCGCGCGGTTGAGAATGGCGCGTTCGTCCTCACGGTCCTTGGCGAGGCGTTCGATTTCCTCGTTCTGGATCGCGCGGGTACGGTCATCGATCTCGATGCCGTGACGGTTGAACACGCGCACATCGACGATCGTGCCGGCAACGCCCGGCGGCAGGCGAAGCGAAGTGTCACGCACGTCGCTGGCCTTTTCACCGAAGATTGCGCGGAGCAGCTTTTCTTCAGGCGTCATCGGCGATTCACCCTTGGGGGTGATCTTGCCGACGAGGATGTCACCGGGGTGAACTTCTGCGCCGATGTAGACGATGCCCGCTACGTCGAGGTTGCGCAGAGCTTCCTCACCGACGTTGGGAATGTCGCGGGTGATGTCTTCTGGCCCAAGCTTGGTGTCGCGGGCCATGACTTCGAACTCCTCGATGTGGATCGAGGTGAAGACGTCTTCCTTCACGATGCGTTCGCTGATCAGGATGGAGTCTTCATAGTTGTAGCCGTTCCAGGGCATGAACGCGACGAGCACGTTGCGGCCCAACGCCAGTTCGCCGAACTCGGTCGAAGGACCGTCGGCGATGATGTCGCCCTTCTCGATCAGATCACCCACCTTCACCAGCGGACGCTGGTTGATGCAGGTCGACTGGTTCGAGCGTTCGAACTTCTGCAGGCGGTAGATATCGACACCCGACTGGCCGGGTTCGATATCGCCCGAAGCGCGGATCACGATGCGGGTGGCGTCAACCTGATCGACGATGCCCGAACGCAGTGCCGAGATGGCAGCGCCCGAATCGCGTGCGACGGTTTCTTCCATGCCGGTGCCGACGAAAGGCGCATCCGCCTTGATCAGCGGCACGGCCTGACGCTGCATGTTCGATCCCATGAGCGCGCGGTTGGCGTCATCGTTTTCCAGGAACGGAATGAGCGATGCTGCAACCGAAACCAGCTGCTTTGGCGAAACGTCCATCAGCGTAACCTGATCGCGCGGGCTCATCACGAATTCGCCGTTCTGGCGGGCCGAGACGAGTTCTTCGACGAACGAGCCATCTGCCGTCAGTTCGGCCGAAGCCTGCGCGACGGTGTGCTTCTGCTCTTCCATCGCAGACAGATAGATCACGTCACCGGTGACCTTATTGTCGATGACCTTGCGGTACGGCGTTTCGATGAAGCCATACTTGTTGACGCGCGCAAAGGTGCTGAGCGAGTTGATCAGACCGATGTTCGGGCCTTCCGGCGTTTCAATCGGGCAGATGCGGCCATAGTGCGTGGGGTGAACGTCGCGCACTTCGAAGCCTGCACGCTCACGCGTGAGACCGCCCGGCCCGAGGGCCGAAACACGACGCTTGTGCGTCACTTCGGACAGCGGGTTGGTCTGGTCCATGAACTGCGACAGCTGCGAGGAGCCGAAGAATTCACGCACCGCAGCCACGGCGGGCTTGGCGTTGATCAGGTCGTTCGGCATGACGGTGGAGACGTCAACCGAGGACATACGCTCCTTCACGGCGCGTTCCATGCGCAGCAGGCCGACGCGGTACTGGTTTTCCAGCAGTTCGCCCACCGAACGCACGCGGCGGTTGCCGAGGTTGTCGATGTCGTCGATTTCGCCCTTGCCGTCCTTCAGGTTCACCAGTTCCTTGACGACCGCGAGGATATCCTCGGTGCGCAGAGTGGTGACCGTGTCTTCGCATTCCAGCGCCAGACGCATATTGAGCTTGACGCGACCCACGGCCGAAAGGTCGTAACGGTCGCCATCAAAGAACAGGCCGTCGAACAGCGCTTCAGCGGTTTCGCGCGTCGGCGGTTCGCCCGGACGCATGACCCGGTAGATGTCGGCCAGCGCGTGGTCACGATCAGGGGCCTTGTCGGCCTTCAGCGTGTTGCGGATCCACGGACCGGTCGAGATGTGGTCGATGTCGAGCAGTTCGAGCGTATCGATCCCGGCCTTGTCGAGCATGTCGAGGTTTTCCGGCGACACTTCGTCACCAGCTTCGATCCAGATGCGGCCGGTCGATTCATCGATCAGGTCACGCGCCGCATAGCGACCGAAAATTTCGTCGGTCGGGATCAGCAGGGCCTCGAGACCATCCTTGGCCGCCTTGTTGGCAGCGCGCGGCGAAATCTTGGTGCCTGCGGGGAAGATCACTTCGCCCGACTTGGCATCGACGATGTCGAACATCGGCTTCGACCCGCGCCATTGTTCGAGCACGAAAGGCACCTTCCAGCCACCTTCGGCGCGCGCCCACGACACCATATCGTAGAAGTGGTGCAGGATCTGTTCGTCAGCCAGACCCAGCGCGTGCAGCAGCGCGGTGACCGGCAGCTTGCGCTTGCGGTCGATGCGCACGTTGACGATGTCTTTGGCGTCGAATTCGAAATCGAGCCACGAACCACGGTAAGGGATCACGCGCGCGGCAAACAGATACTTGCCCGACGAGTGGGTCTTGCCCCGGTCATGATCGAACAGCACGCCCGGCGAACGGTGCATCTGCGACACGATCACGCGCTCGGTACCGTTGATGAAGAAGGTGCCGTTCTCGGTCATGAGCGGGATATCGCCCATGTAAACGTCCTGCTCCTTGATATCGATGAGCGACTTGGTCTCGGTCTCGGCGTCCACTTCGAACGTGGCGAGCTTGAGCGTGACCTTCATCGGCGCAGCATACGTGATGCCGCGCTGACGGCATTCGTTCACGTCATACTTCGGCGCTTCGAGGACGTAGCCGTCACGCTCCTTGATATCGAGGCTGGCGGTGCCGGCAAAATCCTGGATCGGGAAAACCGAACGCAGTGTCTTTTCCAGACCCGAAACATAGCCCGTCGACGGATCGGAGCGGAGGAACTGCTCATACGATTCGCGCTGGACTTCGATCAGGTTCGGCATCTGCACGACTTCGTGAATGTCACCGAAGATCTTGCGGATCCGCTTCTTCACGCCGGGACGGCCGGGAGTCTTGGTAGACGTCGCCAAGGTAGCCATAAAGGTTACGAGCCTCTTCTCAATAAACTGCCGGAAAACCGGCGAAATTCTGCCACGCGCAGCATGTGGCGCCACCAAACGGGAAAAGGCCGCACAGCGCACAACATTCCGTTCAACGGAAGCCGTGGCCCGCAGCCTTTTGCGTCAGATGGTAAAGCCCTTCGCTTCCTTCCGTGGCCATCCCCCGCGCATGGGACAGCCTTGCTCGAAGCAAAGGACAGGGCTGGCATATAGGTGTGGGCCAGCACGAAGTCAAAGCCTTGTTGGATCGGAGCGCGTGCGAAGCGCCAGACACGATTGGGTGTTGGCAAGTATTTGCGCAAACATGCAAGGTCCATGAACAGTTGTTCAGAAAACTTGCTTCTATTTCGTGATTCAATGGTGCGAATTTCAATTCGAAGGCAAGAAACTCTCGCTTCATCGCCAAGATGGAACCCGAATCGCACTTCATCGCGTTTTCGGTGCATGACACATTTCAACTCGACATCGCCCCGCAACACCATGACGATTGCAGCCATGCTGATGCTTTCTTCCGCAATGGTGCAGGCACAAGAAGTTGTTCTGCCCACAACCCCGGCTCCGGTCCTCAGTTCGACCGTCGATCCGGCTGCCCCGGCCCCGGCCCCGGCTCCGATCCCCATGCCGACAATCGTACTGCCGGAGCCTCGCGCCGTTTCCGCTCCGGCCGGGGTCGCGCCTGTGGTCCCCGCACCCGCTGCGGAAGTGCGCACAGCGACTGTAGCTGCACCGCGCAGCGCATCGTCGCGGGCAACTCCTGCCACACAGACCGCCATTACACAGACTGCGCGGCCAACCCCCGTCGCCGCGGCGGCACAACCTGCACCGGCACCTCCCGTTGTTGAGACGGCCACTGAGCCGGTTGAGGCCGCGCCTGCTTTCGCTCCGCCTGAAAGCGTCACTTCCTCCAGCACCGATACCGCGCCCGACTGGGCCTTGCCGGTCGGCCTCGGCGCGAGCATTCTTGTGCTGGGTGGCGTAGCGATGGCACTGCGTCGTCGCCGTCGCCCTTACGAAGATGACGTTGATTTTGTGCCGCCAGTAGTCGTCTCGCCCGCACGACCGGCCATGCAACGCACCGTCGCTGCCCCGCGCCCCACCGTAGCCTACACGCCGACCGTCGCGGCCATGCCTCCGGTGGCGCCTTCTAGTGCAAGCGAACGCGAGGCCCTACTTGATCGCATGGTTGCCGCCAGCCCGGATGCGGCCAATCCGTTCACGTCGCGCAAGGCCCGCCGCCGCCGCGCTCGTTTGATCCTCCAGTCGATGCCCGCCCAATCGACCCCGGCGCAGGCAAGTGTAGCTTCGTCGATGCGAGTAGCGCCAAGAGTACCCATTGCCGCACCCGCCGAGCGATCGCTCGTCGACGCCTGAACCAAAATCACTTCATCGCCGAATGACTTCACCGACCGCCACGTCGTGGTGAAGGGAAGCGATCCAGTCCGGCAACCCCGGACCGGGTCGCTTCTTTTCGTTGTGGTGCCAACGCCACGGCCTGCCGAAGCGGCACTGCTGACAAGCATTGGTTGACTCTCCAACCCTAATCCTTCATTGGCCCGCATCGATCGGCACACAGCAATGCGCGCCGATCATCCGTCCGAGACAGTTGGTGTGCGGGATCTGCCTGCACTTAATTTCCAGCCTAGGCGGGGAAAAGAGTTTCAGGCCCTTCGCTCCTGTTTGGGATCGCAGCGCCAACCGCGCCACTGGACTTCCGTTTCCGGGCGCACCTCCTTCCCTTGTCAATGGACTCGCCGGTGGTCTTCGGGTCACCGACATACGTAGCCGACTGCACGGGGTTTCCCTGCGCAGTCATTTGTGAAGGAGTTAGGCATGGATCGTTCGCAGAAAGCCGAATCGGTCGCATTCCTTAACGAGGTCTTTTCCGGGGCCGGCGCGGTGGTCATCACCCGCAACCTCGGCATGACGGTGGCTCAGTCCTCCGCCTTGCGCAACAAGATCCGTGAAGCGGGTGCTACCTACAAGGTTGCGAAGAACAGTCTTGCCAAGCTTGCCGTCGCGGGCACCGATTACGAAGGTCTGGGTGATCTGCTCACCGGTCCTACCGCAATCGCGGCGTCCGCCGACCCGGTTGCTGCCGCCAAGGCAGTAGTCGAGTTCGCCAAGACCACCGACAAGATTGAAATTGTCGGCGGTGCAATGGGTTCGCACGTTCTCAACGAAGCCGGTGTCCGGGCGCTCGCGTCCATGCCCAGCCTCGACGAACTGCGCGGCACGCTCATCGGCCTCATCCAGGCTCCGGCCACGAAGATCGCCCAGCTCACGACTGCTCCGGCAGCCAAGCTGGCCCGCGTCTTTGGTGCCTACGCCAAGGAAGCCGCATAAGACTGTTCGATTTCTCGCCGGTGGCCCTGCCACCGGACACAAACAAATCAGGAGTGAATTATCATGGCTGACATCGCCAATCTCGTCGCTGAACTGTCGAAGCTGACCGTTCTTGAAGCCGCTGACCTTGCCAAGGCTCTTGAAGAAGCATGGGGCGTTAGCGCCGCTGCTGCTGTTGCAGTTGCCGGCCCTGCCGCTGCTCCTGCCGAAGCAGTCGAAGAAAAGACCGAATTTGACGTGATCCTCACCGGCGACGGTGGCAAGAAGATCCAGGTCATCAAGGAAGTCCGCGCAATCACCTCGCTCGGCCTGACCGAAGCCAAGGCGCTGGTTGAAGCAGCTCCGAAGGCTGTCAAGGAAGGCGTGTCGAAGGCTGAAGCCGAAGACATCAAGAAGAAGATCGAAGAAGCCGGCGGCACCGTCGAAATCAAGTAATCTTCTCTACAAGTTTCGCGGGTGTCTTGAAGCACTCGTGGATGGGAAAGGCGGGGCTTCGGCTCCGCCTTTTTCGTTTGGCGGCTTGGCCCTGCTGCGACATTGTCGCGCTGCACATGCAGGGGGGAATTCATGGCTGCCGATATCGAGCGCTATCGCCGTTTTGCCGAAAGCAGAGTCGAACAGCTTGAGCATGAAGACCGCAGCCTGCGCCGTTGGCTGATCATGGTGCGCGCCGGAAGCTGGCCGCTTCAGATCGTCAGTATCGTCTTCCCCGTCGCAGCCGGATCGTTTTCGCTGGCCGAACTGCCTGCGGACTCGACACTCGTCCCGATGTTCAGCTTCATCGGCGCGGCGGCAGTCGCGCTCAACCGGGGTCTCAACTGCGACGCCTATCTGAGCGCCTACAAGCGCACGACCCAAGCCGTGCGCAGCATCATCGAGGATTACGAGTGCATTTCCGCGCTGGCTGACGAAAGGGTGGCCGATGCGCTCAAGAAGGCCGAGGCACGGCTGCACGAATTGCGCGCAACCAGCAACGATGTACCGCCACGGCGCCGCAAGGCCCTGCAGCAACGCGATGTGGAACACAGCGCTCCGATGGCCTGAAGGCGGACGTAGCCTAACCCAGCTCAGGCGGAATCGGCACCGTCACTGCAACCCGCAGCCCCCCACCTGCCGCACGCGCAAACGCAAGCCCGCCGCCAAAACGCTGCAACAGGCGATGCGCGGTCGGAATGCCAAGGCCAAAGCCTGCCGTGTCGCGCGCCCGTGCTTCATCGATCCGGTAGAACGGCGCAAGAATGCGTTCGAACTGGTCTTCGGGAATGCCGGGACCGGTGTCTTCGACCGCGATGATCCAGCGCCCATCGGCTTCAGGCAAAATCTGCACGTCGGCAAACCCGCCGTAATGAATGGCGTTTTCGACCAAAGCCTTCAGCGCCAGCACCAGCGGCTCCCGGAAAGTCTGGACGGTCGCGTCCGGCGCGGCCTCAAGCTTTGCCTGTCCTGGAAACTGGCCCCCTAGAAGATCTGCGACAGCTTGCCCCAGATCGACCGCTTCAGGTTCCGCCGCGATATGCTGCGCGCGCAAGTATTGCTGGAGCGACATCAGCATGGCTTCCATCTCGTGCGTGCTATCGCGCACCAGTCCGGCGATCTCTGCATCATCGATCAAGTCAGCCGCAATCGTCACGCGCGAAAGGGGCGTGCGCAGATCATGGCTGATCGCCTCGAACGAGCGCGCCTGATCCTCCATCGTTGCAGCGATGCGGGCCTGCATGGTGTTCATCGACCGTGCAAGGCTGCGCAGATCGTCCGGTCCACTTTCCTGCACCGGCACGACCATGCCCTGCCCGATGGCATCAGCCGCATCGGTCAGTTCACGCAAGGGCCGCGTGATAATTCGTAGTGACCACAGCGCGAGCGCAAAGCCGACCACCGCCGTGATCAGCGTCAGGACCGTGGCACGCAGCGCTATCGGCCAGCCCGATGTCACATCGAGCGAGCGGAAATTGAGCCAGTGTCCATCGGGCAACTGCATCGCGCCAACCAGATTGCCATAGCCAAAGCGTGAAGGCTCCAGCCCGAGAATCAGCCGCTTGCCCGCAAGTGTCGGCTCCCAGTGCAGGATATGGCCGTGGATCTCGCCAACCATCTGTTCGCTGCGGCCAGATATGGCGCGGGGAGCGTCAGCCAGTTCGACTTCGAGATGGCTGGTGCTCATGGTGCGCGCCAGTTCATCGGGTGCAAATTCGTAAAGCCGCTGGCTCACCACCAGCAATTCCGCCACGCGCCGCGCATGGTCCTCGCGCAGCGTTTCCTTGTCGATCACATTGTAGAACGCGAGGCTGGCGATCGCCTGCACGGCGGCCAGTAGAAGCAGAAGCGTCGCCGCACGCACGGCAAGCCGCGACAGATTAGGTCCGTGATGCCAGTGATTCTCGATACGTGAAAACAGGCCACCCCACAGGCCTGATGGCCGCGCGGCGGAATCATCCCTTCGTCCGCGCGCCTTTCGCGCTGGATCAGCGACTCTCTCCATAATGGTCAAGCTGTCACCACGAGACAATACGGTCAACAGGCATGACCGCTCGGACGCGATTTGTGACAGGCGGCCAACCTGCCGGACATTCAGCTTTCCTTGCCGCCACACTCACCCTATGCCCCGCTGCCCATGTTCGAGAATCCGCCTAACAGATGGTCCACCGAACTGCGCGCGATGCTCCGCCTCGCCGCGCCGCTGGTTGGTGCCAATCTGCTGCAGATGGCGGTGTTCGCGGTCGACGTTGTCTTCGTCGCGCGGCTCGGGCCAGAAGCGCTGGCCGCCTCGTCGCTTTCGGTTTCGCTGTTCGGCCTGTTGATCTGGTCGATGACCGGGCTGGTCGGCGCGGCATCCCCGCTGATCGCCGCAGAACTTGGCAGTCGCCGCCACGCCGTGCGCGAAGTGCGCCGCACCGTGCGCATGACGGGATGGGCCGGGCTGCTCGCCGCATTGGTGGCGATGGCCGTATGCCTGTTGGGCGGTCCGCTGATGCGCCTGACCGGGCAAGACCCCGGCGTAATCGCGCGCGCCGTTCCGTTTCTTGCGGTGTTGAGCCTTGCCGCAATTCCGGCGGTCATGGCAGCGCTGCTGCGCACCGTGGTCGCAACGCTTGGTCGCCCCGGAATTGGCACCGCGATCACCGGTATGGCGGTCGTGGTCAATTCGATCGGCAACTGGATGTTCGTGTTCGGCAACCTTGGCGCGCCCGAGCTGGGCCTGCAAGGCTCCGCCATTTCCAGCGTGATCACCACCACCGCGATGCTTCTTGCCTTCGTGCTTGTCATCCGTTTTGACCGCCGCCTGCATCGCTATCGCCTGCTTGGCCGCTGGTGGAAGCCTGAATGGAAGCGCTTTGCAGATGTCCTGCGCATCGGCCTGCCGATCTGCGGCACGATCATTGCCGAAGCCGGCATGTTCAACGGTGCAGCGTTCGTGATGGGCCGCATCGGTGAAGTTGAACTGGCCGCGCACACCGTGGCACTGCAGTTCGCCGCCATCGCGTTTCAGGTACCGTTTGGTGTTGGCCAGGCGGCTACGATCCGCGTCGGCCTCGCCTATGGCGCACGTGACAGTGCTGGAATTGCATTGGCCGGGCGCGTCGCGACGCAGCTGGGCATCGGCTTCATGGCAATTTCTGCCGCGATCATGCTGGCGGTCCCGTACCAGCTCCTGCACCTCTACATCGATCCTGCCGCGCCGCAAAACGCGCGGATGGTTGAGCTGGCGTTGCAATACATGGTCGTCGCCGCGGCGTTTCAGCTGTTTGACGGCGCACAAGCCGTGGGCGCGGGCATGTTGCGCGGGCTGCAGGACACGCGTGTACCGATGCTGATTGCGATTTTTGGCTATTGGGTGCCGGGCGTCTGCACCGCACTGTGGCTGGGCCTGTTCACGCCCATTGGTGGTCTTGGCGTGTGGATTGGTTTGCTTGTCGGGCTGATCTTCGTGGCCGGGCTGCTATTGTGGCGCTGGAGCATGCGCGGGCGTATCGGCCTGCTCCCCGCCTGACATCGGCGCTTCGCCGTCGACATCACGCCACATCGTTCATCGGCGTGAAAAGAATCTGCGCCAAACCCATTGACGCCCCACCGGCATAGACCCATATCCCGCCCGCTGGCACTCTCCCCCTGAGAGTGCCAAGGCCCATTTTTTAATATGGAAGAGGGAGCAAACCCATGTCATTCCGTCCGTTGCACGATCGCGTGCTGGTACGCCGCGTCGAAGCCGAGGAAAAGACCGCAGGCGGGATCATCATTCCCGACAGCGCCAAGGAAAAGCCCGCTGAGGGCGAAATCGTTGCCGTTGGCACCGGTGCCCGCGCTGAAAACGGCACCATCACCCCGATGGACGTCAAGGTCGGTGACCGCGTTCTGTTCGGCAAGTGGTCCGGCACCGAAGTCAAGGTTGGCGGCGAAGACCTGCTGATCATGAAGGAATCGGATGTTCTTGGCGTGATCGGCTGATCACCCGAATTTTCCGACCTACCAATCCAGATATCCAAAGGAAATCAACATGGCAGCCAAGGACGTAAAGTTCGGCCGTGACGCCCGCGAACGCATTCTGCGCGGCGTCGACATTCTCGCTGATGCAGTCAAGGTCACGCTCGGCCCCAAGGGTCGCAACGTGGTCATCGACAAGAGCTTCGGCGCACCGCGCATCACCAAGGACGGCGTCACCGTCGCCAAGGAAATCGAACTCAAGGACAAGTTCGAGAACATGGGCGCCCAGATGCTGCGCGAAGTGGCTTCGAAGGCCAATGATGCAGCCGGTGACGGCACCACCACCGCCACCGTGCTGGCACAGGCCATCGTTCGTGAAGGCATGACCTCGGTCGCTGCCGGCATGAACCCGATGGACCTGAAGCGCGGCATCGATATCGCCGTCCTCAAGGTCGTTGAAAACCTCAAGGCACGTTCGACCCCGGTTACGGGTTCGGCTGAAATCGCACAGGTTGGCATCATCTCGGCCAATGGCGACGTGGAAGTGGGCGAAAAGATCGCCCAGGCCATGGAAAAGGTCGGCAAGGAAGGCGTGATCACCGTGGAAGAGGCCAAGGGCCTCGAATTCGAACTCGATGTCGTTGAAGGCATGCAGTTCGACCGCGGCTACCTGTCGCCCTACTTCATCACCAACCCGGAAAAGATGACGGTCGAACTCGAAAACCCGTACATCCTGATCCACGAGAAGAAGCTGTCGTCGCTGCAGGCGATGCTGCCGATCCTCGAAGCGGTTGTGCAGTCGGGCCGTCCGCTGCTGATCATCGCCGAAGACATCGAAGGCGAAGCGCTTGCTACCCTCGTCGTCAACAAGCTGCGCGGTGGCCTGAAGATCGCTGCCGTCAAGGCACCGGGCTTTGGTGATCGTCGCAAGGCGATGCTGGGCGATATCGCCACGCTGACCGCTGGTGAGATGATCTCCGAAGACCTCGGCATCAAGCTTGAAACCGTAACCCTCGGCATGCTCGGTCAGGCCAAGAAGGTCACGATCGACAAGGACAACACCACGATCGTCGATGGTGCTGGTTCGGCTGACGAAATCAAGGGCCGCGTTGAGCAGATCCGTGCGCAGATCGAAGTCACCACTTCGGACTACGACCGTGAAAAGCTGCAAGAGCGTCTTGCCAAGCTTGCTGGCGGCGTTGCCGTGATCAAGGTCGGCGGCGCTACCGAAGTCGAAGTGAAGGAACGCAAGGATCGCGTCGATGACGCGCTTCACGCAACCCGCGCTGCGGTCGAAGAAGGCATCGTCCCCGGTGGCGGTACCGCTCTGCTCTATGCAACCAAGGCTCTCGAAGGCCTCAAGGGTGCAAACGACGACCAGACCAAGGGCATCGACATCGTCCGTCGTGCAATCCAGACCCCGCTGCGCCAGATCGCAACGAACGCTGGCCACGATGGCGCCGTTGTCGCAGGCAACCTGCTGCGCGAAAATGACGAAAATCAGGGCTTCAACGCCTCGACCGACGTCTATGAAAACCTGAAGGCCGCTGGCGTGATCGATCCTACCAAGGTCGTTCGTACTGCGCTGCAGGATGCAGCTTCGGTCTCGGGCCTGCTGATCACCACGGAAGCGGCGATCAGCGACCGTCCGGATGACAAGCCTGCCATGCCCCCGATGGGTGGCGGCATGGGCGGCATGGGCGGCATGGACTTCTAAGTCCACGCAGCTTTTGCTGACAGAAAAACGGGCTGGGCGGAGAAATCTGCCCGGCCCTTTTTCTGTCCGGGAACCACATGCGTCGAGCAGCGTTTGACGTTGGATGAACTCTGCCGTGTCGTTCCGTGAAAGCAAGCAACCCCTGTGACCGACGGGTTCGTGACGACGCGCACGGTAAGCAAGGCGGCGGCCATTGATCGCGAAATCTATCGTATCCTGTTTGAAAACATGGACGACGGGTTCTGTGTGATCGAGTTTGTCGACGGTCCCCACGGCCCCTTGAGCGACTATGTTCACGTCCTTGTAAATCCCGCTTACGAACGTCACACCGGCATTCCCAACGTGACCGGGCGTTATCTTCGCGAGATGGTGCCTGACGAGGCTGACGATTGGATCGCGTTTTACGGCAAGGTACTGCATACCGGCGAAAGGCTGCGCTTTCGCAACGAACTTGTTGCAACTGGTCGCCACCTTGAAGTCTCGTCTTTCCGCATCGGTGCGTTTGAAGACCGGCTCGTGGCAGTGCTTTTCAAAGATGTGACCGAACGGGTAAACGCCGAACGTGCATTGCACCAGATGAACGAAACGCTTGAACAGCGTGTGGCCGATTCACTTGCCCAGCGTGAGCGTGCCGAGAGTGCTCTGCGGCAGGCCCAGAAGATGGAGGCTGTCGGCCAACTGACCGGCGGCCTCGCACATGATTTCAACAACCTGCTTGCCGGGATCACCGGCGCACTCGAAATGGTTGGGAAGCGCGCAGAGCAAGGCCGCACCGAAGACGTGCCGCGCTATATCGATGCCGGGTTGGGCGCGGCACACCGCGCCGCCGCGCTCACCCATCGGCTGCTGGCCTTTTCACGCCGCCAGACACTGTCACCCCGACCAACAGCGGTCAATTGTCTGGTCGAAGACTTCATCGATCTGGTGCGCCGCACGATGGGGCCTGCAGTTACTGTCGAAATGGAGATAGACCCGGCGCTCTGGCCGACGCTGGTGGATGCCAACCAGCTCGAAAATGCGCTGCTGAATTTGTGCATCAACGCCCGCGACGCCATGCCGGATGGCGGGCGGCTGACTATTTCGACGCTCAACGTGTCGCTTGATGAAGTGGAAGGTGGCAAGCGCGGCCTTGATCCGGGTCAGTACGTGACAATCACCGTAAGCGACACAGGCGTCGGCATCGCTGCGGCAGACATTGACCGGGTGTTCGAACCATTCTTTACCACCAAGCCTACGGGCCAAGGCACCGGCCTTGGCTTGTCTATGGTCTATGGCTTCGCCCGGCAGAGCAATGGTCTGGTCCGCATCCGTTCGCAAGCCGACCCGGATTCACAGACTGGTCAGGGCACGCAAGTTCGGATCTATCTGCCGCGCCATCATGGCGAAGTAGAACCGGCAGCACCCATAGACCCCGTGCGCGTAAACCATGCCCTTTCCGGCGCTACGGTGCTGGTCGTGGATGACGAGCCGACCGTGCGGATGATGATGGTTGATGGCCTTGGTCTGATCGGCGTACGGTGCATAGAAGCTGCCGATGGCGCTTCGGCGCTCGCCATGCTTGATACGCTGCCGGACATTGACCTTTTGATTAGCGATGTTGGGCTGCCCGGTGGGCTGAACGGGCGTCAGGTTGCCGATGAGGCACGGCGGCGGAAGCCCGGGCTCGGAGTGCTGTTCGTTACCGGCTATGCCGATACTGTCGTCCTGCAAAAGGAAACAATGGAACCGGGCATTGATGTTCTGACCAAGCCATTCCCGATTGAAGAGTTGCAACGCCGAGCTGCCTTGCTGCTGGGCGCTACTATCTCTCCGGTCTGACCCGCTCGAACAGATCAACCAGGACGCCATCGTCGAGGCGTTGCTCGTCATAGCGCCGGAACCCCAGCTTGTTTGCAAGTTTCACCGACGCCGCGTTGTCCTGCTCGATCATGCAGGCGATCCGCCCAATTCCCTGCGTCCTGTCAAACCATTCAAGCGACGCGTCCATCGCTTCGTGCGCATAGCCTTTGCCCCAGTGTTCGCGCGCAACGATCCAACCTGCCTCAGCCACATCGTCCATCCCCTTGCCGAACCCGCGCATCGAACGGAACATGCCAAGTTGGCCAACGAATGCGCCACTGCTGCGCTCGAACGCAAGGAACAGGCCGTAGCCATAGAGTTGCCATGATCCGGCCGCACGCATCGCGCGGCTGAACATGTCGGTCGTTGGATCCTGCGGTCGCGGTCCCAGAAAGCGGTGGACTTCGGGATCGGCCACAAGATCGCGCAGGAGCAAGTAGTCCTCAGGCCCGGGAAGCCGCAACGCCAGCCTTTCGGTGTTAATCTTCGGCCAATCGAGGGTCACAGGGCAACGTCCAGTGCGTGCAGCAGTAGGCCGACCAACCCACCAACCAATGTACCGTTGATGCGGATGAACTGGAGGTCACGGCCCACTGCCCCCTCTATCCGGTCGGTCACCGTGCGCGCGTCCCAACGCTTCACCGTTTCCGACACGAGCCGCACGATCTGCGCCCCATAGCGCGTAGCCACGCCCACCATCGTGCGGCGAGCAAACCGGTTGACCATACGCTGCAGACGCGCGTCCTGCTGCAAGGCGCGGCCGAGTTCGGAAAGGCTTGCCCCGAACTGCCCCCCCAGCGCGCCCTGCGGATTGCGCACCATCTGCAGCAGCTTAACGCGTCCGCGCTCCCACAAAGCATCAAGCCAGCGCGCGAAGGCCGGATTGGCGAGCACCTCCTGCTTCATATTCTCGACGCGCGCCCGCATTTCAGCGTCGTGGACCAGATCGTGGGCGAGCGCGGCCAGCCCTTCCTCGATCTTCTGCCGGACCGGATGATCAGGCACGACCAGCGTCTCGGCGAGCAGCTTGTACAGTCCATCAAGAATGCCATTGGCCAGCTTCTCGTCCAGCCCGGTCCAGCGCAGGATGGCATTGGCGCGTTCGTGAATCGTCGCCTGAATCAGTGGCTCATTGGCCTCCAACGTCTCGGCGGTCTTGCGGATAAGGCTTTCGATAACCGGCATGTGCCGTCCATCGGCGATCGCTGCGCCAAGCAACTGACCGAGCAATGGCGACAGTTCGAGCTTTTCAAGCTGGCCGCGCAACGCGCCCTTGGCGAGACCGCCAAGTTCATCGGGATCGAGCGATTCGAGCACATCAGCCACCAGCCCGGCCGCGCCATCGCGCAAACGGCTTTGCCCGGTGCGCGGATCGGACAGGAACGCGCCGATCGCCGCCGCCGCATTTACCGCACCCATGCGCCGCGCGACGACCGGCGCGGTAAGGAAGTTGCTCTGCAGGAACGCCGCCATAGTATCGGCGATGCGGTCCTTGTTTTCAGGAATGATCGCGGTGTGCGGGATCGGCAGGCCAAGCGGGTGGCGGAACAGCGCGGTTACGGCAAACCAGTCAGCCAGCCCGCCGACCATCGCTGCCTCGGCAAATGCACGCACGAAGCCGACCGCCGGGTGCAGCCCCTCATACTGCCGCGTCACCGCATAGATCACCGCCATCGCAAGCAGCAGACACGTGGCCACAACGCGCATCCGCCGCGCGCGGTCTACCGGTAGTGCACCAGAATGCATCGGCAGCGCGCGCCTGAAACGGGGGCGGACAAATTCGCGCGGGGCCGGGGCGGATGCCTCGGCAGGCTTTGGGGTTTCAGCGATCACTCCGCCGGAAATGCCTCGTGCTCCGGTTCGTTCCGCCGGGCAGGGACAATCGATGCAGGATTGGCGGCGGGCGAAGGCTCTGGCTCATGGCCAAGAACGTGCCGTGCCAGCCACGGACCGATGCGCTTTTCCAGACCATCGGCAAGGCTGAATCCGGCTGGTACGATCAACAATGTCAGCGCGGTCGACAGCGTGAGGCCGCCGATCACCACAATGCCCATCGGCGCACGCCAGCCACCATCGCCACCCACCGCAACCGCCGTCGGGATCATGCCGGCAACCATCGCGACTGTGGTCATGATAATCGGCTGCGCACGCTTGTGCCCGGCCTCGGTAATTGCCTCCAACTTATCCTTGCCGGTCGCCATTTCTTCCAGCGCAAAGTCGATCAGCAGGATCGAGTTCTTCGCCACGATGCCGAACAGCATCAGAATGCCGATGAACACCGGCAGTGACAGCGGCTGCCCCAGAACCCAGATCATCAGCAATCCGCCCAGCGGCGCAAGAAACAGCGAACCCATGTTGACCAGCGGCGAAATGAACCGGTGGTAAAGCAGGATCAGCACCGAGAACACCAGCAGAATGCCCGACACGACCGCGATGATGAACCCTTCAAGCATCTCGGCCTGGAACTTGTCCTCGCCCGCCGCTGTGTTTGAAACACCTTGCGGCAGATTCTTCATCACCGGCAGCTTCATGATCGCGGCCATCGCATCGCCCTTGACCACGCCAAGCGGCAAATCTGCCCCCACAAAAACGCGGCGGCTCTGGTTGTAGCGCTGGATCTGGGTCGGCCCTGACCCGAACGTGATTTCGGCAACGCGCGACAGCGGCACCGAACCGCCCGACGCCGTTGGCACAGGCAGGCTCTCGATAGTGGAAAGATCGCGGCGCGATTCCACCGGCAGCTTCACCCTGATCGGCACTTGCCGGTCTGACAGGGAGAATTTGGCGCTGTTCTGGTCAATCTCGCCCTGTGTGGCGATACGGATGACCTGGCTCAGCGTCTGCGTGGTCACGCCAAGATCTGCGGCAAGATCAAGCCTTGGCGTGATGATCACTTCAGGACGACGCAAGTCGGCGCTGATGCGCGGCGCCACAACCATTGGCAGAGCGCTCATCTCGTCAACCAGCGTTTGTGCGGTCTTTTGCAACAGTTCGGGGTTCGATCCGGCCAGCATGATGCTGATAGGTCGGCCCGATCCACCACCCGGCCCACCCGGACCCTGCGTCTGGAAGTTGATGCGAACATCAGGAATCTTCTGCAACTGCGGCGTCAGCTCGCGTTCGAAATCGAGGCTCGTACGTTCACGATCCTTGCGCAAGTTGACATAAATGTTCCCCCGCGCTTCACGTACCGAAGCCAGTTGAGATTCAACTTCCTGTTGCTTGCCCAGCAAAGCAACGATCTCGCCAACCTTCCGCTCGGTCTGCTCAAGCGTGGTGCCAGGCACCATCTCGATCGTAACCGTGCTGGAATCACTGTCACTGTCAGGGAAGAATTGCGAAGGAATCGTCACGAACAATACAAGCGTGAGCATCAGGGCAACAAAGCCTATGCCCATCATCCACAGCCGGTGATCGCGCACGCGCGCGCGAAAACGGCGGCGCGGATGTTCGGCACGATAGGCCTTCGCATTTGCGGTATCGAGCGACCAGGACAGCACCTTCATGTACTTGTCCATCCACGGCCCGCCCCCGTGATCGGCCTCGCCATGCGCTTTCAGAAAATAGGCCGCGATCATCGGCGTGATCATGCGCGCCACCAGCAGCGAGAACAGCACCGAGATAACCACGGTCAGGCCGAAGTTCTTGAAGAACTGCCCCGAAACACCGGGCATCAGCGCCACCGGGAAGAACACCGCCACGATCGAGAACGTGGTCGCCACCACCGCAAGACCAATTTCGTCGGCCGCGTCAATCGCCGCCTGATACGCGCTTTTGCCCATGCGCATGTGTCTGACGATATTCTCGATCTCGACGATAGCGTCATCGACAAGAACACCGGCCACCAGGCCTAGTGCCAACAGCGACATCTGGTTGAGCGTGAAGCCCATCAGATCGAGCACCCAGAACGTCGGGATGGATGACAGCGGAATGGCCACGGCCGACACGATCGTCGCCCGCCAATCGCGCAGGAAGAAAAACACCACGATGACCGCAAGGACCGCGCCTTCGACCATCGCATTCATCGAGGACCGGTACTGGTCCTTGGTGTAAGTGACTGAAGTGAACAGCAGCTCGAAGTGGATCTTGCCGCCCTGCTCCTTCACCAGTTGGTCCATCTCCTTCAACGCGCCTTCATAGACAGACACGTCGGATTCGCCGCGCGCGCGCGACATCGAGAAAGTGACAACCTGCTTGCCATTGAACTTCGAGATCGAGGCCAGTTCACTGTAGGCATCGCGCACATCGGCAACGTCGCCCACGCGGATCGTGCGGTTGCCGCCCAGCGTGATCTCGGTTTGCGACAGATCGAAGGCCGAACGCGCATTGCCCAACACACGCACCGACTGGCGCGATCCAGCCACTTCTGTGCGGCCACCGGCCGCGTTGATATTAACCTGACGCAGCGCTGCGTTGACCTGGCTCGCCGTCACGCCCAGTGCGTTCATCCGCGCCGGATCTAGCGTCACCGCAATCTCGCGGCTTACCCCGCCTGATCGGCTGACTTCAGCCATGCCCGGCACGGCCAGCAATCGCTTGGCGATGGTATCGTCAATGTACCACGATAGCTGCTCGATGGTCATGTCGTCAGCGGCGACGGCGAAGTAAGCGATCGGGTTCGACGACGTTTCGACCTTGAACACCTGCGGCTCAAGAATGCCTTCGGGCAGGTCAGACCGGATCTGGTCAACCTGATTCTTCACCTCGTTAACCGCCGCGTTGATGTCCTGCCCGATCTTGAACTGGACCTGCGTCTGGCTGCTGCCTTCCGATGCAGTAGAGGTCAGCGTATCGACGCCCGCAATGGAGCGGACAGCCGATTCAACACGCTGAGTAATCTGGTTCTCGATCTCGGTCGGAGCCGCCCCCGGCTGCGAGATCTGCACGATCACGATGGGAAATTCGATGTCCGGGTTGTCCTGCACCTTCATCTGCATGAAGGACACGAGGCCCGCCAGCGTCAGTCCGATAAAGAGGACGAGCGGGACGACCGGGTTGCGAATGCACCAGGCCGAGATGTTCTGAAAGTTCATGCCCGGTCCTTACTTCGCAAGCACCGGCTGAACCTTGTCACCCGGATTGAGGAACCCGCCTGCGCGCAGCACGATCCGCTCGTTGCCGGAAAGCCCCTCAATCACCGCAATCCCGCGCGCGTTCACTTCACCGGTCTTCACCGGTCGGCGCTGGGCGACGTTGTCCTTGTCGACGACATAGACAAACGAACCCTTTTCATCGCTGAGGATCGCTGATTCAGGCAGCAACGGCGCAGTAATCGTGCCCGAACGCAGCT
The DNA here is from genome assembly GCF_030696665.1 of Novosphingobium sp. Classification (GTDB taxonomy): domain Bacteria; phylum Pseudomonadota; class Alphaproteobacteria; order Sphingomonadales; family Sphingomonadaceae; genus Novosphingobium. The sequence continues at coordinate 23,641 of NZ_JAUYRV010000052.1, forward strand.
TGGCGCTGGCAAATCCGCCGGGCCGTAGCGCCTTGTCATAGGTAAGCGCGATGCGGGCAATGCCTTCGCGCGAGGTCTGGTCGATGGTTGGCGAAAGTTGCCACACTTCTCCGGTAAAGGTGCGAGCCGAGCCGACCGGGATGACTTCAGCAATTGCACCAACCGACAGCTTCGCCAGTTCAAATTCCGCCAGCCGTGCCTGCATTTCCATCTGCCCGTCGCGCGCCAACGAAAACAGCACGCCGCTGCCCGAGCTGACGATCTGACCCGGCTCAGCCGCGCGCGTCAGCACGAGGCCCGCAGCCGGTGCCACGATATTGAGCCGATTTGCCCGCTCCCGCAACTCACCCAGCCCGGCGCGCGCCACACCCACCCGGGCCACAGCGGCATCGCGCGTGGCGGTCAGGCGGTCAACGTCGGCCTTGGAGATGAAGCCACGCTCGACCAGCTTGAGTGCACGATCAAGATTGGCCTGCGCCAGCCGGCCGTCCGCCGCAGCCACTTCAACATTGGCGGCTTGGCTGGCAACCTGCTGTCCCTGCACCGAACGGTCAATCACGGCCAGCACCTGCCCGGCCTGAACCCAGTCACCGGCATCGACCAGCACACGCGTGATCTGGCCACCTTCTCCAGCAACGCCGACCGGCATTTCACGACGCGCGGCAATCGTGCCGCTGGCCGAAATCATGCCGGATATGGTGGTTTGCCCGGGCACGACCACAGTCACGACCTGCGATTGTTCGCTGGCGTCACTCTCGGCTCCGGGCGTGGCGCTGCCATGCATGAAGTACCACGCACCGATCAGCACCGCGATAACGACAGCAGCAATGATCCAGATGCGCCGACGGGACCGCCGCGCGCCACCTTCTCCATCAAAATCGTTCAGAGCCAGATCGTTCACAGCCTGCGCGCCCTCGGCATCAATGGTCGTTTCGTAATTCATGCTTTTCCCTGCCATCGTACCGTCCCGGCAATCTACCACATTGGCATACTACCGTACCGCAGCGAGGACTGGCCCCTTGTTGCTCGAGTTGGTGTGTTACATTCATAACGCACTGGCCGCAAGCATTGCGGCAACGCCCGCCATGACAGGTCAGGCACGTGTATTAGACCCCGATCCGACAAGGCGCAATTCCGTCTCGACGAAGGACTTACGCCAAAACGGATGGCGTGTCTTTCTTGCACCTGTAACTTTCTGTAACGCTTCTTCGTGAAATCACGATGCAAACTTGCCGCCAAGCCAACCAGCGCAACAGATGCCCCAAACAACAACAGCCGCCTCCCGAAAGAGACGGCCGTTGCGAAACGAACTGGCTGGGGCGATCAGTACTTGAGCTGGCGCTCGTAAAGGTCGCGGTAGTGCTGGATGCGAGTCACGCGCAGGCCCTGCATCCCCGAACGGTCAACCGCGCGTTGCCACGAGGCGAACTCTTCGAGCGTGAGGCTGTAGCGCTCGCACACCTCATCGATCGTCAGCAGACCGCCGTTGACGGCGGCCACAACTTCGGCCTTGCGACGCACGACCCATCGCGTCGTGGAGGGCGGCGGCAGGCTATCGACCGTCAGCGGTTCGCCGAGCGGCCCGATCACCTGTGCAGGACGGATTTTCTGGTTCTCGATCATGTCAATCTCGTACTTCAGCGCGGCCCGACCAGACCCCGGTTGTTGCATCAACGGTTCTGGCCAAAAGTGCTTTGCCATTCACTGAAGAGTTTGGGTTAACAGGACATTCATAGGTTACCATCTGCGCCGGAACGCCTGAAAATCCGGTCGTAATGAGTCTGGCGGCAACCGCATCGAAGCTGCCGGTCGCGCCAGCGTCGCCCTGCTCAGGTCCACGCATGAAAGCCCGACGCAGATCCTGCATGGCGGTAATCTGGGCGCAAAGCCCGTGCCATGTCAGCGGACGCAACCCGAAAGCCGTATCATCCAGTGCCCAGGCGGCAGAATTTTCGAAGCTCATATCCATCGCCAACCGATTTAGGCGCGAGATGGCTAAGGTCCGGTAAAGGCCGCCATTACCTTTTGTTCAGGTCGTCGCATTTCTGACACGGAATCGGCCCGGGCTATGGGTTTTGCGCTCAAAAGCTTTTGCGCCTATGGCACGCGCGATGATCGTAGACTCCACAGATACAAACCTTTTCGACCTTTCCGGGCCACTTTCGGCACGGCGAATCGTCGTTGCCATGTCTGGCGGCGTCGATAGTTCAGTTGTTGCCGGAATGGCTGCTGCCACGGGTGCAGAAGTCATCGGCGTCACGCTCCAACTCTATGACTATGGCGCTGCCACCGGACGCAAGGGTGCGTGCTGCGCGGGCGACGATATTCGTGATGCTCGCCAAGTGGCCGACCGGCTCGGCATCGCGCACTACGTGTTCGACCACGAATCGAGCTTCCGCGAAGAGGTCGTCGAGCGCTTTGCCGACGATTACCTGAACGGACGCACGCCGATTCCCTGCGTCCGCTGCAATATGGGGCCGAAGTTCACCGATCTGCTGGCGATGGCGCGCGAACTGGGGGCAGACTGCCTTGCCACTGGCCACTACGTCCGCCGCGTGATGGGGCTGAACGGCCCCGAACTCCACCGCGCCGCAGACCCGGCGCGGGACCAGTCTTATTTCCTTTACGGCACGACCGAAGAACAACTCGCCTTCCTGCGCTTCCCCTTGGGGGGCCTGCCGAAGACCGAAACGCGCCGGATGGCCGAGGCAATGGGCCTGGCCATCGCGGCCAAGCCTGACAGTCAGGACATCTGCTTCGTCCCCGATGGCGATTATGCCAAGATCGTCCGCGCCGTCCGCCCCGAAGGTGATGCGCCGGGCGAAATCGTCCACGCGGCCAGCGGCGAAGTGCTGGGCACCCATCGCGGCATCATTCACTATACCGTGGGCCAGCGTCGCGGCCTCGAAATCGGCGGACAGCCTGAACCGCTCTACGTCGTGGGTCTCGATGCGCCCGCGCGCCGTGTTCTGGTCGGCCCGCGCCCGATGCTGGCGGTCGGCAGCGCGGTGATTACCGAAACCAACCGCATCGGCCCCCTTCCGCAAGGTCCGCTCACGGCAAAGGTCCGTTCGATGGCAAAGCCCGTGCCGGTAATGCTCGAAGGACCGTTCGGCGATAATGCCAGCGCCACAATCCGTTTCGCCCAGCCCGAATACGGCGTCGCCCCCGGACAGGCGGCAGTTATCTATGCGGGTGAGCGCGTGGTCGGCGGTGGGTGGATTGATTCGACCGAGCGGTGGGACGTCCGGTAACCTTCTACTTCCAAGGCTCGAGCACGCAGCCCCAGCCTTCCTTGTACGTCGCCGTCTGGCTGAACATCAGCGCGAATCGGGCGGTCACGCTTTTGGCCTGCGCATCCTCGCTCAGGCTCACCAGTTCCATCCCCGGCTCGAAATCCTTGGCGCAGTCTGAAAGCGTGCGCCCTCCGGCATAGCGGCATGAACAGGCTACGCGCGCGCCATAGCTTGTACCGGTCATCGCGTAGCTGCTGATCGTTGACCAGAACACCGCAAGCGCGACCGTCGCAAGCGCCAGCGCGCCCAGCACCAGACGCAGCCACCAGCGCCGTTTTGGTCCAATCGTCAGCGACGGAGCTGTGGGGGAACTATCGTTGCCGGTTGCCATGACTGCCGATTCTGGTGGATGGACAGGCCCGATGGCCCGTCGTTCGCTCTCCCTTATAATGTCGCTCGCGCTGCTGCCAGCCCTCGGCAGTTGTTCGCAGGGGACGAATGCGCCAGCAGGCCCACCGCCCTTGTCTGACAGGGCGCTGAAGGCTGTGGTAAAGGCCCCGGGAGCAGACCGCGAAAAGCTTGCCCGCGCGATTGAAAACCTCTTCGCCGAAGACATGGGTGAAACCCGCGCGGTGCTCGTTATGAAGGGCGGGCGGATAGTCGCCGAACGCTATGCCCAAGGCTATCACGAGAACACCCGCTTCGTCAGCTGGTCGATGGCCAAGTCGGTCACCGGTGTGATGATTGGCATGTTGGTATCGGATGGCCGGTTGCGGCTTGATGAGACAGCGCCGGTCCCCGCATGGCAGCGCCCCGGCGATCCGCGTGGTGAAATCACCTTGCGCCAGCTGCTCCAGATGCGTTCCGGACTGCGCCATTCCGAGGCGATCGACCCGATCTACGAATCCGACGAAGTGCGAATGCTGTTCCTTGATGGGCGCGAGAACATGGCCCGCTATGCCGAGGACCAGCCGCTGGAAGCCGAACCCGGGCGCAAGTTCGAATATTCCAGCGCCACCAGCGTGATCCTCGCCGATCTTGCCGCGCGCGTCCTGACCCCCGCGCCCGATCCCGAAAGCCGCCGCAATGCCGTGGCCGATTATCTGCGCACCCGCCTGTTCGAACCGGCAGGAATGAAATCGATGCTGCCCGAATTCGACCGTTCCGGCACGCTTGTCGGCGGATCGCTGATCCACGGCACCGCGCGCGACTGGGCGAAGTTCGGTGAATTCCTGCGCAACAAGGGTTCGGTAAAGGGCGCGCAGATCATGCCGCGCCAGTGGATCGACTTCATGGTCACACCCTCCCCGCGCGAGGGACAATACGGCGCACAAATCTGGCTGAACCGCCAGGCCACGAACGGCGATTCCTCACTGTTCCCAGATCGCGGGCCGAAAGACCTGTTCGCCTGCATCGGCCATCTTGGCCAATATGTGCTGGTCAGCCCAAGCCTTGGCCTGACCGTCGTCCGCCTCGGCAAAACGCAGGATGATCAGGGCGACAGAGTTGTCGATGGCCTTGCCGATGTGGTGGCGCTGTACCGCTAGGGCAGCCTGAACAGGCCTTCCACGACGGTCACACAATCGCCGCCCAGCAGCACGCGATCACCCTCCAGCCGGCAAGCGAAGTCCGCCCCGCGCGTTGAAGCCTGATGCGCGGCAAAGGCAGTGCGGCCCAGCTTGTGCGCCCACATCGGGGTCAGCGCGGCATGGGCAGAACCCGTCGCAGCGTCCTCATCAATGCCCCCGCCCGGCACAAACACGCGACTCACAATATCGGCGCCCGACGCATGGCCTGCGCCCGGCGCGGTCGCGATGAACTGGGCATCGCCGTACTGCAGCAATGCCTTGAAATCGGGAGCCAGCGCCAGCACGTCGTGCGCTGAAGCATAAACGAACAGGTTATATCCCTCGCACTGCCACACCTCATCCGGCACCGGAGCGCCAAGCATCGGCACCGCCGCATCGAAACTGCCGGGCGCAGTTGGAACCACCGGCAGCGACAGGACATAGCGGTCACCATCGCGCGCCACTTCCAGGATGCCTGCCTTGAGCGTAGCAAAGGTCACACGCCCGCGCATCGGGTCTTGCCCCAGCACGACATGGCCCGAAGCGAGCGTGGCGTGGCCGCACATCGGCACTTCGACTGCAGGGGTGAACCACCGCAGCTCGAAATCGGCCGCGCCGGTGTGGTCGGGCACCAGAAACGCAGTCTCGGCGAACATATTCTCCGCGCCAATTGCCTGCAGTGTGGCGTCGTCGGGCCATGCCTCAAGCATCATGACCGCCGCCTGATTGCCGCTCAGCGCCCGCGCGGTGAAGGCATCGACATGAAAATAGGGGACTTTCGCATCTCTCATGCGCTGGGTGCTCCTTGCGCCAATATCGCCGGACTGGTGCCATCCACGCCCGATTCAAGCAGGTTTTCCGCGCCCATCAGCCCTTCATCCACCAGCCCTTCGGGATCGGGATGAATGAGGATTTCGACGCCCGGAAACGCCACCATCAGCTTCTCCTCGATCTCGTCCATAACCCGGTGCGCCTCAGTCACGGTCATGCGCCCGTCGATCCAGACGTGGAACTGGACGAAATCACGATCGCCGCTGGTGCGCGTGCGCAAATCGTGCAGGCCCTTCAACTCCGGGTGCTGCGAGACCACTTCAAGAAAGCGCTCGCGCTTTTCCAGCGGCCATTCGTGGTCCATCAACTGGTCCACCGCGGCCTGCGACGCGCCCCACGCCCCCCACGCCAGCCACAGCGCAATGCCGAACGCAAACACCGCGTCCGCCCCGCGAATGCCTGCCCAAGCCTCAAGCAGCAGCGCCGCAATCACTGCAAGGTTGAGAAACAGGTCGGACTTGTAATGCACATTGTCGGTGCTGATCGCGAGGCTTTGCGTCTGGCGGATCACATGACGCTGGTAGGCCAGCAGGGCCAGGGTCGCCGCCATCGCGATGGCTGAGACGACCACGCCCGTTTCGGCCTGCGCCACTTGCGCCTGCCCCAGAAACTGGCCGACCGCGCGAAAGGCAATGCCGATGGCTGAAATAGAGATGAGCACGACCTGAAACATCGCCGCCAGCGCCTCGGCCTTGCCGTGGCCAAAGCGGTGGTTGGCGTCGTCTGGCATGGCGGCAACCCACACGCCAATCAGCGTTGCAACGCTGGCCACAAAATCAAGCGCCGTATCGGCAAGGCTCCCAAGCATTGAAGCAGAGCCGGTAGATAGCACCGCCCACAGCTTCATCCCCACCAGCAGGAGCGCCACCACGATGCTGGCAAGGGCGGCCTTGCGGTTCAGATTGGCATGTTCAGCAGTCATACGCGCTGCCTTAGGGGTAAAGCAGGCTGCTGGTCCAGCCGCCAGCGCCATCGGCAACAAAGCGGCGGCGTTCATGCAGGCGATAATCTCGGTCCTGCCAGAACTCGATGGCGGCTGGCGTCACGCGATAGCCTGACCAGTGCGCCGGGCGCGGCACATCACCATCGGAATACTGCGCCCGCAGCGCGTCGACGCGGTCGAGATAGGTTTGCCGATCAGGCAGCGGGCGCGACTGGTCTGACGCTGCCGAGCCAAGCCGCGATTCGGGATGTCGACTGGCGAAATAGGCATCGGCCTCGTCCGCGCTCACTTGAACGATAGGGCCTTCAATGCGGATCTGGCGACGCAGCGATTTCCAGTGGAACAGCAGCGCGACATGGGGATTGGAGGCCAGTTCCCCGCCCTTGCGGCTGTTGAAGTTGGTGTAGAACACAAAACCGTCTGCACCGTGCCCTTTCAGCAACACCATCCGCACCGAGGGCAAGCCATCGGCCGTGGCGGTGGCGAGCGCCATTGCATTCGGGTCGTTCGGCTCGCTCTGCTGCGCCTGCGCGAACCATGCTTCGAAGATCGCGAGGGGATCGGCGTGAGGGATCGCTTCAGAATTCTGTTCAGACTTCACGGCAGTTTCCTGAAAAGGTTTACGGGGTTTACACGGTCCAAGGGAGAAACTGTCAGGGGCGTTTCTGGCGCTGCCTGAGGCCCCCGCCTTCGCGGTGACGCAACATGCAAACTCTGCTCGAAGCGGCGCGTTTCTCAATGACCGGGATCAATTCCATGAAGCGGACCTACTCCCCAAAGCCAATGTAGGAAAGCCAACCTTGCGGGCAGGCCCTGCGCGCCCTAGCTATGCGGCATGGCCGATCCGTATTCTACTCTGGGAGTTCCGCGCAGCGCGAGCGAGAAGGACATCAAGTCCGCCTATCGCAAGCTGGCCAAGGAATTGCACCCCGACAAAAACAAAGACAACCCCAAGGCCACGGAGCGCTTCTCCGAGGTTACCCGCGCCTATGACCTGCTGACCGACAAGGACAAGCGCGCCCGGTTCGACCGTGGCGAGATTGACGCCGATGGCAACCCGGCAGGCCCGTTCGGCGGAGGCTTTGGCGGCGGCGGGTTTGGGGGCGGCTCTCGTGGCAATCAGGGCGGTTTCCGCCATGACGGCGGGTTTGAAGGCGGTGCTGCCGAAGGCATCGACATTGGCGACATCTTCGAAGGGCTGTTCGGCGGGCGCGGCGGCATGGGCGGCGGTCCGGGCGGAGCGCGGCGCGGCCCACCGCCCAAAGGTGCGAACGTCAGCTATCGTCTGAAAGTGTCGTTCGAGGACGCGGCGACGCGCGCCAACCAGCGCATCACGCTGTCCGATGGCAAGACCATCGACCTCAAGCTTCCTGCAGGTGTGGAAAGCGGCCAGCAGATGCGCCTTGGCGGCAAGGGCGAAGCCGGCCCCGGCGGCAGCGGCGATGCCATCGTCACCATCGAGATCGGCACCCACGCATTCTATGAGCGCGATGGCGACAATATCCGGCTCGACCTGCCGGTCAGTCTGGCAGAAGCGGTCTACGGCGCGAAAGTGAAAGTGCCCACGGTTGACGGCGCGGTCATGCTGACGGTCGCACCCGGAAGTTCCAGCGGACGCACATTGCGGCTCAAGGACCGGGGCTTTTCACGCAAGGACGGCACGCGAGGTGACCAGTTGGTCACACTGCAAATCGACCTTCCTGCAGAAGATGCGGACCTTAAAGCCCGTCTCGATGGTTGGCAGGATATGAGAAACCTTCGCAGCAAACTTGGTGTCTAAATGAGCGCCCCCGGCCAGCCACCGCCGGGTGAAGATCCGGGCGCACCCCTCCCGATGCTGTACATGCCGAACCTCTCGCCCGAGGCACGGCGGCGGGATGCCATGCGTTGGCGCGCAGGCCTTGGCGATGCGCACCGACGGCTTGGCCCGAACAGCCAATTGCGGATCAGCCGCGCTTGGGAAGTCATCAAGCGCGTCTGGGTCGGCGTGTTCAACGACGGATCGATCCACGCCGGCAATCTTGCCTACATGATCGTCATTGCGCTGTTTCCGTTCTTCATCGCCAGCGCCGCGATGTTTTCCCTGATCGGCGAGGCAAGCCAGCGTGCCGCTGCGATTGACGCGGTGTTGATCGCCATGCCCCCCGTGGTCGCCGCCACCATCGAACCTGTCGCGCGCAGTGTGATCGAGGCGCGCAGTGGGTGGCTGCTGTGGATCGGCGGTCTGGTGGGTCTGTGGACGGTGGGCAGCCTGGTTGAAACGATTCGGGATATTCTGCGCCGCGCCTATGGCACGCAGTGGGAGCATGCCTTCTGGCGCTACCGGCTGATGTCAACGGGCATCATCATCGCATCGGTGGTGCTCATCCTGCTGGCGATTTTTGCGCAAGTGATCATCGGCACCGCGCAGGAAGTCATTCAGGCATTCCTGCCGCAGTTCGGCAATCTTGTTGCAGGCCTTGCTTTATCGCGATTCATCCCGGCAGCGGTGCTTTACGGCGCGCTTTGGCTGCTGTTTATCTCGCTGACCCCCGGTGCCTATCGCGGGCGCAGCTACCCCAAATGGCCAGGTGCGCTGTTCGTCACGGCGTGGTGGATCGCCGTCACCAGCGCCCTTCCCGGCCTGTTGCGGACCTTTTTCTCCTACGATTTAACCTATGGCAGCCTTGCCGGCATCATGATCGCCCTTTTCTTTTTCTGGCTGGTCGGCTTAGGGATGGTCGTGGGAGCCGAACTCAACGCCGCACTTGCCGAAACGCCGGAAGAACGCGACATGCTGGGACAAGCCGACAATCGCGCCCACATCAATGACGGGCAGCGGGATCGAGACGATAGAAGCGAGAACGAAAACGCATGACCGGACTTATGCAAGGCAAACGCGGATTGATCATGGGCCTGGCCAATGACAAGTCGCTGGCCTGGGGCATCGCCAAGAAACTGCACGAACACGGCGCAGAACTGGCCTTCTCCTATCAGGGTGAAGCGCTGGAAAAGCGTGTGCGCCCGCTGGCGGAAAGCCTCGGCAGCGATTTCCTGATCGAATGCGACGTGGCCGACATGGACGCGCTGGACCAGACGTTTGAAACGCTGAAAGCCCGCTGGCCCACTATCGACTTCATCGTTCACGCCATCGGCTATTCGGACAAGACCCAGTTGCGCGGCAAGTATTACGATACCACGCTCGACAACTTCCTGATGACGATGAACATTTCGGCCTACAGCCTTGTCGCGGTGACCAAGCGCGCGATGGAGATGATGTCGGCAGGCGGATCGATCGTGACGCTGACCTACTACGGTGCGGAAAAGGTTGTGCCGCACTACAACGTGATGGGCGTGGCCAAGGCGGCGCTGGAAGCCAGCGTGAAATATCTTGCCAACGACTGCGGTCCTGCGGGCGTGCGCGTGAACGCGATCTCGGCCGGGCCGATCAAGACGCTGGCCGCCAGCGGCATCGGCGATTTCCGCTACATCCTGAAGTGGAACGAGCTGAACAGCCCGATGCGCCGCAACGTGACCATCGACGATGTGGGTGGCGCAGGGCTTTACCTGCTGTCTGACCTTGCATCAGGCGTGACGGGTGAGACGCACCATGTCGACGCGGGCTACCACACCGTCGGCATGAAGCAGGAAGACGCTCCCGATATTGCGCTGGGGTGATTGGCTGAACGGCTCGCGCCGAAGCCCACCCCCAGCCCCTCCCGCCTGCGGGAGGGGAGAAAGATAGCGCTGGTTTGCCCTCCCGCAGGCGGGAGGGCCGCGAGACTTACTGAACGCAGTGAAGTCAGTCGCAGCGGGGTGGGCTAGTTGCTCGGCGGAGCTGGCGTTGCAGCAGGCACACCATCACGTTCACGCTTGAGCCGGGCCTCATATTCACGCTCGATCTGCTCGACGCGCGCCTGTTCGGCGGCAGCATCGGTATCAATCGTGCTGAGCCGCTTTTCACGCTCTTCCTCGATCAGCTTGCCGAACTGCACATCGGGGCCGTTCTTCTTTTCGGCATAGGCGCGGTCGATCAGCTTGCTGAGGCAGCCGGTCGCGCCGCCACCGCCCACTGCGGAGCAGGAATTGGTGCCGAATGAACCCACCGTTTCATAGGCCTTGACGCGATCCGTCCATGACCGGTTTGCCGGTGATTCAAGATTGTCGCGGAAAGGTTTCGGAATGCGGAAACGCTCTTCCTCTTCCTTGCGCGCGCAGACGGTGATCGTGTTGCCATCGGACTTGGGGCAGGGATCATCGCCATAGACGATCAACTGGTTCACCCGCTCGCCCGAAGAATCGACCATTCCTTGATCGGCCCCTTGAGCAAACGCAGGGATGGCAAGCGCGCTGGACAGCAGCAGGGCGGCAGGAATCAGGCGCTTCATCAAGGATCTCCGGTCAGGCTATGCCCGATATAGGGCGCGTGCGCTGTGAATGGTAGATGAAGAGCCGAATTGCGCAGGTGGTTCCTTGGCGCTCGATCAAATCCGCTTCGAAACCGCGATAGCGGCGCGGCAGCCCATGCGGATAGCATTGAACAGCAAGGGATAAGCCGGAGCCTGTTCCGCACCTGCCGCCAGCGCAGCATCGCGGTGTTCGCGCTCGTCATCGCGGAATTCGCGGATCATTTCGGCGAGTTCAGGGTCGCTGTCGCCCAGCTCCTCAAGCTGCTCGGTGTAGTGCAGGTCAATCTCGGTCTCAATCGCGGCGGTACAGGCCATCGCCGCTTTCGGCCCGATCAGCGCGGTTGCCGCGCCCAGCGCAAATCCTGCAACCGACCAAATCGGCTGCAACACTGTGGGGCGCACGCCGCGTTTTACCAGCAGGGCATCGAAGCGCTTGCGGTGATCGGCTTCCTGTTCGGCCATCGCGGCAATCTCTGCCGAATGCGGTGCGCGGTTGCCCATGACCGCCAGTTGCCCGGCATAGATCTGCGTCGCGCCGAATTCTCCGGCCTGATCCACACGCAACATTTGAGCGGTTTTTGTCATGGCGTCAGGCTCCCTTGCGGCCTTTTCCGAGCAGCGCGAAGACAAGCACCGCACCGCTCAGCGATATCAGGAAATTGAACCCGGCAAGACTGATTCCGAAGAGGGACCAAGGGGCAACGTCACACCGGATCACGGGCGCGTTCATGATCGCATCAAGCGCATTGCCGCCGCTTTCCGCCACGGTGGCGCAGGCGGTCACACCTTCCCACCAACCATACTCGACGCCCGCGTGAAACCCGCCGATCAGCCCTGAAATGCCAGTGGCGGTGGCGGCAAGGATCACCGCCATGTCGCCCGCGCCTTTGCCCCTCACAGTCAAGGCCAACAGCGCCAGCACAATCGCTGCAATATGCGGATAGCGCTGCCACCAGCACATTTCGCACGGGTAAAGCCCGAACACATATTGCGAGATCAACGCACCCGCCATCAGGCCGCCGGGGATGAGCAAGGCGAGCGCGTAGGCGGCGTTTCGGGATTGTGCGGCAGTCATGCCCGGTGCCCTATTACCGCTTCATCTTTGCGGCAAGAGCGCTCCGTGGGGCGGTGCGACCCAGCGTCTGCACCGCATAGTACATCTGGAAATCCTTGATGTTCTTAGCCTTCAGCTCTTCGGCTGTCATCTTGAAGCGCGGATCGTCGACCTTGTCCTTCTCAAGATCCTTGTCCTCAAGCTTGATCTCGTTGATCAAATGCCCGCGCAGGTCGCTTTCGCGATAGGAGCGCGCCTGCCGTTTGCGCAGGTCCGGGTCGGAAATCTGCGGCACCATGATATCGGGATCAATGCCGCCCTCCTGCACCGAACGGCCCGATGGCGTGAAGTAGCGCGCCGTCGTCAGCTTCACCGCCGTATCGCGGGTGAGCGGGATCAGCGTCTGAACGCTGCCCTTGCCGAAGCTGCGCTGGCCCATCACAACGGCGCGATGTTGGTCCTGCAGCGCGCCAGCCACGATTTCCGAGGCGGAGGCCGAGCCTTCATCAATCAGCACGATCATCGGCGTGCCCTTGGCGATGTCGCCCTTGGTATCAATCTCTGCCGGATAGACTTCGGTATCGCGGGCATAGCGGCCACGCTGCGAAACGATGGTGCCGCGTTCAAGGAACAGGTCTGACAGGGCAATCGCTTCGTCCAGCAGGCCTCCGGGGTTGCCGCGCAGGTCCAGCACAAGGCCGGTGACACGTCCGCCTGCTTTGGCTTTCGCGTCGGCCCAGGCCTTCTTTACCGAGGCCCCTACATCGGCGCTGAAGCTGGAGACCGAGATCACCGCGACATTGCCTTGCAGTTCCCACTCCACCGGCTTCAGCTCGATGATCTTGCGGGTGATGGAAACATCGAATGGTTCGTCGCGGCCCGGGCGGAACACGCTCAGCTTGATCTGCGTGCCGGGAACGCCGCGCATCTGGTCGACCGCTTCGTCCAACGATCCGCCGTAGATCAGCTTGCCATCAAGGTGCGTGATATAGTCGCCCGCCTTGACCCCGGCGAGATCGGCGGGGCTGCCCTTGGTCGGCGCGATAACCTTGACTGCGCCGTCATCGAGCGTGACCGAAAGGCCAAGCCCGCCGTACGATCCTTCAGTCTGCGTGCGCAGATTCTCGAAATCGCGCGCATCAAGATAGGCGCTGTGCGGATCGAGCGACGACAGCATCCCGTCAATCGCGCCTTTCAGCAGCTTTTCATCGTCAATCGGCTCGACATAGTTCGACTTGATCCGCTCATAGACCGCCAGCAGCTTGCCGAATTCCGGCCCCGTGCGCGAATCGACAGCCGCCAAGCCGGATGTGGCAGCAGGAATCAGCGCAACGGCGGTAACCAGCGCGGTGGCGCGCAGCAGATCGGCGAACTTCATTGCCCGTGGGGCCTTTCGCGAAGACGTGTGCATTGAGGCGACTGTATAACCGTCGGTGAATTAACGCCAGATGAGGTTTTGGGGCAGGGTTTGGCCTGTTGATCGACCAAGGACAAACCCAGGTCGTTCAACTTCAGGGCTAACCAGCATTCTGATCCAGCGGATTAACCGGCGCGCCATCGCGACGCAATTCCACGGTCAGCACCGGACGCCCCGGCCCGGCAGTGCCAAGCGGCGAACCTTGCACCACCTTGTCCCCAACGCGCGCCGCAATCCGGCCAAGATTGGTAACCAGCGTGGTCCAGCCGCCATCGTGTTCGACAATCACGATAGTGCCATAGCCGCGGTAAGGCCCGGCAAAAGCCACGCGGCCATCGGCGGGCGAAACCACTTGCGCCCCCGCCGCCGGAGCCAGCGCGACGCCGGTGGTGAGACCAGTTGGCGATTCCGCCCCAAAACCCCAGACGAGCCGCCCGCTGACCGGCATGATCCACGGCAGCCGCTCGGCATTGGTGACAAGCAGCGGCGGTGGTGTATCAACCACTTGCAGCACATCACCCGGGCGGCTTGGTGGCAGCACCGGGCCGGGCAGCGCGGCGAGTTGTTTGCGCAGCGAGCCGTCCTCCTCCAGCCGGTCGAGCAGCGAGGACAAATCGCGCGTCTGTTCGGCCAGCGCCATTGCGCGGTCGGATTCGCGGCTGGCCACCCCTTGTGCTTCGCGTGAGGCAAGGCGCTGGCGGCTTTCCAGCGCAGCCAGTTCGGTCCGCCGCGTCAGGAGGGATTTCTCGCCCTCACGCCGCTCATCTGCCGCCATCTGTGCGTCGGCCTGCAGCTTGCGGCTGCGCTCGATCTCGATGCGCAAGCCAGCGGTGCGGCGGCGCACTTCTGGAAGCATGGTTTCCATCACCGCCCGCAGATGCACGGTATCGCGCAGGCTTTCCGCACGAACGAGGCTGAATGCCAGCGGACGGCGCGCCATCAATTGCAGCGCTGCCGTAAGCCGCACGACCGGCTCCTGCCGCTCGGCCATGCGGTTGCGCAGGCGCTCGCGCTGCTGGTCGATCAGCGCGATTCTGGCTTCGGCCACCTGAATTTCCGCCTCGGACTGCTGGATGCGCGCGGCGACGGTGGCCACTTCCCGCGCGGTGCGGTCAGCCTCGGCGGTCACCTTGCGCGCTGACTGTTCAAGCGCATCGGCGCGGGCGCGTGACTGGGCGAGCGCCTGCCCTGCCCGGCGCAACACTTCGCCCGCCTCACCCGCATCGGCGTATGGGCTGGCCTGCTGCGCGGTTGCCTGCCACGCAGCAACACCGGCCAAAGCCAAACAAGTAGAGATAAACGCAAACCGTGACGTCATGCCGCCGCTTATCCCTCGCGATGATAAGGATGGCCAGCAAGAATGCTGGTGGCACGCCAAAGCTGTTCGGCCAGCATCGCGCGCGCCAGCATGTGCGGCCATGTCGCCTTGCCGAACGCGATCAGCAGGTCGGCAGATTCACGCAAGGGATCATCATGCCCGTCCGCCGCGCCGATCAGAAACCGTGCCTCGCGCACGCCATCATCGCGCCACCGGCCAAGGATCGCGGCAAATTCGCTTGAGGTCAGCTGCTTGCCGCGCTCATCGAGCGCGACGGTGCGGAATGGGGTCTGCGTGGGTGGAGGAATGGTCCCGCCCCGGTCGGGCAGTTCGGAAACTTTCAGGCCCCAGGCAATGCGCTTGGCATACCGCTCCACCAGCTCCGCCTCGGGCGAACGACCGATCTTCCCGCGGGCGATGATGTGCAGCAGCATGGGCGCGGTCTAGCGGGGATTGGCGGGGAAATGAATCCCCGATTGTGCGGTGGCAGCCCACTCCCCCGCCCGGCTACCTTACCGGGTAGGCTCTGGGTGGCCGGGCGGGGGAGTGGGCTGGTGCCGCAAGCCCTCGGCGGATGCCGAGGGCGTACCCAACAGATTACGCAGCGCCAGCGTCTCCGAAATTCCACATGCGTTCGAGGTTGTAGAACGTGCGCACTTCCGGGCGGAACAGGTGGATCACCACGTCCCCTGCATCAACCAGCACCCAATCGGCGGCGGGCAGGCCTTCGATGCGGACGTGGCCAAAGCCGCCGTGCTTGATCCGCTCGGCCAGCTTCTGCGCCATCGTGGCGACTTGGCGAGTCGAGCGGCCAGACGCGATCACCATGTAATCGGCGACGGAGCTTTTGCCTTCGAGCGGGATGGAAACCACTTCCTGCGCCTGATCGTCGTCAAGCGAGAGCAGCACGAGATCGTGCAGCGCGGCAGGGGAGTATGGGGTCTTTTGGGCTGTGTCGGCCTTGGCCGACAGCGGTTGAACGCTGGTCATGTCGCGCGAAATGGCCTCCGTGGCTCAAGAGTCAAGCAATAACGGTTGGAACGCGCAAGAGTTTCGGCGCGCCGCCTGATGGCGGCACCACGCAGAAAGGCTTGCGCAGTCAGGGTTTTCCTCCCCAAACCGGGGCGGATTCGATCCTGCGATGCGTCACTGCATCGCGCAGGCCAGCCGTGGAAATGCGGCTTGCCCAGTGCGGATCAGCAGCACGAATCGCGCTGGCAGACCGTGAATCGGGATCGAAGCGAAGGATGGTCAGCG
Source organism: Novosphingobium sp. (assembly GCF_030696665.1). Lineage (GTDB taxonomy): Bacteria > Pseudomonadota > Alphaproteobacteria > Sphingomonadales > Sphingomonadaceae > Novosphingobium. The sequence continues at coordinate 39,653 of NZ_JAUYRV010000052.1, forward strand.
CCGGAGCGCTCCGCATTGCGCCGGAAACGAACTGTCCGCGCCGCTGACGCCAGCGGCGCAGCCAGGCCGAGGCAGGGCTTGCCAAGGCAGCAGCATCATACCCCGGACGCGCGATCACCGCAATCGGCATCTCACGCGCGATCTGCCGCCAGTGCTTCCACTTGTGGAACTGCGCCAGATTGTCTGCGCCCATGATCCACACGAAGCGCCGCTTGGGATAGCGGCGCTTGATCGCGCGCAACGTGTCGATGGTGAAGCGCGTGCCGAGTTCTCGCTCAATCGCAGTGGCGCGGATCGGCGCGTTGCGGGTCATCGCCTGCGCCGAGGCCAGCCGGGCCGAGAGCGGGGCCATGCCTTCCACCGGTTTCAGCACATTGCCGGGTGAAACCAGCCACCACACTTCGGCTAGCCCCAGTGCATCCCGCGCGAACAGGCTTACCCGGCGATGCCCGCGATGCGCAGGGTTGAAACTGCCGCCGAACAGGCCGGTTAGCGGACCACTCAGGGCCAGATACTCAAGGGCGCACCTGCCCGGAGCCGCGCACCAGCCACTTGTAGGTCGTCAGCCCCTCAAGCGCGACCGGGCCGCGTGCATGCAACCGCCCGGTGGCAATGCCGATTTCCGCGCCAAGGCCAAACTCGCCACCATCGGCAAACTGGCTGGAGGCGTTGTGCATCACGATGGCGCTGTCCACTTCGGTCAGGAAGCGGTCGGCCACGGTCTGATCCTGCGTCACGATTGCATCGGTATGGCCCGATGCGTGGGCGGAGACATGCGCCAGCGCCTCGTCCAGCCCATCGACAATCGCTACGGAAAGAATCGCGTCGAGATACTCGGTATCCCAATCGTTCGCCGCCACAGGAACGATGCGCGGATCGATGGCACGGGCGCGGGCATCGCCGCGCAGTTCGCACCCGGCATCCAGCAGTGGCTCCACCAGCCCGTGCGGATCGGGATAAGTCGCGTCGATCAGCAGCGTTTCCATCGCCCCGCAGATGCCCGTGCGGCGCATCTTGGCGTTGAGCACGATAGCCTTGGCCATCGCCGGATCGGCGGCGGCGTGGACGAACGTATGGTTGATCCCGTCAAGGTGAGCCAGCACCGGCACCCGCGCATCGGCCTGCACCCGCGCAACAAGGCTTTTGCCCCCGCGCGGCACGATCATGTCGATCAGGCCCGCCGCCGCCAGCATCGCCCCCACGGCGGCACGGTCCTGCGTCGGCATAAGCTGCACCGCTTCTGCCGGAACGCCGCCTTCGACCAGCCCTGCTACCAGCGCCTTGTGGATTGCCCGGTTGGAATGGACCGCTTCCGATCCGCCGCGCAGGATCGTGGCATTGCCCGACCGCACGCAAAGCGCGGCGGCGTCTGCCGTCACGTTCGGGCGGCTTTCATAGATAATGCCGATCACGCCCACCGGAATGCGCAGGCGTTGCAGCACCATGCCGTTGGGGCGCGCAGCCTCGGAGATCACCTCGCCCACCGGATCGGCCAGCGAGGCGACCTGCGCCACCGCATCGGCCATTCCGGCAAGGCGTTCTGGCGTCAGCTTCAACCGGTCAAGCATCGCGCCGGTCAGCCCGTTGGCCGCGCCATTGGCCATGTCCTGCGCGTTTGCAGCAAGAATCTCTGCTTCTGCCGCGCGCAATGCAGCGGCGGCAAGCTTCAGCGCATGCTCCTTCGCTGGCGCATCCATCCGCGCCAGAACGCGCTGCGCAGTGCGGGCAGCACGCGCAAGATTCTCGACCATATCGGTCACGGATTCGGCGGAAATTTCAGGCTGCGTAGACATGCCCAGCGCCCTATCACCGAGGGTCGCAATTGTCATCACAGCACACGACTCGACTTGGCCGAAAAGGTCCATGCGTGCCCTGAATCACACTGGTGCAATCGATTCATCCGGGGACTCACACGGTTCAGCGCGGATGGGGGGATTCCGATTCGCCAGCCGGGAACCCAATGGGTAGTGCCCGCGGCGACGGGAAACATAACCAACCAAGCACTACCATCGGGGGTCGCCTGCCAGTGTCATCAGTGAAGCCTGCCCGCTTGCGGATCAGGAATACCACGGCTGCTGCCATCGCGCAGGCACGCGCATGGTTTCCAGAGCGTGAGTTTTTCATGCGCTCGCACGGGCAAGTCCGCTTCATCCGCGTGTCCTCGCGCCTGCAGATGATGGTGGCTGGCGGTATCGCTGCTGCCGTGCTGCTGTGGTTGGGTGCGATGGCTGTCACGCTGGTCTCGCAATTCACCGCTGCCCGCGATCACGCCGCACTGCTTGAACGCGAAGCGGCTATCGCCACTGCCGAGACCCGCATGGACAAGTATCGCGGCGGACTGGAAGGCGTGGCCGATGATCTTAACCGCCGGCAGGACTTCATCGAAAAGGCCATCGAAGGCACACTGGGCGAACTGCCGAAAGACCTTCCGCAGGGCACTGTATCGCACAGCAGCGCCGAAGCGGCCAAAACCGTGCGCAAGATCTCGATGGAACTGCCCGAAGCACGCCGCCTTGCCGAAGCCGAAGCGCGCCAGCTGGCCTTTATCGAACGCCTTACCCGCTTTGCCGATGCCCGCGCCGCGCAGGCTGAAACTGCCATCCGCCGCGTCGGCCTCAACCCCGCCATGCTGCGCGCCGCTGCGCAGGAAGGCACCGGCGGCCCGCTGATCCGCCTGTTCACCGGCGCGGATGACAGCGTCGATCCACGCTTTGCCCGCCTCGGTGCCAGCCTTGAACGCATGGCGGCGCTGCAAAAGGGCCTCGCCCGCATACCCAACACCCTGCCCGCCAGCCTTGAATATATCTCAAGCGGCTTTGGCTATCGCAGCGATCCCTTCACCGGCGGCGCGGCCTTCCACGCCGGTCTTGATTTCCGTGGCCCCATCGGCGCGCCGATCTATTCGGCAGCAGCAGGCACGATCAGCTTTGTCGGGGCCAAGCAGGGCTATGGCAACGTGGTCGAAGTCAGCCACGGCAACGGATTGATGACGCGCTATGCCCATATGTCGCGCACCGGCGCGCAACTGGGCCAGAAGGTCGATGCCGGGGCCGTGATCGGCCAGATCGGCAATACCGGTCGCTCAACCGGTCCCCATCTCCATTTTGAAGTGCGGATCAATGACCGTCCGGTCAATCCGCGCCCGTTCCTTGAGGCAAACAGGCATGTTCAGGAAATCCGCGCCGGAACCGCGCACGACAACGATGAAAAGCACGGGGAGTAACACAGGCATGGCTGCAACATTTTCCGTGCTCGGCGTTGATGTGGCCGTAAAGGGCGATCTTTCCGCCACGGCCGATCTGCACATTGATGGCACTGTCGAAGGCGACATCACCTGCGCATCACTGGTCCAGGGTGAAAAGAGCACTGTCACAGGTGCGATCAAGGCGCAAAACGCACGTCTTTCAGGCACCGTCCACGGATCAATCGAAGCGGGCGAACTGATCATCCTCAAAACCGCACGCATCCACGGCGATGTCAGCTACGATGCGCTTACCATCGAGCAGGGGGCGCAAGTGGATGGCCGCTTTGCGCACCGCGTTGTTGCCAGCGACGAGCCTTCGCTCACGCTGGTGAGCTGAACACACCAAACAAAAACTTGCCGATTCGCCATTCCCGGCTTACATCGGCGAGGTTCAAGGCCGCTCCGCAAGGGGCGGCCCTTATTGTATCCGCTTTTCAGGTCGGGTCCGCGCACTGCTGGACCGTCCTTTCGGGAGATTGTCCGTGAGCAACCAGCCCACGTATCCGCTGATGCCGCACGCCACCGCGTCATGGCTTGTCGACAATACCGCGCTGACGTTTGAGCAGATTTCCGAATTCTGCGGGCTGCACATCCTTGAAGTGCAGGCAATGGCCGATGATCTGGCCGGCCAGAAGTACACCGGCCGCGATCCTTTGCACTCAGGTGAACTGAATCAGGCAGAGATCGACAAGGGTCAGGCCACCCCCGAATACAAGCTCAAGATGCAGCGTGCACCGATCTCGGTCAGCCGCACCAAAGGCCCGCGCTACACCCCGGTATCAAAGCGCCAGGACAAGCCCGATGGCATCGCGTGGATCCTGCGCAACCACCCCGAAGTGTCGGACGCGCAGATTGGCAAGCTGATCGGCACCACCCGCACCACCATCGCCGCGATTCGTGATCGCAGCCACTGGAACATCGCCAACATCAACCCCAAAGACCCCGTCACGCTGGGCCTGTGCTCACAGCGCGAACTCGATGCGCTGGTGGCCAAGGCTGCAAAGAAGGCCGGGATCGAAGACGATGGTCTGGCCGAACAGCGCCTCGGCACTGACCGCGACGCCCTGATCGAGGAACTGCGCGCAGAGCGTACCGCCTCGGTCAAGGCCGCATCGGAAGCCGCGCAGGAAGCCGAAGCCGCCGCATGGCTAGCCGCCCGCCGCGCCGAGGGTATCTCGGACAGCTGAGCTTTGGCGAAGCGCTGATTTGAATGGGCCGCCCTTGCAAAGGGGCGGCCTTTTTCGTTGGCTGGGCGCAAATACCCACCCCGCTGCGACTAACTTCACTGCGTTCAGTAAGTCTCGCGGCCCTCCCGCCTGCGGGAGGGCAAACCACCGCTATCTCTCCCCCCCTCCCGCAAGCGGGAGGGGGGCTAACCTTCCCCCTCCCGCAAGCGGGAGGGGCTGGGGGTGGGCATCGTGCGCAGCACGATCAAACAGCCAGCATGATCTTCCCCACATGCGCACCCTGCTCCATCCGCACGTGCGCTGCCGCCGCCTCGGCCAGCGGGAACGTCTGATCCATGATCGGGCGCAATTCGCCCGTCGCCACCAAGGGCCAGACCGTCTCGCGAATCTCCGATGCCAGCGCCGCTTTGAACGCCTTTGAACGTGGCCGCAGCGTCGATCCGGTCAGCGTCAGCCGCCGCCGCATGACTTCGGCCATGTTGATTTCGGCCTTGAGGCCACCCTGCACAGCAATGGTCACATGCCGCCCATCATCGGCAAGGCACTTGATATTGCGCGCTACGTAGTCTCCGGCGACCATGTCGAGCACCATATCGACGCCGCGGCCGTCGGTGATTCGCGCCACTTCGGCCACAAAATCGCTCACCTTGTAATCAATTGCGTGGGCCGCGCCGATTTTCAGCGCCTGCGCACACTTGTCTGGTCCGCCCGCTGTGACAATCACGGTCACGCCAAACAACTTGCCCAGCAGAATCGCCATTGATCCAATGCCGCTGGTGCCGCCGTGGACGAGGATCGTCTCTTCTGGTGCGGTCATTCCGCGTTCAAACACATTGTGCCACACGGTGAACAGCGTTTCGGGAATGGCGGCAGCTTCTGCCATCGAAAGCCCTGTCGGCACCTGCAGGCACTGCGCAGCTTCGGCAATGCAATATTGCGCATAGCCGCCGCCCGCTACCAGCGCGCACACCATCGTACCGGTAAATGGCCAGGTCACGCCCTCGCCCATCGCAACGATCTGCCCGGAAACTTCCAGTCCCGGCAGCGGCGAAGCGTCGGGCGGCGGCGGATAAAAGCCCTGCCGCTGGATCACGTCAGGCCGGTTTACGCCAGCGAACGCCACTTTGATCAGCACCTGTCCTGGTCCCGGCTGCGGCACTGCCACCGTTTCAGGGCGCAGCACTTCCGGCCCACCCGGCGTATCCCATCCGATCGCGGTCATCGTTGCCGGTAAGCCGGTCATTTAGAAGCCCCTGTAGTCCCGAATACCAATTAGCGCTTGGGTTAGCCACGCAGGGCGTTGACAGCAAGGCATTGCAGCGCACAAAGTGGCCCTCAATGGACCTTGATGAGCGCCCTCGCCCGAAAGGGGATCTGGCCAGCCAACTGGCAACCGAAGCGCTCGACCCCTATTCGCATGACGAGCTGAACGAACGTATCGGCCTGCTCGAACTGGAGATCATGCGCACTGTCGCCCATCGCGACAAGGCCAGCGCGCACCGCGCCGCTGCCGAAGCGCTGTTTGGCAAGCCGCCACCTTCAGGCAGCGATAGATGAGATTGGCCGCCCTTCCTTTTGCCGAAGGGCGTTCCCATATCGCAAGATATACCGATGCCTTTGGGGCATCTGGTTTCACCCTCACACGTGGTTTAGCCTCGGTTAATAACGCGTGTGCACTCTTCCTTTCAGGGAACCCATTGGCGCCAGCCAGAAAGTAGCCGCAACATGCCCAGTTTCGCCCAGAGCCTTGAGAAGACGCTGCACACCGCGCTCGCAAATGCGTCAGAGCGCAGCCACGAGTATGCGACTCTTGAGCATCTCCTGCTGGCCCTCATCGATGATGCGGACGCGGCGCAGGTCATGCAGGCCTGTGGCGTGGACCTTGGCGATCTGGGTGATGTGGTGCGCCAGTACCTCGATCAGGAATACCAGTCGCTGAAAACGCAGGAAAAGGCTGATCCCCAGCCCACCGCCGGGTTCCAGAGGGTGATCCAGCGCGCCATCCTTCACGTGCAGTCCTCGGGCAAGGACACCGTGACAGGGGCCAACGTGCTGGTGGCACTGTTCTCAGAACGCGACAGCTATGCGGTCTATTTCCTGCAGCAGCAGGACATGAGCCGTTTGGACGCGGTCAGCTTCATCAGCCACGGCATCGGCAAGGGTGGCCGTCAGGTGGAAGGCCGCAACCCCAAAGGCGCTGAAGAAGAAGCACCCAAGCAGCAGGAAGAAAAGTCCGATTCGAAGAGCCAGAAGAAGGAAACTGCGCTCGACCAGTTCACCGTCAATCTCAATGAGAAGGCGCTGACCGGAAAGATCGATCCGCTGATCGGGCGTGGCCCCGAAGTGGACCGCACCATCCAGATCCTGTGCCGCCGTTCGAAGAACAACCCGCTTTACGTGGGCGACCCCGGCGTGGGCAAGACGGCGATTGCCGAAGGTCTTGCACGCAAGATCGTTGAAGGCGACGTGCCCGAAGTGCTGGCCGAAGCAGTGATCTATTCGCTCGACATGGGCAGCCTGCTGGCCGGAACCCGCTATCGTGGTGACTTTGAAGAGCGCCTCAAGCAGGTCGTCTCCGAGCTGGAAAAGATGCCGCACGCGGTGCTGTTCATCGATGAAATCCACACCGTGATCGGTGCCGGTGCCACCAGCGGCGGCGCGATGGATGCGTCGAACCTGCTGAAGCCTGCGCTTTCGGGCGGGACGATCCGTTGCATCGGATCGACCACCTACAAGGAGTTCCGCAACCACTTCGAAAAGGACCGCGCCCTGCTGCGCCGGTTCCAGAAGATCGATGTGAACGAGCCGACCATCGAGGATACCATCAAGATCCTGCGCGGGCTGCGCACGGCATTCGAAGACCATCACAAGGTCAAGTACACGCCCGATGCGATCAAGACCGCGGTCGAACTGTCGGCTCGCTACATCAATGACCGCAAGTTGCCCGACAAGGCGATCGACGTGATCGACGAAGTGGGCGCGATGCAGATGCTGGTGCCGCCTTCAAAGCGCAAGAAGACCATCACCGCGCGCGAGATCGAGCAGGTCATCGCCACGATGGCGCGCATCCCGCCCAAATCGGTGTCGAGCGACGACAAGAAGGTGCTGGAGCATCTCGACCGCGATCTGAAGCGTCTGGTGTTCGGTCAGGACAAGGCCATCGAGGTGCTGTCCAGCGCCATGAAGCTCAGCCGCGCAGGTCTGCGCGATGCGGACAAGCCCATCGGCTCGTTCCTGTTCAGCGGCCCCACCGGCGTCGGCAAGACCGAAGTGGCCCGCAGCCTTGCCCAGATCATGGGCATCCCGCTGCAGCGCTTCGACATGTCCGAATACATGGAGCGGCATTCGGTTTCGCGCCTGATCGGTGCGCCTCCGGGCTACGTCGGCTTCGATCAGGGCGGTCTGCTTACCGATGCGATCGATCAGCAGCCGCACTGCGTCCTGCTGCTCGACGAGATCGAGAAGGCCCACCCCGATCTGTTCAACATCCTGCTGCAGGTGATGGACAACGGACGCCTGACCGACCACCACGGCAAGACGGTGGACTTCCGCAACGTGGTCCTGATCATGACCACCAATGCGGGCGCATCGGACATGGCGCGTCAGGGCATCGGCTTTGGCGACGTGTCGAAGGCCGACGCGGGCGATGAAGCGGTGAAGAAGATGTTCACCCCCGAATTCCGCAACCGCCTCGATGCAATCGTGCCGTTCAGCTACCTGCCGACCGAAGTTGTCAGCCGCGTGGTCGACAAGTTCATCCTGCAGCTCGAACTCCAACTGGCCGATCAGAACGTCCACATCCAGTTCGATGCCGATGCACGCAGCTGGCTGGCCAAGAAGGGCTATGACAAGCTCTATGGCGCAAGGCCGATGGCCCGCCTGATTCAAGAGAAGGTCAAGAAGCCGCTGGCCGAAGAACTGCTGTTCGGCAAACTGGCCAATGGCGGCGAAGTCCACGTCAGCCTCAAGGAAGACGCGCTCTCCTTTGAGCTGACTCCGGCGGCGCCGAAGCTGGTCAAGAAGAAGGCGAAAAAGGGCAAGGCCGGTTCCACCGCCACGGAAGAGCCAAGCGCCGACGAAGCCGAATAAGCTTCGGCTTGCTGGCAAAGATCAAGGCCTGCCCCTCGGGGCGGGCCTTTTTCTTGCGCCAAAGTTGCGCCGCGAAGGCTTCACGGCACGAAGGGCACTGGAACCCAAAGGCCGGACCGTCCATTTCATGACGATGGCCTCACCCTTCTCCTGGCTCAAACCCGAACCCTTCGGCCTCCACGTCGTCCCCGCCGACGCGTGGATCGACCCGGCGCGCGCGGTGGATACGGCGCTGGTCACCCACGGCCACGCCGATCACGCGCGCGGCGGCCACGGCCTGACCGTCGCCACGCCCGAAACGCTGGCGATCATGGCGTTGCGCTATGGCGTAGTCGAAACCGGTTCGACGCCCGTGGCCTATGGTGAAACGGTGACGCTGAAAGGCGGCGTGAAAGCCACCTACATCCCCGCAGGCCATGTCCTCGGCTCAGCCCAGATTCTGCTCGAACACGCGGGCGAGCGGGTGATCGTGACGGGCGATTACAAGCGCCGCGCCGATCCCACATGCCAACCATTTCAGGTCACCCCCTGCGACGTCTTCGTCACCGAGGCGACGTTCGGCCTTCCCGTCTTCCGCCATCCACCGATTGCCGATGAAATGGCCAAACTCCTCGCCGCGCGCCAGAACGAGCAGGGCCGCTGCGTCCTCGTCGGCGCATACGCCTTGGGCAAGGCACAGCGGGTGATTGCCGAACTGCGCGCGGCGGGCTTTACCGACACGATCTGGCTCCACGGCGCGATGGAGCGCATGTGCCGTCTGTACGAAGACCACGGCGTCGATCTGGGCGACCTGCAACCCGTCGCCGGCGTGCCCAAGGCCGCGCTGGCCAACAGCATCGTCATCTGCCCGCCCTCTGCCTTGAACGACCGCTGGAGCCGCCGCCTGCCCGATCCGGTCACCGCCATGGCGTCGGGCTGGATGCGCGTGCGCCAGCGTGCCCGCCAGCGCGGCGTCGAACTGCCGCTGATCATCTCGGACCACGCCGACTGGGACGAACTGACCCAGACTATCACCCAAGTGAACCCCACTGAGACCTGGGTCACCCACGGCCGCGAGGAAGCGCTGCTGCGCTGGTGCGAACTCACCCAGCGCAAGGCCCGCGCGCTGGCGCTGGTCGGCTATGAGGACGAGGACGACTGATGGAGCGCTTCGCCGCCCTGCTCGACGCGCTCGTCCTCACCCCATCGCGCAATGCCAAACTGGCGCTGCTGGCGGATCACCTGCGCGAGACGCCCGACCCCGACCGGGGCTGGGCGCTCGCCGCGCTTACCGACGGCCTCGACTTCCCTGCCGTGAAGGCCAGCCTGATCCGCAGCCTGATGGCCGAGCGGGTCGATCCGGTGCTGTGGACATTGAGCCGCGATTACGTGGGCGATACGGCCGAGACCGCCAGCCTGCTGTGGCCCGAACCACTCGGACAGCGCTTCCCCGCCCCCACTGTGGCCGAAGTCGTCGCCACCCTCCACGCCACCACCCGCACTACTGCGCCCACCATTCTGGCCGACCTGCTTGACCGTCTTGACGTCAACGGTCGCTATGCTTTGCTGAAGCTTGCGACCGGTGCCATGCGCATCGGCATCTCCGCGAGGCTTGCCAAAGTCGCCTTCGCGCAGGCCTTCAGCGTCAGCGTGGAGGATGTGGAGGAGTACTGGCACGGCCAGTCCCCGCCTTACACCCCCCTGTTCGATTGGGCGGCGAATGGCGCGCCCCCGCCCCGCACCGATCTGCTCCCGCTATTCCGCCCCTTCATGCTCGCCCACCCGCTCGAAGCCGAATCGCTGGACCTCAGCGAATATGCCGCCGAGTGGAAGTGGGACGGCATCCGCGTGCAGATCGTCCATGTCGCAGGAGAAACCCGCGTCTACTCCCGCAGCGGCGATGACATTTCCGCCACTTTCCCCGAAGTCACCGCCGCGCTCACCACCCCTTGCGTTCTGGACGGCGAGTTGCTGGTGCGCGGCGCGCATCAGGGCGGCGAAACCGGCGGCGCGGCCAGCTTCAACGCGCTGCAGCAGCGCCTTGGCCGCAAGACCGTGTCGAAGGCGATGCTGGCCGAATCCCCCGCTTTCGTCCGCCTTTACGACCTGCTGATCGAGGACAAGGAAGACTTGCGCGAATGGGCATGGGAGCAGCGCCGCCCACGATTGGAAGCGCTCGTCCCGCGTCTTGACGCCACCCGTTTCGACATATCGCAGGTCATCCCCGCCAAGGACTTCGACGACCTGGCAGAAATCCGCAGCCGCGCGCGCGATGAGGCCATCGAGGGTGTCATGCTCAAACGCCGCGATTCGCCCTATGTCGCAGGCCGCCGCACTGGTCTTTGGTACAAATGGAAGCGCGATCCGCTGCTGATCGATTGCGTGCTGATGTATGCCCAGCGCGGCAGCGGAAAGCGCTCGTCCTTCTATTCCGATTTCACCTTCGGCTGCTGGAATGGTGATCCCGATGCGGGCGCGGAGCTGCTACCGGTCGGCAAAGCCTATTTCGGCTTCACCGATGAAGAGCTGAAATTCCTCGACCGCCATGTCCGGCAGCACACCGTCGGCAAGTTCGGCCCGGTGCGCGAAACCGACAAGTCGCTGGTGTTCGAAGTCGCATTCGATTCGGTCCATACCAGCAAGCGCCACAAATCGGGCGTCGCCATGCGCTTCCCCCGCATCAGCCGCATTCGCACCGACAAGCCCGCGCACGAGGCCGACCGGCTCGATGCGCTGAAGGCGTTGATTGCGGATTAAAGCGCTGACGCCAACTCACCCCCGCTCATGCTGAGCGGGGGCCGGGTCGGAACCTCGGCTGACAATCCCCGTTGTGCGGTAAACAACGGGGAGAGAACGATAATGCACAGCATCCTGCTTGCCGTGCCTGCTGTGGCCTTGGGAAAACTGGCTTGGGTTTCACTGCGCACCGGCAAAGAATGGACGCGCTATCGCCAATGGGATGCCGTGGCCACCAACCTTGCGCTTGGTGCAGTGTTTGGCGGCATGGCGGCAAGTCTCGCGGCAAAGGCGCTTCCGACCAGCGATTGACGCCGGTCAATGTCGCTTGGCGCAAATCACGGCACAGCCAAGGCTCCCGATTCCCAGCCGGAGCAAACCCTTGGCCACGCAAGCGCAAGCAGCAGCCCCTTATGACCGCATCGGCGGCAGCGACGTGCTGCGCCGCATAACAGACCGCTTCTATGACCTGATGGACAGCGACCCGGCCTACAAGGCCCTGCGCGCGATGCACGCGGCAGACCTTGCCCCTATGCGCGAATCCTTGCCGGGATTCCTTGCCGGTTGGTGCGGCGGCCCGCGCCAGTGGTTTGAGGCGAACCCCGGCAAGTGCATGATGTCGATGCACAAACCCTTCCCGATAACCCGCAAGACCGCTGATCAATGGGCCGATTGCATGGCGTGCGCGATTGCCGATGCGGCACCTGACGATCGCGAAATTGCCGACGCCATGACGGACGTTCTGGCGCGCATGGCCAAAGGCATGGCGCGGGACTGAAACGCGCACTAGGCTGCGTGCATGATCCAGTACGATCGCCCGCGCCGCCTGTTCGCCATCGCACTTGCCGCAATGGCCGGGTTCATCGACGCAGTGGGGTTTCTCTCGGCGGACGGTTATTTCGTCTCGTTCATGTCGGGCAATTCCACGCGGCTCGGCGTCTCTCTCGGCACAGATCCCGCGCGTGCAGCCATGCCCGCCGTTTTGATTGCAGGATTTCTGGGCGGCGTGACCTTAGGCGCGCTGCTGTCGCGCTGGGCAGGCACCTTGCGCAAGCCGGTGGTGCTGGCGTTTGTGGCGCTCATGCTGGTGGCTGCGGCATCGGGACGTGTGCTGGGCCTGCCCGTGCTGATGCTGGGCGGCATGGTGATGGCGATGGGCGCACTCAACAACACCTTTCAGCGCGGCGGGGAGGTCAGCGTCGGCCTCACCTATATGACGGGCGCGCTGGTCAAACTCGGCCAAGGCCTTGCCAACGCCCTCACTGGCCAGCCGAACAGCGGGTGGACTTCCTGGGCGAGCCTGTGGGGCGGATTGCTCGCAGGCGCGGTGTTGGGCGCTTTCCTTCAGGACCGTCTGCCGATGGGCTGCCTGTGGCTGGCCGCCGCCTATTGCGTCGGCATGGTCGCCGTCGCGTTCAGACTTCCGTCTGATGTCAGTCTTGGGGAATCCTGAACAGCTTTTCACGAGAAGTTGCGCCGCGCAACATTTCGACCTTCGAGGGGGCCACCCCGAGCGCCTGCGCCAGCAATGCCAGCACCGCCGCGCTGGCCTTGCCATCTTCGGGCTTGGTGCGGACTTTCACCAGCACCCGGCCATCGACGATCTCCACACCCTCGCTACGCGCGCCCGGTGTTACGCGCACTGCGAGCCGCCCCTCACCATCGGCCAGTGCCAACAGCGCCGCGGCAGCGGGCAGATCAGCCTTCGGTCGTGCCAAGAACCGCCGCCTTGTGCGCCTGCCCATTGTGGACGTAGTGCTGCACCCCGCGCTGCATATCGATCAGCGCCGCGTCGGTAAGGTCGCGCATATAGGCTGCCGGGCGCCCTCCCCACAGTTGCCGCGCGCCGATGCGCTTGCCCCCGGTCAGCATCGCGCCCGCCGCCAGCATCCCGTCGCTCTCGATCACCGCACCGCTCATCACGATGGCACCAAGCCCCACGAAACCGCGATCCTCGATCACACAGCCATGCACCATCGCCAGATGGCCGATCAGCACATCTTCGCCGATGATCGTGGGAAAGCCATCGGGCTTGCCCGGCGCGGGGCTGTCGACATGGATCACGCTGCCATCCTGCACATTGCTGCGCGCGCCGATGCGGATGTGGTTCACATCGCCGCGCAGCACGCAATTGTACCAGATCGAAACTTCCGGCCCGATCTCCACATCACCGATGATCCGGCACCCCGGCGCGATGAAGGCCGATTCGTGAATGCGTGGGGTCTTGCCGTTCAGGGTGATGATCGAAACGTCGGGACGCATGCTCATGCCCCCATCAAACGCGCAGCATGGGCCGCGTGATAGGTCAGCACACCTGAACAGCCCGCGCGTTTGAACGCCAGCAGGGTTTCCAGCACCATCGCGTCACGGTCAGCCGCGCCCACCGCCACCGCCGCCTCGATCATCGCGTATTCGCCGCTTACCTGATAGGCGAAGACGGGCACGCCGAAGGCCTGCTTCACGCGCACTGCAATGTCGAGATAGGGCAGCCCCGGCTTCACCATCACGCTGTCCGCGCCTTCGGTCAGGTCCATCTCCACCTCGCGCAGCGCTTCCTCGGCATTGCCGGGGTCCATCTGGTAGGTCTTCTTGTTGCCCTTCAGCAAGCCGCTGGAGCCCACAGCATCGCGGAACGGGCCATAGAACGCCGAGGCATATTTCGCCGCATAGGACATGATCTGAACATTGGCGTGGCCAGCATCCTCCAGCGCCTCGCGGATCGCGCCGATGCGGCCGTCCATCATGTCGGAGGGGGCGATCACGTCTGCGCCAGCTGCGGCCTGATTCAGGCTCTGACCGACCAGCACTTCAACCGTCGCATCGTTCAGGACATAGCCCGCGTTATCGATCAACCCGTCCTGCCCGTGGCTGGTGTAGGGATCGAGCGCCACATCGGTCAGCACGCCGATATCGTCCCCGCAGGCGTCCTTGATGGCGCGGATGGCGCGGCACATCAGGTTGTCGGGGTTGAGCGCTTCTTCACCGTTTTCGCTGCGGCGGTCGGGCTGGGTGTTGGGGAATAGCGCGAGGCAGGGAATGCCCAGCGCGACCGCTTCCTTTGCGCGCGCCACGATCCCATCCACCGACCAGCGCGATACGCCGGGAAGCGACGCGATCGGATCCTCCACGCCTTGCCCTTCGGTCACGAACAACGGCCAGATCAGATCGGCGGGCGTGACAAGCACTTCGCGGTGCAGGGCGCGGCTCCATGCAGTGGCACGGGTGCGGCGCAGGCGAGTCAGGGGATAGCTGGACATGGGATCAAGGCCTAGCGAACCGGCCTAGCGGCTGCAATCACCGTATCGTGTTCGCCCGGATCGCGGTTACTTGCGCCAGCTTCGCTTTGAACGCGGCCAGTTGCGCAGGGTCCACCGTGGCGCGCTGCGTGATCGATGTCATCGACAGCGGGTTCACCGTGCGGCCATTGCGGTACATCTCGTAATGCAGGTGCGGGCCGGTGGAGAGGCCGGTGGAGCCGACATAGCCGATCACCTGCCCCCGCCGCACGCTCATGCCTGACGACACTGCGATGCGGCTCATGTGCGCATATCCGGTGCCGATACCGCCGCCGTGGTCGAGCCGCACGTAATTGCCGTGCCCGCCGTGCCATCCGGCAATGCTCACCCGGCCATCTGTTGCGGCATAGATCGGCGCGCCAAAGCCTGCGCCAAAATCCACGCCTGCATGCATCCGCACATAACCAAGGATCGGATGGCGGCGCGCGCCGAAGTTTGAAGTGATGCGTCCATTGACCGGGGCGCCAAGGAAGCCCGTGGTTTCCTGCGATCCCTCCGCCATGCCCTGCGGCGAATAGAACGCGTCGTCCTTGCCCCAGCGCAGCAATTGCAGCACCGGCTTGTTCGCGCGGACCACTCCCGCATAGATCAGGTCGCCCGCCTGCTGCTCACCACTGGCGGCGCGGCGGTTGGCGAAGACGAGGTCGAATTCATCGCCCGGTGCGATTTCCTCGAATGCCATGTGTTCGTCGATCGTGCGTAGATAGTCCTGCACCGCAGACGGCGGCGCACCGGCGGCGCGGGCCGAGCGGTAGAGGCTCCCCCCCACGATTCCGCGAATGCGCAGCGGTGCGGTATCCACCGCGATGGCGTTGGTGGCGAGTGCCAACCCACCGCCGCTGCGTTTCACGTGAAGCGCAAGGTCGAAGCGGGGGCGGAAGGTCAGTTCCTCCAGCGGACGCGGCTGCGACGGCGACGAGCGCGCTCCGAGGCGGATGGCGAAGCGGGTGCCGGGCGGGATAGTGCCCGGCTTGATTTGTCCGCCAACCAGATCAAGCACTTGCACGATATCGCTGCTGGCCAGCCCTGCGCGCTGCAGCATGCGCGGAAAACCATCGCCCGCACCCAGCGTGGCGGTAAGATCAATGCTCGGCCGCTCCGGCGCGGCGGCAAGCGGGATCACG
Source organism: Novosphingobium sp. (assembly GCF_030696665.1). Taxonomy (GTDB): domain Bacteria; phylum Pseudomonadota; class Alphaproteobacteria; order Sphingomonadales; family Sphingomonadaceae; genus Novosphingobium. Next base: position 55,308 of record NZ_JAUYRV010000052.1, read on the forward strand.
GCTTGGGTGGCGGTCATGCGGCGGCCATTGTCTGCGCCGAGGCTCAGAGGGCGGATTCCCTGCACGCGGAATTCATCGATGGACGATTCGTCGAGCGCGGTGAGCGGTGCGGCCTGAAGCGGGGCGAAGTTTGGCCACATCAGGACGGCGGCCGCACCAAGGGCGAGCATGGTGCCAAAGCCGCGAAACCAGCGCGCGCTGCCGATGTCTTCGGCAAGGTCGGGTGCGAGGTCTTTTGCGGCGCACCAGCGTTCAATTGCGGCAGTTATGGTGCGTGTAGGTGCGCCTAGGTGCATCTTGGTGCTGTTCAGGATTGCATCGGTTTGCGGCGCAGGAGGCGGCGCGGTGCGCAGGCCGAAGCCGCTCCCCCCACTCACCCCGGCGCTCGTCCCAGCGAACGCCATCATCTGATCACGCGGTGTAAACACGTCCCGTCCTGTAACCACTTCGTCACCGGACTGCACGTTCAAGGTTAATGTTCGGTGAAATCGCGCTACCTCAAGGGTGTGGCAGGACCATTACGGCGCGGCTATGCTGCACCGAAACAGGGGGCATCAGCTTGAGCGGGACCGAAACACTTGGCGGCATGGCCGAAGCGCTGGCTGCGGCGCGCGCAGTGGAGCCGACGGCGGGGGACCACGTTGCAGGGGGCCACACCCACGAATCGGCCTGCCTCAACTGCGGCACCGCGCTGGTCGGCAGCCACTGCCATGCCTGCGGACAGGCGGCGCATGTCCATCGCACACTGGGCGCATTCTTCCACGATCTGCTGCACGGCGTGTTCCACTTCGAAGGCAAGATCTGGCGGACGCTGCCGTTGCTGGCGCTTCAACCGGGGAAGCTGACGCGCGAATATATCGACGGGCGGCGCGCCAGCTATGTCTCGCCCATCGCATTATTCCTGTTCTGCGTGTTCCTGATGTTCACCACGATCAATTCGCTGGGCAGCAGCTTCATGCCAACAGCTTCGACCACGGTGGATGCCATCGCACAGCAGCAGCGTGAGGATCTGAAAGCGCTTGAGGCGAGGAAGGCCACAGCCAAAGACCCGGGCGAGAAGGCTGAAATCGAAGGCGATATCGCCGACGCCAAGGCCAGCATCGAGGGGCTGGAAAAGCTCGACACGAACGACCTCAACTTCAATCTGGGCGATGACAACACGGATATCGAAGGGCTGAAATCATCGCCGCTGATCTATGAGGCGGTGAAGATCTGGCGCGATAATCCCAGCCTCGCGCTCTACAAGGTGCAGACTTACAGCTATAAATTGAGCTGGGCGCTGATCCCCATTTCGGTGCCGTTCCTGTGGCTGCTGTTCCCGTTCAGCCGCCGCTTCGGGCTTTATGACCACACCGTATTCGTCACGTATTCCTTGTGTTTCATGACCTTGCTGGCAGTGGTCACCATGCTGGCCGCAACGCTTAATGCGCCTTGGCTAGGCGTGTTTGGCCTGTTGCCGCCGCTGCACATGCTGGTGCAATTGCGCGGGACATATGCGCTTTCGTGGTTCGGTGCGTGGTGGCGGACATGGTTTTTGAGCATGTTCGCGTTCACCGCGCTGATGCTGTTTGCGACACTGATATTGGTTGAGGCTGGGGGCTGAGGTTTCGCGCCAAGACTGCCCGCCCCGCTGCGACCAACTTCACTTCGTTCAGTAAGTCTCGCGGCCCTCCCGCCTGCGGGGCGAAACGTGACGGGAACGACAAAGGGCGGAGGTTGCCCCCCGCCCTTCGCTTAACCCAAATGCAGATCAGGCCGGTTGCGGGCTGGCCGTGCCACCAAACTTCTTCCCTGCGCGGGGCACAGCGGACCCTTGCGCCGTGACTGGTCGTGCAGGGCCGCTGGGCGGTTGCGGGCGGTCCAGCTTGCCGTTTTCGAGCAGATCCTTGATCTCGTCGCCGGTCAGCGTCTCGTATTCGAGCAGGGCCTGAGCGAGGAGATGCAGCTTGTCTTCGTTGGTCTTGAGGATGTCCGTTGCGCGGGCGTGAGCGCCATCGACGAGGCCACGGATTTCACTGTCGATCAGCTTGTTGGTCTCGTCCGAAGCGAACAGGCGCGCAGAGCCGCCCATGCCGAGATAGCCTTCCTGCTGGTCTTCATACTGCAGCGGCCCCAGCTTTTCAGACATGCCCCACTTGGTGATCATCGAGCGCGCCAGCGACGTGGCGTACTGGATGTCGGACGACGCGCCTGACGACACCTTGTCATGCCCGAAGATCAGCTCTTCAGCCACACGCCCGCCCATCGAGACCGAGAGGTTCGCGTGCATCTTGTCGCGGTGGTAGGAATAGCTGTCGCGTTCTGGCAGGCGCATGACCATGCCCAGCGCGCGGCCGCGCGGGATGATCGTGGCCTTGTGGATCGGATCGGACGCGGGTTCCTTGACCGAGACGATGGCATGGCCCGCCTCGTGATAGGCGGTCATCTTCTTCTCATCGTCGGTCATGACCATCGAGCGGCGCTCTGCGCCCATCATGACCTTGTCCTTGGCGTCCTCAAACTCCTGCATGGCGACAAGGCGCTTGTTGCGGCGCGCGGCCAGCAGGGCAGCTTCGTTCACGAGGTTCGCAAGGTCAGCGCCCGAAAAGCCCGGCGTGCCGCGTGCAATGGTGCGCGGGTTCACGTCTGGCGCCAAAGGCACTTTCTTCATGTGAACCGAGAGGATCTTTTCACGGCCTTCGATGTCCGGGATCGGCACCACGACCTGACGGTCAAAGCGGCCCGGACGCAGCAGCGCGGGATCGAGCACATCGGGGCGGTTGGTGGCCGCGATGATGATGATGCCTTCGTTGGCTTCGAAGCCATCCATTTCCACCAGAAGCTGGTTCAGCGTCTGTTCGCGCTCATCATTCGAATTGCCGAGGCCGTGGCCGCGATGGCGACCGACAGCGTCGATTTCGTCGATGAAGACGATGCATGGCGCATTCTTCTTGGCCTGTTCGAACATGTCACGCACGCGGCTTGCGCCCACGCCGACGAACATTTCAACGAAGTCCGAACCGGAGATGGTGAAGAACGGCACGCCTGCTTCACCAGCGATGGCGCGGGCCAGCAGCGTCTTGCCGGTGCCAGGCGAACCGACCAGCAGCGCACCCTTGGGAATCTGGCCGCCGAGTTTGGAAAAGCGCGAGGGATCACGCAGGAATTCAACGATTTCTTCCAGCTCTTCGCGTGCTTCATCGATACCGGCGACGTCATCGAACGTGACCTTGCCCGAGCGTTCGGTCAGCAGCTTGGCCTTCGATTTGCCAAAGCCCATTGCGCCCGAACCGCCGCCCTTCTGCACCTGGCGCAGCGCGAAGAACGCTACGCCGAGGATCAGCAGGAAAGGAAGCGAATTGGCGATGATCCACATCAGCATGTTGGGCTGTTCAGCCGCCTTGCCCGCATACTGCACGCTGTTGTCCTGCAACAGGCGCGGCAAATCGGAATCTCCGGGGACGGGGACTGTGGTGAACTGGCCACCGTTCTTGAGCGTGCCGGTAATGCGATCGGGTGCGATCTCTACCGAGCGGACGCTGCCTTCGGCCACCTGGCTGCGGAAAGCGGAATAGGGAATCGTCGTCGTGTTCTGATCGACGCGCGAGCCGAACATCGAGACCACGAGCAGGAGGGCAAGGAAGATGCCACCCCAGACAAGGAGGCTCTTGATCCACGGGTTACCCTGAGGTTGATCGTCGTTCATCGAAGGTCTTTCCGCATTCGCCAAAGCGGCGCTGTCCCGTTCAATGTAGGGCTGACCGGGTAAATCGCAATATAACGCGATTATGGTTTTTCAACGACCTGCCCTGAAGGCGGATCAGGCTTTATTGTTTCGCCTTGGCGCACGGGTGAAACGCCACGGCGCGCGGCGGGCATCCGCCTTGATTCCGCCGAGCGTGGCGACGCCTCCGCTGCGCAGAGTCGCGAGCCAACGGGCGAGGTCTGGTCCGCGCGGGACACCGCTGCCGGAAGCGGCGAGAATGCGTTCAAGCACACGCAATGCGATGACCGGCGGCAGGCTTGGTGCAGGGTTCCACGTGAAACCCTCATCGGCGTCTTTCACGTCAGACCAAAGCTGATCGACCGCCCATTCGAGCGCATGATCTGCTTCGGCCAAATGCGTCGCGCTGGCGGAAAAGCCATTGGGCGCGAAGGCATCAGATGACGTCAAGGCGGCGCGAATCCGCACCCGCTCGAAAGCCGCATCGCGGTTGGATGGGTCATGTGCGGCGGTGAGTCCGGCCGATTCCACCACCGCAGTCAGATCTGCCCGCCGCCAGCCCAGCAGCGGACGGAGTAGTGGCAAGTCGGGAGTTTCCGGGACGGTTGCGCGTGGACGCATTCCAGCAAGACCGCGCAGACCAGCTCCGCGATTGAGGCGCATGATGATGGTTTCGGCCTGATCGTCGGCATGGTGGGCGGTGACCAAGGCGGCAAGGTGGTTGTCCGCACACCATTGCCCCAGCGCGCCATAGCGGGCGATGCGGGCGCGTTCCTGCACGGCGCTGCCTTTGGCCAGCGCAAGCGTGAGCGTATCGTGGGGAATACCGCGCGCCGCACAGAGCGCGGCGACCATCGCGGCCTCAGCTGCGGCTTCGGGGCGCAATCCGTGATCGACCGTGGCGACGGCAAAGTTGCGCGGCGCAACTTCGTGGAACAGCAGCAGCAGGGCGAGACTGTCTGGCCCGCCGGAGACAGCGAGGCCAACTTTGTCGGGCGGAGCGACCGCCGCCCACTGCGCGGCGAAACGCGCAGCAGCAGCGGTCAGCGTATTCCCGAGGCCATTACTTGCACTTCACCGAAGCGCGAGCGGCATCATACTGGGTTTTCAGGCGGCCGATGGTTTCTTCAGGATAGGTGGCGGCCATTTCTGCAAAGGCACCGCAGGCTTTCTCGGTGTCCTTCAGCTTGACCATCGCGTTGCCGAGATAGAGCAGGCTGTCAGGCGCGCGCAGGCCCTTCTTGTCGGCCAGATAGTTCTGCAGGAAGAACTGCGCGGCGGTGCCGGGCTTGCCATCATCAAGCCATGCACGGCCAAGCAGGTTGCGGCCGTGGCTGATCAGCTTGTGCTTGGGATAGCGGTCCACGAAGATCTGCAATTGCTGCTGCGCTTCGGGATAGAACTTCGCTTCCCACAGGCGGAAGCCGTACATGTACTCGTTCTCGCCAGCATCGGCGGTGGTGGGCTTTTCAATCGCCTGTACGGCGGCAACACGCGCAGCCGCCGGTGTGGCGGGCTTGGCCGCAGCAGGCTTGGCAACGACGGGTGTTACAGCGGCGGGCGTTGCGGGCTTGGGCGTGGTGACCGGTGTGGCCGTGACTGGCGCGGCTGTGCCGGTTGGCGCAACTGCAACGTCAGGCGCGGCGGCGGCTTCAAGCTTTGCCAGACGCTCTTCCACCTTGGCCGAGCGGTTCTGCCCTTCTTCGATCTGCGCGGTCAGCCGTGTGATCTGCGCTTCCATCGCATCCATCCGTGCGAGAATGTCGCTGACGGCAGACGCGGCGGGCGTCCCGGTGATGGCGGTTGGCGTCTGCCCCGGCGTGATTTCGGGAACGAAGGTCTTGCCCGCGCCATCGGGGAAAACCTTGCGCTGGAGCGCGCGCAGTTCCGCCTCGATCCGGCGCAAGCGGGCTTCGGCATCGGCCTGCGTTGTGGACGACGATTGCGCAAATACAGGAGCCGCGACCGGAGCCGCTATACCGAGAAGGAGCGCGGTAAGCGGCAGGGTGCCGCGAAGTTTGAAAGTCATCGTCATTCCCGTTTCACCGGCCCGTTGCCAAGGCGCACACGATCCCTGCGCGCGCCCACTGGCCGTATGGCGTTAACCGTACTGTATCAATGCCGCACAGCAGTCGGCAAGTCGAGATGCGCCTAACGCAATCCGGTGGATGCTGGGGGATTTTCGGCGGCCGGCGCTGGCGCGGAGGCGGGCTGAACTTCACCTGCCAATGGTGCCGATGCCGGGGTTACCGTGCGATTGCCGGTAACGGCGCGACGGGGGCGTGGTGCCCGGTTGGCTGTGGCTCCAGTTGCAGCGGGCGTGGTGGCAGGCGCTGCTGACGCAGCAGGTGCGGGTGCCCCGCGCGCGAGCAATGCTGCGGCGCTGACGGCCACGTCCTTCACAATGCCTTCGCGTTCGGCAATCTTCGGCACGGGCTGTCCACCGATGGTGATGGTCAGCGCATCAGGGCGGCCTGTCCACAACTGCGGGTTCTGCGCAGTTTCGGGCACGGTGAAGCTTTCCCCCATCGCGAGCTGTTTTTGCAGGATCTGCTGGCCCTGCCCGTCATAGAACTTGACCCAGATCGCCTCTTCCGTGGCGGTGAACACCACCGGGCCGGAGGGTGCGGCATTGGGCAGCGGGACAACGGCGACCTGACCCGAAGCAGCGGCGGCAGGTTCCTCTTCCGCGCCGACCAGTGAAGGCAGATCAGCCGAGGGCATGTAGTAGCTGCGCCAGAACACCAGCCCTGCGAGCGCGATCAAGATAGCAAGCCCCAGCGCCAGCCACGTGGTCAGGCGGGTTGGCGTTTTGGCGGGATCGCCGACCTCGAACTGGTTGATCACGCGGGGCGGCGGCGGGGGGGCCTGGGTATCGAGTTCGGCGCGGATGGCATCGGTGACGACCGCTTCGTCAAGGCCAACCGCGCGGGCATAGCTCTTGCCAAAGCCGAGCGCATAAGGCCGGCCCGGAAGCGCGGCATAATCGCCGCTTTCCAGCGCCTCAAGATGGCGACTGGTCACGCGGGTGCGCTGCGACAACTGCTTGATATCAAGGCCCGCAGCTTCGCGTGCGGCACGCAAGGTTTGCCCGACGGAGGCGCGCTTTGGCTCGCCTGCGGGGATCGGGGTATCACTCATACTGGTAATGGCCTGCAGACCGCCGGCTTCGGTCAAAACGCGACTCCCGTCATTTTCACTTAGTGTTTGGCAACCGTTTGTGAAGGCTTCGCTGCAACGCCGCGAAAGTCAACGGTGTTAACCGAAAAACGGCGGATTTCGGCGACGAAATGCCCTTTTGCGCGCCTCAATCGCACTCGATGCCGCGTTCACACGCCCATGCGGCGAGCGTGGCACGCATGTCGTGCGGCGGTTCGGCCAGCCACTGATTCATCGCGGCACCGATCTCGGCCATATCAACCTTGCGCACGAGTTCCTTGACCGGGCCAACGGCCGCAGGCGTGATCGACAGGCGGGTGATGCCAAGGCCAAGCAAGGCCAGCGCTTCGAGCCGCCGCCCGCCCATTTCACCGCACACTGTGACGTCGGTTCCAAAAGGCGCGACGGTGGTTACCACACGGCGCAGGAAGCGCAGGATCGCGGGGCTGAGCCAGTCGTAACGCTCGGCCAGCTTGGGATTGGCACGGTCAGCGGCGAACAGGAACTGCGTGAGGTCGTTGGTGCCGATCGACAGGAACGAAAGGCGCGGTGCCAAGACGTCAAGCCATTCGGCCAGCGCGGGCACTTCAAGCATCGCGCCATAGCGGATCGCTTCGGGCAGCACTTTCTTGCGCTGACGCAGGAAGGCGAGCTGGCCTTCGAACACGGCCTTGGCGGCATCGAATTCCCACGGCTCGGTGACCATCGGGAACATCACGTTGAGTGTTTTGCCGCCCGCAGCTTCGAGCAAGGCGCGGGCCTGCACTTTCAGCAGGCCATCGCGTTCAAGCGCGACGCGCAGCGCGCGCCAGCCCATCGCCGGGTTTTCCTCGGCCTCGCCTTCGTTGTGGCGCAGATAGGGCAACACCTTGTCACCGCCGATGTCGACCGTCCGGAACACCACCGGCTTGTCTCCAGCGGTATCGAGCACATCGCGGTAGAGCCGGGTCTGCCGTTCACGGGAAGGGAGTGTGGCCGAAACAAGGAACTGGAATTCGGTGCGGAACAGGCCGATGCCGTCCGCGCCTGTCAGGTTCAGCATCGGCGTATCATCGCGCAGCCCGGCGTTCATCAGCACGGTGATGCGGGTGCCATCGCGGGTGAACGGCTCCACCTCGCGCATGGTGGCGTAGTGGGCCTGCTTTTCGCGGTTCTTGGCAAAGCGCGCTTCGAATGCTTCGATCAGCGTGGGCGCGGCGCGGACATCGACCACGCCTTGGTCGCCATCAAGGAGCAGGTGATCGCCTTCACGCACCTTGCCGCGCAGCGCGCGCATGCGGCCGACCACAGGAATGCCCATCGCGCGGGCAACGATCACGACGTGCGCGGTGAGCGAGCCTTCTTCGAGGATGACGCCTTTCAGCCGCCGCCGATCATATTCCAGCAATTCCGCCGGGCCGAGGTTGCGGGCGATCAGGATGGCATCGCCTTTCAGACCCATCGTCGCCGCCGTGCCGAGCTGACCCGAGACAATGCGCAGCAGGCGGTTCGACAGATCTTCAAGATCGTGCATGCGGTCCGCCAGCAGCGGATCATCGATCTGGCGCATGCGCATGCGGGTGCGCTGCTGGACGCGTTCTATCGCGGCTTCGGCGGTGAGGCCGGAATCGATTGCCTCGTTGATGCGGCGCGACCAGCCTTCGTCGTAGGCGAACATGCGGTAGGTTTCGAGCACCTCTTCGTGCTCTCCGCCCATGCCGAATTCGGCCTGGCTGGCCATGCGGTCAATCTGTTCGCGCATCTTGTCGAACGCCAGGTAGACGCGTTGGCGCTCTGCCTCGGTATCTTCAGCGACGATGTGTTCGATGGTGACGCGGGGCTGGTGGAACACCGCCACGCCGCTGGCGAGGCCCTTTACCAGCGTGAGACCGGTTAGGCGGTCCGGCCCGGTGAGGTGTGCGGGGACGCCCAGCGTTTCTTCGTCATCGATCAGTTCGGCATTGGCGATGAGTTCGGACAGGACCATCGCCACTGTCTGCAGCGCCTCGATCTCGACCTCTTCATAGCGGCGCGGTTCGACATGCTGGACGGCGACGACGCCCACCGCACGTTCACGCCGGACGATGGGCACGCCTGCAAATGAGTGGAACTTTTCCTCGCCCGTTTCGGGCCGGAAGGCGAAGTCCGGGTGGGCGGCGGCTTCGGCAAGGTTCAGCGTTTCGACATTCCCCGCGATGGTGCCGACCAGACCCTCACCCACGGCAAGGCGCGTAACGTGGACGGCCGCCTGATTCAGCCCGCGTGTGGCGAACAGTTCGAGCATGCCTTCGCGCAGGAGGTAGATAGAACAGACCTCGGAATCGAGGTTTTCCCCGATCACTTCGACGATCTGGTTGAGCTTGGCCTGAGCACCAGCGCGTGAGGCCATGACCTCGTGCAACGAGGTGAGGATCTGACGGGCGGCGGTGACGGCGCTGAGCATGGGCATGTGAATAGCCTAGCGCATGCGATTTGGGAATGTTGCGTGAAATCCGATGCGGTGCGGAAAGTTGCGTGGATAGGTATTCCCACTTTTGCTTCGTCATTCCCGCGCATGCGGGAATCCGGCGACAAAAAGCCCGTCGCCCAGCGACGACTCTTTTGATGGACTGGACTCCCGCCTTCGCGGGGGTGACGAAGTGGGGTGAACGGATGACGAAGTTTGGGGTGCAAGAGTTGAAACGCAAAAGAGCCGCCCAACGCGGGCGGCTCCGTGTGTTGCCTTTGGAAGGCGGCGCGATCAGTGGAGGCCGGTAAGCTCTTCCTTGATCTTCAGCTTCTTTCGTTTGAGCTGAGCCACCAGCGTTTCATCAGGGAGGGGCCGGGACATTTCCATATGGATCTGCTTTTCAAGACCGGCGTGCTTGTTCTGGAGAGCGCTGATGTGCGTCGATTCCATGCGTTTTCCTCCTTAAGGGAAAGCCCCCATCAGATACCCGCACAAGGCCATCCCCCGTGCGGGGCGGCGGCGCCTGATTTGCCTTCGTTGCTGATTGTTTCCGACTCAGTCAGGCGGCGCGTTGTCATGGTCCCACAATCACCGTATCTTGCAAGCCAAACCGCGTCGGGCTGTGCTGCATTACGGGTTCGACCGTAGGGCGCAGGCAAGGCCCGATTCAGCGTATGCGGTCTTGAATCTAGGAGTTGGGCGTACAGTGACCGAAGAGGAAATGCGCAAGAGACTGGCCGCGCTGAGCATTGAACATCGCGATCTTGATGCCGCGATCGACGCGCTCACACTGGCAGGAACGCGCGACCAGTTGCAGATCGCCCGCCTGAAAAAGCGCAAATTGCTGCTCAAGGACCAGATCGCAATGATCGAGGACTATCTCATTCCCGATATTATCGCATGATTTCATTTGGATAGATTGAATTTACCCAAGCCCTGACCTGTCCCGTTAAGATACGTTCAGGAAAGGGACAGTTACAGATCGGTTGCAGTCTTGGCGAACCGCCGCGCCGCAGCCTATGCGCAAGTCATGGCCCTACTGCCCAGCCTCAACCCGCGCATCGTCGAAGCGCTCTATGCCGAAGCTCTCGGCCTTGCCGAAACTGTGCGCCTGCGCTTTGAACGCCTGCGTCAGGACACAGCGCGAGGAGCGGGCGGGGACGATGAGGACTTGCGCCGAGTGCAGGTGAGCTGCGAGGCGCTGCGCACCACAACGCGCGTGATGCATTGCCTTGCCTGGCTGCTCAATCACCGCGCGCATTTTGCCGGAGAGCTTTCGCAACTGCAATTGCGACGCCACGGCCGCCTGATCGCCAACTTTCCGGCGAGCGAGGCAGACGTGGTCGATACGCTGCCTATGGACGTTCAGGTGCTGGTCCACGAGAGTGAGCGGCTTTACCAGCGCATCCAGCGGCTTGAGCAATCCTGGCGCACGCAGGGGATCAGCGAAGACAGCGCGGTGCGGCGGCTGCGCGAGCGGCTTTCACGCGCAGTGGGGGAATAAGCGCCTGATCCTGCGCGGTGAGGCTGACGTCATGACGCCGTCGGCAGCATACTTTCCAGCAGCGCCACTTCCTCTGCACTGAACCACAGACCCAGCTTTGAACGCCGCCACAACACGTCCTGCGCGGTCTGCGCCCATTCGCGGGTGACGAGGTGGTCAAGCTCGGCCTCGGTAAAGCCCTGTCCGACGGCGCGGCCCATGTCGCCGCGCACAAAGCCAAGCGCATCGGTGCCATAGGCGCGGGCGAGGCGGTGAATCGTGGCGCGCGACAGGTTCTGTGCCTGGGCGTGGATTTCCTGTTCAAGCGGGGCAAGGTTGTCCGCCTCGTCCAGCCCGTCGGGCTTGAAGTCGCCGCCGGGCAGCGGTGCAGTGGCTGTCCATCCCGCATTGTCCATCAAGCCAAGGCGTTCGAGCGCTGCCTCGGCCAGAGTGCGGTGTGTAGTGATCTTGCCACCCAGCACCGAAAGCAGCGGTGCGCTGTGGTGATCGCTGCCACGATCCAGTTCGAAACGATAGCCGCGCGTGGCGGCTTCGGGCTTGCCGGTGCCGTCATCGGCCAGCAGGCGCACCCCGGCAAAAGTCCAGACCACATCATCGCGTGAAAGCTGGCGGCGGAAGTGGCGGTTGGCGGCGTCGAGCAGGTAGGCGATTTCAGCTTCACTTGCCTGTGGCGGATCAGCGTCGGCCCCCTCCTCGCTATCGGTCGTGCCGATCAGGGTGAAGGCGTGCTGCCACGGGATGGCAAAGCACATGCGGCCATCTGACAATTGCAGGAACAGCGCGCGCGGATCATCGTGCAGGCGCGGGACGACGATGTGCGAGCCGCGCACCTTGCGCAAGGTGGCGGGCTTTGGCGCGCGGGCGATGCCGAGCAGGTCGCCCACTTGCGGGCCTGCGGCGTTGATCGTCATGGCGGCGTGGAAGGTTTCCCCTCCTGCTTCGATACGCCACAGATGCCCTTCGCGGCGCAGCGCGGTGACCGGGCAGCGGGTGCGCACGTCTGCGCCACGATCCGCAGCATCGCGGGCAAGCAGGACGACAAGCCGCGCATCGTCCACCCAGCAATCGGAATATTCATAGCCGCGCCGGATATCGGATTGCAGCCCCATGCGGCCCTGCAACTTTACGCGCTTTGTCGGCGGCAAAATCTTGCGCCCGCCGATCCGATCATAGAGCCAAAGCCCGGTGCGCAGCATCCACCACGGGCGGCCTTCTGGCACGAAGGGCAGGACGAAGCGCATTGGCCAAACGATGTGCGGGGCCTGTGCCCACAGGATCTCGCGTTCGTGCAGCGCTTCGGCAACGAGCGCAAATTCGCGGTGTTCAAGGTAGCGCAAGCCGCCGTGGATCAGCTTGGTCGAGGCGGACGATGTGCCTTGCGCCAGATCGCCGCGTTCAAGCAGCAGGACCGAAAGGCCGCGCCCCACCGCATCGCGGGCGATGGCCGCGCCGTTCACCCCGCCGCCGATCACGGCGAGATCGTATGGCACGTCGATTGCGCTTTCCATCATGCCACCCTGATACGAGCGGTCACATTGTGCAAGGTTGCACGGGGGCAGGACAATGCCCATACCGGATGCATGGCCCAAATGCCCCCGATACCAGACCGCAGCGAGTGGCCCACGGGCCGCTCCGAACAGCTCGAACCGCTGGTGCGCCGCGTTCTGGCACCCAACCCTTCGCCTTATACTTTCACCGGCACGCAGACGTATATCGTTGGCGCGGGGGCGGAAGTTGCGGTGATCGATCCGGGACCGGATGACACGGGTGTTTCCGGGCATGCCGATACCAACGGTGAAGGCCATGTCGAGGCGATCCTTGCGGCGGTGGGCGCTGCGAAGGTCGTGGCCATCGTCTGCACGCATACCCATCGCGATCACAGCCCCGCTTCACGCCCCCTGCAGGCAGCGACGGGTGCGCCGATCATCGGCTGTGCGGCACTGGCGCTGGTCGACGATGGGCCGCGTGCCGATGCAGCTTTTGACGCCGATTACCTGCCCGACCGCGTGCTGGCCGATGGCGAGCGGGTTTCTGGCGATGGATGGACGCTGGAAGCCGTGGCGACGCCGGGGCATACCAGCAACCATCTGTGCTATTCGGTTCTGGAAAGCGGCGCACTGTTTACCGGCGATCATGTGATGGGCTGGTCAACCTCGGTGGTATCGCCCCCGGATGGCGATATGGCCGCCTATATGGCCAGCCTGCAGAAGCTCTATGACCGCGAGGACCGGGTGCTCTATCCGGCACATGGGCCGCAGATCGACAATCCGCGACAACTGGTGCGCGGCATGCTCGGCCACCGGCGGCAACGCGAGCGCCAGATTGTGCGGCTGCTGGAAGATGGCGGGCCGCACGCCATTCCTGAATTCGTGAGCGCGATGTACAAGGGATTGGATACAAGGCTGCATGGCGCGGCGGGGCGTTCGGTACTGGCGCATCTGATCGATCTGGAACGGCAGGGCCGCGTGGCCGTTGAGGGGGAACGATGGATGATGCTCGCCTGAACAACTCGCCCGCCCCTGCAACAAAGCGTGAAGCTTCGCTGGCACGGGTCTCATTGCTGCCTTGGGCGCTGTTTCTGGTGGCGCTTTCGGCGGCGGTATTCTTCGCGTGGAAATGGTGGCAGCCTGAGGACATCGGCGATCCTCTGGCGACCAGCCTTGTGGCGTTTGAGAAGCAGGACAAGCTGACCGTGTTCAGCGCTGAACTTGCGCCCGTGGTTTCCAGCAACGATTCACGCATGTTCGGGTTGGTGAATTCAAAACAGGTTGCGGTGATCCCGGCGCGGGTGGATTACACCATCGATCTTTCCAAGGTTGGGCGCGAACGGTTGAGCTGGAATGCCGAGACGCAGACGCTGGGCGTGAAACTGCCGCCTTTGACCGTGAGCCGCCCGAATCTGGATGAGGCGCGCGCGCAATATCTGCGTGACGGCATCTGGATCACGCGCGAGGCGCAGGACAAGCTGACGCGCGACAACACCCGTCTGGCCGAGGCGCAGGCGGTGCAACAAGCTGCCAATCCGGTGCTGATGAACCTTGCACGGCAGGCGGCGAAGGAAGCGATCAGCCAGAATGTCTCGATCCCGTTGCAGGTGGCGGGTTATGGCAAGGCGAAGGTTGTGGTCACTTTCGAATAACCAACACTATTGCGAGAGCGCGGACTGCCGCTTAAGTCCGCGCTTCAAACCGGCACGGTTTGCCCGGTGGAGGATGCCTGCGATGACTGCCCAGCCGACCAACCTTTCCGGCCTTGACCTGCGTGCCGAGATCGACCGCCTGCGCAAGGAGCGCAACGTGGTGATCCTTGCGCACTATTACCAGCGCCCGGAGATTCAGGATCTGGCGGATTTCGTGGGCGACAGTCTGGAGCTTTCGCGCAAGGCGGCCGCGACCGACGCCGATGTGATCGCGTTCTGCGGCGTGAAGTTCATGGCCGATACCGCCAAGATCCTGTCACCGAACAAGATTGTGGTGCTGCCCGATATGGACGCCGGGTGCAGTCTTGAGGATTCGTGCCCGCCCGACAAGTTCAAGGCTTTCCGCGAGGCGCACCCCGATCATATCGCGCTGACCTACATCAACTGCTCGACCGAGGTGAAGGCGCTGTCGGACGTGATCGTCACGTCATCGAGCGCCGAGACGATCCTTTCGCAGATCCCGCCCGAACAGAAGATAATCTTCGGGCCAGACCGCCACCTTGGCGGATACCTGAACCGCAAGTTCGGGCGCGACATGCTGCTGTGGCCAGGCGTGTGCATTGTGCACGAGGCGTTTTCGGAAACCGAGTTGCTCAAGCTGATGGCGCAGCACCCCGGCGCGCCGGTGGCAGGCCATCCCGAATGCCCGCCGCACATCATCGATCATTGCGATTATGTGGGATCGACCAGCGGCATCCTGCAATTCGCCAAGACCTTTACCGGTGACACGCTGATCGTGGCGACCGAACCGCACATCATTCACCAGATGGAACTGGCGATCCCGGACAAGACCTTCATCGGCGCTCCCGGGGCTGACGGCAACTGCAACTGCAACATCTGCCCCTACATGGCGCTCAACACGATGGAAAAGCTCTACGTCGCGCTGCGCGATCTGCAGCCGCGTATAGAGATGGACGAAGACTTGCGTCTGGCCGCCAAGAAGAGCCTCGACCGGATGCTCGATATGGCCAGCGGCACGGTGGGCATGGGTGATCTGGGGGCGCGGCCGTTCGAGGGTTAACCTCAGGCCGCCTTGCCCTCACCCAATCGCGCCAGCACCAGCGCCGCGCCGACCAGCGCCATGCCGATAGCATCTGGCAGGGCGAGGACTTCGTTGAAGGCAAGCCAGCCAACCAGAACGGAAACGGCAGGTTGGGTGAGCAGGACGAGGCCGATCACCAGTGGCGGGAAGTGGCGGAGCGAGTAGACCAGCAGGCCCTGTCCCACGATCTGGCTGGCGAACATCAGGCCGATGACCGGCCACCAGTTGGTGGGCCAGATTGGCTCACCCAAGGCCAGCGCGGTGACGAGCATGACCGGGACGCCGGCAAGGCTTGACCAGAACAGCAGACTCCACGATCCGAACCGCCCGCGAATGCCCTGCACCAGCAGAATATAGACCACATAGAACAGCCCCGCGAGGATGCAAAACAGGTCTCCGGCGAGCGTGCGCGCGTCAATTTCCATAGACCGTCCGAGCAGCAGGCCTGCCCCGCCAAGTGCCATCGCCACGGCTGCAAACTCCCGCAGGTGCGGGCGGCGGTGCATCGTCACCAGGCCCCACACCATCAGGATCACGCTGCCCGAATTGCCGAACAGCGTGGCATTGCCCAGTTTGGTCATCTCGATCCCGACATGCCAGCTGGCCAGATCAAGCGCGAAAACGACACCCGCCGCCACGATGATCCACCAGTCCTTGCGCGCATAACCCCACATCGGTTCACGCCCGCGCAGGGCAAACGCCGCCAACAATGGGAGTGCGAGAGCCAGACGCCACAGCCCAGCCGAAACCGGGCCGCTATCGGCAATGCGGACGAACCACGGCCCCAACGCCAGCGCAATGTTTCCTGTCAGCAGCGCAAGGAAATGCTTCGGGCCGGGGCGAAATGACAAGGCTGCGTCACTTGAATTCATCATGGGCGCGCCTTAATCCAGTTGCAAAGCGAAACCCAGTGCGTTTCGCTGATATTCAAACGAAAGGCCTCCTAGCATGCATGACCCGCTGTTCCAGCCCGTGCGTCTCGGCGCAATCGAAGCGCCCAACCGCATTATCATGGCTCCGCTTACCCGTGGCCGCGCCACTGGCGACAGTGTGCCCACGCCGATCATGGTGGAATACTACCGCCAGCGCGCCAGCGCCGGGCTGATCATCACCGAAGCCACCGGCATCAGCCGCGAAGGGCTTGGCTGGCCGAGCGCGCCGGGCATCTGGACCGACGAACAGACCGAGGCCTGGAAGCCGATTGTCGACGCGGTGCATGCTGAAGGTGGGCGCATCATACTGCAGCTTTGGCATATGGGCCGCATCGTGCATCCATACTTCCTTGGCGGGGAGCCACCGGTTTCGGCATCGGCAACGACCGCGCCCGGCCATGCGCATACACCCGAAGGCACCAAGGATTTCGCGACCGCGCGTCCGTTGCGCCTTGATGAAATGCCG
The DNA here is from genome assembly GCF_030696665.1 of Novosphingobium sp. Lineage (GTDB taxonomy): Bacteria > Pseudomonadota > Alphaproteobacteria > Sphingomonadales > Sphingomonadaceae > Novosphingobium. The sequence goes on from NZ_JAUYRV010000052.1 coordinate 71,741, forward strand.
CGCCTGATCGACGATTACGGCCGCGCTGCGGAAAACGCGAAAAAGGCTGGGTTCGACGGTGTGCAACTTCATGCCGCCAATGGATACCTTATCGACCAGTTCCTGCGCGATGGCACAAACCTGCGCGATGACGATTACGGCGGTAGCCCGCAGAACCGTGTGCGCCTGATGCGCGAAGTGGTGGAACGGCTCATCTCGGTGTGGGGCAAGGAGAACGTATCGATCCGCCTTTCGCCCAACGGCGATTCACAAGGGACTGACGACAGCAATCCCGCTGAAACCTTTGGTGAGGCGGCGCGCGTGCTGCAGGAACTGGGCGTCAGCTTTGTCGAACTCCGCCAGCCAGGACCGCAAGGCACATTTGGCGCAACCGACGTGCCGCAGCAGGACGGCCTGATCCGTTCGATCTATACCGGGCCGCTGGTGCTAAACAGCGACTACACGCCAGAAGAAGCCGCCGCAGACGTGGCGTCGGGCCGCGCGGATGCGATCAGCTTTGGCCGTCCGTTCATCTCCAACCCCGATCTGGTGGACCGCATCCACAAGGGGGCGCATCTCAATCCCAACGTCGATGTGCCGCAGACGTGGTATTTCCCCGGTGAACATGGCTATACCGACTACCCGACGCTTGCGGAGGAAACCGCAACAGCATGATTTAAGGAGAATACCCGCATGCCGCCACGTTCATGGCTCTTCGTCCCCGGTGACAGCGAAAAGAAGCTGGGCAAGGCCATGACAACTGGCGCGCATGCGGTGATTGTGGATCTGGAAGATGCGGTGGCCCCTGCGGCCAAGCCGCAGGCCCGTATACTGGCGCGCGATTGGCTGGCCATCCACCGCCAGCATGTGACCGAAAATCGCCCCGTGGCGCGCTGGGTGCGGATCAATGCGATCGATACCGGCATGTGGCGCGAGGATTTGCAGGGTGTGATGGCCGGCGCGCCCGATGGCGTGATGCTGCCCAAATGCGAAGGGCCGGACCAGGTCCGCATGCTCGCCGCCGAGATCTATGAACTGGAACAGCGCAACCGCATTCCCAACGGCACCACGCGCATACTGCCACTGGTGAGCGAAACGGCAAGGTCGGCATTGACCATTCCAAGCTATGTCGATTCTGCCATGCCCCGGCTTGCCGGGCTGACATGGGGTGCCGAAGATTTGTCCGCCGTGTTGGGCGCAAGCCGCAAGCGCGATGCGAACGGCGCGTGGACCGATGCTTTCCGCTTCATCCGCGCGCAATGCCTGCTGGTGGCCCATGCCACTGGAATCTGGTCCATCGACACGCTGCACGATGATTTCCGCGACGAGGCAGGCACGCAGCGGGCCGCACAGGCCGCGCGGGCCGACGGCTTTACCGGGATGTTGGCGATTCACCCGTCACAAGTGCCGATCATCAACGCTGCCTTTGCGCCGAGCGCCGACGAACTGGCCGAGGCCGAAGCGATCATCGGGCTGTTTGCGCAAAATCCCGCCGCCGGAACATTACAGTACAATGGCCGGATGATCGACCAGCCGCACCTGCGGATGGCCAAGCAGTTACTCGGTATCGGGTGATTCGCCAGCCGGGGTTTGTGCAGGGGCGTCGGCTTCGGCTTCCTCGCTCTCAGCCTCGGCACCGCCATCCGTCGCCGCCTTTTTCGTCGCGCTGGGCTTGACCGGGGCGAGCGGCGGGGCAGCGGTCGATGTGTCGAGATCGATCATGTCGTCCGAAATCGAGCCGGGCAGAACTTCGCCTACAGCCGCAGCAGCCTTGCCCTGTTCGGCCTGCTGATTGCAGGCGGCGAGCAGAAAGCAGAGCGCAAAAGTGGCAGAACGTTCGATCATGCGGCCTCCGGTGGAGTCGTTGGTACAGGACATGGCGTATCAAGCTTCGCCAGAAACCCGTCAAAATGGGCAAGCAGGGCCTCGTCCCACATCTGCGCGCTGACATCGTGACCCAGCGCAGCAAGGCTGGTGACGCCGAACTCCTCAATTCCGCAAGGGACGATTCCGCCAAAGTGCGACAAGTCTGGTGCAAGATTGACCGAGAAGCCGTGCATCGTGACCCAGCGGCGGATGCGCACGCCGATCGCCCCGATCTTCGCCTCGCGTCCATCCGGCCCCAGCGTCCAGATGCCGACGCGACCATCGGCGCGCCATGATTCGACGCCGAAATCGGTCAGCGTATCGATCACCCAACCTTCGAGTGCATGAACGAAGCCGCGCACATCACGCGCGCGCGTCCGCAGATTGAGCAGGACATAGCCGATGCGCTGCCCCGGACCATGATAGGTGTACCGCCCGCCGCGTCCGGCCGCGACGACTTCAAAACGCGGATCAAGCAGTTCATCCGGCGAGGCACTGGTGCCTGCGGTGTAGACCGGGGGATGTTCGAGCAGCCAAATGAGTTCCTGCGCGGTATCATCGGCAATCGCGGCGTTGCGCACGGTCATTTCGTCGAGCGCGATGCGATAAGGCATTTGCGCCAATTCACGGCGAATTTCGATGGTGTGCTGACCCGGCATGGTTCCCGCATGGCGCAGACAGCCCAGATCATCAAGAGGCTGCAAGAAACACCCTTTACGGGGGTTCGACAGAAGCGGGTTTGCACTGCTAGAGGAGCGCGATGACCCTCCGCCTTGATAGCTCACTTGCCTGGAAGACCGCCACGCGCCTTGTCGCCACCAACCGCGATGTGCTGATCGCGATTGCGGGGGTGTTCTTCCTAGTGCCCAGCCTTGCGTTTTCAGTGTTCGTGCCCGAACCGCAAATGGCACCGGGCACGCCGCCGGGCGAGATGATGGAAAAGATTGCCGATATGTGGACGGCCTCGATGCCGCTGCTGATCGTCGTCACGCTGCTGCAGATGGCGGGCACCGTGACCATGCTGATCGTGATGACCGACCGCAACCGCCCGATGGTGGGACAGGCGATTCGCCGAGGCTTTATGGCCCTGGGGCCTTATGTGCTGGCGCAAATCATGGTCGGCGCGGCGCTGGGCATGGGCTTCCTTGTGCTGGTAAGCGCAGCGGCGCTGACCGGTCAGCAGGCGATTGGTGCCGTGGTGATCATCGGCGCTTTCATCGCGATGATCTGGTGCAGCCTGCGCATGGCGCTTGTCGCCCCCGTGCTGGCGATCGAGGCAGAACGCAACCCGGTGCAGGCGCTCAAGCGATCGTGGGCGCTGACCAAGGGCAATTCGGGCCGGTTGCTGGCGTTCTTCATGCTGGCAGGGCTACTGTTTGCGGTGGTCTATGGCCTTGCCATGATGCTGGTGGGCGTGGTGCTGGTGCTGACCACGGGCGGCGGCGTGCAGCAGGTGCTGACCGCCGCGGTTTCCAGCACGCTGACAGCGGGCGCGCTGGTCTATTTCGTGGCGATTCTGGCAGCGGTCTATCGTCAGCTGGCCGGAGACACTGCAGACGAGATCGGCAACATTTTCAGCTGAAGCGAAAGGCCGAAAGCCTATTCCTTCCAGCCCCAGCTGATCACGCAGGGTGGCACGTTGACCGGTTCGAAACCCTTGTCGATGCGGCGGAAGAACTGTCCCATCAGATCGCGCGCGCGCGCCGTATACTGATAGACGAGGAACGCGCCGCCGGGCCGCAGCACGCGATGCGTGGCCCCCATGATCGCCGGTCCCACGCCTTCGGGCAGGTTCGAGAAGGGCAGGCCCGAGAGCACATAATCAGCGTGATCGAAGCCGTTTGCCCGGACGATTTCTTCCACGTCAGACGCCGAACCGTTCACCGCGATGAAGCGGCTGTCACCGATGGTCTTCTGCAGATATTCGATGAAATCGGGGTTGGTATCAATCACGATCAACCGGCCATCACGGCGCAGCTTTTCCAGCACGGGGCGGCAGAACGTGCCCACGCCGGGTCCGTATTCCACGAAAAGACGGCATTCTTCCCAATCGACGACCGACAGAACGCGCTCAATCGTGCGGTTCGATGACGGGACAATCGCGCCGACCATCGCCGGGTGCTTGAGAAAGCCCTTGAAGAAGATTCCGGCTGGGCCGAGCAGGCGTTCCGCCTTGCGCTTTGCCCGCTGGAGAAGGGGCTGGCGCGCAACCTGGGTCGAAGTCATTGCAGGAAGATGTCCTCTGCCGGTCAGAATAGCTGCAGCGAGTCGCAAATTTGTCACGGCATTGCAAGCACGGACCGCCACGGCTACCCCGAAGATGAAGAACCAATCGTGGAAAATGCTGCAGGACCGGACATGAACGAAGGCCCAATACGTCTGCCGAAGGAGCGCATGGCGCTGCTTTTTGCAGTCATGCTGGTAACAGCGGCAGGCAACACGGCGATGCAATCTGTCATGCCTTCTATCGGCACGCGGCTTGGTATTGCAGACGTTTGGGTAAGCCTTGCCTATTCATGGTCGGCACTGCTGTGGATGCTGCTGGCCCCGTTCTGGGCACGGCGATCCGACCGGCGGGGGCGCAAGGCGATGATGGCGCTGGGGGTGATCGGCTTCATCCTCTCGTTCACATTATGCGGGTTAATTCTCCATTTCGGTCTCAATGGCTGGTTCAGCGCAGTGATGACGATGAGCCTGTTTGCCCTGGCAAGATCATTCTACGGGCTGCTTGGTTCGGCAGCGCCACCTGCGGTTCAGGCCTATGTTGCAAGCCGCACAGGACGCGCGGATCGCACAAGGGCGCTGTCGCTCGTCGCCTCCAGCTTTGGCCTTGGTACAGTGCTTGGTCCCGCGCTGGCACCGCTGATGATCCTGCCGGGCTTGGGGCTGGTAGGACCGTTCGCCATCTTTGCAGTGATGGGTGTGATCGTACTGGTGCTGCTACGCACGCGCCTGCCCGATGACGACCCACGCTTTGCCGCGCGGGGCGAAGTTATGGCAGCCCCGTTCAGCGCATCGTCCAATCCGCGCATGCCGGAAAACGAAGAGAACGGACATCCGGATGGCTCCCCCGGCGAACTGCCCGCAGCCGAACCGCAACATACCGGGGCCGACCGCCTGCGCTGGTCGGATCGCCGCCTGCGTCCGTGGCTGATGGCGGGGCTGATCGGTGGGCACTCGCAAGCAATGGTGCTGGGCGTGATCGGCTTTCTGCTGCTGGACCGTCTGGGCCTGCGCGGTGATCCCGATGCGGCGGCTGGGCCGGTCGGGCTGGTGCTGATGGCGGGCGCTGCGGCGACGCTGCTGGCGCAATGGGGGCTGATCCCGATGCTGAGCATGGGGCCGCGCACTTCCACGCTGTGGGGCATGGGGCTGGCCGCGTTCGGCATCCTGCCCATCGCGGTGGGTGAGGATCTGCACACTATCGCGGTTGGGTTCGCCATAGCCTCGCTTGGCTTCGGACTGTTCCGCCCCGGCTTTACATCGGGGGCAAGCCTTGCTGTAAGCCCGCGCGAACAGGGGCAGGCGGCCGGGGTGGTCACGTCGGTCAACGGCGCGGCCTATATTGCGGCCCCGGCCATCGGTGTGTGGCTGTATAACCATTCGCAGTGGTTGGCGTGGGGCGTGATGGAAGCGCTGGCGATTTCGGTGGTAGTGCTTTGTGCGCTGACACTGCGCAAAGACCCGGTGTGATGCTTGCAAACCCCGGGGTTTAGCGCCAAGCGGCGCGCGCGATGGTGCAACAATCCAGCTCCCAGAAGGTCATTGCGCGCGGGGCCGGCTCCAACGCGCTGAGCTTCGTGATCCGCTTCGCGGCGCGTGCCGGGTTCCTCTATGTCGGCGCGCGGCTCTATGGCGCAGCGAATTATGGCGTGTTCACGATGGCGAGCGCGATGGTGGAACTGGCGGTGCCGGTCGCCAGCCTTGGCCTGAAGCGCATGATTTTCCCGTGGCTGGAAGAGGAAACCGCAACGGGCAAACTGGCTACGCACGTCCTGCTCGATGCCCTGCTGCTCGCAATGGTTGCGGGGCTGCTGGTTTCGCTGGTCATGATCGGCGGCGTGTTGCTGGTGCCACAGGGCGCTGTTTCGGACGCGCTGCGGCTTGCCATCGTGCTGCTTGCCCCGTCCGTGCTTGGCCAGATCACTGGTGACATCGCGCTTGCCGCCACGCGCTGGACGCACAAGATGCGTTATGAGGTGATCGGGCGAGGCTTGGTTGAGCCTTATGCGCTGACCGGTGTAGCGCTCGCCGCATGGCACTTCGGCTTGCAGGATACCGGCATGCTGATCGGCTATTGGGCCGGGTCAATTGCGCTGGCGGCGTTTTCGGTTTGGAGCGCGCGGCATTGCCTTGGTTCGCTGCATCTGCGGCGCTGGCGACCAAGCCCTGCGGCGCTGTTGCGGCGGGCACGCGCGCTAATCCCCGCCAGTGGCAGCGATTTCCTGACGACGCTGGCGCAGCGCATCGACCTCTACCTCGTCGGCTTCCTGCTCGGCGATGCGCCGGCGGGCGTTTACGGCGTGTTGCGCCAGTTGCGCACCCCCATCCTGCAAGTGCGGCAGGCCTTTGACGGCATCCTCACCCCACTGACTGCCCGCACCATGCGCAGCGATGGCGATGTGGTGACAGGGGAGGCCACCGCCGCTGCCACCCGCGTCGTGCTGACACTACAACTTGGCGTGGTGCTGCTGATGGCGGCGACCGGCGACCTGCTGCTTGGTCTGTTCGGCGTGCGCCAGCCGGGGGCCTATGCTGCACTGTTGGCGATGGTGCTGGCAGAGACGGTCAACGGCGCATTCGGCGTGTCGGAACTGATTCTCTATTACCGCCGCCCTGCGCTGGCCCTGCAAGTGAACTTCGTCCTGATTGCGATTGCTGCACTTGCCATTCCGCTGCTGACACCCGACTATGGCATCGTCGGCGCGACAATTGCCATGTTGGTTGCGGCCCTGTTTGCGGCGGGCCTGCGCCGTCACTGGCTGGTTGGGCTGGGCGTCAGGCCTCCCCTGCTCCATGCCTCTGTACCGATTGCGGCGGCGAGCATCGCGGTACTGATGGGCCTTCAGGGCGCAACCGTGCTGCCAACAACATGGCCTGCCGCCCTACGCAACGCTGCACCGGCGCTCATCGCGCTCGCACTCTACGCGCTGTTCGTGGCAATGTGGCGCAAGGCGCGGCCCGGCGTGCTTTCGCTAAACCGTTACAGGATCAGCTGAACGCAGCCGATGCTGGCGGCGGCGGACCATCCAGCCGCGATGCCGTGGCCATCGCCGCGCGGTTATGCAGCTGGACCGAGATCGCCAGCAAGACGTTGAGCACGACCGCCTGATAGAAGAAATACCACACCGGACTGCCCGCGATCATCGCCAGCCCCAGCACGATAGCGCGGGGATTGGGGCCGAGCAGCTTGAGGAAGCTGAGCAGCGGTTTTTGTTCACGCGCCACTTCGGCCCGGATTGCCATAAGCCGCGCATCATCGCCCGATGCCATTGCCGCGCTCACTGCCGCGTCGATCTGGCGGGCGTGGGGCGTCATCCCGGCGGCAAGGTGAAGGTAGGCGCGCGCAATCGGTTCAAACACACGGGCAAACACGCCGCCCGAACCAAACAGCCCGGACCCATTGTCCTTGGAATTGTTCAGCCACGGCACGCCATAAGTCCAGTACTGGTAGAACCGGCGCTGCACTTCGACATGGTTGGACTGCACGATGTGCGAAAGCCCCGCTGCCACGGTCCACGCCCAGGCCGGCCCTGCACCGATCTGCCGCGTGAGCACGAAGGCAAGCAGCACATAGAGCACGATGTGGCTGGCGTAGTCGCAAATGCCATCAACCATTTCGCCAATCGGGCTGGACCGCCCGGTAATGCGCGCCAGATCGCCGTCAGCGCCATCGACCACGTGCCAGCTCATGTGCAGCACCAGCCCCAGCATCGCGCCCCACGGCCAGCCCAGCGCCCACGTGCCGCCTGCGGCGTCCATGTTGAAATAGACGACGCCCGCAGCAACCACCAGCAAGCCACCGAACACCGACACCATGTTGGGCGTCAACGGGGTGTGTGCCAGCGCACGCGCAAGCCGCCATGCGAGCGGATGATAGAGGTGGAAATTCAGGCCATCCTGCATTTCGCGCGGGCGTTTCGGACGTTCGATCGCCCCTGCCCGTTTTGCCACGTTCACCCTTGCGATCCCTTTGCGATTGCCGTCTTGGCGCAACCGGTAGCCGTGTCTATAGCCCGTGGGAAGGGCTGGCGACGCACAGTAAAGGGCACAGGCGCTTGATACCTCCGTTTTTCGTCGCAATTCCGGCAAGTTCGTATCTAAGACGCCGGATCGGCGGCCTGACCGGGATCGCGCGCGGCGTGATCCTTGCAGACCTTGTGGGCGCGCAGCACGTGTTCATCATTGCCGATCAGCCTGTTGCAGAGGACTGGCACAAGAGCTTTGCTCTGCGCATACGCCCCCTGCCGCAAGTCACTGTGGTGGCCAAGCCTGCAGAACTCCCGCCCGGTACGGCCCTGCTGCCTGCAGACGCGCTGCCGACCAAGACCGCGCTTGAGGCTCTGGCTGAAGACCCGGCGCTGGTGCTTGTTAGCGGTGACCCGAGCCTGATCCGCGAGGAGAGCGATCACGCCACTGTCATGGCGCTCTTGCGCGCCACGCTGAAACCCACCGAAGGCCCGGTCGGGCGCTGGATCAACCGGCCCATCTCGTTCCGAATGTCCGCACTGGCGCTCAGGCTTGGCATCGGCCCGGATCCGATTACCTGGTTCACGCTGGCGCTGGCGATGGTCATGGCGGTGGTCCTCGGGCAGGGCGGGGTTGAATGGCTCGCGCTTGGCGGATTACTGTTCCAGATCGTTTCGGTCACCGATTGCGTCGATGGCGATATCGCGCGCGTTTCGTGGGCGATGAGCCGGCGCGGCGCGTTGCTCGATACCGCGTGCGACACCGTGGCCAATCTCGGCTTCGTGATCGGGCTTATGACCGGCGTGATGCGGACTTATGGTCTGCAATATGCCTGGATCGCGCTGGCCTGCGTCGTGCTGCTGGTTTGCGGAATCGTGGCGATGAGCATTCTGGTGCGCATCGGCCCAAAGCGCGGAAGCTTTGACGTGCTGCGCGCCGCGCTTACCCAAAGGCTGGACGGGCGGCCCATGCTGCAAACCGTAACGCTGACAATCGAGCGCCTGTTCAAGCGGGATGTCTATGTGCTGGTGGCGTGCGGCTTTTGTCTGTCGGGCCTCGCCTGGGTGCTGCCGGGAATGTTGCTGGTGGGGCTGTGCATCTGGCTTGGCGCAGTGGCATGGTGCGCGCCCCTGATCGTAGCCGATACCGAGGGTCTGCTGCTGCCGCCGCACATGCGCCAGTTGTAAACCATCGCTGTAAGATTGCCGTAACAGCAAGGCATCATGGTTGTTCCCCCCTTGCAGGATGCCAAGGGTTCCCCCAAATTGACGGTGATTTGATCCGCAACCGGGAACCGAGGCAACGAATGATAGGCGTGATCCTGGCTGCGGGCCGTGGAAGCAGGCTCGGCGATGCGACCGAGTCCCTACCAAAGCCGCTGATGGCCGTAGCAGGGCGTACCTGCCTCGATTTTGCGATAGAGGCCCTGCTCGCGGTGGCAGAGCGTGTGGTAGTGGTGACCGGCTATCGCGCCGAACTGATCGAGCACCACATCGCCCGCGAATGGGGACAAGCGCCAGTGCGCACGGTGCGCAACACCCAGCTGGAAGCAGGCAATCTAACCTCGCTCGGCGCTGCGCGCGAACTGATCGGCGTCGAATCGTTCGTGCTGACCAACGCTGATCACCTGTTCCCAAGTGACATGTACACCCGCCACTTCGCCCTTTCGGAACACGGCATCGGCATCGCCTGCGAACGTGAACGGCCGGTCCTGCCCGATGAGATGAAGGTGATCGAGAAGGACGGACTGCTCATCGCAATATCAAAGACCCTGCCGAAGTACGACGGGGCCTACATCGGAACGACTTTCGTTTCTCAAGGCAGCCTTGCCGCATATTGGGAGGCCTTCGAGCGCGTCTACCACAACCATGACATCGCGTCCGCTTCGGTCGAGATGGTGCTCGACGAACTTGCACTCACCGCTGCGCCACAGATTCACTGGCTATCGGGCCTCAAATGGTTCGAGGTGGACACGCCTGAAGACCTTGCCGTGGCGCGCGAAAGCCTGATCGTATGACAATCGAGGCGGACGAGGCAGTCGGCGCAGACGTCAAAGTGCTGGTGTTCGATCTCGACGGCACGCTGGTGCCGACGATGGAAGACTATGCCAACCGCGCAGCACAACTGATGGAAGAGGCCTTCGGCACACCCTTTGCGCAGGCGCGCCACTCGTACTTCGCCACCTCTGGCCTGCCTTTCGAACGCCAGTTGCGCCAGCTCTACCCCGGCCACGAGACAGACCCTGTTGCCGAACGGTTCGAAGCGTGGAAGGACGGCTACCTTGCGGGAATCACAATTTCACCGACCGTTGCAGGCTTGCTTGAAGGCTGGCGTCGTCAGGGCTTGCTTGTGGCGATCTCGTCGAACAATCTTGAAGTCTATGTTGACCGGCTAGCGCAGGACTGGCCGGTCGATTGCGCATTCGGGTATCGCGCCGCCCGCGACGACGACCCCGGCTTTGCCAAGGGCGAGCCGCACTTCGCGGCTCTCGAACAGCGCTTCGGCGTTTCCCGCTCTGCATTCCTGTTCACCGGAGATTCACCGAACGACGCGCAAATCGCCGCAGCGGCCGGGGTGCGGTTTCGCGCACTGCTGACCGATGCGTTCTGTGCGGACGATTTCGAGAAGGTTGTGCCGGGGACCGAAACCCTGACCTCGCTTACCGAGCTTAGCGGACTGGCCGAGCTTGGTGGCGTTTTTGCCACAGTTATGGCAAACGGGTAACAGCATGCGAATGACTTGCGGAAACGCACTATCGCATGCGGCATTTTTCGGTTAAGGGCCGCGTCCCATCGGAAGATGTTGTCTCTTGCGCGCCTGCATGTGAGTGCTGCGCAGGGCACAGGATGCGGATGAGGGGCGCGGAAAACGGGATCGGCAATGCCGGTCTCTCTTGCGTTTCCTCATGACCAACTGAGGAATCGGCTTGCATTCGATGGCATTTCGGTATTTTGAGGCAGTTTGATTACAGCCGCTTTAATGCGCCTGTCTGATAGGGATCGTTATTCATGAAGCCAATCAAGGTCGCCGTGATCGGCGTGGGCAACTGCGCTAGCTCGCTGGTGCAGGGTGTAGCCTACTATCGCAACAACAATTCGTCGCAAGGGCTCATCCACGACCGTATTGGCGGGTATGGCGCCGGTGACGTCGATTTCGTGCTCGGCGTCGATGTCGATGCGCGCAAGGTCGGCAAGGATATTGCCGAAGCCATCTTCGCAGCACCAAACAACACCACGGTGTTTCAGGCCAATGTGCCGATGACTGGTGCCAAGGTCATCATGGGCCGCGTGTCTGACGGTGTTGCCGCGCACATGACCACGGTGGGCGAAAAGGGCTTCATCGTTGCTGACGAAGCCGAAGCGACGCAGGAAAGCATCGTCAAGGCTCTGAAGGAAACGGGCGCCGAAGTGCTGCTCAACTTCCTCCCCGTCGGGTCGCAGGAAGCTACCGAATTCTACATGGAATGTGCGCTTGAAGCCGGCGTTGCCGTCGTCAACTGCATGCCTGTATTCATCGCTTCGACCCCTGAATGGGAAGCGAAGTTCCGCGACAAGCGCATCCCGATCGTCGGTGACGACATCAAGGCCCAGGTTGGCGCGACGATCGTTCACCGCGTCCTGTCCAGCCTGTTTGCGGCACGCGGCGTCAATGTTGAGCGCACGTATCAGCTCAACACCGGCGGCAACACCGATTTCATGAACATGCTCGACCGTCAGCGTCTGGGCAGCAAGAAGGAATCGAAGACCGAAGCCGTGCAGGCGATGCTTGCCACGCGTCTGGCCGACGAAAACATCCACGTTGGCCCTTCGGACTATGTTCCTTGGCAGAAGGACAACAAGCTGTGCTTCATCCGCATGGAAGGCCAGCAGTGGGGCAATGTTCCCATGAACCTCGAACTTCGCCTTTCGGTCGAAGACAGCCCGAACTCGGCAGCTTGCGTGATGGACGCGATCCGTTGCTGCAAGGTTGCGCTTGATCGTGGTGAAGGTGGTGCGCTGATCGGCCCGTCGGCCTACTTCTGCAAGCACCCGCCGCAGCAGTTCAACGATGATGTCGCCGCCCAGATGGTCGAGGAATATGCCTCGGTCGAAAAGCTGGCCGCCGAATAAGCATCGGCGCTTCGCGCAGAAATTGGGGCCGACCGGACAGATGTCTGGTCGGCCCTTTTCATTTGGTGACGAAGTCGTTAGGCGGAGTGCCGTCATGGATGCCCTGATCATCGCCGCAGGTTTCGGCAGCCGTCTGGCTGACCTTTCGCCATCAAAGCCGCTCACGCCGGTCGCGGGGGTGCCGCTGATCGAGATTGGCGTGCGCCAGGCAATGCTGGCGGGAATCACCCGCGTCGTGGTGGTCACTGGCCATCATGCCGACATGCTCGAAACATTCCTTGCCGATTTGTCATTGCGCGCGGGGATTGAAATTGTGCCGGTGCGGCTGACCAACTGGTCCACGCCCAATGGCCATTCTGTGATGGCCGGTGCCACGCGCTGCGACGGCAATTACCTGCTGATGATGGCAGACCACATGTTCGATGCCGATATTCTTGCCCGGCTGATGCTGGAAGGCAGGCCGGATCGCGGCGTCACGCTGGCGGTGGATCGCCGGATCGACAACCCGCTGGTCGATCCCGACGATGCAACATGGGTGAAGATGGACGACGACGGCCGCATCACCGCCATCGGCAAAACCATCGCGCCCTACGATGCGGTCGATTGCGGCGCGTTTCTGGCCACGCCCGAACTTGCGCTGGCTATCCGCGATGCGATTGCGGAAGGGAAATCAGGCAGCCTTTCAGACGGGATGCAGCGTCTGGCCGATGCCGGGCGCGCCGCCACAATGGACATAGAGGACGCATGGTGGATGGACGTGGACGACCCACGCGCCCACGCCCTTGCCGAAGAACTCGCGCCTTGGCAGCTTGCCCGGACATTCGCAGAAATCGGCGTTCCGGCCGGCGGCCAGTAGACCTTACGGATACTTAAGGTGAATGCGGGTCGACAGGCCCGACTTGGCGATGTTCAACCGTACCGACCGGAACGAGGGAATGCTCGCGATTGTCGGCGGGTTGTTTGAAAAGCCGAAGCCTTCCTCGGGAATGCCCAGCACACCGCTGCGCTTGATGTTCGTGCTCGAATCCTCGTCATGGTACACCGCCAGCGCATAAACACCGGGCTTCGGTACATAGAGGCACATGCGCGTTTCCGGCGCACTCGCATCAACCCGGCCCACGTAGAGCGAACCCTTCTTGGCAAGGAACTTGCGCGGCTCATCGGCATAGAGCGTAACCGCCATCAGTCCGTTCCCGTTGCGGACGCCGTCAACGGTTACATTGATCCAGGTGTCGCTTACAGGCCCTGCACATTTCGGTGCTGCAGCATTTGCTGCGCCGCTTATGGCAGTCAGCGGAACGACGGCAGCAGCAAAGGCAATGGCCGTGGCGTACCAACGTCTCGGCATGGTCATGATCAAAAAGCCCCGATTTCGATGTGTCTGTCTGGTCGATGCGCTGCAGGTTTTGCCTTTGATCGCGGCGGTAAACCGCGATTGTTACGCCTTCGTTCCGTCTGTTTTCGCCGGCGTCATACCGGCATATTTCTGGATCGTTAAGTAAGATTCGCGCCGTGAACGCCCCCTGAACCCTGCCGCAACGCAGCGTTCAGCGTCAAACCGCCTCCGTTCCGGGACATTCCGTGTGGATAAGCCTGTGCAAACCGCTTGTTACCCCGATTCGCCAAAGCTAAGCGCAGAACAGTGGGGTGGCCATTTTCGGCGCCGGTGCGTGTTCGAATGACCCTGCCTCCGCATGCAGGATAATGCCGCCCAATGACCCCGCTGATTTCCCCTTCGATACTTTCCGCTGATTTCGCCCGCCTTGGCGAAGAAGTGCGCGCAATTGACGAAGCTGGTGCCGACTGGATTCATGTCGATGTGATGGACGGCCACTTCGTGCCCAACATCACGATCGGCCCGATGGTGGTAAAGGCGCTGCGCCCGCACACGGCAAAGCCTTTCGACGTTCATCTGATGATCTCTCCGGTTGACGGCTATCTGCAGGCCTTTGCCGATGCCGGGGCCGATATCATCACCGTCCACCCCGAATCCGGCCCGCACATCCACCGCACGGTGCAGGCGATCAAGGGCCTGGGCAAGAAGGCGGGCGTCTCGCTCAATCCGGGAACGCCGGCCAAGATGCTGGATTACCTGATCGACGACGTGGACCTGGTGCTGATCATGAGCGTGAACCCCGGCTTTGGCGGGCAAAGCTTCATCACCAGCCAGCTGCGCAAGATCGAGGCAGTGCGCAAGATGATCGACAAGACGGGCCGCCAGATCCATCTCGAAGTCGATGGGGGCGTCGATACCAACACCATCCGCTCCTGCGTGGATGCCGGGGCCGATGTGCTGGTTGCCGGAACCGCCTCGTTCAAGGGCGGGCCATCACACTATGCGGCAAACATCGCCGCGCTGAAGGCTCTGGGCTGATATGGTAGACAGCGGCTTCCCCCTCACCGGAAGCCGCCCTGCGGCCGCCATTGCCCGCCGCGCCATACCACTCGATGCAACGCAGGAGGAACCGCTGGCAGAGCCGTCCGACAGCCCGCTTCCTACCCGCACCGACCATGCGGCTGCTCCGATAGCGTCCGATACGGCTGCGGTTGAACCGGGTGTGGTCGAGCCGGGCCGCGCTCTCGCACTCACCGATTTTGCGCCACCGTCGGTTGGCGCGGGCGACAGGCTGGTGCGCTTTGCCTATAGCCTAGGCCTGCCTGCCAGCGCGATCCACCCTTTCCGCAAGCGGGCAAAGACGCGGTTGACCGCCACGGTCCAGCCGCCACTACCCGGCGATGCCGCTGCCGGAAAGGCCCTGCGCGCCGGACACTTCCTGATCCACGGCTTCAAGTCTGCCATTGCAGACACGGCCTTTTCCGGCCCGCGCCTGCCTCCGCCGTTCGAACGCATGATCCACGGCTTTCGCTGGCTGCGCGATCTGGAATCCGGGGGCACCCGCGCGCAGTGCGCACAAGTGGCCGAACGTGTCCTTACAGCCTGGATCACCGCCAATCCCAAACCCGATCCCACACCCGCGTGGGACATAGGCAATGTCGGCCACCGCCTGCTCAACTGGATGGTCCACGCCCCGCTGGTCCTCTCAGGGCAGGACCGCGCCTTCCGCGCCAAAGTCCTTGGCACCATTGAGGACACCGCGCGCTGGCTCGACCGACGCGTTACCGGGGCTGACAATCGGCTGAGCGAAGTGGCAGGTTGGTGCGGCCTTGTTGCCACGGGCCTGATCATGGCCGATTCCAAGCCGCGCCGCCTCTATGCCGAAGCGGGGCTGGTGAAGGCACTGGGCGAACTTGTCAGCGACGATGGCGGCGTGCTTTCGCGCAGCCCGATCTGCCAGATCGAGGCCATCGAACTGCTGATCGCCCTGCGCGCCTGCTACGAAGCGGTGCGCGAAGATCCGCTGCCCCAGATCCAGACCATGCTGACCCTGCTGGTGCCGCCGCTGCTGGCGTTGCTGCACGGCGATGGTGGCCTCGGCAACTGGCAAGGCTCCGGCGCGATTTCTGCCGATGCCATCGACACACTGATCAAGGCCAGCGGCGTCCGCACTCGCCCGCTGCGCGATGCGCGGCAGTGGGGATACCAGCGCGCCACGGCAGGCAAAACAGTGCTGCAGTTCGATGCCGGGCCGCCGCCAGTCGCCCGCCATGCGCGCGATGGTTGCGCCTCTACGCTGGCGTTCGAATTCAGCCACGGTATGGACCGCCTGATCGTCAACTGTGGCGGCGCTGCCTTCGCAGGGGGCCTGATCCCGCTGCGGCTTGAACAAGGCCTGCGCGCCACTGCCGCGCACTCCACGCTGACAATCGACGATTTCAACTCCACGGCCGTGCTCATCAACGGTCGCATTGGATCGGGTGTGTCCGAGGTGGAGGTGGACCGCCGCACGCTTTCAGCAGACGCCAGCGGCCCCACCGGCGCAGGTGGCGGTGCCACGCGGATCGAGGCCAGCCACAACGGCTATGTCAGCCGCTATGGCCTCATCCACCGGCGCATCCTGATCCTGCGCGATGACGGGACAGAGCTGCGCGGCGAAGACCTGCTCCTGCCATCCGGGCGCAAGGGTAAGCGCGGCACCATCGGTGTTGCCTTGCGCTTCCATCTCGGCCCGCATATCGAACTCGCCGCCAGCACGGATGGGAAAGGCATTTCGCTTGCCCTGCCCGATGGCAGCCTGTGGCAGTTCCGGTCGGGCCGCGATCCCGTCTCGGTTGAGGAAAGCCTCTGGGCAGACGGTCAGGGACGGCCCATCGGCACCCGCCAGCTGGTCGTCACCGCCAAAGTTCCCCGCAGCGGAGAGAGCTTCTCCTGGCTGCTCAAGAAGATGCGATAGAACAGGAATTTCCACGTGAGCGAAGTTACGATCAAGCGGGCGCTGCTTTCGGTGTCCGACAAATCCGGCCTTGTCGATCTGGGCAAGGCCTTGGCCGCGCGCGGCGTTGAACTGCTCTCGACCGGCGGCACCGCCAAGGCACTGCGCGATGCAGGCCTGACGGTGAAGGACGTGTCGGAGCACACCGGCTTTCCCGAAATGATGGATGGCCGCGTTAAGACGCTGCACCCCACGATCCACGGCGGACTGCTGGCCGTGCGCGACAATCCCGAACATGCCGCTGCGATGGCCGAACACAACATCGGCGCAATCGATCTCGTCGTGGTCAATCTTTACCCCTTCGAAGCGACCGTCGCCAAGGGCGCTGCGCGTGACGAAGTGATCGAGAACATCGACATCGGCGGCCCTTCGATGGTGCGCTCTGCTGCCAAGAACCACGATTACGTCACGATCCTCACAGATCCGGCGGACTACGCTGGCCTGCTGGCGGAACTGGAAACCAGCAACGGCGCAACCAGCCTTGCCTTCCGCCGTCTGATGGCCGCGCGGGCATTTGCCGCCACCGCCACGTATGACAGCATGATCAGCCAGTGGTTCGCCTTTGCCGATCAGCAGCAGATGTTCCCCGAAACACTGGCCGTGATCGGCAAGCGCGTCGAGGAGCTGCGCTATGGCGAGAATCCGCACCAGAAGGCTGCGCTCTACGTGCCCCGCGGCCCCTTCGCCACGGGCATCGCCCAGGCAGAACAGGTGCAGGGCAAGGAACTGTCCTACAACAACTACAACGATGCCGACGCTGCTTTTGAACTCGCTGCCGAATTTCGCGGGCAGGAACCAGCCGTGATCATCGTCAAGCACGCCAACCCTTGCGGCGTGGCGCAGGCATCCAACCTGCTCGAAGCGTGGCACGGTGCGCTCGCTTGCGACGATGTTTCGGCTTTCGGGGGCATCGTCGCCACCAACGTGCCGCTGGATGGCCCTACGGCCAACGCGATCTGCGAGATCTTCACCGAAGTGGTGATCGCACCTGCGGCCGACGATGCGGCCAAGGAAGCCTTCGCCCGCAAGAAAAACCTGCGCCTGCTGCTGACGGGCGATCTGCCTGATCCGCGCCGTGGCGGGCTGATGGTCAAGCCTATCACCGGCGGGTTGCTGGTTCAGAGCCGCGACAACGGCGTGGTCTCACTTGATGACCTCAAGGTCGTGACAAAGCGCCAGCCGACCGAGCAGGAACTCAAGGACTGCCTCTTTGCCTGGACCGTGGCGCGCCATGTGAAGTCCAACGCCATCGTCTATGCCAAGGACGGAATCACTGCAGGCATCGGCGCAGGCCAAATGAACCGTCGTGATTCCAGCCGTATTGCCGCGATGAAAGCTGCCGAAGCCGCCGAAAAGTTTGGCTGGCTCCATTCGCGCACGGTCGGGTCGGCTGTCGCCTCGGATGCATTCTTCCCGTTCGCCGATGGCCTTATGGCCGCAGTCGAAGCGGGCGCAACCTGCGTCATCCAGCCCGGCGGATCGATCCGTGACGAAGACGTGATCAAGGCTGCCGATGAAGCGGGGCTTGCAATGGTGTTCACCGGCATGCGCCACTTCCGCCACTGAGGGGACAACCAGCGCAAACGAAAAGGGCCGGCCCCACGCGGGGACCGGCCCTTTTTCATGTCACCGCCGAACGGCGCTCAACGATAGAAGACGTGTCCGTCCACCTTGGCCATGCGGGTCTTGCCCCAACGCGGCGAAACATAAGTGGCGTGGAAGAACATTGCGCCCTCGACCGGGCTTTTCCACAAGCCCTCGTCAGCAATCCGCGCGATGCGCATGGCAGTTTGCCACGCGCGGCTGTCACGGTTGATCGCAGGCATCGAGCCACCCCGAACAAACGAGAACTGCGAGCGCTGGAACACTACGCCGCAGTACGACGCGGGGAAGCGGCCAGAATTGGAACGCGCCACGATCACACGGCCGACAGCAAGCTGCCCGGCCAACGATTCGCTCTTGGCTTCAAAAAACACGGCGCCGGCAAGGCACTCAAGTTCTTTTGAAAGCGTGGCGGGAATATCGGTTTCTGCAACCAGTTCGGCAAGCGAGGAAGCGTTCGCTTCGCTGCGGTCTACCTCGGCGTCCTGCTGCACATCGGCAAGCGGCTGCACCACGGGCTGGGAAATGAAGGTCGCGGCGATGGCGAC
Organism: Novosphingobium sp.; assembly: GCF_030696665.1. Lineage (GTDB taxonomy): Bacteria > Pseudomonadota > Alphaproteobacteria > Sphingomonadales > Sphingomonadaceae > Novosphingobium. The sequence goes on from NZ_JAUYRV010000052.1 coordinate 90,365, forward strand.
CGGAGCGTTAAGGCTCTGTGCGGCAGCTTGGGAACCGCCTGTGCTGAGAAGCGTAGTGATAAATGTCGCAGCCAGACTTAGCGTTGCTGCGTATTGGAATTTCTTGCTCATGCTTCATCGTCATTGGGCGGTGAGCTTCCGGTCATGGCGCGATATCGGGCCGGTCAGGCGGAATATTCCGCGTTACGGCGCGACATCGAAGGGCCATGTCGGTTGCCCCCCGTCTGCGTGCCAGCGCGATCGGCCCTCATGCCTCCCGTCACCGCCTGCGCAAAAATCGGTAGCGCGCCTTTAAACGGCGGTTCCCGAGAGTCAACCCGCGTTCAGGCGGCGGTCAGGTTGTCCCGGACGAAGCGTTCGCGATCCGCGACAGTCAGTTCAACTATCCACACATCCGGATCCTGCCCGCTGCGCCGGTCCAGATAGTCGTCAAAATCTGATTTATTGTCAGATACTTGGACCTTTACCTGGCTCCACTTTCGCGTTCCATCAAGCTGCGGCATACGTTCATACAAAACGCCAAGACCCTGATTTTCAACCATAACAATCAGGATGGTGCCACCGTCCCGCTCGCCCTTATGCAATACCATGCCAAAGCCGCCAACAGCCTGCGCGGCGCGGACGAATCCGTTCACTTCAAGGTGCGCGGGCAGCCGTGTGTCCACTCAGACCCTATCCGCGCTAGCAAGTACCGCGCGCAGGCCAGCATTATACCCATCAAGGCTGGAAAGCGGAATGCGCGAACGCTGGAACGTGCCTGTGCCTCGTCCCACTTCCTCACCATCCTCATCAATCAGCCGTGCTTCGGCTACCAGCACGCGGCGGCGGCCTGAAATCCAGCGACCTTCGGCGATCACGCGCCCGCCGTGAATGGGCTTGGTGAACAGCAGGTTGAACGATGTCGTCAGGAGGAAGCGATCAGTCACATGGGTGTTGGCCGCATAGAAAGCCGCATCGTCGAGCATCTTGAAATAGATCGTGCCATGCGCCGCCCCGGCGGCATGGAAGCAGGCCGGGGTCACATCGAAATGGATGCGCGAGAGGCCTTCGCCAATGATTTCAAGGCGGGATTCGAACATGTGGTTGATCGGAGCCGAACCGTAAAGGCCTTCAAGCGCGCGCCAATGGAGACTGGCGCTGTCGCCACCCCCAGCAGCGTCAACTTCAGGCTGCATCGCGATCAATAACGTTGACGAGCAGGCCGTAGAGTGCCTCGGCATCAGGGGCGGCGACCAGTCGTTCGTGCATGCGTTCATCGCGCATGAGGCGCGAGATCGCAGCCAGTGCCTGAAGATGCGACGCACCTGCCTGCGAGGGCGAGAGCAGGCCGAATACACAATCCACCGGCATCCCATCGGCGGATGTAAATTCAACCGGCTGGGCCAAGCGGAAAAACGCCGCGACAGGACGTTCAAGCCCGTCGATCCGGGCGTGGGGAATGGCCACGCCCCGTCCAAAGCCGGTACTGCCCAGCTTTTCACGCTCCTCTATCCCATCGATCACCGTTTCGGCATCAAGCGCATAGACCGACGCAAAGCACGCCGCGAGATCGGCAAGAATCTGCTGCTTGGTGTCCGCTCGCATCACACGCACGGCCTGAGGATCAAGGGTAAAAAGTGCCGTCATAACGGTAAGCATGTATCACAAGAGTGCAAATGCACGGTGAACCGGGCCGCGCAATGCGCCCGAATGTTTGTCAAAGCAAGCGCAAAGCCTTTGGTCACACTTTGAAAAAAGCCGCCGAACCGGGGGTTTGTCCTATCCCCCGGTACGGCAACGACCTTACTTTGGTTCCACCCAACCGATCGACCCATCGCCCCGGCGATAGACCATGTTGTGCAGCCCGGTGCCCGCATTCTTGAACAACAACGCATTGGTGTTGCGCAAATCGAGCATCATCACCGCGTCCGACACCGACGCTGTCGGCACATCGACGCGGGTTTCTGCGATGACCAGCGGTGCATCGTCAGGCGCATCGTCGCTCGCCTCGTCGTGGGCAAACACCGTGTATGCCGCGTCCTGCACTTCAAAGTTTGCTTCATCGGACTTGCGTGCGTGGTCTGCACCCTCATGCCGGTCCTTGATCCGGCGGCGATAGCGGCGCAGTTGCTTCTCGATTTTTTCGGCCGACTGGTCGAGCGCGATATGTGCGTCCTGCGCCACTGCGCTGCCCTTGAGGATCAGACCCTGCGTCACGTGCGTTACGATGTCACAGCGGAAACCGCCGTGCGGTGCCTTCCCCATTGTGACGTGCGAGGAAAGCGCTCGGGAAAAATGCTTGTCGACGATGGCGCCAAGGCGCTCTTCGGCATGAGTCTGCAACGCAGCGCCGGTATCGACCTGATGTCCCGAAACGCGAATATCCATAAGTCACTTCTCCTGTCACTCGGGCGAGCCGCCCCGATAGCCCAGATCAGCCAGCGCCTTTCAGCGCGACCAGATCGGCTCGCTAAATCCCGCCATGAATGCATCATGGCGGGCAAGCTCCTCCGCGCTCGCGGCATGCGGGCGCGGGGAACGGAAAGTGCGGGTAACGCTGCCTGAAACCATCACGGTCTCCTGCATCGCTACAGCCTCGGCCCTCGCAGCGACGTCTGCCGCAAGTTCAAGGCCGATCTGCCTGCCGCCCATCAGCTCAACATAGAGCTGCGCGAGCAGTTCCGCATCCAGTAGCGCCCCGTGCTTTGTCCGGTGGCTGCGGTCTATGCCGTAGCGCGAGCAGAGGGCATCGAGGCTGAGCTTGGCACCGGGATGTTTGCGGCGCGCAATCGCCACCGTATCGATCATCCGGTCCCGGCTGACGGGTTCCAGCCCGCACATTTCCAGCTCGTTGTTCATGAAGCCGAAGTCGAATCCGGCATTGTGCGCGACGAGCGGTGAGTCGCCGATGAAATCAAGGAACTCGCCGGTCTTTTCGGCAAACTTCGGCTTGTCGGAAAGGAACGTGATCGACAGTCCGTGGACCGCCTCAGCCTCAGCCGGCATGTCACGCTCAGGGTTGAAGTAACAATGGAAAACCGAACCCGTGGGCACCCGGTTGACCATTTCGATGCAACCAATCTCCACCAGCCGATCCCCGCTTCTGGGGTCCAGCCCGGTCGTCTCTGTATCGAAAACGATCTCACGCATTGAAGGATATGTGGACCCGCAATGGGGGGCTGGCAAGGGGCGCTAGGGCAACTTGCGGGGGTTTTTTTCCCGGATGGCTGCAACCAGTGCGGCGACTTGTGCCTCAGTCTCGGCCAGTGTCACACCGGTATCGATCACATGGTCCGCCCGCGCGCGTTTTTCGGCATCGGGCACTTGCAATGAAAGGATGTGCGCGAACTTTTCCGCCGTCATCCCGGGCCGCGCCAGCACGCGCTTGCGCTGCACTTCGGCAGGGGCCGACACGACCATGACCGCATCAAGATCCTTGCCATGCCCCTTTTCAAACAACAGCGGAATGTCGAACACGATCAGCGGCTCGCCGATATGCTCGATCATGAACGCCTCGCGCATCCGCGCGACCGCCGGGTGGACGATGGCCTCAAGCCGCTTGAGCGCGGCTGCATCGCCAAAAACCTTAGCGCCCAGTTCCTGCCGCTTCACGCCTTCCGGCCCGGTCGTGCCCGGAAACGCCGCCTCGATCGCCGGCACCAACGCGCCGCGCGGCCCTTGCAGATGATGCACCGCTGCATCGGCATCGAAAACCGGCACGCCAATCTCGCGCAGCATCAGGGCCACCGCTGATTTGCCCATGCCGATGGAACCGGTCAGCCCCATGACGAACGGCCTGCTCATGCCAGCAGCCTTTCACGCAGTTCCACGTCCGCCGCTCCGCGCGGCGGCACTGCACCAAAGAAGCGCCGGAACGCATGATCTGCCTGCCCGATCAGCATGGAAAGCCCATCCACCGTGCGGAACCCCGCCGCCCGCGCAGCTTTCAGAAACTCGGTCTCCAATGGCGAGGTGACGATGTCATAGAACACCGACCCCGGTGGTGCATGGCTCATATCAAAGGCCAAAGGCGGCTGCCCGCTCATCCCCAGCGATGAAGCATTGACCACCAGATCAAAGCACCCCTCGCGGTCGTCAAAAACGAAGTCAGTCGCATCGGCAAAGTGATCGAGCGGTGCCACGTGATGCTCACCCTGCGGGTCCAGCTCATCAAGCAGCCTTCTCGCCTTCTCCACATCACGCCCCGACAGCACGATCACCGCGTGCTCATCGGCCAGCGCCGCCACAATCGCCCGCGCCGCGCCGCCCGTGCCCAGCACGCGGGCCATGCGGAAATAGTGCGTCTGCGCCAGGTCTGCGCGCAATGGCTCCAGAAACCCCGGCGCATCGGTGTTGTACCCGACCAGCGCCCCATCTTCAGGCACGATAGTGTTCACCGCCCCGATCCGCTCGGCCAGCGGATCAAGCCGGCCCAGCAAGGGGATAACCGCCTGCTTGTGCGGCATCGTCACATTGCAGCCGCGCCAAGCGGGATCGCTCCGTCGCGCTGCCAGATAATCCGCCAACCCATCCGCCGTCACATGCGCACGATCATAGCGCCCTTCCAGCCCCAGCTTCTCCAGCCAGAACCCGTGAATGACCGGCGATTTGGATTGCGCAATCGGATCCCCGATCACTTCGGCATAAGGCACATTCAAGACGGCAATTCTCCCTGCGCGCGCAATGCGCCCAGCAGCGCCAATAGCGGCATTCCCAAAACGGTGAAGTGGCTGCCGTCGATCTGTTCGAACAGCTGCACGCCCAACGCCTCGATCCGGAACACCCCGACGCAGCCCGCAACGGCAGGCCATTCCCTGTCGATATAACTCTGGATAAATCCGGGAGAAAGCGTGCGAACCTGCAGTTTTGCGGTCTCGCAGGTTTTCCACACCACCGCGCCATCACGCATCAGCACGGCGGCGGAATGAAGGTGCATTTCCTTGCCCGAGAAGAACTCCAGATGCTCGACCGCATTGTCACGGCTCACCGGCTTGTCGAACTGACGCCCGCACACCTCAACCAGCGAATCCCCGCCCAGCACCAGTCGCCCCGGCGCAGCCAACGAAACCCCCACCGCCTTGGCTTCGGCCAGCACGCCTGCGATCTGGCATCCCGGAACGCCGATAAGCTCGCGCTTGATCGCCCCTTCGTCCACATCCGATCCGCGCGCCTCGAATGGCACGCCTGCATCCTGAAGCATCGCCTTGCGCGACGCGCTCTGGCTCGCAAGGATCAAGGTCATATCGGCTTCACTCCATCGCCACCGCCGCCACCGGCCGCACGTTCATTGTACAGGTTGATCACCGCCGCAGCTGTCTCTTCGATAGAGCGGCGCGAAACATCGATCACGGCCCAGCCGTTATCGGCAAACATGCGCCGTGCATATTGCACTTCGCGCGTGACCTGATCGTTGTCGACATAGGCGGTTTCAGGTGCCTGATTCAGTGACAGCAACCGGTTGCGCCGCACCGCGATCAGCCTTTCCGGGCTGGTCGTCAGCCCCACCACCAAGGGGCGGCGCAGTGAAAACAGCATCGACGGCGGCGGACTTTCCACCACAATCGGGATATTCGCCACCTTGTACCCGCGATTGGCGAGGTAGATCGACGTCGGCGTCTTCGAACTGCGCGAAACGCCCGCCAGCACGATGTCGGCCTCCTCCCAGTTCTCCCAGTTCACGCCGTCATCATGGGCAATCGTGAACTGGATCGCATCGACACGCGCGAAGTAGGCCTCGTCCATCATGTGCTGACGGCCCGGTCTGCCTTTGGCCTGCACACCCAGTTGCTGCTGCAAGGCGTCGGTCACGGTATCAAGCGCCGCCACGCTCGGCAGACCCAGCGCCATGCAGCGCTGCTCCAGCCGCTCGCGGGTTTCGGGATTGACCAGCGTGTAAAGCACCAGCCCGGGATTGGCTGCAATCTCGCCCATGATGCGGTCCAGATGTTGCATTGATCGCACCATCGGCCAGAAGTGGCGGACCACGTCAGCCCCATCGAACTGCGCCAGTGCCGCCTTGGCAATCATTTCCAGCGTTTCGCCGGTGGAATCCGACAGAAGGTGCAGGTGCAGGCGCTGCATGAACGGGCTTTCTGGTGCGGTTTTTCCCGGCTGAGCGATGGGTCGGGATGAACCTGTGGACAGTGGCCTGATAAACCACGGGACAGTTCCGGGGACAAGTTTGACCCGCAGATTCACCCTCCCTTCGAGTCATTCCCACACCCGGTTGTGGACAGGTGGACAGTCTTTTCCCCAGCCTGTGGAGAGCGATGATAACTTCGCCTTGACCTGACTCTGTCCAGAGTCGGAGACAGGGAAAAGTGTGGAAGCGGACTCACAAATCGGGCAGACCGCTGCAATCCCCGGTATCCACAGGGTCAACTAACACCATCAACCTGATTCTAAGAATCTATAGTAAGTAGAATGGACGAAGCACGATGCCGGAAACGACGCTCCAGACCGCGCCAGAAGCAGGCCCTCTTCTACGGACTCTTCGCGGCGAGAATCTGCCCAGCCGTCCGATCTGGCTGATGCGTCAGGCGGGGCGCTATCTGCCCGAATACCGCGAATTGCGCGCCGAAAGGGGCGGCTTCCTTGCGCTGGTCTATGATACCGATGCTGCGGCAGAGGTCACCGTGCAGCCGATCCGCCGCTTCGGCTTCGATGGCGCGATCCTGTTTTCCGACATCCTGATCGTGCCTTACGCGATGGGCCAGAACCTCCAGTTCCTCGCCGGTGAAGGCCCGCACCTCTCGCCACGCCTGCTCGATGCCACGCTGGAAAGCCTCACAGCCGTGCCTGAGCGCCTTGCCCCGATCTATGAGACGGTGGCCAAGGTGAAGGCGCAGATATCGCCTGAGACGACGCTGCTCGGCTTTGCGGGCAGCCCGTGGACCGTCGCCACCTACATGGTCGCAGGCGAAGGCAGCCGCGACCATCACGACACGCGTGCCCTTGCCTATCGTGATCCGTCCGCGTTTCAGGCGATCATCGATGCCATCGCCGATGTGACCATCGAATATCTCTCCGGCCAGGTCGATGCCGGTGCGCAAGGCTTGCAGCTGTTCGATTCATGGGCAGGCAGCCTGTCGCCTGCGCAATTCGAACGCTGGGTCATTGCCCCCAATGCAAAGATCGCCGCCGAAATGCAGCGTCGCTATCCACACGTTCCAGTCATCGGCTTCCCCAAGGGCGCGGGTGAAAAGCTGGCCGCCTATGCCCGCGAAACCGGCGTGAACGCAGTGGGTGTGGACGAAACCATCGACCCGCTCTGGGCTGCGCGCGAACTGCCCGCTGGCATGCCAGTGCAGGGCAATCTCGATCCGCTGCTGCTGCTATCAGGCGGGCCGGATCTGGAAAAGCAGACGATCCGCGTGCTCGAAGCCTTCGCCGACCGCCCGCACGTGTTCAACCTTGGCCACGGCATCGGGCAATTCACGCCTATTGAAAACGTCGAGGCACTGTTGAAGATCGTGCGAGGTTGGTCACACTGATCCTCACCTCACCCCTTACGAACGTCTTGCAATCAAGCGTCTGCGGCCCGAAATAGCCCCCACAGGGGCGCAGACGGCAGGCGAGAGCGCAAAACATGCAGCAGGTATTGGCGATGCTCTATCTCTGGCTGAAAGCCGGCCATGTCATCTTCGTGATCTTCTGGATGGCGGGCCTGTTCATGCTGCCGCGCTTCTTCGTCTATCATCAGGAAGCGCCTGAAGGCTCGCCCGAAAACGCCGTGTGGGTGGACCGTGAGGCCAAGCTGATGAAGATCATCATGTGGCCCGCGCTGGTCATTGTCTGGGGTTTCGGCCTTGTGCTGGCGGTTGAGATCGGGGCATTCCAGCAAGCCTGGTTCCACCTCAAGCTCGCTTTCGTTCTGGTACTCACGGCCTACCATTTCTGGCTGGCGAGCTATGCCCAGGGCCTTGCTGCAGGTGTCCGCAAACTCTCCGGCAAGAAGTTGCGGATGCTCAACGAGATCCCCGGCGTGGCGGCGGCTGTCATCGTGATCGCGGTGATCGTGAAGCCGTTCTGAATTCTGCGGCCTGCGCGCCTTGGGTGCGAAATCCGCATGCCCGGACTCGCCAATTGACTAACGCGTTCCGCGCGCATATTCCGCAGCGGACCGGAAACTGATGCGCTGCGCCTGATGCAGCCGCCCTCTTGCTTTCTCCAAGCCTTTCAGAGGCTTCCGGCCATCGACCTACCTTTTAGAATTCCCATTGGAATCACACGAAAATGCACCTGAAAGAACTCAAGAAAAAAACCCCTGCCGAGCTGGTCCAGATGGCCGAAGAGCTCGAGGTCGAAGGCGCAAGCACGATGCGCCGTCAGGATCTGATGTTCGCGATCCTCAAGGAAATGGCCGAAGACGGCGAGGAAATCCTCGGCATCGGCACGATCGAGGTTCTGCCCGATGGCTTCGGCTTCCTGCGCAGCCCCGAAGCGAACTACCTTGCCGGGCCTGACGACATTTACGTTTCGCCCAACCAGGTCCGCAAATGGGGCCTGCGCACGGGTGATACCGTTGAAGGTGAAGTCCGCGCGCCCAAGGATGGCGAGCGCTATTTTGCCATCACCCGCCTGATCAAGGTCAACTTTGACGAGCCGGACGCCGTCCGCCACCGCGTCAACTTCGACAACCTGACCCCGCTCTATCCGAACGAGCGCCTGAAGCTTGATACGCTTGACCCCACGGTCAAGGACAAGTCGGCGCGCGTGATCGATCTGGTCAGCCCGCAGGGCAAGGGCCAGCGCGCCCTGATCGTTGCCCCGCCACGCACCGGCAAGACCGTGCTGCTGCAGAACATGGCCAAGGCCATCACCGACAATCATCCCGAAGTGTTCCTGATTGTCCTTCTGGTCGATGAACGCCCCGAAGAAGTCACCGACATGCAGCGCAGCGTTAAGGGTGAGGTCATCTCCTCCACCTTCGACGAGCCGGCCACCCGCCACGTGCAAGTGGCCGAAATGGTCATCGAAAAGGCCAAGCGCCTGGTCGAACACAAGCGCGATGTCGTGATCCTGCTCGATTCGATCACGCGCCTTGGCCGCGCGTACAACACCGTCGTGCCTTCGTCGGGCAAGGTGCTGACCGGCGGTGTCGATGCCAACGCCCTGCAGCGCCCCAAGCGCTTCTTCGGTGCAGCCCGCAACATTGAGGAAGGCGGCTCGCTTTCCATCATTGCCACTGCGCTGATCGATACCGGCAGCCGCATGGACGAAGTGATCTTTGAAGAGTTCAAGGGCACCGGCAACTCGGAAATCGTGCTGGACCGCAAGGTTGCCGACAAGCGCATCTTCCCCGCACTCGACGTGGGCAAGAGCGGCACCCGCAAGGAAGAACTGCTCGTGCCGAAGGATCAGCTTTCGAAGATGTGGGTGCTGCGCCGTATCCTCATGCAGATGGGCACGATCGACGCGATGGAATTCCTGCTCGACAAGATCAAGGATTCCAAGACCAACGAAGATTTCTTCGCGACCATGAATCAATAAAATTCTGCGACAAGATGACTATTGAGGGCGGGGATAAATTCCCCGCCCTTTCTTGTTTCTGCAAGGCTTGCCCGCCACATTGCCCTGCATGGCCAATCGCACGCCTGCACAACCGCGCAAGTCGAGCCATACAGGCGTGGTCAAGGCCGTGCTTGGCCCCACCAACACCGGCAAGACTCACCTCGCCATAGAACGCCTTTGCGCGCACTCTTCCGGCGCCATCGGCTTCCCGCTGCGCCTGCTTGCCCGCGAGGTCTATGACCGCGTCTGCGCGATCAAGGGCGCGGAAAACGTGGCGCTCATCACCGGCGAAGAGCGCATCGAACCCAAAGGCGCGCGCTGGCACCTCTGCACGGTCGAGGCCATGCCTTCCCGCCCCGATCTTGCGTTCGTGGCGCTGGATGAAGCGCAACTCTCCGCCGATCCCGAACGCGGCCACGTGTTTACCGACCGCCTGCTCCACACTCGCGGGCGCGAGGAGACCATGCTGCTCGGTTCCTCCACGCTCGAACCGATGGTCAAGGCGCTGGTCCCCGAAGCCGAGATCGTCACTCGCCCCCGCTTCTCCACGCTGACGCACGTCGGCGCCAAGAAACTCTCACGCATCCCCCCACGCAGCGCCATCGTCGCCTTCAGTGCCGAGCAGGTCTATGTCATGGCCGAAATGCTCCGCCGCTTCCGTGGCGGTGCGGCGGTGGTCATGGGCGCGCTCAGCCCGCAGACGCGCAACGCCCAGGTGGCGATGTATCAAGCGGGCGAGGTCGACTATCTCGTCGCCACCGACGCGGTCGGCATGGGTCTCAATCTCGATGTCCACCATGTCGCCTTTGCAGGCCTGTCAAAGTACGACGGCCACCGCCAGCGCCGCCTGACCACTGCCGAAATGGCCCAGATCGCTGGCCGCGCCGGCCGCCACCAGCGCGATGGCACGTTTGGCACGCTGGCCGGAACCGGCGGCAATGACCCCGCCTTTACCGACGATGAAGTCTACGCAATCGAGGAGCACCGTTTCGCCCCTCTTACCCGCCTGTTCTGGCGCGAGGCCGATCCCCGGTTCGACGCTATTGCCACCCTGATCGACGATCTCGAAAGCCTGCCCCCTCTTCCCCAACTGGTCACCCCGCCACAGGCGATAGATCTCGCCGTGCTCAAGTTTCTGGCCGAAGACCCCGAAGTTGCTTCCAGCGTGCGCGGCAAGGCGTCGGTCCAACGCTTCTGGAATGTCTGCCGCCTCCCCGATTTCCGCCAGCAGGGCTATGAAACCCACGGTCGCTTCGTTGCCCGCCTGTGGCAGGACTTGCGCCACGGCTATCTCGGCGCAGATTTCGTCGCACAGGCCATCGCCCAACTCGACAATCCGGCGGGCGACATCGACACGCTGCAAGCCCGCATCGCCGCGATCCGCTCATGGTCCTACATTGCCCAGCGCCCCGATTGGGTGCTGGCCAAGGAAGAGATGTCCGCCCGCGCCCGCGCGGTTGAGGCGCGCCTTTCCGATGCGCTTCACGCGCGCCTGACCGAACGCTTCGTCAACCGCCGCACCACCGTGCTGATGCGCAAAGCCGGGGCCGACGCGGGCCTGCTCCCCGTCCGCCTCTCAGCTGAAGGCGCGCTGCTGGTCGACGATGAACCCATCGGCCACATCGAAGGCTTCCGCTTCGTCGTCGATCCCCTCGCCCGCGCCGAAGACCGCAAGCTCCTCCTCGCCGCCGCCGAACGCCACCTTCCCGGCCTGCTCGCCGCCCGCGCCGATGCACTGGTTCAGGCCGCCGCGGAACCGCAAGGTCTTGAATTCGAAGATACGGCTATCGTCTGGGACGGCCATGTCGTCGCACGGCTCGAACGCGGCCGCCGCCTGCTCGATCCGCGCCTGCGCCCCGATCCTGCGCTGGATCGCCTCTCCGCGCTCGACAAAGCCCGCGTGATCACCGCGCTCGAATGTTGGCTCGAAGCACACCACGCCCGCACCCTGGCCCCGCTCATCGCACTCGATCAGGCCAGCCGTGATCCTGCCTCCGGCCCGGAACTGCGCGCAGTGCTGCTCCACCTTGTCGAATCTGGCGGAGTGCTGCCGCGTGAGCAATCCGGCCTTGACCGGCTCGACCCTGCACAGCGCAACCGTCTGAAAAAGCTCGGCGTTCGTATCGGCTCTATGGACTTGTTTCAGCCGGCTGCGCTTCGTCCCGCTGCGATCCAGTCATGGCACCGCCTTGCCCGCCTTTGCGCAAAGCCCGCTCCACTTCCGCCCGAAGCCATGCAACCGGTGGTCCACACGCGCATTGCTCCTGCCGGATACCGCCGCCTTGGCAATGAGGCATTGCGCGTCGATCTGGCGGAAAAGCTGCTTCATTCCGCCCACGCCACGCGCACCGCCGCCAAGGCCCGCCGCGTATTCCTTGATCCTGCGGTCGCCCGTTCGATGAACCTGTCCACCGCCGCCTATGCTGCTTTACTGCGTGCAAGTGGTTTCCGTGTCCACATGGGCCGGCCCCTGCCCGAAAAGGCATACGGGCCGCCGCAGCCGCCGTTGTGGGACTGGCGACCATCGCGGCCTGCACCTGCACCTGAAGCTGTTCCACCCCGCTCCGTCAGCGGTGCGTTTGCGGCGCTGGCCGAACTGGTCGCAAGATAAGAGGGGAGAGGCCGCACTTGCGGATCGACAAGTTCCTGTGGTTCACCCGTTTTGCCGGCAGCCGCAGCCTCGCGCAGGATTGGGTCATGGCGGGGCACATGCGCCTCAATGGCCGCCGTATTGAACGCTGTAGCGTGGGGGTGAAAACAGGCGATGTGCTTGTCTTGCCAATGCGCAACCGGGTTGCTGTAATCGAGGTTCTTGCACTGCCCTTGCGGCGTGGTCCTGCCGCCGAAGCAGCAGCATGTTATCACCAGCTTGCAGATGCGCTTGACGCACCGGGTAAAACGCCTCTAGCACGGCCTCAAACAGACACCTGAGGGATCACTTTCGCCATGACCTATGTCGTCACCGACGCCTGCATCCGCTGCAAATTCATGGACTGCGTCGAGGTCTGCCCCGTGGATTGTTTCTACGAGGGTGAGAACATGCTGGTGATCAATCCCAGCGAATGCATCGACTGCGGCGTGTGTGAGCCTGAATGCCCGGCCGAAGCGATTCTGCCCGATACCGAATCCGGCCTTGAACAGTGGCTTGAACTCAACACCAAGTTTTCGGCGGAATGGCCGAACATCACCGCCAAGAAGGATGCTCCGGCTGACGCTGATGAGCATAAGGGCGAAGACGGAAAGTTCGACAAGTACTTCTCGGCTGAACCTGGCGAAGGCGACTGATTTTCGTCGTTTCTCGCGCACTTCCACCAGTGTGCGGCGTGCGGTCCTGCCCAGTCTGAAACGTCTGTTGTCTCCGTTGTGGAGGCAGCAAACGATTTCCGCTGCACTGCCGCACGTTCAGGGGTGGTAATTTTGTTGCTGAACTGCTATATCATTGGCCAAGCGCCGGTGGGCTTCTGCCCGTCCGGCGTCTTTTCACCACGAAAACGGCAGGACAATACAGGCAATCGGATCGCAAGCCCTGCATGACCGTCCACGTGGCGATCCATGCTTTTTCGCTTATTTGGCCTTTTCCCCCAAAGGCTTGCTTGCATCCTTTTCGTCCGCCCTGCCCGCGTCGAAAGGAATACCAATGGCAGTCAAGGCTCTCGCCTTCGATGTTGGGGACTACGTCGTTTATCCAAAGCATGGTGTCGGCCGGGTGGTCGAACTTCAGGACGAAGAAATTGCCGGCATGAAGCTGCAGCTCTATGTGCTGCGCTTCGAAAAGGAACGCATGACGCTGCGCGTTCCGGTCAACAAGGTCGAAGCCATCGGCATGCGCAAGCTGTCTTCGGACAAGACGCTGCGTGAAGCGCTTGATACGCTCAAGGGCAAGCCCAAGGTAAAGCGCACCATGTGGTCGCGCCGCGCTCAGGAATACGAAGCAAAGATCAACTCGGGCGATCTGGTGTCCATCGCCGAAGTCACGCGCGATCTGTTCCGCGCCGACGATCAGCCTGAGCAGTCCTATTCCGAACGTCAGATTTTCGAAGCTGCCTCTTCGCGCCTCGCGCGCGAACTCGCAGCGATGGAAAAGACGGATGAGCCTGCTGCGCTCAAGAAGATCCTCGAGATCCTCAACGAACACGCGCCCAAGTACTACGAAACGGCCTGATCCGTTTTCGCTTTACTGGCGTTCGCAAAAAGGCCTCCGGGAAACCGGGGGCCTTTTTCGTAACCCGACCAACGTCATGGCGAAATCCACCAACGACGTGGCCGAAGCCGCTTCACCGTGTTATACCGGCAATACAGTTGGGAGAGACCGGATCATGCTGCAAAACTTCGTTCGTGCCATCGCTGGCGTTGCCGCGTTTGGCCTCGCCACCGCGCTTGGCGGTTGCAACGCGTCGGGCATTTCGTTCAACGGCGAAAAGGGCGTGCCGCTGGCCGATCTTGATACGAGCGGCCCCGTCCCCACCGCAATTGCCTTGCTCGGACCTGACAATGTCCGCGTGACGCGCGGCGACAAGCTGGCGATTACCGTCGATGGCGATGATGCCGGAAAGTTGCGTTTTGCCCTGTCCGAAGGCCAACTGGGCATTGCGCGCGAAGGTTGGAAGCTTGGCCAGTCAACCAAATCGGCCACGGTCAACGTCACCCTGCCGATGCTCAGCGATGTTGTTCTGGCAGGATCGGGCAACTTGACCACCGACCAGTTGGGTGGTGCCGAAGCGAAGATCGTGATTGCCGGAAGCGGCATGGTCGATGCCCGCGCCATCGATGCGCAGAGCCTGAAAGTTGACGTCGTCGGTTCGGGCAAGTTGCGCGCGGCGGGCAAGGCCAAGGACATGAAGATGACCGTGGCGGGCAGCGGCGATGCCGAAATGGACGGGTTGAACGTCGATACCGCCAAAGTCGATGTCGCAGGCTCGGGCAATGCGCGCTTCGCGTCCAACGGCCAGGTCAGTGCAAACATCATGGGATCGGGCGAAGTCCGCATTTTCGGCCGCGCTACATGCAAGGTCAGCGCAATGGGTTCGGGCAAGCTCGTCTGCGAAAACGGCGTAACCCCGCAAAGCGACGACACCGAAGCCGCAGCTGGGCAATAACGCCGCCCTTACTCCCCTCCCGCAGGCGGGAGGGGTCGGGGGAGGGCATGTTTATCCTCCTGCCCCTGCTCCTTTCCCCCGAACCGGCGCATCTCCCGCTTGCCAAGTCTCTTGCACAATGGGACTTTCAGGCTTGATGGAGAATCCCATGCGTCTCGCTGCCATTCTGCTCCCAGCCGCCGCACTCATGTTGCCCGGCTGTGTGGCAAAGTCTGCCTTCGATCTGGTCACCATGCCGGTCCGCGCCGGGGCGCAGGCGGTCAACACCACCGCCGGGGTCTATGATCGCGTCACCGTCAGCCAGTCAGAACGTGACCAGAAGCTCGGCCGCCAGATTCGCCAACGCGAAGAGCGCTACGGCCGCCTCGCGCGGGATTATGACCGCGCCCGTGCCGATTGCCGCGATGGCGAGGATGACGCCTGCGACGATGCCCGCCGCATCTATGGCGAGATGAACGCACTGCGCGCGTCCGTCCCTTACCAACCGGAGTAACGCCTCAGGCTGCTGCCCGCCGCAGCCTGTCGTTGATCGCGGCCCCAATGCCCTCATCGGGCACCGGGGCCACCGCAATCAGCGTCTCGGGCGCGTCGGCCCCAAGATGCAGGCAGGCATAAAGCCGCGCCGCCGCTTCGGCCAGATCGCCTGACGCAGACAGCGAGACTTGTCCGCTAACGGCTCCGAATCCGATGAGGAACTCCCCTGCCCGCGCTGCCTCAGCATTCAGCCGCACCGGTTTGCCCGGCGCGTAGTGGCTGGCGAGCTGCCCCGGTGCTTCGATCTGCTTCGAATGGACTGCCGTGCTCCCCGCGCCCAGCACCGCCGCAATTTCGGCTTCGGCAATCGGTCCCGGCCGCAGCAAGGCCCAAGTGCCGTCTTCGCGCAGCCCGACGATGGTCGATTCAATCCCGCGCTGGGTCTCGCCGCCGTCAAGAATCACGTCCACCCGGTCACCCAGTGAAGCCGCAACATGCGCCGCACTTGTCGGACTCACGCCGCCACTGCGATTCGCCGATGGTGCGGCCAGTGGTAATCCACAGGTTTTCAGCAGGGCCTGCATCACCGGATGGGCGGGGCACCGCAGTGCCACCGTCGGCAGGCCTGCACTCACCGCTGCTGCCAGATTCGCGTCGCTCCGGCGCGGCAAAACCATCGTGAGCGCGCCGGGCCAGAACGCCTTTGCCAGCGCCAACGCCCGGTGGTCGAACACGGCATAGGCCTGCGCTGCCGTAACGTCGGGCACATGCACGATCAGCGGGTTGAAGTCCGGACGCCCCTTGGCGCGATAGATACCCGCAACCGCGTCGTCCTGATCCGCCCGTGCGGCAAGGCCATACACGGTTTCGGTCGGCACGGCCACGGTCCCACCCTGCGCGATAACTTGCGCCGCATACTGAAGTCCCCGATTGTCGGGCAAGTGCACCTTGGAAGGCTTTGTCGGCGTCATAAGCCTTCGCTATAGGGGGCCGCCAGCCCTGCGCCAAGCGCTGCGCGATACAGGAGAGGACTATGACCTTCACCCCGCCCACTGCCGACCAGATCCTTGCGATCAGGGTCAGCGCCGGTATCGACGAGCTGGCCAAACACGAACGCTTTTCTGACGTTACGCCCGATCTGGTCGAGGCCGTGGTCGAAGGTGTCGGCGCGTTTGCGGCGGGCGAATGGGCACCGCTGAACCGCGCGGGCGACCAGATTGGCGCAAAGTGTGCAGACGGCGTCGTCACCCTGCCGCCGGGCTACGTTGACGCCTACAAGGCCTTCGTCGAGCAAGGCTGGAACTCCATCGCCGGGTCTGCGAACTTTGGCGGACAGGGCCTGCCCTTCACGCTTGCCACCGTCGCGCTGGAGACGCTGGGCGCGGCCAACATGGGTTTCACCCTCCTCCCCATGCTCACCGTCGGCGCAATCGAAGCGATCGAACATCACGGCAGCGATGAGCAGAAGGCGCTCTACCTGCCACGTCTGATCTCCGGTGAATGGTCGGGCACGATGAACCTGACCGAATCGCAGGCCGGGTCCGACGTCGGCGCGCTGCGCACCACCGCCGTGCCGATCAGCGATGGTCCCCACGCCGGCAAGTACCGCATCAACGGCACCAAGATCTTCATCACCTTTGGCGAGCATGACGCTGCGGCCAACGTGGTCCACCTCGTCCTTGCCCGCACCCCCGGCGCGCCCGAAGGCTCGCGCGGGATTTCGCTGTTCATCGTGCCCAAGTTCCACGTGGAACACGACGGCACCCTTGGCGCCCGCAACGACGTTCGCTGCGTGTCGATCGAGCACAAGCTCGGCATCCACGCCTCGCCCACTTGCGTCATGTCCTATGGCGACAACGGTGAATGCATCGGCGAGATGGTCGGCCACGAAAACGGCGGGTTGCGCGCCATGTTCACGATGATGAACTCGGCGCGTATCAATGTCGGCAGCCAAGGCGTCCAGATCGCCGAACGCGCCTTGCAACAGGCCGCCGCCTATGCCCGCGACCGCGTCCAGTCCGCCCGCGCCGGATCGCCCGACAAGACCCCCGTCGCCATCATCGAACACCCCGACGTCCGCCGCATGCTGATGCGGATGCGTGCGCTGACCGAGGGCAGCCGCGCCCTGCTCTACTACACCGCCGGGCAAGTTGATCGCGGCAGCCTTGGCGATGACGCCGCGCAGAAGCGTGCCGAACTGCTCGTACCCATGCTCAAGGCCTGGGGCACTGACATCGGCTGCGAAGTCGCCAGTCTGGGCGTGCAGGTCCACGGCGGCATGGGCTTCATCGAAGAAACCGGCGCGGCCCAACACCTGCGTGACGCCCGCATCGCTCCGATTTACGAGGGCACCAATGGCATTCAGGCCGCCGACCTCGTCACCCGCAAGCTCGGCTACGAAAACGGCGGCGTCCTCCAGTCGCTGATGGCCGAAATCGCGTCCGAGATGGAAGACGTCCCCGAAGTCGCCGCCTTGGCCAAGGACGCCGCTGCCATCGGCCAGTGGATGAGCACCACCGCCAGTCTCGATGACAAGCTGGCAGGCTCGGCCCCCTTCACCACGATGTGCGCCGTCGCAGTCGCCGGATGGCAGCTCGCCCGCCAGTCCCGCGCGTCCGGCCTCCACGCCAAGATTGCGGTGACCAAGTTCTTCAACCGCGTCGTCGTCCCCGAAGCGCGCGGCCTCGGCTCGTCGGCAATGGCCGGTGCCGCCCTGCTCTACGATCTGGATAGCGAGACCCTTGCCGGATGAGCGAAGCCCTCCTCACCCGCATCGCGCAGGCGCTCGAACGCCTCGCCCCGGCCCAGCTTGAAAGCGCGGACTGGCACGCCTTCCCCGCCTATGTCTGGGATGGCAAAGCCGCGCGCGGGATCACCCCGCTCGATGCTCCCGCGCTCGGCCTCATGCAGGGCATCGACAAGCAGAAGGCCGCCGTCGTCGAAAACGTCTCGCGCCTCTCACGCGGGGCGGCCGCGCACGACATGCTGCTCTGGGGGGCGCGCGGCATGGGCAAATCCGCCCTGCTCCGCGCCGCCACCCTTGCCGCCCAGCAGGCCAGCCCCGGTTCCATCGCGCTGGTTCAGGCCAGTCCCGACGCAGGGCTTGCCGATCTTTTCAGCACATTGCGCAAGGTCGACCGCCGCTTCCTCGTGTTCCTCGACGATCTGGGCTTTGACGCAGGCGATTCCGATGGCGCGCGCAAGCTGCGCTCATGGCTCGAAGGTGGCGTCGAAGCCCGGCCTGCCAACGTCCGCCTCGCAGTCACGTCCAACCGACGCGCGATTGTTGAGCGGCACCTGTCCGAACAGGACGACCCGATCAACCCGCGCGATGTGATTGATGATCGCCTCGCGCTGGCCGACCGTTTCGGCCTCAGCCTCGGCTTCCACAACTGCACGCAGGACGATTACCTCGCGATCATCGCAGGCTACGCTGAAAGCTTCGGCCTCACCTACGATGAGTCCGACGCGCTCGAATGGTCAAAGCGCCGTGGCGGCCGCTCGGGCCGCGTTGCGTGGCAGTATGTGAACGAACTGGCAGGGCGGGTTGGACGGGCCATCTGACAGCCCGTCCTCACTGGCTTACTGCTCCGGCTTCATCAGATCCGAATCTGCATTGGGCTTCATGATGAACCTGCCCGTGCCCTTGCCCTGTGGCGGAGCAACCCGCTTGGGCAGCGCTGCAATCGCAGGCGCAGGCGCAGCGCCGGGAGCCACGACGCGCCAGATCACTCCGCCGGTATCATCGCTCACCAGCAGCGCGCCATCCTTGGCAAAGGCCACCCACGTTGGCCGTCCGCGCGCAGCCTCGTCGTCGTTGAGGAACCCGGTCAGCACTGGCACCGGCGGCTGTGGCAGGGCATTGCCGCGGTCATCAAACTTCACGAAAACCACGTCATAGCCCGCCAGCGGACGGCGGTTCCAAGACCCATGCCGCGCCACAAATGCGCCCGCTTTGAACGCCTCGCCCATCAGGTTACCACCCTTGGCAAAGGCCAGTCCCAGCGGTGCGACGTGCGATCCCAGCGCGTATTCCGGCTTGCGCACGTAATCCAGCATATACTCCGGCATCGGGGCCTTCACGCGCCAGTCCAGATTCTGCTTCCAGTACACCCACGGCCAACCATAGTTCGATCCGAACGGCACGTTGGTCAGGTAATCGGGCACCAGATCGGGGCCGAGCATGTCGCGCTCGTTGACGGTGGTCCACAGTTCCTCGCTATGCGGGTTGAAATCCAGACCGTTGGGATTGCGCAGACCTCCGGCATATTCGACCGACTTCTTCGTTGTGAAGTTGTATTCGTGGATCGCCGCGCGGCCCGCCTCTGCTTCGATCCCGCCCTCGGCAATGTTCGAAGCCGAACCGACCGTTACGTAAAGCTTTGCCCCATCGGGCGAAACCAGCAGGTTGCGCACCCAGTGATTGCCGCCGCCAGGCAGGTCCATCAGCTTGTCGGGCGTGCCGGAAAGCGTCGTCTGGCCCAATTCGTAGGGGAATGACAGCACTGCATTGTGGTTGGCAATCAGCAGCCGCCCTTCGCGGAACGCCATGCCCGCAGGCGAAGCGAGCGCCGCATTCTCCATCACAAAGCGCTGTTCAGCCGTGCCGTTGCCGTCGGCATCACGCAGCAGCACGATCTTGTTGGGTGAAGGTCCACCTGCACCCACCTTCTTGAACAGGAAGCCCATCACCATGCCGGTGATCCCGCCCGCCTCGCGCGGCGGGGAATTGGTTTCGGCCACCAGCACGTCGCCGTTGGGCATGGTGAACATGGTGCGGGGATGATCAAGCTTGTCGGCAAAGCGCGTCACCGTCAGGCCCTTTGCCGCAACCGGCATTTCGCCGTCCTTCCAGCCCACCGGATCGGCGGTCTTGATCGAAGGGACGGTCTGTTCGTCCGGCTCGGCCAGCTTGGGCCTTGGGCCGGTCGTTTCGCTCAGCGCAAATTCTGCGGCAGGCCCACGGATCGACCAGGCAACCCATGCCCCGACGATGGCGATGATGACGACCAGCATCGTCAGAATAGATTTGATAAAGTTCATGGGTCAAATCTAGGACGCGCAAGGCCATAGGGCAATGCTTGGTATGCACCCCGCGACAAGGCGCTTACGCTGCGCTAAACCACCAGCATGTTTACATTCGCCCCCACCGAAGGCCAA
The DNA here is from genome assembly GCF_030696665.1 of Novosphingobium sp. Lineage (GTDB taxonomy): Bacteria > Pseudomonadota > Alphaproteobacteria > Sphingomonadales > Sphingomonadaceae > Novosphingobium. Next base: position 110,587 of record NZ_JAUYRV010000052.1, read on the forward strand.
TCGAAGGCCGAACTTCACACAGACCTGCTCGAAGCGGCGCGTGCGCTTATCCAGGATGAGCCTGATGCCGTTGCCAACATGGCCAATCTCGCCGCCTTGCTGTGGCAGTTTCTGCCCGATCTGAACTGGGCAGGGTTCTATCGGATGATCGATGGCGAACTGGTGCTCGGCCCTTTCATCGGCAAACCCGCCTGCATCCGCATTCCGCTGGGCAGAGGCGTGTGCGGAACGGCGGCCTCCACCGGAGCGACCCAGCTCGTTCCCGATGTCCACGCCTTCCCCGGTCACATCGCCTGCGACGCTGCAAGCCGGTCTGAACTTGTCGTGCCGGTGATTCGCAATGGCGCAGTGATTGCGGTGATCGATCTCGACAGCCCCTCCCCGGCATGTTTCGATGCCGAAGATGCGCATGGGGTCGAGGCACTGGCGGCGGCAATCGCGTCCCGAATCTAATACGTTTGAAGCAATTTGAGCGGGAACTGGCCCGATTCGGGACAGGCGGGACTCTGCCTGCGCGGAACCCTTGGTTTCCTGCGGGCCATGATGGTAAGTTTGCGGTTAACGCCATTCCCAATAGGGGGGAACCCGCATGCTTGCCCGTCTCACCATCGCCGCGCTCGCGCTCAGCGCTGCCGCCGCACCTGCCCTTGCCGGTGAACATCGCCAGCCCAATGGTGCGGGCGTTTCGTACGGTTCCGGCCCGGTTGGCGGTCCCGTCTATTACCCGCCGATGGCTGGCCCGCCTTACCCCACCGTGGTGATGGCGCAGCCGGTAAACGGCCCCATGCCGCAACATGCCTATCCGCAGCAGGCCTATCCGCAAAACTGGCAGGGCTATCCGCCAGTTGCGCAGCAAGGCTATCCCGCTCCCGATCCGCGCTGGGCCGAAATGAATGATCGCTGCGCCAAGGTCTATGGCGATCGCCATGTCGGCGGCACCGCATTGGGTGGTGTTGTGGGCGGCGTGGCCGGCAATCGCATCGCTGGACGAGGCAATCGCGTGCTGGGCACCGTTGTTGGTGGTGTCGTTGGCGCAATCGCGGGCAACATGATCGACAAGGGTGAAGACAAGAACCTGCGCCGCGAATGCGACGATTACTTCGCCTCGCTCCCGCCACAGGGCGCCGCCAACAATGGTTATCCGGGTGCTTATCCCGGGGCCTATCCCGGCTACCCGGCAGCGCCTTATGGTTACATGTGGGTTCCGGTCGTGGCCGGTCCCCAGCAGCCTTGCGTTGAAACCACGGTCGTCACCGAAAAGTGGGTCAGCGCCCCTGCGCGCCACCGCGTGATCCACAAGCGTCCAAAAGTGATCCGCGAAAAGCGCGTAAAGGAAAAGCGCGTCTACACCGGCTGATCCGCCCCGCCTTGGACCAAAGCAAAAGCGGCCCGCTCTCCAAACGGAAGGCGGGCCGTTTCAGTTTTTTCACCCCTCCCGCAGGCGGGAGGGGTCGGGGGTGGGCTTCTTCACCCTCCCAACGAAAAGGCCCGCCGTTTCCAGCGGGCCTTCCTGAAATCAGCCTGCGGCCAGCTGCTTTTCCAGCTCACCCAGCACCCGGTAGCAATCGAGCACCTTGGCGACCGAGCTGTTCGGCTCACGCCCTTCGCGGATCGCGGCGATGAATTCGCGGTCCTGCAGTTCGATGCCGTTCATGCTGACATCAACCTTCGAAACGTCGATCGGCTCTTCCTTGCCGTTCACCAGATCGTCGTAACGCGCGATATAGGTTGCGGTATCGCCGATATAGCGGAAGAACGTGCCCAGCGGCCCATCGTTGTTGAACGACAGCGACAGCGTGCAGATCGCGCCGCTCTCGCTCTTCAGCTGGATCGACATATCCATCGCAATGCCGAGTTCGGGGTGGATCGGACCTTCAACCGCATTGGCCTTGACGATCTTGCCCGCCTGATAGGCGAACAGGTCCACCGTGTGCGCGGCGTGGTGCCACAGCAGGTGATCGGTCCATGACCGGGCTTCACCCTTGGCGTTCATGTTCTTGCGGCGGAAGAAGTAGGTCTGGACATCCATCTGCTGGATGTTAAATTCTCCCGCAGTGATCTTGTTATGAACATATTGGTGCGAAGGATTGAAGCGGCGGGTGTGGCCGACCATGCAGACCTTGCCGGTCTCTTCCGCCACGCGCTGCACTTCCAGCGAATCCGCCCAGCTATCGGCCAGCGGGATTTCCACCTGCACATGCTTGCCCGCTTTCATGCAGGCGATCGCCTGCTGCGCATGCATCTGCGTGGGGGTGCACAGGATCACCGCGTCCACATCGTCACGCGCCAACGCGTCTTCGAGTTCGGTGGAGGAGTGCTTCGCGCCATACTTTTCGGCCACGGCAGCCGCCTGATCGGCGCGGCGGCTGATGATCGAGGTGATTTCCACGCCATCGATGTTCTTTAGGCCATCGAGGTGCTTTTCGCCGAAGGCTCCGGCGCCTGCCAGTGCGATACGCATGTCTTGTCCCTTTCTGGAAAAAGGACCGGGCGGCTGGTGAGCCGCCCGGCAAGGGTGGATGGGGTTGAAACTCAGTCTACCGGTTCGAGCACAATGTGCCCGATCGCGGTGTTGCTGCACGGAATGTGGTAGTGGCGGTTCAAGGTCTTCACCTTCTTGCCCAGCGCGCCGCGCATGATCAGCCACATGACCATCTCGATGCCTTCAGAGCCGGTCTCGCGCAGATATTCGATGTGCGGGATGTGGCGCGCGGCGTCGCCTTCGGACTCCAGCAGATCAAGGAACTTGTTGTCCCATTCGCGGTTCAGCAGACCGGCGCGCGGTCCCTGAAGCTGGTGGCTCATGCCGCCGGTGCCCCAGATCTGCACGTTGAGGTCTTCGGGGAAGCTTTCCACCGCGCGGGCAATCGCCTCGCCCAGCGCCCAGCAGCGGTTGCCGGAGGGGACAGGGTAGGTGACCACGTTCACCGCCAGCGGCACGACCTTGCAGGGCCACTTTTCAGGCTGGCCGAACATCATCGACAGCGGCACAGTGAGACCGTGGTCCACGTCCATCTCGTTGATGATGGTCATGTCGAAATCGTCGAGGATCAGGCTCTGCGCGATGTGCCATGCAAGATCTGCGTGGCCTTCCACGTCGGGCACAGGGCGCGGGCCCCAGCCTTCGTCGGCAGACTTGTAATGCTCGCCGCAGCCGATAGCGAAGGTCGGGATGATGTTCGCGTCAAACGCCGATGCGTGGTCATTATAGACGAGAATGACGACGTCAGGCTTTTCGGCTTTCTCCCATTCGCGGGTCCAGTCATAGCCTGCGAAGATCGGGCCAAAGTAATCGTCGCGGCTTTTGCCCTGATCGACAGCAACACCCAGCAGCGGAACGTGGCTGGAGCCAACGCCAGCGGTAATCTTGGCCATCTCAGTAGCCTCCCTTAATGGAGCGGTTGCCCTGAGGCGCGCGGCCACCATCGAGCATCATCTGGCGGTATTCAGGCCAGGTCATGTCGGTCATCGTGCTGACCGCTTCGGCAAACGGAATGCCGTCGGACGAGAACAGCTTCGACAGGAAATAGACGTTGCCGCCCAGATCAAGCAGTGTGTTGTAATCGCGCGCCATCAAGGCAACCTTGGCCTCCTCCGAGATGCTCCACTCATCCAGATAGGCGCGCTCGTCAGCCTTGAAACGGGCGCGATTGTCGGCCTTCATCAGGCTCATGGCGAACTGGTTGATCCAGTAGCCCTTGCGCGCGCGGGCAGCGGTGTAGATGCGCGTGCCGGGGATGTCGTCCAGCTCGGCAAGGTATTCGTGGATGTTCTGGCGGGCTTCAGTCACAGGCCCCTCTCCTTCAGCTTGGCATCGAGGCGCGGGAACACGCGGCGTGCGTTGCCCTCGAAGATCGCGTGGCGTTCAGCATCGCTGATGTCGAGCGCATCGACATAGCGCTTGGTGTCGTCGAAATAAAAGCCGGTGGTGGGATCGATCCCGCGCACCGCGCCGACCATTTCGCTGCCGAACAGGATGTTCTTGTTCTCGATCACATCCGCCAGAAGATCGACGCCGGGCTGGTGATAGACGCAGGTATCGAAATAGACGTTGTTCATCAGATGGCCGGAAAGATCGGGCTTCTTCAGCATATCTGCCAGACCGCGATAGCGCCCCCAGTGATACGGCACCGCGCCGCCACCATGCGGAATGATGAAACGCAGCGTCGGGAACCTGCTGAACAGATCGCCTTCGAGCAATTGCATGAAAGCGATGGTGTCTGCCGCGATATAATACCCGCCCGTGGCATGCATCGCCGGGTTGCACGATCCCGAAACGTGGATCATCGCCGGAACGTCCAGCTCGCACATCTTCTCGTAGAACGGGAACCAGTATGCGTCGGTCAGCGGCGGATGGGTGAAGTGCCCGCCGCCCGGATCGGGATTGAGATTGCAGCCGATAAAGCCGAGGTCGTTCACGCAGCGCTCCAGCTCGGCAATCGAGCTGGTCATGTCCGCTTCGGGCGACTGCGGCAGCATGCACACGCCTGCAAAAATGTCAGGGTAAAGCCCGACGACGCGCGCGATCAGATCGTTGCAGACTTGCGCCCACTTCACCGCCACTGATTGATCCCCCACGTGCGGGGCCATCGCGCTGGCGCGCGGCGAAAAGATCGTCATGTCCGCGCCGCGCTCTTTCAGCAGGCGCAGCTGGTTCGATTCAATTGTTTCGCGGATGTCGTCGTCCGAGATGTCTGGATAGGCGGGGCACTCGGTCCCGGCCTTGAATGCGGCCTTCTGCTTCTCGCGCCACTCGTCGTGCGCTTTTGGCAGCACGGTGTAGTGGCCGTGGCAGTCGATGATCATGGTCATGCGACTTCGGTCCTCTCTGGGGTGAATTGTATGGTTTTTCCGGCCTGCTCGCGCTGGCGGCGAACTGTAGCGTTTGTCATCAGAGGCTCCACGCCCAGCGCTTCCAGCGTCTTGGCAGACTCTTCCATCTCGGCCGCGCGACGCAGCCCGTGTGTCGTCATACGCTCGACATTGTATTCGGCGCGCTCGAACCAGCTCTGTGTCTTCTCGCTGGCGTCGAGCGAGGACAGCACCTCGTCAACCACGCCGGCCTTGGTCGCGGCCAGCATCATCTCGGCGGTCAGCGCTTCGATGCCCTTGACCATGACCGATCGGATCATCTTGATCGCGCTGGCGCGGCCGATTTCATCACCCACGACGCGGGTCTTGGCAAAACCAGCAGCTTGGAGCAGCGCTTCAGCCTCAACCGCGTGCGCGCCCGAAATCAGCAGCGGCACGTTCATCCGCGCCGGGTTCACCGGGGCCAGCACCGCCACGTCGACATAACGTCCGCCTTCAGCCTCAATCGCCTTGGCAGCTGCACGCTTGGTATCGGGCGCTACCGAATTCATGTCACACCAGATTGCGCCCGGCTTCAGCAACGCGGCATAATCCTGCGCGGCAGGCAGCGCCGAATCCGCAGTGACCAGCGAGAACACCACGTCCGCGTCTGACAGCGCGCATTCTGCCGTAGCGCAGGCCACCACGCCCGCCTCTTCCATCACCGCGCGCCGCGCCGGGTTGATGTCAAAGGCCAGCGCCGCAGACTCCCAGCCTGCCGCCTTGGCAAAAGTGGACCCGGCCTCACCGAAGCCGATCAGGGCAATTGTGCTCTCCATGCCGCCGGTCCTGCGCGGGTGCGCGCAAAGGGACAAATGCAAACATCGCAGGCGGTATAAATTTATGCAAAGCCTTCTGCCGCCACTTCACGCAACAGCGTCACAAAAGCACTCTGCGGCGCGGTTGGCCGCCAACCTGCGCGGGTGGTAATGCCAATGGTGCGTAGCACCGGCACTGGCGGTGGCAATGTGGCCAGCACGCCCGCCTGCAATTCCACCGCCAGTTGCGCCGGAGAAAGCAGCGTCAGCGCATCAGACCCCAACAGCAATTGCCGCACAGTCAGCACCGATCCGCACTCGATCCCCACATGCGGCGGCTCAGCCCCAGCAGAGCGCATCATGCCTTCCCAATAGTGCCGCAGCGGCGTGTCACTGGCTGGGAGAATCCACGGAAACTGCGCCAACGCTGCACCATCGACGGGCGACGACAACAGCGGATGGCCCGCCCGCATTACCAGCGCGGGCTGGTCCTCGAACACCGCTTCCTGCCGCAGATCATCAAGCAAGACCCCGTCGCGCAGCGCCCCCAGCATCAGGTCAACTTCGCCATCGCGCAAAGGCCCGGAAAGCTCTGCATGGCTTCCTTCGACCACCGCCACATCCACCCCCGGATGGCGCACGGCAAACCGCAAAATCGTCTCGGGCAACCACCGCGCACGGCTGAGCGGCATAGCCCCCACCACGATCCGTCCCGCCGCCTTCCCCTGCCACGCCGCCACTTCGGCAAGGCCGGAGCGCAGTTCCGCCATCGCCAGACCAAACCCGCGCGCGCGCCGTTCCCCCGCAGGCGTCAGCATCACCGACCGCCCGCGCCGGTCCACCAAACGTTGTCCCAACGCCACCGAAAGGTCCGCCACCGCGCGATGCAGGGAGGCGGACGACAGCCCGGTCGCGTCTGCTGCCACGGCATAGCTGCCTGCCCGCGCCAGCGCGAGAAACGCCCGCACTTGCGTCCCCGTCACGCGCGGAGAGCCGACATGCGCAATCGCCGCCTCGGCACGCGGGGCCAGCAGCAACGCAGGCTCCGTCGGCGTCATCCCCGCAGGCCCGCGCTCGAACAGCGCGCATCCCAGATCAGCCTCCAGCCGCGCAATGGCTTGCGTCAAGGCAGGCTGCGTCAGGTTCACCGCCCGCGCCGCCCGCGTCACGCTGCCATGTCGCACCGTGGCGGCGAAGGCAGCGATGTGCCGGATGTTGATTGCGTGCAAAGCCATGCCCACTCGCTTAGCATTTCCTTATAGGCTGGAGCAAACAATGCATTGGTTCACATCGCCCCGCAGTCGCATGGAACGCGCGAAGAGTTTCATTGGGAGCCGGAAATGTCGGGTATCGTCGTCCAGAACATCGAGCGTGCCGATCCAGCCGTGATCGATGGCCTTGCCGCTTGCGGCGTTGCCACCGTCCACGAGGCGCAAGGCCGCACCGGCCTGCTCGCCAGCTACATGCGCCCGATCTATCGCGGCGCGCGCATCGCCGGGTCCGCCCTCACGATCAGCGCCGCGCCGGGCGATAACTGGATGGTGCACGTGGCTATCGAACAGCTTCAGGCCGGAGACATCCTGCTGCTCGCCCCCACTTCCCCGTGCGAAGACGGCTACTTCGGCGATCTCCTTGCCACCAGCGCGCAGGCGCGCGGTTGCCGCGGTCTGGTGATCGACGCTGGCGTCCGCGATGTGCGCGATCTGACCGAAATGAACTTCCCCGTCTGGTCCAAGGCGATCTACGCGCAGGGCACGGTCAAGAACACGCTCGGCAGCGTCAACGTCCCCGTCGTCTGCGCCAACGCGCTGGTGAACCCCGGCGATGTGATCGTGGCGGATGATGACGGCGTCTGCGTCGTCCCCCGCGAAAAGGCCGCCGAAGTGCTCGCCGCCGCACAGGCCCGCGAAGCCAACGAAGGCGAAAAGCGCGAGAAGCTGGCCGCCGGCGTCCTCGGCCTCGACATGTACAAGATGCGCGAACGGCTTGAGAAGGAAGGTTTGAAGTATGTGTAAATCCTCCCCGATCCGGGGAGGGGGACCGCGTAGCGGTGGAGGGGGCTATCCATTGCCCGCCGCCTCTCGCCGTGGCGCTGATGCGATAGCCCCCTCCACCACGCTTCGCGCGGTCCCCCTCCCCGTGCCGGGGAGGATTGCGTGACGTCAGCCCCCTGCATGTGGATGCGCGGCGGGACGTCCAAGGGCGGATACTTCCTCAAGGACGATCTGCCTGCCGACACAGCCAGCCGCGACGCCTTCCTCCTTGCCATGATGGGCAGCCCCGATCCCGTGCAGATCGATGGCATGGGCGGCGCCGATCCTCTGACCAGCAAAGTCGCGGTCGTCAGCAAATCGACCCGTGAAGGCATCGACGTGGACTACCTGTTCCTGCAGGTCTTCGTCGATCAGGCCATCGTCACCGACGCGCAGAACTGCGGCAATATCCTTGCAGGCGTCGGCCCCTTCGCCATCGAGCGCGGTCTTGTTTCGGCAACCGGCGACGAAACCCGCGTTGCGATCTACATGGAAAACACCGGGCAGGTCGCCGTTGCCACGATCAACACGCCGGGCGGAATGGTCACTTACACGGGCGAGGCCAAGATCGATGGCGTCCCCGGCTCCCACGCGCCGGTTCCGCTTGAATTCCGCGACACTGCCGGGTCTTCATGCGGCGCCCTCTTGCCCACCGGCAACGCGGTCGATGTGGTCAACGGCGTTGCCGTCACGCTGATCGACAACGGCATGCCCTGCGTGGTGATGAAAGCGCAAGACCTTGGCATCACCGGCTATGAAGACCGCGACTGGCTCGACAATGCGACCGACCTGAAAGCGAAGATCGAAGCCATCCGCCTCGCCGTCGGCGAACGCATGAACCTTGGCGACGTGAAGGAAAAGTCCGTCCCCAAGATGATGCTCGTCGCCCCGCCAAAGCATGGCGGCGCGGTGACAGTGCGCAGCTTCATCCCCCACCGGGCGCATGCCACCATCGGCGTGCTGGGCGCGGTCAGCGTGGCCACCGCCTGCCTCATCCCCGGCTCGCCTGCCGCAGACGTGGCACAGATCCCCGAAGGCCCGCGCAAGCTGCTCTCGGTCGAACACCCCACCGGCGAAATGAGCTGCGTGCTGGAAGTGGACGACGCGGGCGACGTCCGCACCGCAGCCCTGCTGCGCACCGCGCGAAAGCTGATGGACGGGGTAGTGTTTGGTTAAAAACTTGCAGCGCCAGCCCCCACCTTCGTCATTCCCGCGCAGGCGGGAATCCAGAAGCGGCAAAGCGCAGCGCATGAACCACTGGATCCCCGCCTGCGCGGGGATGACGATGATCAGGAAGGCAAAAGAATGAGCGACCGCATCATCAGCTGGCACGCCAACCCCAGCAAGCCGCGCTACACCCCTCCGCCGGGCGCAGTGGACGCGCATTGCCACGTCTTCGGCCCGATGGCGCAGTTCCCGTTCAGCGCCAAGGCCAAGTACCTGCCGCAAGACGCTGGCCCGGACATGCTCTTCGCGCTGCGCGATCATCTCGGTTTCGACAAGAACGTGATCGTACAGGCTAGCTGCCACGGCACTGACAACGCCGCCACGCTGGACGCCATCGCCAAATCGAACGGCAAGGCGCGCGGCGTCGCCGTCGTCGATCCGGCGATCTCTGAAGCCGAACTCCACGCGCTGCACGATGGCGGTATCCGCGGCATCCGCTTCAATTTCCTCAAGCGGCTGGTCGACAATGCGCCCAAGGACAAATTCCTCGAAGTTGCCCAGCGCCTGCCAAAAGGGTGGCACGTGGTGATCTATTTCGAGGCCGACATCCTTGAAGAACTGCGCCCCTTCATGGACGCCATCCCCGTCCCGCTGGTGATCGACCACATGGGCCGCCCCGATGTGCGCCAGGGACCGGACGGTGCCGACATGAGGGCCTTCCGCGCTTTCCTGAACAGCCGCGACGACATCTGGTTCAAGGCCACTTGCCCCGACCGCTTGGACGCGATCAAGGAAGGCGGCGCAGGCGATCCGTGGAATGCCTTTGCCGATGCGGTAGCGCCGCTCGTCGCCGATTATCAGGACCGCGTGCTGTGGGGCACCGATTGGCCGCACCCCAACATGGACACTGAAATCCCGGATGACGGCCACCTCGTCGATATGATTCCCCGCATCGCGCCAACCGAAGATCTGCAACGCAAGCTGCTGATCGACAACCCGATGCGCCTCTATTGGGCAGACTGATCGGCTGCGAAGGTGCGCCCCCGCGAAGGCGGGGGCCTCAGGCCGTTTACGCGAACATTCCGGCGGAACACCGAGACCCCCACCTACACAGAGGTGCCGCAGCGCGTTAACCACACAACGCCGCGCTTTTCCGCGCCCTGATCCGGCCAGCCCACGCCGCCATCGCAATACAGCTGAGCGAAATCCTTACCCACCTCTGCGCAGCACTACGGGGCCGCGCCCTTACCGAAACTTGCCCTTCTCCGCGTAGCACCGGTCCCCATGCCGAGTGCCTTTGCGGGGACCAAGATGCTCAAGTTCAATATTACTGCCAAATTCATCGCTGCCTTTGCGCTGCTGCTGGCGGCCACTGCTGCGATGGGGCTGTTCGCCGTTGCAAAGCTTGGCGAAGTCAACGCCATCGCCGCCGAACAGCGCACAGTCTGGCTTCCCGGCGCGGAAACGCTGGGCGATATCCACGCCTACACCTCGCAGTACCGCCTCAAGCAGGACGAAATGTTCAGTGCGCCATCGCCTGACGCGATTGCACGCAGCCAGAAACTCTTGCGTAACGCTCGCAATGCAATCGACGGCGGTCTTGCTGATTACGCAAAGCTAGTCGTCTCGCCTGAGCAGAAAAGCGCCGTAGCCGCGATGAAGCAAGCATGGGCCGCCCTCCTAACGCAGGACGAGACGCTCCAGTCGATGGCACTCGCCGGGAACGGAGCAGGCGCACAGGCAATTCACGACAGTGAAGGCCTCGACACCTTCTACGCGCTTGAAGACGCGATCCTCACGGCGATCGATGCCAACAAGAAGGCAGCCGACGCGGTCGCCACCCATGCGGAGGAAATCCAGGCCTCGGCCCGCACCTTCAGTTTCGCTGCGATGGGACTCACCCTGCTTGCCGCGCTGATCATGCTTGCCCTCCTGATCCGCAGCATCGCCCGCCCCGTCGTGAAGATGTCCGAAGCCTTATCACGGCTTGTTGCAGGCGATCACGCCGTCACCATACCCGGCCTTACCCGTGGTGATGAACTCGGCCAGCTCGCACGCGCGCTTGACCAGTTTCGCGATGTCTTCGCCTCCGATCACGCCCGCGCCGAATCCGAAAAGGCTCAGGCCCGCGAAACGCAGGTCACTATCGATGCGATTGGCGATGGCCTCACCGCCCTTGCCGAAGGTAACCTGACCTTCCGCGTCAAGGAAAACGGCACGGGCGCGCTGGCCAAGCTCCACTCCGACTATAACGCCGCTGTCGCCTCGCTCGAAGGCGTGCTGGCAAAGATCGTCGATGGCTGCAACACCATCAAACTTGGCACTGACGAGATCGCCAGCGCATCGAACGATCTTGCCATGCGCACCGAACAACAGGCCACCTCGCTTGCTGAAACTTCGCGCACGCTCAACGAATTTACCACATCGGTAAAAACGACCGCTGAAAACGCCAAGCAGACCAGCTCACGCCTCATCACCGCACGCTCGACCGCGGCTGGCGTAGGCGACACCGCCACCCGCGCCATTGCAGCCATGCGCAGCATCGAGTCCAGTTCCAAGGAAATGGCCGAAATCGTCGGCGTGATTGATGGCATAGCCTTCCAGACCAACCTTCTCGCGCTCAACGCCGGGGTCGAAGCGGCCCGCGCAGGCGATGCCGGAAAGGGCTTCGCCGTTGTCGCCACCGAAGTGCGCGCGCTCGCCCAGCGGTCCGCAGATGCGGCAAAATCGATCCGCGATCTGATTGGCAAAAGCACCGAAGAGGTCAGCGGCGGCGTCGCTCTGGTGGAATCGAGCGGTGAAGCCCTGCGTCAGATCGTCAGCGAAGTCAGCGCAGTGTCCAGCCTTGTCGATGCCATTGCCGAGGCTGCGGGCCAGCAGGCGGCAGGCATTGCCGACATCTCGGGCATGGTCGGATCGATGGATTCGTTCACGCAGCAGAACGCCGCAATGGTTGAGGAAAGCTCGGCGGGCACCCGCAACCTTGCCACAGAAACACTTGCCCTGGTCGACCAGCTCGCACGCTTCCGTCTCGGCAACAACGGCGGGGCAAGCCTGGCGGCTGCGGCATCTGTTCGGGCACCGGACGCATGGGCCGCCCCTGCCACGTTGCCCACACCCCGCATGGCTCCTGCATCCCGCCCCGCCCCGACCATCGGCAACACCGCGCTCAAGCCCCGCGAAGACGACTGGTCAGAGTTCTAAGCCTCAAGCTCCTCACACACCTCCACCTCAGCGCAAGGATAAACACATGAAAATGATCGAAAAGTTCGCCTTCGGCCTTTTTGCCTTGGCGCTTACCGCAACCCCAACTTTCGCCCAATCGGCCGATTGGCAGAAGCAAGTAGCCCGCATCATCGGGTCGAAGCAGACTTATCCCCGCACGGCGCAGATGCGGGGCGAGGAAGGTACAGCCCGCGTGAAGGTGTACGTCGGCGCGGGCGGCAAAATCGAGCGCGCCGAACTGGTTGCGCCATCAGGATCATCGACGCTCGACAAGGAAGCCATTGCCATGCCGACCCGTGCAGGAGCAGTCCCACCACCCCCCGGCGGGCCGACGGCTATCGTCGTCCCGGTAACGTGGAAACTCCTCTGATCAAAGCCTTCGCCTTGGCATCGGCCCCGCTTCCCCCCTGCTGCGGCCGGCTGATGCCCTGACCTGCCGGATACCCCTCCCGGCACATGCATGGGGGCGGTCCCACCCGGACCGCCCCCTTTTTGCGTCGCTGCGCAACTGGCGACGCAGAATGGCCGAAAGCTCAGCTTACGACAAAGCTAAGCGCCCCGTCGCCCTCATCGATCGTCACCGTGCTGCCATCGGGCACTTCACCGCCCAGTAGCTTCTCCGCCAGGGGATCCTGCAGATAACGCTGCACAGCGCGCTTCAGCGGCCTTGCGCCATAGACCGGATCATACCCGACGCGCCCGAGCCAGCGCTTGGCCGCATCGCTCAGCTCCAGCACGATCTTGCGATCTTTCAACAGCTTGGCCACCCGCGCCACCTGGATCTCCACGATCGGTGCCATGTGCTCATGCCCCAGCCGGTGGAACAGGATGATCTCGTCCAGCCGGTTGAGGAATTCAGGCCGGAAGTGTCCACGTACCACGTCCATCACCTGCGGCTCCACCGCGCTCACGTCCTGCCCCTCTTCCAGATTGGCGAGGTACTGGCTGCCAAGGTTGCTGGTCAGGATGATCAGCGTGTTGGTAAAGTCTACCACGCGGCCCTGCCCATCGGTCAGACGACCATCGTCCAGAACCTGCAACAGCACGTTGAACACGTCGCCGTGCGCCTTCTCCACCTCGTCGAACAGCACGACCTGATAGGGTCGCCTGCGAACCGCTTCGGTAAGAACGCCACCCTCATCGTAACCAACATAGCCCGGAGGCGCACCGATCAACCGGCTCACGGAATGCTTTTCCATGAACTCGCTCATATCGATACGAACCATTGCGGTGTCATCATCGAACAGAAATCCGGCCAGCGCCTTGGTCAGCTCGGTCTTGCCCACGCCCGTCGGGCCGAGGAACAGGAAGCTGCCCAGCGGACGGTTCGGGTCCTGCAATCCGGCGCGCGCACGGCGCACCGCCTTGGAAACGGCGATCACCGCGTCCTTCTGCCCGATCACGCGCTTGCCGATGACTTCTTCCATCTTGAGCAGCTTCTCGCGCTCGCCCTGCAACATCCGGTCCACAGGCACGCCGGTCCACTTGCTGACGACGGCGGCGATGTCGTCGGCGGTCACTTCCTCACGCAGCATTGCGTTGACGCTCACGCCCTCTGCTTCCGCCAGCTGCCTCTCCAGTTCGGGAATGCGACCATAGGCAAGCTCGCCTGCCTTCGCCAGATCGCCATTGCGCTGCGCCACGTCCAGTTCACTGCGCGCAGCGTCCAGCGCTTCCTTGATCTTGCCCTCGGCGGCAATCTTGTCGCGTTCGTTCTGCCAGCGCGTGGTCAGTTCGGCTGACTGCTGCTCATGGTTCGCCAGTTCCTCACGTAAGGTAGCCAGCCGATCCTTGCTCGCCTGATCGGTCTCCTTCGATAGCGCCATCTCCTCGATCTTCATCTGGATGATGCGCCGGTCGAGCTTCTCGATCTCCTCGGGCTTGCTCTCCACTTCCATGCGGATGCGGCTCGCCGCCTCGTCCATCAGGTCGATGGCCTTGTCGGGCAGGAAGCGGTCGGAAATGTAGCGGTTGGACAGCGTAGCCGCCGCCACAATCGCATTGTCGGCAATGCGCACACCGTGGTGCAGTTCGTACTTGTCCTTGATCCCGCGCAGGATGGATATGGTGTCCTCCACGGTCGGTTCACCCACGAACACCGGCTGGAACCGCCGCTGCAAGGCGGGATCCTTCTCCACGTACTTCTGGTATTCATCCAGCGTGGTCGCGCCGATGCAGTGCAACTCACCGCGTGCCAGTGCAGGCTTGAGCAGGTTGGAAGCGTCCATCGCCCCCTCGCCCTTGCCCGCACCGATCAGTGTGTGCATCTCGTCGATGAACAGGATGATCTCGCCCTCGGCGCCTTTCACTTCGTCGAGCACGGCTTTCAACCGCTCCTCGAACTCGCCGCGATACTTCGCGCCCGCAATCAGGCTGCCCATGTCGAGCGACATCAGGCGGCGGTCCTTGAGGCTGTCGGGCACGTCGCCATTGGCAATGCGCAGCGCCAACCCTTCGGCAATCGCGGTCTTGCCCACGCCCGGTTCGCCGATCAGCGCCGGGTTGTTCTTGGTGCGCCGGGCAAGAATCTGCACGGTGCGGCGGATTTCCTCGTCGCGCCCGATCACCGGATCGAGCTTCCCTTCGCGCGCTGCCTGCGTCAGATCGCGGGCGTAGCGCTTCATCGCGTCATAGGCGTTCTCTGCGCTCGCGCTGTCGGCATTGCGCCCGCCGCGCAGCGCGGTAATCGCCGCTTCCACCGCCTGCGCGGTAACATTCGCCGCCTTCAACGCCTGCCCGGCCGATGTCGCCGCCGCCAGCGTCAACGCCACCAGCATCCGCTCCACGGTTACGAAACTGTCGCCAGACTTCGCCGCAATCTGCTCGGCAGAGTCCAGAACGCGCACGGCATCGTTGTCCAGCCCCGGCGTCTGCTGCGCGCCAGATCCTGAAACGGCGGCGATCTTCCCCAGTGCCTTGTCCACTTCGGCCTGCGCCAGCGCCGCATTGCCGCCCGCGCGCTGGATAAGCCCGCTGGCCATGCCCTCGCTGTCTTCCAGCAGAGCCTTCAGAATATGATCCGGCGTGATCCGCTGATGATTCATGCGGATCGCCACGGTCTGCGCGGCTTGCAGAAAGCCCTTGGCGCGGTCGGTGAATTTTTCGAGGTTCATGGTGTTGAACTTCCTCCTGTTGCGCTGAACATGGTGTGGCTTTTGCGCAACACAAGGGCCGCGCCGACGAAAATGCTACGCGGTTCGACCAGGGTGGTCGTTGATGAAGCGCAAGTTGGAATGCCCACCCCCAACCCCTTCCGCCTGCGGGAGGGGAGTCGAGCGCGCGGTTTCGCCCTCCGGCAAGCGGGAGGGCCGCGAGACTTACTGAGCCAAAGGCGAAGTTAGTCGCCGCAGGGTGGGCACCTCCTCCACGTCACTTCCCCGGATCAGCCGCCTTCGCCGCCCCCGGCGCAAATTCCTTGCCGAAGAAGCTGCCCGCATACCACTTCGGCCGCTCGGCCCCGTTCGCCAGGCCCAGCACCGTGTAATAGTTCACCTTGGCAAACAGCGCGCCTGCCTCCCAGTCGAACGGCAGCTTCATGTCGTCGCTCGGCTTGTGATAGTGGTCCTTCAGGAAATCGCGGAACGCCTTTTCGCCCGGCCCGGCAAAGCCCGTCATCATGAACACCGCAGGCACGCCCTGCTGCACGAAGCGGTAGTGGTCCGACCGCGTGAACAGGCCCTCTTCCGGCATCGGATCGGGCGAGAGTGTGACTCCCGCCTTCCTGGCAGCCTCGGCCACCACCGGCCCCATCGTCGAATTCTCCGCACCGAAGGCCACGACATCGGTGAACTTGTAGGTCAGCACCGGCATGTCGAAGTTGACGAGGCCCACGACCTCGCCCTTCACAACAGGATTGCGCGCCAGATAGTCGGACCCGATCAGCCCGCCCTCCTCGCCAGTCAGCGCGGCGAACATTACCGAACGGCGGGGCCTATCCTGCGCTACGGCGCGGGCGACCTCGAGCATCGTCGCCACGCCCGAGGCATTGTCCATCGCGCCGTTAAACAGCTTGTCCTCGCCCTTCCCATGATCGCCGATGTGATCAAGATGCGCGGTCATGCCCACGAACTCGCCCGCCACTTTCGGATCGCTCCCCGGCAGCATGGCTACGACGTTTTCGCTCACCACGTCTTTCCACGTGTTGGCGAAAGTCAGGCTGGCCTTGGCTTTCAGGTCAAAGCCTTTGGGTCGCCCACCCTTGCGCTCCGCCTCGGCGAAGATCTTCGCCAGCGGCTTGCCTGCTGCTGCAAACAGCGGCGCGGCGGCATCGGGGTTGAGCGTCGCCGAACCCCTGATCGCGCTTGTGCGGCTGAAAGCCTTGCCATCGATGCCGACCCAGCCCTTGGCCGGACCATCGGAAATCTCCACCCGGCGCTCCCACGGGCGGCGTGCGGTGTCCTCGATGGTCGGGACCGAGATGACCGCCACCGCCCCGCGCTTCATCGCCATCACGGCCTTTTCGGAATTGAGATGCGCGCCAAGCTCACTCGGCGTGCCCTTGGGAAAGCCGGTGAGCACGACCACGATCTTGCCCTTGACGTTCAGGCCCCTGTAGTCGTCAAAGCCCAGATCGGGCCGATCGAACCCGAAACCTGCAAACACCAGCGGCGCGTCTGTCGCCACCGCCTTGTCGGTCAGGCTTGGCCGCACAAGCACTTGCGCGGTATCGGACAGCACGGTCTCCTTGCCGCCAAAGGTCAGCGCCAGCTTGGGTGCGCCATCGAGCCGCGCTTCGCGCACGGTCAGTTTCTGGAAGAACGAACCGTCCGGCCCGGCAGGTTTCAGCCCCATCGCGATGAACTGCGACGCGACGTAGTTGGCGGCAATGTCGTAGCCCTTTGACCCGGTATCACGCCCCTCCAGCAGATCATCCGCCAGAAAAGTCACATGCGCACGCACGGCTTCGGGATTGAACACCGGCTCTTCCGCAAGTGCCGGAAAGGCAACGGAAACCAGCAGGGCGGTGGAAAGCAGCAGCTTGACGTTCATCGGTTTCTCTTTGTCATTCGTCGAAAGGGACTGCGCGGCGCATAGCCAAAGCAAACGCAGCACTTGCGCGCGCGATCATGGGCATTAGAAAGTTACCAATCAAACCAAATCTGGAGCAATCGCATTCCGGCTTCGTTCAGCCCGGACTTGCTTCTGGACCAACAGCACATCGGCAGCCACGCTGCCCCAACGACAACATCGGGAAACCCATGCAGCGCAAACTCACCACCAGCTTTTTTGCTATCGCAGCCGCAACCGCGCTGTCTGCCCCCGCCGCCGCGCAGGACGCCAAGGCAGCGCCGCTGGCCGACCTCGTATCGAAGGTCCAGATCCCTTACGAAAGCTTCAAGCTGGACAACGGCCTGACCGTGTTGGTCCATACCGACCGCAAGGCCCCGGTGGTCGCGGTTTCAATCTGGTACGGCGTGGGTTCGAAGAACGAGCCGAAGGGCAAGACCGGCTTTGCCCACCTGTTCGAACACCTGATGTTCAACGGCACCGAAAACGTGCCCGGCGATTTCTTCGCGCCATTGCAGCAGGTCGGCGCGACCGATCTTAACGGCACGACGTGGTTTGACCGCACGAACTATTTCCAGACCGTGCCCACCGCCGCGCTCGACATGGTGCTGATGATGGAATCGGACCGCATGGGCCACCTGCTCGGCGCGGTGACGCAAAAGGTGCTCGATAACCAGCGCGCCGTGGTGCAGAACGAAAAGCGGCAGGGGGACAACAATCCTTACGGCATGGTTGAATACGAGCAGCTTGAGAACCTCTACCCGACCGGCCACCCCTATCACCACTCCACCATCGGTTCGATGGCAGACCTTGATTCGGCCAGTCTTGACGATGTGAAGGGCTGGTTCCGCGACAACTACGGCCCCAACAACTCGATCCTCGTGCTGGCGGGCGATATCGACGCTGCATCTGCCAAAACCAAGGTGGCCAAGTGGTTTGGCGATATCAAGCCCGGCCCAGCGGTAAAGCCCGTCAGCGCGCCGGTGCCCACCCTGCCCGCCCCGCTGGCCAAGACGATCAAGGATCAGGTCGCCACCACGCGCATTTATCGCATGTGGGCCGTGCCCGGGTTGGACAACCCGGACTACCTGCCGCTCGATCTTGGTGCCTCGGTGCTGGGCGGGCTTGCCTCGTCACGGCTGGACGATGCGCTGGTGCGTCAGCAAAAGCTGGCCGTTTCGGTTTCGGCTGAGGCTGAAATCTTTGCGCAGGCCTCGCAGTTTGTGGTCAAGGCTGACGTCACACCGGGCCAAGACCCGGCCAAGGTTGCCGCCGCGCTCGATGCCGAAATTGCGAAGTTCATCAAGGAAGGCCCCAGCGCCGACGAACTGCAGCGCGCCGCTACAACGGCCACAGCCAACGAGATTCGCGGGCTGGAACGCACTGGCGGCTTCAACGGCAAAGCGCCGACGCTGGCCGAAGGCCTGCTCTATAACGGCGACCCGGCGCACTACCGCACAGAGCTGGAACGCATCGCGGCGATGAAGCCCGCCGATGTGCAGGCTGCGATGGCCAAGTGGCTGAAGCGCCCGGCCTTCTCGCTCACCGTCGAACCGGGCGAACGCGTTGAGGGCGGCGAAGGGCGCGGCGGGTTCTACACCGACAGTGCCACCGGCATGCGCCCGGCGTTCTATGCCGATCCCGCGCTGCCGATGAAGGGCGCGCCTGCGTCCACCGTTGGTGCGGCGGACCGTTCGAAGCTGCCCGCCGTGGGTGAACTGGCCCCGCTCGATTTCCCCACGATCCAGCGCGCCACGTTGAAGAACGGGATCCCGGTCTATTTTGCCAAGCGCAGCGAAGTGCCAACCGTCTCGGTCCGCGTCAGCTTCGATGCGGGCTATGCCGCTGATCCGAAGTCCGCGCTGGGCACGCAATCGCTGCTGCTCAGCCTGATGAATGAGGGCACAGAGAAGCTCGACAGTTCGGCCCTGGCACGTGAGCGTGAACGCCTGGGTGCGCAGATCTCGCTTTCAGCAACGAGCGATCTCACCTCGTTCCAGGTCGATGCACTTTCGCTCAACCTTGCCCCGTCGCTCGGCCTGCTGGCCGATGTCGTGCGTCGCCCGGCGCTCAGCCCCACAGAGCTTGAGCGTGTGCGCACCCAGCAGCTTACCGCCATTTCAGCCGAGATGAAGAACCCGCAGGCGCTGGCCGCCCGCGTGCTTGTGCCCACGCTCTATGGCAGCCACCCCTATGCCTTCCCATCGAGCGGGCTGGGTGATCCGGTGGCGGTAAAGGCCATGAGCCGCGACGACCTGAAGGCCTTCCACACGCGCTGGTTCCGCCCCGATACCGCGAAGATCTTCGTGGTGGGTGATACCTCGCTGGATGCGGTGGTGAAGATGCTGGACGATAGCTTCGGCAACTGGCCATCCAACCGCATGGCGCGCCCGGTGAAGGACTTTTCCGCCGCCGTTCCGGCGCAGAAAAGCCGCGTGATCCTCGTCAACCGTCCGGGATCGCCACAATCGTTCATCATGGCGGGCAAGGTGATCGACGCCAAGGGCACCGACGACAATCTTGCTCTTGGCACGGCCAACGACATCCTTGGCGGCAACTTCCTTGGCCGCATCAACATGAACCTGCGCGAGGCCAAGGGCTGGACCTATGGCGCCTACAACGGCGTGACCGAGCCGCTCGACAAGGTGCGTTTTCAGGTGATAGCCCCGGTCCAGACCGACAAGACTGGCGATGCAATTGCCGAGATCAAGCGCGAGATCGACGAATTCGACACGACCAAGGGCGTCACGCCTGAAGAACTGGACTGGTCGACCAAGGGCAGCGCACGCGAACTGCCGGGTGCTTTTGAAAGCGGCGCAGCGGTGCTGGAAGGCATGGCCAAGATCGTCAATTACCAACGCCCGGACGATTTCTACGAAACGCTGTCGGCCCGATACGGCAAGATGACTGCCGCCGAGGCGGACAAGGCTTTCCGGTCAAAGATCAACACCGACGGTATGGTCTGGGTGGTAATCGGCGATGCCGCCAAGGTGAAGCCGCAACTCGACAAGCTGGGTCTGCCGGTGGAAGAGATGGCTGCGCCGGAGTGAGCTTCCTCCCCCTCCTTTTAATGGGAGGGGGCCATTCTTTCCTTCGTCATTCCCGCGCAGGCGGGAATCCCGCGCGCAACCGTTGAAGCTGGATTCCCGCCTGCGCGGGAATGACGAAGGTTAGGTGTCGCCTGTCTTGCTATTGACACTTTTGTAGGTAAACTGACCCACAGAACACCATAATGGGAGAGCATCCATGTCCGTAGCCGGCAGCTACAATTGCGTGACCCACACCCCGATGGGCGATCAGACCAGCACTTTCACCGTCAATGTCGATGGCGACAGCTTCACCGGCACCAACAGCGGCCAGATGGGTTCGATGGAGGTCGAGAACGGCAAGGTCGATGGCAACACGTTGACTTGGCAGATGAAAATGACGGTGCCGATGCCGATGACGCTGGATTGCACTGCCACCGTGGAAGGTGACACGCTGGACGGCAAGGTTACTGCCGGGATGTTCGGCACTTTCCCGATGGAAGGCACGCGGGCCTGACCGGAAAACCAAGGGCGCAACGGAAAACCGCTGCGCCCCTTATTCGTATCAGGACAACTTCTTCTTCAGCAGTTCATTGACCATGCCGGGGTTGGCCTTGCCCTGCATGGCCTTCATCGTCTGACCGACGAAGAAGCCAAACAGCGCTTCCTTGCCGCCCTTGTACTGCTCGACCTTGTCGGCATTGGCGGCAAGGATGGCGTCGATCGCGGCTTCGATGGCGCCGGTGTCGGAGGTCTGCTTGAGGCCTTCGCGCTCAACGATCACGCCCGCACCGTCACCGGTTTCGAGCATCTTTTCCAGCACCTGCTTGGCGATGGAGCCGGAGATCGTGCCATCGGCGATCAGCGCCAACAGTTCCGCGCCTGCCGCCGGGGAGACCGGCGAGGTTTCAAGAGCAGCGCCCAGCTTGTTCAACGCGCCGAACAGTTCCGAGATCAGCCAGTTGGCGGCCTGCTTGGCCACATCGGCTTCGGGCTTCTTGGCCCGCGCCGCTGTCTCGGCCAGCAACACTTCGAACCAGCGCGCGGTTTCGACGTCTGCGGTCAGCACGCTGGCGTTGTAGGCCGACAGGCCGAGCGCGGTTTCATAGCGTTCACGCTTGGCATCGGGCAGTTCGGGCAAGGACGCACGGCATTCCTCAAGGAACGCATCGTCCAGTTCAATCGGCAGCAGATCGGGGTCGGGGAAGTAGCGGTAATCGTGCGCGTCTTCCTTTGACCGCATCGAGCGCGTCTCGTTGCGATCAGGATCGTAAAGGCGCGTTTCCTGCACCACGGTGCCGCCGTCTTCGATCAGCGCGACCTGACGCCTGGCTTCCTGTTCGACCACGGCCATCACGAAGCGGACCGAGTTGACGTTCTTGGTTTCGGTGCGCGTGCCCAGTTCATCCCCCGGCTTGCGGACCGAGACGTTGACGTCGGCGCGCATCGAGCCCTGATCCATGTTGCCATCGCAACTGCCGACAAAGCGCAGGATCGTGCGCAGCTTCGACAGATACGCCCCGGCCTCTGCCGGAGAGCCCATGTCCGGGCGGCTGACAATTTCCATCAGCGCCACGCCCGAACGGTTGAGGTCGACGTAGGACATCGTCGGGTGCTGATCGTGCATCAGCTTGCCCGCGTCCTGCTCCACATGGATACGTTCGACCCCGATGGTCTTCTTGGTATCGGGGTTCTTGTCATCCAGCTGAATCTCGATCGCGCCTTCGCCCACGATGGGGTGATAGAGCTGGCTGATCTGATAGCCCTGCGGCAAATCGGCGTAGAAGTAGTTCTTGCGGTCAAACCGCGACCACTTGTTGATCTGCGCATTGATGGCCATGCCGGTGCGCACGGCCTGCCGGATGCATTCGAAGTTGGGCACGGGCAGCATGCCCGGCATCGCCGCATCCACCAGGCTGACCTGCGTGTTCGGCTCCGCGCCAAAGGCCGTCGCCGCGCCGGAGAACAGCTTGGCGTTGGTGGTAATCTGCGCATGAACTTCGAGGCCGATCACGACCTCCCATTCACCGGTGTCGCCCTGAATACGATAATCGCTCATCTTACCACCACTTTGCCGGACGGGCTGTAAACTGCGCGCGCTGTTCAAGCGCGAGGCTGGCGTTGAGGACGCCTTGCTCGTCAAACGCCTTGCCGATGACCTGCAGGCCGAGCGGCAAGCCGCTGCGGTCCAGCCCGGCCGGGACGGACATGGCGGGCAGACCGGCGAGGCTGGCGGGCACCGAGAACACGTCGTTCAGGTACATCTCCAGCGGATCGGCGCTCTTTTCACCCAGCGCAAAGGCCGATGACGGCGCAGTGGGGACGAGGATTACGTCCACCTGCTGAAAGGCTTCGGTAAAGTCCCGCGCAATCAGCGTGCGGACCTTCTGCGCCTGCGTGTAGTAGGCATCATAGAAGCCTGCCGACAGCACATAAGTGCCGATCATGATGCGGCGCTTGACCTCAGGGCCGAACCCGGCAGCGCGGGTGGCGGCGTACATGTCCTGAAGCCCTGCACCGTCCGGCAGATCACGCAGACCATAGCGCACGCCATCGTAGCGGGCGAGGTTCGACGAGGCTTCAGCAGGGGCGATGATGTAGTACGTGGGCAGCGCGTACTTGGTGTGCGGCAGGCTGATCTCGACGATCTCAGCGCCCGCATCCTTTAGCCACGCGATGCCATCATCCCATGACTTGGCGACATCGGGGTCCATGCCATCGAGCCGGTATTCGCGCGGGATGCCGACCTTCTTGCCCTTCATGTCGGCGTTCAGGCCAGCGGTCCATTCGGGCACCGGCAGGTTGAGGCTGGTCGAATCCTTCGGATCGAACCCGGCCATCGCTTCAAGCATGATCGCGCAATCGGTCACATCACGCGCCATCGCGCCTGCCTGATCGAGCGACGAGGCGAATGCAACCACACCCCAGCGCGAGCAGCGGCCGTAGGTCGGCTTGATGCCCGAAATGCCAGTGAAAGCGGCGGGCTGGCGGATCGAGCCGCCGGTGTCGGTGCCGGTAGCGGCGGGCGCGATGCGCGCGGCCACGGCGGAGGACGAACCGCCCGATGAACCGCCGGGAGCCAGCGGCGCGGTGTCGCTCGGCCTGCGCCACGGCGAGATCACATTGCCGAAGGCGCTGGTTTCGTTCGACGAACCCATCGCGAACTGATCGAGGTTCAGCTTGCCCAGCATCCCCGCGCCCGCATCCCACAGTTTCTGCGAAACAGTGGACTCGTACTGCGGGGTGAAGCCTTCGAGGATCTTCGAGGCGGCGGTGGTCTGCGTGCCCTTGGTGGCGAACAAGTCCTTCATGCCGATGGGGACGCCCGCCATCGTGCCGAGTGCCTTGCCCGCAGCGCGATCGGCATCGACCTTGGCTGCGGATTCCAGCGCCTTATCAGGCGTAGTGACGATGAAGGCGTTCAGCGCGGGCTGCGCCGCTTCCACCGCTGCGTTGAAGGCGGTGGCGACTTCGGTGGCGGTGAAATCACCCTTGGCCACGCCATCGCGGAGGGCGGCAATGCCGAGATTGGTAAGGTCGGTCATTTCAGGACTTCCAGCTGCGTCCCCGCGAAGGCGGGGACCTCAGGCAGTATAACGAGACGGTCAGCCATGCGGCCTGAGGCCCCCGCCTTCGCGGGGGCGCGGAGGGGGTGAACCATCATTCAATCACCTTGGGCACGCCAAAGAAGCCATGTTCGGGCGCGGGCGCATTGGCCAGCACCGCGTCGCGCATGTCGCCGCCGGTCAGCGGATCGGCGTTCACCACGTCATCGCGCAGGCGCTGCGTGTTGGGGATCACGGCGGTCATCGGCTCTACGCCGGTCACATCAACTTCGCCGAGTTGTTCAACCCAGGCGAGGATGCCGTTCAGTTCGGGGACCATCGCGCCGATTTCGGCCTCGGTCACCTTGATGCGGGCCAGCGAGGCGATCTTGGCCACGGTGGCGGTATCTACGGACATGGCGGATACTCTTGACGGGAGAAAAAGGAACGCCGCGCGCTACCAGAGCGCACGGCGTGCTTCAAGCCGAGGCCGCCCCGTAAGGGCGCCCGGCGCAGATCAAGGTTGTGGAGCGCCTGCAGGACCACCGGGCATCGGCGGCATCGGCATGCCGCCCGGCGCACCACCGGGAGCGCCAGCCCCACCGGCACCGCCCTGCATCTGCTGCATCTGTTCGAGCATCATGCGCTGCTGTTCCAGTTCAGCCGCGCTCTTGTAATCGATCAGTTCGATTTCGAAGACGAGGTCTGAATTGGCGGGGATCACCACTTCGCCAGTCTGCGGGTTGCGCTTTTCTTCTGCGCCGTAACCCTTCTCAGCCGGGATTTCGAGGACGTACTTGCCGCCCTTCTGCATCTTGCCAAGGCCTTCGGAAAAGCCGGGAATCACGGTTTCGAGCGGAAGCACCGCGCGTTCACCCCGGTCAAATTCCTTGCCGCTGGCAAGACGACCGACATAGTTGATCAGCGCAACGTCAGACTTGGTGGGCGAAGCACCGGCACCGGCCTTGATCGTTTCGATCTCGATGCCCTGATAGCGGGTGGCATAGGCCACGCCCGAACCAAGCACGACCGCAGCCGCTACGCCGAGCCAGATCTTTGTCAGCGAGCCTTTGGCGACAGGCTGGAGCGGAACACGGGTGATTTCCGACATGCTTTTCCCCTCAAACGCGATTCGCCCGAATCGCGCCGGATGATTCGAATGGCCATTCCCGACACACGAAAAAGGGCGCCGGAGTTCGGCGCCCTCTTGGCCCATGCAGGCTCAAACGGCAAGTAGCCAGATAGGGCGTTTCCGCCCCACCTTACTTACTTTCCGCCGTCGCGTTCCATGCGCTTACGCTCAAGCTTGCGAGCGCGGCGGACAGCAGCAGCCTTTTCACGGGCGCGCTTTTCCGACGGCTTCTCGAAGTGGCGACGAAGCTTCATTTCGCGATAGACGCCTTCACGCTGCAGCTTCTTCTTCAATGCGCGAAGAGCTTGGTCAACGTTGTTATCGCGAACGAGAATCTGCATAAACGCCTACACCTCAAACTGTCAGCAAGAGCCCGCGAAACCGGCGGGAGTTGCCCTGATTCTGGAAATACCAAACGTGCCGAATCCGTACAGGACCGGCCCGAACGGGAGCGCCACTAGCCAAATCGGGCAGCAAAGGCAAGCAAAGTCGTGCAATTCCCGGCCCAAGCGTTTAAGGGGCGGCAGATGAACTCACCCAATACCCTGACGGCAACCGCCATCGTCGCCCTGGGCGGCGGCATTGGCGCAATGCTGCGTTATCATGCCGGGCGCGCGGTTACGACCGTTGCTGGCCCCAACATGGTGTTCCCCTGGGGCACTTTCCTTATCAATGTGTCCGGCAGTCTGCTGATGGGCATACTGGCCGGATGGCTGGCACGCGAAGGCGGCAGCGAATCGCTGCGACTGTTGCTCGGCGTCGGCGTGCTGGGCGGCTTTACCACCTTCTCCGCGTTCAGCCTTGAAACCGCCCTGCTGATGCAGCGCGGGCTTTATGGCATGGCCGGGACGTATGTGCTGGGATCAATTCTCGCGGGTATCGCCGGACTGTTTCTTGGCCTCTCGTTGATGCGAGGTGCAGCATGAGCGCCGCAAAGAAGGGCCAAGGCGCCCTTTCAGACGTCAACGTCCGCCAGTTCACCATCGGCAAGGACGATGAAGGCGCGCGGCTCGACCGCTGGTTCAAGCGGCACCTGCCGCAAGTGGGCTTTGCCACCGTATCGCGCTGGGCGCGCACCGGGCAGATCCGGCTGGATGGCAAGCGCGCCGATGTGGACACGCGAATCGAGGCGGGGCAGATCCTGCGCGTGCCGCCGGGCAACGCCACGCCGGTCGGCACCCCCGGAAAGGGTGAGCGTCCACGCGCGCCGTTGACCGACGCGCAGATCGAACTGGCCGAATCGATGGTGCTGGAAAAGGACCGCGCCGCGATTGTGCTGAACAAGCCGCCGGGCCTTGCCACGCAAGGCGGCAGCGGGACGTATGAGCATGTCGACGGACTGCTGGATGCCTATGCCGCCGAAGGCGCACCGCGACCGCGTCTGGTCCACCGGTTGGACAAGGACACATCGGGCGTCCTGCTGATCGCGCGCACGCCGGGCAGCGCGGCGTTCTTTTCCAAACGCTTTTCGGGCCGCACCGCGCGCAAGATCTATTGGGCGCTGGTCGTGGGCGTGCCCGATGTGAAGGACGGGCTGATCGAACTGCCCATCGCCAAGCAGCCGGGCACCGGCGGTGAAAAGATGATGGTGGACGAAAGCGGCCAGGGCCAGTCTGCGCGCAGCCGCTATCGCGTGATCAGCCGCGCGGGCAATGCCGCCGCGTGGGTGGAACTGCAGCCGCTGACGGGGCGCACGCACCAGTTGCGCGTTCACATGGCAGCCATCGGCCATCCCATCGTGGGTGATGGCAAGTACGGCGGGCAAACCGCGTTCCTGACCGGCACGATCAGCCGCAAGATGCACCTGCACGCACGCCGGTTGCGCATAGAACATCCCGAAGGCGATCTGCTCGACGTGACCGCGCCCCTGCCCTCGCACTTCGAAGCGAGCATGGCGCAACTGGGCTTCCATGAGGAAGACGGCGATCTGGCCATCGATCCGATCAAGCCGATCCCCGAAAAGACCATGCAGAAGCGCGCGGCCAAGGCCCATGCCAAGGAATACCGCAAGGAACGCCGGGGCGAACGCCGCAAGCGCGCCGATGACGAAAAGGGCGCTGGCAGCGCCGGCCGCACGCCCACGGGCAAGCGCGCCGGAGCCAAGCCTGTTGGCAAAGCCGGTGCCAAGGCCGGGCCGAAGACTGCCGGCCCCAAGGTTGCCGGGGCAAAATCTGCGGGCCGTGGCGATGCGAAGGCGGCGGCAAGACCCGCTGCCAAGCCTGCCGGGGTGAAGTTCGGCGCGGCACGAGCATCGGTGGCAAAGGCCGCCGATGCCAAGGCGGCCGGCACGCGGCCAGCTTCGCGCAAGCCTGCGGGCGGAGCACCTAGGGGCAAGGCGCGCTGATCGAGGGGACAGGCTGTGAAACTGGCGATCTTCGATTGTGATGGCACACTGGTGGACAGCCAGGCCGACATCTGCGCGGCAATGGATGCGGCCTTCACCGCCGCCGGATTGATCCCGCCCGAGCGCCATGCCACGCGGCGCGTGGTGGGGCTGTCGTTGCACGAGGCGATGCGGCAGTTGCATCCTGAGGGCGAACATCACGATCACGCCAGCCTGACCGAACTCTACAAGGACGCCTTCCGCGCGCGCCGTGCGGCAGGCGCGGTGGGTGAGCCGTTGTATGAAGGCATCGCCAGCTTGATCGTGGAACTGGCCGGGCAAGGCTGGCAACTGGCTGTGGCGACGGGAAAGTCGGACAAGGGGCTGGCCCATTGCCTCGCCGCGCACGGACTGACGGGGCACTTCGTTTCTTTGCAGACGGCGGACCGGCACCCATCCAAGCCTGATCCTTCGATGATCGAACAATGCATTGCCGATGCAGGCGCGGACCGGCTGCGCACGGCGATGATCGGCGATACCGTCTATGACATCCACATGGCGGTCAACGCGGGCGTCAAGGGCATCGGCGTGGACTGGGGCTATCACGAGACCGAGGAACTGATCGAAGCCGGGGCGCAGGCCGTGGCGACGAGCGTGGACCATCTGCGTGACCTGCTGAGGGCTATCGCATGAGCGATCCTGCAATGGGCAAGTATTTCGCACTGCAGGCCGTGCGGCTTTCGGGCGCGGTCATGGTGCTGCTGGGCGTGATGATCGGGACGGGGCGCGCGCCTTCGTTCCTGGCCGGCCTGCCGCAAGAGGTGGGCTATGTGCTGGCCGTGCTGGGCATGGCCGAATTCTTCTGGATACCACGCCTGATCGCGCGAAAGTGGAAGACACCGGACGGACAATGAAGCGGTTTTACAAGGATGTAACGGTCGAGGCGGCAAAAGGCGGCTTCGGGGTGCGGCTCGATGGGCGGGCGATCAAATCGGTGGGCGGCAGGCCGCAGGTCGTGCCGACGCGTGCGCTGGCAGAGGCGCTGGCGGCGGAATGGGCCGGACAGGGCGAGGAGATCGATCCGGCACGCTTCCTCTACCGCGATATGACCGACTATGCGCTGGATGTGGTGACCGGTGACCCGGCAGCGGTTGCATCTGAAATCCTGCCTTATGCCGAGACCGACACGCTGTGCTATCGCGCCGAGCCGGACGAAGCCTTTGCCGCACGGCAAAGGTTGATGTGGGAGCCGCTGCTGCTGGATGCTGAAACGCGGCTGGGCATCACGTTCGTGCGGGTTTCAGGCATCATCCACAAGCCGCAGCCAGTGGAAACTCTGGCGCGGCTGCAGGCGGAGTTGGATCGGCTGAACCCGTTCGAACTGGCCGCCTTGCGCAACACCGCAAGCCTTGCCGCCTCGCTGGTGATCGGGCTGACAGCGCTCATGCCGGGAGTAGACCTCGACGCGCTGTGGGATGCGGCCGATCTGGAAGAGGACTGGCAGGCCGAGCTTTGGGGCAAGGACGAAGAGGCGCTGGAACGGCGTGAACGGCGCTCTGCGGCGTTCGCGGCGGCGGCACGGTTCGCGGGGATGGCGCGTTAGAGGCAGCCCTCGACGTAGCGGATCGATTCCCCGCCGCCTGCCATGAACTTCACCCTGCCCGCTTCTACGTGGAACACCAACCCGCGATCCTTCGATTGCCAGACGAAAAAGTCCTGCCCGGCGTAGGGATTTTCTTCGGCGGCAAGCTGGTTGCCGTAGGCCTCCTGCAAAGCTGCAAGGCTGGAACCGATACCGATGCCGTCGGCGGTGCGAATGCCGCCCTCACGCACCTCAATTCGCGTGATCGTGCCATCCTCGACCATTGCGGAAAGCTTGCCGTCCAAGCGGTCATAGACGTCACACGTGCCGCCCACTTCTGCGTAGGCGCCCTTGATCTCGAAAGCGGCAGCTACGTCTTTCCACGACGACCCAACTGGCGCGCCTGTCACGCCTTGTGCGCTCAGCACATCTGCAGCGTCTGGTTGCGCGGCGTCCGGAGCCGCTGTTGCCACTTCGGACGGCTGCGGGGCAATCGCTGCATCGGCGGCCGCAGCAGTGTGCGCCTCATCCCCAACTCCGGCCTGCTCACAACCTTCAAGCAACAGCGCGATGGCGAGGATGACGACCGCGAGCTTCAACCGACCCAGTCCGCCACCTGCTTTGCCACCGCATTGGCCGCTTCATTCAACGCAGGGCCGACGTATGGCGCTTCTGCCTCAGCCACCGGGACCGTGCTTTCAAAGCGCTTTGTCTCGATCCTGCCGCCGGACTCCTTCACCGCATCGAAGCGCACCACCGCCATGCGGCTGCGCGCGTCATAGCCCATGTCGAGCAGGCGGCCCGAAAGGTGCTGGCTGCTCGCGCCCGGCTCTCCTTCGATCACCAGACGGCTGCCGCGCGCGCGGATCGTTTCGGCGAGCAGGCGCTGGAACAAGCGTGAGGGGCGTTCCACCCACATCGTCTTCTTCAGATAGGCGACATTTGCATCGTCGATCTGCACCGGCACGCGCGTGACAGCAAGGCGCGCTTCGGCTTCAGGTTCTATCACCACCAGCGCATTGCCTATGGTCCCGCTGGTCCCGCTGCCCACCGCCGCCGTGGCCGTGGGCGTGAGGGCGAGCAGCGTTTCGGGTGCCTTGGGGCCGAGGCTGACGCAACCGGAAAGGCTGGCGAAACAGGCGGCGGCGAGCAGAGTGTTGCGGATGATCATGTTCGCCTCCTCAATCCTTGTAGTCGGGCAGCTTGGGACCGCCGACGAAGCCGCCGATACCCTTGTCGTTCAGCTTGTCGGTCACTTCGCGCAAGGATCGCGTCGTCGCCTGAAGATCGCGGATGGCGGCTTCGGCAGCGGGCAGCGTGCGCTCGTTCAATTGCTTGGCAGCGGGGCGTGCATCGCTGAGCGTGCCTTGCAGTTCGTCCGCTGCGCCTTGTGCCGATTTCAGCGTCTGGCGCAATTGCTTGGCAAGGCCATTGCCTTCATCATTCAGCATCGAATCGGCCGAATTGGTCAGCTTTTCAAAGCTTGCCAGCGTGTAGTTGGCCTGCCGCAGGGTTGCCTGCAGTTCTGCCATCGTCCGCTTCACATCGGGCGTAACATCGGCAAGATTGCCGCTGAGGCGGTCGGTGTTGGCCAGAATGTTCTCGAACGACTTCTGGTTCTTGTCGGAAAGCACCATCGTCAACCGTTCGGTCAGCGTGGCCAGCCGTTCGAGCAGGAGCGGCGCATTCGACAGGATTTCGCCAAGACCCGAACGCCGGGTGGGGATTACGGGTACGCCTTCCGGGCAAGTCAGGCGCTTGTTTTCCTTGGGGCATTTGATCGCAGGCGCGCCTTTGTGGGCGCCGGTCAACTGGATCGTGGAAACGCCGGTGAAGCTGCCCTGCACGCTGGCAGTAGTGCCTTCAAGGATGGGCACTTTCTTGTCGACCGTGATGCGCACGCGCACGAATTCGGGATCGCGCTCCCACAATTCAATGTCCTTGACCTGACCTGACGGAACACCCGAAAACGATACCTCCGAACCCTTGGCCAGACCATCGACCGACTGTTTGAAGAAAATATCGTACTGCGAGGATTCGCTCCGGCTGATCCCGGCGATCCACATGGTGAGCACGGCCGTGCCCAGCAGCAGCAGCAGGGTGACAATGCCGACCCAGATGTGGTTTGCGCGCGTTTCCATAGGCTTGTCCTTATGCCTCACCCTGTCCGGCCCGCGAAGGCGCATCATGTGAAATCTTTGCCTCTTTCGCATCGTGGCGCACTTGCGCATCTTGCGCCGCACGCCCGCGAGGGCCGTTGAAATATTCCTGGATCCACGGATGATCGAGCGCCAGCAGTTCAGGGATCGATCCCACGGCAATGACCTTACGGTCAGCAATCACCGCCACCCGATCGCAAATCTCATACAGCGTATCGAGATCATGGGTGATCAGGAACACGGTAAGCCCAAGCGTCTGCTGCAGCTTGAGAATCAGCTGGTCGAACGCAGCCGCACCGATCGGATCAAGGCCAGCGGTAGGTTCATCAAGGAACAGCAGTTCTGGATCAAGCGCCAGGGCGCGCGCCAGACCTGCGCGCTTGCGCATCCCGCCGGAAAGTTCGGCCGGGTACTTGCTCGTCGCTTCAGCTGGCAAGCCCGAGAGCAGCACCTTGTAGCGCGCAATTTCATGGCGCAATTCATCGGTGATTTCGGGGTAGAATTCGCGCAACGGAACTTCGACGTTTTCCGCCACGGTCAGCGTGGAGAACAGCGCGCCGCCCTGAAACAGCACGCCCCAGCGGCTGCGGATATCGATGTCGGCATCGTCCTGCGCATCGGTGATGGTATCGCCCAGCACGTCAACTTCGCCCGCATCAGGTATCTGCAACCCGATGATCGTGCGCATCAGCACCGATTTTCCAGTGCCTGAGCCGCCCACCACGCCCAGAATCTCGCCCTTGCGGACATCGAGATCGAGGCCTTCATGAATGACATGGTCACCGAACACATTGCGCAGGCCGCGCACGCGGATGGGGAACTGCTCCTGTTCCATCAGCCCCACCCGATGTTGGTGAAGAACACCGCGAAGAACGCATCGAGCACGATCACCGTGAAAATCGCCATGACAACCGCAGCCGTCGTGCGCGCGCCCACTTCCTCGGCGTTATTCTTGACCTGCATGCCCTGATAACAGCCTGCAAGCGCCACGATCAGGCCGAACATCGGGGCTTTGACGATCCCCACCCACACATCGTGCAGCGGCACAACTTCCTGAATGCGCGTCAGGAAGGTGAAAAACGGAATGCCCAGCGTGATGCTCGACAGGAACGCACCGCCGACAATGCCGACGACGGCAGAATAAAAGCCGAGCAGCGGCATCATGATCATCGTGGCCAGAATGCGCGGCAGGACCAGCGCTTCCATCGGCGAGACGCCGATGGTGCGCATCGCATCAACCTCTTCGGTCAGCTTCATCGTGCCAATCTGCGCGGCAAAGGCCGAACCGGAGCGGCCCGCGACCATGATCGCGGTCATCAGCACACCCAGTTCGCGCAGAGTGAGGCGACCGACGAGGTTGACCGTGTAGATTTCGGCCCCAAACTGGCGCAGCTGCACCGCCCCCTGTTGTGCAATAACGATGCCGACAAGGAAGCTCATCAAGCCGATGATGGCGAGCGAATTGACGCCCACCAGTTCCATCTGGTGGACCAGCGCTTTCATGCGCATGCGGCCGGGATGGCGGATCAGCGACCCTGCGCTCAGCATGATCTGGCCAAGGAAGCCGACGACCTGCAGCATGCCCCGGCCCAGCCCGATGATCACTTCGCCGACGTGCGCAGGCACGCGGGTGAGCAGCGGCATGCGGTGTGCGCGCACATTTTCCGCATTGGAATCAGCCTTGCTGATCGCATCGACCAGCTTCTGCGCCTCGTCACTGCAGCCAGTAATCTTCGCATCGTGATCGCGTGACAGCCGCCAGACGGTCCACGCCCCGACTGTGTCGATGCGGGTGACGGCGGAAATGTCAATTGTGGCGAAGGATTCGCCCAAGGATCGCAGCCGCGTGTCTGCCTGGCCGAGCGAGGACACGGTCATCGGCCCGCTGAAAGCGAGCGTTGCGGCACCCTGCTGATCGGCGGGCACAAGCTTGAAATCGGTCAGTTCCCGCATCTTGCCCGCTTCATGGGGGATTTAGTCCAAGGCGACAAGTGCAACACATGAGCCGTAACGAAGGAACAGGGTTTGCGGTTCCCCTGCAATGCTTGCAGGCGAGCGTTCGGGATGGCAAGGCGCTGCCCCATGAACGATCAAACGCGCGACACGACTTCAGCTGAACTGGCCAAGACTTTCGAACCCGCCGGGATCGAGGCCAAGTGGTATGGCCATTGGGAATCGAACGGCCTGTTCCGGCCCGAACGGCCCGACGCCCAGCCCTATACCATCGTGAATCCGCCGCCGAACGTAACCGGCAGCCTCCACATCGGCCATGCGCTCGACAACACGCTGCAGGACGTGGTGATCCGCTATGAACGCCTGCGCGGCAAGGATGCGCTGTGGGTGGTGGGCACCGACCATGCCGGCATTGCCACGCAGATGGTGGTCGAACGCCAGATGGAGGCGAAACAGGACAAGCGCACCAACTACACGCGCGAACAGTTCGTGGACAAGGTGTGGGAGTGGAAGCACGAAAGCGGCGGCACGATCACCGGCCAACTGCGCCGGTTGGGTTGCTCGATGGACTGGTCCAGAGAGCAGTTCACGATGGACCCGCACTTCACCCGCGCTGTCGTGAAGGTCTTCGTCGATCTCCATAAACAAGGCCTGATCTACCGCGACAAGCGGCTGGTAAACTGGGATCCGAAGCTGAAGACCGCGATTTCCGACCTTGAGGTGGAAACGCGCGAGACGCAGGGCGGCTTCTGGCACTTCAAGTATCCGCTGGCCGACGGTGTGACCCGCGACGACGGGCTGGACTACATCGAGGTCGCCACCACGCGCCCCGAAACGATGCTGGCCGATATGTGCGTGGCGGTGCATCCTGACGATACTCGCTACGCCAGCGTGATCGGCAAGGAGATCCTGCAACCGCTGACCGGTCGCCGGTTCAAGGTGGTGGCCGATGAACACGCCGATCCCGAACTGGGTTCGGGCGCGGTGAAGATCACGCCGGGGCACGATTTCAACGACTTCGAAGTGGGCAAGCGCGCCGGAATCAAGGCGGGCGACATGCTCAACATGTTCGATGCCGAGGCAAAGGTCGTGCAGACAGCGGACGGTCTGGTGCCTGCCGAATTCATCGGCATGGACCGCTTCGATGCGCGCAAGCTGGTGGTCGAGCGGATGAAGGAAGCTGGCTTCCTGATTCCGCACATGACGAAGGACAAGGAAGGCAACGAAGTCGCTGCCGACTTTGAGCCGCGCACGATCCAGACGCCGTTCGGTGATCGTGGCGGCGTGGTGATCGAACCTTGGCTGACCGACCAGTGGTACGTCGATGCCGAAACTTTGGCCCAGCCTGCGATTGCGGCGGTGAAGTCTGGCGACATCGAGATCGTGCCCAAGACATGGGAGAAGACATTCTTCAACTGGATGGAAAACATCCAGCCTTGGTGTGTGAGCCGCCAACTGTGGTGGGGGCACCGGATTCCGGCTTGGTATGGCTCTGACGGGCTGTGCTACGTGGCCGAGACTGAAGAAGAAGCGCAGGCAAAGGCCGGGGCCAGCGTCACTCTGTCCCGCGACGAAGACGTCCTCGACACATGGTTCTCCTCCGCGCTGTGGCCCTTCGCCACGCTCGGCTGGCCCGAAGACCATCCTCCCCAGCATGGGGAGGGGGACCATGCGCAGCATGGTGGAGGGGCCTCTCCGCACGCACAGCCTTTGGAGGATAGCCCCCTCCACCGCCCTGCGGGCGGTCCCCCTCCCCGTTCCGGGGAGGATCGCTCCCTCCTCGCCAAGCATTACCCCAACGATCTGCTCGTTTCGGGCTTCGACATCCTGTTCTTCTGGGATGCGCGCATGGCGATGCAGGGGCTGCACTTCATGAAAGAAGTGCCGTGGAAGAAGCTTTACCTCCACGGCCTCGTCCGCGCCGCCGATGGCGCGAAGATGAGCAAGTCGAAGGGCAACGTGGTCGATCCGCTGCTGCTGATCGACAAGTACGGTGCCGATGCGCTGCGCTTCTTTATGTGCGCGATGGAGAGCCAGGGCCGCGACGTGAAGATGGATGAGCGCCGCGTCGAAGGCTATCGCAACTTCGCTACGAAGCTGTGGAACGCCGCGCGCTTCTGCCAGAGCAACGGCATCACCGGAAGCACGTCAGTGGCGGCTCCGGCGGCAACATCGGCGGTCAACAAGTGGATCATCGGTGAAGTGGTGGAAACCGTCGCCGCGCTCGATCAGGCGATGGCAGACCTGCGCTTCGATGCGGCGGCGAACACCGTCTATCACTTCGTGTGGGACCAGTTCTGCGACTGGTACATCGAACTGGTGAAGGGCAACTTCGACGCCGAAACCCGCGCTGTGGCAGGTTGGGTGCTCGACCAGATTCTAGTGATGCTCCATCCGTTCATGCCGTTTGTGACCGAAGAACTGTGGCATTCGCTTGGGAAGCGTGACGGCGAACTGATCGTGGCCGCTTGGCCCGATCCGCAGGCGTCGGTCGATCCGGCGGCCAAGCGTGAGGTCGAATGGCTGATCGCGCTCGTTTCAAACCTGCGCACCGCCAAGAACGAACTCGGCATCGCGCCGGGGGCGAAGCTGGACGCCTATCTGCCCGGTCCTTCGGCACAGACGCGCGGCATCATCGAAGCCAACCCGGCCGTGATCGAACGCCTCGCCCGCCTCAACGGAATCCGCTTTGAAGCAGCGCCTGCGGGCGCGGCGATGCAGGTGGGGGCCGGGGACGCAAACATCGTCGTGCCGCTGGAAGGCGTGATCGATATTGCCGCCGAAAAGGCCCGTCTGGAAAAGGCGCTGGCGGTTTCGCAGAAGGAAGCCAAGTCGCTCGAAGGGCGGCTGGGCAATCCCTCGTTCGTCGAGAAAGCCAAGCCCGAAGCAGTCGAAAAGGCCCGCGCCGATCATGCGATGCATGCCGCCGAGGCCGAGCGGTTGGCGGCGGCGCTGGCGCGGTTGGGGTGAGCAAGCGCAACGCCCATCCTCCCCGTAGCGGGGAGGACAGCATGCTAACCCTCGCCACCGTAAACCCCGGCGAGCCGGAGGTGTTTTCCTCGCTGCAAGGCGAAGGCCCTTCGATGGGCAGGCCTTCCGTGTTCATGCGCCTGAGCCGCTGCAATCTGGCCTGCCGCTGGTGCGATACGGCCTATACCTGGCGCTTTTCCGGCGACAATCGCCCGCACCGCGATGAAGTGGCGTTCGAGCGCGTCGATAACCAACTGACCATGACCGAGGACGACGCGACCGCGCTGATCCTTGCGCACCCGGAAGACCGGCTGGTCATCACCGGCGGCGAACCTCTGCTGCAAGGAGCAGCGCTGGCGCGGATGGTGGGGCTGCTGAAGGCGGCACGCCCTGCCCTTCACGTGGAGATCGAGACCAACGGGACAGTAGCGGTGCATTCAGCGCTTGATCCAATGGTGGACCAGTTCAACGTCAGCCCCAAGCTGGCGCATTCGGGCAATGACGCAAGTCTGGCGCTGCTGCCGGAGCGGTTGGCGCAGTGGGCGCGTGACCCGCGCGCATGGTTCAAGTTCGTGGTGGCAACGCCTGCCGACCTGTCCGAGATTTCAGCGCTGCAAGATCGGTTCGGGATTGCGGCGGATCACTTGTTCGTGATGCCGGAAGGCACAGCCAGCTCCGTGCTGCGCGAGCGGTCGCGCTGGCTGGCAGAGGAAGCGCTGGAGCGTGGCTGGCGGTTTACCGACCGGCTGCATATTCATCTGTATGGAGATACGCGGGGGACTTGAACGCCCGCATCGTGCCAACCGAAAACACTTGTGCTCCCCCGCGAAGGCGGGGGCCTCAGGCGTTTTACGCAAGCCTTCCGTAACAACACCGAGGCCCCCGCCTTCCGGCTTCGCCGGAAGTTTAGCCCGAGCTTGTCGAGGGGCGGGGGCGCAGTGCTTTTGGATGGCTCTAGAACGGGATGTCATCATCCAGATCGTCGCCGTAGCCGCCGCTGCTGCTGCCCCCGGCGCTACCGCCGCCCTGGTTCCAGCCGCCGCCTGCGGCTGCGCCACCACCGCGCGAACCGCCGCCTGACGAGCCACCTTCATTCCAGCCGCCACCGGACGAGCGACCGCCTCCGCCACCGCCCATGCCGCCGCCACCAGCACCGGGTGCGCCGTCAAGCATGGTCAGCACGCCGCCCATGCCACCGACCGACACTTCCGTGCTGTAGCGGTCATTGCCTGACTGGTCCTGCCACTTGCGGGTGCGCAGCTGCCCTTCGATATAGACCTTGCTGCCCTTTTTCAGGTAGCGTTCGGCCACGCCGACGAGGCCATCGGAATTGAGCACGACTGTGTGCCATTCCGTGCGCTCCTTCTTCTCGCCGGTCGCCTTGTCCTTCCAGTTTTCGGACGTGGCGATGCGCAAGTTGGCAATGCGCCCGCCGTTCTGGAAGCTCTTCACCTCGGGGTCTGCCCCCAGATTGCCGACGAGGATGACCTTGTTGACGCTGCCTGCCATCGAATCGTGTTCCTTCTGATCTGGCGAAGTGCCTAGCGCATGACCGCTTTGATTTGGGAGTCAGCACGGCGCTTTTCCCACAGCGTAGCGCTACAGGCCCGCCCCGCTGCGACTAACTTCACTGCGTTCAGCAAGTCTCGCGGTCCTCCCGCCTGCGGGAGGGCAAAAATCAGCGCTCGCACTCCCCTCCCGCAAGCGGGAGGGGTCGGGGGTCGGTAGGCCTCAGCCCAGCCCCGCCGCCGTAGCGGTCCAGAAGGTAATGCCCGCCGCCGCGTACGCCAGCGCAAACAGGTAGGCGAGCATGAACGCCGGCCATTTCCAGCCGTTGGTCTCGCGCCGGGCGACTGCGATGGTGGCAAGGCACTGCGGCGCAAAGACGAACCATGCGAGGAACGACAGCGCCATCGGCAGGGTCCAGTTGGCCTTGAGTCGGTCGCCCAGTTCCATCGCCGCCTCGTCCTCGTCGCTGGCGCTGACGGCATACGTGGTGGCAAGCGAGCTGACGGCGACTTCGCGCGCGGCCATTGCCGGGATCACCGCAAGGCTCATGTCGCGGTTGAAACCGATGGGGTTCAGCACCACGGCCAGCCCATTGGCCATGTGCCCGGCGATCGAGGCATCGACCTGATCCTCACCCGGCGCGGCACGCGGGAAGCTGAGCAGGATCCACAGCACCACGGTGACCGTAAAGATCATCGTGCCGGCGCGGCGCAGGAAAATCCACGCGCGCTGCCACAGGCCGATGGCAAGATCCTTGATCGTGGGCAGCTGGTACTTGGGCAGTTCCATGATGAAGCCCGAAGCCGCGCCCTTGGTCACCGAGCGGCGCAGCACCAGCGCCACCACCATCGCGCCGATGATGCCAGCCACGTAGAGGCAGAACAGCACGAGGCCCTGCAATCCAATGCCGGGGCCGACCGCCCGGTTGGGGATGAACGCTGCGATGATCACCGCATAGACCGGCAGGCGGGCCGAGCAGGTCATCATCGGGGCAATCAGGATCGTGGTCAGCCGGTCCTTGGGATCGGTGATGCTGCGCGTGGCCATGATGCCAGGAATCGCGCAGGCAAAGCTGGAGAGCAGCGGGATGAAGCTGCGGCCCGAAAGGCCAACGCCTGCCATCAGCCGGTCCATCAGGAAAGCGGCACGGGCCATATAGCCGGTCGCCTCCATGATCAGGATGAAGAAGAACAGGATCACGATCTGCGGCAGGAACACGATGACCGAGCCGACGCCCGCAATCACGCCTTCGGTGAGGAGATCGCGCAACAGGCTTTCGGGCAGGACCGCCTTGGCGAAATCACCCAGCGCGCCGACCACGGCTTCGATGCCATCCGCAAAGGGCGTGGCCCACGAAAACACCGCCTGGAACACCACGAACAGCAGCGCAAACAGGATCGGTGGACCGGCCCACGGATGCAGCAGAACCTTGTCCAGCCGCGCGTGGATGCGGTGCTTGGCGGTTTCCGAGAGGATCGTTGCGGTTGCCATCTGGTGCGCCAGCATGCGCCGTTCGGGCAGGGTGACATGCGGGCGCGGCGCAGCTTCATTGGCCTGCGAACGGTCCCGCGCCTCGGCAATGGCTGCGGCAAGTTCGGTAAGACCACGGCGGCGCACGGCAACGGTGGGGACCACCGGCACGCCCAGCGCCGATTGCAGCGCGGCGGGATCAAGCGTCAGGCCATCACGCTCTGCCAGATCGACCATGTTGAGCGCGACCACGGTGGGGCGGCCCAATTCAATCACTTCCTGTGCAAAAACAAGGTGCTGTTCGAGGTTGGAGCTGTCCAGCACGAGCACGATGACGTCGGGCTTGGCCTGCCCTTCCTGCTCGCCCATGATGACCTTGCGGGTCACTTCCTCGTCAGGGCTGGTGGCGTCCAGAGCATAGGAGCCGGGCAGATCGACCAGTTCCACCGGCTCGCCCGATGGCAGCAGCAGGCGGCCTGCCTTGCGCTCCACAGTGACGCCCGGATAGTTGGCGATCTTCTGCCTCGCCCCGGTAAGCGCGTTGAACAGCGCGCTCTTGCCCGCGTTCGGATTGCCGACCAGCGCGGCAACTGTAGGCATTTTGCTCATTACAGGGCTTCGACCGTCATCGCGCGCGCATGAACGCGGCGCAGGGCGATGGTCATGCGGCCGATTTCCACCGCCAGCGGATCACGCCCGGCGAACACGCCGCGATAAGCGAGG
The DNA here is from genome assembly GCF_030696665.1 of Novosphingobium sp. Lineage (GTDB taxonomy): Bacteria > Pseudomonadota > Alphaproteobacteria > Sphingomonadales > Sphingomonadaceae > Novosphingobium. Next base: position 150,020 of record NZ_JAUYRV010000052.1, read on the forward strand.
CTGACGCGCGCGCCTTCATCAAGCCCCAGCGCTTGCAGGCGCTGCGCCTCTTCCGCGACCAGCGCAGACCAATCGACTGCAGCGATTCGCGCAGGCGTGTTCAAGGGGAGTTGATCGAGCGTCACCAGTTCCCGCTGCCATAGCGCGAGCGCGTTTGCAAGTCATTCGCAATAGAATTGCGCTGGATCAAGAAAAGGGCAGAAAATGCCTTAAGTCGCCGGATACCGCAGCCGCCCCAGCATCCGCATCAGCGAGAAGTTTTCATCGCGCGGCTTGAGCAGCTTGGCCTTGGCCTTTTCGAACTGCATCACGTTCTCGATCCGGCGATCAAGGAATGCGCGCGTATCGTCATGCCCATCGCTGGTGTCCTGCGCAAAATAGGCGAGCGTTGCTGCATAGATCGAACCGAGCGTCATGCGCTTGGTATAGTGGTTGTAATCGGTTGCCGTATCGCCCGCGAGCCGCCACATCGCGTCTGCGCTCGACCAGCCCAGCCGGGTGGCAGCGGGCACATTCTGCGGCATGGCCATGATGGCCAGCGCACGGCGCAGCGCTTCTTCCTTGCCCACCAGCGCATCAAGCCGGAATTGCACAAGGCGGCGGATGCGTTCGCGGATGGGCAGATTGCCGATCTGGCTGGCGGGCAGCGCCTCTGCCATATCGGCATCGATGCGCGCAATCCATGCGGAGATCATCTGCATCGCCCCGCCTTCAAACGCAAAGGCAGCCAGCGCCGGATCGACGCCTTCCATTTCGGCGGCGGCGGCAACGGCTTCAGCCTTCCAGCCATCGAAGGCGGCCGCCTCGGCAATGGCCGGGGCAAGACGGAGGCGCAGGGCTTCGAGCGAGGTGTCATCGGTCATGTTGCTACAATGCCCGGCTTAGAACGAAGGTCCATAGGTCTTCTTGGGCGCAGTGCCCTTTGCCTCTTTCGAGGACCGTTCGATTTCGCCCAGCACGGCGCTGCTCTTGCCTTCAAGCGTGGCATAATCGCGGGCAGAGCGGCCCGAATTGTCCGGCCGGTCCACATTTGCGCCAGCCTTGATCAGCAGGCGCACCAGCGCCAGATCCTTGCGGTGCACGGCGCTGATCAGCGGGGTTTCGCCGGTGTTGTTCGCTTCATCGATGCGCGCGCCGGACTGGATCAGTTCGTCCGCACCTTCGATAAAGCCCATTTCCGTGGCCAGAACCAGCGGGGTGACGCCGCGATTGTCACGCGCATTCACATTCGCACCCTTGGCGATCAGGAACTGCACCCATGTAAGGTCGCGCCGCGCGGTGACGATGTGCAGCCCGGTCTGCCCGGTGGAGTAATCCTTGGTGTTCACGATCTGGGTGCCCGGCTCGTTCAGAGCCTCGGTCACCTTGTCGCCTTCCTTCTTGCGGATGGCTTCGAGGAACTTGTAGCCTTCGGAAAACTGGGCCTGCGCGGGCATGGCAATGGCGGCGGCCAGCAGGATCGCCAATGCGGCGAGAGGCCTGCGGAAAATCGAAAACATCACTTCCTCCTGTTGCGCACCCACCCGGACATTCTGCCCCTATGGACTCGCCTCTTGCAAGGGCACGGTTAGCAGAGCATGAACCGCCGCGCCATGACCCACGTTTTCAGATCCTTGCTCGCCGCTCTTGCCGCAACCTGCACTTTCGCGCTCTCCTCGTGCGGAGGCGCGGTGGCTGAAAGCCCGCCGCTTGAAGGCGCGACCATCGGCGGCGATTTCACGCTGACCGGCAAGGACGGGAAGCCCGTGCGGTGGAGCGACTTCGCTGGAAAGTACCCAATTGTCTATTTCGGCTACACATTCTGCCCGGATGTTTGCCCGGTAGACATGCAGAACATCGGCCTGGGTGTGCGCCAGTTCGAACAAGAGCACCGCGATCTTGCGGGCAAGGTGGTGCCGCTGTTCATCACCATAGATCCGCAGCGTGATACGCCGGAAGTCGTGGGCGCTTTTGCGGCGAATTTCGGACCGAACGTCGTTGGACTTACCGGCACGCCAAAGCGGATTGCCGATGCGGCGAAGAAGTGGGCGGTGTACTACTCCAAGCGTGAAGGCGGCACACCCGACGCCTACCTGATGGACCACAGCCGGGGTGTATTCCTGATGGGTCCGAAGGGTGAGCCGATTGCCCTGCTACCTGCCGACAAGGACGCCAAGTCGGTAGCCGCTGAACTTGCAAAGTGGGTGCATTGAGTTCCGACCGCTTCTGGGAAAAGCCGGTAGAGGCTCTCAACCGCGAACAGTGGGAAGCGCTGTGCGACGGCTGCGGCAAATGCTGCCTGCACAAGCTGGAAGATGATGCCACGGGCGATGTCTACCACACCAACGTCGCGTGCAAACTGCTCGACCTGAAGACCGGGCGCTGCAGCGATTACAAGCACCGCCGCGCCTATGTGCCCGATTGCCTGCGCTTGACGCCCAAGCTGGCGCGCGATCTGCCGTGGCTGCCCGATACCTGCGCCTATCGCCTGCGCGCCGACGGCGATCCCCTGCCCGATTGGCACTACCTGATTTCGGGTGACCGCGATGCGGTGCATCGTGCGGGCCAATCGATCATCGGCAAGGCGGTCAGCGAGACATTGGCGGGACCGCTGGAAGAGCATATCGTGCCATCGGACTACTTCGATGGGTGAAAGGCGAGGCATGCTCGATTGGCTCAGGCGGGCTGATCCCAAGGCGAAAGAAGCGCCTTCCCCCCGTGCAATAGCGCGCCGCACAATCGTGGTGGCCGATCGCGAACTGCCGCTGGTGATCCGCAAGCTGGGCCATGCGCGGCGAATGACTCTGCGCCTCGCACCAGATGGTAGCGAAGCGCGCGTGTCGATCCCCGCTTGGGGCCGTGTGGGCGATGCAGAGGCCTTTGCGCGCGACCGGGCCGATTGGCTCGCGGGGCAACTCGCACGCGTGCCCGAAGCAGCGGCGATTGCCCCCGATGCCACCGTGTGCTTCCGGGGTGAGACCTTACGCATAGACTGGCAGCCCAGCGCACGGCGCAAACCCATGTTTGCCGAGGGGCGTGTTGTGGTGGGAGGCCCTGCGGAGGGCCTTGCCACACGGTTGCAGCGCTGGCTTGAGGCCGAAGCACTTGCGCTCTGCACCGAGGATCTGGCGCACTATTGTGCCCGCGCCGGAGAACCCGTGCCGCGCCTCTCGCTCTCGCGCGCGCAACGGCGCTGGGGCAGCTGTGCATCGGACGGGACGATCCGCATGAACTGGCGGCTGATCATGGCGCCCGATTTCGTGCGCCGCTCGGTCGTGGCGCACGAGGTCGCGCATATCCGGCACTTCGATCACAGCCCGGCCTTCCACGCCCATCTTGATGGCCTGTTCGAAGGCGAGATCGACGCCGCCAACCGCTGGCTCAAGCGGTTCGGACGCACGCTTTATGCGCCGTTCGGCTGATGGCTGGTAGAATGTCCAACAAGCGCCTATCTATGCGCGCATGAAGGCCTTTTTCCGCAAAGTCTCCCCGCGCCGCGCAGTTGTCGATCTGTGGGAAGTGCTTGGCTCGCCAAGCGAATACCGCTTCATCGGCTTGATGATGGCCGCCGCAGTAACCGGCGGCATATTCTATGTAATGACCCAGCAGGGCGGCCGGGGCCTGCCGCGCCCGCCGCAGATCGTCTATTTTCCCAGCTTCCTTGAAGGCCGCACCGACGCCGAAATCCTTGCCGAAAACCGTGAGGCAACGGCCAAGGCCCGCGCCATCGAGGCCGAGGAAGAGGCTAGCGCCGAGCGCGTGCGCCAGATGTATCGCGCCGTCGGCAACGCCACCGGGGTCGATACGAAAAAGGCCTACGAAGAAGGCAATGCCGAACGCGCCGCGATGAAGGCCAAGATCGATGCCGAGCGCAAGGCGATCCTCGACCGCAATCTGGTGAAGAACCCCGTGTTCGAGGCCGAGCAGAAGAAGCTGCAGTCGCCAGACGAATGAGCGGAGCCGACGACCAGCGCTGGCTGAATGCAGCCGCGGCGCTGGCCGGGCGCGGGCGTCCATTAAGCAGGCCCAACCCTTCGGTAGGCGCGGTGATCGTGCGCGATGGTAAAGTCGTCGGTCGCGGGTGGACGCAGGCAGGCGGACGGCCCCATGCCGAGGCGGGCGCGCTGGCTCAGGCGGGCGCGGCAGCGCAGGGCGCGACGCTTTACGTCACCTTGGAACCATGCGCACATGCCAGCGCGCGCGGGCCTTCCTGCACCTCGCTGGTGATGCAAAGCGGGCTGGCGCGCGTGGTGATCGGCGTGGAAGACCCGGACCCGCGCACGGCAGGCAGCGGGATCGCAGCGATGCGTGCAGCAGGGATTGCGGCGGAACTGGTGCCCTGCCCTGCGGCGCGGGAATCGCTGGCAGGCTATCTGACGCGGACAGCGCTGGGGCGGCCACATGTGACGCTGAAACTGGCGACCTCGCTCGACGGGCGGATTGCGCTGGCCGATGGGTCCAGCCAGTGGATCACCGGGCCTGAGGCGCGCGCACACTGCCACGTGGAGCGGGCGCGGGCTGATGTCATTCTTGTTGGCGGCGGGACGTTCCGGGCCGACGCGCCAAGGCTCGACGTGCGCCTGCCGGGGCTGGAGGCGCGCAGTCCGCAGCGCATGGTGCTGACACGCGGGGCGGTGCCTGAGGGCTGGACGGCTGTGGCTGAAATTGCTGCGCCGGGCGCATTCGGCGATGCGCAGTATCTTTTTGTCGAAGGCGGAGCGCAGGCAGCGGCGGCCTTTCTGGCGGCAGACATGGTGGACCGGCTGCTGCTCTATCGCGCGCCGATTATCGTGGGCGCGGGCCTGCCCTGCATCGCGGACATCGGGCTTGGCTCGCTGGCGCAAGCGCACGGGCGGTGGCGCAATGTGGACCGCCGGACGCTTGGCAGCGATGCGCTGGACGTCTACGAGCGGGTCCGTTGAAGGAGATTTGAATGTTCACCGGGATCGTCACCGAAGTCGGCAATATCCTCGCGATCGAGGACAAGGGTGATCGCCGCATCACCATTTCCTGCGCGATGGACCCGGCGAAAATCGCCATTGGCGCGTCGATTGCCTGCTCTGGCGTCTGCCTGACCGTGGTCGACAAAGGCGGCGTGGCCGGTGAAGGCTGGTTTGCGGTCGACGTTTCGGGCGAGACGGTGAGCTGCACAGCGCCGGAACAGTGGCAGGCGGGCGCACCGCTCAACCTCGAACCGGCGCTGAAGCTGGGTGATGAACTGGGCGGGCATATCGTGACCGGCCATGTCGATACGGTGGGCGAAGTCGTCAGCGTGACGCAGGTCGGGGCATCGTGGCAATACATCGTCGCCGCCCCCAAGGAGCTGGCAGCTTATATCGCGGCCAAGGGTTCCATCACTGTCGACGGGGTTTCACTGACCGTCAACGAAGTGGCGGATCAGGCCGATGGCGCGTGCCACTTCATGCTCAACATCATCCCGCACACCGCGCAAGTGACGACGCTGGGCACGCTTGTGGCGGGGCGGAAAGTCAATCTGGAGATCGACGTTCTGGCGCGCTATCTGAAGCGGATGCAGAGCCTCGCTGCGCAAGCCTGAAGGGCGTTTTCCGAAGTGCACCTAGATGCACCTAGCAGCACCTAGGTGTCCCCAAGGCTACCACAACGCCCTCAAATCAGGCGCAATTCAGCACTACTTGCAGCAACTGTCCGGGCTGATCGCGCATCACGTCGTGACTGGCTTCAGCCTCGTGATATTCCCACGCAGGATCGTTCTGAACCTGATCGCGGAACTTGGCGAAGGGTGTCGGCTGCCAGCCATTGGCGAACACATAAATGCGGCGCGGGATCTTCGCCTCCTCACCGCTGAAGCGCACCGCCTCGACCAAAGTCAGCAGCGGATGATCGGACAGCACCGGACTTTCCAAGCCGGGCAGCGGGGATACCGCGCCGGGCTTGTGCTTCTGGCTGCCGATGTAGTGGTCATGCTCCCACTCTCCCGTCAGATCCCAAAGCGACTGGCCATCCTGCGGCAGGAACGCGTCGACATAGACGATGGCATCGATCCGGGCACCCAGCCGCGTGGCGACGCCGGTTATCACCATGCCGCCCCACGAATGGCCGACCAGCACGAAACGGTCGAAGCCCGCGTCGGCGATCTGTGCGCAGACATCGTCGATGTGGGTGGTCAGCGTGATACCGGGGTGGAACTCGGCCTTGCGCTTGCCCAGACCGGTAAGGTCGGCGGCGAGGACGCGGTGCCCGGCGGCGCGCAGGTCCGCTGCGAGGCGATCCCACGCGAAGCTGCCGCCCCACGCGCCGTGGACCAGCACGAAGTCCGTCACTGATTTATGCCGTGCTTCTTGTTGTAGCCGTGCAGCCATTCCAGCGTCTTGGTCAGACCGCCGAACGGGTAGAAGTGCAGGCGGACTTTGCCGTGTTCAGGCCCGAGGCCCTTGGCGAAAGCATCGACCAGCTTGTCCGGCCCGGCTGTGCCGAGCAGGTTCGTGACGGAAATGCCGTATTTCTTGAGGACCGAGGTGGAGGCCCCAACGCCGCAACGTGCGGCAAAGGACAGCAAGCGCTTGATCCCGGCGGGACCGGGCACGCCGATGCGCACCGGCGCATCGATGCCGCGTGCGCGCAGTTCCTTGAGCCAGGCGAGGAAGGCGTCGGGATCGAAGCCGAACTGGGTGACGATCAGCGGGGCCATGCCGCGCGCTGAAATATCAGCGACCTTCTTTTCGAGGACGGCCCAGCATTCGGCCTCGGACATGTTGGGGTGCCCTTCCGGGTGCCCGCCGATGCCGATGGCCTTGATGCCCGAGCGTTCGAACGCGCCTGTGGCGATCAGGGCTGATGTATCGAAGTAAGGGCCGACCGGTTCGGGCGGATCGCCAGCGACGATGAAGCATCTGGAAACGCCTGCTTTTTCAACCACTGCGCGCAGGTAGCCTTCGAAATCGTCTTCCGATGTGATCCGGCGAGCGGAGAAGTGGGGCATCGGCTCAAAGCCGAGTTCGCGCACGGCGACCGTGGCGGCAACGCGGGCGGCAACATCTTCACCGGGGAGGAATGTAATGGCGACGGGCGTTTCAGCCGGGATGAGCGGGGCGGCATCGCGCAGCGACGCTTCGTCCTTTGCCGTCATCTCGAGGCTGAAGCCATCGGTGATCCCGTCGGGCACCTTGTCCCAGTTGGGATGGATTTGGGGTGTTGCCATTGCGGGATCCTCTTGGGTCTGGAGGCAAGCCGCCCGGTTGCCTTTGCAGCAATCCGGGCGGTGCCAGTTAGGTTTGGCTCAGCGAGCGGTGCGCCAGCCGTCTGCGTAGGTTTCGCGCGCAACGCGGCTGTAGGGAACCGGCGAGACGATCACGCGGACGTTCAGCTGCTTGTGCGGCTCGACGGTGGTCTTCTTGGTGCCGCCGTTTTCTTCGCCCCACACCACGTGCAGTTCAGTGCCGAACGGGATTTCGGGGTCGATGGTGGCCAGCGAAAGCGCCTGCTTTTCGTTGTACGAGAAGCCGGTGAACATCGAGAGGCCCACGGTCTTGCCATCGGCATCGACGACGCGGTCGTAGTTCGACGAGGCGTAGTTCGCGAGCGGCACGTCGAAGAACTTGTAGGCTTCACCGTCCGGATTGAACATCGAAGCCATGATCTTGGCCATGTCTTCGGGGTGCCATGCCAGCGTCACCTTCTTGCGCTGTTCAGCCGGGTTCAGGGCCTCAAGCGCTTCACGACCGTGGAAGTCATGGTCGAACTTCACGAAGTTGCCGTAACCCAGTTCCCACGGGTTGAGGTAGTAGTCTTCGATGTTTTCCGAAACGAACGAGCCGCCGATGGAGCCGGTGGCTTCATAGCTGTCAGCCGCCAGCCATTCACGGAAGCCCTTGAGCTTTTCGCCGGTGTAGATGGCGGGCAGTGGCGACGGGATCCAGCCCGATTCCAGCGTGTTCGAAGGATAGGCGCGGCTGCCGCATGCGATCAGGCCGAATTCCTTGCCGGCTTCCAGAATGGCAGCGCGGATTTCTTCCTGCTCGGCATATGGACCCCAGATTTCAAGGCCCGGTGCGCCCGACATGCCGTGGCGCAGCGTCTTCACGGTCTTGCCGGCAATGTTCATCGTGGACATGTTGAAGAACTTGAGCTGTTCCAGCGGGCCACCGTGCAGCTTTTCGATCACGGCCCATGCGTTCGGACCCTGGATCTGGAAGCGCCATTCCTTGCGGGTGACGGGCTTGCCCATCGGACGCATCGGCGAACGGTCGTCGAGCTCGATTTCAACGTCGTAGCCACCGGTTGCAGCGTGATAGCGCAGCCAGTTGGACGCAGGTGCGCGGCCGACGTAAGTGAAGCTCTGCTCTTCTTCCCAGAAGATGATGCCATCGCCGATCACGTGGCCATAAGGCGTGGTGGGAACGTACTGCTTGGCCTTGTTGACCGACCAGCCCTTGGAGCTGTTGATCATGGTATCGGACAGCAGCTTGTGCGCATCCTTGCCGCGAATGTAGAGGTTCACCATGTGGTGCGACTGGTCGAACAGGACGGCGCTGTGCTGCCATGCCCACTGTTCAGAACGCCAGTTCGAAAATTCCGGTGCGACGACCGGGTACACGTAGGCACCCAGCTGCGAATTGCGCAGCATTTCGACCACGTTACCGTTTGCGTTGATTACCTCTTCAAGGTTCTTTGCCATCTGAAACTCTCCCGACTCGAAAAAATTTGGCCCGACTTGAAAAATGGCCACGTTTGAAAACACACGTTGAAAAACTTGTATGCAACACATACAATCTTGCCAGAGATTCGCAATGGGAAATGTTGCGCCCTATGAGCGCAACACCGATGGGAGAGATTTTGATGAGCGCATCGCTGATTTTGACGCTGTCTTGCGAGGACAAGCCGGGGATCGTTGCCCGCGTGACCGGCAACCTGTTCGAAGCAGGGGGCAACATTCGCGAAGCACAGCAGTTTGACGATTCGCTGAGCGGCAACTTTTTCATGCGCGTCGTGTTCGATCCGGGCGAAGGTTCGGTCGATCACTTCCGCGCAGCATTTGCGCCCGTGGCGCAGCAATATGCGATGGAATGGAACCTGCGTGACACCACGGTGAAGCGCAAGGTGATCCTGATGGTCAGCAAGTTCGACCACTGCCTGGGCGATCTGCTTTACCGCACACGGTTGGGTGAACTGCCGATGGACGTGGTGGCGATTCTGGGCAACCACCCCAAGGAAGCACTGAACATCTCATTGATCGGTGACATACCCTATCACCACCTGCCGATCACCAAGGACACCAAGCCGCAGCAGGAAGCCGAAGTGAAGCGCATCGTCACCGAGACGGGCGCGGAACTGGTGGTGCTGGCGCGTTACATGCAGATCCTGTCTGACGATCTGGCCTCGTTCCTCAACGGCCGGTGCATCAACATCCACCATTCCTTCCTGCCCAGCTTCAAGGGCGCAAAGCCATACCATCAGGCACATGCGCGCGGCGTGAAGATGATCGGTGCGACCGGGCACTACGTGACAACCGACCTCGATGAAGGTCCGATCATCCATCAGGACGTGGAAACGGTGACCCATGCCGATGGCCCGGATGATCTGGTGCGCAAGGGCCGCGATGTGGAACGCCGCGTGCTGGCCGAAGCGGTGCGCCTGCATCTGGAAGATCGGGCGCTGCTGAACGGCACCAAGACGGTGGTGTTCAAAAGCTAACGTTATGATTCGTTGAATTTCAGCGGCGGCGGGAGCACCATGCTTTCGCCGCCGTTTTCGTTTGCGGGAGAGAACAGACATGCACGTCAACGCGCTGGATCACGTCAACATCATTACAGACCGGCTGGACGAGACGGCGGAGTTCTACCGCGCGCTGCTGAGTTTGGAACGGCGCGATGGGCCGCCTCCCCTTACACCGCAGAACGCGCAGTGGATGTATGATGCAGGGGGCAAGGCGATCATCCATATCAATGCCGTCGATTGCCCGCGCGCCTATGACCGCGAGGTGCAGCCGGGATCACTGACCGGGGCAATTCATCATGTGGCGCTGAATTGTTCAGGGTATGATGAAACGCTGCAACGGATTGGTGCGATGGGTCTGGCTTCCCAGACCAACCTGGTTGAGGCCATCGGGCTGCGTCAGATCTTTACCGCCGACCCAAACAATCTGCTGCTGGAGTTGAATTTCTTCGGGGATTGAGAGGCGTTTCAACCCTATCTCCCGTTCTTCAAGCCGGAATCGCACCTTCCAGCGCGTCTGCCAGTTCCTGCGGCTTTGACAGATACGGGCTGTGATCGGCCTCAAGTGTCACGATGCTCGCGCCCGGTGAACGGGCAATCATCTTACGCTGGCTGTCGATCGGGATGGTCCGGTCGAGCGTGCATTCAACATATGTACGCGGCAGGGTGCCCCAGCGTTCGGGGGTCACGATGATTTTCTCAGACCGGGGGGCGTGAGGTTCGGCCATCAGCCTTGCCATCGCGGCTTCGACCAGATCCGGCGGCGATATTTGTGCGAAGACTTCTGCAGCATTTTCGCTGTCGATCTCGGTCGCAATGCCGCCGTGGACCTTGCGAATGATTCCGTCGAACGCCGGGTTCGGGCCTTCGAGTCCCTTGAACTCGGCGCGGCTCATGCCATTGGGCAGCATCATCGCGCAGATGTAGACCAGCGCGTCCATCGCCGATGGATCACGCTGCGCCGCAGTGGAGATAACGAGGCCACCGCGCGAGTGCCCGGCGAGAACCACCGGGCCAACGCCTTGCGCTTTCAGCTCGCGGCAATGCTGCGCAGCAAATTCGCCCCAGCTTGCCAGCGTGACCGCCGCCATTTCTTCTGCCGTGCCGCCCATGCCCGGGAGCGTGGGCGCCACGACAGTGTGGCCCCGTGCGCGCAGGATGTCGGCGACCAGATCGAAACACCAGCCGCCGTGCCAAGAACCGTGGATCAGGACGAAGCCTGCCATCAGCGCACTTCACCCGACCAGACGCGCAGGCCCGGTGCGGTGCGATCCTCGCCCTTCAAAGCTTCGGCAACGGCGGGACGTGCGGCCACACGATCACGCCATTCAATCAGGCGCGGCGCACGCGCGGCAATTTCCATTTCGGGGAACATGCGTTCCACCATCGCGCCGCAGTGCGCATAGAAGTTGATGTCTGCCAGTGTGTAGGTGTCACCCGCCAGCCACCTTGTGTTGGCCAGCTGCGCCTCTACCTTGCTCACCGCATATTCGATCTTGGCCGTGGCGTTGGCAAGGTCCGCTTCGGTAAAGCCCGAACGCGCAGTTGCCCACTTCTTGCGCTGGTCCGGCAGCGGGATGCTTTCCAGCAACTTTTCAAAATCGCCGTTCTCGATGTTGCGCGCGATCACGCCGACCATGCGGTGCCAGCCATGCATGGAAACGAAGTTCATCACGTGTTCGTCGATGAACTTGTTCCAATACCGCATCTGCGCTGCGCCCGCCGGATCGCGGGGACGCAAGGGGGCATCGGCGGGCTGGGCATCGGGGAATGCGTCTTCGAGGTATTCGTTGATCACCGTGGTGTGGGTGATGATCTTGCCGTCATGCTCCAGCACGGGCACCTGACCCTCAGGGTTGATCGCGGTGAACCACGGCTGGTGCTGTTCGAACTTGTGCAGATCGACGTAGATACTTTCGTACGCGAGGCCCTTTTCCTTGAGCGGGACCATCGATTTGAGCGAATTCGCCAGCGGTTCGGCATGATAGTATTTGAGGGTCATCGTTTCACACTCTCATTGTGCCGAGCATGCCACCATCCACAGCGAGCGCTTGTGCGGTGACGTGGCTGGCCGCGTCGGAAAGAAGGAAGGCGGCAACTTGCGCCACTTCATCGGATGAACCGGTGCGGCCTTGGGGCACGGCCTTGGCCATCTGCAAGGCAGCTCCGGGAGGCAGGCCATCAAGCATCGGGGTTTCGATCAGGCCGGGCAGGATGCAGTTGCAGCGCACGCCGAACTCCGCCGCTTCATTGGCGACGGCGCGCGAGAGGCCAAGGACGGCGTGCTTGCTGGCAACGTATCCAGCATTCATTGGCAGGCCGCGTTCGCTGGCAAGGCTGCCGGTGACGAGGATCGCGCCTGTGCCGCGCTGCTTCATGGCGGGCAGGACGTGCTGGATCGCCCAGAATACGGATTTGACGTTGACCGCCATGACCGCGTCGAAGGCTTCGTCGGTGTAATCCTCAATTGCGGCGAACATGCCGCCGATGCCAGCGTTGAGGAACAGGCCATCGATGGCGCCATGTGTGGCCACGGCATGATCGAGCGCGGCGGTGAGCGTTGCCTGGTCGGCCACGTCGGCGGCGGCGAAGGCAGTGGTGCCGCCAAGGTCATGTGCGGCCTGTTCAAGCAGGTCGGCACGGCGGGCGATCAGGGTGAGCTTTGCGCCTGCTTTGGCGCATGCCGAGGCTGTGGCCCTGCCAATGCCGGTGGAGGCACCGGTGATGACCACGTGCTTGCCCGAAAGATCGGTCATCAGGCGTTCCTTGCGATGAAGTCTGCCCAAACCTGGGCTTCCTTGCCGTCATGGCCATCAGGTGACCACTGGCGCTCCATGATCGCGCGGGCTTCCGGTTCAGGCAGCCCGCGACGATCACGGTTATAGCGATAGAAGAACGCCGAGACGCGCCAGTTCATGATGCAATGGACGTGGACCGGGTTTGGCCCGTGCTCAAGCGCGGCGACAAACGCGGCGAAGTGTTCATCGCCCGGCGCATCGAACGGCACGGGGATATGCGTGTAGGCGATACCCTGCGCGTTGAGCTTTTCCCCTTCACCGGCCAGCGCTTCGGGGTGGGTTTCGAGCGCGAGGTTGATAACGTGGCGCACGCCAAGATCGGCGAGGCGCGCCACGTCCCTGTCCTCAATCCGGCCCGATGTGGTGGTCCCCGCATCAAGCCGCTGCCATGCGCGTATATCGTCCGGGTCTGCCACCGCCCTGCCGGTCAGCCGAGGCCGAGCACGCGGACGGCGTTGTCTTTCATGATGCCGGGCAGGACTTCATCCTTGAAGCCAACCTGCCGCGCCGCATCAAGCCACTTCTGCGGGTGGATCAGCGGGAAGTCCGAGCCGAACAGCATCTTCTTGCGCAGTTGCGTGTTGGCATACTGGATGATCTGCGGTGCAAAGTATTTCGGCGACCAGCCCGACAGATCGATGAACACGTTGTCCTTGTGCAGCGCCATCGACAGGCTTTCATCCACCCACGGCCACGAAGGGTGCGCGAGGATGATCTTCATGTCAGGGAAATCGACCGCGACATCGTCGACCAGCATGGGCTGGCCGTACTTGAGGCGAACCCCGCCGCCGCCGCGCATGCCGGTGCCCATGCCGGAATGGCCGGTGTGGAAGATGGCGGGCAGCTTGTATTCGTTGATCACTTCATAGATCGGATAGCCGATCTGCGATGCAGGTTCGATGTTCTGCATGATGTGATGGAACTTGAAGCCCTTCACGCCGTGGTTCTCGATCAGGTCACGCGCTTCACGTGCGCCCAGCTTGCCCTTGTGCGGGTCGATCGAGGCGAAGGGGATGCAGATGTCGTCGTTCTTGTTGGCGATTTCGGCCACTTCGTAGTTCGACACGCGCTTTGCGCCGATGCCGCTCTCGCAATCGACGGTGAACATGCAGAAGGCGATCTGCTGTTCGCGGTAGATCTCGATGATCTCGGGCATCTTGGGCCGTTCACGCGGGGCCTTGAAATAGGCAGACGCCGCGTCGAAATACTTGCCCATCACCGGATCTTCGGGATCATGACACGACACTTCGGCATGAACGTGGACGTCGATGGCCTTGATCTTCGAAAGGTCGATGGGCACTGGGGTATCCTTTGCAAGCGCAATTTCTAAAGGCAACCCCGACAACCAATGGTTGCCGGGGCTGCCAAGGTATCAATCAGCAATCAGACCAGCGCGTCTTTCTTGACGGTGATGACCTGGCTGTAGGTGAACTCCTTCAGGCCTTCGATGCCGTATTCTGCGCCGAAGCCGGACTGCTTGTGGCCACCGAACGGCGCGAAGGGCGAGAGGTGGAGGAATTCGTTGATCCACACCGTGCCGGTTTCCAGCTGCTCGGCAATCGCCACGCCGCGGTCGGTGTCCTTGGTCCACACCGCGCCAGCAAGGCCATATTCCGAGTTGTTGGCGCGCGCGATGACTTCATCGTCGGACGAGAACTTCATCAGCGGCATTACCGGGCCGAACTGCTCTTCAGCCACGATGCGCGCGTCTTCGGGTGGATTGTCGAGAATGGTGATTGGCACATAATAGCCCGAACCCGAAGGATCGACATTGCCGCCGACAAGGAACTTGTAGCCATTGGCCTTGGCATCCTCGATCAGTTCGCACACGCGGTCAAACTGCTTCTTGTTCTGGATCGGGCCGACGCCGGTTCCCTGATTGGCCCCATCGCCGACGGTGACGGTCTTGGCGTAGTCGGCAATCGCGGCGCTCATTTCGTCGTAGATATCCTCATGGATATACACGCGCTTGGCGGCGACGCAGATCTGGCCTGCGTTGGTGAAGCTGGACCAGAACAGCTGTTCGGCAACTTTTGCCACATCGGCATCGGGCAACACGATCGAGGCGTCATTGCCGCCGAGTTCGAGCGTGATGCGCTTCAGATCCTTCGAAGCGCCTTCCATGATGCGCTTGCCGGTCGCGGTCGATCCGGTGAAGGTGATCTTGTCGATATCGGGGTGCGAGGTCATCAGCGGCCCGAGCGAATCTTCGCCGGTGATGATGTTGACGACGCCTGCCGGCACGATGTCCTTGATCAGTTCGGCAAAGCGCAGCGTGGTCAGCGGCGTGAAAGGCGAGGGCTTAAGCACGATGGTGCAGCCCGAGAGGATGGCTGGCGCAATCTTCTGCACGGCCATCAGCACGGGGAAGTTCCACGGCACGATCCCGGCAACCACACCCACCGGCACGCGACGCGTGCGGCTGAGGCGTTCGGCGCTGTCTTCGTTGATCGTCTCTTCAAGCGTCAGCGTCGACTGCGCGTTCATCATCGCAGAGCAGCCACCGATTTCATACTGCGCCTGCTGGTGCGGCTTACCCTGCTCGCTGGTGAGCAGGCGGTAGAGTTCCTCGAAGTTCGCATCAATCGCGGCGGCCATGTTGCGGATCACGGCGCGGCGATCATCGACCGGTGTCTTCGACCAGGTTTTGAATGCAGCGCGTGCAGCGGCAACCGCGCGGTCCAGTTCGGCAGCGCCGCAGGCAGGCACGCTGCCGATGACCTGCTCGTTCGCCGGGTTCACGACATCGAGCGAGGTTTCGGTCGTGACCAGTTCGCCATTGATCAGATTCGGATAAAGATGCGTCATGAATCTCTCCACTTCGTTATGATTGCTCTGTGATATAGCAATCTCTCAGCGCGTTTCCAGCGCCTTGTCCTCGTTGGCACGCTTGATGACGTAGTGGCGGATCGATTCGATCTGCTCCTTGGTCATGTACTTGGCCCAGCCGATCATGCCGTTGTCCACCAGCGCACCGTCATGCACAACTGTTTGCCATGCTGCGGCATCAGTGTTCATCGCGCTGTGCCGCAGATCGGGCAGCAGGCCGCCGATGGCCGCATCGCCGTGGCAAACCGTGCAGTATTTGCCATAGAGGTAGTTGCCCTGTGCAATCGTGGCCGGTGTGCCGACGGGTGCAGGCGGATTGAGTGGTCGCTCTTCAAATGGCGGCGCATCGGGCAACTTGCCCTTTCCGCCCAGCTTGAACACCAGCAGGCGGCTAATATTGCGCACCGGGCCGGACTTGTCTGCCAGCACGCCCGTGGCCAAAGGCCACACGCCGCCCCAGCCTGCGAGAACCGCAACGTACTGGTCATTGCCGACCTTGAACGTGATTGGCGCGGCGACCACACCGGTCTGCGCCGGGAACGACCACAGTTCCTTCCCATTCTTTGAGGAATAAGCAGCGAACGTGCCCGTGGCGTTGCCCTGGAACAGCAGTCCCCCAGCGGTTGCCAACATGCCGCCATTCCACGGCCCGGCAAACGGAATGCGCCAGCGCTCCTTCTTCGCCACAGGATCCCACGCCACAACCGCGCCGGTGGTGGCAGCCCGCGCCGCCTCGCGCGCTTCCCTGTTTGCAGGCATCGCGCCTGCCGAACTATCCAGACCAATGTTGAAGCCTACGGCCTGGGGCTTCCAGTCCTTTTCGGGGAAGTAGGGGTATGCCGCGAACTGGGCCGGAATATAGACCAGCCCTTCGTTCGGGTCATAGGCCATCGGGTGCCACGAATGTGCGCCCCCTGCACCGGGCGTGCTGATGAACGGCTTGCCCGTAACATCATAGCGCGCTTCGGGGTTTTCGATCGGACGGCCAGTGACGGGATCAAGCCCCTTGGCCCAGTTCACGGGGGCATAGGCAGTGCCCGAAATGAACTTCCCGTTGGTGCGGTCCAGCACGTAGAAGAAGCCGTTCTTGGGCGCCTGCATCAGCACCTTGCGCGGCTTTCCGTCAATCTCAAGATCCGCAAGCATGATATGCTGCGTGGCCGTGAAATCCCACGTTTCGCCCGGCGTTTCCTGATAGTGCCAGACGTATTCGCCGGTCTTGGCCTTGATCGCCACGATGGACGAGAGGTACAGGTTGTCGCCACCACCGGGTGAACGATAGGCCTGATTCCAAGGGCTGCCGTTGCCTACGCCGATGTAGAGCAGGTCCAGTTCGGGGTCATAGGCCATTGCATCCCAAACGGTGCCGCCGCCGCCCAGCTTCCACCATTCACCCTTCCAGGTGGCTTCGGCTTTCTTGAGGTATTCCTCGTCGTTCTTGCCCGGCATGTCGGGCACGGTGTAGAACCGCCAGACCTGCTTGCCGGTTTCCGCATCATAGGCGGTGACATAGCCGCGCACGCCCATTTCCGCGCCGCCATTGCCGATGATGATAAGCCCGTTCATCGCGCGCGGTGCGCCGGTGATGGTATAGGGCTTGGACTGATCGACCGTGACGGTGGACCACACCTGCTTGCCGGTATTGCGATCCAGCGCGATCAGGCGGCCGTCGAGCGTGCCGAAGTAGAGCTTGTCACCCCAAGCGGCCATCCCACGGTTGACCACATCGCAGCAGGCCTTGACCGCTGTTTCGCCCGGCACCTCGGGATCGAATTCCCACAGCACCTTGCCGGTCAGCGCGTCATAAGCCTTGGCCTTGGACCATGCGGTGGTGAGGTAGATCTTGCCGTCGATCACCAGTGGAGTGGCTTCCTGACCGCGCGCAGTGTCCATATCGGCCGACCACGCAAGGCCAAGCTGGCCGACGTTTTCTGCCGTGATCTGGGTCAGCGGGCTATGGCGCTGTTCGTCATAGGTCCGGCCATAGGACAGCCAGTTGGCCCCATCGGCGGCGATGATGCTTTGCGCAGTTACCCCCTCGCCGCCATTGGCCGCCCCAAGCTCGTCCTTCCCCGCCATCGTGCAGGCAGCCAGCGGAAGAGCCAGCGCCAGCGTTCCGGCGAGCATCACGTGCAACTTGCGATCAAAACGCATCTTCAACCCTCTCCACCTGTCCGGCTTGCTACCGGATCAATTGACCATGCGGTCACTGTTACCCCAATACGGTGCCCGCAGCGCCTTCTTGTCCATCTTGCCCGCTGCAGTGCGCGGAATCGAGTCTACAAACGTGACAGATTTTGGCGCTTTCACGCTGCCCAGCCGCTCCTTGGTATGGGCGATGATCTCGGCCTCGGTCATGCCATCGGCCACGACCACCGCGTGGACCTGTTCACCCCACTTTTCGTGCGGAATGCCAAAGACGCACGCTTCACGAACCGCAGCAATTTCCGTCACCGCCGCTTCAACCTCGGCGGTGAACACGTTGAACCCGCCTGACACGACCATGTCCTTCTTGCGGTCAACGATATAGAGGTAACCGTCCGTGTCAAACTTGCCGACATCGCCGGTGTGGTGCCAGCCGAACTTGCGGATTTCGGCAGTTTCTTCGGGCTTTTCAAAGTAGGAATGCGTCACCAGCGCGCCGCGGACGCAGATCTCGCCCGCTTCACCCAGCGGCACTTCCTTGCCATCATCGTCCAGCAGCGCCACCGTGATCGAGCGCGTCGGCTTGCCGCACGACGCAAGCTTTTCGGGCGCGGATACCGCAAACTTCGCCACGTCCTCGGGCGGGAACCACGCCACGATCATCGGGCATTCGACCTGGCCGTAGGACTGGCACATGGCAGGGCCGAACGCCTCGACCGCCTGCCGCAGCTTTTCCGGGCTGCACGGCGAACCGACGAGGATGAAGATGCGCAAGCTGGAGTAGTCGTGGCTGCCCAGTTCCGGCGAGGCGAGCAACTGATAGAGCGCAGTTGGCGGCAGGTACATGTGCGTGACCTTGTACTTCGCAATGGTGCGCAGCACGACTTCGGCGTCGAACCCCGGCAGGATCACTTGCGTTGCGCCAAGGCTCATCGTTGAAAGTGCAACCGGCCCTGCCGCGTGCGTGATCGGCGCGGACACCAGCGCCACCGGATCATCGGTGCGCCCACCCATGCCATCGGCGGAGGTTTCAATCATCGTGCCCCAACCAAGGTTGGTGACATTTGCGCCCTTGGATGGGCCGGTGGTGCCGCCGGTGGGGAAGATGCCAACCATGTCCATCAGATTGCCGAAAGCGTCGACTTCCGGCTCAACGAAGTCCGCTTCGGAAACGCCTGCCATGAATTCGTCAAGGCTGGGATCATCGCCGATGCGCTTGTCGAGGCAGACGAAGTGCTGAAGCGTGGGGCACAGCGCCTTGAGCTGTTCAACTTCGTCGGCCTTGGACGAATGATAGACCATCCATTTCAGGCGCACGTAATTGATATAGGCGGCATTGGCATCGATCGCGTTTCGCGTGTTGACCGGAACCCACTTGCCGTTGGCACGCCACATGGCCAGCAGCGCAACCAGCAGCATGCCATCGTTCGGCCCATAAAGGCCAAGCAGATCCTGGTTTTCGAAGCCGCCCTTTTGCAGCGCCGCGGCGATGCGCACGGAAAGCGCCTTCGTCTCGGCAAAGGTCAGCGAAAGGCCGGTGTCTGTGTCGACAATCGCAAGCCGCTGCGGGTTACGATCATGGCCACGGTCAAAGTAATCGATAGCGCGCACTATTTATCCCCAACGGTTGATTTCTGGCCCCGGCGCCCATGCGCGGAGCGGTTCTGGAACGGTAGCTTTGGCCAATGCCGCCTGCACGGACGGGCGTGCGGCAACGCGGGCCAGCCATGCTTGCGTATGCGAAGCATCGGCAAAAGCGGCGGCCTGAAGCGTCTGCATTCCGGCCAACCAAGAGTACGTGACAAGATCGGCGATGGAAAAGCTGCCCATCAGCCAATCGCGACCGTCCGCCAGCTGCTTCTCACAACGCTCGACCGCAGCCGCGACCTTCGCCTCGCTATCGGCAATCTGCGCGGCATCGATTTTGCCGTCATGCAAGTCCTGCCAGCGCTCACGCAGGTCATCTGAAACGATGCTGCTGGCCAGCGCTCCAAAAGCGTCAGCCGGAATTGCCGCGATAGCATCTTGTGCGTTTGCCATGTTGCCCAGCAACGCAGCAGCCGGTGACAGCCGCTCGGTGATCTGGCGGCACCACATCATCATTTCCCAGCGCGCATAGGCATCGGCGGGCTGCAACCCGGCACCGCCAGCGGCCTCGTCAAAGTATTGCGCGAGGAACACAGACTCGGTCATCGCCTCACCATCGACCATCAGCACCGGGCCTTCGCCCTCGATACCAAGGTCCAGTGCGATGGACTCGGTCACGCCAGACAACGCATGGCGCTCGCCCGCCAGCAGATCGATGTGGCGGCATTCAATGGTAACGCCGGATTCAGCCAGCGCGGCAAGGACAGTCAGCGAAGCGCCGTTCGGCTCGCCGTGATAGAGAACAGCGCTCATTCTTCGATCTCCGCCATGATGAGGCCATAGCGGCTGGCAAGGTCCGTCTTGCCCATCGCCCAGGTCTTTTTCACTGCATCGCGCGCATAGACCCGCTTGAGCCAGCGCATGATGTTTGGCGTCTTGTCCTTGCCCGCAAGATCGGGCTGCGACAGGGGGAGCGAATAGGTGCTGTTGAAGATGTTGATATCGGCCAGCGTGTACTGGTCGGATCCGACGTAGGGCCGCTTGCCCAGTTCCTCTTCCAGCTTGGCAATGCCCAGACCGACACGGCGGCGGCTTTCAGCCATCTCAGTTTCCGAAAACGCGCCGCTGATCGCCTTGCGCCACGCCACCCGGCGTTCGGGCAAGGGAATGCGTTCGATCGCAGCATCAAGTTCGGCCGGATCGCGCTGGCGGACCATTGGCCCGACGAACACGCTCCAACCGATCATCGAGAAGCTGGGGCCAAGCCACTGGTCCATGAACTTCATCCACCAGCGCACGCGCCAGCTGTCCTGCGCATCAGCGGGCATGAGATCAGGCCCATCGAAGCGGTCATTGACGTATTCCATGATCGCAGTGCTCTCAGTGAGCACCAGACCATTGTGCGTCATTGCCGGGATTGTGCCTTGCGGATTGATCGCAAGGTATTCCGGCTTGTGCTGATCGAACAGCAACATATCGGTATAACGGCTGACAAAGGGCACGCCCTTTTCCATCAGCGCCAGCATGGGCTTGCCCGAATTTGCGTTCGGCTCCCAGTGATAGAGGGTTACCTCGTCCATCGCCTCGCTTTGCCTCTCTCCCGATTCCGCCTTGTGACGGAATTTTGTTAGTAACACATACTAAATCAGCGGGAGCGCGGGTCAAGCCCGCATACCTTTAATTTTCGTATCCCCGCTATGGCCGTTGCGTGGCCAAGTGCATCACGCAGATTCGGAGCGTTTCACTCGGTGCAACGCTGATGCACAGCAAAAAGGGCACGCCCCGCAAAGGACGTGCCCCTTTCGTTTCCAGACACCTGTCGCGAGGGATCAGCGCGCGGTCATTGTCCAGCGGAAGAGATGCGTGCGGCCTGAGAGCGGCGATGCAACACGCATTTCTTCCTCGAGTCGCAAGCCCTGCTCCTCAAGTTGTCCTCTTAGCGCAGTCCAGTCGCTCCAGCGTGTGAGGCCGGTCACGCTTTGCGGGGAACCCAGCACACGCCATGCTTTTTCAAGCCCCTGCGCCAGATCGATCGGCGCTGCACCGCCCGTTGTCGCAACAAAGGCCAGAGATTCCGGGATGCGGCTGTCAAACACCACCAGCGGTGCCTCGCCAAGGCTGGCGGCGACCGCTGGCGCGGCGATGGCAGAACCTGCCAACGCGCTGCCTTTGAGCATGGAGCGACGGGACAGGCGCATCAGCCTGCCTTTCCGAGGTAGGCCGCCACAGCGTCAAGCTCAGCGTCGGTCAGGTCCACCTTGGTCTGCTGCGGCATCGCGCCCTTGCCCATCCGCACGACCGCTTTCACATAGTCAGCGGTCAGATCGTCACGGTTGGAAAGCAAGCCCTTTGCCGGCGGGTTGCCCGCCATCATCTGCTGCTTGGTCAACAGATTGGTGCCCATGCCGCCAACGAGGTGACAATAGCCGCACTGCGCTTCGAACACGGTCTTGCCATCGCGGCCCGGCTTCAACCGGTCACCTTCAGGCGCAACCGGCCGCAGCATATAGGGCGGCATTGGTGGTGGGCCTCCGGCAGGGGGCGCAGCATAAGCAGCCGCACCAATCGCCACCAATGCAGCGGCAATAACGATACGCTTCATATCAGTTGCCCCCCTTGTAAGCAGAGCCGCGCTTGTCGGCATAGGCGGCGGGCCAGACGCCCTGCTTGCCCGGCGCGATGATGCCGTTGGGGTCGAGCGCGGACTTCACTTTCTCGTCGAACCGGCGCAGCGCGTGGTTGTTGAAATCGAAGGTTTCCATCACCGGGTCCATCCACCCCAGATGCGTGCGGTATTCGGCATAGCCCGCCTTGGCCGTCTGGACGATCAGCGCGTCGAACAGCTTGCGCATCTTGGCGACTTCATCCGCATTGTCCCGGTCATACATCAGCATGTTGACGTTATTGGCAAAGCGTCCGCCGATGGTGAAGCTGGCGTAGAAATCGACGTCGAAATCGGCGATGATCTTGCGGCTCAGCGCCATCTGATCAAGCACATGCTTGCCCGTGGCCGGAACCACCGGCGAAAAGCCCATGTGCGCCCCGCGCCCGCCGATCCAGTCCGACATCTGCAACGGCACGGCGGACGGCACGCCCATCGTCGTTTCATACTGCCCGATGGGATCGCCCTGCCGCCACCAATGTTCCTGCGGCGCAGCATCAAGGTTGCGCTTCATCGCCGCCTTGACCACTTCGGCCCGCGCCTTGACCACCGGCTCTTCGCCATAGAGCCGCAGCGCGACCTGCCAGTAGCCCAGCTTGTGCTCCTTGAGCAGTTCGTCCACGCGCCAGTCCGGAATGGCCGATGGCTTGTCCCAGAAATCCTTGCGCTGGCCTTTCAGCACCATCTTGCCCAGCCACGAAGGGATGAACACGTTCTGGTCGATCAGGCCCGAAATCTTGAGCGGCGTGATCGTATCGATCACCCAGCCGATGTCCTCAACCTTGGGAATGTCCCACACGATCTCCAGCGAGGTTTCGGGCGCTGGCTGCAACCACACGCCCGCCCGCGTCACGATACCAAGGTTCGATTGCGAGAACGCCAGATCCCACGTCGGGCCATAGCTCATAGGGAAAAGGTGGAACGCCGGGTTGCCCGCCATCGCGCCCATGCCGGTGCGCACCAGATCGCCGTCGGGTAGCACCGCCTCGATCCCGCAAAGGTTGCGCGCGTGCAGGCCATAGGAGGTGTAGCCGATGCCGTGTTCAAGCGCATTGCCCAGCACTGAACCCCAGGCATTGCCGGGGACCGAAAGCCATAGCGGTGCCTTCTCACGCTGGATCTGGTCGTAAAGATCAAAGAACCCCACGCCCGGTTCAACCACGCAGTAGGCCAGCTTGTGATCCAGCTCGAGCACCTTGTTCATGCGCCCGAGGTCCATCACCACGGTGCCTTCCATGCGCGGCGCAGCGGTGCCGTACCCCAGATTCTTGCCGCGTGCGACAGGCCACAACGGCACCTTATGCTCGTTCGCCAGCCGCACGATCGCGCGCACTTCGTCCACGCTGGCAGGCGCGACGGCGGCCGATGCAGGCCACTCCTCGGTGCTGCCGGGAGCGTATGTATCGGCATAGGCATCGCGGTCGGCGTCGGTGTCCATCAGCCATTCCTTGCCGACGACACCGGCAAAGGCGGTCATCGCAGACTGGAACTGCTTCGGGCTGACGCGGGGCGGAAGGTGAAGCTTCACCGGCTGGATTCTCCCATGTGTTTTTCTAACAATTGTTATTGTTATGCGACTTTGCGACCGCTTGGTCAAGCCGTCACGTCAGCGCGTAATACTTCACGTAATTGCCGTCCGGTTTGCGCTCGCCCACGCCAATGAAGACGTGCCGCGTCAGCCAATCGTGCTTGCCCCGGCTGGTCTCGAACGTCGGCTGTGCCCGCAGGTAGTATTCGGCATGGGGCACCGGCTCACCCCCGGCGAAGGCCCAGGCGCGCAACCGGTCCATCGTCCCCGGCTCACGCCCCCACAGAAAGCCCTTGTTCTGCATATAGATCAGCGTGCCGTCATCCTCCTCCAGCACATATCGCGCATCGAACGCTGCCGTATCGTCAGGCCGGAAGAAGGCATAGTCGCCGCCCGAATTGGGCACAGCCCTGCCTTTCAGGCGCGGCCCTTCGAACTCACCCTCGTCAACGTAGACCGCACTGCGCATGCCGCCCGATGGCAGGTCGGGCACCATCTGCACGCGGGTGAAGCGCAAGCGGCAGGCAAACGCGAATTCGAGGCGGGGATTGTCGAGTGTGGAGAAGTCCATTCAGCAAATCCTTTCAAGCCACGCCACATCCCGCACCACACTTCTCGTCGTCCCGGACTTGATCCGGGACTTGGCTTTTCTTTCCAACGCCGAAAGAAAAAAGCCCTGCCCCGGATCAAGTCCGGGGCGACGGTGTGTGTTGGCGGTGGTGGCGTCGTGCATCAATAGTTCGACAAAATCGTCAGGCTCGGCCCGTCGAGCGGCTTTCCGGCCTTCTGTTTTTCCAGCTCATCCTTGCGAGTCTGCGACTGCAGATCGATCAGGTAAGCGTGGATCGCATCGGCATCCTCGGTGGAGAGAATATCGTTCCAACGCGGCATCCCGTTCGGCACCAGCAGGCCCTCCATCACGATCTCGCGGAACATCTCATGGCTGGCAGGCTGCATCCGGCGCAGGTCCGGGGTGATCGAGCGTGGCTGGTTGGCGTGGCAGATGGCACAGTTGCCGAAGAACAGCCCTTGCCCGCGCGCGATGGTCGCTGCGGCAACGCCCGTGGCCTGCGCAGGCGGTGCTGGCGCAACTTCCAGCGCGGGCCGCATATCCGGCATAGGCACGTTGCCGCCGCCCAGCTTGAACACCAGCAACCGGTTCATGTTGCTGCGGCTATAGGCCGCCGAATAGCGCGGCACGAACGGATAGCCGCCCCCGCCCCAACCGGCCATGACCGCGATGTACTGCACGCCGCCCACCTCATAAGTCATGGGCGCGGCCATGATCGCGGTGCCGGTGTCGATTTCGTGCAGCAGCTTGCCGGTCTTCGTCTCGCGCACGAACAGCTTGCCGGTCACACCGCCGTGGATCGTCAGCCCGCTGGCAGTGGTCAGCACCCCGCCCCGGTCCTGCCAGCCAGCGGTATCGGCGGCCCACACCGTCTTGCCGGTAAGCGGATCGATGGCGCGGATTTGCGCGCTGGCTGGGTTCTTCAGCGCTTCGGCATAGGCGGGCGTCTTGCGCACTGCATCGCCGAATGCAGGCGGAAAGCCCGCCAGCGCTTCCTTCACGTCGGGCGTGAAGATCAGCGCCGCATCGTTGTTCAGCCCGCGCGCCTTGTGGGGCTTTTGCCCCTCGGTCATGAAGATCAGGTTCCCCATATCCAGCACCGCGCCGATATACAGCCCGGTTGCCGGGTCATAGCTGGCCGGATGCCAGTTGCGCGCCCCCGTGGTGGCGGGGAACACGATCTTTGGGCCAGTGGTATAATCGGCGGCTTCGGGATCGAGGATCGGGCGGCCGGTCTTTGGATCGATGCCCTTGGCCCAGTTGGTCCGCACGATGGGATTGGCGCGCAGCAGCTTTCCGTCGCGCCGATCAAGAATGTAGAGGAACCCGTTCTTGGGCGCATGCAGCACCACCGGGCGGTCTTCGCCATCCACTTTCATGCGGGTGAAGATCATCGGCTGCGTGGCGGTGAAATCCCAGTTGTCGCCGGGGGTTTCCTGATAGTGCCACCTCATCCGCCCGGTCTTGGGATCAAGCGCGACAAGGCTGGCAAGATAAAGGTTATCGCCGCCTGCGGGTGACCGCTTGGACGTGGCATAGGGCCCGCCGTTGCCGGTGCCGACGATGACCAGCCCGGTTTCCGGATCGAAGGCAATTGCATCCCACGGAGAGCCGCCGCCGCCGATATCCCAGCGGCTGTTCGGATCCCACGTCTTCAGTGCGGCTTCGAGTTCCGGCGTTTCCTGCGGACCCAGCTTGGGATCATGCGGCACCACGTGCCAGCGCCAGCGCAATTTGCCCGTTTCCAGATCAAGCGCGGTGACATAGCCGCGCACATCGTATTCGGCCCCGCTCATGCCCACGACCACAACGTCGCCCGCAATTTCTGGCGCGCCGGTGGAATTGTCACCGCGCTTGCGATCCTCGATGAAGTCGGTCTTCCACACCACCGCGCCGGTTTTGGAATCCAGCGCATACATCCAGCCATCGAGAGCCGCGACGAAGACCTTGCCGCGCGCCACGGCCACCCCGCGATTGACCATATCGCAGCAGACGGTGCGGTTGACCTGCATGTCCACCTCAGGCTCGAACCGCCAGAGTTCCTTGCCCGTTGCCGCATCGAAGGCATAGGCACGGCCCGTGGTGCCAGACGTGTAAAGCACGCCATCCATCACCACCGGCGTCGCTTCCTGCCCGCGCAGGGTGCCGAGTCCGGCCTTCCATGCAAGGCCAAGCTGGCTCACGTTTTCGGCGGTGATCGCGGTCAGGCGCGAATGGTGCGTCTTGCCCATGTCGCCGCCGGGGCTGGTCCAATCGCTTCCGGCACCCACTTGCGGCGGCGAGGCGGCGATGGTGCAGGCTGCCAGCACCAGCGCTCCTGCTGCCAATATCCCCTTTTTGGCAAACCGCATCACAGGGAATCCCACGGGCTGGGCATGCGATAGGGCACGGTGATGAAGTTCGCCTCGATCTGCTCGATCATGCCGTGATCGATCTTGAACAGTTCGGAGATGTAGAAGCTGTGCGGCCGCAGCACCGGGCTTTTCACGGTGCGCCCATCGGTCAGTTGGAATTCGCGCAACCGGCCCGAATGGTCGATGAAGCCGAAGGCCAGCACCAGCCCGCGCTCTTCATCCACCAGCGGAAAGCGGCGCGCGCGCAGATCGTCGTCATAGCGGTAGTTGCCCATGCGGAACTGCTCTTCGCAGCCCAGCGCCGATACTGGCACGATCTTGGCAAAGTCCGGGTTGCGCGTGGTCTGGACGCCGTTTTCCACGCGGTTGCAATCGGGGTGGAACTTCGTGTGGATTGTGCCGTCGTTGCGCTGGAGCGTATCGAAATAGCCATCGGACAGGCGCACCATCTCTTCGCGGGAAACCGGCGCTTCCGGTTCACGGTGCAGGATCGGCTTGTCCCAATAGCGGCAGTTTTCGAACTTGATGCCGCTGTCGGACTGGCGAACGATCAGCATTTCACACTCGGCAATCTGGCCTGCCTCATTCAGGCCGAGGCGCAGCGTGAAGGCGGATTCCTCGATGGGTTCGATGACCGTACCGAAATAGCCCACCTGCCGCGTCTTCACATCAGCAAAGCGCAACTGGTAATCGCCCAGCCGGTCAATCGTGCCCCAAACGCCATCGCCGATTTCCAGCATGACGTTGTTCTCACTGTGATTCGCTTGCCTCGCCCAGTCGAGCGAATGGGGATCGCGGGCGTTCAGCGCGGCCAGAAAGCGGTCCAGAACGGCGTAAAGCTCGGCGCGGGTCATCACTTCTCCCAAAGGCAGCATTGAGGCTTTGACGGCCTTCTCATCACAAGGCATACTCTACCAAATGTTATAAATAAAGGGGAGAGAAGCCATGCCGCGCAACGCGCAGGAACAGGCCAATCACGATCTGGTGCTGGAGATGTACCACAAGGTTCTGATCGCGATGGATAGCAGCGCGGTGGACCGCTATATCGCACCGGAATACGTGCAGCATTCCTCGCTGGCCGAACCTTCGGTGGCAGCATTGAAGAGCTTTCTCGATCGCGTGCGTGCAGAATCCCCCGATGCCACGCAGACCATCCACCGCAGTTTCGTCGACGGCGATCATGTCATCACGCACACCCACGTGGTGCGCTGGCCGGGCGACGCCGGGCTGGCCGTGGTCGATATCTTCCGCGTGGCCGATGGTCTGATCGTGGAACACTGGGACGTGATCCAGGATGTGCCGGAAAATCCGGTAAACCCCAACAGCATGTTTTGAAGGGAAAGATTCGATGCGCCTTTTCACCACCGCAATTGCGTTTGCGCTGATCGCCACCGCCGCGCAGGCTGAGGAATGCAAGCTGACGCCCAAGGAAGTTGTCAGCCAGTTCATGGACGAATTCTACATGCAGAAGAAGGTCCGCTCCTCATTCGAAAAGTGGGTCGATCCGGGCTATATCCAGCACAATCCCTTTGCTGCCACCGGGCGCGATGCGGCGATTGCCTTTCTCGAACCGTTCGTGGCCAACAACCCTACGCAGAAGACCAAGATTCATCGCGTGATCGCCGATGGCAATATCGTGGCGGTGCACAGCCACGGATGGAACGAAACGGGCGATGCTGCGGCCAAGCGCGGGTTTGCGGTGGTCGACATCTTCCGCGTCGAAGGCTGCAAGGTGATGGAGCATTGGGATGTCCTCTCCCCCGTTCCCGAAACCGCCGCCAACACCAACACGATGTTCTGAGGCGGTGTTGCGGTTCGATAACAAGTGCGTGCTGATCCTTGGCGGAACCGCCGGGATCGGCCTTGCCGCCGCGCGGATGTTCGCGGCCGAGGGTGCGAAGCTGGCGGTCACCGGGCGAAACACCGATGCTCTGCGCGCAATTGCCGAGGAGCTGGACGCCCTGTGCATCCGTTCCGACATGGCAATCCTGAACGACACCGAGAAGGCCCTGAACGACACCGAGGAGGCTCTGGGCGGCATCGACGTGCTGTTCGTGAACGCCGGAGTGGGCGGTTTTGCGATGGTGCCCGATGTCACGCCGGAGTTCTGGGATCAGATCCACACCGTCAACTTGCGCGGCGCGTTCTTCGCCGTCCAGAAGGCCCTGCCGCTGATGCGCGATGGCGGCTCCATCGTCATTACCGGTTCCATCGGATCGATGGCGGCGGTGCCCGGAAACGTGGCCTATGCCGCCGCCAAGGCCGGTTTGCGGGCGATGGCGCGGATCGTGGGCAAGGAACTCCTGCCCCGCCGCATCCGCGTCAACATGGTCAGCCCCGGCCCTACCGACACCGAGATTTTCAAACGCGATGCCAGCGAGGCGGAAATTCAGGGAATGCGCGACATGCTCTCGTCCGTCGTCCCCATCGGCCGCATGGGCACGAGTGAAGAAGTGGCACGCGCGGTGCTGTTCCTCGCCAGCGAAGAAGCGAGCTTTATCAATGGCGTAGACTTGTGCGTCGATGGCGGGTGCATCGAATTGGGGTAGGCCCACCCCCGGCCCCTCCCGCCTGCGCGAGGGGAGATGGGGCTATTGCGGCCCGCCCTGCTTGGCAGCTTCGGCCAGCGTGCTGCCGGTCTTGTCGGGCAGGGTCCAGATGATCAGGTTCATCACCATCACGCCTGCCAGCGTGAGCATCAGGACGGAACGCTTGCGCTCCCCCCGCCGCAGAAGGAACACTGCGCCACCCACGAGGGCGACGGCGGCGAGCATCAGCAGGGAAAGCGCAGTGTCGAGCATCCGGCTCCGTTAGCTGCCGAAGATGCCCTTGGCCATACCAGCAAGATCATTGATCGGATTGCCGTCGCCGTCCTTGTCAAGAAAACCGGTGACTTTGCTCAGGGCTTCAGGGCTTTGGCCAAGCATCGAAGCGAAGCTGGCGAGCGAGCCTTCGCCGCCGATGTGGCCGACGATTTCCTGCAGTTTCGACGCATCCAGCCCGGAGCTGGCGGCGGCGGTTTCGATCGTGTCGTTCTTCGACTGGTGCCCGGCAGCCAGCGCGGCGATGGCGTTTTCAGCCATGGCGGGATCGAGACCGACTTTGGCGGCAAGGTTCTTGATGTCGACGTTTTGCGTCACTTGACCAAGGATCGAATCAAACAGGCTCATTGCATTACCCTCCACAGCGGAAGCCGGGAACCATAGTGGCCTTGCGGGAACTTGCCAGCGGTGGATGGGTTCAATCCGGTTCGCAAATCGCCTTCAACTGG
The DNA here is from genome assembly GCF_030696665.1 of Novosphingobium sp. Classification (GTDB taxonomy): domain Bacteria; phylum Pseudomonadota; class Alphaproteobacteria; order Sphingomonadales; family Sphingomonadaceae; genus Novosphingobium. The sequence goes on from NZ_JAUYRV010000052.1 coordinate 179,437, forward strand.
TCGGCACAAACCCCCCAGCCCTCTTCGAAGCCCATGTCGGCGTGGCGCTTCATGTCATCTTCGGTCCAATGGCGCGCGCGGGCAGTATAGCGCGTGCCTTCGCCTTCGGGTTCAACTTCCCAAATGCCGATCATGAACGGGCCGGATGGCATGAAGTCCCCCGTCACCGCGTCCGTCGTGACAAAACGTCGCCCCTCGTCCCAGGCCAGAAACAGGCCGTTGTGCGGCATTTCCTCGCCATCGGGACCATGCATGACCATTTCCGAACGCCCACCGGCCCGGCGCTCCTGCGCCACCATCGTGATGTACCAAGGCTTGGGACACCACCATTCCTCCTGCCGGTTTACCATGACGTCCCAGACCTGTGCTGGCGGGGCGGCGATGTGACGGGTGACGGAAAGTTCGTGCATATCGGGTTCTCCTTTGCGCTCAGTCGCGGTCCGGTGCGCCAAGCGGGAAGTAGCTGCGATAAGGGCGCGCATCATCGATACAGCGGGCAACGGCGGGCATGGCCAGCAACTGCGCGCGCCAGCCTTGCAGACGCTGGCAATCGTCCGGGATGCGCGTGACCCAATCTGCGTAGAAAAGCGACGGTGCCGCCGCACACTCGATCAGGCTGACGGCGTCTGGCCGGGAGTACTCCGCCAGCCAAGCATCAATCCAGCGATATGCACGCTGCAGACGTTCATCGACCCGCGCCTGCACTTCAGTTGAAACCGAACCGTTGCGGATCGCGTCGTCCACGCTTTCCTGCGCGGCGTTCATCACATAGCTGTCAAACACGCGGTCAATCATGCGCACCCGGATCGCAACATCCGCTTCCGCCGGCATCAGGGGCGCTGGTCCGGGATGGTGCAGGGCAAGGTATTCGATGATCGAGGTCGCTTCGAATACCTCTCGGCTGCCATCGAGCAGCAGTGGGAACTTGCCCATCGGACTGGCCAGCTGAACGCGTGCGCCATGCTCGGGAAAGTCTGGTCCAAGCACTTTGAAGGTAAACGGTGTTTCGTTGGCATAGAGCGCGATCAGCGCCTTCCAAGTGTAAGACGAGAACGGATGGCCATACAGTTCCAGCATCGATTTGCCCCTTGCAGTCCCATCACTTGCTGTCCCGACCACTTGCCGCAGCGCAGTTTACGCACTTGCCCCCAACGACAGAAAAGTACTGAAACCGCCCACGATCATGCGCGCGCCGTCAAATGGCATGTCCATAGGTGCGGCCATTTCGGACATCAGCTTTTCCATCGCTGCATGAGCAGCATCGCGTGTAGCCTTGTCCGGCCATTCGGCCCAGCTGAACACGATGATCTCGTCGGCAGTCGCCTCGGTCGCACGGTAGAAATCGGTGCGTTTGCCGTGTTTGACATCGTCTCCCCAGGCTTCGACCACGCGCAGGGCACCGTGTTCGATCATGATGGCATCGAACTGGCGGGCAACTTGTTCGTACTTTTCGCGGTTGGCGGTGGGCACCGCCAGCACAAACCCATCGACATAGGACATGACGTCTCTCCCGTGGTTTACCGATTTATCGCCCGGTTGAGCGTTTCAGGCAAGATGATCGACCGTCAGAACACCCCGCCTGAACACCTTCACATCGCCATGATCCGCGCCGCGATCGGCGCTTCCTTTTCGGCCACGGCGGCCCATGCCGGTCGCGCGGCAACACGCGCATGCCATGCGGCGGTTTTCGGGCGTACGGCAGCGTCCACGCCGTGGCCGACATAGGCAAGCGTGCGGAAGGTGGAGGCAACCGCAATGTCGCCAAGGGTGAACATTTCACCCAGCAACCAGCCTTCTTCGGGCACCTGTGATTCGAACCAGTCCACCCAACGCGGCAGTTCCGCCTCGCCCTGCAACGCCAGCGATTCGTCACCACCAACATTGAGCAGCTTTGGCCCCACCAGCCGGTTGAACAGGATCTTGAGGCCCGATGCGCCCAGCACCGTATCGGCGAACTCGTCCCAGAACACCGCCTTGCCGCGCAGCTTCGGGTCATCCGGGATCAGCTTGGGGTCGGGATATTGGCCATCCAGATAAAATGCGATGGCGGTCGAATCGGCCAGTGTGAAGCCATCGTCATCAATCGCGGGGATCTTGCCCAAAGGGCTGCAAGCAAGGAAATCCGGGTCGGTGCTGCCCGGCCCACCGCGCGCCATATCCCACGAAACGCCCTTTTCCGTAGCGATAACCGCCACCTTGCGCACGAACGGTGAAAGCATCGCGCCATAAAGCTTCATCGAAATTCTCCCATTCTATCGGACAGGTTCCTTGAAACCTTATTGCAGCGGCGCGCCCGCGCGTATAGGCGAAGCGGTGATGAGCGAACTTCCGAACAGCCACGCGACGACGCTGCTTGCCGCGCCCGACACACAAATCGATGTCCGTGAGACTTTCGGTATCGATATCGACATGAAAGTCCCCGCGTTTTCGCGGGCTGACGAGCGCGTGCCCGATGTCGACACGACTTATGTGTTCGACCCGGACACCACCTTGGCGATCCTTGCAGGCTTTGCCTACAACCGCCGCGTTATGGTGCAGGGCTATCATGGCACCGGCAAATCGACGCACATCGAACAGGTTGCCGCGCGCCTCAACTGGCCGTGCATCCGCATCAACCTTGATGCGCACATCAGCCGTATCGATCTTGTCGGGCGTGACGCGATTGTGCTGCGCGATGGTTTGCAGGTTACCGAATTCCGCGAAGGCCTGCTGCCTTGGGCATTGCAGACGCCGACCGCGCTGGTGTTCGACGAATACGACGCTGGCCGCCCTGACGTGATGTTCGTGATCCAGCGCGTGCTGGAAACCGAAGGCAAGCTGACGCTGCTCGATCAGAACCGCGTGATCCGGCCGAATCCTTACTTCCGCCTGTTCGCCACGGCCAACACGGTGGGTCTGGGTGACACCAGCGGGCTGTATCACGGCACGCAGGCAATCAACCAGGGCCAGATGGACCGCTGGAACCTTGTCGTCGCGCTCAACTATCTGTCGCAGGAGACCGAGGTCGAGATCGTCACCAAGAAGGTGACCGATCTGAACCCGCAGATCGTGGCCGACATGGTGCGCGTGGCGAACTTCTCGCGTCAGGGCTTCATCAATGGCGACATTTCGACGGTGATGAGCCCGCGCACGGTGATTTCGTGGGCGCAGAACAGCCAGATCTTCAACGACGTCGGTTTCGCTTTCCGCCTCTCGTTCCTCAACAAGTGCGACGAGACCGAGCGCGTGCTGGTGGCGGAATACTACCAGCGGGTGTTCGGCAAGGACTTGCCCGAGAGCGTTGCACACCGGGGCTGATTGCTTCCAGCGTTGAAATTGAAAAGGCCCCCGCGATTGCGAGGGCCTTTTTCGTTGCGGACGTTCATGCCCACCCCGCCTCAAATCACCCGTTCGGCACGATCAGATACTTTTCGCCCGTGCGCCGCGCGTTGTATTCCAGCGCCGCTTCACGGCTGAGCGCCTGCTCCAGCGTTACGCGCGCCTTGTAGTTGCTGGCAAAAGTCGTGGTCAGTTCCGCCATCACGCGGCGGCGCATCTTGTCCACCACTTCGGCACCCAGCTTGCCCATCCACGGCGTGAGCAGCCAGCCCGAGATGTCCCAGCTGAAGCCGAAGTTGCGCGTCAGCACGGTGGGCGACAGGTCAAGCGCGCCATAGATGAAGGCGTGCTTCGGGCTGTTCGAGCCATAGCGGCTATAGGCCGCGCCCGAATTGGCCACCTGTTCCATCACCGTCATGATCTGGCTGACCAGCTTGCCGCCGCCGATGGCGTCGAAGGCCATCGTCGCCTTGGTCGCGGCCACGGCAGCGGTCAGGTCTTCGAGGAAAGTATCCTTCGAGCTGTCGACCACATGTTCTGCGCCGATGTCCTTGAGGATCGCCACTTGCGCATCGTTGCGCACCACGTTGACGAGCGGGATGCCATCGGCCTGGCAGATCTTCACCAGCATCTGGCCAAGGTTCGATGCGGCGGCGGTATGCACCAGCGCGCTGTGGCCAAGGTGGCGCATCGTTTCGGTAAAGCTGAGCGCGGTCAGCGGGTTGACGAAGGCAGACGCGCCCTGCTCGGCCGTAATGCCTTCTGCCAGTTCAAGGCACATCCGGGCGTCGGCCACCGCCAGCGTGGCATACATGCCGCCGGGGAAACTGGTGACGCGCTTGCCCAACAGGGCCTGCGCTTCGGGCGCATCGCCTGCCGCGATGACGGTTCCGGCGCCTTCGTTGCCCACCGGCATAGCCGCGCCGTGCCGCGCAGCCATCGCCCGCACCGCCGGATCGGGCATGCGCGCCACGATCTTGCCGTCGGAAAAGTCGGCGTTGGCAATGTCCGCCGGGCCAAACAGCAGGCCAAGGTCCGAAGGATTGATCGGTGTCGCCTCCACCCGGATCACCACTTCGCTGCCCGTGGGCGCGGAAACCGTGAACTGCTCGAGCGCAACGCTCAGCGTACCGTCGGAATCGAGTTTGGAAACAAGGCGCTGGCCGTTCAGGTCGGTCATTTTCTACTCTCCGGGATATAGTGCCCGGACGAAGTATAGACCTTCCGACGGCGCGTTAAGTCCTAATTTGCTACGGTCTTTTGCGGCGAGCGCTTCACCCACTTGCGCCACGCTCCATTGCCCTTGACCGACCAGCGCCAGACAGCCGACCATCGAGCGCACCTGATGGTGCAGAAAACTGCGGGCGGCAGCCTCCACGATCACGCGGTCGCCCTCACGCCGCACGTCGAGCCGGTCCAGCGTCTTTACCGGGCTGGCCGATTGACAGTGGACCGAACGGAACGTGGTGAAATCGTGCAGACCGACCAGCAGTTGTGCGGCCTCATGCATCGCGCGTTCGTCCAGCGGCTTGGCGATCCGCCATGCTTGGCCAAGGTCGAGCGTCAACGGCGCGCGCCGGTTGATGATGCGGTATTCATAAGCGCGGCCCGTGCAGGAAAAGCGTGCGTGCCAATCGTCAGCCACCTCGATGCAATCAAGTACTGCAACCGCGTGTTTCGCCTTGCGTAGATGCGCGTTCAGGGCTTCGAACATACGGAAGGGATCGAAGCTGCGCGAAAGATCGAAGTGCGCGCGCATGCCGAGCGCGTGAACGCCAGTATCAGTGCGACCGGCAGCATGGACCGCCACCGTCTCTGCGGTAACGGAATAAACCGCGTCTTCCAGCGCCTGCTGGACGCTGGGGCCATGCGACTGGCGCTGGTAGCCCTGATAGGCCGCACCGTTCCATTCGAGGGTTAGGGCAAAGCGCATCAGCCGAGCCGCGTCCCCGCCACAATCGCCCGCCCACGCAGCAGTGACGCTGCGTCCATCGCCGGACGCCCGGCCCGCTGGACCAACACAGGCCGGATCGCGCCCTGCCCGCAGGCGATGGTTAGCGCATCGTCAAGCGTCTCACCCGCATCACCCTCAACGTCGGCAACTTCCGCAGCGAGCACCCGATACCGCTCGCCCTCAAGCTCGAAAAACGCCCCCGGTGCGGGCGCAAAGGCGCGGACCTGTCGTTCGACGTTCACAGCATCACCGGTAAAATCGAGCCGGCTTTCGGCCTTTTCGATCTTGTGGGCATAAGTAACGCCCTCCTCAGGCTGCACGACCGGCTGATAAGCGCCAAGGTCTGCCAGCACCCGAACCATCAACCCCGCGCCCTTCTCCGCCAATTCGGCCGTAAGATCGCCCGCCGTCTTGCTATCGACCGGCGTTTCCACTGTCGCCAGCATCGGCCCGGTGTCCAACCCGCGCTCCATCTGCATGATCGTGACGCCGGTCATGGCATCGCCTGCAAGGATCGCGCGCTGCACCGGCGCGGCACCGCGCCAGCGCGGCAGCAGCGAGCCGTGGACATTGAGGCAACCCCGCTTTGGCGCATCCAGCACCGCCTGGGGCAGAATCAAACCATAGGCGGCCACCACCGCAATGTCGGCCTCCAGCGCCGCAAAGGCCGCCTGCTCGTCAGCACCTTTCAGCGAAACCGGTGTGCGCACCTCGATGCCGTGCGCCTCTGCCGCCAGATGAACGGCTGAAGGTTGCAGCTTCTTGCCTCGCCCCGCAGCGCGCGGCGGCTGGCTGTAGGCGGCCACCACATCGTGCCCTGCGGCCATCAGCGCTTCCAACGTCGGCACCGCAAATTGGGGCGTTCCCATGAAGATGATGCGCATAAGCTGTAAACAAGGCCTTCCGTTTGTCGCCCCCGGCCCTATCTGTGCTGTCATGGCATCGCAAGAGATCGAGGCGCTTTCCGGCGCATTGGCGCGGTTACCGGGGCTTGGGCCAAGGTCGGCCCGGCGCGCGGTGCTCTGGCTGATCAAGCGGCGAGAGACGGCGCTGCCGCAATTGCTGGCCGCGCTCACCCAAGTGCAAGACCTGCTGGTCGAATGCGATCTGTGCGGGAACGTCGACACCACCAACCCCTGCGGCATCTGCACCGATCCCCGGCGCGACCAGCGCTCGATCTGCGTGGTTGAGGAAGTGGCCGACCTGTGGGCGCTTGATCGCGCGCGGCTGTTCACCGGCAAATACCACGTGCTGGGCGGCAGGCTATCTGCATTGGAAGGCGTGCGGCCCGAAGACCTGACCATCGGCCAGTTGCTTGATCGCGTGGCGCAGGGCGGGATCGACGAGGTCGTCCTTGCCATGAATGCCACGCTGGAGGGCCAGACCACCGCGCATTACATTGCCGAACGGCTCGAAGGCGCGGCAGTGCGGGTGACCCAACTGGCGCACGGACTGCCTGTGGGCGGCGAGTTGGACTACCTCGACGAGGGCACGCTGGCACAAGCGCTGCGGGCGCGGCGGCCGGTAAGTTAAAAGCTGCTGCTCCCCCGCGCAGGCGGGGGCCTCAGGCGGTTTGTTGCAGGGTGGCGTCGCAACCCTGAGGCCCCCGCCTGCGCGGGGGCGCATGGCCCGCTGCGTGACAGCCTTGCGACTCCGCTCCGCATTCCCTATCTGCGCCCAATGGCCATTCTCGAAATCCTAGAAGTCCCCGACCAGCGCCTGAAGCAGGTCTCCGTCCCCGTCGAAAAGTTCGATGACGAACTGCGCACGCTCGTGTCCGACATGTTCGAGACGATGTACGATGCCCCTGGCATTGGCCTTGCCGCCATTCAGGTGGGCGTGCCGCTGCGCGTGCTGGTGATCGACCTGCAGCCTGACGACCCGGATGCAGAGCCGGTGGCGTGCGATCACGATGGCCACCACCATCACCACACCCCCACCAAGCGCGAACCGCGCGTGTTCATCAATCCCGAAATTCTCGATCCGTCGGAGGATCTGCGCCTCTATCAGGAAGGCTGCCTTTCGGTGCCCGAGATCTATGCCGAGGTCGAACGCCCCGCCCGCATCCGCGCGCGCTGGCAGGATCTGGATGGCAAGGTCCACGAAGAAGAGATGGACGACCTGATGGCCACGTGCCTGCAGCACGAGATGGACCACCTCGAAGGCATCCTGTTCATCGACCACCTCTCGCGCCTGAAGCGTGGTATTGCGCTCAAGAAGCTGGAAAAGCTGCGCAAATACGCTTGAGGATAGTCGGGACAGGCCAGTTGCCATCGGTAGTGACCTAAGTTAGGTTCATGCTTCGTTCTATACTGGAGCAAGCGTGGACCCCGTTCTGATTCTCGTCGTGATCCTTGTCCTTCTGGCTGGCCTTGCGGTTGGCTGGTTCCTTGGCTCGCGCCCTGTGGCCGAATGGCGCGCACGGGCCGACAGCCGCGATGCCGAAGCCAAGGCGCACGAAGGCACGGTCAAGGCGATGACGGTGGACCTTGCGGCGATGAGCGAACGGGCCAAGGCGCTGGAAGCAGGCCTTGCCGAATTGCAGGACGTGCGCCGCCACCGCGATGAACTGGCCCCGGCGCTGGCTGCCGCCCGCCAGAGCGCCGCCGATGCAGAAGTGGTGCGCGCCGAACTCGTCCGCATTCGCGACGAACGCGACAGCTTCCGCACGGCGGTCGAGCGGATGAAGGCCGATGCCGAAAACTTTGCCGAACAGAAACGCCTGCTGATTGCGGCGCAGGAAGCGCTGCGCAAGGAGTTCGAGAACGCCGGCAACAAAGTGCTGGAAAAGGCGCAGGAGACGTTCCTCGCCCGCGCGCAATCGCGGTTTGAGGAAAGCGAGAAGACCAGCGCGGAGCGGCTGAAATCGCTGCTCGCCCCGGTCGATCAGCGCCTACGCAGCTATGAAGAGCAGGTCGGCAAGCTGGAGAAAGAGCGCGTTGACGCCTTCGGCAATCTGACCGGCCTGATCCAGTCGATGCGCGATGGTCAGGAAGCCGTGCGCGCCGCTGCGGCGCAGCTTGGCAACTCCCTGCGCAACGGCCCCAAAACGCGCGGGCGCTGGGGCGAGTTGCAGCTGCGCAATGTGCTGGAACAATGCGGCCTTGCCGAACACACTGATTTCGTCACCGAACATTCGGTCGATACCGACGAAGGCCGCCTGCGCCCCGATGCCATCGTGCGCGTGCCGGGCAACAAGCTGCTGGTGATCGACGCCAAGGTCTCGCTCAACGCCTATCAGGATGCGTTCGAGGCCGAGGATGACGATACCCGCAAGATCGCGCTGAACGCCCACGTCCAGTCGATGCGCAACCACATCCAGACGCTGGGAGCCAAATCCTACCAATCGCAGTTCGAGGAAGCGCCGGACTACGTGCTGATGTTCGTGCCGGGTGAGCACTTCATCGCTGCTGCGCTGGAACGTGATCCGGGCCTGTGGGACTTCGCTTTCGAACGGCGCGTGCTGCTCGCCAGCCCCACCAATCTCGTCGCCATTGCGCGCACCGTGGCGCAGGTCTGGCGGCAGGATGGCTTGGCCCGCGAGGCCCGCGAAATCGGCAAAATGGGCGGTGAATTGTATGATCGTCTCGCCGTGGCCGCCGAACACCTCAAGCGCGTGGGCAACGGGCTGGACAGTGCGGTCAGCAATTACAACAAGTTCGTCGGCAGCTTTGAACGCAATGTGCTGTCAGCCGGGCGTCGCCTGAAAGACAAGCATATCGAAATCGGCAAGCGTGAGTTAGAAGAAGTGCCGCTGGTCGAAGCCGCACCGCGCTATGCCGATGCGGAACCGGCGGCACTGGCAGCAGTTGCCAACGATGAAGGAGACGTGGCGGCGGAATGAACGTGGGGCATCGGACTTGCATCGTCACTTTGGCCGCCGCGATGGCGCTGGCGGGGTGCAACAGCGAGCCTAATCCGGTAGCCACAGAAGTGGACGTGAAGCCATCAGCGGTCGCCACTGGCCCGGCAGATCCAGCGCCAAGTCTTGCCCCGCTGCCAGATCCTGCTGCCAGCACCTCTGCTGCCGCTTTGCCGGACGAGCCTGTCGCCCTTGCCGGTGTGCGTTACGCGCCGCGTGATGATTGTTCGGCAAAACCGGGATGGGCCGCCTTCCGCAAAGCGCTCACCACCGCGGTCCGCGCCCGCGACGCCGATGCTCTGGCCGCGCTGGCAGCACCCGACATCGCGCTCGATTATGGTGGGGGCAGCGGCTCCGACGAGTTGAAAAAGCGTCTTGCCGATCCCGAACGCGGGCTGTGGCAGGAGCTTTCTGCGATCATGCCATTGGGCTGCGCTGTGGAAGCGGGCCTCGCCGCGATGCCCTGGGTGTTCTGGAACGCGCCCGAATCCATCGACAGCGGCACGGCCGTGCTGGTGCTGGGCGAAGAAACGCCGCTGCGCGAAAAGCCCGGCGGCAAGGACATCAGCCCTGCCGGATGGTTCATTGTCAGCATCGATCCGATGACGTTCGACCCTAAGGCCAAAGCTACGCGCGTCACGCTCGACAACGGCCAGAAGGGCTGGATCGAAACGGCAAAGCTGCGCAGCCTGCTCGATTATCGCCTGATTGCTGAACCGCAGGACGGAACGTGGCGGATCACCGCGTTCATCGCTGGCGATTGATCAGTTTGCGGCAAGTTCAAGATCGAGCGCGTGTCCGCCCGAAACCAGTCTCATGGTCTTGCCACTGCGCTGCATTTCCGGCGCGGCGGAAAGCAGCGCGTTAACCGCCTCTTCCTGCTGCCAGACCGGCCCTTCGCAGTACATGCGGGTCGCCATCAGCGGACCAGCAAGCAGCCGCCCACCTTCGACGCGATAGTCGCCGCCGATGCCGTTGCAGCCAACGTTCGCGCCCACGCGCACGTCATCGAAGCGCATCGTCGCCTTTTCCGGCGCAACCGGCGGGGCTCCGTCGATGCGTACGATTGTCCAACGCGTGCCGGAAAGGGCCGTGGTTCCCGAAGGCGCAGCCGCACAGCTGCTGAGGAGTGCAGCGGGGACAAGAATCGAGGCGAGAGCCAAGCGCATGCCTAGTCCATACGCCCATGCGACTGAGCGAAGGATTAACCGGACAGTACGTGGGTGTTCAGACTTCGAGCTTTGCCAGCACTTCGTACGCCAGCACAGCGCCTGCCACCGCAGCATTCAGGCTGTCCGCCCGCCCCTTCATCGGCATGGTCACGCGCAAATCGCAGGCCATCTCATAGTCCTCGGGCAGCCCACGCGATTCGTTGCCGACCATCACGAAGCACGGGGCGGTATAGGCCGCCTCGCGATAGGGCGACGCTTCACGCAGGCTGGCCGCCACCAGTTGCCCTTGGCCTTCGCGCAACCATGCGTGAAATTCATCCCAACGCGCCTGCGCCAACTGCTCGGTAAAGATCGCGCCCATGCTGGCCCGCACTGCCTCTACCGAGAACGGATCGACGCAATCATCAATCAGGATCAGCCCGCCTGCACCCACCGCATCGGCAGTGCGCAGCATCGTGCCAAGATTGCCCGGATCGCGCAGCGCATGTGCCACCAGCCAGATCGGCGCTGTGCTGCGGTCAATCAGCTGGATCGAGGTGTCCCATTCAGCAAATACCCCGGCAACCGCCTGCGGGTTCTCCTTGCCGGTAACTTTTGACAGAATATCCAGCGGCAGTTCAATCACTTCGCCGCCTGCGGCATCCACTGCCGCTTCAAGGTCATCGAGCAACGGATGCCCTTCGCGCCCCTGCGCCATCAGCAGGATTTCCGGCAGCCGCCCGCCTTCGCGCGCATCGGTGAGCAGGCGCAAACCCTCAGCGAGGAACTTGCGTTCGCGCCGCCGGTGCTTCTTTTCCCGCAAGCTGCGGACGAATTTTACCGTGGGATTGGAATATCCAGTGATGATCTTGCGCGTCATCGTGCCCCAATGCGCGAGTCAGCGCGCTGCGGCAACTGCTAGTCTTCGCCGAAGCCGTCCTTGATCAGCCCGGTCAGCTTCATCAGGATCGCGTCCGCCTCGCCTTCAGGCCCGGCAACTGCAACGTCCACCGTATCGCCCTTGGCGGCGCCCAGCATCATCAACCCGAGGATGGACCCGCCGGCGGCATCAGTGCCGTCCTTGGCCACCGTAACGTCAAACCCGGCAGGCAGCTTGGCCACCGCGTTCACAAACTTGGCACTGGCACGGGCATGCAGGCCGCGCTGGTTGACGATCGTTACCGTTTCGCGGGTGACATAGCCCTGATCCGACATCTCATGCATCCTGTCCGAGAAATTCGGAAGCGATCGTTATGTAATTGCGTCCGGCATCGCGTGCCGCCGCAGTCGCTTCCTTTACGCCCATGCAGCCGCGCGCCTTGGCAAGGCGGATCAGCATGGGCAGATTGATTCCAGCAATCACTTCGACCCGGCCCGCCTGCATCAATGAGATCGCAAGGTTCGACGGCGTGCCGCCAAACAGGTCGGTCAGGATGATCACACCCTCTCCGCTGTCGACACGTTTGATCGCGTCGGCAATTTCCTTGCGGCGTTTTTCCATGTCATCGTTGGGGCCGATGCACACGCCGATGACATCGCTTTGTCGGCCGACGACATGCTCCATCGCGTGGATGAATTCGTCGGCGAGCGCGCCGTGGGTAACCAGGATAAGACCGATCATGAAAGGGGCAGGCTCCGAAGTGCAGCCGGGCATTCTGCCGTGTGTGCGATGAACGCAAGCTTGGCGAAAATGCGGGACGCGCAAGACGACTGGGAATTGAAATACATGGCTTCCAGTGCTGCCCCACCCATACGTCTTTTCCCTCGCGCTCTACGGGCAGCCTGCGTCAAAGTTTTTGACCTTCAAGCAGATCTGCCGCCCGCGACGCGAGGTTGCGATGCAGCAATGTGGGTGAAAATCCCGCCGCGCGCAAGGCGGAAGCGATCTGCTCTGCCATGAACACCGAACGGTGCTTCCCCCCGGTGCAGCCGAAAGCCACGTGGACATAGGCCTTGCCTTGTTCCTGATAGCGCGGAAGCAACAGCAGAAGAAGATCGCGAATGCGTTCAAACGCCTCGGAAAATGCGGGATCTTGGCGGATATAGTTACCCACCGCAGCGTCCTGTCCGGTCTGCGGGCGCAGCACATCGACCCAGTGCGGATTGGCCAGAAAGCGCATGTCGAAAACCAGATCGGCCAGTGGCGGTGTCCCCCGCGAAAAGCCGAAACTGCTGATCGTCAGCGTCGGCTGCGATGGCGTTTCGGCCCCGAATTGCGCGCGAATCGCTGCCTGCAGATCGTTGCTGGTGAAGCTGGTGGTGGTGATCACCACATCGGCCCAGCGGCGCAGCGGTTCGAGCAGTTCACGCTCGGCCATGATCCCGGTGGCGGCGGGCTTGTCCTCGCTCATCGGATGGCGGCGGCGCGTCTCGTTGTAGCGGCGCTCAAGTTCGGCCCCGGCGCAATCGAGGAACAGTGTGGTGACCTGCAAATCCTTGCGCTGCGACAGCTTCTTGACCAGATCAATGGTCCGCGCCGGATCGAAGCCGCGCGTGCGCGTATCAAAGCCGATGGCCATTGGCCCGCTCGATTCCATCCGGGCAGACCCCGGCTCAGTTTCAAGCAGGCGGTCCAGCAGGCGTATCGGGAAATTGTCGATCGCTTCCCAGCCAATATCTTCAAGCGTGCGCAGCGCGGTCGTCTTGCCCGCGCCCAGCAGGCCAGTGACAAGCAGTATGCGCTGCGGTGAAGAGTCGTCCGTCATCGTTCCCTAGCCATGCGCGCTAGCGCCTCACTTGGAAAGTCCGCAATATCGGCCTGTCCCCAATCAGGAAATCGGTAACCCGTGGACGTTCAGCGCAATCTCGGCCCGCAAGGCCAGCACCGGGCTGTGTGGCCAAAGCTCCACCAGCGGCAGATCCACGCCTTCAACCGTGATGCGCCCGGCTTCTGCAATGAAACGGGGCGCTGCTGCATCCAGCCGCAGCACCAGCGCAACCGGCACAGGTGGAGAAACCGGAAAGTCGATCAGGCCCACATTGCGGACTTCCAGCTTGCCAGCGATCTGCGGATGCGGCGCGGCGATGAGTCTTCCCGCTTGCACGTCAAGCATTACGCCATCATCGCCCACCAGCGTGGCCCCGCGATCGATCAACGCCAAAGCAAGGCTCGATTTGCCAGCCCCGGGCGCACCTTCGATCAGGACGCCGCGCCCGCCGATCGCCACACACCCAAATTGCAGCGCGCGGCTCATTCACCGTCCTCCGCTTCGAGCGGCACGCTCAGCACCAGCCATGCGCCGGGCTTGCCATCCGGCCTGTCACCGATAGTCAGCGTGCCGTCATGCGCCTCGGCTATGGTGCGCGCGATGGCAAGGCCAAGGCCGCTGTGTGCGCCAAAGGCTTCCTCGGTGGGGCGCACCGAATGGAACCGCTCGAACACTTTCCGGCGCTCACCCTCGGGAATGCCCGGGCCGCTGTCAGACACCGCGACATGCGCAGCATCGCCATCACCCCACACCACCACTTCAACTGTGCCGCCAGCAGGCGAAAAGGACACGGCGTTGTCGAGCAGGTTTTCCAGCACGCGCTCCAGCCGCGCGGCATCGCCGGGCACCACGGTGTCGCCACCCTCGCGGCGCAGGCGGATGGGGATGGAGCCGCGCGTCCGTACATCGCGCGCGCCGACCACTTGTGAAGCCAGCGCGGCAAGATCGACGGCCATGAAGGTCGCGCGGCTCAGTTCGGCATCGATCCGGCTGGCATCGGCAATCTCGGTGATCAGCCGGTCGATCCGCTGCACATCATGTGCGGCAATGTCGGCCAGCTGGCGGCGCAGCGCGGGGTCTTCCACCCGCTCCATCGTCTCCAGCGCGCTGGAAAGCGAAGCCAGCGGGTTCTTTAGTTCGTGCGCAACATCGGCGGCAAAGGTCTCCACCGCGTCGATGCGCTGGCGCAGCGCGGTGGTCATGTCCGACACCGCACGGGCGAGCAGGCCGATTTCATCCCCACGGTCCGGCAGGCGCGGCACCACCACCTCGCGCTCACGCCCCAGCCGGACCCGCACTGCCGCCCGCACCAGCGCACGCAACGGCTGGACGATGGTCCGCGCCAGATAGAGCGAGAGTTGCACCGACAGCAGCAGCGCCAGCCCAATGATAATCACCAGCGTCTGGCGCGCATCGCGCACTGCCTGCGTCACGTCCAGCGCGTTGCGCAGGGACAGCAGTACTTCGCGCTTGTCGCCCACCGGGGTCGCTGCAGTGATAACTGGCGTGCGATCGGGTGCGTAGCGAAGATAGACCTCGGTCCGCCCGGATGCGCGCGCAGCCTGTATCTCGGGCCAGCTACCCGCCGGACGTTCGGCGGTATCGCTGTAGCGCTCAATCGTCGGCGCGTTCACGATGAAGTCCACCCCCCGGTCCAGCCAACGCGCGGCCTGCTGATACCACGGCTCGCTTTCGGGATCGATCAGCTTGAATGAAGGCGACGCTTCCAGAAAGCTGTCCGCCAGCAACTGGCTCTCGCCATCATAAAGGCGCAACCGCAACACTTGCTCGGTGCCAATCCGCGCCAGCAGGGCTTTGCGCTGTTCCATGTCCATCCCGATCAGGCCATCGGCGGCAATCTCCACTTCGGCGCGCGCCAACTTGAACCGCTCTTCGATCAACTGTTTGCGATAGCTGTCGAGATAGAAGAACCCACCCGCCAGCAGTGCCAGCGCGATGACATTGACGAACAGGATACGCGTGGTGAGCGACACGCCGCGAATCCGCCAAAGATTGCGCAACCGCCGCCCGCGTGTTCCGTGTCGGGGGTTCAATTCATTCGTCGGCAAAGCTGTAGCCTGCGCCGTACAGCGTCTCGATCGCACCAAAGCTGCCATCAACGGCCCGGAATTTGCGGCGCAGGCGCTTGATATGGCTATCGATCGTCCGATCATCGACGAACACATCATCGTGATAGGCGGCGTCCATCAATGCGTTGCGCGTCTTGACCACCCCGGGCCGCATGGCCAACGCTTCAAGGATCAGGAACTCGGTGACGGTCAACGAAACCGCCGCATCATCCCATGTCACCGCATGGCGCGCCGGGTCCATCACCAGCCGCCCGCGCCGGATCGGATCGGGCAAAGGCTCTGCGTCTTGAGACTCTTCCGCCTCCGCTTCGCGTCGCACAATGTCACTGCGGCGCAGGATCGCCTTGATCCGCGCCACCAGCAACCGGTGGCTGAACGGCTTGGCGATATAATCATCCGCGCCCATCGAAAGGCCCAGCGCCTCGTCAGCCTCGTCATCCTTGCTGGTCAGGAAAATCACCGGCAAGTCGCTTTTTTCGCGCAAGCGGCGCAGCAATTCGAGGCCATCCATGCGCGGCATCTTGATATCGCAAACGGCAAGATCCGGCGGATTGTCCAGCAGCGCCTTCAGCGCGGTATCACCATCGTTGTAAAGCCGCGTTGCAAAGCCTTCGGTCTGCAAGGCTATCGACACCGTTGTCAGGATATTGCGGTCATCATCGACCAGCGCAATTGTGCGCGGAGCATCGGGTGCATCGGCACGGGCAGGAAGCTGGCTGGCCATTGCCAATAGCGTCTACCGGCAGGGCGCGCGCCTTGCAACTTCCCGGTAAAATGCGCCGCAATGCAGCATTTTCACAGTTGCATGACGCGCAACTTGCTGCGCAAAAAACTTCGTTGTCGCGTGTCATTTGACGCAGCAAAGGCAGGTGACTATGCGCAGATCAAGAATCAGTGCATTCGTATTCGCACCCATGCGAATGCGGTCTTGTACGTAGCCTTGCGCCGGGCGGCACCATTCCGCTTTCGGCGCCACCAACGGGAGGCCAGAAGTGTCCGATACCAGCCTGAACGTGTCCCTCGCCAGCCAGGGTTATCCTGAACCGGCAGAGCTGTTCGCAAACCTCGGCACTGCGCCTCTGGTCGAACATGCCGTGCGCAATGCAGAAGGCCTGCTTTGCGTCGATGGGCCTCTGGTCGTCGAAACTGGCAAGCACACTGGCCGTAGCGCCAAGGACAAGTTCATCGTCCGCGACGCAGAAACCGAAAACACCGTGTGGTGGGGCAAGACCAACGTCGCGATGACGCCTGAGCATTTCGCTGCGCTGAAGGCCGATTTCATCGCCGCCCTCGCCACCAAGGACCGCCTTTACGTGGCCGATCTGTTCGGTGGCTCGCAGCCCGAACACCGTGTCAACGTGCGCGTGGTCAACGAATTTGCATGGCACAACCTGTTCATCCGCACCCTGCTGGTCCGCCCGACCACGGATGAACTCGCCTCGTTCGCACCTGAATACACGATCATCGATCTGCCCAGCTTCCGCGCCGATCCAGCCCGCCACGGCTGCCGCAGCGAAACCGTGGTTGCGGTCAACTTCACCGAAAAACTGATCCTGATTGGCGGCACCGCCTATGCGGGTGAAATGAAGAAGTCGGTCTTTGGCATCCTCAACTACCTGCTGCCGGTGAAGGGCGTCATGCCCATGCACTGCTCGGCGAATGTTGGCGCAGATGGCAAGACCGCCGTGTTCTTCGGCCTTTCGGGCACCGGCAAGACCACGCTTTCCGCTGACGCGTCACGCACGCTCATCGGTGACGATGAACATGGCTGGTCCGATACCGCCGTGTTCAACTTCGAAGGCGGCTGCTACGCCAAGATGATCCGCCTTTCGGCCGAGGCTGAGCCGGAAATCTTCGCCACGACCAAGCGATTCGGCACCGTGCTGGAAAACGTGGTGATCGATCCCGTCACCCGCACGATTGATCTGGATGACAACTCGCTGGCCGAAAACAGCCGTGGCTCCTACCCGATCGATTTCATCCCGAACTGCTCGGAAAAGAACCTCGGCCCGGTCCCGGCGAACCTCATCTTCCTCACCGCCGATGCTTACGGCGTTCTGCCTCCCATCGCGCGCCTCACGCCTGATCAGGCGATGTATCACTTCCTGTCCGGCTACACCGCGCGCGTTGCCGGCACCGAAATCGGCGTGACCGAGCCGGAAGCCACCTTCTCCACCTGCTTTGGCGCACCGTTCATGCCGCGCCACCCTTCGGTCTATGGCAATCTGCTGAAAGAGCGCATCGCCAAGGGCGGCGTGAAGTGCTGGCTGGTCAACACCGGCTGGTCGGGCGGCAAGGCCACGCAGGAAGGCATCAAGCGCATGCCGATCAAGGCCACCCGCGCCCTGCTCAATGCTGCGCTCGACGGCAGCCTGAACAACGCCACCTTCAAGAAAGACCCCAACTTCGGCTTCGAAGTTCCGGTCGAAGTGGCTGGTGTTGATACAAAGCTGCTCGATCCCCGCGGTGCATGGGCCGATGGTGAGGAATACGACAAGACCGCACAGGAACTGGTCCGCAAGTTCGTCGACAACTTCCACCAGTTTGCTGAACACGTTGACCAGTCGGTGCGCGATGCGGCTCCTGTAACCGCCTGATCACCACCACTATCGCCAAACGTTTCGAGGCCCCTTCGCGGGGCCTCGTTTCGTTTCAGGTCAGGCTTGCATCAATTCAGGCCGCCAGAAACGCCTGAAGAAACTGCCCCACACCGCCAAAGTTCATCGGCAGCGCGGCAACCGGGCGTTCGTACCCCTTCAATTCCACATCAAGCATCGTGTGCGGCTGAAACCGCACATCGCCCAGCGCGCCGAACACATCGGCCGAAACGAGGATGTCGCAGCCGCATTCCTTGGTCGCCGTTTCCAGCCGGAACGCTGTGTTCACAGCCTCGCCCATCGCGGTAAAGTCTGCCGCCGCGCCACTGCCGATATTGCCGACCGACGCCGTCCCCGCATTGTATCCGCAGCCAAAGCGCAGCAGCGCGGGCGGCTTGTGCTTCTTCTCGGCCAGTCGGAAAATCTCCTGATAGCCGCTGATCACGTCCAGCACGGTCACCACATCGCGCCGCGACAGCGCATTGGCCGGGTGCAGCCAGATTGCCATGATTGCATCGCCGATGAACTTGACCGACCACGCACCCGCCGCATCAAGCAATTGCCCCGCCTCGCGGTTGATATCGGCCATCATCGCCGCAATCGCCCGTTCGCCCATTGCTGCGGACAACTGGGTAAAGCCCCGAATGTCTATCACCACGGCGCTGACCAGTTGCTGGTCCATGAAGAACTGCGTGCGCCCCGCCATCGGGTCGGGCAATTCTACTGGCGCTGCTTCCTGCACGAATTCGAACGTCTGGCGGCCAATCTGGATACGGTCGCCCGATTTCAGCTGGGTCGGGGCCTGCACCGGTCGGCCGTTCAGCCAGGTGCCATTGGTGCTGCCAAGGTCGTTCAGGGTGCAGTGGCCGCTGGCGTTGCGGCGGATCATGGCGTGTTCACGCGACGCAAGACTATCCTCCAACACCACCGTGTTGGAAGGCGCGCGGCCAAAGCCGCAAATGCCCAGCCGGGCTACCGGGATCTCGCGCAAGGAGCCACCGGCATCCATGCGCAGGTACGTATCGCAATCGTCGGTCGCCACAGCCCCCTCCGCAGATCGACATAGTTTGTAACGATCCCGCAAGGCTTGGAATGTGCCGTATGGCACGCCTTTACCATTTTTGTGTCAATCCGGGATGGCAGGACAGGGGCGTTTCTGCAAGTCTGCATACAGGCATTTGCGCAGACAAGTCCCGTTTTCTGCCACTTTCAGGCGAAGATCGCGCTCGCTTTCAACAGATTGTAGGCCTCGACAACTTCCTGCAGCCGCCCTTCATACCCACGATCCCCGCCGTTTCGGTCGGGATGATACTTGCGCACAAGCTCGGAATAGCGCCCTCGCAACTTGCGCCGGTCTGCATCATAACCCAGCGCCAGCGTATCAAAAGCCTTGCGTTCGTCAGGGCTTATCCCTCGCCTCGCTGCCTCCGCCGCGCGCAAGTGATCGTCGCGCCGCGCCCGCGCCCGTTGCGCAATCGCCTCAAGCGGATCGTCGAAATCGGCCCAGCGCGGTGGCGAATCGATTCCCGCATCAGGCCGGAACGCCCGCGTCTCCCGCTCCCACCCTGAAAGTGGCGATTGCGCCTTCAGAATCTCCTCAGGCGTCATCCCGGCAAAGAAATCATAGCCCGAATTGAACTGCCGCACGTGTTCAAGGCAGAACCAGCGATAATCCCCCGGCCCATCGAACCCCGGCCTACGCACGCCCGGCGCGCGGAATTCGCCTGCCTCGTCGCAGCCGGGCGCATTGCAAAGCTGCCCGGTGCCCTGAATCCTGCCGTGAAATTTATCGGTCGTCATGCGGCTTCCACATGGCGATGAAGCCGCTAGAAGAAAAGCCATGACCGGACCAATCGCACAGGAAATCGAACGGCTTCTGACCGAAGCCCTCACCCCCACCCGCCTTGCCGTTATCAACGACAGTGCCAGCCACGCAGGCCACATGGGCGATGATGGCACCGGCGAATCGCACTTCACCGTAGAGATCGAAAGCCCCACCTTCACCGGCCAGTCGCGCGTCAACCGCCAGCGCATGGTCAACAAGGCGCTGGGCGACCTCCCCGGCCAGCGCGTCCACGCTCTGGCGATCAAGGCCACAGCGCCGGGTGAATGATGCCCCTGTGAGTGAGCGCCGCATCCGCCGCGCGGCGCGCATCCTGCTGATGGACGAGCATGACCGCCTGCTGCTCATCAGCTACGTCGCCACAGACCGGCCTCCGTTCTGGTGCGGCGTCGGCGGCGAGTGTGACCCCGGCGAGGATTTCCCCGCCGCCGCCACACGCGAACTGTTCGAGGAAACCGGCCTGCGTGTCGAAACCTGCGGCCCTGAAGTCGCCCGCTGCGCCGATGATTTCACAACGCTGGCAGGCGAACCCGTCACCGCAGACGAACGGTTCTTCCGCGTCAGTACCCAAAACTTCACGCCAGACACCAGCGGCCACACGCAGACAGAGCGCGAAATGATCAAGGAATTCCGTTGGTTCACCCGCGCCGATCTGGCAAACTGGCATGAACCGGTGTTCCCTGTGAACATCCTCGACCTGCTCGATCTTGAGGCGACACGATGAGCGTTTCCAGCGATATTGGCCCAATCATCCAGACCATCACCCCCGTCGCCCACGATCTCGGCGCGTTCGAAGTCCGCCGCGCCATCCCATCGCGCCAGCGCACGATGGTCGGCCCATTCATCTTCGTCGACCAGTTCGGCCCCGCGCACTTGCCCGCAGGCACCGCAATGGACGTGCGCCCCCACCCGCACATTAACCTCGCCACCGTCACCTGGCTGTTCGAAGGTGCGATCGACCACCGCGACAGCCTCGGCTCCTTCGCCACCATCCGCCCAGGACAGGTCAACCTGATGACCGCAGGCAGCGGCATCGTCCATTCCGAACGCTCGCCCGAAACCGAACGCCCCGGCGGCCCCCACCTCTACGGCATGCAAACCTGGCTCGCCCTGCCCGATGGCAAGGAGGAAATCGCCCCCGCCTTCGAACAGATCACCAAGCTGCCAGTAGTCGAAGACGTCTGCGCCACCGCCACCGTCATCATGGGCACCCTCTGGGGCAAGACCGCGCCGACAACCCAACACGCCGCCACCATCTACGCCGACATAGTCCTAGCCGCCGGCGGCGCGCTCCCCATCGACGCCGAAGCCGACGAACGCGCCGTCATGCTCGTAGGCGGCCAAGCCAGCATCGCCGGCCACGCCCTTGCGCTCTACGACCTCGTCGTCCTCGCCCCCGGAGCAGTCCTGAAACTGCAATCCGAAACCGGCGGCCGCGTGATGCTGATGGGCGGCGAAGCCTTCCCCACCAAACGCCACGTCTGGTGGAACTTCGTCAGCTCCAGCAGGGCGCGGATCAATCAGGCGAAGGAAGACTGGCAGGCAGGGCGGTTTCCCACGGTGCCGGGGGATGAGGTAGAGTTCATCCCACTGCCGAAGGTGGCGACTACGGTGAGTTATCCTTGATGAACAAAGGCGTCTCAAATCGTTCTGCAGCAGCGTAGAACAAAGCGACTTCGCTCTTCAGAACGGAATGTCATCATCCAAATCGTGCAACTGATCCTGATTGACGAAGTTCAGAATACTCATACACCACGGTCCTCCATGCATGAGATTATCACTAGACCGGTGACAGGGAAGCCGCGACACGAGTTGAGATGCGGACTGCTTAAGTTTATCTGGCCATCGCCAGCATAGTTCAGTCGCCAGTACTAAGCAGCCCTTACCATCACCCCTACCGGCAAATACAAAGTCCGACTCTCCCCCGGACACTCCACAAACTCCGCACAGCGCAGATAGAACCGCTTCGCCGCCTCGTCCTTCGCCTGCACCAGCACAGCCGCTATGCCGATGCTCTGCACAGCCAAAGCGATCCGCCGCAGGGCGTCGGCCAGAATGTCCGCGCCAAGGCCCTGCCCCGCACAAGTGCGGTCCACCGCCAGCCGTCCGATCACCGAAACCGGAATGCTGTCGGGCGCATTGCGGCGCAGCTTGCTGGGGGCCGCCATGCGCTCCACCGCGCCTGCCGCGATGCAGTAGTAGGCGACAACGCAATTACCCCGGCACACCACATACGTCCGCGAAAACCGGCTTTCGTTCTTCAGCGCGCGATGGCGCAGCCAGTCGTTCAGCACCGGATCGCCGCAATCGAAGGCGGAAAGATCGTGGGCGGCATTGAGCGGAACGGGCGACGATAGGCGCGGGCTTCCCGCCTCTATTTCTCCCACGCAGGCACCCGCTGCATGAGTGCGCGCAGCTTTGGCCCCGGTGCGGGCGGATTGTCGAGCGCGTCCACGAAGGCATCGAACCGTTCCGGGTCAAGCGCAAACAGCCGCTGGTCCAGCAACACATCAATCGCCTCGCGCCGCGCGCTCTCCACCATGAATTCGGTGCGCGACTTGCCCAGCACCGCCGCCGCTTCGTCAATCAACTGCCGCACGCCTGCATCGATGCGCAAATTGATGCTGCCTTTGGCCTCGGTGTTACCCGGCACGATATTACTGACATGACCCATGCGGGAAAGATGCTCCTGCGTATCCACAATGTCAATACACTCTTGCCCTAACCCATCGCCGTCATGCTGAACTTGTTTCAGCATCCATTCCTCAGCAAACACTGTCCGTACGAGAGGAGAAATGGCCCCTGAACCGCAAGCCAGCGCAGCTAAACGAGTTCGGGGCGACGGAACAGGAGGCTGCGTTGCACACCTTCACAAACACCCCCTTCCCTCCCCCGCCAATCCCTGACACCATGTCCTTAATGGGTCGGTTAAGACTCACCCAAGGGAGAGCGTGGGAATGGTATTTGCACGGCAGGCGGTGTGGATCACCGGGGCGTCATCCGGCATTGGCGCGGCGATGGCGCGGGCCTTGGCGGCGCAGGGCGCGCGGCTGATCCTTTCGGGGCGCAACGAAGCCGCGCTGAACGATCTGGCCGCGCAATGCGCCAACGCGCTGGTCCTGCCGTTCGAGGCGACCGACTATCCCGCCGCCGCCCGCGCTGCCGATATGGCGTGGCAACACTCCGGCGGCATCGACATGCTGGTCAACAACGCCGGCATCTCGCAACGCTCGCTCGCCGTGGACACCGCGTTTGAAGTTTACGACCGCATCGTCGCGGTCGATCTGCTCGCCCCCATCGCGCTGACGCAGGCCCTGCTGCCCCGCATGGCCGCACGCAAACGTGGCCGCATCGTCATGGTTTCCAGCGTTGCGGGCAAAGTCGGCTCGCCCATGCGCACGGCCTATAGCGCGGCCAAGTTCGGCCTGTTCGGCTATGCCGATGCCCTGCGCGCCGAAGTGGCCGGGCTGGGCCTGAAGGTCCACGTGATCGCGCCGGGATCGATCCGCACGAATGTTTCGCGCAATGCGCTGATGGCCGATGGATCGGCGCGCGGCACCAGCGACAAGGCCATCGAGAACGGCATCGATCCCGATGCCGCCGTCCGCCAGATGCTCAATGGCATTGCCAATGACGAACGCGAGATCATCGTGGCCGAGGGCATGGAAAAGCAGATCGGCGAACTGCGCCGCACGCCCGATGCCCTGCACGATCAGATGGCCGCCGTCGTCGCGGCAGGCTATGCCCAGAAGATGGAAGAGGGAGCGACCCAATGACCGACCTGACACGCGTAACACTCGCCAGCGGCATAGAACTTGATGTGCTTGATGCCGGGCCGAAAGACGCCCCCGTCCTCATCTTCCTCCACGGCTTCCCCGAAAGCCACCGCACCTGGCGCCACCAGATCGCGCACCTCTCCCCCCGTTTCCGCTGTATCGCGCCCGACCAGCGCGGCTATCGCGGATCGTCCAAGCCTGAGGGCGTGGAGAACTACACGCCCGACAAACTCGTCGGCGACATTTTCCAGCTCGCCGATGCGCTGGGCGTCGGCCAGTTCACGATCCTCGGCCACGATTGGGGCGGCGCGCTCGCATGGGGCGTGGCTTTGCTCGGCCAAGGCACGCGCGTGACGCGCGCGGTGATCGCCAATGCGCCGCACCCCGTCCTCTTCCCCCGCCTGCTCTGGACCGATCCGCAGCAGCGCGCCGCCAGCCAATACATGCGCGCTTTCCGCGATACCGCCAACGATGCGCTGGTGCGCGAACACGGCCTCGGCGCCTTGCTGATGAAGGCGCTGAACTGGGAACGCTCACCCACGCTGGAGGATGCAGAGCGCGACGCCCTGATGCAGGACTGGTCCAACCCCGATGCCGCCATCGCCATGCTCAACTGGTATCGCGCCAGCCCGATGGCCGTGCCGCCAATGGACGCGCCCTTCGCCCTGCCCGAAGGCTATCAGGACGCCCCGCTGCCCCCGCTGCAAATCCCCACGCTGGTGATCTGGGCAATGGACGACATGGCCCTGCCCCCCTGCAACCTCGAAGGCATGGACAAGCTGGTCACCAACCTGACGGTAGAGCCGGTCCACGATTGCGGCCACTTCGTCCCGTGGGAAGCGCCCGACAAAGTCAACGCCGCGCTGGATCGCTTTCTGGCCTGAACTTCACCGACACGTCGCCCATCCCCCGGCCCGCTGCGCCTGATCGAGGTGCAGGTGGTCGGCATGAGCGGCGTTGTATTCGGGCGAAAGCACTGTCGCGAAACTCTCGCATGCCGCATCACGGGCGGCGCGCAGGAATGCGGCCCTCTTGCCCTCATCGGCGTCGCCTCCGTCGCCCCAGTCCTTCAACACGCCAATCCGCCGACCATCTTCCAGCACGAAAGCGGCAATATCGATAGCATTGCCCGTCGCATGCTCGCTCCAACTGCCCGCTGAACCGCCCCCAATCCGCCGGCAATTGTTCGTGCCGAAATGCTCGATCCGCGCCACCTGGCTCCCCAGAAGCCGCTGCGCTGCCGGTTGCACCCCATGCCGCAGCCACAGCGCCAGCCCGGCATCCACCGCACACGTCGCCTGCGCCCCACGCGGAGCCAGCGCCACATCAGCCTGCGCTGCGCTTGTCAGCACTTGCCGGTCATCGCGCAAACACTGCCCCTCGCCCGCAGGCGGCAAAGCCTCGGCCGCTATCAGGCTGCGATCCAGAAAGGCGCGGCATTCCGCCCGATCTCCGCGCAGCGCTTGCACCTTCACCCCGCTCGCCCAACCCGGAGGATCGCCTAGCATCAGCGGTGCCCACGGATCATGCTCCGGGTGGTCCTTCAACCACACATAGCCCGCCGCCCCCACCGACGCCGCGCACAGCAAGCCCACGATGGAGCGGATGATCGATCGACGCATCAAGGGGTAATCCGGCAGCGCTGAATTCGTTTCAGCCGAACCACTCCACCCAGGCCCCATGTGCATGGGCAGCGCACAGCAGTGCTGGTTCCGCACCATCTGTCTGCCCTTTGGCGGGCCAATAGCGCACCATCAGTTCATGCCGGAACGTCTCGCGGTTCGTCTCCAGCATCACCCACGCCAGCCGCCGCCGCGCATCGGCCTTCGCCCCCGCCTGCGCCATAGCGGCCTCGATCCGCGCGCGCGTTTCGGGCGGCAGATATTGCCAGACGATGGAATGGAACACCACGCGTGTAGTGTCATCCTCCTGCGGCGCTGCCAGCCGCGCGTCCACAAAGTCCGCCGCGTCCATCTGCACCACATCGGGTGCCTTTTGCCCCGCCAGCGCAATCGCCGCATCGATCCGCCGGATCCGCTCGGTCACCTCAGCCCAGACATAGGACTTCAGCCGCAGCGCCTGTGCGGGATCGGCCAGATTCACCGGCGCGCGATCACACCCTTGTATGCCCACAATCTCCACCGCCCCCTCCGGCGGAGGTGGCCCGCGCCATTCCGGCACGATCCGCATGGGCGATCCCTCCGGCCCCACCTTGGTCCCGCCAAGGTCGAACCAGAACCGCTCCATCATCGTGTTCACGCCGGCGCTCGAGCCCAGTTCGTTCAGCTCGAACCTTGGCCCCAACCGCTGCGCCAGCCACAGCAACCCCGCCATGATCGAGGCTGATCGCCCCGCCTCATTGGTCTGCGGCGGCCCGTCGAGCCACGGCAGCAGCGCCGCGTCATGCTCGCGCGTCACCGCCAGCACCAGCGCATCGACCTCGGCCTGATCGGTCACTTCCCCGCGATAGACCGCCCCCAGCCGCGTATCCGCGCCCGTCAGCACCAGATGGTGAAATCCGCCAGCCAGCCGCAGCGGCAGCGCATCTTCCAGCGGCTTGCCCGGCCACGCAGCGATTCGCCTGCCAACCTCAGTCGCACCGTCCAGCAGCGCCAATTGCCCCCTCACAACCCGCCCCGTGCACGGCGCTCCGTTGTTCGTGGCATGGTCCGCCTGCCATTCGATGGCTTTTGCGACCTCATCGATCTCCATGATCGGGTTCATTCGGTTGCCCTTTGCGCTGCTGTGCCATAAGGGCGGCGGGTTATGACCACCGCCGCACCGCTCGTCTTCGCCCTGCCCAAGGGCCGCATTCTCGAAGAGGCTCTGCCCCTGCTCGAGAAAGCCGGTATCGTGCCAGAGGCCGATTTCTTCAACAAGGCCTCGCGCGCCCTGTCCTTCGCCACCAACCGGCCCGATGTAAAGATCATCCGCGTCCGCGCCTTCGATGTGGCAACATTCGTGGCCCACGGCGCAGCGCACGCTGGCGTAGTCGGGTCTGACGTGATCGACGAATTCGACTACGCTGATCTTTACGCGCCCGTAGACCTCAACATCGGCCACTGCCGCCTGTCGGTGGCAGAGCCGGTCGCGATGGTCGAATCGGGCGCCAATGCCCGCGAAAGCCACGCCCGCGTCGCCACCAAATATCCCAACCTCACCCGCCGCCACTTCGAAAAGCTGGGCGTGCAGGCAGAGGTGGTGAAGCTGAACGGCGCGATGGAGCTTGCCCCGTCGTTGGGCCTCGCCAGCCGCATCGTCGATCTCGTCTCCACCGGCCGCACGCTGAAGGAAAACGGGTTGGTCGAAACCAGCCAGATCCTGCCCGTCTCGGCCCGTCTGATCGTCAACCGCGCCGCGCTCAAGACCGACAGCGCCCGCCTCGGCGCGCTGGTCGATGCCTTCCGCGCACTGGTTGCGGAAAAGGAAGCCGCCTGATGCTCCGCCTCAAGTCCAGCGATCCCGATTTCGCGCGCGCTTTCGCCCGTCTGGTGAAGGACCGCCGCGAAAGTGACGAAGGTGTCGCCCGCGATGTCCAGACCATCATCGAAGACGTGCGCCTGCGCGGCGATGAAGCCTTGGCCGAATACACCGCCAAGTTCGATGGCCACAGCCCCGCCGAAGACGCTTGGCGCATCAGCCCCGAAGACTGCCGCGAAGCCTTCGACGCGCTGAAGCCCGATCTGCGCGCCGCGCTCGAACTCGCCGCCCAGCGCATCCGCGATTACCACCGCGCACAATTGCCTGAGAACCGCGACTACACCGACGAAACCGGCATGCGCCTCGGCGCACGGTGGACCGCAGTGGACGGCGCAGGCCTCTATGTCCCCGGTGGCCGCGCGTCCTATCCCTCCTCGCTGCTGATGAACGCCATCCCCGCCAAGGTCGCGGGCGTGGAACGCCTCGTCGTCGTCACCCCCACGCCCAAGGGCGAAGCCAACCCCCTCGTCCTTGCCGCCGCGCATCTTGCAGGCGCTGACGAGGTGTGGCGCGTCGGCGGCGCACAGGCCGTGGCCGCGCTTGCCTATGGTACCGCCCGCATCAAGCCTGTCGATGTCATCACAGGCCCCGGCAACGCTTGGGTTGCAGAAGCCAAGCGCCAGCTGTTCGGCGTGGTTGGCATAGACATGGTTGCTGGCCCTTCCGAAATTCTCGTAATTGCCGACGCCAAGAACGATCCGCAGTGGATCGCCGCAGACCTGCTCAGCCAGGCCGAGCATGATCCCGTCGCGCAATCCATCCTCATCACCGATGATGCGGCCTTTGCCGATCAGGTGGCGGACATGATCGGTGTGGAAATCGCCCTCCTGCCCACCGCGCGCGTCGCCAAGGCCAGCTGGGACAATCACGGCGTCATCATCGTGGTCGATTCGCTCGACGAGGCTCCCGCTCTCGCCAATGCGCTGGCCGCCGAACACGTGGAAATCGCCACCGACGATCCGCAAAGCCTGTTTGACCGCATCCGCCACGCCGGGTCGGTCTTCCTTGGCCGCATGACACCCGAAGCCGTCGGCGATTACGTCGCCGGGCCAAACCACGTCCTGCCCACCGGGCGCCGCGCGCGCTTCTCCTCGGGCCTTTCCGTTCTGGATTTCATGAAACGCACCAGCTTTATCGCGGCCTCTGACGCGGCGCTCGCCGCCGTCGGCCCCGCCGCCATCGCCCTTGCCGAGGCTGAAGGCCTCGCCGCCCACGCCCGCTCCATCGAATTGAGGCTCGGGCTATGACCCAGATTTCCGGCAAAGCCCGCGCCGCGTCGCGCCTCTCCGCCGTGCAGGCGCTCTATCAGATCGACATGGAGCAGACCCAGTTGCACCTGCTGCTCGATGAATTCCACCAGCACCGTCTGGGCGCAGAGATCGAGGACGTCGAATACCTCAAGGCCGACGTTCCCTTCTTCGACGATCTGGTGAAGGGCGTCGATGCCCGCCGCAACGAGATTGACCTGATGCTCTCGGCCAAGCTGGCCAAGGGCTGGTCGCTCGCACGCCTCGACAAGACCATGCTACAAATCCTGCGCGCAGGCAGCTACGAACTGATGGCCCGCAAGGACGTGCCCATCGCCACCGTCATCACTGAATATGTCGACGTCGCCCACGCCTTCTTTGAAGAGCGTGAAGCCAAATTCGTCAACGGCGTGCTGGATGCGGTGTCTAAGGACGTGCGCTAACCACCCAAAATCCTCCCCATTTTCGCGCAGCGCAAATGGGGAGGTGGCATTCGCGCCAGCGAATGACGGAGGGGCTTTGTACCCCTCCACCACCAGTTCCGCTGGCGGACCCCGTCTCCTCTCACTTTCGTCACCCCCGCGCAGGCGGGGGTCCAGCCTGCAAAAACGTCGTCGCATGGCGACGGCCTTCAGGGCACTGGATTCCCGCCTGCGCGGGAATGACGAGGAAAATCTACAACCGCTCCGCATGCCAGCGGATATGGTCTTCCATAAACGTCGAGATGAAATTGTAGCTGTGGTCATACCCCGGCTGCAACCGCAGCGTCAGGTCAACGCCCGCTGCCTTGCACGCCGCATCCAGCAGTTCTGGCCGCAGTTGTTCCGCAAGGAAACCATCCGCTTCACCCTGATCCACCAGCACCGCGCCCGCAGGCAGCTTGCCGTCCTCGAGCAGCGCCACCGCATCATGCTTCCGCCATGCCGCGCGGTCATCGCCCAGATAGCCGCCCAGCGCCTTGTGGCCCCACGGCACCTGCCCCGGCGCAACAATCGGCGCAAAGGCCGACAGCGACTTGAACTTCTCAGGGTAGGTCAGCCCCAGCGTCAGCGCGCCGTGTCCGCCCATCGAATGGCCGGTAATACCCATGCGATCCAGATCGACCGGGAAGTTCGCCCCCAGCAGTGCGGGCAATTCGTCGGCAATGTAATCCCACATGCGGTAATGCTGCGCGAATGGCTCCTGCGTGGCGTTGACATAGAACCCTGCGCCCAGCCCGAAATCATAGGCTGCGTCAGGATCATCGGCCACACCCTCGCCGCGCGGTGACGTATCGGGCGCAACGAACACGATTCCCAGTTCCGCACATGCCCGGCGATATTCGCCCTTGTCGGTCACATTGGCATGAGTGCAGGTCAGCCCTGAAAGATAGACCAACACCGGCAACTTGGCGTCCGCGTCCGCCGCCTGTGGGGGCAGGAAGACCGAAAAGGTCATTCCCGTCCCCGTCGACGCGGACTCATGCTTGTAGACACCCAGCGTTCCGCCGTGCGCCTTGCTTGTCGAGACCGTTTCAAGTGTCATCAGGCGATAATGTCCAACGCACACAGCTTGTTACCAGCCGGATCGCGCAGATAGGCAAGGTAATAGGGCGAACCTTCACGCGGTCCCGGCGGATCTTCGCAAGCGATCCCGCCAGCGGCAAGGCCGGCCTCGTGCCAGGCGTTGGCTTGCTCGGGCGACATGCGGAAACCGATTGTGCCACCGTTCGCACCGCAAGCCGGCGCACCGTCAATCGGCTTGGTTACGATGAACAGCCCGCCATTGTGCTGATAGATCAGCCGCCCCTTGGGATCGGTGATCGCTTCCGGGCCGCCAAAGGCCTTGAACGTGGCGTCATAGAACGTCTTGGCAGCGTCGATATCGTCGGCGCCCACCATCACATGGCTGAACATTCGCACTCTCCCAAACAGGTTGCAGTGGTTAGAGAGCTAAGCGAAAGCCGTGTCCGGTCAAGCGTCCATGCGGGAATTCTTTGTTGCCATTTGGACTCAAGCGGCAGGATCAAGCACGCCCAGCACGGCAACAACAAGCACCACGCCCAGCCCCGCCGCCAGCTCCAGCAGCAACGAACGCCGCAGCCGCGCTTCCGCCCCCACCTCGCCCCGCTCCAGCGCAGGCACGATCCGCCAGCGATTGCCCGCCGCCAGCGCCAGCATCAGCGCGAACAGCGCGATCTTCACACCGAGCAAGCCCATCCACCGGCTCTGCCAAACCGGCGGAAAACCGGCGATTGCCAACGTGTTGATCGCTCCGGTCAGCACCAGCACCGCCACCACCACGCTGCCGGTCCGTGCAAAGCGGGCCAGCGCCTGCACATCAGCCTTGCGCAACAGCGCATTGCCCACAAACGTCACCAGCGCCCCGATCCACAGCGCCGCCGCAATCAGGTGCAGCCCATCGGCCCAACGATGCAGCGCCCACTCACTCGCCCCGGCATGGCCGGTCAGAGCCATCGAGCACAGCGCCACCGCGCCCGCCAGCGCCATGACCGGCAACCGCAGCACTTTCAGCGGCACCACCGCCGCCATCGCCACGCAGGCCAGGGCGGTCAGCCGCCATTCCATCACCGCGCCCAGCGGCGTTGCCGCCAGCACCGCCTCGGCGGTTGGCTGGTCGAGGTCGGCCAACGGCAAACCCGCCATCGCCGCCACGCTTTCCAGCGCCCACCAGACCGACGCCGCCCCGGCGATCAGCGCCAGAACAACGAGCGCGGCGCGCATCCGGCCAGAAAGCGCGCGGCCAGCGGCAAGCGCCTGCAAAGGCAGCCCGGCGACCAGCAGCAGCGCAACATACGCCCCTGCCCGCGCCGCGATAAGTGCCCCCGTTTCCAAAGGCTTAGCGAACGGTGAAGGCGTACTGCCCTTCGATCCGGTGCTGGTCCCCTGCCACCGCGTGCCATTTCAGGTTATAGGTTCCGGCAGGCAGCGCGCGCGGCAGGGTGACGGTCAGAACCTTGCCCTTGGCCTCGCTTTTGAACCCCTTGATCGGCATGGGCGCGTGGTTGGCCATGCCGGGCATCCCGGTCATCACCAGCTCGATGCCCGAAAGCGGGCCGACAAGGTTTTCCGAAAACGTCAGCGTCAGCTTGGTGGGCTTCGCCACCGCCGTGTTCGCCGCCGGGCTGGCCGAAACCAGCTTGGGATGCGCAAAGGCCGCGCCGGGCAGAGCGAGCAATGCAAGGACCGGGGCGGCGAGGAGAGCGAGACGGCGCATGGATAGTCCTTTCGGCTTGGGATCTTGCCGGGTTTACGCACAGTGTGGGCCGATCCCTCACTCTTGGGGCGAAATAGTGCCCACCCCCAACCCCTCCCGCTCATCCTGAGCCTGTCGAAGGGGGGGAGGGGAGTGCAAGCGGCTGTTTTTGCCCTCCCGCAGGCGGGAGGGCCGCGAGACTTAGCGAGCCGGAGGCGAAGTTAGTCGCAGCGGGGTGGGCAGCGCGCACAAAAAACCTTGAGGGATTGCGGCATCACGCGCGTAATACATTTGCCCGCAACCTAAGGACCAAGCCCGCGATGGCCGACATCGACGATCTTCTCGGCGCTCTCGCCGCAAAAACCCCGCCTGCGCTTGTCGCGCTGGAAAGCCAGGTATTCCAAGGCCTTGCCCAGCGGCGTGAGCAAGCCGCCGCGCGGCGCGGCATGGTGCTGGCTGTCGCTGCTGCTGCCGTGGTGGGCATTGTTGGTTCGGTCGCCCCTTCGGCCCCGGCGCAGGCCGAGCCGCTGTTCGGCGTGCCGCAAGACGCGCCCTCACACTTGCTGGCCGACTGATGGCTCCTGCGCTGCGATACGTTCTGGTGGCCGTGCTTTCCGCCGCCATTGCCCTTGCCGCCAGCCACTTTGCGCGCGGGCTTCTGCCCACAAAGCACGGCAGCGAATTGCACCAGCTTATGCATGATCGGCTGGACCTGACGGCGGCGCAGCAAGCGAAAATCGACCAGTTGGAGGAGGACTTTTCCAACACGCGCACGGCGCTTGACGCACAGCTTCGGGAATCCAACATGGCGCTTGCCCGCGCGATCGAGGCGGAGCAGAAAATCGGCCCGAAAGTGAGCGCGGCGGTCGATGCATCGCACATGGCGATGGGGGATTTGCAGAAAGCGACCCTGGCCCACGTGTTTGCCATGAGAAGCGTGCTAACCCCTTCACAACAAGCAGTTTTTGACCGGGAAATAGCGCGCGCGCTGACAAGTCCGAACAACACCTAGATGCACCTAGCAGCACCTAGACGCATATGAACGACACCAAAGCGCCCGCAACTGACCGCGATCTGGTCCTGCGCGCGCTTGGGCAACACCAGCCTTCGTACAGCGAATTGATGGCGCGCCATCGCGAGGCCGTGTTCCGCATTGCCCGCCATCACACCGGCGATGAGGGCGAGGCGATGGACGTTTGCCAGGAGACGTTCATCTCTGCCTTCGCTTCGCTGAACAGGTTCGATCCCGACCGCCCCTTTCGCGCGTGGCTGGTGCGTATTGCGCTGAACAAGTGCCGCGATTGGGCGCGGCGGCGCGCGGTGCGCCGCCTGTTCCGCATGGCCAAGCCGCTGGACGAGGCGATCCATGTTGCGGATGAGGGCCAAGACCCTGAATCCGCAGCGATTTCCGCGCGTGAACTGGCGCGCATTTCCGCTGCCGTGGCCGCCCTGCCCGCTAATCTCAAAGACCCGCTGATCCTCTGCCGCCTTGAAGGCATGAGCATGGCCGAGGCGGGACAAGTGCTGGGCC
Source organism: Novosphingobium sp. (assembly GCF_030696665.1). Classification (GTDB taxonomy): domain Bacteria; phylum Pseudomonadota; class Alphaproteobacteria; order Sphingomonadales; family Sphingomonadaceae; genus Novosphingobium. The sequence continues at coordinate 212,189 of NZ_JAUYRV010000052.1, forward strand.
TTTCAGAAAAGGCCGTGGAAACAAGAATATACCGCGCACGGCAGAAATTGTCCGCAATTCTTGAGGGATAGCGCCAATCCTTGCGTATCAGCAGGCAATGGACAACATGCTTATTCTCAACCGCCGCCGCCTCCTGATCGGAGCGGGAGCGCTGGCTGCAACGCCGCTTGTACCGGCATGGGCGCAATCGGGGCATGGTGGTCATTCGCGCGACGGCGGACCGCTGGCAGGGCGCAATTCCGGCAGCACTTTATCGGGCGAAAACATTGCCTTGAGCATTGGCGCGGCGAAGTTTGGCGTGGGCGAACGGTCTGCCACCGCCGTGGCAGTGAACGGATCGATCCCTGCCCCGCTCATCCGCTTGCGCGAAGGGCAGCGGGTGCGGATTGCGGTGACCAACACATTGAAAGAAGAGAGTTCCATCCATTGGCACGGGCTGCTGGTGCCGTTCCAGATGGATGGCGTGCCCGGCCTGTCCTTCCCCGGCATCGATCCGGGAGAGACGTTTACCTATGAGTTCCCGATCCTCCATTCGGGCACGTTCTGGTATCATTCGCATTCGGGAATGCAGGAAGCGGTGGGGCTTTACGGACCTATCGTGATTGACCCGGCGGAACTGGACACTGCCGCGCCATTTGACCGCGAATATGTGCTGGTGCTGGCCGACTGGAGTCCGGTCGATCCGCACAAACAATTGAGCAATCTAAAGACGATGGGCGGCTATTACAACTGGCAGCGGCAGACCGCGGGCGGGTTGCTGAAGGGCAAGGACCAGTCGTTCAAGGACCGGCTCGAATGGGCCAAGATGCGCATGGATGCGACCGACATTTCGGACGTGACCGGCGCAACATATTCCTATGTTATCAATGGGCATGACAGCATGGCTAACTGGACCGCGCTGTTCCGCGCCGGCGAGCGGGTGAAGCTGCGGATCATCAACGCATCGTCGATGACCAACTTCAACCTGCGCATTCCCGGCCTGCCGATGACGGTGGTGGCCGCCGATGGCTGCGATGTGCAGCCGGTGGAGACCGACGAGTTCCAGATCGGCATTGCCGAGACTTATGACGTGATCGTGCAACCTGCTGAAAATGCGGCATTCGGGATCATTGCCGAGGCCATCGACAGGTCGGGCATGGTCCGCGCTACCTTGGCGCCGCAAATCGGCATGGCCGGTGCCATCCCGCCACGCCGCGCCCGCCCGATCCTCAACATGCGCGACATGGGCATGGATATGAGCGGGATGGATATGGGCAGCGGGGGCGAGATCGACCTTTCGAAGCCCGCCAACGAAAGCATGGAGGGGCACTCCATGAAAATGCGAGACCTCTCGCTGGCTCCGGGCGTGAAGCCGGGGCCGGGGGTGGCGACGATTTCTCCGATGCCCGCTGACCGGCTGGCCGACAAGCCGACCGGGCTTGAGGATGTGGACCACCGCGTGCTGACTTATGCGCAGTTGCGGTCCCGCACGCCGAACCCCGATCCGCGCACGCCGACCCGCCAGCTGGATGTGAACCTGACCGCGAACATGGAACGCTATATGTGGTCCATCGATGGCGAGACGATTTCGGGCGGGGCGGAGCCAATCCCGTTCCGCACGGGCGAGCGGGTGCGGGTGAACTTGATCAACCACACGATGATGCCCCATCCCATCCACCTGCACGGCCACTTCTTTGAACTGGTGACCGGTGAGCCGGGCAATCGTCCGCGCAAGCACACGGTGAACGTGCTGCCGGGCGGAAAGGCGAGCTTTGACCTGACCGCCGATGCCGAGGGCGACTGGGCGTTTCACTGCCACATGCTGCTGCACATGCATGCCGGGATGATGCGCGTGGTTACGGTTCGCGCCGGGGAGAATGCGGCGTGAGGCGCACGATTTTCGCCGGGGCGCTGCTGGTGGCGGTGCCTGCCGTGGCGCAGGACGTTGATCCGCACGCTGGGCATGACATGGGGCAGATGGATCAAACCGTGGACCATTCGGCACACCAGATGCCGCCAGCCGCGCCGCCGATGGACCATTCCGCACATACGGGCCATGCCATGCCGTCAACGCCGGACAGCGAAGTGGGTGATGCCCCGCCGCCGCCGGTGCCGACCGACCACCCCGCCGACGCATTCTGGAACCCGCAGCGCATGGCAACAGCCCGCGACGCCTTGGCCAAGGAAGGCGCGTTTTTTGGCAATGCGCTGATTGCAGACCGGCTGGAATACCGGCCCCGCAATGGCAAGGATGGCTATGCCTGGCAGATCATGGGCTGGGTTGGCGGTGATATTGACCGGCTCTCGTTCGAAACTGAGGGCGAAGGCGCGTTTGGGGAATCGCTGGAAACCGGCGAAGTGCGGGCGGCTTGGCGGCGTGCGCTTGACCCGTGGTGGAACTTTGAACTGGGCGCGCGGCAGGACTTTGGCCACGGGCCGGACCGCACATATGGCGTGATCGGCGTGGAGGGTCTGGCCCCCTACTGGTTCGAAGTGGGCGCGCATGCCTTTGTTTCAAACAAGGGCGATGTGCATTTCCGGCTTGAGGCAGAGCATGACATGCGGCTGACCCAACGCCTGATCCTGCAGCCTTCGGTGGAAATCGATGCAGCGGCGCAGGACGTGCCCGAACTGGGCATTGGTGCCGGGATCGAGAAGATCGAACTGGGCGCGCGCATGCGGTACGAATTTGACCGAGAATTTGCGCCTTATGTGGGCGTGCATTGGGAGCGCAAGCTGGGCGAGACGGCGCGGCTGGCGCAGGCCGACGGGGAAGCCCCGTCGCAGGTCAGCGCGGTGGTGGGGCTGCGGATGTGGTTCTGAGATGATCCACACCCTTCAGCAACAGGGCGGCGCTACAGATACTTGAGCCACCAGATGTCCTTGCGACGCTGCTTGACGCCCGCAAACCAGCGGGTTGGCAGATAAAGCGGCACGACCAGCAACAGTACCCAGAACCACACGGTGGAGAGGTTATCGACGCCGAACACGGTGCCTTTGACCGGCCCATAAAGCATCAGCGCAACGTGGTAGATGCCTTTCAGCGCATAGAGGTGGAGGATGTAGAAAAACATCGGCGCTCCACCAAGAAACGCCAGATGCGGCAGTGCCGGGCTATCCTGAAACTTTTCGAACAGGGCGAGCAGCAGCACACCGGTGCCGACCGTTGGCAGCAGGAACAGCAGCGAGGGCGGATACTTGGTGAGCGCGAGGAAGCTCATCACCGTGCGCAGCGGCGTTTCGCCTGTAAACCAAGGCTTGTCGCCATAGACATTGACATAGCGGATCACCACGAATGCCGCGATCATCCCCAGCCCCAGCATGACCAGCCGACGCAGCCGCAGTGCGGGATCGCTACCCTTGGCGAACCACGGCCCGCAGGCATAGCCGAGCACGATCACGCCGATCCACGGCAGGATGGGATAAGTGGTCTTTGCAGTCAGCCCCAGCCCGAGATCGATTACCGTGCGCTGGTGCAGCACCGCCCAGATCGCATAGCCGCTGTCCTGCGGGGTGAGCACGATGCCATCCAGCAGGTTGTGCAGACAGACGATGGCAAGGCCGAGAGCGAACTGCGCGATACGCGGCAGGTGGATCAGCGCCGCCAGCGCCACCATCGAAATGCCGATGGCCCAGATCACCTGCAGCCAGAACCGCGCGGGGGGAAATTCGAAGCTTTGCGTTGGCCATGCAAGGCAGACCACGGTGAGTTCGAGGAATATCAGGAACAGCCCGCGTTTAAGCAGGAATTCGCTGACCTCCATCTTCGTGCGCGATTGGCCATAGAGCCATGCCGAAAGACCGGTCAACGCAACGAAGGTGGGCGCACAGAAGGTGGACAGCAGGCGCGTGAAGAACAGGCCCGGATCGGTCGTGTTGGCATCGACCGGATCGGAAACCTGCACGTGCAGGAAAAACGTTTCACGCACATGATCGACCAGCATGAACAACATGACCAGGCCACGCAGCGCATCGATGGCCAGCAGGCGAGTGCGCGCCACGGCCGGATTGGCGGGCGCAGCGGGGGAATGAGCCACACTTAGCGTGTTTGCAGTAATGCCTGTCATGCCCTGTTCCTCCTGCCCGGCTTATACCTGTGCAGCTTATGGAGACCATGCGGCGTATTGTATCGAAGTTGGATGCGCGCCAGTGCAAATCTGTTGTGATGGGGCGGACGGGCATGCAATTCTAGCGAAGACGTATGCTGAAGGATCGCGCTTGCCGCCGTGCGGCGCGCCGTGGCAAGGCATTGCACCATGATTGACGGAAACACCGGCGTGATTGCACAGACCATCCAGCTGGCGCTGGCTCCTGTCTTTGTGCTCGTGGCCATCGGCAACATCATGAACATCCTGACGACGCGGCTGGGCCGGATCGTCGATCGTTCGCGCACATTGCAGGGGCATCACGCGGCGACCACGGGGCGCGAGCATGACGTGGTGGTGATCGAGCTGCGCTATGTTGACCGGCGCATCCACCTGATCGGGCGGGCATTGTTGCTGCTGGTGCTGTCTGGTCTGGCGATCGGGGTGACGGTCGGCTCGCTTTTCGTGGGCGAGATGACGGGCATGGAACTGCGCAACATGACCGGAATCATCTTCTCGCTGGCCATCGGTCTGCTGATGATGGCGCTGGTCTATCTGCTGCTGGAAACCCGCATTGCCGCCAATTCGCTGCGTTTGCCGCAGGAATTGCTGGAGCTTGAACGCAAGGATATTTGAGCGGGCGTAGCGACGGCGGAAATATGAGCCTCGTCACCCTGAACTTGTTTCAGGGTCCGTACCTCGGCTTACGCGGATAGGTGGATCCTGAAACAAGTTCAGGATGACGGCAATTCAAACGATCACATTACGAGAGCAGCTTCCCGCTCTTTTCGCGGATCACGCCTTCGATCATGCGCTTGGCAAAACCGAGGCTGGCGGGGAGGTCTACTTCGACGACCAGCTCCTTTTCCGCCAGTTCCACGCCGCAATCGATGGTGTAGCCCATTGACGTGACGCTCATCACCATGTGGTCGTCATCGGTGAAAGTGGTGGTGACGCTGGCCATGCCATCGGCCTTTTCGGCAGCGCGGGCGGCTTTGTCACGAAGGCGTTTGCGGGCCTCGTCGCGGTCAAGCGAGTGGGGAATGGCAATGCGCATCAGGGGGCCTTTGGAGCTTCAAGTTGGGGAGCAGCGTCCAGACCTTCGCCATAGCGGTAATCCAGAAAGCGCCCGCGCACGGCCAGCGCATCGATATCGCCCGAGGCGAGCTGGCGAGTGATCGTGTCGATTTCGGTGCTGATCTTGCCCAGGCCATCGGCCAGTTGCTGATCGGCATTGCGCCCGCCCCGCTCTTCGCGCCGCAAGTGCTGCGGGATCTTGCGATAGCTTTCCACCATGCCGGGCAGATGTTCGCCCACCAGCTTGCGCACTTCGGCAACGGCAGGTTCTGACGGGTCGATGCCTTCAAGCTGCACGCCCAGCCCATCAAGCTGCACGCCAATCTGATCGACCAGTTGGACGGCAGGCGCGGGGAGCGCGGGCCGCTGCGCCTCAAGCCACAGTTCGGTGCGGCCAACCATCGTGCGCACATCGCCGGTGTTGAGCGCGGACAGGGCGGGCACTTTCATCTTTGGAAACGTGGCGAAGAACCACAGTGCAGCCACGATAGACAGCGCCAGCACCATCACGCCGGTAAAGCCGATGCCATTCAGCACCAGCCCTGCCGTCATTGCCGCAACCATGATGACGCCCACCGCCATCGCCATGCGCGCGGCTTTCTTGCCGATGTGCTGGCGTTTCAGTTCAGCCGAGCGTTTGCCAATGCTGCGCCGTCCGCCTGCGCGGTTGTTGGCCAGCGATTGGCTGGCCGAGGCGAGGATGCGGTCGCTTTGGTGTGCCGGGGAATTGGCCATCGGCGGCTCAGCCCTCCAGCGTCAGCAGGGGCGAAGTTTCCGGCCCGGCCATTTTGGCCTGCGATGCGCCTTCGGCCCGCGCGATGTAGCCCTTGGACTTTTCGACCTCGCTGGAAAGCGTGGTGACGGTCTGCTTCATCGAATCGAGCGCCTTCAGCTTGAACGTGTCGATCGTGTCCATCGTGTCATAGATGTTCTGGAACGCGCGCTGCAGCGTTTCGAGCGGGATCGTGCTGGATGCGGCCATCTCGTGAATCTTGCCGGTCTGTTCGCGCAGCAGCTTTCCGGTGGAATCGATCATGTTGGCGGTGGTGGTGTTGAGCGCGGTGATCTGTTGCAGCACAAGGCGCTGGTTGGTCATCGCCTGCGCCACGGTCACCGCCGTGCGCAGCGCGGCGACGGTGGTGGTGCTGGCGCGGTCCACGCCCTTGACCAGTTCGACATTGTTCTTCTTGACCAGATCGAGCGCGAGATAGCCCTGCACCGTCACCGCCATCTGCGTGAGCAAATCCTGCGTGCGCTGGCGGGTGTAGAACAGCGCGCTCTCCCGCACGGCCTTGGCCTTGACCGGATCGGTGTGGTCAAGATCGGCGGCGGCTTCTTCCAGCTTGGCGTCGAGCGTGTTGGAAATGTGGATCATCTGCTCCAGATTGCCCATCGCTTCCCACAGCTTGCCACGCTCAACATCGATGGCGGCGTTGTCCATCAGCAGTTCGTCCTTGCCGGACGCCAGCCGTTCCAGAATCGACTTGATGTGGCCCTGCGCCGAGACATAGCCGTCGAAATACTTCTTCATGCTGTTGCCGAAGGGGATGATGCCCAGGATCTTGCGCCCGGTGGAAAGCTTGCCCTGCTTGCCCGGATCGAGTTCCTCCACCGTGCGGCGCAGCGCGGCCAGATCGGAGCCGACGCCGCTGTCCTTGTCCATCGCGCGGATCGGGCGATCAAGGAAGCGGTTGGCCATGCCCGCAGCCTGCGAGATTTCCTTGCGCCCCATGTTGGTCAACTGATCGACCTTCTTGCCGAATTCAGGGCTTTGCGCATCGACCGCGATCAGATCGGCGACGAAGGCATCGACCTTGGCCTCAAGCTTGGATCGGTTTTCGTCGGACACCGGCACCAGCCCGGCGGCCTGCGCGGGTGCGACCACTGGCACCGGATCAGGCGGGGTCAGCGTGATCGGGGTCATCGTCGCAGTCTCGGGAGTCAGTGCCATCTCAGTCCAGCTTTCGTGTTGGGGCGCTGAACAACATGGTATGTCGCGCGCCCTCGTGCAAGCTGCCTTATGCCTGCAATACAGCGCAGTGCCTTGGGGCATATCGACGGACGGCGTTTGGCGCTCCATGAACGACGGCATGACTGATCCTTTGAGATGCGCCGTGTTCGGTGCCAGTGGCGGCATTGGTGCGGCGATTGCCAGCCAGCTTGCAGCGCGTGATGATGTGGGCGAGGTGCATGTGCTGGCGCGCAAGGCACTTCCACCAGCGTCGAAGTCCGTGGCGCATCGCTTTGATCTGACTGACGATGGGTCGATTGCAGAAGCATGTGCCGCCATCGGCGCGCCGCTAGATCTGGTGATTGTCGCGACCGGGCGGCTGGTGCGTTCGGACGGCACCGGGCCGGAGAAATCGTGGCGCGCGCTGGATGCTGGCGGCATGGCCGAGATGTTTGCGGTGAACGCCATCGGACCCGCGCTGATCGCCAAGCACACGCTGCCGTTGCTGCGCAAGGAGGGACGCCCGGTGTTTGCCGCCATCTCCGCCCGCGTCGGTTCGATCAGCGACAATCGCATGGGCGGCTGGCACAGCTACCGCGCATCCAAGGCCGCGCTGAACATGCTGGTGCGCAACTTTGCGATAGAACTTGGCCGGACGAACCCCGGTGCCGTGGCGGTGACGCTGCACCCCGGCACGGTGGACACGCCACTTTCGGCTCCGTTCCAACGCGGCGTGCCTGACGACCGGCTGTTCACACCCGAACGCTCGGCACGGCACCTGATCGACGTGATCGACGGACTGACCCCGGCAGACAGCGGCAAACTGCTGGCATGGGATGGCAGCCAGGTTCCGTTCTGACCTGCAGCGAAGAAGCATAGCGCAGACCCGCAAAAAACCCCCGCTCCTTTCGGAACGGGGGCCTTTGGATTGCCGGTTTCCCGGTCGTCAGTGTCGTTTTGGCAGGATCAGAACGCGACGGTGGCCGAAACCACTACGCGCGAGCCTGCGATGTTCGAACCATCCTTGGTGGAGGAGAAGTTCGGCGTCAGGTAGTTGTAGTCAGCCGGGCTGAGGTCGGTATCGACATAGGCGACGCCGAGCGTGACATTGCCCAGCGCGTAGTCAGCGCCGATCAGCCAGTCGAGGTATTCGCCGGTAGGCGAAACCGACGTTCCTTGAGGTCCAAGGCCCTTGTTGCCGCCCTTGGTGTAACCAAGGTGGCCCTTCAGCGTCAGGCCAGTGTCGGGGATCGAGGTCGAAGCATCACCCCAGATGTAGAAGTTGTCGGCCTTGGCACCGGGATTGTCATAGATGCCGGTCGAAGCCGAGGCGCCCGAATTGTACCACTGGCCAAGCGCTTCCTGCTTGGGCGCATAGGCAACGCCGACGAGCAGGTTGGCGGGGCCAGCAGCGCCCGAAACCTTGATGTAGGGTTCTGCAAAGTCGGTGTTATCAAGACCGCCCGGATACATGTACCAGGTCAGGCCAACGTCAACCGCCACGCCACCCAGATCAGCCTTGTAGCCGCCGATGATGTCGAGTTCCATGTTGGAACCAGCGAAAGTGCCCCAACCGGCGAGGTTCGAACCCCAGGTGCCGACATAGAAGCCGCTTTCATGGGCGACGGTAACGCCAGCCTGAACAGCCATTTCCTTGTCGGTCATCGAAACGCCGCGGAAGCGGTAGTCAGAGGCGAGCGCAGCGCTGCCCGAAACGGTGATGGGGCTGGATTCTTCATCCTGCGCGAATGCCGGAGTCGCAAGCAAAGCGAGGGCGACGGGGGCCACTGCGGCGGCCAGACGGGTCTTCATACGGAACGCTCCCTGAATAGGATTATCACGTTCCACCTGCGTCCACCGCGCAAATGCCTCTCTGGGGGCATCCATCGTGGTAGAGCCAAATGCTTATCATCGGGATTTGCTGCACTGCAAGATAATTTTTATCCGAGACCTCTTCACGCATGATTAGTGCTGCCATTTGGCAACAGGCGCGTCTTGCGGGTTCGTGGCGAGCGCTGAGCGCCAACACCGGCTTGGTGAAAACAAAACTGGCCGGGGACTGAGATCCCCGGCCAGCAGATGTTTGCTTTAAGGCGCGAGCCTCAGGCGGCGTGGGCCAGCGATTTCAAGATCGGTGCCGGGCCGGTCACCTTCACGTCATTGCCACGCAAGCGGCGGCGCGAAAGCCATTCGGTAAGCATTTCAGCGGTCGTGTGGTCGATCGCATGAACCTTGTCCATGTCCACATGAACCGCGTGGCTATGCGGAACCTGCTCAAGCGCATTGGTCAGGCGAGACAGGCCGATGAATGTGGCCGCACCCTCAAGCTTGAGATGCACGGTTTCACCAATCGACGATTCGCCAACCTTGAACTTCAGGTTCCTGGCATGGGGCACGAGTTCGAGAGCGGACAGCGCAAGGCCTACCAGCACACCGGTGAGCAGATCGGTTGCCACCACCAGCACAAATGTGGCGGTCCAGATCAACGCGGGCAGGTAGCCGTGCACCTTGAACAGGTGCTGCACATGCTTGAGGCTGACGAGCTTCCACCCGGTTACCACCAATACCCCGCCCAGCGCCGCCATCGGCACTTCGCGCAGGATGAAGGGGAGCAGCGCCACAAAACCGAGAATCCACACGCCGTGCATCACAGCAGACATGCGGGTCATCGCGCCTGCCTGCACGTTGGCAGAACTGCGCACGATCACGCCGGTCATCGGCAGCGCGTTGAACACGCCGCACAGCAGATTGCCTACGCCCTGCGCGCGCAGTTCCTTGTTGTAATCGGTGCGCACACCATCGTGCATCCGGTCAACCGCAGCCGCCGAAAGCAGCGTTTCCGCGCTGGCGATAAAGGCGATGGCGATGGCCGAAACGATCATCGAGCCTTGCGTCAGCGTGGAGAAAATGCCCGCTTCAGGCAGGGCGAATGCCGCTGCGATGGAATCGGGCACAGAAATCCGCGCCACGTTCAGCCCAAGGCCCCACGCAACCATCGTTGCTGCAAGTACGCCAAGCAGCGCGCCCGGGAGCAGGCCGAGCTTTGCAGGCTTGACCTTTTCCCACACCAGCATGGTGCCAATGGTCAGCAGGCCGAGCATCAGTGCCAATTCGGTGTTCTGAAGATTGAACGGCGTAAGGCCCAGCACGCGGGCGGGCATCATCGCCAGATTGTCAATCCCGTTGGACAATGGCTTTTCATCGAACAAGATGTGGAACTGGCCAATGACGATCAGAGCGCCAATCCCGGCAAGCATGCCGTGAACGACAGCGGGCGAGATTGCGCGGAACACGCCGCCAAGCTTGGCGATGCCTGCAATCACCTGCAACGCACCTGCCAACACCAGAACCGGGCCAAGCGCGGACAAGCCATTATCACGTACGAATTCGAACACGATCACGGCAAGGCCAGCGGCCGGGCCGCTGACCTGCAACGGCGAACCAGCCAGCAGCCCAACGACGATGCCGCCGATGATGCCGGTCACCAAGCCCTTTTCAGGCGGGACGCCCGAGGCAATGGCGATGCCCATGCACAACGGCATGGCCACCAGAAACACCACGATTGACGCGGTGAAATCCTGAACGAAATAGCGGGAAAAGCCGCCGCGTTCGCCCTCTGCGGTAGCAGATGTCATTCTGCAGCCTCAGCAGTGGCCCAAGCGTCGATCACTGCACGCGCACGTGCAGGAACAGCCACTGGCAGCGGCGTGTCTTCGCGAAGAGGCGTAAATTCCCCCGTCTCGCCATCAAGGCCAAGCACCAGGCCCGCGCTGATATCCACGAACCAGCCGTGCAGCGACATTTCGCCGCGCGCGATGGCCGTTGCCACCGAAGGATGCGTGCGCAGATGGTCAATCTGGACGATCACGTTCTGCAGGCTGACCGCGCGGACGCGCTCATCAGTGCCGAGTTTAGGCGAGCAGCTCGACACGACGCTTTCTGCCGCAGCGCCGTGGCGCAGCCAGGCCACCACATTGGGCATGCCTTCGGGCAGTGCAGGAGCCGACAGCGCCTTCATTGCGCCGCAATCGGAATGGCCACAGACGATGATGTCCCGCACGCCCAGTGCCAACACGGCATATTCGACGGTCGAGGTAACGCCGCCATTCATGGTGGCATAGGGCGGAACCATGTTGCCAGCATTGCGGCACACGAACAGTTCGCCGGGCTGGGCCTGCATGATCTGTTCGGGCACGATGCGCGAATCGGCGCAGGAGATCATCAGCGCCTTGGGCGACTGCCCTTCGCTGACGAGCTTGCCGAACAGTTCGCGGCTATCAGGAAACGTGGTCTTCTCGAAGCTGAAGACGCGGCCGATGAGTTCGTTCACGGCTGAATACCTTTGCTAGTGGGCCGAGCGCCGGGAACGGCTTTCGGGACACTGCACAAGGTATGTGCCCAGCCTTTCCACATTCCATCGCTTTTGTAACGAATTGTTGCGGCGCACGCGCCTTGACCGACGCCGAAGGCCTGCTGGCGTTTACCCGGCCGTCGCCAGAGGAAAGCGCATGGTCACTTCCAGCCCGCCCTCTGGCCGGTTGCGCAATTTCAACTCGCCATTGTCCAGCTGGACCGCGCGGCGGACGATAGCCAGCCCGAGTCCCATACCTGGCGTATCGCGTGATCGGGCAGTATCAAGCCGAACAAACGGCTGTAAAACATCGCTTATCCGATCTTCAGGAATGCCCGGACCATCATCTTCGATCACCACTTCGGCAAGGCCCTGATCGCGCTGCACGGTGACCCGAACATTGCCGGCATAATGCACAGCATTTTCAATCAGGTTGGCCAGCGCACGCCGGAGCGAGACCGGGCGCGCCATGATTTCGAGGCTTTCAAGACCGTGGTATGTTGCGTCGCACCCATCGTCAGCTGCGGTATCGACCAAGGTCTGGACCATGGCGGCCAAGTTGATGCGCTCGGCTGGAATGCGCGAACCTCCGCTTTCAACAAAGGCCTGCAACGATTCCAGCATGTGCCGCATCTCGCCCAAATCCTTGCCCATGTCCTGACGAGTGTCCTCATCAATCCGCGAGTCTTCGAGCCTGAGTTGCATGCGGGACAGCGGCGTGCGCAGATCATGCCCGATGGCCAGCATCGATTGCATACGGCTGGCCATCGATTCGTGGATGCGCTGCTGCATTTCATTGAAAGCATGGATCAGGTCGCGCACTTCGCTCGTGCCGGTCTCTTCCAGAGGCTCGGGCGGCCCTGCACCCACTGTGCGGCTCGCCCTTACCAATGTTCTGAGCGGAGCAAGCGTGGCCCTGAACAGCACCCAAGCCAGTGTCACCAGCATCAACGTGGGCAACATCAGAGAAATCACGCGCCCGGCATTCAGCGTCCAAGCCTCACTGGTGCGGGTCCGGAAATACAGCACGCTGCGATCAGCCAGCAACATCGAGCCACTGATCGCATCGGCACCGCTCCTCGGTTTGAGATAAAGCTGCAGGTCGGCGGCCACAAGATCCCCTGAAAGATCAAGCACCTGCTGCCGCATCTTTGCCAGCGGCACTGCGCCTACGGGTCGGTTGCCTGCCGCCCGCCAGCTTATCGCAAACCGTGGCGTGCTGAGCGCCTGCGCCGCCCCTACCCGCTCTTGAGGCGGCGTGCGTTCAATCGCGCGGCTTGCGATGACAAGATGTTCAGCCACCCGCGCAGCATCATCTTCGGCCACGGCGAACTGGCTGGCACGCTCAAACAGCAACGTGTTGGCGGCAAAATCCACTCCCGCCACCAACAGCAGGATCGCGAGCAAACGCTCGGGCAGGCCGAACCGGCGTAGCATCAGGCGCGCTGGACTTCCGCCTTGAACATATAGCCGACGCCACGCACCGTAACGATCGGGGCGCTGCCGCCAGCACCGGCCAACTTGCGGCGCAGGCGGCTGACCAGCACGTCAACGCTGCGGTCTGAGCTATCCCCCAGCCGCGTGCGCGACAGCTCGATCAGACGTTCACGCCCCAACACGCGCTGCGGCTGGCCGATAAACGTCGAAAGCAGATCGAACTCCGCCCCCGTCAGATCCACCATCGCACCACTGGGCGAATGCAATTCGCGCCGGGCCATTGATACTGACCAGCCATCAAAGCGTATGTCGCCGCTGCGCGATCCGGTTTCGCCGGCGCTGTCAGTGCCACTGTTGCTACCCCGTCGCAACACCGCGCCAATCCGCGCCACCAGTTCGCGCGTGCTGAACGGTTTGGGCACGTAGTCGTCTGCGCCAAGCTCCAGCCCCAGAACGCGGTCTTCCTCGCTGCCGCGTGCAGAAACGAAGATGATCGGCACCTCGCTCTGCTTGCGCAAGCGGCGGAACAGCTCGATGCCGCTGGTGCCCGGCAACATGATGTCGAGCACGACAAGGTCCGCAGGTTCGCTTTCCAGCGCCACCCACATTTCCGCGCCCGTGGCCGCGGTGCGGACATTGTAGCCATTTTCACGCAAGGCTCGGGCGGTCAGTGTCCGCAGCGGGCCATCGTCTTCTACCAGTACTATCGAAGCAGGTTGCATAGTTTCCCGGCGCGTTTGCAGCAGCACACCGGCACGATAGCAGCGCCAAGCGTGATGCCAAGGTTGAACAATGGGGAAGTCGGCACATTGCCGTGCGATTAAGGCTGGCCAGCTACCGGCAAGCCTTGTCGCCCAGATCATATCCGTCCCCCCGGAACGATGAAACCTAGCTGCGCCGCCGCTTTTGCGCGCGAGAGGCGCTTTCAAAACAAAACATTGCTGAACTGCAGAATGTGACTGTTTCCGTCCGATTTGGAACCGGACTGGCACTACCTTGGCGGTCATAATCGAAATTTCCTGCGGACTTGCCCACCGGTTTGGTGTTGCACGTATCGGCCCGGTCGGCTTTGATCCCGGGGAAAGCCCAAACCCGGTTACGCTGCCAACGGCGCGGCCAGACAAAGGGCGCAGAACCGATTGCTGCATCACAGGAGAGCCTGACATGGCCGAAGCCGTCTATCCCGTGCCCACCGAATGGGCCGAAAACGCACTTGTGGACGAGGCGCGCTACTTCGAGATGTACCGCCAGTCGGTCGATGACCCGCAGGCGTTCTGGGCCGAACATGGCCAGCGGCTCGATTGGATCAAGCCTTACACCAAGGTCAAGAACACCTCTTTCAACGAGGCGGACTTCGGCATTCGCTGGTTCGAGGATGGCACGCTGAACCTTTCGGCCAACTGCCTTGACCGTCATCTGGCGACGCGCGGCGACGCCGTGGCGATCCTGTGGGAGCCGGACGGATTGGGTGAGCCACACCGCGAAATCACCTATCGGCAGTTGCACGAAGACGTCTGCCGCTTCGCCAACCTGCTCAAGGCCAAGGGCGTGAAACGCGGGGAGCGCGTCACGATCTACCTGCCGATGGTGCCCGAAGCCGCCGTCGCCATGCTCGCCTGCGCGCGGATTGGCGCGATTCACTCGATCGTGTTCGCAGGCTTCAGCCCCGATGCACTGGCAGGCCGCATCACCGATTGCGACAGCCGCATCGTGCTGAC
>NZ_JAUYRV010000030.1 GCF_030696665.1 Novosphingobium sp.
AAAGCTTGCGGATCAATCCCGTGCCCTGCCAGCATGGCCAGCCAGCGATCCATTGCCGCCGGAGCAACCCGGCTCGCCAGCAAGCGCCCGTCGTGCGCGCCAACCGCGACATGCTGTGCCGCCTCAAGCCCGCCCTGCACCAGCCCCAGCCGCTCCGCCGCAAGGGCCTGCGCCACCGGCATATCGGGCAGCGGCTTGTCGATTACCGGAGCATCCGCCGCCGGAACCAGCACCGTCACCGCACCAGCCGCGCCCCACGGCGCGCTTTCGGCTTGCGCGTCAAAGGCCATTTCACGGCCAAGCCCGCTCTCACCCACACGCCACCAACACCACGGCGCATCGGCCTGTGCAGGCAGCAGGACAATCAGCCCATCATCATAAGGCGTGGCAACAGCCATCTGTCGTCAGTTCTGACCAGCGTAGATGTCAGCGTTCAGATCGGTCCCGCCCGGTTGCCCATCGGCCCCAAGCGAGAAGATCTCGAACGGCTTCCCGTCACGCCCCGGTGCCTGATACTGATAAGCATGGCCCCACGGGTCGGTAGGAATGTCTTTTACGTAACCGCCCGAACGATAGTTCTGCGGCATGGAAAGGTTGGCGGGCGGCGTCTTCAGCGCGTTCAGCCCTTCGCCCAACCCCGGATAACTCGCCATGTCGAGCCGGTACATTTCCATGCCCTGTTCCAGCGTGGAAATGTCGCTGCGCGCCTTCACCACCATCGCCTTGTCCTGACTCGGCAGCACGTTGATCAGCACTACCGTGGCCAGCAGGCCGATAATGAAGATCACCACCATCAGTTCGACAAGGCTGAAGCCGTTGCGGCGGCGCTTGTCCTCGGTTTCGGGAGTTTCAGGTGCGGTTTGGTCGGTCATGGTCAAAGTCCGGTAAGGTTCTGAAGCTGCAAAATCGGCAGCAGGATGGCCAGAATGATGAGCGCCACAGCCGTGCCCATCAGCACGATAATCGCAGGTTCCAGCAGCGCCATCATCGCCGCGGTGAAAGCCTCGAACTCGCGCTCAAGATAATCGGCGGCACGCTCCAGCATGGTGCCCAGTTGCCCCGCCGCCTCGCCACTGGCCGCCAGATAGACCAGCAGCGGCGGAAATGTCCCAGCCTCACGCAGCGCGGTGGAAAGCGACCCGCCCGCGCGCACCTTCTCGGAAATCCCCGCCAGCGATTGCGCCTGCACCGCATTGGAAACGGTGCGCGTCGCCAGCCGCAGCCCATCGACCAGCGGCAACCGCGCCTCGATCATCGTAGCCAAGGTACGCGCCAGAGACGCGGCATGAACATCGCGGATCAACTTGCCGATGAACGGTATGCGCAGCAGCCCGCCGTCAAAGCGCAGCTTGAACGCCGGTTGCCGCAGTGCGCGGACAAAGCCCAGCACACCCAGCGCCATCAGCAGCAACAACGCCCACCACCACGCGCTCACAAACTGCGAAATCCCGATCACCACGCGTGTCAGCATCGGCAATTGCCGCGCCGCATTGTCAAACTGCTCCACCACGCGCGGCACGACCGAGATCATCAACCCGGTCACCACGGCAATCGCCACCAGCGAAAGCACTATGGGATAGGCCAGCGCCGCAATGATCTTGCCGCGCACCATCGCCTGTTTTTCCAGCATATCGGCCAGACGGTCGGCAATCTGGGGCAGACTGCCGGAATTCTCGCCCGCCGCAATCATCGCGCGGTAGATCGGCGGAAAGCTCGGCTCTTCGCGCCGCATCGCCTCGGCCAAGGGCAAACCCTCGGTGATCCCGGCGTGGACGTTGCTCAAAATCCCCTGCGCCTTGGGCTTTTCGGTCTGCCGCGCAATCGTGCGCAGGGTTTCTTCCAGCGGGCTGACCACCATCAGCGACGACAATTGCCGCGTGAACAGCGCCAGTTGCTTGGCCGAAAGCTTGGTGGCGAACCACGCAATGCCGCTGGTGCTGGTCGCCGCGCGCCGGGCCGAAGTGACCGCATCGGCGCTGATCGTCACCACAAACCATTCGCGCGCGGTCAGCTTGTCACGCGCCACAGCTTCGCTCGCCGCCTCGATCGCGCCGCGCCGTTCGGCCCCCTTGGGGTCAATCGCGTGATAGGCAAAGCGGGCCATCAGCCGTCCCGCCGCATGATACGCGCGGCCTCTTCCGGGCTGGTCACGCCATCGAGCACCATGCGCCGCACCGCCTTGGCCAGCGTGGGCGAATCCGCAAAGGCGTGGCGCGCAATCGCCGCTTCATCGGCATTGTCGTGGATCATCTGGCGGATCACATCATCCACCCGCAGCGCCTCGAACACGCCAACACGGCCCTGATAGCCAGTCTGCGCACAGTGTTCGCAACCCTTGGCGGTCCAGACCATCCGTACCTTCTTGATGCCCAGCACTTCGGCCATGCCGGGATCGATCTCACGCTCTTCCCGGCAGTGGGGGCACAACCGCCGCACCAGCCGCTGCGCAATCACCGCGCGCAGAGTGGAGGCGAGCAGGAACGGCTCCACCCCCATATCGCGCATCCGCGTGATCGCGCCCGCCGCATCGTTGGTGTGGACGGTGGACAGCACCAGATGCCCGGTCAGCGATGCCTGCACCGCAATGTCAGCCGTCTCCCGATCACGGATTTCGCCGACCATCACCACATCGGGATCCTGCCGCAAAATCGCCCGCAGACCGGCGGCAAAGGTCAGCCCCACCTTGGAATTGACCTGCGTCTGCCCCACGCCATCCACAGCGTATTCCACAGGGTCTTCCACAGTCAGGATATTACGCGCGCCATCGTTCAACCCGCGCAATGCGGCGTAGAGCGTGGTCGTTTTCCCCGAACCGGTAGGCCCGGTGACCAGCACGATGCCGTTGGGTTCCGCCACCGCGCGGCGCAACGTGTCCTCGGCCTTCGGGTCGAGGCCAAGCTGGACCAGATCGATCCCGGCGTTTTCCTTGTCGAGCAGGCGCATCACCACCCGCTCACCCGCGCGGTTGGGCAGGGTGGAGACTCGGACGTCGACCAGTTTTCCGCCCAAACTCAACGAGATGCGCCCGTCCTGCGGCACGCGCCGTTCCGCAATATCCAGCCGCGCCATCACCTTGATACGACTGACCAGCACGGGCGCGACATGCGGCGGCATGCGCAATTTCTCGGTCAACACGCCATCGACGCGCATCCGCACCACCAGCGCGGTTTCATACGGCTCGATGTGGATGTCCGACACGCCCTGACGCAAGCTTTCGGCGATCAGGCCGTTGATGAGGCGGATGGCGGGCGCATCGTCGGCGCTGTCCAGCAGGTCTTCGGCAGACGGGAGGCCGAGGGCGAGCGGGTCCAGTCCGTCGCCTGCAATGCCCATGTCACCGGCCACTGCGGCAGCGGCGCCGTCGACCGCATAAACCTCTGACAACAGACGCTCAAAGTCACCTTGGTGCACTTTATGTGCAGTTAGGTGTCGTTCGGAAACACGCCTGATTTCCAGCAATGCGAGCGGATCGCCACCCTCACGCAGGGCCACCACCATCTCGGTGTCGGTCACGCTTTCCACCAGCACGCCCCGGTCCCGCGCGAAGGCATAGGGCACATGCGGCACGGCATTTTCCACCTGCACGGTCAGCCCCTCGATGTCCTGCGCGCTGTCCACCGGATCAGTCCCGCGCGCTGCTCGGCGGAAGTTCGGACTGTTCGAGCGGACCGGGCGTTGCACGCGGGCGGATCAGCGTATCGCCGGGAGCCACCACCGCCACTTGTGCAGAGGGTGCAGCGGGCAGGCTCGCACCCATGTAATCCACGATCAACTCGTCGATGCTCGGTTCCCGCTTGGGATCAAACGTCGTCTGCGCATCGCGCACGGTGCCATAGCGGCGCGCGGCCAGTGCCTGCCGGTCAGCCGCATTGCGCAGGATCGTCGGGCGGATGAACACCATCAGGTTGGTCTTCACCCGGCTGCGCGCGCGGGATTTGAAGACCTCGCCAATGATCGGAAGATCGCCGAGGAACGGCACTTTCTGCAGGGTGCGCTGCTCGTTATCATCCAGCAACCCGCCCAGCGCCACGATCTCGCGGTCACCCACGGTCACGGTCGTCTTGATCTCACGCTTGTTGATGATCAGTTCGTTCGACGTGCGTGAGACGGTGCCCGCAATCGAGCTGACTTCCTGCCGCAGGTCCAGCCGCACGAGGTTTCCGGCGTTGATCTGCGGGGTTACGTCCAGCTCGATGCCCACGTTCTGGCGCTGGATCGTGCGGAAGGTATCGCTGAAATTGCCGCCCGACAGCGCCTCTCCGGTGGTGATCGGCACTTCCTGCCCGAACAGGATCGAGGCGGGGACGTTGTTGTTGGTTGTGATGTGCGGGGTGGACAGGATGTTCGAATCCTTGTCCGTCTGCACCGCATTGATCAGCGCGCCAAGGTAGGTGTCCTTGGCCAACTCGGTCAGGAAGCCGGTATAGCCTCCGCTGGCCGAAAGCGCCTTGCTGGCGGCGTTTTCCAGCAGCAGATCACCGGCGGTGCTGTTGGTCGATGTCGTTACCGTATCGCCGTTGATCACGGTCGTCGTCTGGTTCAGCGTATCTGCCAGAAACCCGCCCGCCAGATCGATGATGTTGGGCGAGGAGTTGGAGAAGTTGGTGACGGTGAACGGCTTGTCCTTGCCGCCGAACAGCAGCTGAACGCCCAGTTCGCGCGCCACGTTGTTCGATACTTCGACGATGATCGCTTCAACCAGAACCTGCTGCTGCGGCATGTCCAACTGGCGGATCAGATCGGTAATGCGGCGCTGATCGTCAGCCGGGGCGGCAATGATGATGGCGTTTGCACCCGGATAGCGAGTGATCGTGGCGGTGCCGCGCCCGTTGGCCAGCTTGATCGGGCCATTGCCGAGCCCGCCAGCCGTTGCACCGATGGGGCTGGTGGCATTGCCGCCGGCGGCCGCTGCCTGCCCGGTGGAGCCTTGCGTTCCGGCAGATGACGTGCCGCTGCCGCCCACGCCGCCAAGCGAGATGGGCGCAGCGCTGGCCGAGGTAACTTCACCGCCGCCCTGCCCGCCGAGTAAGCGTTCCAGCACGGGAACGAGCACAGCCGAATCTGCATGGTCGAGCCAGATGACCTTGATTTCGCCGCCCGCTGCCGCGCGGGCATCAAGCTGGCGCGCCATTGCGGCCATCTTGGCCAGCGTGGCCGGTTCACCGCGCATCAGCACGGCATTGGCGCTGTCCACCGCGACGACGGTGGCGAGCGAGCGCCCGCCTTCACCGCCTGCAGGGACCAGTTGCGTCAGCGCCGTGGCAATTTCGCGCGCACCGGCGTGATCGAGCATCACGGTCTGCGTGGCGGCGTTATCACGGTCTATATCGGCCAGCAGCGCGCGGATGCGGCGCATGTTGTCAGCATAGTCCACCACCACCAGCGAATTGCCGGACTTGTTGGCGGTGATTGCGCCTTCCTTGCTGATCAGCGGGCGCAGCGTTTCCACCGCTTGCGCCGCGTCCACCGCGCGCAGGCGGATCACTTCGGTGACCATCTGGCTTTGCATCGCGCCACGGCTGCCGATGCGGGTAGGATTGCTGGCCGCGCCATCGGCGGGCTGAATGCGGAATGCACCGTTGCCGGTGGGCACGGCGACAAGGCCGTTGGCGCGCAGGGTGGAAAGGAACACTTCGAAGTATTCCGAGCGGCTGAGCGCACGATCAGACACGACGCTGATCTTGGCCTGCACGCGGCTGTCCACGATGAAGGTGCGGCCGGTGACTTCGGCAGCATCAGCCACGAAAGCGCGGATGTCCGCCTCGCGCACGTTGAGCGTGTACTGCGCCAATGCGGCTTGCGGTACGGCGAGCGCGAGGGCGGCGGCTCCGAGGAGCATCTTCGGAGCGAGAAGCTTACGCAGGTTCATGGTGAAAGCATTCATGGAGCGAGGGTTATCGCAAGAGGAAGCTGGCGATCACCGCGCTTGACGGTGACCGAGATCGAAGCGCCGGGACGCAGTGCGGCAGAGAGCGTGGCGGCATCTGGCGCGCCAGTAACGGGCTTGCCATCGATGGCCTGAATCACGTCTCCGGGCTGGAATCCGGCGGCGCGGAACGTGCTGCCATCGCCCGAGGACAGGACTTCGAGGCCGATGACGCGCCCACCTTCGGCACGGGGACCGAAGTTTACGCCAGAGCGCAGGGCATCGACACTGATTGCACCACCCGCTGTGCCGGTTGCCGGCGGCGGGGCGACGGGATTGGCGGCAACCACCTTGGCCGCATCGGGTGCGGCACTGGACTGGTCGATATACAGCAGTTCCTTTGCGCCGTTGCGCGCAAGTTCCACATGATCGAAGGCAACGGCGGCGAGGGTGACGCCGGGCTGCACTTCGGCCCCGACGCGATAGACCTGCTGCAACCCGTCACCGCCTGCAATGATTGCAGTGCCGCCGCCGCCTGGCGTGGCACGCGTGGCAAACAGGGTAAGCGCAAGCGAAGTGACCGCGCCTGCGGATTCGGCCTGTGCGATAGGTGCGCCACGGTTGAACGGATCGACACTGGCGAAAAGGGCGGCGCGGGCAGAAGGAGCCATCATGCGCACGCCCTGCGGCTTCCAGTTGCCAAGCGGCGAGACTGGCGTGACCAGCGCCCAGACCAAGGCCGCGCCGAGAAGTGCGATAACCACGGCCAGCGCCCACCACAGCACGGCGTGCAGTGACGGCAAGCCGGAAATGTTTCCCGGCCGTGCCAATGGCGTTCCCAGCGTGATTCCCCCGAATCTCAAACGCGTTTTCCCTTCCGAAAGCGCAGGCATAGCTGCATGGCCTCGATTCACAAACGCCTGCCGCCAATCGATCCTTCGTGAAGCCCAAGCAGTCAAATGCTACGGTGGTGTGACAAAGGAATGGCAATCCCGACCAGCCGCCGCCGAAGCGGATGACAAGCAGCACGCGATGGGTCAGAGTCAACCAGATGCTGTCCTTTCTGCCCGGCCCGGTTCATCGCATGGCGCTACGCACCGCGCACCGATTGCGTCTGCACTGGTGGCGGCTGACGAAGCGCAAGGTGCGTGGATGCAACGTGATTGCCGCCAATGCCGAGGGGCACGTGCTGCTGGTGCGGCACAGTTATCATGCGCGCGATACATGGATGTTGCCCGGCGGCGGGCTTGGCCGCGATGAAAGCCCGCTGGGCACAGCGGCGCGCGAATTGCGCGAAGAGACGGGCTGCGTTTTGCGGGGGGCAGTGCACGTTGGCACAGTAACGATCAATCGCAACGGCTGGACCAACCTGATCGAACTGGTGAGCGGACAGGCCGACGGCACGCCTGCCCCGGACGGGCGCGAGATTGAGGAGGCACGATTCTTCGCGCCCGATGCTTTGCCTGAGAATACCAGCGGCCCGGTGCGTGAGATGATTGCGAAGGGGCGTCAGAACGGCAATTCGGCCTGAAGCACCGGGACGATTGCGGCCTCTTCGGCTTCGTCCGGATCCTCGCCCTCAAGCGCAGAGAGGGTCAGCCCCATCAGGCGGATCGGCTTGGGCAACGGCAATTGCGCATCGAGCAGTTCGCGGGAGAGCGCGGCGAATTCGGCGCGGTCGGCAATCGTGCGGGGCAATGATTTCGCACGGGTGCAGGGGCTGAAATCGTTGTATTTCATCTTGAGCGTAACAGTGCGGCCCTTTGCGCTGCTGCGCTCGATCCGCTCCCACACGATGTCGATGATATGCTCCAGCGTTTCGCGCAGCGCGCTGCCTGAAGAGATGTCACGCTCAAACGTGCGTTCACCACCGACGGATTTGCGCGGGCGATCAGCCTTCACCTGCCGCAGATCGATGCCGCGCACTGCCCGATAGAGATAGTCGGCAAGACTGCCGAAGTTTGCGCGCAGGAAGGCGAGGTCTTTTTCCCTGATGTCTGCGCCGGTCTCTATGCCCAGCTTGGCCATCTTTTCCGCGCCGCGCGGGCCGATCCCGTGGAAGCGGCGGACAGGCAGCGCGGCGACGAAGGCGGTGCCCTCACCCGGACGGATCACGCACAGGCCATCGGGCTTGTTCTGATCGCTCGCGATCTTGGCGAGGAACTTGTTGTACGAAACACCCGCGCTGGCGGTGAGACCGGTCTCGGCACGGATGCGCTGGCGGATCAGTTCGGCAATGCGCGTGGCCGACCCGATGCCGCGCACGTCGTCGGTCACATCAAGATAGGCCTCATCCAGCGAGAGCGGTTCGACGTGCGGGGTGAAGTGCAGAAAAACAGCGCGGATCTGCTGCGACACGGCCTTGTACACATCGAAGCGCGGCCTGCGGAAGATCAGATCGGGGCACAACTGCGCCGCGCGGGCCGACGGCATGGCCGAGCGCACGCCGAACTTGCGCGCTTCATAACTGGCCGCGGCAACCACGCCTCGGCCAGAGGAGCCGCCAACCGCGACCGGAAGTCCGCGCAGGGAGGGTTCATCGCGCTGCTCCACGCTGGCGAAGAAAGCATCCATATCGACGTGAATAATTTTGCGGATGCCGGTCGCTGTGCGGTCAGGTTCAAGATCTTTGGCTGGCGACTCCATGCCGTCACGCTAGCCCCTTTTGCAGCGCAACATAAAGGGTAGGAATCGTGGCCGATCTGGGCCACTAGATCGTTATGCCTGCAAACAATGATCCGACCCGCCCGCGCACGATGGGCGAGCGTGAGACAATCGCGATGATGGCCTTGGTGATGGCGCTGCAGGCGCTGGCCGTGGACGCGATGCTGCCCGCGCTGGGATTCATGGCCGAAGATCTTGGCGTTACCGACCCCAACCGGCGGCAGTTGGTGATCGGCGCATTCATGCTCGCGTCGGGCTTTGCCTCGCTGTTTCCCGGATCGCTGGCGGACCGATACGGACGGCGGCCGGTGCTGCTGTGGTGCATCGGAATCTACGTGGTGTTTTCGATCGGGTGCGCGCTGGTGACATCGTTCGACGCGCTGCTGGTGATGCGCGTGTTGCAGGCTATGGGCTGCGGCGGGCTGGCTGTGCTGCCCGGCGCAATCATCCGGGACCGCTTTTCGGGCGACCAGATGGCCAAGCAGATGTCGATAATCTCGGTGGTGTTTCTGGTGGTGCCCATGCTCGCGCCCAGCATCGGGCAAGTGGTGCTGCTGTTTGCCGGGTGGCGCTGGATCTTCGTGTTTCTTGCCGTGATGGCCCTGGTGATGGCGGCATGGGTGTTCATGCGCCTGCCCGAGACGCTGAACCCCGAATATCGTCAGCCGATTCGCCCGATGTCGATTGCGGTGAACATGGCAGGCGCGGCAACCAACCGTTCGGCCATCGGCTATGTTCTGGGTGGCGCGGTCACGTTTGGCGCGTTGATCGGATATATCA
This sequence comes from Novosphingobium sp., assembly GCF_030696665.1. GTDB lineage: Bacteria > Pseudomonadota > Alphaproteobacteria > Sphingomonadales > Sphingomonadaceae > Novosphingobium. Next base: position 9,311 of record NZ_JAUYRV010000030.1, read on the forward strand.
ACTGTTCGCAGCAACTGGTGGCCGAACACTTCGGCGCGGGCGAGACGTTCCCGTTGCTGTTCGGCCTTTCTGCATTGATGATGGCGGCGGCGAACTTTTCCAATTCACGCATCGTCGAGCGGTTTGGCGCAAGGCGCGTATCGCACATGGCAGTGCTGGTGTTCATCGTCGTCAGCGCGGCACAGTTGTGGTTTGCCAACCTGCCGGTGCAGACGCTGTGGCAGTTCATGCCGCTGATGATCCTGAACATGATCCTGATTGGCTTCATCGGCGCAAACTTCAATTCGATCGCCTTGCAGCCTTTTGCCAGCACGGCAGGGTCGGCCAATTCGATGCACGCTTTCCTGCGCATGGTAATCGGATCGACCATCGGCATCGTGGTGGGCCAAGCCTACAACGATTCGGCGCGGCCGCTGGCGGTGGCATTGCTGGTTTGTGGGGTGCTCAGCCTTTTGCTCGTGCTCTACAGCGAGAAGGGCAAGCTGTTCCGCCGCATCCATCCGCCGGGCACACCGCGCCCGATTGTGCTGGAGCATTGAGGCAGCAGGGCTTCAGGCCCGCAGGGTAACCGGCTGGTTGCCGGGGGCAGCAGTCATGACAGCAAGCGCAGTGTCGGCTGGTTCAGGCCGCCCGAAGTGATAGCCCTGCATCAGCCGGATACCAAGCGCACGGGCGGTTTGCGCCTGCGCCTCATCCTCAACGCCTTCAATGGTACAATCGATGCCAAGCTGCCATGACAGCGAGATGATCGTTCCGACCAGCGTGCGCGCGCCGGGATCGCTCACCAATGCGCGGGACAGTTCCTGATCAATCTTGATCATGTCGAGCGGCAGGCGGTGGACCTGGCTGAGGCTGGACCAGCCTGCGCCGAAATCATCGAGCGCGATGCGGAAGCCTTTTGAGCGGAAGGTCTGGAGCTGGGCTTCGGCGCGTCGGGGATCGGCAATCAGCGCGCGTTCGGTCACTTCAAGGATGATCGAACTGGGCGGCGCGCCGGCTTCTTCGGCCAGCCGGGCGAGTGCATCGGCGGTGCCCGCGCGCATCACATCGCGCGGGGCCAGATTGATCGAAAGGGTGCGTCCATATTCCCACGCACGACATTCCCGCAAGGCGCGGGCCATGACCATGCGGGTCAGCTCTCCGGTGCGGCCGGTTGCTTCGGCCAGCGCCATGAACTGGCCGGGGGCCAGCCAGCGTTCGCCATCGGGACTCCAGCGCACGAAAGCTTCGAAGCCGGTCACGCCGCCCGTCTCGCCATCGATGATCGGCTGGTAAAGCAGGCGCAGCCGATCGGCCAGATCGCTGTCGTTGAACAGCCGGGTGATGGCGGCGCGATTCAGCAGTTCGGCCTCGTCTTCGGGGCTGAACACGATCACCGCGCCATCGGACTGCTCCTTGGCCTTGTAGAGCGCGGCATCAGCGCGTTCGAGGCAATCGCTGACACTGCGCCCATCCATGCGGTGCACTCCGATCGACCCGGAGAGACGCAGAACCGCGCCGGCATGAAGCACCGGCGCGCGAAGCGATTCGGACATTTCGATGGCCAGAGCGCGGACGCCATCTTCGTCCAGTTCGGGATCGATGATGGCTGCAAACTCGTCACCGCCAAGCCTTCCGAAACTTCGGATGCGTGCAAACGTGGCGAGGCGGTGGGCAACTGCGGCCAGCACCGTATCGCCCGCCGCATGGCCATAAGTATCGTTGACGTGCTTGAAGCCATCAAGATCGATCAGCGCCAGCCATGCCTTGGCTGTGGTGTCGACGGTGACGGCGCAGGTCCGTGACAGTTCGTGCTCAAGCCGCGCCAGAATTGCCCTTCGACTGAGCGCTCCGGTGAGCGGGTCGATCGTGGCTTGCAGCAGGTTCTCCTCGGCCAGCTGCGCGGCCTCACGCTCACGCCGGACAAGCTGCTGGCGGGAGAGTTCCAGACGCACGAAATCACGGTGATGGCCGTTGGCGATCAGCAGCAGGATTGTCGTCACCACCACCTGAACCAGCATGACCGGAACCGCATTGGGATGGCCACTGAACAGGATCTGCCCGGTGGTGGGAATGGTGATGGCAATGGCAATACGCAGCGCAGTAAGCGGCGAATGACCAAGTCCGAGGATGCCGGAAAACAGCGTCACCGCGATGATATAGTGGATGAACGACTGCTGGGCCGCATCTCCAAAGGGATACAGCGCCATTCCCCATAGCGCGAACATGAACCCGGCAATGGCACCAAGCCAGCTCATCATGCGCAAGTCGCGCCGCAGCACGGCCAAGGATCGCGCCGCCACCCCGCTTGGCCGCCAGTAATACGCCCGCCAGACAGCGAAGCTGCCCAGCACCATCGGGCCAAACAGGCTCAGCCACAAAGGCACTTCGCTGCGAAACAGCAAGGCCACCAGCAGGGCATTGAATGCCACGACCATGTAAAGCAGCGGCAAGCGGTGCGAGAGGCTGGTGGTATAGGCCAGCGTGAAGCTGTCACCTTCGTGCTGGCCCCAGCGACCGCCGTTCGCACGCGCGCGCCGTGCCCATCCGCCGCGCAGCGCGGAAATGAAGGCAAAATGTCGCGACCAATGGCTCATCGGTGCGTAGATTAAGGACGGACAGTTAACAGGCCGTAAGGGCTGGCACGGGAACTGGACCGAATGGGAACAGACTGCGCTTGACGTTTCCGATCAGGCCGAAAGTGATTCGACCAGTGCCCGCACTTTCTTCTGCCGCCACTGCGGCAAAGGTGCCACCAGCCAGTAACTCCGCCGCGAAACTTGCGGTTCTCCATGTGTCACGACACGGCCCGAGGCGATGGCTCCTTGCGCGAGTTGCATCGGCACATGCGCGCGGCCAAGGCCAGCGCGCGCCGCGCTGATCGCCGTCCCGGCGTCGCCCACCGAAAAGCCGACATCGCCACCACCCGGAGCCGGATCGCCGGGCCAGCCGATCCACGGGCAATCAGGCGCAGCATCAGGCGCGGCGATGGTAACCATCAGCGGCTGTCCAAGCGCCATTCCTTCCAGTTCGCCCGGCCCTTCGGCCCACCGCACGGCGAGATCGAGATTGGCCTCGGTAAAATCGATATCGGCATCGCCGCCGACCAGCGAGAAGCGCATCTGCGGATTGCCCGCGCGGAATTCTGCAAGGCGCGGAGAAAGCCACGCGGCAAAGAAATCCCGTGGGCAGGCAATGGTATAGACATGGCTGGACTGCCCCGCCTGCATCGCCTGCACGCCTTCTTCAAAGCGCAGGAACCCTTCGCGAATCGCATCAAGACCGGCAATCGCCTCGTCCGTCAGTTCCAGCCCCTTTGACGTGCGGCGGAACAGGACCACGCCCAGCAAGTCTTCCAGTGCACGAATCTGCTGGCCGACCGCCGCCGGGGTGACCGCCAGTTCATCTGCCGCGCGCGTGAACGACAAGTGTCTTGCCGCAGCATCAAGAACGCGCAGACCGTTCAGCGGGAGGTGAGTCCGTTTCATGTTGAAACGTCGTTAGTTTGCAGGAGCCGGTGCCGCCAGCGGAAAGAACGGAATGGCCACATCGAACAGCGATCCATCGGCGCGCTGCATGGTGTAATGCCCTTCCATACTGCCATGATGCGTACCGAGCGGGCAGCCCGACACGTAGTCATGGCTTTGCCCGGGTTGCAGCACAGGTTGTTCACCGACCACGCCATCACCATCGACGAAATTGACCATGCCGCGGCCGTCGGTGATCCTCCAGTGCCGCGAGAGCAAATGAACTGGCTGATTCGCGTCATTTTCAATACGGATATGATAGACCCAGAACCATTTCCCGGCTTCCACCCGGGATTGCTCGGGCAGAAAGTTTACGGCGACTCGCACCGTGACCCCTTCGGTCATCGCGGCGTGCTGGAAAAGCTGCTTCATGCTGCATAAACTATCGCAGAACGTCCGATGTTCCAATCCGCTTGTGCATCTTTCCGCCGCTTGCCCGAAAAGACAATGCAGCGCAGAGCAAGCGGCATGCTGATCCGCGCACCTGCCATCGTCTGTTCAGTGCGCCCGCACGGCGAACATGGCGCGATTGTGCGCGTGATGACCGCCGACCACGGCCTTGCCGCCGCCTATGTGGCAGGCGCGCGCGGGCGCGAACTGCGGCCAGTGCTGATTCCCGGCAACCTCATCGCCATTGAAGTGCGTGCACGTGCCTCGTCACAGTTGCCATCGGCCCGAGTCGAGCTGGTGGCCAGCCGCGGCCCTTGGCTTTCGGAGCCGTTGCCGAGCGCAGGGATCACATGGGCCTGCGCGCTGACCGCATCGGTACTGTCCGAAGGCCACGCCTATCCCTTGCTGCACGATTCGCTGGCCGCGCTGCTGGATGCGATCTGCCACGCGCCATCGGCCAGAGGCTGGGCGCGGGTGCTGGCGGGGTATGAAGTGCTGCTGCTGCGCGAGGTCGGCTATGGCGCAGCCCCTGCCCCGCCACCTGAGGAGGAGTGGGGCAGCCTGCTCGCCCGGCTGGAGCGGCAGGGCAAGGCTATTGCCAACCGCTTGCTTGCCGATCGGGCGGGCGATGTTATGGGAGCGCGCGCGATTCTGATCGAGCGCCTGCGCCGCATCGGCAGCGGGTGACGGGAACGGACATAAGGGGTTTTTGATGAAAATTGCGGTTCTGCCGGGCGATGGCATCGGTCCTGAAGTGACGCGCGAAGCCGTGCGCGTGATCGAAGCCCTCGGCATTTCCGGGATCGAAATGACGCAAGCCGTGGTCGGCGGCGCAGCCTACAAGGCCACTGGCCACCCGCTCCCCCCTGAAACGCTGGAGATTGCGCGCGCATCGGATGGCATCCTGTTTGGCGCGGTAGGCGATCCAGATTGCGACGCGCTGGAGCGGCATCTGCGGCCCGAGCAGGCGATCCTTGGGCTGCGCAAGGAGCTGACACTGTTTGCCAACCTGCGCCCAGCCAAGGTCTTCAGCGGCCTTGAAGGCCACTCCGCGCTGCGGCCCGAAGTGGCAGGTGCTATCGATATGGTGATCGTGCGCGAGCTGAACGGCGACGTCTATTTCGGCGAAAAGGGCTTCCGCACCGCCGCCAATGGCGACCGCGAAGGCTATGACGTGATGTCATACAACGAGAGCGAAGTGCGCCGCATCGCCCACATCGGTTTCCGCACCGCGATGGGCCGCGCCAAGCGGCTGTGCTCGGTCGACAAGGCCAACGTGCTGGAAACCAGCCAGCTGTGGCGCGATGTGGTGATCGAGGTGGCGAAGGAATACCCCGAAGTCGCGTTGGAACACATGTATGTCGACAATGCCGCGATGCAGCTCGTCCGCGCGCCGGGCAAGTTCGACGTGGTGCTGACCGGCAACCTGTTCGGCGACATTCTTTCGGATCAGGCCTCGATGTGCGTCGGCTCCATCGGATTGCTGGCGTCAGCCTCGCTGGGTGAGCGCGAGACCGAATTTGGCACGTTCGGACTGTATGAGCCGATTCACGGTTCCGCGCCGGACATCGCAGGGCAAGGTCTGGCCAACCCGATGGCGACGATCCTTTCCGCCGCGATGCTGTTGCGTCATTCGTTCGGCCTTGCCGCTGAAGCGGACCGTGTGGAAGCCGCCGTTGCCAAGACTTTGGCCGATGGCGTGCTGGGCCGCGACCTTGGCGGAACAGCAGGAACGACAGAAGTTGGTGACGCGGTGCTTGCAAGGCTCTAAAGGCCCGCGCTTATGCTTCAACTTGCCGTAATCCTGCCGACCTATCGCGAGCGCGCCAACATCGCGCCTATGGTCGCGCGTCTCGACGCTGCGCTTCAGGGCGTGGCGTGGGAAGCGATCTTTGTCGATGACAACAGCCCCGATGGCACCGCCGAGGAAGCCCGCCGCATCAGCCTGTCCGATCCGCGCGTGCGCGTGATCGAACGCATCGGGCGGCGTGGGCTGGCTTCGGCAGCGATCGAGGGTATGTGCGCCACCGCCGCGCCCATCGTTGCCGTGATGGACGCCGATCAGCAGCACGATCCGGCCTTGCTGCCACAGATGCTGACAGCAGTCGAAGGCGGCGAATACGACATCGCCTATGCCTCGCGCTTTGCCGAAGGGGCAAGCACGGCGGAATGGGGCCGCCCGGACCGGGTGAAAGCATCAGGCCTTGCCAACCGTATCGCCAACAAGGTGACCGGGGTGGAACTTTCCGACCCGATGAGCGGTTACTTCATGCTGCGGGCCGAAACGCTGCGGGCCGATGCCCACCGCCTGTCCGGCGTGGGCTTCAAGATCCTGCTCGACATTCTGGCCACGGTGGACAAGCCGCTGAAGGTCAAGGAATTCCCCCTCAATTTTGTCGCCCGGACCGAGGGTGAGAGCAAGCTGGACCAGACCGTGATCTTTGAATTCCTCGTCGGACTTTATGACAAGTGGCTCGGCCGCATCATCCCGACGCGCTTTGCGCTGTTCGGCACTGTGGGCGCGATGGGCGTTGCAGTGCAGCTTGGCGCGCTGTGGGTGCTGCTCAAGATCGTGGCCGGCGAACGCTTCGTCTATGGCAACTGGTCGGAAAGCGCGACGTTCAACACCGCCAATACGCTGGCCGCGATCATCGCGATGACGTTCAACTTCGTGCTGAACAACGAACTGACCTATTCCGACAAGCGGTTGCGCGGCTTTGGCCCGCTGCTGCGCGGTTGGTCCCAGTTCGCCCTCACCTGCTCGCTCGGATTGCTGACCAACATCGGCTCGGCTGCGGTGCTCAAGACCATCGGCTTCCCGGCGGTTGTTGCGGTGATCGTGGGTATCGTGCTGGGTTCGGTCTGGAACTTCGCGCTGTCCTCACGCTTTGTGTGGGGCAAGTACTGACCCCTGTTCTACAATCTGGCACGACCTGCCGGGCCTTCGACATTTGCTTCAGGTGGAGCCGAGAAGTGTGATTTCCGAGCACCGGAGCGGAGCGTACTTTCGGTACGGGAGCACCGGCGCGCAGGACATCGCGCTTCGCAGGCCCGCATGGGGCGAACATCGAAGGTCCGCCTACTTCCAGCTATCCAGCCACGTGTAATCGCGGAACGAGTCCTTGCGGGGTAGCTCGGCCGCCGAGAGGATCGGATAGAAACCGATAAACATGCCGAAGGCGAGGACCAGTGTGACTTTGGCGGGCCAGCGCAGGCCCAAGTCCCACCACTCGGCCAGAACCAGCGCCAAGGCGGCCATAAGGAAGCAACTGGCCAGCATGTAGTGGTAGTAGAACTGCACCGGTTTGCCATTGATCGCCCAGAAACCGACCAGCAGGGCATAGGCGGCAAAAACCAGCAGGCGCAGGCGGTTGCCTTTAAAGCCGTCCCACGCACAGAACAGCAGGGCGGGCAGGCCTGCCAGCATCGTGAAGGGATTGCCGAGCATCAGCACGCCGCGCTGCGCGCCGTCGATGTTTTCATAGAGGAACCAGATGGGCCGGATGTTCGCCATCCACTGCCACCACACGCTCATGTAGGTGTGCGGCTTCTTCACGCTGTCCTGCAATTGCAGCATATATTGCTGCCATTCGATCAGGCGACCGACGGTGAGCGGGTCTTTCTCGTAGAAAAATGCAGGCAGGAAGGTGGCGAAATAGACCAGCAGAGGCAGCGCGCCGAGCCATAGAGCCGCCTCAATCAGCGAAACGCCGGGGACGGGACCAGTTTGCCGTGAGGCCCACATCAGGCCAAGGCGACGGCCTTTCAGCGCTTCCCAGCGGTTCAGCGCAAAGACCAGCCCGGGCAGCGGCACCAGCAGCGCGCCGTTCCACTTTGCGCCGAGCGAGAGGCCGAGGAACAGGCCGGTGAGCATCAGATGCAATCGCGCGCGGCTCGCCTTGCCTGACGGATTGCGCCACGCACATGCCCATTGCCACACCGCCAGCGCCATGAACCCGCCCATCGCCATATCCAGCAACGCAATGCGTGCCATCATGAACCAGATGAAATTGGTGGCGATCAGCAAGCCGAAGAGCAGCGTGGCCGTGCGCGAAAGGCTTGCCCACCACAGCCCGCGCATCATCGCCCACAGGCCCACTGCGCCCAGCACTGCCGATGGCAGACGCCAGCCAAACGCGGTATCACCCACCAGCTGCATCGACCATGCGATCAGCTGCTTGGCCAGCAGCGGGTGTTCGGGATTGAGTCGCGCGGACAGATCGATCAATCGGCGCGCGGCGGGGAGGTAATGGATCTCGTCAAACATCATCGTCGACGGAATGCCGATACGGTGAAGTATAACGAGGAAGAAAGCGGCAGCGACCACCGCACACCACAGGGCGGGGTCTTTCTCGCGCGGACGTTCGGAAACAGAAGTCGTCATCTGCGGCGTGGATTAGGCCGATGCCCGCAAGTTCGCAATCCCGCCGCTTGCGTGGGCGCTCCCGGAAAACTAAGGCAAGCGCTATGAAACGCACGACTGGCCAGGACCGTTCGATCACCACCAAGTGGCGCCCCGCAACCCAGGCGATTCGCGGAGGCACGTGGCGTTCGGAAATGGGCGAGACGTCGGAGGCCTTGTTCCTCACCTCGGGCTTTGCCTACGACAATGCCGCCACCGTCGCCGCGCGCTTCGCGGGCGAGGCCGAGGGTATGACCTATTCCCGCCTGCAGAACCCTACGGTGCAGATGCTGGAAGAACGCATCGCCCTGATGGAGGGCGCAGAGGCGTGCCGCACGCAGGCCACCGGCATGGCCGCGATGACCACCGCGCTGCTCTGCCAACTTTCCGCAGGCGACCACGTGGTTGCCGCCAAGGCTGCGTTCGGATCATGCCGCTGGCTGATAGACAACCTGCTGCCGCGCTTCGGGATCACCGGAACGACCATCGACGCTTCGGACAATGCCGCGTGGGAAGCCGCGATCCAGCCCAACACCAAGGTGTTCTTCTTCGAAAGCCCCGCCAACCCGACGATGGACGTGGTTGATCTGGAATTCGTCTGCGGGCTGGCAAAAAGCCGTGGCATCACCACCGTGGTGGACAACGCCTTTGCCACCGCCGCCTTGCAGCGCCCGATGGATTTCGGCGCGGATGTTGTCGCCTATTCCGCCACCAAGATGATGGACGGGCAAGGCCGCGTCATGGCTGGCGCAGTCTGCGGTTCGGCAGAATTCATCAACAATGTGCTGCTCCCTTTCCAGCGCAACACCGGCCCGAACATCGCCGCGTTCAATGCGTGGGTCGTGCTCAAGGGGCTGGAAACGCTGGACCTGCGCATCCACCGCCAGAGCGAAAATGCGATGAAGGTCGCCAGCTTTGTCGAAGGCCGTGTGCCGCGCCTGCTCTATCCGCACCTGCCCAGCCATCCGCAATATGAGCTGGCGAAGAAGCAGATGAAGGCGGGCGGCACGATCTTCTCGTTCCATCTCGACGGCGGTCTGACGCAGGCCCACGCCCTGCTCGACGCGCTGGAACTGATCGATATTTCTAACAACATTGGCGATTCGCGCTCGCTGATGTGCCACCCGGCCTCGACCACACACTATGGCGTCGGCCCCGAAACGCGCGCCGACATGGGCGTGGGCGAAGGGATGCTGCGGCTCAACGTAGGTCTCGAAGACCCGGATGACCTCATCGAGGACCTGGATCAGGCACTGCGCAAGGCGGGGCTTTGATCTGCTGCGTCGCCGGTTGCATCGCAACCGCGATTGCCTAAGGTGCCACGCGGGGGTGGGGTCGCAACGGAGCATTCCGATTTGCTGGCCGAAGCGCACCTGTCTGCCATTATCCAGTCCTCTGACGATGCGATCATCAGCAAGGATCTGAACGGTACAGTCCTCAGCTGGAACCCGGCTGCCACGCGGATTTTCGGCTTCACCGAGGCTGAAATGGTCGGTCAGTCAATCCGCAAGCTGATCCCGGCTGACCGCCAGTCGGAAGAGGACGATATCATCGCGCGGGTTGTGCGCGGCGAGAGGGTCAAAAGTTTCGACACCCTCCGCTGTGGCAAGGACGGCACCCAGATTGCCGTCTCGCTCACCGTCTCGCCGGTGTTCGACAAGGCTGGCAAAATTGTCGGCGCCAGCAAGATCGCACGCGACATCACTGCGCGTGTCGAAGGTCAGCGTGCCCGGCTGGAAAGCGAAACGCGCTTCCGCATGCTGGCCGACAACATCACGCACCTTGCGTGGGTGGCCGAAGCATCAGGGTCGATCGGCTGGTATAACAAGCGCTGGTACGATTACACGGGTGTGCCTGAAGGTTCCACCGATGGCTGGGGCTGGGACAAGGTCCACCATCCCGATCATGTTGAACGGGTCAGGGATCACTTCGCCCGCAGCATGGCCGCCGGGAGCGAATGGGAAGACACCTTCCCCCTGCGCGCGCACGATGGCAGCTATCGCTGGTTCCTTTCGCGCGCATTGCCGATCCGCGACGAGCAAGGCCAGATCCTCTACTGGTTCGGCACGAATACCGACGTTACCGAGATGCTCGAAAAAGAAGAGCAGATCCGCGTCCTGCTGATGGAGGTAAACCATCGCTCAAAAAACCTGCTGGCGGTAGTGCAGGCCCTCGCGCGCAGGTCAGGCGGCAATGATCCCGAATTCCTGCAACGCTTCGAAAGCCGCCTGTCCAGCCTTGCCGCCAATCAGGATCTGCTGGTGCGGCGCGGCTGGTCGACAATCCAGATGCGCGAACTGGCTGATGCGCAGATGGCGATTTTGGCCCCCGAAAGCCGCGCACAAGTGCAGATTGCGGGCGGCTTGATGACACTTAGCCCACGAGCCGCGGAAATCATTGGCATGGCGCTGCACGAACTGGCAACCAATGCCATGAAGTATGGTGCGCTCAGCACGCCTGCGGGAACGGTGTTCCTGTCATGGCAAGAACGGGATGACCACTTCTGCATGGAATGGCGCGAGATCGGTGGACCGACGCCCCGTGAACCTGAACGACATGGCTTTGGAACGACGCTGATCCGCCATATTCCCGCGCGCAGCCTTCAGGCTGACGTAACACTGGATTACGCCCCGGCAGGGGTGCATTGGATGCTGGCCTGCTCGATCGAAACTGCGCGCAAGCTGGCGAGTTAGGCCGCCGAGTTAGGCCGCCTCTGCCCGTTCGCCTTTGTCGCTGTCTTCGTGTGCCGCGCGCTTGTCATCGGTGATCAGGCGATTTTCTGCACGCCCCATCGTCCAATTCTTGCCAAGGCGAACCTTGTGGTTGGGCGCGCACCAGATTTCGCCCGATTCATCAAGCGCGGTGACCCAGATCAGATTGTGCTCCTGACCGTAGTCGATCATGCCGATTGCATAGCCATCGCCCTTGCCCAGCACATGCAAGGGAATTGTGGGATTGAGTTGCGTAAACACGGATCGTTCCCCGAGCGCGCCGAAAGGGCACCTTTCGGCAGGTTCAATCCGTGAATGGCCGGAGCGGTTCCCGCTGGCGAATGTTCACTCGCTCTTGGCGGCCACTTCCAGCGCGGCAATCCGCGCTTTCAGTATTTCCACTTCTTCACGCGCGGAAGCGGCAAGCTCTTTCACCGCGTCAAATTCCTCGCGGCTGACAAAGTCCAGCCCGCCAAACACTTCGCGTGCCTTTTCGCGCGCGCTGTCACCAGCTTCGCGGCCCATTCCGGCAATCGTCCCTGCAGCGCTGTTCAGCAGCTTGACGAAATCGGCGAACATCGGGTTTTCAGTCTGCATCGGGCAAGATCCTGCTTGGCGGTTATACCTGATATGTGGGCAGGCAAGCCGCCCCCCGCAAGATGTGATCAGATTTCCACGCGCACAGTGCTGGAAGATCCAAACGCGCCATCGGCATCGGGATTGAGGCGCAGGAATTCATATGTGAGCACCGAAGCGAAGCAGACCCACGCCAGATAGGGCACAAGCAGCATCCCCGCCACAGGGCGAATGCGCCAGAACAGCACGACGGTGACCGCTATTGCCACAGCCATCGCCACGGTGATCCAGAACGCTCCGGTAATCTGGTGCAGGGCGAAAAACGTGGGTGACCATGCAAGGTTGAGGATCAGCTGCACCACAAATGCCGCAGCCGCCAAACCCCGCCCCCGCGCACCGCGCGCCGACAAAATCATCGCAAAGGACACGCCCATCATCACGTAAAGCACCGACCACACGATGCCGAACGCGGCAGGTGGGGGATAGATTGCTGGCTTTACCAGTGCATCGAACCACGGATTGCCCGGCCCGCTTCCCGCAGCCTGCCCGGCCAGAAAGCCGAGTGCGACGATCAGCGGCACCGTAAACAGGGACCAGCGCAGAAGGCTGGCGCGAAGCTGGCCGGAAGAAGCGAGGTAGTTCATGTCACCCGTTGGTTAGGCGCAAAGTGAAAAGCGCGATTCGTCCGGGATATTGGCGGGGTGCAGCGTCCTGCGCAATGCGAACTCAATCCCCGTGTCATCCCGCATGGATACAATAACGGGGGAAAACTCAGGATCGTTCCGCAGAAATAAGGAATTCCACGTTCCCTTCCGGCCCGGTGATCGGGCTTTGCACGATGCCCTGCACTGCCCAGCCTTCTCCTTCGAGCCATTCGCGCACCTCGTCGCATACCCGCTGGTGGAGCGAGGGATCACGCACCACCCCGCCTTTGCCGACTTCCGCCTTGCCGACCTCGAACTGCGGCTTGATCAACGCGACCAGACGCGTAGGCCGCGCCGCCAGTGCCAGCGGAACGTCCAGCACCTTGCGCAGCGCAATGAAGCTGGCATCGCACACCACCCACGTTGCAGGACGATCTATGTGGCCGGGGGTAAGGATACGCGCGCTGGTCTGCTCCAACACGGTCACACGCGGGTCTTGCCGCAGCTTCCAGGCCAGCTGGTTTGTGCCGGAATCGACAGCAAAAACGTGATCGGCCCCGCCCTGCAGCAGCACATCGGTGAACCCCCCGGTCGAACTGCCGATGTCCATTGCGGTAACGCCTGCGGGATCAAGCGCGAAGTGTTCGATCGCGTGCGCCAGTTTAATCCCACCGCGCGAAACCCACGGGTGGTCGCGCCCGCGCACGTCCAATGGAGCGTCGATGGCAAGCGGTTGACCCGCCTTGGCGATCTTGGTTTCGCCTGTGAAAACAAGGCCGGCAAGGATCAGCGCCTGCGCGCGTGCACGGCTTTCGACAAGGCCGCGCTCGACCAGCAGTTGGTCCACGCGCATCTTCTGTTTGGGGGGGCGGGTTGAGGTCACGGCGCGTTCCTTCCATAACTGGCTTATGAAGATCAATCGCGCTGCGCAATTCGCCCCGGCTTTTTCCTGTGCCCTCGCCCTGATGGTGGGCGCTTGCAGTGCGCCGCAGGTGGTGCCCCCGCCCGCGCCGCAGCCCACATCACGGCCCGCGCCGCCGCCGCCGCCGCCGCCATCGGCGCAGCCTGCTTTCAAGGATTGGCGCGATGCGCCGCAGACGCCGGGGGACTGGCGTTATGAAAACGGGACCGCTCGCTTCGGTTCGGCAGGCTCCACCCTTTTTGCGATGACCTGCAACCGCGCGGCCCGCACCGTCAGCCTGATCCGCACCGGCACGGCGCAACGTTCGTTGCCGATGACAGTGGCCACCACCAGCGAAACCCGCCCGCTTTCAGCAGAGCCTGCACCGCAAGGATCGCCGCAACTGGTGGTGACATTGCCCGCGAATGACCGGCTGCTCGATGCGATGGCCTTCAGCCGAGGCCGCTTTACCGTCGAAATCAACGGCCTGCCGACGCTGTACCTTCCAGCTTGGCCGGAGGTTGCACGGGTGACGGAGGATTGCCGCAAATAGTGCCGCGAAAATAGTTGGCCTGAAAATCGTTTCTGGCGCGCCTATTGTGCAATTGCGAAGGCGGGATTGTGACGGCAAAAAAATTTCATGCAAGACTTGTTGTTTGCGCGGGAATGAATCACATTCAAACCAAGGTCGGTGCAGAGATGATTTGCCCGGCTCAGCAGCCCTGCAAGGCTGCGGCTTAGGCTCAACAGCGCGAAAGGAGGTGATCCGATGTCTCATGGTTCAGCACAGAGGTCGGTACAGTCCCGCGCGAGGCATTATCGCTGAGTTTCGATTAAGCGATAGAGGCTTCGTGGGCGGCACTTCCGGCCGCTGACCATGCGAAGGGCCGCTTCGGACTGACCGACGCGGCCCTTCACATTTATTACATTCTACTTGCCTTTCGCGCAACAATAGTTCACGGCGCTGCATCTTCGATTCTAGCGCAAGGACTGCCCCGATGGCGATGCCCGCCGAAACCAGCCTCACTTTTGCCCACCACCCGCACCCGGCACCGGTTGCTGCGGACGTGCGCGCGGCTGTGCTGGCAAACCCCGGCTTCGGCACCGCCTTCACCGATCATATGGTCGAAATCGACTATACCGAAGGGCAAGGCTGGCACGATGCCCGCGTCATTCCTTACGGCCCGATCGCGCTCGATCCGGCTGCTGCGGTCCTGCACTACGCACAGGAAATCTTTGAAGGCCTGAAGGCCTATCGCCTAGCTGATGGCGGCATTTCGCTGTTCCGGCCCGAAGCCAACGCCGAACGCTTCAACGCCTCGGCCCGCCGCCTTGCCATGCCCGAATTGCCGGAAGAGCTGTTCATCGAGGCCGTGCGCCAGCAGGTTCTGGCCGACAAGGACTGGTTCCCCACGGTCGAAGGCGGCTCGATGTACTTGCGCCCCTTCATGTTCGCCAGCGAGGCTTTCCTCGGCGTGCGCCCGGCAAAGCAGTACAAGTTCATGGTCATCGCCAGCCCGGCGGGGAACTACTTCAAATCGGGCGCGCCTGCGGTTTCGATCTGGGTTTCAGACTATACGCGCGCGGCCCCCGGCGGCACAGGCGCTGCCAAGTGCGGCGGCAACTACGCCGCCAGCCTTGTCCCAACGGCTGAGGCTTTCTCGCGCGGGCACGATCAGGTGCTGTTCCTCGATGCTGCAGAACGCAAATGGGTCGAGGAACTGGGCGGCATGAACCTGTTCTTCGTGTTCGACGATGGATCGATCCTCACCCCCGAACTCACCGGCACGATCCTGCCCGGCATCACCCGTTCCAGCCTGCTGAAGCTGGCCACCGAAGAGGGCTTGACCGTGCGCGAAGGCCGCTACAGCCTTGACCAGTGGCAGGCCGATGCCGCTTCGGGCAAGCTGCTCGAAACCTTCGCATGTGGCACGGCTGCGGTAGTTACGTCGGTCGGCAAGGTTGCCAGCCACACCGGCGAATTCGCCATTGGATCCGGCGGCCCCGGCCAGCTTACGCAAAAGCTGCGCGCCAAGCTCGTGGGCATCCAGCGCGGTGAGATTGCCGACACGCATGGTTGGGTAAAGCGCATCGCCTGACCGGTTGCCATGCGCTGCGACGCATGGCATCGCTGCGCCCGTGTTAAACGCCCGGTTAGGGTGTCTGTGGAGTGTCTGGCATGAGCATTTCCTTCGAAGGCCGCGTGGCCATCGTCACCGGCGCAGGCGGCGGGCTTGGCCGTGCCTATGCGCTTGAACTGGCAAAGCGCGGCGCGAAAGTCGTGGTCAACGATCTTGGCGGATCGCGCGATGGCAGTGGCCATTCCGACGCGGCGCTGAAGGTGGTCGAGGAAATCGAGGCCGTTGGCGGCGAGGCGATGTCGAACGGCGGCTCGGTCAGCGAATACGAACAGATGGTCGAAATGGTCGCCAAGGCCAAAGATCGCTGGGGCGGTGTCCATGTCCTGATCAACAACGCCGGCATCCTGCGCGACAAGAGCTTCACCAAGATGGACCCGGCTGACTTCGAGATGGTGGTCAAGGTCCACCTGATCGGCTCGGCCTTCGCCACCAAGGCCTGCTGGGATTTGATGCGCGAACAGAACTACGGCCGCATCTTGATGACCGCGTCGTCCTCCGGCCTGTTCGGCAACTTCGGCCAGGCCAACTACGGTGCGGCCAAACTGGGCGTCGCAGGCCTAGCCAAAACGCTCTACCTCGAAGGCGCGAAGAACAACATCAAGGTCAACACGCTGGCCCCCGTCGCCGCCACCCGCATGACCGAGGACATCTTCCCCGAAGAAGCGTTCAAGCTGTTCAATCCCGAAAGCGTCGTCCCCGCCGCCCTGTTCCTCGTCTCGGAAGACGCCCCCACCAACGCCATTGTCGGCGCAGGCGCTGGCGGCTATCACTCGACGTGGGTGACGATGAACAAGGGCGTGCTGCTTGCACCGGCTGAGCAGACCGTCGATGGCTTCGCCGCAAACTGGGACAAGATCAGCGATCGCGCAGAGGATTTCGTTCCCCGCTCAGGCCCGGAACAGGCGCATGTGATCATCAGCCAGTTGCAGGCGGCGATGAAGGGGTAGACTGTCAGTTCGCGCCCTTATCAGCCTCTGATCGATAGCCGATCTCGGTCACGCACTTGTCTGTGCGGTCCAATTGTACGTCTATCGACCACCTGCCTCGGTAAAACTGAACAGGAGGCAATGTTATTGGCCCGCCATGTAAAGGCATGTTTGGAATTCGAAATTTCGATTCGGACCATCCTTGATGGATCGCCGTGCCTCGGACGGCGGCAATGTCCAAGCAGTCTGCTGAATCACTGCTGTTATCTTTAGCCGGGTGCAACACGATATTTACCCGCCTTTCCCCACGAATGGAGGGGTTTATGAGCACAGGTCGTTCAGCGCCGCGAAATCGCGGTCGACGCCACGCATCTGTCGGGAAAAAGCTCTCGTGATAGCTGATGCTGGCGCGCCAGCTTTTCTCGCCGGGAGCGCCTGAGACAAAAGCGGTAAAGCTTGCTGAGCGCGGATGATCAAAGGCGGTCTTCAGGTGCGGAAGTGAAAATGCTCGCTCGACCGTCTCAATACCAAGACCCTGCTTTGGCCATCGAAAAAGCGAGAGCAGCCTCTTGTGAAATTCGGCAACGTCGTAATTGCAGGCGACATTTGGAAAAGGTCGCAGGTCTTCGAAGCTCGATTCTGCATATCCCGATACGACACATCGGTTTGAAGCAGGATTAGCAGGTTCGGCAATACCGGACGTTTGGCTAAGAATGGTCAGCGGGAGCAGCGAGATCGACAAACAACTTCTCCCATGAAACGGCATCACTCAGTGACGATAATAGTCACTTTGATCTTAACACCAAGACAACCCCGTCTTCACGAACCTGATCTCCAGCCAGCATACGAACCGCATCTGCCCGCGCGCGCGACAGGATTTCCGGCGCTACGCCAGCGTCATGCACCAACACATCCGCCTGCCCCAGAAGCCGCGCCGCGCGCAGGGTAAGATCTTCGGGGTCGTTCGAAGTCAGCACAATCTCGAACCGCCCCGACTGCCCTTCCGCGCCGGATGCCAGCCAGTTCGCCACCTTCGTCTCACTCCCCGCCCGGAACAGATCGAGTTCCCCGCCCTCGTCCAGCGCCGCATCCAGTGCACGTCTGCGATCCGCCACCGAGGCCCACCGCGCCCGCATCCCGTCGCGCGCCTCTTCCAAAGCACGCGCCAAAGCGCCAAGCCCTTGCGGCAGCAACCGCTCCAGCCGCAACCGCAAGATCTTCGCCAAGCCCGCCGAGGCCCCTCCCGTACCTACCGCAATCAGCACCGGGTCGCGGTCCAAAATCGAAGGCGTGGTAAAATCGCACAGTTCGGGCCGGTCGACCACGTTGACCAGCAGCCCTGCACAGCGCAGCCGGATCGCATCGCCCTGCGCCATGTCGGGATTGTCGTGCGCGATGAAGGCGAGGCGTGCGCCGTCGTCGATCCCGGCGGCGATGTCGCGGTAGATCACCCCGCCTGCGCGTTCGATCAGCCGCTGCTTGGCCTGCGCCGCGTCCCCCTCGCCCAGCAGGATCACCGGCTGGCCCGCGATGCGGTGGAAGAGGGGGAGCGACTGCATGGCTTACTTGAGGAAGTCCGGCACGCGCTCTGCGGCCAGGATCGTGGCGGGGTCGATGCGGTCCGCCACCACGGCCCACTTGTCGCCATCCACCATGACCTCGGGCACCAATGGCCGCGAATTGTAGGTGTTGGCCATCGTCGCGCCATAGGCTCCGGCGGTGCGGAACACGGCAAGGTCGCCGCGCTCCACTTTGTCGATGGTGCGCGCCATCGCGAAGGTGTCGGAGCTTTCGCAGATCGGGCCGACGATGTTGGCGACCGCAGTCTCGCCCTTCGGCTCCACGGCCACGAAATCGTGCCAGGCGTCATAGAGCGCAGGCCGCGCCAGATCGTTCATCGCGGCATCGACCACGACCCACGGGTTGCTTGCGCCTTCCTTCACGCGAATCACTTGCGTCACCAGCACGCCGGTGTTCCCCGTAATCACACGGCCCGGCTCGAACATCAGCGTCACGCCCCAGTTGCCGGTCACGCGCGCTACCATCGCAGCGTATTCCTCGGGCTGCGGGAACACTTCGCCCGCCTTGTAGGGCACGCCGATCCCGCCGCCGAGATCCATGTGGGTGACGGTATGGCCCGCTGCGCGGATCTCTTCCATCAGCCCGCCCACCTTGGTGAACGCGGCTTCCAGCGGTTCCAACTTCGAAAGCTGGCTGCCGATGTGCAGCGTCAGCCCGCGCATATCCAGCCCCGGTGTGCCCGCCAGCCGCGCATAGATGGCCGCTGCCCGGTCAAACGGAACGCCGAACTTGTTCTCGGCCTTGCCCGTGGAAATCTTGCCATGCGTTCCGGCGTCAACATCGGGGTTCACGCGCAGCGCGGCAGAGGCCACCTTGCCCATCGACGCGGCGATCTCGGCAAGCTCCAAGCCTTCTTCCTCGCTTTCGAGGTTGAACTGCCCGATCCCGGCCTCGATCCCACGGCGCATTTCAGCGGCTGTCTTGCCCACGCCCGAAAACACGATGCCGTCCGGGTCCATGCCCGCTGCCAGCGCGCGCTCCATCTCGCCGCCCGAAACCACATCCGCGCCATAGCCCTCTGCTGCCAGCACTTTCAGCACCGACAGGTTCGGATTGGACTTCACCGCAAAGGCGATCTTCGCATTGCGCAGGATGCCCAGCGCATCGCGGAACACGCGCGCGTGGCGCGTCAGCGTGGCGCGCGAATAGACATAGACGGGCGTGCCAACCTCGGCTGCGATCACCGGCAAGGGCACGTTCTCGGCGTGGAGCACGCCGTTGTTCAATTCAAAATGGTCCATCGGAAATTCTCAAGCCTCAGGTGGCAGATCAAAAGGATCGTCTTCGCGATCCTGCGAGCGGCGACGCGGCTCGACATTGCGCGCAGGGACCGCCTGCGCGGGAGGTTTGAGCAGATCGTCCGCACCCGGCTGCACCTCGCGCCCATAGGGGATTGGCGGCGAAGTCTGATCGGGCGCCAGCTTAAGCTCGGCCCGGTTGCCGCAAGCCCCAAGGGCGAGCGCTGCCAGCGTAACAGCCAGGGATGTGCGCAAAACGCTCAAGCCGATTCCTCCAGCCCCAGCGCCACGCGCGCTTCAGCCACGCGCTTCCTTACCTCGTCCGGCGCGGTTCCGCCATGACTGCATCGCGCCGCCACGCTCGCTTCAACCGAAAGCGCGGCATAGACGCGCTCGTCGATCCGCGCGTCGATGGCTTTCAGGTCTTCGATCGATAGCTGATCGAGCGCAACGCCCCGGCTTTCAGCCAGCTTCACTGCGCTTCCGGTGATGTGGTGCGCCTCGCGGAACGGGATGTTGGCCTGCCGCACCAGCCAGTCGGCAAGGTCGGTCGCCGTGGCATAGCCAAGCTCTGCCGCCGCGCGCATCCGTTCGGTGCGGAACTTGGCTTCGGCGACCATGCCGGTCATTGCCGCAATAGACAGCGCCAGCAGCGAAGCCGCTTCGAAGACCGGCGGCTTGTCGTCCTGCATGTCCTTGGAATAGGCCAGCGGCAGGCCCTTCATGGTGATCATCAGCGCGGTAAGGCACCCCACGATCCGGCCCGAATGACCGCGCACCAGTTCCGCCGCATCGGGGTTCTTCTTCTGCGGCATGATGCTGCTGCCGGTCGACAGGCTGTCGGGCAGCGTCACGAAGCCGAACGGCTGGCTCGCCCAGATGATGAACTCCTCGGCCAACCGTGAGAGGTGCAGCGAGCACTGCGCGGCGGCCATCAGGTAATCGAGCGCAAAATCACGGTCGGACACCGAATCGAGGCTGTTGTCGGTCGGCCCGTCAAAGCCCAGCGCCTCTGCCGTGCGGAAGCGATCGATGGGAAAGCCTGTGCCTGCCAGCGCGGCTGCGCCCAACGGACTGCGGTTCATCCGCACCCGCGCATCGGCAAAGCGCGAACGATCGCGCCCGATCATCTCGTAATAGGCCATCAGGTGATGCCCCAGCGTCACCGGCTGCGCGGTCTGCAGATGGGTGAAGCCGGGCATGATCGACGCCGCATGTTCGCCCGCGCGGTCCACCAGCGCCAGTTGCAACTGCTTCAGGCCGAGTTCGGCCTGATCCATCGCATCGCGCACCCACAGGCGGAAATCGGTCGCCACCTGATCGTTGCGGCTGCGCGCGGTGTGCAAGCGGCCTGCTGTTGCACCGATCAGTTCGGCAAGGCGGCTTTCGGTGGTCATGTGAATGTCTTCAAGGTCCCAGTTTTCGGGAACCCCGTTGGCTTCGTACTCGGCGGCCACCTGATCCAGCCCGCCCGCAATCAGCGCCGCATCCTGCGCCGAAACGATGCCTTGCGCGCCCAGCATGTCCACATGGGCCTTTGACGCGGCGATATCTTGCCGCCACAGCGCCTTGTCGAAGGGAATCGAGGCGTTAATCTCGCGCATGATCGCCGAGGGACCGCCTGCGAAGCGCCCGCCCCACATCTGGTTGGAGCCTGAATTGCCGCTCATATCCGTCCGTTCGCCCAAATTGCTGCTGCTCATGGCGGCGCTCGCCGTCGCGGGGTGCGATAGGCAAGCCGCGCCCGACTCGCAACCGCAGACGACAGCCACACCTTCGGAAAGCACCGCGAAGGGCGAATTCAATGGCACGCTGGACATTTCCAATCGCGGAAAGGCCATGCCGGACTTCAGTGTGACCGACCCTTCGGGCAAGACACTGAAGCTCACCGACCTCAAAGGCACGCCGGTTCTGGTGAACCTTTGGGCCACATGGTGCGGCCCCTGCGTGCTGGAAATGCCGATGCTCGACAAGCTGGCGGCAGACAAGGCGGGCAAACTGCGCGTCCTTACTGTCTCGCAGGATATCGACGGCGCGGCCAAGGTCGCCCCTTTCTATGCCGAGAAGAAGTTCGGGAAACTTGAACCTTGGCTCGATCCCGAAAACAACCTCGGCTTCCACTACGAAACCGGAATGCTGCCCACGACTGTGCTTTACGACAAAGACGGCAAGGAAGTGTGGCGCATGATCGGCGCGCACGATTGGTCGAGCGCCCGCACCACGGCGATGCTCGCGGAGACTTTGGGGAAGTAAGGGAAAAAGCCCACCCCCAGCCCCTCCCGCTCATCCTGAGCTTGTCGAAGGGGGGAGGGGAGCCAAACAGCGCGACACCCGCATTCCCCTCCCGCAGGCGGGAGGGGGCAGGGGTGGGCAAAGGCACCCCACCCGAAAGGCCACCCAACAAAAGTTTGACATATCCCGCCGCGCCACTAGAGCGGCCGACGGGCCACGCGGTCCCAACGCCGCGCGTGCTCTCTGTAAGGAGAGACTACATGTCTGTTACGATTCCGGCTCGCAAGCCTGCGCGCCCATTCTTCTCGTCCGGTCCCTGCGCCAAGCCGCCCGGATATTCCCCCGAAAAGCTCGCCACCGAATCGCTGGGCCGGTCACACCGCGCCAAGATCGGCAAGACTCGCCTTCAGTACAGCATCGATCTGATGCGCGAAGTGCTGCAGCTTCCCGATACACACCGCATCGGCATCGTTCCGGGGTCTGATACCGGCGCTTTCGAAATGGCGATGTGGACGATGCTGGGCGCGCGCCCCGTCACCACGCTGGCATGGGAATCGTTCGGCGAAGGTTGGGTCACCGATGCGGCCAAGCAGCTGAAGATCGATCCCACGATCCTGCGCGCCGATTATGGCCAGATCCCCGATCTGAACGCGATCGACTGGTCGAACGACGTGCTCTTCACATGGAACGGCACCACCTCGGGCGTCCGCGTTCCGAACGCAGATTTCATCCCTGCCGACCGCGAAGGCCTGTCCTTCGCAGACGCCACCTCGGCAGTCTTCGCCTACGACATCGACTGGTCGAAGATCGACGTCGCCACCTTCTCCTGGCAGAAGGTTCTGGGCGGCGAAGGCGGCCACGGCGTGCTGATCCTCGGCCCCCGCGCGGTCGAACGGCTTGAAACCTATACGCCCGCATGGCCCCTGCCTAAAGTGTTCCGCCTGGTATCCAAAGGCAAGCTGGCTGAAGGCGTGTTCAAGGGCGAAACCATCAACACCCCCTCGATGCTCGCTGTCGAAGACGCGATCTTCGCGCTCGAATGGGCCAAGGATCTGGGCGGTCTGAAGGGCCTGCAGGCGCGCAGCGATGCCAATGCGGCAGCGCTCGACAAGATCGTGCAGGAACGCTCGTGGCTCTCGCACCTCTGCGCCGATGAAGCGACCCGGTCGAAGACCTCGGTCTGCCTCTCGGTCGAAGGCGCGGACGCAGACTTCATCAAGAAGTTTGCCGCCATGCTCGAAAAGCAGGACGCCGCCTACGACATCGCCGGATACCGCGATGCTCCAGCAGGCCTGCGCATCTGGTGCGGCGCGACTGTCAACGCCGAGGACATTGCTGACCTCGGTCCGTGGCTCGACTGGGCCTACGCAGCGACCAAGGCCGAACTGGCCACGGCCTGATTTTCCGAGACTGCGCCCCCGCGAAGGCGGGGGCCTCCCTCGGCACAGAACCACCTTCGCGTAACAACACCAAGGTCCCCGCCTTCGCGGGGACGCACGGATTGGATCGAAACATGACCAAGCCCAAAGTCCTCATTTCCGACAAGATGGACCCCAACGCCGCCCGCATCTTCACCGAAATGGGCTGTGACGTTGACGTAATCACCGGCGAAACCCCCGAACAGCTGATCGCCCGCATCGGCGAATACGATGGCCTCGCCATCCGCTCCTCGACCAAGGTGACCAAGGAAATCCTTGCCGCCGCCACCAACCTCAAGGTCATCGGCCGCGCCGGCATCGGTGTCGACAACGTCGATATCCCGGCCGCATCAGCGCAGGGCGTGGTGGTGATGAACACCCCGTTCGGCAATTCGATAACCACCGCCGAACACGCCATCGCCATGATCTTCGCCCTCGCGCGCCAGATCCCCGAAGCCAACGCGCAGACGCAGCAGGGCCTGTGGCCGAAGAACGGCTTCATGGGCGTTGAAGTCACCGGCAAGACGCTCGGCCTGATCGGCGCGGGCAACATCGGCTCCATCGTCGCCAGCCGCGCGCTCGGCCTCAAGATGAAGGTCGTTGCGTTCGATCCGTTCCTGACGCCCGAACGCGCCATCGAAATGGGCGTGGAAAAGGCCGATCTCGATACGCTGCTGGGCAAGGCAGACTTCATCACCCTGCACACCCCGCTGACCGACCAGACGCGCAACATCCTCTCGGCTGAAAACATCGCCAAGTGCAAGAAGGGTGTCCGCATCGTCAATTGCGCACGCGGCGGGCTGATCGATGAAACCGCGCTCAAGGCCGCGCTCGATTCGGGCCAGGTCGCGGGCGCCGCGCTCGATGTGTTCGAAACCGAACCCGCCAAGGATTCGCCGCTGTTCGGCACGCCGAACTTCATCTGCACCCCGCACCTCGGTGCCTCGACCAACGAAGCGCAGGTCAACGTCGCGCTGCAGGTGGCAGAGCAGATGGCCGATTTCCTCGTCTCGGGCGGCGTCACCAATGCGCTCAACATGCCTTCGCTCTCGGCTGAAGAAGCGCCGAAGCTGAAGCCTTACATGGCGCTGGCCGAAAAGCTGGGCAAGCTGGTAGGCCAGCTGGCGCACGACAACCTGACCAAGATCGCCATTGAAGTTGAAGGTGCCGCAGCGCAACTCAACCAGAAGCCGATCACCGCCGCCGTGCTTGCTGGCCTGATGAGCCAGTATTCGGACACCGTGAACATGGTCAACGCGCCGTTCCTCGCCAAGGAGCGCGGGCTGGACGTGCGCGAAGTGCGCCATGATCGCGAAGGCGAATACCGCACGCTGGTGCGCGTCACCGTCAGCACGTCGCAAGGCGAGCGTTCGGTTGCAGGGACGCTGTTCGGCAACGGTCAGCCGCGTCTGGTCGAAATCTTCGGCATCGGCATCGAAGCCGATCTCGATGGCGACATGCTCTACATCGTCAACTCCGACGCTCCGGGCTTCATCGGCCGCATCGGCACGCTGCTGGGTGAAAACAGCATCAACATCGGCACCTTCCACCTCGGCCGCCGCGAAGCCGGTGGCGAGGCCGTGCTGCTGCTCTCGCTCGACAACCCGGTCCCGCAGGACGTGCTCAAGCAAGCCTGCGACCTGCAAGGCGTGCGCACGGTCAAGGCGCTCAAGTTCGTCTGAGTTTACCGGACTGACAGCATAGAAGGGGGCGGGTGCAGCAATGCGCCCGCCCCCTTTTTCTATCTACAATTGTCACCCTGAACTTGTTTCAGGGTCCATCTCTCATCGGAAGCGGCCGCCTGTTCGGCACGATGGATCCTGAACCAAGTTCAGGATGACGGAATCGTAGAACTCCCACACCCCTTCATCGACACGCCGCCAAGTTCAAGCTAAGCGCGCAACCCATGACCGACCTCGATTCCAGCCTCCTGCCCGAAGGCCTCGAAGACCGCCTGCCCCGCGAAGCAGCAACCACCACGCGCGTGATGCGCAGCCTTCAGGACGTGATGCACGGCCACGGCTATGACCGTGTGCTGCCGCCGATGATCGAGTTCGAAAAGAGCCTCGCCACACGCATGGCGGGCATTCAATCCCGCCGCATGTTCCGCTTCACCGATCCGTCCAGCTTGCGGATGATGGGCCTGCGGTCCGACCACACCCCGCAGATCGGCCGCATCGCGCAAACCCGCCTTGCCGAAGCCGCGCGCCCATTGCGCCTGATGTATGCGGGGCAAGTCCTCACCATCAAGAGCGACGGGCTGAACCCCGCGCGCGAAAAGCTGCAGTGCGGGGCCGAACTGATCGGCGCAGACAATGTCGCCGCTGCCACAGAGATCGTCTCGCTCGCGGTCGAAGCGCTGCAGGCCACCGGCATTTCCGGCGTCAGCGTCGATTTCACCCTGCCCGATCTGGTCGATACGCTGGCCACCAAGGCCTTCCCGCTCGAACCTGGCCAGATCGAGGCGGTGCGCCGCGAACTCGATACCAAGGACGCAGGCGGCCTGCGCGATGTGGGCGGCGAGGCTTACGTGCCCCTGCTCTACGCCACCGGCGAATTCGACAGCGCCATCGAAAAGCTCTTCGCCATCGATGCCGGCGGAGCGCTCGCCAGCCGCATCACTGCCTTACGCGAAATCGCCGCCAGCCTGAACGGCACCGCCCGCCTCACGCTCGACCCCAGCGAGCGCCACGGCTTCGAATACCAGACCTGGTTCGGCTTCACGCTCTATGCCGCAGGCGTGCGCGGCCCGGTCGGTCGCGGCGGCACCTACCGCATCGACGGTGCCGGTGAGGGCGAAGTCGCCACCGGCTTCTCGCTCTACCCCGACGCCCTGATCGACCTCCTCTCCGCCAGCGAACCCGCCGAAGACCGCTTGTTCCTCCCGCTGGGCCACAACCGCGACGAGGCGGCGCGGCTGCGTTCGATTGGCTGGCGCACGGTTGCGGCGTTGACGGATGCGGCTCGCGCAGGGGGGCTGGGGTGTACGCATGTGTTGGCGGCGAACGGGGAGTGGGACCCACACTCAGAGTGGGTTTGCCGATAAGGTGCAAAAACTTATGCGAGTTTCGCGATTTCTGCAGATTGGCTCGATTGCATTGGCGATGGCATCTTGTGCTGAAGCTAAGGACAAACCACGACCGTCGCTACTGCCCGAAGTGGCGAAGATGGCACCGGTTCTCACCTGCATCGACGCTGCTTCTAGCAAAGATCAAGCTGCCTTAACTGGTTGTCTCGAAGAAGCCAGAATACCGTTGGAGAAAGTCGGCCCTGACGCTGTTTCTCTAAATGATTTCAAGCAGCGCGTTGTGTTGGCTTGGTTGTACTTGGGCCGGGATGCCAAATACCCGCTCAACCCTGATACATTGCCGAATGCCATCGACTATGCAAAATGTGTCGAAGGAGCAGCCTACGCTGATCCGGCGTTTTCAAGTGGAACTGGCAAGGGCGTCGCAGAGGCCACATTCCGCTCTGAACAAGCGTGCAAGGATCATCCTCTCTCCTTTAGGAAGCTTGATCCAAATAGCAAAAATCTACCGTCAAACGTAGCCGAACGACTATTTGCCCAAGCTTTGGCCAATACAGCGCTAACTTTCGCTCTCGAGCAAAACAAATGGTTCCCGGATGAAATGCGGGAGTGCGTTCGCTATGCCGACGGACGACCACCGTCTGTTGGGTGCAAGGGTAAGCGTGGCGTGCCTCCGTTTGCTCCGCCGCCGCCGGTGCAAATGCCGACACCGTGAGTTAAACACGTTTTTAATCAGTGAATTCTCGTCGCCCCGTGCTTGACACGGGGCTTGGCTATCTTTCGACGTCGCCCTGCGGCACTTCCACCACCGGATACTACTGGTCGCAAAGGTCCAGTCAAACGTGAGGTCGCAAGGGAAGTCAAGCACGGGGCGACGGGAGGTTTGTTGGAAGAATGATCAACCAATCTACCCCCCAAACACCTCCTTCAACCAGGCATCCATCACCGGCGTCGCCGCATAGTCCGGCTCGCCCAGCTTGCGGTTGATCTCGGCATGGCCCTGCAGGCCCTTGCCCGGAAAGCTGCCCACTTCCACACTCGATCCGCCACGTTTCAGGGCCGCCGCCAGCTCGTTCGCCTGCGCCACGCCATCCTCGCGCTGCACGTGCAGCAGCAGGAAGCGCGGCGCGTTCGGCGCGGCGGCGTGAAACACAGGCGAAAGCGCCTTCTGCCGCGCCGGATCGGTGCCGAAGGCCTGCTTGTAGGTGTCCATCATGAACCGGCCCGCCTGCGCCATCTGTTTGGGCACATCATAAGCCGCGCCATCGTTGGGCATCACGCCGTCCACATCGGCAAACGATAGCCCCGCCTTGCGCAGATACTGCTCGTCCGTGCCCACCAGCGCCACCAGATGCGCGCCCGCGCTGTGGCCGGTGATGACCACGCGGCTGCGGTCGATGCCCATGCCCGCCGCCTTGCCCAGAACGAAGGCCAGCGCCTGCGCCACATCGCTGGCCTGCTGCTCCACCGTGGCCGCAGGCACAAGCCGGTAGTTGATCGAGGCGAAGGCATAGCCCTGCCCCACCAGATGCCCCGGCAGGGCATTGCCCATCGCGGTGTCCTTCGACCCGCGCTTCCATCCGCCGCCGTGGACATAGAGCACCAGCGGCGCGGCCTTCGCGCCCTTGGGCACCCACAAGTCCAGCACTTGTGCCGGATCGCTGCCATAGCTCAGCGTCTGTGCCCCGGGTGCACGGCGCTGCTGGCCCTCGCCCTGCGCGCGCTGCTCCATGCGCTTGGCTATCCGTTCGCGCAGCCGCTCACTGGGCTGCGCCTGCGCGATACCAACGGAAAGGACCGCCACGCCCAGCAGCCCGGCCAACCATGCTTTCGCCATAAGATCACCTCGCCGTCCGTGCCCCACGCGCAAAATCTGCGCGCGGCCAGCTTTACGATGGGTGAACCGCCAGCCTCAGAAGCTGAACCGCGCGCTCAGCCGGAAATCACGCCCGAACAGCGGGGCCACATCCTTCAGGAAGCTGGTGTGCCGCCGCGCCTCCACATCGAAGATATTGTTGGCCTGCAGCATCAGCGTGGTCTGCGAGTCCGCACCGAAGGGCTTCCACGAAATGCTGGCGTTGACCATCGTCCACCCCGGCGTTTCCGTTTCGAACGAAGCGATGCGGCGCTGCGCAGTAGCATGTTCCACCTCAACCCGGCCACCGACAGCACCACCGCCCGCCTGCAACCCGCCGATCAGGCGCAACGGCGGAATGCGCGGCACGGCCCCGCCGCCATTCAGCACATCGGCGCGGGTATAATCGACCAGACCCGTAGCCTCGATGCGCGTATCGCCCATCTGCGCCAGCGTCACCGCGCCTTCCACTTCGAAGCCATAGAAGCGCGCATCGGATTGCTGGTACTGGAACACCGGCAGGTCTTCTTGTTCCTCTCCGGTCGGGTTGAGGAAGATGTAGTTGTCGAAGCGGTTGATAAAGCCCGCCAGTTCCACCCGCCAGCCGTCACCGCGCCCGCGCAGCACCGCTTCGGCACCGATCTGGCGCTCCTTGCGGAAATCGGGATTGCCGATCTCGACCGCGCCGGTGGCCGCGTGCGCGCCATTGGCAAACATTTCCTCGGCCGAAGGCGCACGCTCGCTGCGCGCGCCGCTCAATGCAAAGCGGAAGCCGCCGCCCAGATCGACCGAGCCACCCAGCGATACCGAAACCGAATCGAACGAGCGCTCGCGCCCGATCACATCCGACTTCACATTGGCATGCTCATAACGCGCACCGCCTTCCAGCCGCGCCACGCCCAGATCAAACTCCTGCAGCGTGAACAGCCCGATCTGCCGCGTTTCGTTGGCGGGGATATAGGCCTCTTCGCCCACCGCGCTGAAATTGCGGCTGAAATACTGGACCCCGCTCGCGCCCTGCCAGCCGCCCTGTGCGGCCTGCACCAGTTCCGCCCGCGCTTCCCAGCTCTTGTTGAAAAAGCTCGTGCCAATCTCGCCGGTCGCTTCGATCTCGTCATGGCGATAATCGGCCCAGCCGCCGCGCAGCTTGAGTTCCTTGAACGCGCCGCCCAGCGGAACCGCGCCGCGCACATCGACGCGGTTCTGACGCATGTTCAGTGTGATGTCCGATTCGTGGCCGTGGCCTTCTTCTTCCCCGGCCTCTGCCGCCTCGTCATGGTCTTCATGCGGCAGGTCGAGGTTGTTCGGAATGCCATAGCGGTTTTCCAGATGGCTCACCGCAAAGCCGAAGTTCGCACCGTCCTGCCCGATCCAGCCAAGCCCGCCGGCAACGTCCCAGGTGCGTGCGGCAGTGTTCGGAAGCCGCCCGCGCGCCTGCGCCTCGTCGGCCACCTCGCCGCCTTCTTCCGCCGCTTCATCGCGCAGATCCTTGCTGAACACGAAGCCGCCGGTGCGGTAATTGCCTGATTCGAAGAAGCTGCCGTCCACATGCGCCACAAACCCGCCACCCAGCGGAGCGTTGACTGAGGCCGCGATGTTGCGCTCTTCCGCCGCCGAAGCGACGCCCGCCATGGCATCCACATGCGGCCCCGCTTCGGGCACCTCACGCGGAATGCGCAGGTCGCGCATATTCACCACCCCGCCGATGGCCCCCGAACCATAGAGGAGCGCCGCAGGGCCGCGCAGGATCTCAATGCGGTCCGCCAGCAGCGCATTCGTCGCCACGGCATGATCGACCGAGGTGTTGGAAACGTCAAAGCTGCCGATCCCGTCGGTCAGCACGCGCACGCGCTCTGCATCAAGCCCGCGCAGGATCGGGCGCGAGGCATTGGGGCCAAAGAACGTCGACGAAACCCCCGGCTGCCGCGCCAGCGTCTCGCCAATGGTCGAACGCTGCTGCAATTGCAGGTCATCGCCCTGAAGCACGGTAACGGCAGACGCCACCGTCTGCCGGTCGCGCGCATAAGGCGCGGACACCACGATCTCGGTCGAAGGAAAGCTGTGCCCATCGCCCGCTCGGCCCGATTGCGCATCGACCGATGTGTCCGCAGTTGCCGCAGGTGATGGCGCGTCATTGGCCAGAGCGAGCGGCGCAATGGCCAAGGTTCCAATTGCGGAACCGGCGAAAAGGGCGAACAAACGCATTTGAAATCATGTCCTTCGCGGAGTGTCAGACGGTCACAGCCGCTTGCGTCGGCGGCTTGGACGCCTCTTAGCGAGCAGCCCATCATGTGACAAGATAACATTACGCAGACAACCCACCCTTTTTGGGCAAGACTGAATTCCCGGCACTTTCAGTGCGTGTCGGTCGGTGTCCTCGTGCCCACAGGCTTCCACGGTTGCCCGATCCGCGCTTCCAACCGGTCCCGCAGCGCCCAGAGCCAGCCAACACGGCGCTCGGCAACACCGGGCAGGCTCAGCAGATCGCCGCCCAGCCACGGCAGGAAGGGATTACGCCGCGCATAGGACCAGATTTCCACCCGCTCGCCAGACTGGTAGGCCGCGCCTCGCGCATGGAACCCCACCGTATCGGCCACCACCAGCGTGTTGCCTTGAACCGCCAGGGCTTCAGGCTCTGGCAGTTTCATGGCCGCAAGCGCTTCGGACGAAACGCGAGGCGATCCCCTTGCCGAAAGGCGGTCGATCACCGTGGGGTCGGCAAGACTGCGCTCACGCTCCCACGCCAATCGCTCAGGCGTAAAGCGATGCGATCCGCGCACATACGTGAACGGCCCATCTGCCACCGACACCGGATTGAGGAACAGCCACGATTTGAGCGAGGTATGAAACGTATCGGCGTGAATCGCTTCCTGCGGATCCGGCTCGTTGCCGTCCACATGGCTGACGATGGTCTGGACATAGTGGAGCGGCGTGGTGCGAAAGCTGGCCACATAGTGCAGCAAAGCCGCAATATCGGGCCGGTCCAGCACCTGCCGCAAGGCTGGAATGGCACTCAGCATCGGCCCGTCAATCGCCATGCGCCGGGTGATTGCATCGCCCTGCCGCATTTCGCGTACCGGTGCCGCAAATGACAGGATCGCCTTGCGCAATGCGGGAAAGTCTTCCGGCGGCACGATTTCAGGAATGGCAACGAACCCGTCCCGGTCAAACGCGTCGCGCCAGTCCGGCCTAACGTGCCGCGCCAGCCGCCGCCTGCGCCAGTTGCACAGCGCCGCAGCAAACTTGACGCGCCACAGATGCAATCCGCGCTGATTGAGCGCGACAGAACCCAGCAACGGATTGTCGAGAAAACTCTTGGCACCGGTAAGGAGTTGGAGAGTCCAAACGGGGGCGAGCAGTATTTTGCCGAAGCGGCTCATGGCAAAGGCACACTCTTGATCGTTCCGCCCCCCGGCTTCGTCGCCGGTTACCCCTGCTTGACCACAGCGTCAATCGCCAGCAACCGCGCCACCAGCGGTTCGAAGTCTGCCAGTGGCAAGGCATTCGGACCGTCCGACAGAGCCTTGTCCGGGTCGGGATGTGTTTCCATGAACACCCCGGCAACACCCGCTGCCACTGCCGCCCGCGCCAGCAACGGCACGAATTCGCGCTGGCCGCCTGACCGTTCGCCAAGCCCGCCCGGTTGCTGCACAGAATGCGTCGCGTCGAACACCACCGGACAGCCGGTCTGCGCCATGATTGCCAGCCCCCGCATGTCGGAAACCAGCGTGTTGTAACCAAACGAGGTGCCGCGATCGCAGAGCATGAAGGAATCGGGATCATGCCCTGCAGCAGACGCAGCATTGCGCGCCTTGGCCACCACCTGCGTCATATCGGCAGGGGCCATGAACTGGGCTTTCTTGATGTTTACAGGTTTGCCAGAGCTGGCCACCGCCGCAATGAAATCGGTTTGCCGCGCAAGAAACGCTGGGGTCTGCAGCACGTCGGCCACTTGCGCCACGGCGGCAACCTGCTCACGCTCATGCACATCGGTCAGCACCGGCAGGCCCGTTTCGGCGCGGACCTTTTCCAGAATGCGCAAACCTTCGTCCATGCCCGGCCCACGGAACGATTTGTCTGATGAACGGTTCGCCTTGTCGAACGAACTCTTGAAGAAGAGCAGAATACCAAGCTTTGCTGCAACTTTCGCAAGGTGCTCCGCAACACCAAGGGAATGGTGCTCGCTTTCGATGACGCAGGGACCAGCAATAATGAACAACGGCGATGCGCCACCGATTTCTCTACCAAAAAGGAGCATTCTCTTTCCTACTGCGGCGCAAACAAGCGCTATTCACCGTGGGTCAATCAATGTGCTGCACTGCACATACACGCGCCCTTAGCCCCTGTATGGGGATGTCGGCAATTGCCAAGCGTGAATTGCGATATGGGTTCATTGCCGTCTCGGGCAAAAAATCGTGAGTGGAAAAGGTGTCACATGGCAGCTACGAAAATTCGGATGACCGCCGGCAATCTTACACCAAGCTATACGCATTCTGCGCTGAAGACCTTGGAGACCGAGATTCAGGGCCTTGAGGCACTCAAGGCCTATCTGGACACGCCGATTTTTCGCGGCGCGCTTGACCGGGCTATCACAGCTATGGCGCGCACCGAAGGTCGCGTGATCGTCAGCGGCATGGGCAAAAGCGGCCATATCGGTCGCAAAATTGCCGCAACGCTGCGTTCCACCGGCACACCAGCGCTGTTTCTGCATCCCGGTGAGGCGAGCCACGGCGACCTTGGACTCATCACCGAAAAGGACGTTGTCTTCGCCATCACCTGGTCGGGTGAAACCAGCGAACTCAAGGATATCTACGAATACTGCAATCGTTTCGGTGTGACGCTGATCGTTGCCACTGCGTCGGCAGAAAGCACTGCCGGATACGCTGCAGACATCTGCCTGACTCTCCCGCTTGTGCGCGAAGCCTGCCCGAATGACCTTGCGCCAACCACCTCCACCACGCTCCAGATCGTGCTGGGCGATGTTCTCGCAGTCGCGTTGATCGAGGCGCGCGGGTTCAGTCCTTCGGATTTCAAAGTGTTCCATCCCGGTGGAAAGTTGGGCGCAAAGCTGAGCATCGTCGACCAGATCATGGGCATTGACGGTGCTGTGCCAAAGGTCGGTCGCAACGCCACGCTCAGCCTCGCCACCATCGAAATGAGCCGCAAACGCTATGGTGCAACCGCCGTGGTCGATGACGGGGACCGGCTTCTCGGCGTATTCACCGATGGGGACTTGCGGCGCTGCATTGCCGTTCATGATCTGCAGGACCGTATCGAACTGCACATGTCGCCCAATCCGGTGACCGTACCCCCGGGCACTCTTTGCACAGAAGCCCTGCGCATCATGAATGAAAACGCGGTCTCGGTCCTGTTTGTCGAAGACGCAGGAAAGGTCGTGGGCGTAGTACACATGCACGACGTCATAAGGACCGGCATTGTCTGACCGCATCGGCAGTTCCCAAGTACCTGACTTAATCGTCGTCCCCGCACGCTTCGGATCAACGCGCCTTCCCGGAAAGCCACTGCTGCCGATCGCTGGCCGTTCCCTGCTCGAACGCGTGGTCGCCATCGCCCGCGTCGCCGCTGCGCAGGCTGGCAACTGCTCGATCGTGGTCGCCACGGACGATCATCGCATTGCCGACCACGCCGCCGCACTTGGCGTGCCCTGCGCCATGACCGCGCACGATATCGATTCCGGCACGCTGCGTGCCCACGCCGCTGCACACCAGCTTTCATCACCTCCGGCCCGCGTCATCAACCTGCAGGGCGATGCCCCGTTCATTCCGGCCGCCATCGTTGCAGGCCTTCTCAATACGCTGCGTGCCGGAACGGCTGACGTCGCCACCCCCGTCTACGCGCTCGACTGGCCGAGGCTTGATCGCCTGCGCGCGCACAAGCAAACTGTACCGTTCAGCGGCACGACCTGCGCCCGCGCCGCCGATGGCCGCGCGCTGTGGTTCTCAAAATCGGTGATCCCTGCCCTGCGCAACGAGGCTGCCCTGCGCGCCGCTTCACCGCTGTCCCCGGTCTGGCAGCACCTGGGCCTCTATGGCTACACGCTCGCCGCGCTCGACTGGTTCGCCGCCGCCCCGCCCGGCATTTACGAAGCGCTGGAAGGCCTCGAACAATTGCGCTTCCTCGAAGGCGGCCTGCGCGTGGATACCGTGGAAGTTGAAGTCCCCGCCCACGTTCTGTCGGGGATCGACACCCCGCAAGACCTTGCCAAGGCCGAGGAAGCCATTACCCGCTACGGCGATCCTTTCCCCGTCTGAGCCTCAATCGCAATGCTGGTCATCGTCCGCCACGGCAACACCTTCACCGCCGGGGAGCCTCCCCGCCGCATCGGTGCGCGCACCGATCTGCCACTGACGGACGCGGGCATCGCGCAAGCCGAAGCGCTCGGCGCGCACCTCACCGCCAAGGGCTGGCACTTCGCCCGCGCGCTCGTCTCCCCGCTGCTGCGCACGCGCGAAACCGCGCAGGCCATCCTCGCCGCCCAGCCCTCGCCCCCCACGCCGGAACCAGCACCCTTCCTGCGCGAGATCGACCACGGCCCCGACGAAAACCGTACCGAAGCGCAAGTCCTCGCCCGCATCGGCCAACCCGCGCTCACCGCGTGGGACGAACACGCCATTGCCCCGCCAGACTGGACCGTCGATGCCGACCAGCGCATTGCCGCATGGCACGCCCTGATCGAAGCGCTGACTCCCGATCAGCCGCCAACCCTGCTCGTCACCAGCAATGGCGCAGCGCGCTTTGCGCTGATGGCCCTGCCCACGCTCGCCCCGCGCACCCTGAAACTGCGCACCGGCAGCTACGGCGTGATCCAGCGCGATGCCGACGGAACGCTGACCCTGCCGGTCTGGGATCAACGCCCATGAGCCAGCCCCCCTTCCTGCGCGCGCCGCCCTTCCCGCAAGCCAAAGCCGTCATCGCCGCTCCCGCCAGCCAGCCCGCGGACCTGCCCGCCACCGCAATCGAGCAACTGCAAGCCGCGCGCGTCGGCGGTGCGTTCTGGGACGAATCCGACCCGTGGACCACCATCGAAAGCGCAGGCCACCTCACCGCCCACGGCAATGATGAGCGAGTGGCCATCGCCGCCATCCTCGGCGTGCCGGTCACCGTCCTGTCCCCCGGCCCCTACGGCGCCCCCGGCGATTCGCCCGAAGCCCTGCGCGCGCGCGCCATCGAATCCCTTGCCGCCCTCCACTACATCGATCCCTTCACGGGCCAGACCACCACCTTTGCCGCCACGGTCGAACTGCTCGCACAATGGCGGCGCGAGATTGCGGCCAATCGCGCCATCGTCGCTGCCTGCGGCATGGCATGGTGGAAGCGCACCGAAATCCGCCGCTTCCTCTGGGTGCCCGGCCGCCGCCTGCACATCGTGCGCAGCGCCGCCCGCGCCTTGAAGATCGCACGCCGTATGAAAGGCGACGTCGCCGTCTGGCCCTCACGCGTATCGCCGCAACTGCTCGCCGCCGCCGCTGCACAGCAGACCGGTATCGTGCGCGTGGAGGATGGCTTCGTCCGCTCGGTCGGGCTGGGCAGCAATCTTGTGCCACCCTCATCGGTCGTCGTCGATTCGCGCGGCATCCATTTCGATCCTTCGGGTCCGAGCGACCTCGAACATATCCTGAGCAGCACCCACTTCGCCCCGGCGCTCACCCAACGCGCCCACACCCTGCGCAAAACCATCGTTGCCGCCGGAATCAGCAAATACGCCGCCGGTCCCGCTGCCCCGATCCCGCCGCGCGCACCAGGCCGCAAGCTGGTACTCGTGCCCGCCCAGGTCGAAGACGATATGTCGGTGCTCGCTGGCGGCGGTGGCCTCACTTCCAATCTCGAACTGCTCCGCCGCGTCCGCGCAATCGAACCGGACGCCGAAATCTGGTTCCGCCCCCACCCCGATGTCGATGCCGGCCACCGCAAGGGCGCGGTCCCCGATGCCGAGGCGCTGCGCCATGCCGACCGGATCGTGCGCGGTGGCGGCATGGCCGCGCTGCTCGATGTGGTTGATGCGGTCCACGTGCTGACTTCGCTTACCGGCTTCGAAGCCCTGATGCGTGGCCGCACCGTCACCTGCCACGGCACGCCGTTCTATGCCGGATGGGGCCTCACGCAAGATCTTCCCCCGATTCCCGAAAGGCGCGGCCGACAGCTTTCGCTCGATGAACTCGTCGCAGGCGTGTTGATCCTCTACCCGCGCTATCTCGATCCGGTCACCGGTCTGCCCTGCCCGCCCGAGGTGCTGGTCTCCCGCATGTCCAGCGCCCAGGCCACCAATCGGCTCGGCTGGGTCGCCCCCTTGCGCCATTGGCAGGGCAAGTTCATGGCACGGCTGCGATGAGCCCGGTAATCCTCGACATCTCGCGCCTGATCTCGCGCGTGCGCCATTCCACCCCATCGGGTGTCGACCGCGTCGAAATGGCCTATGCCCGTGGCCTGCTGCGGCTCTACGGCGATGATCTGGCCTTCGCCGCCGTCCACCCCACCGGGCGCTACGGCAGGATCGATAGTACCGCTGCGCTGGCCTACCTCGACGAACTCGAACGCCGGTGGACGCAGGAAACCGGCGGCCACGGACAACGCTCTATCGCGCAAGTCCTGCCGTGGATGCTGCGCCTGCTGCCGCGCAAGCTGCCCCGCCAAGGCGCAGAAGCTTCAAGGCCGGTCTATGTGCAAGTCTCGCCCCACCACCTGACCGACCATCAGAAGGTCAGCCGCATTCTCGGCGCGGAAAACGCTCGCTTTGCGTGCATGGTCCACGATCTTATCCCGATCGAATATCCCGAATATGCCCGCCCCAACGGTGCTGCCCAGCATCGCCAGCGCATGGACACAGTCGCCGCCTGCGCCGATATGGTGATCGTGAACTCTGCCGCGACCGGTCGATCGTTCCAGCCGTGGATCGTGCAAAGCGGCCGCAGCATCACCACGCACGTCGCACTGCTCGGGACCGAGACGATTCTCCCTGCCGCAGATGCAGACCAGGCCGATCGGCCCTACTTCGTCTGCCTTGGCACGATTGAGCCGCGCAAGAATCATCTGCTCCTGCTCAACCTCTGGCGCGACCTTGCGCAAACCCTGCCGCCAGCGGACATTCCGCGCCTTGTCGTGATCGGCCGTCGCGGCTGGGAGAACGAACAGGTGCTCGACATGCTGGAACGTTGTCCTGCGCTGAAACCCCACGTGCAGGAAATTTCCGGCTGCCCAGACCGGCAACTCGCCACCTTGTTGCGCGGCGCAACTGCGCTGCTGATGCCTTCGTTCGCCGAAGGCTTCGGAATGCCCGTGGCCGAAGCGCTGTCCGTCGGCGTGCCAGTGATCTGCAGCGACATCCCCGCCCATCACGAAGTGGGCAAAGCCGCGCCTGATTATGTCGATCCGCTGGACGGGCCGGTCTGGAAATCCCTGATCCTCGATCATGCCGCCAAGGGCCAGCGCTGGCAGGCGCAAAAGGCGCGCCTGCCGCACTGGCAAGCGCCTACGTGGGACGATCACTTTGCCGTGGTGGCACCGGCACTTCAGGATCTGCTGAAAAGATCGTAGCGCAAGACGACATCTGAATCGTTCAGCACCGTAAGATCGTCACCCCGGCGAAGGCCGGGGTCCATTTCTCCCCGCCAGCTGCCGTTTGATGGGCGAGATGGATGCTGAAACAAGTTCAGCATGACGGTGTCAAAAATCAGAGCGCTTTCCTACCGACGTAGTCGCCAAGCAACTTCGTCCGCGCCGCACCCGCTCCTGCTGCGTCTGTCGAAGCATGTCGCACAATATCGGCGCAAGCATCCCTCGACAGGCTCAGGGAAAACGGGGTGGTAGTCCAGACATTAAAGTCGCAAGCGCCGCAGCGCTCAGCGCGTCTGCTTCAGCGCTTCGACTCGCGATCCCATCACCCTGTCCAGAAACAGTGCGGTGATCGCATAGTTGCCTTTATGCGCGCCGAAGTGGTGGCGCATGTGATGCCGTTTGAAAGGCAGCCAGATGCGGCTCTTCATCGGCCACTGGTGGCAGGCGTAGTGCAACATGTCGTAAATGATATAGCCGATCAGAAAGCCGACAAAGGCCCATGTGCCCACAAAACCGAACACGGCCAGAAACAGCAGCCACACCGCACCGGTGATCGGAATGCTGGCAATCGGGGGCATCAGGTTGCGCAGGGGATCGTTCGGCACATCGTGATGGTTGCCATGCATGATGTAGACAAAGCTCTGCAACAGCTTGCTTTTCGGCTCCCAGTGGAAGGGATACCGATGCATGCCGTATTCGAACAGGCCCCAGAACATCAGGCCGCCCACACCCAGTGCCAAAGCTACTGGAACGCTTGCCGAACCCCAAGCCAACCACACCAGCAAGGGCATCAGCACAGCCCACGTCAAAGCAAAGCCCACCGGTGTGATCACCGTGAACTTCTCCAGCCAAGGGTGGCTGAAAAGCTGGATTTGCTGCGTGTGCGAAGAAGGTTCGGCCATCGTTGCTTTTCTGGACATTACTGAACGTTGCCTGTCAATAACTAAACAATCCGAATAGGCCAACTTGCCCGCAAATCTGGTCAGTCGCACACTACCGAGGTACCGTTACAACAAGGCATCTCGCAATGTCGCAACGCAGCAACAACCGGTTTCGTTCCGCATTGCCGCATTCAAGTTTAGCGCACAATGAACGGACTGGGTTGCACCGAGGTTTAAACATGCTCCATTTCGGAACTATGAATCATCTCAGCCATGTTCTGATTGTCGGCGCATCGGGCGAATTGGGCAGCGCTATTGCCCTGGCCTGCGCGCGCGCCGGCACCAGCCTTGCACTGTGGGGGCGCGATTCGGCAAAGCTGGAGGAAATTGGCGCGCAATGCCTTGCCGCCGGGGCCTGCGCGGTTTCCACGCGCTCGCTCGACTTGCGCGATCTGGATGCAGCCCTGCGTGCCATCGAAGCGGAAGACGATGCAAAGCCCGTCGACATCGCGCTGTTCGCTTCAGGCCTCGGTGATGCCCGTGCAAAAGGGGATCTGTTCGAAGACGCCCAGCTTGTCGCCCGGCTCGGTTCGGTCAATTTCCTTGCACCTTCCGCACTGGCCTCCGCCTTGGCGCAGCGCATGGCCGTTCGCAAACAGGGGCGGATCACCTTCATCGGTTCGGCAGCGAGCTTTCATTCCTTGCCATTTGCTGCTGCCTACTCGGCGTCCAAAGCCGGTCTTGCGCGTTTTTCCGATGCCTTGCGCATTGCCATGCGTCCGCACGGTGTCACGGTCACGCTGGTCTCACCGGGTTTCATCGATACCGCCGCCGCACACCGTGTGCCGGGGCCAAAGCCCTTCATGCTCTCGCCAGATCGGGCCGCACAGGCGGTGCTGGCGGCAACGCTGCGGGGCAAGCCGCATCTGATCGTACCTTGGCCATTTGCCATCGTGCGTCTGCTGGTCGCGGTACTGCCGCGATTCTTTCGCGACCGGTTGCTCAGGTCGCTGGCTCCGCCTGATCGCTGAACGGCAGTTCACTCCCCTCGCAACAACACGTCGAGGATCAGCTGATGCAACCCTGCAGGTGTCACGGATGATTCCCGCTCCTCGGCCCCACGAGGTATCGCCTGTCCCGTCCGGTCGAAGCGCAGCACGACAAAGGGCGTGTCGCGCGCACCATCAGGGCTTGTATGGCCGGGAATGCTTGGCCGATGGTCACCAAAGAACACCAGTGTGGCGGGCCGCTGCAATGCCGCCAATCCTTTGGCCAATGCCGCCAGCATCGCATCGCCCTTGCGCAGCAGCCGCAGATACCCGCTGCGCAGGTCGTGATCCTGCGGGCCGGATGTCCACGGACCATGATTTTCGATAGTCACCGCATAGATCAGCGTCGGCTGCGTCGCTGATCTCGCCAATGACAGGATTTCGTTCGCCATCGCGGCATCGGTCACATAGCGGCCCTCTTCGGGCGCGGGCGGGGCAAAACGCTCTTGCCCGACCAGTTCGGCAAAGCCCCCCGCCGTCATGATCGCTTCGCGATTGTAGAACCGCATGTCGTGCGGATGGACAAACAGGCTGCGCCAGCCTGATGGCTTGAGCCGCTGCGGCAGCGCGTAACTGGCCTCACGCGTTGCGGTCAGGAACGGGTCGAACCGGCGAAAGCCCAGCGCCTGCTCGCTCCGTCCAAACAGAACGCCATATTCTGTGCGCATGGTGTACGCGCCAAAACCGTGCACTTCCAACACCCCGCTGGCCCACGCTGAATCGCGCGCCGCATCAAGGCCGGGCAGTATAAGCGCAGGATCGCCAAACAGCCTTGCCGGATCGGCAAATGATTCGCACTGGATCACGATGGCCAGTTCATCGGACTCTGGCAGTCGGCCAGCGGTGGGCGGTAGCAGGGCCGGGTCGCGCGTCTCTCGCCAGCGCAGCCAATGCACGAATAGGGTCGGGATCAACCCGTGCCGCTGCACGTCGGCCTCGCTGTCGGGAACTTGCCCGAGGCCGTTCCACGGCGGCAACTTCATGGTCAGCCGCAACAGCCCTGCGCTGATGACAAAGAGCGCAAGGCCCTTCAGATGGGCC
Organism: Novosphingobium sp.; assembly: GCF_030696665.1. Lineage (GTDB taxonomy): Bacteria > Pseudomonadota > Alphaproteobacteria > Sphingomonadales > Sphingomonadaceae > Novosphingobium. The sequence continues at coordinate 49,404 of NZ_JAUYRV010000030.1, forward strand.
GTGGCATCGGGTACGAACACCCACCACAACAGCGCCGGCACGATCGGCGCGGCCAGCGCCAGCACGGCTTTCTGCACGCGGGTCAGCGCCGAAAAGTAGAACTGCGGATGCCGGAAGACCGCGCCCAGCAAGGCAAGATCGGAAAACACCAGCGCCTCACCCAGCATTGCGCGCTTGGCGTTCGATACCATCGTGAACAGGCCGATCAGGGCCAGCGAAAGCCCTGCCGAGACCTCAAGGTTTCCGCTGATGGTCAGGAAAACGCCCAACGGCAGCAAGGCATGCAGCCACAGCAACCACGCGCCCGTCAGCGAGCGCGTGGACGGGAAAGCCTGCGCGCGCGGGCGGGCCAGCGCATCGAGAATCAGGGATCCGGCCATCAGTGCAAAAATCGCAAACACTTGGGTCAGCCGCTTCCCGCATGGCCCTTCATGGGCATCAATGCGCGGGCCTTATCAACCGCACCGGCCGATGTCACCGCTCCTTGAAACACCTGACCGGATGTAATTGCTGTTGGAATTCTCCAAAGCCCCATCGACCCGGCCCGCCCATGACGCTAGAGCCGCCCCATGCCTGCCCAAAACCGGCCCCAGCGCCGCGTCCTCATGCTGCAGGGCCTCATGGGCCCCCTCTTCCGCCGCATCGGCCAAGGCCTGCTAAAAGCGGGCCACAGCGTGTACAAAATCAACTTCAACGGCGGAGACCGCCTCTTCTGGCGTCTGCCCGGCGGGATCGATTATCGCGGCACGCTGGAAGACTGGCCCGATGCGCTCGCGCAGATTCTCGCAGACAAGCAGATCACCGACGTGATTCTGTTCGGCGATTGCCGCGATCACCACATGGTTGCCACGAAGGTATGCCGGGAACGCGGTATCCCGGTCCATGTGTTCGAGGAAGGCTATATCCGGCCCGATTGGGTCACGTTCGAACAAGGCGGAGTGAACGGGCATTCCTCGCTCCCGCGCGATCCCGAATGGTACCGGGCCGAGGCCGCGAAGCTGCCGCCTGCGCCTGAACACACGCAAGTGCCCTCATCCTTCCGCCGCCGCGCGACCGAGGGGCTGGCCTACAATCTGGCCGATGTGCTGACCCGCTGGTACTATACCAACTGGAACAACCACCGCCCTTGGCACCCATTGGTCGAAGGCATGGGCTGGTGGCGCAAGCTGCGACGGCGCAAGGAGCGCGATGCGCAGGCTGAAAGATTGCTCGATCGGCTCGAGCAATCGCGTCAGCCCTATTACCTGTTCCCGCTGCAGCTCGATTCCGACGCCCAGATCCGCCTGCATTCACCGTTTGCCGGCATAGCAGAGGCGATGAAAGTTGTGCTCGGCTCATTTGCCGCCAATGCTCCAGCAGACACCCGACTGGTGATCAAGGAGCACCCGCTCGATAACGGCGTGCGCGACTGGGAACAGATCGCCTGCGATCTGGCAAAGCGGTTTGGCGTGGCCGACCGCATCGACTACCTGCCCAGCGGCGATATCGTGCCGGTAGCCAAACGCTCGCTCGGCATGGTCACCATAAACAGCACCAGCGGCACGTTGGGACTGTCGATGGGCATTCCGGCGGTCGTGCTCGGCACCGCGATCTACGACATTCCGGGCATCACCTTTCAGGACGGGCTGGATGCCTTCTGGCGAGAGCATCGCGCTCCGGATCAGGCGACGTTCGAAGCGTTTCGCCGTGTCCTGATCGAACAGTACCTGATTCCGGGCGGTTTCTTCTCGGAAGAGGCGCTGAGCACGGTTGTCTTCCACGCTATTGCCCGTTTCGGCGGCGAGACTTCAGTCAAGGGATAGGACGCTTTCCGTTCAGCCCATATCGAAGGCGTCAAACTTGCACGTTGCAGGCACTTCGCCTAGCGCAACTGCATTGCTCAACGGCGCATGCGCGCACAGAAGGCTCGGCGAAGGCTTACTATGAATGCTGAACAGACATTTCCCGGGCTGGACGATGCGGAGCCGGTTCGGGAACTGACAGAACCGGGTTTACCGGTAGGCCGCCAAAACGGCCCGACTTTGCTTGAGCGGCTGAAGAAGCAGCGCTGGTTCCTGTTGGCGGTTATCCTGCCAACACTGCTTGCGACGCTCTATTTCGGTTTTATTGCTTCGGACGTCTACGTTTCCGAATCCCGCTTTGTCATCAAGAGCCCGGACCAGAAGCGTTCGCAGGTGTCATCGCTCGCCAATCTGATCCAGACCACCGGCCTATCTGGCGGACAGGAGCAGACCAACGAAATTCTGGGCTTTGTGAAATCACGCGATGCGCTGAAGGGACTCGAGCGCGATGCCGATATCCGTAACCGGTTTTCGGCTCACGAAATCGATTTCCTCTCTCGTTTTCCGCAGCCGCTGCAAAGCAATTCCTTCGAAGACCTGTACAAATACTACAATCGCATGGTGGAAGCCCGGCTGGACAGCGAGACTGGTCTGGCCGTGATCAAGGTCAAGGCCTACACGGCGCGCGATGCCTTCTCGATCAACCAGAAGCTGCTTGAACAGAGCGAAGCGCTGGTCAACCGGCTCAATGCGCGTGCGCAGAACCGCGGCATTGCCGAGGCCCAAAAGCAGGTGGAACTGGCGACCGCGCGCGCGCGCGAAGCCCGCCTTGCGCTGGCATCGTTCCGCAACCAGCAAGAAGTGATCGATCCGGCCAAACAGGCCACGAGCGTGATGGAAATTTCGAACACGCTCATCGCGCAGCGGGCCGCCCTGATGGCGCAGCTTGATCAGATGCAGCGCCTGACACCTGCCAACCCTTCGATCCCGGCCGTGCAGAACCGCATCAATGCCATCTCGGTGCAGATCGCGGCACAAGATCGCCGCGTGGTCGGCACAAGTACCGGTATCGCCTCCAAGCTGGGAGGGTATGAGAACCTGCTGGTCGAACAGGAATTTGCAACCGAGAGCCTGAACGCTGCCAATGCGGGGCTGGTGCAAGCCCGGGCTGAATCGCAGCGTCAGCAATTCTACCTTGAACGCGTGGTCGATCCGAACCTGCCCGACAGCCCTCTGCTGCCCAACCGTCTGCTGAATATCTTGACAGTTTTTGCTGCGGCAATGTGCCTGTACTTCATTATCTGGATGTTTGTTGTCGGCATTCTCGAGCACGCTTCGGACGATTGATCATGGCATCGGCAAGCTGGCGCAAGTTGCATAATGCATGGGAGATTCAGACTCGCGTGATCCACGCGTTGATTATCCGTGAACTGTCCACCAGGTTTGGCCGCCAGAACATCGGGTTCCTGTGGATCATGGTCGAACCGCTGCTGTTTGCCAGCTTGGTCGGCCTGCTCTGGAGCGTAATCAAGGGCCCGGAAGAACACGGTATCAGCGTCGTGGCTTTTGCGGCTACAGGCTATATTCCGCTGACCCTTTTCCGCCACGGCGTGCAGCGCAGCGTGCTTGTATTCACGATCAACAGCAGCCTGCTTTACCATCGCCAGATCAAGATCATTGATTTCATCTTTGCGCGGTTCATCATCGAACTGCTGGGCTGCATGATGGCGTATCTGTTCATCGGCGTTATCCTGATCGCCACCGGATACATGCCGATTCCATCCGATATCCGGCTGTTCCTTGCCGGTTGGGCACTTTACGCGCTATTCTGCCTCTCGATCTGCTTGGTGCTGTCGCCATTGTCCGAAGTGTCGGAGGTGATGGAAAAGTTCATACCCGTCACCACCTATATCGTTCTTCCTTTCTCTGGCGCCTTCAACATGCTGTCATGGCTGACACCCTCGATGCGCGAGTTCCTGCTGTATTCGCCCTTCGTCAATGGCATGGAAATGATGCGCAAGGGCATCTGGGGTGAAAAGGTGACCGCCTATTACGATGTCTGGAACCCGGTGATTTGCTCTGCCTTGTTGATCGCCGTTGGCCTTCCCCTGTGCCGCCGCGTACGCCGGTTGCTGGCGGTCGAATGATTATCTGCCGCAATGTCAGCAAGGAGTACCGCCACGCGGGCCAACGCAAGCAGGTTCTGCAAGGCGTGAACCTGACCGTGAACCGTGGCGACCGGATCGCGCTGCTTGGCCGCAACGGTGCGGGCAAGAGCACGCTGATCAAACTGATCGGTGGAGTCGAGATGCCGACTTCGGGACGGATCGAGCACAGTATGTCGATTTCCTGGCCGCTGGGATTTGCCGGGGGGTTTCAAGGTAGCCTGACCGGGTATGACAACGCCCGTTTCATCGCCCGCATCTACCAGCGCCAGTATGCGGATATTCGCGCCTTCGTTGAAGACTTTACCGAACTGGGCGCGCAATTGCGGATGCCGGTCAAGACCTACTCTTCCGGCATGCGCGCTCGCCTTGCCTTTGCACTCTCGCTGGCAATCGAATTCGACTGTTACCTGATTGACGAGATCATTCTGGTCGGTGACCAGAACTTTCACCGCAAGTGCCGCGCCGAACTTTTTGAGAAGCGTGCTGACCGGACGATGATACTGGCATCGCACGATACCGGCACGGTGCGTGAGTTGTGCAACCGCGCTGTGATCATCGATCAGGGGCAGGCCGTGGCCTATGATGACGTGGACTTCGCAGTCGACACTTATACTGCGCTATGAGCGACTGATCAGAAGGTCGCTGGCGGGCCGCAAACACAAGACGTCATCACCCGAGACATCTTTGTGACTTGCGACCAACACCAGTCCTAACCGCCCCATTCTACCGCCACGAATGGCCTTGCCGGCAGCGGATAACTGCGTCCGCTACTCCGACACCCAATGCTTCGGGGTTACAGGCGCAGCATGCTGAGCACCGAACGAATAAAACCGCGGAGGTTCGTAATGCGTTTCAGCGGTGAAGGGTTCGCGGAATTTGCCGAGGGCTTCATCGTGCTTCACGAAATAGGCATTCACGCCGACCAGATCGCATCCAACCAGAGCCAAGCCTTTTGCGGCGCCGATCTGTTCAAATACCTTCAGGCTGGCACCATACCATGCGGTTCCATCCCAGATGGCGTCGGGATTGTAGGGCACGCAGACCGCTTCGTTAGGCGGCAATGTGCAGTTGTATTCCACACAAGCCACGCGTGACGTGCGATTTACCGCCTTCCAGACGTGAGATGTATTGTAGTCGATATCGATCGACATGTAGTCGAGTTCCTGAGGGACCCCTACTTCATCAAGCAAGTCATTGATGTTTTCAGCAGTAATGAAGGCTTGCAGAATCGAAAGCTGTCCGGATTCGATGTAGGGACGGAAGAATTCCCGTGCATGATCGACATGCCCGGGTGAACCTTCCAGCCAAAAGCCGCGCCAGCCACGTTCAAGCAGAAATCTTGTGGTGTTTTCCCGCCCGTCACCGATCCCGAATTCCAGAAAGGTGCGATCGCGAACACCAATCCGGCTGAATATCTCGGCAATGACGCCATCTTCGCCCTGCTGGCTGTACATGCGACGATTGAAGCGCGCCAAGGATTTGGGATCAGCATAACGTCCATCGGCTGCCAAGGCCGCAGAAATCTGCATAGATTCTGCAACGGCTCGGACCTGCCAGCCATCAGCCCGGATCGAACCGAGCAGGTCGACGATCGTGTGCATGGTGCCGGTCAGATCCGCCAGCTGGCGTGCCATACCAGCCAGTTCCGCCTTCAATTCGGAAACCGCACCCAACGCAGGATCCCCCTCGTTCAGTTCAGCTTTTTGCATTGAAAATCCTCTCAAGTTGCTGGGGCCGAGGCCCTATGGTAGTTGAAGAATTGGGCACCTCCATTTACCGCTGGCAAAACGTGGCTTGGGATGATTCACTGCTTCCAGACAGTGGGGGCAGCAGATGCGTCAATCGGGACTTTTCGGACTATCGGATCATATGAAGCGGCTATCTGCCGACGGTGATCCGCTGGAGGTTCTGGCGCACGTCATCGACTTTGAAGCGTTCCGTCCGACATTGGTTGCGACCCTTTCCTATTCTGACGGCGGCAAGGGCGGCCGGCCACCGTATGACCCGGTGGTTATGCTCAAAGTGCTGGTGCTCGCCGCGCAGAACAACGTTGCGGACGCGCGCATGGAATGGCTGATCCGCGACCGGTTGAGTTGGTTGCGGTTTCTGGGCTTCGACCTTGGCGCGGCCACGCCCGATGCCAACACGATCAGAACGTTCCGTGAGCGGCTGACCAATGCTGGGGCGCTCGACACACTGTTTGCCGATTTCGACCGCCAGTTGAAGGAGCGAGGCTATTTGCCCATGGGCGGGCAGATTGTCGATGCCACCTTGGTGGCGGCGCCCAAGCAGAGGAACACCGAAGCCGAGCGAATGGCGGTGAAGGAGGGCAAGAACGCCGCCGAGATCTGGCCGGACAACCCGACCAAGGCGCGGCAAAAGGACACCGATGCACGCTGGACGCTGAAGTTCGCCAAGGCCCGCCCGACCTCCGATGGCAGGCCGCAGGCTGATATCGCCATCCCGAGCTTCGGCTACAAAAGCAGTATCGCGATCTGCAGGGCTTTTGGTTTCATCCGCAAGGGCAGGACGACGGACGGTGCGCGCTACGATGGGCGCATGCTGCGCGATGTCGTCACCAACGACAACACCGCCTCGGACGTCTGGGCGGACACCGCCTATCGCAGCCAGAGCAACGAGCGTTGGCTGAAATCCCAGGGGCGGGTCAGCCGCATTCACCGCAGGAAGCCCAAGGGCAAGCCGATGCCCGCCAATGTCAGACGCGGCAATGCGACCAAATCCAGCGTGCGCGCCCGGGTCGAGCATGTCTTTGCGCATCAGAAGGCCAAAATGGGCCTGTTCATACGCACCATCGGCATCAAGCGCGCGGAGGCCAAAATTACGCTCGCCAATCTGGTATTCAACATGCACCGCCTGGTCTTCCACGAGACGCGGGCGGCGGCGGGATAATTGCGCCTCGAAGGCCGGAACCCGGTCCTCATACCCAGGCTGGCACACCCAAATGCCGAGAAAATTGGGCAGTTCAGCACTCGCGATGAGGTCAGTGCGCCGTCATCACGCCTGCGCTGTCAAATCTGACCGGTAAATGGAGGTGCCCA
>NZ_JAUYRV010000043.1 GCF_030696665.1 Novosphingobium sp.
ACAGCGCGGCGAACCTTGAGATAAAGTTCCACTCTCTTCACCCTCCGCCTCCGCGCAAAGGCGAAGGTCTAGCAGGAGTGGCCCCTTTTTAATCCGGTGCTACCGTCCGATGAATGGCCCCTTTTATTGCCGGTGTTCTCAGGTCGGTGTTGCCGACGGCTTTACGGTCCCACGGCATCTGCCGGGCGACGGCAGTGGTTCTTGCTCGTTCGTGGTCGGACCTGGCGTTTCGCTGCCCCGCGACGTTTTGGCGTTGGCCGAGATCCTTGGCGGCCTTGCCATCACTGCGGCTCGAAATCTGGCAGGCCCGAGAGACGGGCCAGCCAAGCCGGTCCTGTCCGAGCGACAGAGACAATGCGTCTTATGGAATGCCCGCGGAATGTCGGCAGAAGATACCGCCATTATCCTCGGGATAAAGGAATCAACGGTCATCAAACACCTGCAAGCTGCCCGTGAACGCTATAATGTCCACAGCAGCCAGGTACTGATCTTGTGCACGCTTTATGACGGGCTGATTTGCCTTGCGGACGTGTTTCGGTGGTGGAACAACCCGCACATGTGACTCGCAGCCCGTCATTTCTGGTCCGTAATTCCGGATTTGCCATTCCAAGATCTTGGAATACCGCTGTGGGCTTGCCCGTGATTTGATGGCCACCTCTCAACTGCACGAGGTGGCCAAATGTCTTTGCAATCCCTGAGCGCTCTTGACGACGAGCATGTCTTTCGAAAAATGTTTGATGCGCGAAAGCGCGTTTTCGTTGATTTGCTGCGCTGGGATCTCCCGGTGCTGGCCGACAAATACGAGCTGGATCGGTACGACAACCCAGAGGCCGACTACTTGATCCTCGTGGATGAATGTGGCGAGCACCGCGCGTCGACCCGTCTGCTGCGGACGGATCGCCCCCATATCCTGAGCGAGCTGTTCCCGGTGCTTTGTCCAGGGCCAATTCCGTCAGGCCCCACGACACGAGAGATCACCCGCTTCTGCCTCGATCCACGTCTCCCCACGCCGCAAAGGCGGGTTGCCCGCAACGAATTGGTGACAGCGCTTGTGCACCATGCGCTCGGCCACGGCATCACGCACTACACAGGCGTTGCGGGACTTGCCTGGTTTCGGCAGGTGAGAACATTCGGGTGGGACTGCCGGGCGCTCGGGAAGGCAGTTGCACATGCAGGCCAGACGCTCGTGGCGCTGCACATCCGGATCGATCACGAGACAACCCAGGGCCTCAAACAGGCAGGATGCTACGCGCAATCTTCACGCATACTCTCAGGTGCGATGGGAGGCTTTGCATGAAAGCCGACCAGACGACCCCGTGGTTCGAGGCGCTGATGCGCGACGGCTTTTGCATCATCCCTGACCTTTTGCCGCAAAGCGTTCTTTGCGGACTGACCAACGATCTGGCAGACGCCTTTGCAAATACACCCTTTGGGCAAGGCCATTTCTACGGCTTTCGCACCAAACGCTTCGGGAGCTTGCTCAAGCGGTCCAGGCACGCTGCGGACCTGGTGATGGAGCCAACCATCCTGGCGCTGGCCGACGCCGTTCTGGGCCCGGCCTGCGACACGATACAGCTCAACGTCGCGCAGGCCATTGCCGTTCATCCAGGCGAGCGCCAGCAATTCCCGCACCGTGACCACGACATGTGGCCTGGTCTAAAAGGCCCGCACGAATACCTGCTGAACGTTATCTGGCCGCTGGACAGGTTTACGCAACACAATGGTGCGACGCGCATCTATCCAGGCTCGCATCGCGTGCTTTCAGCCGATCATTCATGCATGTCCGATCCGGTCTGTGCCGCATGCCCTCCCGGCTCAGCCATTTGCTTCCTGGGCTCCACGCTCCACGGTGCCGGTGCCAATACCTCGCAAGATGTTCGGCGCGCGGTCGTGATCGGCTATAGCCTGGGATGGTTGAAGCCCTACGAGAACCTTTGGCTGGCTTACCCGCCCGCAATCGCGCGCAACTTTCCGCCCGAGCTCGCTGCTTTGGCAGGTTACGCCCAGCATCGGCCAAACCTGGGTAACTTTGAAGGCCAATGTCCGTCGGTGCTGCTGGGTCGCGAAGTGTCTGTCCCGCTGGGCGCAATTGACGCTCTAAGGCCCGACCAAGCGGCCATGATCGCAGCGTTTGCCCACAGCCAGGTGACGCGTCCGTGAGCCCGGCTCACGTACACGAACCGACTTACGCGGCGATAAAGCAACGCTTGCTCGCCGGCGAGTGGCCGCCGGGCAGCAGGTTGGAGAGCGCGCGGATCGCCGATGAGACCGGCGTTAGCATGACCCCGGTCCGCGACAGCCTCAATCGCCTCGTGGGAGAGCGGTTGGTCGACTTGCAGCCGGGGTTCGGGTTTCATGTGCCACACCTTGGCGCACTGGAATTGCGCGAATTGCTTGACCTCAATCTCGCGCTGCTGCGCATGGCGATCCGCAAGGTTAATCGGCCCATCCCGTTGCAAGTTTGTACAGATGCTGCAGATGCTGCAGATGCTGCGCTGAAGACTGCATGGCTGTTTAGCGCAATCGCTCGCAGCTGTGGCAATCAGGCGTTGGAAGATGCGATCGATGCGCTCAATAGCCGCTTGCACGCCTTGCGCAGGACCGAACACAAAGTCTTGTCAGACACCGGCTCGGAATTGCAGTTTCTCGAGGATACCTGCAAACTACGCAAGCTGCGTGAACTTGAGCCGGCCTTGCGGCATTATCACACCCGGCGCAGCCGCGCTGCACCCCAGCTGCTGGCCGTGTTCGAACACACTGCGACAGACCGCCGGCCAGGCGCGTAAAGTTCGATGCTCCAGACTCTTGTCAAGGTCCTGCAATCAGGGCATATTTGGGCAAGGCAGCGCTGTTGCTGGCGTCAGCTGCCCGGAATCATTTCCGCCAGGCATCAAACACGCAGGTCCCTGGCGGACATGCGGTTGGTCATGCACAAGTGCACGATCGGCATAGCCCTGATTCCGATGCGCGCCGGTGTGATTGCCGGTCGTCCCGGATTGTGCCCGCCTCGGTGCCGACGTGTCCTCTTCCCGATATCGGCAGGTTCTCAAGCCCGCGAGCGATGGTCTTTTCGACAAAGTCTACCGCAAAGAGCAACCACGGTTGAAGCGCTACTTCGACTGGAAAGCCGGCCCGGAGGTGTCGCAGGATCTCGTGCAGGATGTCTTTGCCCGAGCTTTGTCCGGCGATCAGCGTGACCAGCTTGAAAATCCAACAGGTTATCTGTGGCGGATCGCGCAAAACCTGCTGGTTGACACGGTCCGAAAACGCAAGCGGCAACCGGCAGAGGTCGAATTCGATGAAGCGCAGCATTGGCAACCTGCCCCTGACCAGACCGCAACACTTGAAGCAGCACAGCTACAGCGTCGCTATGAGAAGGCTTTGACCGCCATGCCGACAAGAACGCGGGAGGTATTTCTGATGCACCGCTTTGATGAGCGCACGTACAAGGAGATTGCACGCGCGCTCGGCATCACATGTGCGGGGGTCGAATATCACATGTCCAAAGCGCTTATCCATCTGGCCGGGCAGCTCGGCGTCGAACGATGAGCGGCCAGCGGGGGAGCGGGCAGCGGGGGAGCGGGCAGGGGGGGAGCGGCCAGGGCGGAGGGCAAGGGCAAGAGCCTGCCGATGCTGCCGAGCAGGCCGCGCAGTGGTTTGCCACGATGCGCGGACCCCAAGCGGGCGCAAGAACGCCACAGTTCGAGGCTTGGCTCAATCAGGGGGCGCACAATCGCGAGGCGTTCGCCCGCATCTGCAAGATTTTTGATGATAGCCTCGTCCTGCGCTCGTCAGCACACTATGGGCCCTTGCGCCAGCGCAGATCATTGAGGGACATGCGCCAAGTGTTGGTGTCCGGAGCGATTGCTGCGTGTCTGGCGCTCGCCGTTTTCGTGGGGCTGGTGCCTGCTTCCATGCTGCCGTGGTCGAGCACGCCCACGGGGCAGACGCATATGCTGCTTGAGACGGCACCGCGCACGATGCGCACATTTGCGCTGCCCGGCGGCGGCGCAGTCACGCTCGATCGGGCAAGCAAGGTCATTGTCGGGTCGCGTGATGGAACCTCGACGATCAAACTGGTAATGGGTCGGATGCAATTGAACGCGCTGGACAGCGCACAGACCTACACGATAGCGGCCGGAGCGAACACCATAACGGCGCGAGCTGCGTTGATGGATGTAACTCTTGCCGTGCATCAAGCACCGCGCGTTCGCCTTTACATCGGTGAGGCCGAAGTTCAGCCTCTGCTCCAAAATGCAGCCTATCGTATCCAAGGCCAGCGCCTGCCGGTTGGACGTCCCTTGCGCTTGCTGCATGGACGGATCGGCAACGCGGGGCCAAGCTTTGTTACCAACGAGAAGGATTGGCCGTCGGGGTGGGGTCAGTATCGCGCCATTGCGATCTCCCGGCTCGTCAGCATCGCCAATAGCTATGCAGAAAAACCCATCGTCATCGATGATCCCGCGATTGGCACCATGTCGGTGTCAGGGCGCTTCCGCTTTACCGATACATCTGCCCTTGCGGCTAACCTTGCGACTGTATTTGGCTTCCAGGTCACCGAGAGGCCTGACGGACTGCACTTGCGCCAGAATTGAAATATATTTTCAAACGTAACTAAGGTCCGGTCTTCGCTCAGCGTCAATCCCCTTATCCACCGCACCACCAAATGCGTGCGGAACACGAATGAGGGATTGAACCATGACGTCCACGACTCGCCTTCTCGCTGCCCTGCTCGGTGGCGCTGCAATGCTGCCGCCGCATGCCGCCGTCGCGCAAGACGCGCGCATCACTTTCGATCTTGCCGAGCAGGATCTGGGTAGCGCGTTAATGGCCGTGGCCGCAAAAGCCGGGTGGCAGATTTACGCACCCACCGAAGCTGTCGCGGGCTTTCGTGTTCCTGCATTGCGCGGTATGATGACCGTGGAGCAGGCTGTCGGCACGCTGCTCGTCGGCACCGGACTCTCGGCAAGCTTTTCCAACCGTACAATCCTTATTCGGCCAGCCCGGAATGGGTTGTTGCAACCCGCTGGTGAAACGCCAATCGTGGTCACCGGCTCCCTGATCCGCGGCGCCGACGTCGCAGCGCCTGTGATCAAACTATCGCGTGACCTGATCGTGGCGGCAGGTCAGATCGACACCGGCGAAGCTGTACGGGCTTTGCCGCAAAACTTCAGTGGCGGACAGAACCCGGGCGTCGGGACTGGCGCGGGCCTGATCAACACCAATGTCAATTCTGCCGCGAGCGCAAACTTGCGTGGGCTTGGTCCTGACGCAACGCTCACCTTGCTAAATGGTCACCGGCTTCCCTATGATTCTGCTTTTGGCGGGGTCGACATCTCGGCCATTCCTGTCGCGGCGCTGGAGCGCATCGAGGTCGTTCCCGATGGCGCATCGGCGCTGTATGGTTCGGACGCCGTAGCAGGCGTGGTCAATGTCATCTTGCGCCGCGACTATTCGGGTCTGGCGACATCGGCGCAGGTCGGAGCAGCCAGCGATGGCGGCTATTTTCGCCAGCAAGCCGACGCTGTAGCAGGCACGCGCTGGTCGGGTGGCGGGGCGATGCTGGCCTATGACTTTGCACACAATGCACAGCTTGCAGCCGGTCAGCGCAGTTACACCCGGTCACTTGATCCCCAGGCCTCGCTTTATCCCGCGCAGACTCGCCATGCCGGGATTGCTAGCGTGCATCAGGCGCTCGGCGAGAGGTGGGCGTTCAATGTCGATGCGCTTTTGTCGCGCCGTACTTCCACAACGATCGGAGGTACTGCGGCGGCCCGCTATGTTTTTGCGCCGCGCGTCTCGACCTTTTCGGTTGCCCCGGAACTGAGTTTTGATGCCGGGGGTGCCTGGACGGTAAAGCTGTTGGGTGCCTATGGCAACGACCGGACCCGGTACAGTACCTCCTTTGCGCCTGCCGGAGGAACTGCCAGCGTCACTTCTGGGTGTTATTGCAATGACGCTGCCTCTGCCGAGTTCATTGCCAGCGGGCCGATGTTCGCACTCTCGGGCGGATCTGCCCAGCTGGCAGTGGGCGGCGGCTATCGGGACAATGGCATGAAATTCAGCCGTATTGTCAATGGCACTACGCAGCAGACGTTCGATGTTTCACGCCACAGCTACTTTGCCTTTGGGGAAGTCTACCTGCCGTTTGTCGGCCCGCACTCAGACATCCCTGGCGTCAAGCGCCTGATCCTTACCGGCGCACTACGCTATGAGGATTATCCCGGCATGGCGCGGCTTGCAACGCCACGACTTGGCCTGATCTATGCACCTGCAACCGACTTGACGCTCAAGGCCTCGTGGGCGCGCTCTTTCAAGGCGCCGACGCTCTACCAGCAATATGTCGGGTATCAGGCCTACCTGTTGCCGGCCGCAGCCTTCGGTGCAGGGTCCGTTGGCCAGACGGTCATGTATACCAGCGGGGGCAATCCCGATCTCAAACCCGAGCGGGCGCGCAGCTGGACCGCTGGCTTTGTCCTGAAGCCTGCGGGCATCCCGGGGTTGTCGCTTGAGGGCAGCTACTTCAACATCCGCTATCGCGACAGGGTCGTGCAGCCTATCGCCGGCTCGATCGCCGCTGCATTCACCGATCCAGGATACGCCTCGCTGATCGACCGCGATCCGTCCGCGAGCCTGCTGGCCGACCTCGTGGCCGCTGCCCAGCTTGGCCTGCAGAACTTTTCGGGGCTGCCTTACAATCCCGCCAATGTCGTCGCGCTGGTTGATAACCGCAATCTCAATGTCGCGATCCAGCACATCCAGGGATTGGATGCGGCGCTAAGCTGGCGCCGTGAGCTTGGCGCAGAGCGGTCCATCTCCTTCAATCTTGCCGGCGCATGGCTCGACAGCGGACAGCAGGTGAGCGAAGACCTGCCGCAGACCAGCTTGTCGGGCACGCTATTCAATCCGCCTGAGATCCGCGCGCGCGCCAGCGTCAGCTATCGGTCGCAGCAGTTTACGGGGTCTGCTTTCCTCAACTACAGCGGCGCGCTGTCGGATCGCCGTTTTGCCTTGCCTGCACGCATCGCGCCGCAGGCCACGCTCGATCTTGCTCTGCGCTACACAGCGCTCCACGCCAGCGCTGAGGAACCCGGCCTTGCCTTGTCTGTGGTCGTCAACAATGCGTTGAACAAGCAGCCACAGGCAATTCGAACGACTGGGCCAACCGATACGCCTTACGACTCGACAAACTATTCGCCGATCGGACGGTTTGTCGCCGTCGGGATTTCGAGGCGCTGGTAATGGGCACGGCTCTGATTGTGCTGATGGCACAAGCAGCGCTGCCGTTGGCGACGCCTGCAATCCCTGCAAGCCCTGCAAGCCCTACAACCCCGGCAACGCTCGCGGGCCTCGACTCTTGCGCCGATCTGGATGGGCTTGACAGCCAGCGCAAATCGCGTGCTGACTTGCATATCGGTGCGCTTGATCTGGCGACAATCGCTGACATTGGCCGCTCAGATCCTTACGAATCCCCAAGTCCGTTCGGTCTATCGCCCGATGGCAGGCAGATCGCCTTCGTCGTCCGACGCGCCGACCCGCATACCAATACGTTTTGCCAGAAGCTCATGGTCATGCCGGTAGACGCGCAGCGCGCGCTACCGCGCGTACTCGATCGCGGCGGCGCATTTATCCGCGACACCTTCCAACTCCGCAATTTCCCCGCGATTGCAGCAGGCTATGCCCGGGTAATTACCCCCAAGTGGTCTCCTGATGGCAGGACAATTGCGTTTCTCAAGCGGGTAAATGAGCAAACACAAGTGTGGGGGGTCCAGACCATTGGAAAAGCTGCCGCAAGGCCACTGACTGCGCTGCCGGAGGATGTCGATGACTTTGCCTGGACGCCAGACGGCGCGCGCATCGTTACTGCAAGCCGGCCGGCGCTTGGCAAGGCAAGTGCACGAATTGCCGAGGAAGCACGTTCCGGGTTTGTGTTTGATGACCGCTTCTCGCCGCAATTCTCTGACCGGCCGCTGCCAACCGGTCCCATGCCAGTCGTTTACAGAGTGTCCAAGCTCGACGGGGCAATACGTGACGCAACCGCCCAGGAGGTGGCATTGGTAACGCGCAGCAATGCGGACGCTGGCAAGCTGGCCATACCTGCAGGAGCAATGGGCTTCACTTTGTCCAGCGCAGGCGCTGCGGCATGGATTGAGAGCACAGCTCCAGCGCGGCTCATTGCCCCGACAAAGCTGGTCATGCGCATGCCAGGCGGATCGGTGCTGACGTGCAGCACGGCCACTTGCGATGGGGCAAGGCACTTGTGGTGGTCGGCTGACGGACGCGTGCTCTATACCCTCCAGAAGACCGGATGGGGCCAGAGCCAGACGGCAGTTCTGCGTTGGCAAATCGGAGCGTCGAAGCCTGAGCTGGTTCTGGTGACGCAGGACGCGCTTATCGGCTGCGCCTTGCAAGCCTTGCACCTGGTCTGTGCAAGGGAAGGGGCCACGCAGCCGCGCCGCCTTGTCTCGATTGATCTGGTCACCGGCCATGAACGGACGATCTTTGATCCCAATCCGGCGTGGGGGTCGTTCCATCACGCAACGGTGCAGCGGTTGCGGTTTCGCAATGCCTATGGTGTCCAGAGCTATGCTGACCTTGTTACGCCGCCGGGCCACAAGTCCGGCGAGAAGCATCCGCTTGTTGTCGTGCAGTATGGCAGCGACGGTTTCCTGCGCGGCGGTACCGGCGACGAAGTGCCTGTTGCGGTGCTCGCCGCAAACGGATTTGCGGTGCTGAGTTTTGCCAGACCCGATTTCCCGGCGTGGGTCATGGAAGCTACCAGCGAACGGGACTTAAGAACACGCAACAGAACCGATTGGCTTGACCGAAGAAGCGTGCAGTCCTCCCTCGAAATGGCGGTAGCCCGTGCGATTGCGACCGGCACAGTCGATGCACAGCGGATGGGCATCAGCGGTTTCAGCGACGGGACGTCGACCACGCAATGGGCCTTGATCAACTCTGCGTTGTTCAAGGTTGCAAGTCTGGGCGCTTGTTGTGAGGATATAATGTCTTATCCTCTGGCAGCAGGGCCTTTTTTCGAGCGGTTCGGACGCGACATGGGCTACCGCTTTTTCGAGGAGGATGCGCCTGCTTTCTGGAAGCCGATGTCCTTGGTCCTCAATGCGGACAAAGTCGATGTTCCCATCCTGATCCAGACCGGCGACAGCGAATACGAAGCAGGATTAGATGTGGTATCGGCATTTCGCAAGCGGGGTAAAGCCGTAGAGCTCATCGTGCTTGATAACGAGCCGCATTTCAAATGGCAGCCGGCGCATCGCCTTGCGATCTACGCGCGCGCGGTCGACTGGTTCAGGTTCTGGTTGCTGGCCAAGATGGATTGCTCCCCTGCAAAGCAGGTTCAATACGAAAGATGGAAGGCAATGCGTGGCGCGCCGGATCCGACAGTTTTGCGATGTGATTGAGCACAAGGCGCGACAGCCGTTACCAGCGCGCTAGTGGTCCGATTCTGACATTCGGTACCCTATGAGGTTAGGCGGCGTTCGAATGTCAGAATCTTTTCGGACCACTAGAAGTTTTTGATTCTAGTGGATTTCACAATTTTGACATTTGCAGACCCATCCCAACCGCCAGGGGATGCAAATGTCAAAACCAATCCACTAGCGCCAGGATCGGACCCAGGCTTCTGCTTCGGTCAGGTCAAGCAGGCGATAGAGTGTTGCATCGTCAGTCTCCACGCCAGCCTTTCCTGGAGAAAGCGCCAGATCGACCGCGTGCCTGTCGAGAATACCGTTACGCATCAACAGTCCGTCCATGAGCATATCGCGGATCAGCGCGTGATTAGCGGCAAAGACCATGTGCATCAGACTGTCGGGGCCTGCCTTGGAAATACGCCGGGTCACCGCAGCGGGGAGGACATCGGCAAAAGCTGCCCGCGCAAGCGCCCGATTTATCCCGCCCATGCACCAGATCCAGGTTGGAACCGAAAGACAGAATTCGAGCAGGGGCTGGCTCATCAGCGGGGAGAACTGCGCGAAGGCAGGAGAGGGACCGGCACCATGAAGATGATTTTGCGTGGCCAGAAGCAGTGCGAGATGATCGACTTTGCCGGGATGCTTGCGCGGCACCTGGTCGCGCCAGTCGCGCAAGGTTTCCGGGATCGCAGATTGGCCCTGTTGACCGCTGAGCAGGCGAGAATCAGCAGGCTGAAGCGCAAATGCCGTGCCACGAGCCCAGCGGCGCCCAAATGCGCGCGCCATCTGCGGCACTGTGGTTTCGGTCACCCGGCACATGTCCACAAGCGTAGACCAGGTGCCCCGGCTCAAGCCGTCACAGAACCAGCGATCGAGCACAGGCGCCGCGCTGTGCAAATAGCAGAACAGATTGTCCCCGCCGTTGCCATCGAACACGATGTCCGCACCGAGCGCACGGCGTGCTTCAAAGCCCACACGCCGGGTTTCGTGCATGAAGGCCTTGCCACAAGGTCGCGGACCTCGCGCCGACACGGCCAGGCCGAGATTGATGTTCTGTGGGGCGTATTGCCCTTCAAAAAGCGGAACGCCGAGGTGTTGCGCCAAGACTCTGACATGCGCGCGCTCGTCGCCGCTGGGATCGGAAGTCGCAACAGTCATCAGCGCGAAGTCCCGCCCGGCATCTGCAAGAGCGGCTGCGATCAGTGAGGAATCCACCCCGCCAGATGCCGCCACTACCACGCGGGACGACAGCGCGCTCCAAGCGCCCAGGACGTGCGTGGCAATCTCGCGCAACTGCACAGACAGCGCCTCAAAGCTGAACGTCCCGCCGTCAGGCATAAAGCTCGCTGGCACCCAGATCGGACGTGCAGCAGTGCGTGGATCGCCGAGCCTGACGAGATAACCGGGTGACAGTTCGCAAATACCAGACAGACAGGTTCTGGCAGGTCGCAGGCCCGGGTGCTGGAGATGGTGAAAGAGGTCCTCCCAGGATATCTCTGGCTGCCGGCAGCCGCTTTGCCCGATCAAACCAGGATCGCTGGTGCACACAACATCTTGCTCGTCGGTCGTTACATATACGGGCAGGAGGCCAGAGGGATCGGGCAGTACCTGTATCGCGTCCAGGTCGTTGAACAAGGCGACGTAAGTGCCCCAGCACTCGCGCACCAGCCAGGTCGCCAGGTCCGTGATGTCCTGATGGGCCAGATCCTGCGGCAAGTGCCTGATGCGCAAGCCAGTGCTGCGAGCAAAGACATAGCCGATGACTACACCCAAGGGGCCGAGATCGATGCGGTGGTCGCTGTCACCGAGCCATAAAGTAGACGACAGTTGCGCACTTGAGGACCTGAGCCCGGCGACCGCCTTGACCTGCACCATCGGCCCTGACGGCGATGGCCAAGGCTTGCGCAATGCAAAACGTATTGGTGTCACAGGACCAGGATCGGCGTATAGCGATCCGCCTCTTGCGCACTTTCATTAAGCGTGAAGGACCCGGACTGGACCCAGCAATGCGCGGCAAATGGGCGCAGCTTGACGCCGATTATCACTTCTGTGCGATACCCGGCATTTCCGAGCATATGTGCAAGAGCGATGGACCGAGGCAGGCAGCGATCGACTGCGCTACGGACCAGACGGCCCTGTGCGAATGCCGCAACGATCTGCAAGGCAGGTTTCTGTGCCAAAATTGGCTCGAGCACACCGGCGTGGAGCTGGTTGTGCAGTTGGCCGAGCACCCTGAACAACCCTTGTGATCGCACTCGCCGTTCAATTGTTCGCTGGGAGACGATTGCCCGGACCAGATTGAGCGGGCTAACGCTGACGTGAGAGAGGTCTGGGCTGCGCCGTTCCGCATTGGACAAGTGCGGCATCGTCACCCGTGCGCCATCGGCAAACCGGTCAAGGCCCGCCGCTCTCAGGACTTTGCCCCCGGCCGCTGTGCCCGCAAGCGCAGAAACGAAAGCGGCATTTCTGTCGGATGGAAGGCGGAAGTAGCGATCACCGGCAATGTCGAGGAATATCGCGGTGTCACCAATCACGCAGAAGGCGAGGGACGGCAGGGGGGCTGTCATGCGGGGTCGGCCATAGGGCGCATGCCAAACCTGACATGCGCCCCGCTGCCTTCACTCAGCGGCAATGCCTGGCAGGAAGCGGAGATTGCCGCCGCTCACGTCGAGTTCGACGATCGCCTGACCCCGGGTGGTGGTTGAGGCCTCGCCCAGGTCGATCACGGTTTCCTCACAGGTGTCTTCGGTCATGGTCATCATCCTCGTTTGCTGATTGCGCGACTCCATTGTCGCGGTGCCAAGGATGTGGTGACGCTGGGCTGCCAGCCACTTTATAATAGCTTTATTTTAAAGGGTTTTCACGATGGGATCTATGACCGGGTCATGGAATGCGCGTTGGGGCACATACCACAGCCTTTAGCCTTGCGGCCTGGACATGCGCGGCGGCGACCCGGTCATGCCCACTTGCCGTTTGCCGCTGACAGACTGCGCAAAGCAAGGCCGTTCAATCGCACAAGCTAATCACCATTTGTCATAAATGACAATATTTCAGAGCGTTAAAGTTCCTTCACAATCGTGCATCACTTGCCGCTTGGTGCTTGGCCACTGTCTGCCATGCCGACCGACCTCGACCATTTTGGCACGAACACGCCGCGCGAGCGCGAGCTCCGACTTGTCTTGGCGGAATTCGAGGCCAGCTTCGCGTTCGCCGGCAGGAATGGAAATTGCACGGCCATATCCTCGAGGTGCTGGTTCAAGGATCCTGCGCGCGGTGGATGGCTTGATGAGCCGCATGAAGACAAAGTCTACAAGGCGCTCCAGGACCGGCTGATCGTTGTCAACGACGCGCAGGTGACGGCGCGGGTCAGGTATGGGTCACAACGCGAGGAACGCCTGATGCGCGAGTACGGCGTTACCGCACCGCTCACCGCTCCGGTGAACTTCATTGTGCGCACGCTGGGAGACGTGAAACAGGGTCACGCCCAAAGTCACGCCCAAAGTCACGTACACGGTCGCGTAAAGGGTTGCTTACAGGGTCGCGTACAGGGTCGTTATTGCTTCATCGACGTCGCCTGCGACGGCATCGCGCTCTACCAAAACGCTGGCGAGGAACTGGACCAGCCCCGACCGAAGACACTGCCGGATGGCTTGTCAATGGCGCTGGGCCTGTCAAAGGTGCAGGCCTTGTCCAAGGCGCAGGCCTATTTTGCGCAGTGGATGCCTCGTGCCCAGCCAAAGCAGGAGTTAGCCACGATCGCTTTGGATAAGGAATACCCTAAGGATGCCGGTTAAAGGATGCGGCGTTCCTGGATCATCAGATTGCCGGAGAGCCTGTAGCATTACGCTTTGCTCACAGGTGACGGTCTACCTCGGACGTCCGCCATCTGGGTTGCCAGCGCACGCAAGCCGAGCGGTTGGACCGGCGTGTCGTCCATGCCAGGCCTGGCGTCAATCGCCAGCAACGTACGAAGGTCAGGAAGCTGCAGGAAGCATGTGTCACAGCGCGCTGTGCAAAGCACTAGCGGATCATTGCACGAGAATTGGCCTGTATCGCGCCAAAGGTCAGGGAAGCGGGCCACGCAGTCCATGCCATCTGCATTGAGCGGCGTGCGGGATTGCAGGTCAGGGCAATACCGGAGACAGCGACGAAGCGAGAAGATCATCGCCAGGATTTGACACAGCGGCCGCGATCGCGTTTGATCGCTTGCGCGCAGTCCCGACAGTCCAGTACGCCCCGTTTGGAGGCGTTTGATGTCTCGCGTTTTTCTTATAGTGCTGCTGCTTTTGCCATTTCCTGCTGGGTCATTTGCGCGCGAAGCAGAAGTCTCAAACTTTGCACGACCGGCAAGCACTCCAAAAACAGGCGCGCTCCGCAGCGATTCAAGCCACGAGACCGCAGACATCCTAGCTGCGATGCGCTGGTACTTTCACACCACTCGAGCCCCCGCAACCCGCGACGCAAACCACAAGAATATCCTACCACCCTGTCCTTCCGCGCAATATGTGCCTGCGCCTTGGCTTGCACTTGCGGCGGAACGACGACGCCTGCGGTATCATGCGGCTATTGAGCAGGTCGCATGTGAAGTTGGCTTGCCAGCACATCTACTGGACGCGCTCGTTGGGCAGGAATCGGCATACCACGCAACAGCTCTCAGCAAGTCTGGAGCGGCAGGGCTTACGCAGCTAATGCCAGCCACGGCACGAAGGCTGGGCGTTACACAGCCGTTTGATCCTTGGCATAATCTTCGGGGAGGGGCGCGCTATCTGCGCCAGCAGATTGATCGCTTCAAACGGGTTGATCTGGCCTTGGCAGCTTACAACGCTGGTCCGGAGAGAAAGTCTTTGGCGCGCGGCAGGATTCCAGCAATCCGTGAGACCCAAGACTATGTTCGCTCTGTTATCGAACGCTGGGAAAAACTTGCAAAGGGCGGGTCGGTCGGCGCTGCATTACACAGGAAGCAAAATCGCACTCTGTTGCAGTGTGCAGGTTGCCTCCCGCATTGCCGGGGTGATCTACAGAGCATCAGGAAATCTTCGTGCGGCGCCAATTTTCCTCGGGCGCACCAGGATTGAGAACGCCGTGCCCTACCTTGGCGTGGATGTTGAAGATGCGTTGGTGCTGGCCGAGCGCACCGAGATCTGGCGGCCGCGGCGGCTATCGGGCATGATCCGCTTGCCGCTACAGGGAGGCCGCTACAGGGGGGGCGCTGTAGGGGGGCCGCTGTAGGGGAGCGCTGAATTGATCAGGTTCGACCGCAAATGGGTGGGGAGCGGACTGTTCGGTTCGCCGTCAGAATGTCGTAAACGCAGCGGGAGAAACCTTTCGAGCCGCACTCGTCCAAATCAATCCCCGTGGCTCTGGCGCGGCGAGTTGCCTGCTGAAGACCTTGGCGGAGAAACGGACAGGCTGGAGCAGATTGCTAATGGTCCGATTCTGACATTCGCGACCACCGACCATAGGCCCTGCTCGAATGTCGGAATCTTAACGGACCACTAAAAACCCGTGATTCTTATGAATCTAGCAATTTTGACATTTGCAGACCAATCCCCGCCGCCAAGGGATGCACATGTCAAAATCATGTCCACTAGATCGGCTCCCAGGTATAATCCGGCGTGCCCGACCAGATCAGGCGAACCATGGCACCTTGCACCACCGACTGCACGGCGTTGGGCCAGAGTGCAGCGATACAGGTGCCGCCTGCGTGGCGGACCGATGGGTAGATGATGCCATTGTGGCCCTCGACGCGTGCCTGCGCGGCAAGAACATTTCCAGCGGCATAGCCGGTCGCAGGGTCAGCATCGAGCGCGGGATGACCCGCTGCCTCGCGCAGGTCGACGAATACGCCCGCCATACTCGCCAGCATTTCGCCATATTCGACAACCGCGTTGAATTCTCCTGCATCCCCAAGCGCTTTGGTCAGGTGATGTCCAACTTCGGCGATGCAGGTTTCAACTGCCAGCGCCGAATACCATGCGCCGCGGTCCGCAGGGTTGAAGCGCATGGGTTCACGCGGTTTGGCATAGGCGAAGCTGGCGTTGATGAAGCGGGCATGTGGCACGCCATGAACGAGTTCTTCGGGGCTGAGAGCGCCAAGTCCGCGTTCCTCGGCAACTAACCGCCCGCTGGTCGCGCCTTCGATCTCGGCGAGCAGCGCCAACTCGTCCGGATCGTCGGCCAGCGGCGTGAGCACAGCTTCGCGCAGCCGAGCGCTGGCAACCAGCCTGATGGTGTAGAGGAAAGCCTCACGCGCCAGCGGCAGCGGGGACTGCGGCTCAGAGCCCGCCACGCAGCGCGTCGATATACTGCCGGGTCTCGAGCATCCGGGGAATGCCGCCGTCGATCATCGCCTCGAGCGGCGACATTGCGCCGAACACCGGCGCCCGGTTGGGCAGGCGCGGCCAGCGGTCGGCCATCCCGTCGGCGAAGAGCAAGTGCAGGCCCTTGAACACGCCGATCAAGGCCGAGGCACGGGTCAACTGGTCCTGGCTCAATGCGCCGTCCCATTTGCCGGCCTTGATCCGGTCCCACGTGCTCTCGGACACGCCGAGCAGCGCGGCACCCTCGGCATTGCTGCCACCCCAGGCATCGACGAGCCGCAACACGGCCTTGACGGCCGCGCCGGTCAGTCGCTTGCGGTCCTTGTCGCCCGAAAAGGTCTGCAGGCCCACAGCTGCCGGGGCCGCTTGCTGCCGAATTGTGGCGATCGCCATATTCGTTTCTCCTGACGCGACCATACGCACCATATGGTGCGTATGTCAAGGTTGAACGGATAGCGGTCAGCGCCTGCAATCATAGGCGATCCTATGGGAGATTAGCCGCTTTTGGCAGCCAGTGGCCGATCAGCGATTGCTCGCCAGCCGTCCGTTTCCAGGGCATGAGCTCGTCCCGGCGTGAGGCCGACCATCCACTGGCAAGCTTCGCCAGGACGTCGGCGATGCGAGTCTGCGGCTCGATGCCGTTGGACTTTTCCGCCTCGACGAGCGAGTTGATCGCGGCTTGATGGATGGTCGTGTACAGGGAGCTGGATTTGTGGCTTTGTGGCGCAGCTGCTAACGTGAAACTACGCCACCAGTCCATCTTTTGCATTTCCGCTTCCCACCCATCTTCGGTCGCGCCGGGCCAACCAAGGTCTTGCCCAAAGCCGACCTTGGGCTTTGGGCCTTTGCCAGCCAGAACCTGTCAGCAAGAACCGGCCATTCAGCAACCGGCCCGGTTGCGGCCGCAGTTATAGCCTAGGCTTGCCTTGGCCGCAGGTCAGGTTCTGGCGAAGAACCTGCCGCTCTATCCTTGGCGCGTGAACGGCGCGTTTGGCCCAGACCAAGTCGGCCGGCGTCAAGGCGCTTTGCGCTGCACATAACGATCGAAGCTGACAAAGCCCGGCAAAGACAGTATCGTGCGTGTCGATGAAAAAAGCCTTTTCGACCATCACTGTCGCTCTCGTCGTCGCAAATGCGCCAGCGCTGGCCTGGGGCTCTAACGGTCATCGCATTACAGGTGCCATAGCCGACCAGAACCTGAGCGGTGTTGCGCGAGCCAATGTGCGCTTGTTGCTATCGAACGAAGACTTGGCCGAAGCCTCGACATGGCCTGATGAAATGAAATCGGACCCGGCCACGTACTGGCAAAAGGAGGCCAGCGCCTGGCATTACATCACGGTCAAGGACGGCAATGCCTATAAGCCAGCCGATGCGCCTGCCCAAGGTGACGCCATCACTGCACTCCAGAGCTTCACCAAGACGCTCAAGAATCCAGACGCCCCTCCAACCGATCGCCGCCTCGCCCTTCGCTTCATCGTCCATATCATTGGCGACCTGCATCAACCGCTGCACGCAGGCGGGGGCACAGATCGAGGTGGCAACGATGTCAAGGTCACATGGTTTGGCAAGCCGACAAACCTGCATTCGGTGTGGGATTCCGCTATGATAGAGCAACGCTCGCTGTCATATTCAGAACATGCGGACTGGCTGTCGCGTTCGATAACGCCGGAACAGATCATTGCCTGGAACACAGCCGATCCGGCAATCTGGACCACCGAAAGCATTGCCTTGCGTAAGACCATTTACCCGCAGAACCCTGAACTGTCGTGGGACTACGCCTATCAACATCACCACGCGGTTGACCTTCGGCTCAAGCAAGCCGGGGTTCGGATTGCGGCCTACCTCAACAAGGTTTTCGAAAAAAAATGACCGCAGGGCAAGCGCGCAGCCGAAAACTCTAGCTCAAACCACCACACAAAAGTGCGTAGCCTCATCTTTGCTGGGCGCTTCGTTGAAATCGGCCAGTTCGGGGATGCGCCCGAACGCGATCTTGCCGCCGACGTAGCCGCCAGGAATGTCCTCACAAACGCCCCATGATGCCGATGATGGGCCATGTTTTGAACGGATGGCGTCCAATGCGTCGCTTAGCCTTTCGCGCCTTTGTTGGCGCAAAAGAACCGCAGCGCGCTGATCATTCAGGCCGGGCTGGTTCAACAGGTCCTCCTGCGCCGGCGCAGCATCAAGCAGACCGTCCAGCATGACGGCAACCGAACGCGGCTTGAAGCCGACTTCCCGCCGATCGTGGACAATCGCTGCTGCCAGTTGCTCCAGCCTCGATGCATCGTCGCGCATCGCTTCAAATTGCACTTCTGCGCTCCAGCGTTGATGGTCTGATCGGCGCGCAGTGTCCGTGCGAAAACCACCACCGCGCACACTCAGGGTGAGTTGCGTGGCTTTGAGATCGGTGCGACCTATCCGGCGCGCTGCTTAGCGGCTCGCACGAAACGCAGCCGAAGCGGACACCGAATTGGCGAGACCATAGGCGTCGGGTTATGGCGTTGGCGCTGCCCTTCATTTTGTCGATCTGGATAGGCAGGATTGTCCCAGGCCCGTCAAAAATTGGCCCCCCGCAAGTAGCGGGGAGCCAACGGTTCAGGTCTCAGTGTTCTCGGCAAGAGCTAGCGCGTCTTCCACATCGATCCCTAGATGGCGGACCGCATTCTCGATCTTGCCATGACCGAGCAAAATCCGGACGGCGCGCAAGCTGCAGAGCGATAGGGATAGCGCTACAATGCACGATTGCGGCACCGCTCCCGATGGCGAGCAGGGCCGCAGCCTCGTGGCATTCGGTGGGTTCTCCTACAGCGTGTCGATTACGCCACCATCGACGCGGACAGATGCGCCGGTCGTGGCAGACGCCTGCGGCGATGCAAGATAGACGACCATGCTTGCCACTTCTTCGACGGTCGCGGCTCGGCGGATGATTGAGCTCGGACGGTGGGTCGTCACAAAGTCGGATGCGATTTCAGCCATCGAGCGGTCTCCGACGGCAAGTTCCTTTTCGAACATCGCAGCCATCCCGTCAGATAGCGTCGGGCCGGGCAACACCGAGTTCACAGTCACTCCGGTCCCTGCCATTCGCTTGGCAAGGCCTCTGGCGAGCGCGACATCGGCAGCTTTGGTCACGCCATAATGGATCATTTCAACCGGAATGTTGAATGACGATTCGGATCCAAGCATCACGAACCGTCCCCAGCCTTGCGCCTCCATGCCGGGAAGATAGCTGCGCGCGAGCCGCACCCCGGCCATTACGTTAACCTGCCAATGCCGGTCCCACTCCACATCGTCGGTATAAAAAAAGTCCATGGGCTGGAAAATGCCAAGATTGCTGACGACGATGTCCGCTGCCGGCTCGGCGGCGATCAGGACGGCGTGACCATCGCTCGTGCCGAGATCGGCTGCAACGCCGCGTGTGTGCCCGCCCAGACGAACGACCGCAGCGTTGACCTTGGCTTCAGTGCGTCCGTTGACCACCACGGTGGCTCCCGCTTCCGCCAGTCCTTTGGCTATCGCGAATCCGATGCCCTCGGTCGAGCCGGTGACGATGGCAATTTTGCCGGTGAGGTCGATGTTCATGGATCAGTTTCCTATTGATGTTGTGAATGTCAGGCGCGTTATCCCGTTGGTGGGGAGCAGCACGTCAAGCCCGAGAACCGGGGGATGTATTTGGTGAACCACTTGTCCCTAAGGCTGCCAACGACGAGGCGGCGCCAGATCGTCAGTTGCACAAGCGATGGCGGTAAGCATTGTCCGTTCCCCGGCAGGATCAGTCGAACCGAAAGCCAGAAATGGCAGTTTCGAGGACAGTCTGCGAATAAACACGTTCGCCCGGCACATCGCTTGCTCCTGCAGCCACCATCAGCGGTAAAAGGTGCTCCTCCTTGGGATGCGATAGGCGTGCTGCAGGCGCCACCTCCCAATTGGCCAGGAGTCGAGCGCGTTCGGCGCCGTCCTGCAGGACGACGTTGGACAGCCAGCCATCGAACGCTTCTGATGGAGCGGTAAAGCGGGGATCGCCATAGCCCTGCATATTGTGAAAGCTCATGCCAGACCCGAGGATCAGTACGCCCTCGTCGCGAAGTTGCGCCAACCCGCGACCCGCCGCCACGTGCAAAGCCGGGTCGAGACTGCGATCGACCGACATTTCTATCACCGGAATGTCCGCCTCCGGCAGTGCGACCTTTAGCGGGATGAACACGCCATGGTCCAGGCCGCGGGTCGCGTCGACTGCCGCCTGAAGCCCTGCATTCCGAAGCAGCAATGCCGCACGCGCGGCCACCTCAGGCGAGCCAGGAGCGTCGAACCGGAGATCGTAAGTATGTGGCGGAAAGCCGTAATAGTCGTAGATCAGTGGCGGTCGCTCGGCGCCGGTGAAGGCAAAGCCCTTGGTCTCCCAATGGCCGGATACGACCAGCACGGCCCGCGGTCGCTCCGGCAGGAGTGCCAGAAGCGTGCGAAGGAACGCCTCCATGCCGGCCCAGACGCCGCGAGGGTCGTCCATGAAGAAGCAGGGGCCGCCCCCATGGGGAATAAAGAAAGCGGGTTGCCGCAAAGGTCGTCCTTTCAAATCACGATATGAGCGTTCTGACGGCACGGGATAGTCAGCCATTGGATCGACGCAGTACACACTCAAGGTTAAACGCGGCGGATGGTCAGGTGACAGGGACGAAGGGTCGTGTGATCGCGTCCCAACATTTGCCGCCGAGCCTCCAAAGGCGGCAGCGCGCGCCTGCGGGCGACACCTGCGCTGGTAGACTACAGGTCACGATTGGCAGTATTGCGTACGCCAATATGCAGGGGCGCGTGGCCCCAAGGCCTTCAACCGCTTCACGAAGTCGCTCATCGGCGACCACAGTTCCGCAAAAAGCGCATTCTTGCGATGGCGGATCAGTACTTCAAGAAAGAGCTTGAGGCCAAAGACGAATTCCGCAGCCTCGGCAGGCGGCACGGCCGCGTTGGCTTCGATCCTGCTCAGGATCGCAAAGAGATCGTCGTGGTTCACAATTTCAAACGTGAGCGGCGCGACGCCGGTCCGCGTGCCCGATCCATCATTCGGTTGAATTGTGATCGTGTAGTGTGAAGGCATAAGGATATCCAGTCTGGTGCTGGTCGGTGGACGCTATCAACTGATATATGGAGGCTAGGTTGCTATTGTCAACTGATGCCATTAGAACGAGGGTATGACCGAAGCATCGATCGACCTTCTGAGTGAACTCTCGCACCGTTTCCAACAACGACTTCGCGATGGAGTGTATGCAGCAGATGTTGAACTGACGCCCTTTGAGGCGCGCGCGCTGGCGACGATCGCGCGAATGCCTGGTGCGAACCAGCAGGTTGTCGCAGCACGGATGGGATGCGACAAGGCACAGCTGACGCGTGCGATTAAGGTTCTCGAGGCACGGTCGCTGATCACACGCGAAGCCAGCGTGGAAAACTGGCGTGCGTTGGATCTGAAGTTGACCGCTGGCGGCGCTGCCATCTTCGCACGGCTTCAGGCGCACCGCGCGGCCGTTACGCAGGACTGTTTTGCGAACGTCACCGCAGCCGAGCGCGAACATCTGTCGGCAATTCTGACGAAAGTGATCGACGGCCTGACCGCGCGGCCTGCTGCTGCATCCCACGCAACCGCACAGGAATGATGATGACTGAGCGCCCAAGGATCGGTGTGCTGGCCGGCAACTGCCAGCTACAGGGCGTGACTCACAAGGTTACCAAGGCGGTCTAGGTCGCGTGGACAAATTCTCAAGGTTGGACGAATGCGGCATTTCGCTTTTCGTACGCGACACCTGCATGGTCAAATCTTCACCGCCGCGTTTCCACCATCGGCCCACAAGGCTGAACCTGTGACGAAGCTCGACATATCGCTGGCCAAGAAGAGCGCTGCCTGTGCGATCTCCTCAGGTTCAGCGATCCGCTTCATGGCGTGAAGGCCAGCAGCCCATTGGCGTTGTTCCGTATTGCCGGCCATCTCGGTCGCTGTCCCCCCAGGCAGAAGTGCGTTGGCCCGAATTCCCGTTGCGCCATAATCTGCCGTTATCCCTCGTACCAGACCCATGAGGCCAGCTTTCGCCGCGCCGTATGCGCCCATTCCGGGCAAACCGGCACTGGTGCCGACGAAGCTACCGGTAAAGATCAGCGTTCCCGCGCCACGCGCCTGCATCGCCGGAAGCTGCGCCTGCACGCCCAGAAATGCAGCTGTCAGATTTGTCGCCAACACGTCCGACCATTGCTGAGGTTCCATCTCCGCGAGCGGCAACATGGCACCGACTGTCCCGGCATTATTGAACGCGATATCTAGGCCGCCAAAGGCGGATTGGGCGGCGGTCACTGCTTCACGATGTGTGCGCTCGTCCGTGACATCGCCTGCGACAGCCATTGCCTGCCCGCCAGCTTCGACGATTTCATCGACCAATTTATGCAGGCGATCCTGTCGACGAGCAACAAGAACGACGGCGGCTCCGTTTGCGGCAAACAATGTTGCTGCCGCCCGGCCTATTCCTGAACTCGCCCCGGTAATTATGGCAACCTTGCCCTCTATCAGCCTCATTCTGCAACTCCATCTGTTGAAGTAGAGTCTTTAGGGATAGCTGTGGGCCGGGGCTTCCCGTTTCCTGCTTTCAAACTGGTAACCGGGTGTCACCCCGCTTCTCAGTTCTTGCAGATGCCGATAGGTTGACATGACCTTGAGGGGTTGATTCAAGGCTGCCTTTTGGGGGCAGGTTTGAGCCGGGGTGAGCTAACTGAAGCAGAATGGCGCGTTCTGAAGGGCTTGCTGCCAATCCAGCCTGAGAACCGTGGTCGAGGCAGACCGCCTGAGCAGAACCGCTCAATCATCAACGGCATACTTTGGCGGCTCCGTTGCGGCTCACCATGGCGTGATGTGCCACCC
Organism: Novosphingobium sp.; assembly: GCF_030696665.1. Taxonomy (GTDB): domain Bacteria; phylum Pseudomonadota; class Alphaproteobacteria; order Sphingomonadales; family Sphingomonadaceae; genus Novosphingobium. The sequence continues at coordinate 22,641 of NZ_JAUYRV010000043.1, forward strand.
AAATATGGCAGTTGGAACACCATCTATCGGCGGTTCCGCCGATGGAGCGAAGCCGGGGTCTGGGAGGCCGTGGCCGTAACTCTGGCCGAGATCATGGCGGACACTGGCCACTACAGCATCGACAGCACCACCGTCCGCGCCCATGTCTCGGCAGCGGGCGGAAAAGGGGGGCTCATCGACGAGCTCTTGGCCGCTCGCGGGGCGGGTTCACCAGTAAACTTCACTGTCTGGCTGATGCCCTCGGAAGACCGCTAGCATTCCATCTGACGGTCGGCGAGGCAGCAGACTGCAAAGTCTATACCCCCTTGATCGGCCTGCCAGAGCGCAGGCCGAATGCCTTGCTTGCCGATAAAGGCTATGATGCTGACGCCATCCGCGCCGACCTTGCCGAACGGAATATCGAGGCGGTTATTCCTGGCCGGTCAAACCGCCGTGTGAAAATCGAATATCACCGTGCGCTCTATAAGCAGCGCAATCGCATCGAGCGCATGTTCGGACAGCTCAAGATCAACCGCGCCATCGCCACCCGATACGATCAGCTAGCCAACAGCTTCCTCGGCATGGCCTATCTCGCCACCGCTAGATACTGGCTCAAATTTGTCCACGCCGCCTAGCAATTGCCGGCTGATCGGCGCGTCCTCGAATTTCTTTCGATCGGTGAGCCGGACGATGTCGGCGAGGCGATCGCTGGCCTTCCTTTCGGGCGGGTGCCGCTGGGTCAACGCACAGAACTTCGAGGTGGCCGCCGACCAGGGTGCAAACTCGTAAAGCGCAGAGAAATCTTTAGTCCAAAGGATTTCGCCAACCTCCATGCGTAAATTGTAAGTAATTCTCCTAGTGTAGTTTGCTGTTATATGAAAACCGGAGTTTATTAGATCAAACGGCAATGGATTGCGAAGCCCAGCGCCAGCCATGCGTCGTAATTTGAAAACTTGTAGGAAATTGCAGAAGGTTGCTCGGCATGAAGATCGATAAGGTGGATGTGGCAGCGGCCATTGCCGGTGACACCAGCGACCGACAAACGCTGTTGGCAATCGACCACGCCTTCGCCATGATCGAATTCGATACTGGCGGCACCATCCTGCGCGCCAACATCCGCTTCCTTGATCTCATGGGTTACACTGCCGAAGAACTGGTCGGCCAGCATCACAGCCAGCTTTGTGAAAAGCAGTTTGCAAGCGCTGCGGCTTATCGCACCCTGTGGGAAAATCTGGCCAAGGGCGAAGAACAGCAGGGCGAATTCTGCCGCCGCCGTAAGGATGGCAAACAGGTCTGGCTTCAGGCCAGCTACAACCCGGTGAAAGATGACAATGGTGCCACGCAGCGCATCGTAAAGATCGCCATGGACGTCACGCAGCAACGCCTTGAGGCGCTTGCCGCAGCAGGTAAGCTGGCAGCAATCGAAAACGCGCAGGCGATGGTCGAGTTCGACCTGTCCGGCAAGATTACGTCCGCCAACGACCTCTTCCGCACGATGAAAGGGTTTGAAGCTGGGCAGGAGAGCAACTTTACCCACCGCGACTTGTGCGACCCGGCCTTTGTAAAGACTGAGGAATACGCAAAGTTCTGGGACCGCCTGATCAAGGGTGAGGCCATTTCCGGCGTGTTCAAGCGCCGCAGTATTTCGGGCGCCGACGTGTGGATTCACGCCTCCTATGCCGCTATTCTGGACCTGACCGGCAAACCTCGGCGCATCGTGCAGTTCGCGCACGACATCACCGACCAGCGCCGTCGCGATGCCGAATCCGAGGGCAAGGTGCGCGCCATCGAACGCGCGCAAGCCGTCATCGAGTTCGACCTTGAAGGCAATGTTCTGGATGCCAATGCCAATTTCCTGACCCTGATGGGCTACCACATCGAGGAAATTCGCGGCCGCCACCATCGCATCTTCTGCGATGTCTATGCTACCCAAGGCGAAGAATATCGCGCTTTTTGGGATAAGCTGGGCCGCGGTGAATTTGACACCGGTGAATACAAACGCCTGCGCAAGGATGGCCGCGAGGTGTGGATACAAGCCTCTTACAATCCGATCTTCGATACCAGCGGCAAACCGGTCAAGGTCGTCAAATTCGCCTCGGACGTCACTGAAGAAAAATTGCGCAGCAACGAGTTCTCAGCCAAAGTCGATGCCATCGGCCGCAGCCTTGCCACGATCGAATTCGATCTCGATGGCAAGGTGATCAGTGCTAACGACAATTTCCTGCGCACCATTGGCTATTCGCTGCGCGAGATCGTCGGACAGCACCATTCGATGTTCTGCTCGCCCGACTATATCCGGAGCGCTGAATATCGTGATTTCTGGATGACGCTCAATGCAGGGCAGTATCATGCCGGGCGTTTCCACCGCGTTGGCAAGTATGATCGCGATATCTGGATCCAAGCCACTTACAATCCGATCTTCGATCTGACGGGCAATCCCGTGCGCATCGTGAAGTATGCCTTCGACATTACCGAACAGGTGCAGATGGAAACGGCCATCAACGAGCGCGCACACGAAATGAACCTGCTTTCAGCACAGCTTTGCAAATCGATTGGCGAAATCACCGGATCGACCGAGCAGGCGCTTTCCCTTTCACTGCAAACCCGCGTCAATGCGGAACAGGGTGAGGACACGCTGGGTTCGGCCATCGAAGCCATCGAACTCATCCAGAAATCTGCCACTTCCATTTCCGAAATCGTGCGCGTCATCAGCGAGATTGCAGGGCAAACCAACCTGCTGGCCTTCAATGCCGAAATCGAGGCCGCCCGCGCGGGCGAGCACGGCGTGGGCTTCTCTGTTGTCGCAGGCGAAGTGCGCAAGCTGGCCGAGCGCAGTTCCACCGCCGCGCGCGACATTTCGCGCCTGATCGACCAGTCCAACGCACAAGTAGGCGAAGGCACCAATCGCTCGCGCATGGCGCGCAACGCTTTTTCCGACATCGTTTCCAGCGTGCAGCAGACCAATTCCGCAATCGAGGCGATCACGCGGCTTGCCGCCAATCAGGCGCAATTGACCGAGAATGTAGTTGGCCAGATCTCGCAGCTTTCCGCCACGACCAGCATCGCCGCCTGAAGACGATGACTGCGGTGCTGCAACCGGGCACACACGATACCCTGTACGGCCTGATCCGCCTGGCCGGGCTGTGCGCGGCACTCCCTGTTGCCGCCATCCGCGAAGTCGTGCCTTGCCCCCCGCAACTCGATCCTTTCCCCGCATCGCGAGCAGACATACTCGGCGCGCTTGAACTGCGGGGCGAAGTCATTCCGGTGATCGACCTTGCTCGCGCGTTGACCAGCGCCTCGGTCGTTAACGGTGAGTCGCAGTCAGATGACCGCTCGATCATCGTGATCCTGCGCCATGAACAGCACGTTTTTGCCGTTCTGGCCGATGGCATTCTGGGCGTCATGCCGCTCACCTCGCGCGAAATCAACCCGCTCGGCCACAGCACGGCAAATGAGGGAGAGCGCCTGTTTTTCAGCACTTTCCGCGTTGAGACTCACAACGGCGTCGTGCTAGATCCGGCTGCGATCATCGCGCTGCCCGGCATGGTCACGGCTACCGATCGCAGCGCGCGAAAGGACGATGCCCGCCAGATCGATGAGCCGATTCTCGTGTTCACGGTCGCTGGTCTACGGCTTGCCCTGCCCGCCAGTTGCGTCGATGCCAGCCTGCCCCGCGCAGATCTTCTGCCGACGCCGGCGGAAACCGAACTGTGGATCGCCCAGCGCGAATACAAAGGCGCTGAAATCCCGGTGATTGATACGCTACACCTCCTTGGCCACGGTTCGCTTCCCGCAGGGCGGCGCAGCGGTGCGAGCATTGTCGTGCGCACTCAATTGCCCGATCCTGCACCACCAGGTTGGACAGAATCCTTCGGCCTTGTCGCACTTCTGATCGATTCCGTAGATGATATCGGACGGTTTGCCGCCCGCTGCTTTGCGCCACTGCTGCAGGATGCGGTGGCTGGTGCCGTGCTATCGCGCGGGATGCTCGAAACGGCTGAAGGCAGCGCACTCCTGATCGATGCGCAAAAGCTTGCCACGCACGAAGGCCTGCGCAACCTGGGTGTGATCCGCAACGTACCCGAACACGCAAAGACCACGGTCCACTCCGCGCAATCCGACGAGCGTGCCACGCGCACGTCCGAAAAGCCGTTCCTTGTCTTCTCGGTTGGCGAACAGCGCTTTTCCACCCCGCTTGCAGCGGTCGAGGAGATCCTGCTCGCACAAACCGCGATCCTGCCCATGCCACCGGGGAAATGTGGCATGATCGGCCTGTTCGCGTCACGCGGGCACTGCGTCCCGCTGCTTGATCTCGCTCACGTGCTGGGCGATGGTGCCACCCGCGACGGACGCTACATCATAGTCACGCGCAGCGATCATTCCGAAGGCCTGCGCCGCGCAGGATTCCGCGTCGACGAACTGCATTCGGTCGATCGCAAGGTGCTGCAAGAAATTGCAGCGAAGGACCGGTCCGCCCAACTGCCCGGCCTGCCGGGCCCGACAATCCGTCTGAACGACGGGCATGCCTGCACCGTGCTCGACCTTGCCGGAGCAGCCGAACGCCTGCTCAACACTGCCGCGGCCCAAGCAACAATCTAGAGAGGGCTAAGTAGCATAATGGCCAATGTAAGCGGACTTTCAAGACCGTCCGACGGCTTGGACAAAACAGAAGGGGCTTGTGCGGCCCGACGGATGGCTGGTTCCCTCGTAGCCAGACCTTAGCGTAAGCTGCGGCAACCGACAGCAAAGTCCCAGACCAAGACGGCCGGAGTGAAGGCGTTTTGCAATGCACTTAACGATCGTCCCAGACCAAGTCCTCCCGCCCTTCCCAAAAGCGTGATGAACCAAGGACCGGAATCGATAACCGCAATCTGAAGCGCGAATGCCCGAGTTCAACGCGGCAACTGCCACGCTCACGCTGCCGATAACAGCACCAGCGGCCGACCAAGATTATTTTCCATCTTAGCCAAAACGAATGTCAGCCGGTGCCCATCCCTGGCCGCTAGGAAGGCAGGTATTCCAGCCTTCGTTATTGAAATTCGCAGGGCCAGAAAATTCCACTCCGCCAAGCTTCCGCGACGGCCACGCGAGACAGGTGCAGCCATTGTCGCTCGGCACCTTTTGCTGGTGAGAGTGCAATGGGGTGCGCGGGTAGCTCTCGCCAGTCTCGCATTTGACCTCTTGCAAATGCGACTAGGTCGCAGTAGCAAGAAAATCTCTTGTGATTTCAGGGGTAGACATGCGCAATCTTCTAGCACCCATCCTTTGCGCGACTGCGCTTACCCCCAGCTTCGCAGTCGCGGCTGAAGCTGATGCAAGCGCAGATCAGCGCACGATCGTCGTCACGGCGGCACAGGAAGCGGCGACAACGTCGACAAAAACCAACACGCCGATTGTACAGATCCCGCAACCCATCACGGTGATCGATGACAAGATTTTCCTTGCACAAGGTGCGGTGAGCATTGGCGATACATTGAACTATGTCTCGGGCGTCACCGCCAATCCGTATGGTCCCGACAGCCGCGTTGATGGGGCATTCGTGCGCGGAATCAATGCGCTGCAATTTCGGGATGGCATGCGCGACATCTTCAGCTTTTACGCCAGCATTCGTGCCGATCCTTACAATTTCGAACAAGTCGAACTGGTCCGCGGCCCCGCATCGGTCTTGTTCGGTCAGGGCGCGCTGGGCGGGATCGTGAATCTGGTCTCCAAACGTCCTGAATTCGAAACGCACGGCGAAGCTTCGGTCCGCTACGGCTCGTTCGACCGCAAAGAAGTCATGCTCGACCTTACCGGGCCGCTTGACCAAAGCGTTGCGGCGCGTCTGGTGGCGCGGGTTCGCAATGCCAAGACACAAACCGACTTTGTTCCCGATGATCGGGTAATGGTGTCACCCTCAATCACCTTCAAGCCTTCGTCAGACACGACGTTCACGTTGATCGGACTCTATCAGGAAGACGATGGCGGCTCGACATCACAGTTCCTGCCGCTGGTGGGCACAATCTTGCCCAATCCCAATGGCACGCTGTCCAACGGCCTGTTCGTTGGCAAGCCGGGCTGGGACCGTTATGATGGTCGCCTGCTACAAGGCACAGCGCTGCTGGAGCAGCGTTTTGGTGAAAACGCTCGGATCAACTTAAAGGCACGCTATATCGACAGCGACCTTGCCTATTTCACGCACTACCCAGACAATTACACCAATCCCACGAACCCGTTCCTTGATGCCAATCAGCGCATCATGGGGCTGTACGTTGATGGCAGCATCGCCCGGATGGAGATCTTCTCCACCGATAACAACTTGCAGATTGATTTCAACACCGGGTCAGCCATCCGGCATACGTTGTTGGCTGGTGTCGATTATAGTGCCAACTCTGTCAACAAGACTGGTGGTTTTGCTTACGAAACCTTCGACATATACAATATCGATTATGGTGCGCTCTCAGATTATGGCGGTGGGCTGCCGACGCCGACATATGTTGCCGAAGATGTCGATCAGGATCAACTAGGCATCTATTTGCAGGACCAGATTCGCCTGCACGATCGCGTTTCAGTGGTATTTGGCGCAAGGCGTGATTGGACGCAGGCCAAAAGCTTCGGCGGAGCGTGGCGCAAAGATTCGGCAACAACATTCCGTGCCGGCATCATCGGCGAAGTTGCCACGGGAATTTCGCCCTTCTTCAGTTACACAGAGAGCTTTGAGCCGATTGCGGGGACCGCGAGCGATGGAACGGCCTTCATCCCCAAGGCTGGCCGCCAGGTCGAAGTTGGGATCAAGTTCCATCCCGCCGACACTATGCTGGTAACCTTGACCGGATATCACATCAGGGAAAGCAATCGCCCCGTTTCCGATGACAGCACAGTCGATCCGTTCGATCAGGTCCAGATCGGAGCCCTGACCTCAAAAGGCGTGGAATTTGAAGGGCGGGTGTCTCTTGTCGGCTCGGTAAACCTGATTGCCAATGCCAGCTACAACCAGGCCGAAGCGGACGAAACCAGGCGCCAGATCGACAATGTGCCGAAGTTCAACGCCTCGCTGTGGGCAACGACGGGCATTGCGCTGAACGAGGAAACCGCGTTGCTGCTGGGCGGCGGTGTGCGCCATGTGGGCAGCCAGCGTTCGTTCGGTCCGGCCTTTCCCGATGGGGTCAGAACGCCCGGGTTCACGCTGGCCGACGCTTTGGTGGAACTGTCGTGGCGCAAATGGGCGGTCACGCTCAATGCCACAAACCTTTTCCGCAAAAGTTACTACTCAGCATGCCTGGCGCGTGGAGACTGCTTCATGGGTAGTGAACGCAACGTCATGGGCACCGTGAGCTATCGGTTTTGATGGCAGGCGCGGCAATGATGACCGCGGGCGCACTGTTTGGCATCCTGGGCATAGGCGCGCTGCGTTTTGCCTGGGGGCGCGCAAATCGGTCCGTCATTCTCAACACCGCAGGTTGGATGTTGATCGGCGCAGGACTCGCAGCTGGCTGGGTCTATGCCGGTGCCTGGGGTGTTAGCATAGCCTCGCTCTGGGCGATGGCAGCGGCGCTTATTCTCTTGGCCATAGCCGCATGGCGCGATCCGGCCAGGAAGAGCAGGGGATCGGACCGCAGAGCAGGCATGTTGCCTGAGCCGGGTGAACCACGCCATCTGGCAAAGCGTATCACAACATTCGCCATCGTGGTTGGAGGCGGCCTGGTCGCGGCCATCGCGATCGGCGTGATGACGCGTTGGGCCGCCCTGACGGTCAACGCAAGTGTAGCTGATGCTAACGTGCTCGTCTTCTTTGCCGTGCCATTGGTTTGGTCGATCCTGGCGTTTCTCTTGCTCATGACTGAGAATCGCAAGCGCCAATTGGTGTGCATCGCGCTGCCTTTGATCGCCGCAATTCCCGCCATCGTCAAAGGGAGCATGTCGTGAGCCGCATGATTGAGACCGGAACCGTCAAGCAGGCGTTATCGGCCCACGCCGCCATCGGCCTGCTGGCCGGTGCGCTGCTCTACATTGTCTCGCTAACAGGGACAGTGGCGGTGTTCTACGAAGAGCTGCAGCGGATCGAGCAAGTCCATGCACCAGAAATGTCTTCAATAGATCGCGTTGCCGTACAGCGTGGAGTTGAGGCCGTTCTGGCAAGTGAGGCAGGCAAACCCCGCACCACGCATCTCTACGTGCATTTGCCAACCGAGGGTTTGCCTCGCACCACGATCACCACCGATACGCAGGCCGTTCATTTAGACCGGACCGGCGCCATCGCCGGACCGGAAGAGATCGCCTGGTCCGATTTTCTCGTGCAACTCCATTATACACTCAACTTGCCAGCGCTTGTCGGCATCACGGTGGTCGGCATTCTGGGCGTGCTGATGCTGGCGCTGTCGTTCAGCGGCGTGATCGCACTGCCGCGCATTTTCCGTGACGCGTTTCGACTGCGTGCACGCAACAGCAATGGCGTCGGCTTGGCAGACTGGCACAACCGGTTGAGCGTATGGACCTTGCCCTTCTCGCTTGCCATCGCGCTAACCGGGGCCATGATCGGCATGGCTACCATCACCGCCTATGCGATTGCCAGCAACAGCTATGGCGGAGATGTCGAAGCTGTCTACGCAACAGTATTTGGTGGGGAAGGCAAGCCCGACGCCGCGCCTGCACCTGTTCCCAACGTGGCTGCAGCGCTGGAATACATGGCGCGCGCCTACCCTGAAGTGGCCGTGACCTATGCCACGCTTCACAATCCCATGACCAAAGGGCAACACGTCCAGATCGTGGGCGATCACGAGCGCCGACTGATCTTCGGCGAATACTATGATTTCGACGCTTTCGGCCGCTTTCATAAGACGGCCGGGCTTGCGGACGGACAAATCGGACAGCAGGCAGCGGCGTCTGCTTACAAACTGCATTTTGGCAGTTTCGGCGGCCTTCCGGTCAAACTAGCCTATTTCCTGCTCGGCGCTGCGCTGACGGCAATCTGTGCAACCGGAACCTACATCTGGCTTGGCAAGCGGCGTCGACGTGGCATGCAGGAGCACGCGCTACATGCGTTTTGGAATGGCGTTGTGGCAGGAACGCCAGCTGCTCTTACCATCACCTTCCTAGCCCGGATCCTTTTCGGCAATGCGATGGCGTTTTCCGCAATTTTCTGGCTCGCATTGGCAGCAATTATGGCATCCGCGCTGCTATTCAGCGCCTGGCAGCCAAGCCACGATTCTTAAGCCGCTTTGCGAACAATCATTGTTATGGCAAAATCTGGTCCTGCAATGCGAGTTCGGCACAAAAACGGCCATGTCGAAACACGAAGCGCAAGGATCCTGCATGTGCCACGGCAACGCGTTCGGCAATGGCAAGACCTAGTCCAGCTCCATCCCCGCCGCGTGCGTTGTCACCTCGGGCAAACGGGCGTCGCAATTGTTCTGCGCTAGCAGCGCTGAACCCTTGGCCCGCATCGCTGACTTCGATGAGAACAAAACTTCCCTCGTTGCGCGCCTGGAGCCTAATCGGTCGTTGGCCATAGCGTATTGCGTTGCCAAGAAGGTTGCCAACGGCTCTTGCCACTGCCTGATAGCGCAGATTGGCGCGGAGCGCTTTGTCGACAACGACTTGCGTTTGCCCTTGCGGATCGCCATCCCGTGCCACGGACGAAAGCAATTCGTCTAAGCTGCAGCCCACGACCGCTTCTTCGGCAAAGCCGCGGGCAAAATCAAGGAACTGCTCAAGCATCGCCTCGATCCGGTCAACCTGCCGTGCAGCCGTTGCCTCAATCTGGTCATAATGCCCGCTCATCATTTCAAGGCACAGGCGAAGCCGGGTTAGCGGAGTGCGCAAGTCATGGCTGACCCCGGCAAGCATCAGCGTCCTTTCCGCTTCGTCATTGGCCAACCTTTCGGTCAGCCGGTTGAAGGCACTGGCCACCGCTGCGACTTCGTCAGGGCCTGCTGTTTCGAGCATAGGCAGAATTTGCTCGTGCCTAGCCATGTCAGGGGCAAAGGCATCGACCTGCGCCGCAAGCCGCTGAAGCGGGGCATCCAGCCTTCGTTGCAAAAGCAGGCCCGCCGCTGCTGCAACGATGAACGCGACGAGAAAAGCATAGAGCATTGTCTGCAGTGCGCTGCGCCCCGATGGCGGCGTAACGCTAATCCACACGGTTTGCGTGCCGAGCCGCATTTCGAACCACAATCGATCGTCGGCACCGCGCTGCCACTTCAGCTCTCTTCCAGAACCCAACCGATGGGACAAAGCGCGCACGAATTGCCGTTCGACGAAATTGGGCACACGGTTGCGTAGTCTCTGCGACGCAGCCCTATTGGCAGGTTCTTCCAGCCTAATCAGGACATTGCCGCTGCTTTCGAATCGCGACAGCATGATCTTGCGCTCTGCGTCCGGAAGATCTTCCATCACGTGGGTAAGAACGGAAATCATATCGGCTGTCAGTTGAGCAATCCGGTTGACCTGAGGCTGTATTACCAACGCCATGACCAGCAGCCCGGCCACCACCTGTCCGGCCAGCACGACCCCGACCATCAGCGCGACATTCCGGCGCAAAAGGCTCCGCGGCAAGGCCAGCGTCGGAAGCCGCCAGTTCATGCCTGGCCGGTTCCGCCGTTTTCGGGCGCAAGCACATAGCCCACACCCCAGACCGTACGGATGAAGCGTGGCTCACCCGCATCATCGCCGATGGCGCGTCGCAGGCGGGCTACCTGAACATCAATCGCGCGGTCGGTCACTTCGGCATCGCGGCCCAGCGCACGGTCGATCAGTTGCGCACGGCTGAGCGGCCTGCCGGTGCTGCGCGCCAGAGCGGCCATCAGCGCAAACTCGCGCGAGGAAAGTGGCAGGACCGTGCCATCGCGGCTGACGGACATGGCCGAAAAGTTGACCAGGAAGGGGCCGACCACAACAGTCTCGTCGCTATTCGTGCTCCGTGCCGGGGCCATGCGGCGCAGCAGCGCAGCAATTCTGGCTACCAGTTCCCGTGGAAGGAACGGTTTGCCCAGATAGTCATCCGCGCCCATTTCCAGCCCAAGTACCCGGTCCACAGGATCGCCACGCGCCGTCAGCATGATCACTGGCACCTGTTCGCCACTGGCGCGCAGGCGACGCAGGATGGCAAGCCCGTCTTCGCCTGGCATCATCAGATCCAGCACGAGGACATCGGCCGGCTCACGCTGCAACGCCACGTCCATCGCCTTTCCGCTTTCCACCGCGCGCACGGAAAAGCCGTGCTCTGACAGGAAGCGCTGCAACAGACTGCGCAGTTCAGGATCATCATCGACGACAAGCAGGCGGTGTGGACGTTCGGTCATGGGCTTGTTCCTGCCATCGCCGGGGACGATCAGCCAGCCGATACGGTGGGGTAGTTGTGACAAACTGTTACGTCAGGCCTTCACTGTCACGCTCTGCCACGACTTCGGCTTTTTCCGACATTCCGGTGATGCATCTTGCGGTCAGAAAATCTCCTGTCGCCCGGAAACAAAAGTCAAACCTCTTCCCGGGCCAGCATGAAGGAGATCAGTCATGAAAAATTTTCGCACTACGCTCACCGCATTGACAGCAGTTGCCGCACTTGCATTCGCTTCCACCGCCGACGCCAGCGGAGGCGTTCGCGCTCGCGGCCAGAACGGCTCGGTCGGCGCTGTCGCAGGCCAGAGGGGCGTGGCTGGTCGTGCAGCAGGCACCACAACCGCTGCCGATGGCACTGTGACCCGCACCAGCGCAGCAGGCTTCAAAGGTACTAATGGCTCGCGCGGCGCGCGCGCCTCCACCACTTCGGTCTCGCCCGATGGCACGGTAACGCGCAACGCCGATGCTGCAACCAGCGGCGCGCGCGGCAGCGCTTCGTCGCAGGGCAGCTTCACCCGCAGCGCCGATGGAACCGCCAGTGGATCGCGCTCGACCAGTGCAACCAACGCCGTCACCGGGAACAGCTACTCGGGGTCCACCACGCTTAGCGATGGGGCGGTAAGCCACACCGGCACCTGCACCACTGCTGCGGGCGAAACGATCACTTGCCGTTGATCGCCTTCACGTGACCCCGGGACGATCTGTACTGGAAGTCCCTCAACCTGGCATGGCGCGACGCTCCCACCTGTCGAAGCCTCCCCAAACGTTGCGTCATGCCCTCTTTGCCGACGGATCCTGCACAATGCGTTTCGTTCGTATAACAAGACCCTCTCTGGCCTTGGCACTGATAGTCGTCCCAACGTTTGCAATCGCCGCGCCAACCGCCCGTCCTTCCCGCGATTTCGGTGGTGAAGAAGCACTGGAACGCTTGCGCGCTGCCGATACGAACAAGGACGGGGCAATCACCCGCCAAGAACTCCTCGTACACCGCGTGAAGGAATGGCCTCGGCTTGACCGCAACGGAGACGGCATTTTCAGCAAGGACGATTTGCCGGGCTTTGCGAAGGCGCACTGGGACAGCGGACGCCTTGCCACCATGCGCCAGACCTACGACACGAACCGCGATGGCCGCATCAGCCGCGCCGAGTTCACCTCCGGCCCGACACCCGCATACGACATGGCCGATAGCAACCGCGACAACCGCGTGACCGAAGCCGAAATCAGGGCCGCAATCGCCGACCTGAAACGCAACTAGAGGATCACACCATGCGTCTGGCATTCCAACACCCCTGGATTCTTGGCATCATGCTGGCTCTCGTGCTGGCAGAAATCGGCTGGCGTCTGCGTGAGGGGCGCGGATATGATGGAAGTGCCGCGGCAGCCAGCCTCGGCGTGGCTGTGGGGCAGGCCGTATTCCGCCCGATCACCGGCATCGCGACCGGGGCGATCTTTCTACTGCTGGCTGACATCTCCCCCCTACAACTGTCTGCCAGCGATTGGCGGACGTGGGTTGCCGGATTCTTCGCTGTTGAATTCGCCTACTACTGGTTCCACCGCTTCAGCCACACCGTCCGCTGGATGTGGGCAACGCACGCGGTGCACCATTCCTCGCGCGAATATGTGCTGCCCAGTGCAATCCGCCTTGGCTGGACGGAGTTCTTCTCGCTGGGTTGGGTCTTCTTTGCCGCATTGGTGCTGATCGGATTTCCGCCCACGGTGGTAGCCGTGCTGCTGGGCGCGAACCTCATCTATCAGTTTCCGCTACACACCGAAGCCGTGCGCCGCCTGCCAAACTGGATCGAAGCGGTGTTCAACACGCCATCGCATCACCGCGCCCACCACGCCAGCGAGACCGAGTATCTTGACTGCAACTTTGGTGGCGTCCTGATCGTGTGGGATCGCTTGTTCGGCACCTTTCGCGCAGAACCGCGAGATCGCACACTACGGTATGGACTGGTGCACGATCTTGATTCCCGAAATCCCGCGCGCATCGCGCTGCACGAATGGCATCGCATGTTGGCCGACATCGCGCGAGCGCGGGGAGGATGGGAAAGGATCAAGGTTGCCCTTGGCCGACCATGACCAAACCAGGTCGTTCAGCTTGGAAGCGGCGAACGTCCGGTTCAATCTAGACGTGCCACTTTAGGTCCAAGAAACTGGCGAGCAGGATTGCGGCCAACTCCTGCCGGATAGCACCGTGATAGCGCCCCGCTGACAACCATCGTTCGTGCCGATCCTAGATTAGGGTTTGGGCCGCCGCGATAGGATCGTTTTAGACCATCAGCTCAAAATTCATATGCGGAGCGCGTTCTCCAGTCCTTGTATCCGCTGCCGAAAGGCCTGCTTTAACCTTTGCATTCCCGGTGACTGGGAGCGACGGTCGAGCGAATAGATAACCATTCGAAAACTTTGGGGTGCGCCGGTTCGGAGCGGACCAAGTGCATGAAGCACTTTCGCCGCGAGATCCTGTGCAACGGAATAGGCAGATGAAACCCAGATCGCATCGGTGGTCTTGGTGAGCGTAACCAGTGTGCCGTAATCCTCGATCACATGCGGGGGGCCTGCCGCCCATTTGCGGAGGTCGTCGAATATTGCCACGTTCGCGGTTGCTCGACTTGACAGCAGTACAGGAAATGCGGCGTCTTGGCAGTCTCCTGTCAGCAAAGGGTGACCCGCGCGGACAATCAGCGTGACCGGGAAGTTGCCAAGAGTTTCGGCGCGCACGAGCGGCGCATCAGGCACCTGCCCTTCTGCACTGACGAAAAACTCTATGTCACCCGCTATCAGCAGAGGCCACAGTGCCTCGACATTGCGGACCACGACCTCGTTGGTGAGGGCTGGAGCTGCTGAAAGCCTTTCTGACAGTGCGGCCGGCAGCAACGTCCAGGCCGGCAATGGCGCCATGCCGAAGCTGACCCGTCCTTCTTCCCCTCGTGCGGTTTGGCGCAACTGGCGTTCAAAATCATCTGCTTGGGTTAGCAAGGCCTTGGCTCGGCCAACTACAACCTGGCCTTGTGGAGTAAGACTTACCCCCGCGCGATCTCGATCAAACAACCGCATCCCGACTTGTTGCTCCAGTGCCTGAATGCTGCGGGTGAGTGCGGATTGGGACAGACCCAAATCCTCGGCGGCGCGCGAAAAGCTCAAGCGGCGGGAAAGGGCGACCAGATGGCGCAAGTTTCGCAGGTCCATACATATGCATCCGCATCATTAAAAATAGCATCAATATGCATTGGACGCAGAAACCCTTCATTGCAACGATGTTCACAACAGATGAAGGTAAAAACAATGGACCATCTCGGGCTTTGGGTTTTGGCCGTAACCGGCGCGATCCTGCTGGCCGAAGTTATCGCCGGCCGGCACCGTGAAATCTACAACCGCAGCGACTGGCTGGTAAACGGTATCTGCATGCTCGGGGCCGCACTGGTCCGCCCGGCGGGCACGGCGATGGTGGCGATGTCCATCGCGTACCTGTTTCCGGGTGGGCAGGGAGCCTTGCAAGATGTGCCATTTCTGCCGGCGTTGATCACGATCATCTTGTTGGCGGAGTTTGCAAATTACTGGGTTCATCGCGCCAGTCACCAGCTGAAGGGCACGCGCTGGTTCGATTGGTTTTGGCGCATGCACCGCACGCATCACACCGCCAAATATGTAAACGTCCTGCTAAACTTCCGTATCAGCCCATTCTGGATACTGGTCGGGGGTCTGGGTTGGGTGTTTTCGCTGGCGATCTATCTCGGCCAGGCTCGGGCGGCGGGCTTGGGGATCGTGATTTTCACCTTCTGGGGCATCTTTACCCATAGCGATTTCCGCTGGGACGACGCGGTCAGACGGCACACCTTCTTCGGCCCGGTGTTTCGCGGGCTGGAACATGTCTTCATCTCCCCGGGAATCCATCACAGCCACCACGGATATGGCCGCGACGGCGGAAATTTCCGCAACTTCGGGGTTTTTCTTTCGGTCTATGACTGGATTTTCGGAACGTTGCATATCCCGGAAGGCCGACCGTTCCGCTATGGCATTCCCGGCACCACCCCGCATTGGGCAGACGATGCCTTCTCACCGATCAGTGTCGGCACGCTGTTTGCCAAAAGTCTGCCTAGCGAGGCGGAGAGCAAACGTTCAACCTAGGCCCAAGCGGTGAAGCAGTGGTTGCTTGAGTGGCCATTTGAAAATCGAGCCACAGGCAAAAGGGTGTAAATGGCGTTAGGCTCGTTCCGACCAGACCCGGTCGCTCGGATCGGCTGCGTTGAACGTCGTATCCAGCCAGAAGCGGCCATCGCTGAGGGAAAAGAAGAAGGTCAGCAAAGCGCCCCATCCCGGTCATTAACAGCGACCATTGCATTGCCTGAAAGCGGGCATTGGGAACCCGCCAGTGATTTCGGCTTCGAGCATCACCTTGCAGGACGCTCTATGGCGCAAAGTGGGTGGGAAGGGGACGCGTGGGCTCATTGGCGACAGTCATCTGCGGTTCGATGACAAAGCTCCGAGCAATACACGATAAACAAAATAGCCGAAGGCCATAAACGCGATGAGCGCTGGAACCAGTTGCCAAGTAGGAACGCGATCATGGAAGCGCTCATACAAAAAGCCAGCGATGCCGAGCCATGCAACGAGGCTTGCAAAAAGCAGATGTTCTATCGCTCGAAGCGTCTTTGCCGCTGGTTTCATCCCGGAGACCTTACCAACAGGGCGGGTGTCCGCAATGGAGTCGGAACCTGAACGGCAGATTTTTTAGAATCGGCGCGATTTCCTGCTTTTCCGCAACCGACGCCGTAGCCGCCGTCCAGATGATTGGCTAAGTTCCTTGAAAGATCACAGAAGGTTTGCGTCGAAGGGCGGCAAAGTTGGAAGCTTCCGGAATACGTTCATCAAGAGCAGCTCTTCTTTGCTTCCTGTCGATGCTGATGGGGGCTTCCGCCACTGCCCGTCCGCTGTCCATCGACGATGTGCTCGCGACCGCGACGGTCGACCGCGCCGACATCTCTCCGGACTCTGAAGAGATCGCGATCGCGATGCCTCGCCCGGTTACCTCAGGCGAGGTTTATGGCCGCAATTCCTATGAGATCGACTCCTCGCGCACCGATATCTGGCTGGTGAAGCGCGACGGGTCGCAGCTGCGCCAGCTGACCGATGGGCAAGCGAGCGCGGCAGGCTACTGGTGCCCCTACTGGAGCCCCGACGGCAAGCGACTGGCGATGCTCTCTACTGCGCCCGAACTCAGTGAACCGCGCGGCGGTGACAATGTGCGCCTCTATGTGTGGGAGCGCGGGACAAAAGCGCCCCGGCGCGTCAGTGATCGCGCCATGATGACACAGGTGCGCTACGGCTCGCCGCTCAATGAGCTCGACCTGCGCAGCCCAGGCGCGAGCCTCCCGAATACGTGCCGCGAGAATGACGAGAATGCCCCTTTCGTTTGGCTCGGCCCGGATCGCCTGCTGGCGGTGCTGATGCCGTCGGGTGAGCGTTCAACGATGGTGGATCGCTACGCCAAGTTCCACCGCGAGGCATCACAGGCGGGCGAAGAGATGCGTGCAGGCGAGGTGCCGACGCTATCGCGCTCCGACAGCGCGACGGCGGCGGCTGAGTTGGCTGAGGTCAACTATTCGGCGGAGCTGGTGATCTTCAATCTGGCGGATGGCTCGACGACGAATCTTGGCGAGGTGCCGGCATTCCCGATGTTCGGCGCGCTGACCATTGCCCTTTCGCCCAATGCCCGCCGCGCGGCGATCCTCGCGCCGGTGCGGGCCATCCCGCCACACCGCCGGTCAGCCGATATGCCCAATGTCATGGCATGGGCAGTGGAGAACGCCCTGTTCATGCTCGACCTTGGCGAGCGACCGGCCTTGCAGCGGGTCGAGCCGCCGGGCGGCGCGCAATTCCCGCTCGACATCATCGGGTGGTCCCCGGAGTCGGAATACATCTCCCTGCGCGCGCGGGCAGCTTCAGACGCGAACTCGGCGAGCCTCTGGACCCTCGCGGCGAATGCCCTCGCGCTGACCGCCCAAGCCCCCGGCCTGACCTTTGATGATGCCGCGCCAGCGCATTGGCGCGAGGGATCCCATGCGCTCTGGGCCGACCGGACAAGCATTTTGGTGCGGGATGGCAAGGCAGGGAGCGGGTGGCGGCTCGTCGATGTTCGCACTGGCCGGGCCGCCAAGGTAGAGGACAATGTCGAAGGGCTTGCCAGCTTGCGGACCTCGGCAAGGGGGCAGATCACCGGTCAGAGCAAGGCCGGCCCGGTCCGCTTCGATCCTGCCGCACGCCGGTTCGTGCCATGGAAGGCCAGGAAAGCAACAGGTTGCGACGGCGCGGCACGGCTCGTCACCGAACGGAAAGACGGGGCCGCCACCTATAGCCTCTGGTCCAGCGACGACCCGCGCCCGGCCAGCATCAGGCTCGCGTCGTCCGCCAGGATGCTCAACCATGATTGCAGCGGGATTGTCTGGGCCGAAAACGGGTTCAAAGGCAGCGTCGTGAACTTCACCTCGTGGGACGATCCCGCCGCGCCCCGGGCCCTGATGCAGCACAACCAGCACCTTGCCGATATCGCCTGGGGCGAGCGGCGCATGATCGACTATCGCCATGCCGATGGCACCGCGCTCAAGATGGCGGTGCTGCTCCCTGCCGATTACGATCCTGCGCGGCGCTACCCGACACTGATGTGGGTCTATGGCGGCTACAGCCCGTCCGGGATCGACGACTACTTCCTCGATCCGCATATGCCGGGTCTTTACAACCTCGAGCTTTACGCGAGCCATGGCTACGTCGTGGCCATTCCCTCGATCCCGGTCCCGCGCAGCGACGCTCCGGGAGAGCCCCTTGCAGCGTTCCCCGGCGGCGTCCTTCCTGCCATCGACAAGCTGGTTGAGCTCGGCATCACCGACAACGACCGCGTCGGCGTGTTCGGCCAGAGCTTCGGCGGCTACACGGTCAGCGCGCTGGTAGCGCAGACCGACCGCTTCAGAGCGGCGGCCGCGATCGCAGGGGCAACCGACATTGCCACCAATTACGGCGCGTTCGATCCGGCAGCACGGGGCTGGCCCGGCATAGAGCAGGACATGGCGGCCAACGGCCCGATCTATGAAAGCGGGCTCGGCTTCAGGATCGATCCCGCCACCGATCCCGCGCTCTATCACCGCAACTCGCCCCTCACTTTCGCCGACCGGATCCACACACCGCTGCTGCTGATCCACGGGGAGCTCGACACACGCGCGCCGCTCTCGCAGCCGGAAGCACTGTATTCGCTGCTGCGCCGAAAGGGCCGCACGGCACGGCTGCTGCGCTACTGGGGCGAGAACCACTCGCTCGCCAATTCGCCCGCCAACATCCGCGACATCACGCGCGAGCTCGTCGACTGGTTTGATCTCCACCTAAAGCATAGCGGCTACGCAGAAGTGCCCCTCGGCATCACTGACTAAAGCTCGAAGCGGAAAGGCAGATTGCCACCCATCTGCGGTCATGAGTGACGGCGAGGCCCTTTCCCGAAACCAGCATGGCCGCTTCAGCCTCGTTTTTTCCAAGACCTGCCATTCAACAAACGGCCCAATAGCGGTCGCAATTTATGCCCAATGCGCAGACGAAAGAGTGGCGGGTTTTGGCAACGAACCTGCCGCTGAACCCGTCAGGCGGGAATGGCCGTTATTTCCCAGACCAAGTCCTCCCGCCCTTCCTAAAAGCGTGATGAACCAAGGGCAGGAATCGATAATCGCAAACTGAAGCGCGAATGACCGAGTTCAACGCGGCAACTGCCACGCTTACGATGCCGGTAAATGCGCCAGCAGCTGCCTAAAATTGGTTGGCACTTTAGAATCCGATCTGAACTAAGTTGATTGGTATCAACAGGTTAGCTTGACGGTGAGCCTAGTCGTTGATTTAGGGGGGTTCGCCAAAAACTACGTTGGATGCAAAGATGTGGACCTATACCGCTCGCACGCTCCATGCGCAAAGCGGGCTGGCTTTGGCAACAGATTTGACCGATGCCCAGTGGGCTATTTTCGAGCCCCTTCTTCCCCGCCAGCCTCGACAGGCCGACCACCGAAGTGGGAAATGCGCCGGACTGTCGAGGCCATCTTCGATCTGCGCCGAGGCGAGCTGCCGTAGCGAATGTTACCCACCGCGCTTTCCTCCAGTTTCGACGGTGCGACGCTGGTTCTACCTCTGGCGCGATACGGGGTTGCGGCATGCCGTGAACCATGGGCTTCTTATGCTGGTCTGTGAAACACAGAGGCATGAGGCATCGCACAGCGCCGGTGTGATCAACAGCCAGAACGTCAAAACGAGGGGAAGTGGCGGGTCTTAGCGCTACTCAACATTGTCCTTTCTACCTCGAGAATCGCTGCCAAAATGGCGAGGTTTTTCTGCTGACGCAGGCAAGCTGGGCGTTTTGGACAGCTAGGTAGGTAAAAGAACTTAGTAGACTTTGCCGTGGTTTCAGCGCGTTATGGTTAATGCCAATGTGGGAGGTTTCGTAAGTCGACGCACTTAGTGTCACCAAAAACGGGGGTTTCCATATGTTGCTTGAAGATCGGTCTGGCTACTCTGATTTCGAACAGCAGGGCCTCGCGGACGCTTTCGGATTTCGAGACACTGTCGCAGAATTTAGTGACACCGCGTCATCGCCCTCAGCGTCGTCGGCGCGTCATACCGTTCACGTCGTTGCCGACGAAGCCCAGCAGAGGGCAGCGATGGCCCGTATGATCTTTGCAGCCGGTCATCACGCCGAAGTTTACAACGATGCCGAAGAACTGGTTGCACACCGCCCAACTGGTGGGATCGTGCTTGTCCATGAATCCGGCAAACTTGGAGCATCGGCAGTCTGCCAAGCACTGACAAGGAACGCTTCGTGGCTGCCGGTCATCGGATTTGGCGCTGAAGTTGATGCCAGCCGGATAGTTGCAGGCATGAAGGCCGGAGCAATGGATTACTTTGTCGGTCCGGTTTGCACCGGGACGATGATCGCCAAACTTAACGAATGCGCCAAGGAGGCCATGTCCGTATCTGCATTTCGCGGCCGGCAAGCCGCGGCCAGATCGGCTCTGGCCAGACTTTCGGACCGTGAGCGCCAAGTGCTCGACCTTCTGGCTACCGGCTTGTCCAACAAGGCAATGGCGCGGGATCTTGGGATCAGTCCCAGAACCGTTGAAATCCACCGTATGAAGATGATGGGAAAGATCGGAGCGACGTCGGGTGCCCATGCCGTTCGCATTCGGATCGACGCATTTGAAGGATAGTCTAAAAGCCACTTTTAGAATTGGCGAACAGCAACTCCCACCAAGCCTTCGTCACAAACTCAACGATGAACCCACGATGGTCCGGCGGCACCGGGTAGAAGCTGTGCCCTGCATCAGCTGAGCAAGGTACGGCTCGCTTCAAGCACCCGTTCCTGATGCGTCAACAACATCCCGTAGGTTTTGCCTACCGCCGTATGAATGATGACAGGGCGCAGATCGACCTGGATCTCGCCCTGTCTGCCCGATGCAGCTTCGCAGTAGAGACCTTTCAGACCTTCAGCTGCCAGGAAGACCGCCTGTTCATGATACGCTGCTGCGCTTTGCAGCATTGAGACCGCAATCGTTGCGCGCGTATGATCGATTCCCAACTGCTCAAACAACCGTGCACGGAGGTTATCGCTCAGGTGCGCCCCTTGCCGGAGGATCTTATGCAGTTTTGTCCGCAGCATACCGAGCCGGTCTGCCATATGCGCGAGCGGAACGGCCTGACGTGCAAGCTCACAATTGATCAGGCGCTTATACCGGGTCTGCTCGTCATCGATCCGGATTTCTGATGCGCACGGGTTGGCATTGCGCGCGACGATGAGCGGATTGAAAACCGTCTCTGGTGAAATAGCCCCATGCAGCATCGAAGCGTTCCCCTTTTGCTGCATGCGAGCATGCCCGGCCTTGGCCCGTCAACATTATAATCGGCCTATCCACTTGAATTGATGCCGAAGTCTAACCTGTAAAGCGCCAAGGCAGTTCACCACGAAACGCTGTAGAGATGCTCCGATTCGAAGTATCGAAGCGCCGTAATCGGGGCAACGGAACCCCCAAAGCGGGAAAGCAAAATCCGCGAGGCGGAAGCTTCATTCCGTACAGATTTACATGGTGGTTATCACGCGCCCATTTTTGAGGAATTCTTCGGGCACCCGGCTGCAGCTCGGTTGCCCCACACCGCGCAAGACCGCTCCTTGAATTGGCCCGCGATTGACGCGGCAGCTTTGACGAATGGAGCCAAAACCAATGACAAGCAGTTGGAAAGGAAAGAGCACAGTCCTCCTCCAGAGCATGGCAGTCCTTGCCATTGCCGCAGGGCTGGGAAGCGAGATGGCGATGGCTGGTAACGACCAGACTTTCAACACAGCGCTCCTCAAGTTCACTGGGTTCCTGCAAGGGTCG
Organism: Novosphingobium sp.; assembly: GCF_030696665.1. Classification (GTDB taxonomy): domain Bacteria; phylum Pseudomonadota; class Alphaproteobacteria; order Sphingomonadales; family Sphingomonadaceae; genus Novosphingobium. The sequence goes on from NZ_JAUYRV010000043.1 coordinate 44,336, forward strand.
GGCGGCAAGATCATTACGGTACTCAGCTTGGCCGGTGGTGTCGTTGGCCTGGCAGCAGGGCGGTTCAGTCTGGCCCAGATCGCCATTCCGGTCGGCGTTGGTGTCGGTGTTGGCACCGGGGTTCCGATCGTCACTGCTGCGATCACCGCAACCATCTGAATTTGCATCGGCTGCTTCAGGAAGATCCCCCTGAGGGATTGGAAAAGCAGCAGCCCGAGGGTGGCGACGTGACCATGCAAAGATACACCGTGCCTCAGCACCTCGACGATCCGGAACTCATCGGCTTTTGGACTCTCGACGAGTTCCTGGGCCTCCTCGTTCCGTTCGCCTGGGGGATCTTGTCTCAACATATTCTGATCGGGCTCATGATGAGCGTGCTGGCCTGGTGGGGATTGCGCAAGTTGAAGGCGGGAAGGGCGGTATGCTGGATTGTTCACACGGCCTACTGGCATCTGCCGGGCGCCTTCACCGGCCTTAAGGCAACGCCACCCTCGCATCTACGCATCATGGCAGGATGAGGCAGCGACCATGGATCTCGCGATCACCCACCAGCAGTCGCAACGTCTGCTCAAGCAGCGCAATCTCCTTGCCGCGAGCTCGCTCGGCCTATTTGCAGCTTCGCTGTTCCTCGCCTTTGCAGCTGCCGGACAGAGCCGCGAGATTGTCCTCCAGCCTGTCCTGCCACGACCGCTGACGATCACCTCCGGCAAGGTCAACCGCGATTACCTCGAACTGGTGACCCGCGACGCTGCCTTGCTCATGCTCAATCGCTCTCCGTCCAATCTCACGTACTGGATGGACGCCGTGCTGGCGCTGGCCGACCCCAAGGCCCATGGGCGGATGAAAGCGGAACTGCTCAAGGTCGTCGCCGACCAGAGCGGCACGAGCGTGTCGCAGTATTTCACGATGGAGCGGCTTACCGTCGATCCTGCCGCGCTCACCAGCGAGGTCAATGGCACCTTGCACACCGTGGTCGGTTCCAAGGAAGTCAGCGCGGAGGCACGGACGTTCCGGTTCGTCTGGAGCTACAGCGGCGTTTCGCTGCGCCTGGTTGCTTTCGGGCAAGTGCAACCTGCCCAGCAGCACGGTGAGGAAGCATGATGCGCACGCCTGCCAAATTCACCCTGGCGCCCAAAGACTGGATGCAAATGTCCCAGTCCGGGCCGGCAATTCGTGCGCGGTGTCTCGCCGTGCTGTCCATCGGCACGTGCATGATGGCAAGCCCGGCCTGTGCCGACCAGACTGTGCTCGCCGCAGACAATGGCACGGTTGGCTGTGTAGCCTCGGCCAAAGACCTCACGCGGATCAGCCTCGAGAGCGACCAGTTTGCTTCTGTCTCAAAGATCTCGACAGGCAATGCCGACGAGGATGTCAAAATAGTCAACGAGCCCAATCGCGGCGACATCTACCTCTCCGTCCCCGACGGCTATCAGAAATCCAGGCTTTCGTTCTTTGGAACGACCCGCAAGGGCTTTGTCTACAAGTTCGTCTGCGAAGTGAGGGGCGAAGAGGCCGAGCAGATCTTCGTCGCCAATAACGCGATCCAGGCGGAAGTAGCGCGGCAGACCCTGCGGCCCTTATCCCCGGACGAGACGGCGATCCGGCTTATCCGGGCAATGTACCGCGGCGAGGCGATAGAAAGCTTCGAACAGGTGGCGGCTGTGCTCGCGCCAGTGCGGATCGGCAAGCTCGAAGTCCAGCAGATTGGGCAATACCACGGAAAGGACCTGCGCGGTCTGGTCCTGCGCGTGCGCAACACATCGCGCGAACCTATCACGCTTGACGAGCAGGTCCTGTCAGCGCGCGGCGCGGTCGCTTTCATGGCTCCGGTGACCGAACTCGCGCCGAACACGAGTTCGGCTGTGTACCTCATCCAGAAAGCGGGCGCGCGATGATGAAGCTCACCGACCTTTTCCGAAAGAAGCAGCACGCCCTCGATGGCCCTGCAGCTGTTGATAGGCCGCAAGGCGATGTTCCGCCGCTCGGCGATGCCATCGCGATTAACGAGGCAGAGCGGCGCAAGCAAGCACTGCGCTTTGCAGGTGTCGGTCTGTTCGCGCTGGTGGCAGGATCGCTGTACATATTTTCGGGCGAGGACCCCTCGAGCAGTGCGTCACCACATGCGCTCGCCTCTGGCGTCTCGGTTGACGAGATGGTCAACAGCAACATGGCCGAGAAGGAGTGGCGGGCGCAATCCGAGGCGCAGATTGCAGGGATTGAGACCGAACTGCGGACACTTGGTGCCCGCGCCGAGCGCGCAGATCAGCTCGAACAGCAGCTTGCGGGCAGCGCAGGGGAAACCAGTGGTGCAGGCGTCTCAACCGATACGCAGCGGATCCTGTCTGCCTACCAGGCCGAGAACGACCAGCTGCGTGCCGCGCTAAACGCCGCGCGGCAGTCGCCGATAGCTGCGTCCGCATCTCCGACAGGCCTATACGGCCCGGGCGCTCCATCGCTTGCCCAGGGTGGCTCGACGCCAGCGGGCGAGGCAGCCGTAGCGGCCGCCGGGTTCGGGTCGCAGCGCAAAAGCGAGGTCAGTCTGGTCTCGTTCGGAGAGGGGTCTGCTGGAACCGGATCTCCGGTACCGAAGAGCAACACCGTCTACACCGACAGTGCGAACTATCTGCCGCCCAATTCGATCGCGGTGGCGCGGGTCATTGTCGGCGTCGATGCCAATGCCGGCGTGCGTAGCGAAACCGATCCCCTGCCCGTCGTTCTGCGTATCACCGGCCCGGCGCGCTCGGTCTACGACCGGGGACATCTGCTCAAGACCGAGATCAGCGGCTGCCTTGTCAACGGAGCTGCACGCGGCGATCTCTCTTCGGAAAAGGTTTACGTCAAGCTCCAGCGCATGACATGCCCGCAGAAAGGCGGTCGCTACGCGGTGTCGGACGTCAAGGGTTTCATCGCGTTCGGCGGCAAGACCGGCGTGCGCGGCCGTGTGGTGAGCCGCGAGGGCGCGCTTGTCGGCCAGGCTTTCCTTGCCGGGCTGGCTGGCGGCTTTGGCCGAGGCTTTGCCGCCAACAGCACGTCGTTGCTCACCGGCAGCACGGTCAACGTCAATGGCGAGCGTCAGAAGCTGGGAACGGGAGATATCCTCCAGGGCGGCGTTGGCGAGGGCGTCGCGACCTCGGGCGACATGGTCTCGAAATACCTCATCGAGCGCGCCGAGCAGTACCAGCCCGTGATCGAAATGCCGACCGGCATCGATGTCGAAATCGTATTTCTCGAAGGCGTTTTCATCCAGGGCTGAGGAGACCGCAGCTGTGTACTCTATCCGCAACACCAAGATTGCACTTGGCCAACTCGCTGTGCCAACAGGCAAGATCCTGCTGCCGCTCGCAGCGATCCTTGTCGGAAGCGGCACTTCGCTGGTTTGGGCCGAGGCCGGTTCGCCAGGCGCGCAACAATCTGCAGAAATCGAGAAGACCGTCGCGCGCATTCTCGCACAAACGCTGCCGCGCACACCCGTCACCAAGATCAACTGCACGCTCGTCGACGGGCTGTGCGAGGTCACCGCGGGATCGCAGCTGTTCTACGTCGACCGCTCTGGCCGTTATCTCCTGGTCGGGAGGGTCTACGACATGAAGACGCGCCGAGACCTGACCGCAGCGCGGCTCCTGGAAGTGAACCCGGATCTCCTTCTCGGGGCCGCAGCCGCCAGGGCCAGTGAGCGTGAAAGTGGCTCTGCACCAAATGAAACGCTTCCCGAACGCGGCGCGTCCACCCCGGCCGCGAACGGGGCCCCCCGGACAATGTCCCTTGCCGGACTGCCCGCCGCTGGCGGCATTGTCTGGGGCAACCCTGCAGGCCTGACCGTCACGGTCTTCAGTGATTTTCGCTGCGGGTACTGTCGCGCCCTGTCGCAAACGCTCGAAGCGATGAACGTTCGGGTCATAGAGCGACCGATCTCGATTCTCGGGAGCCGCGCGCTCGCCAACCAGGTGTTTTGCGCGCGCGACCGTGCTCGCGCAGTCAAGGCTGCCTATGCAGGCTTGGCGATCGAGCGATCCACGCCGTGCGATACCTCGGCGCTCGATGCCAACGAGCACTTTGCGCGCGAACAGGGCATTGCCGGAACCCCGGTCATTGTCCGCAGCGACGGTGCGGTGATCGAGGGCTACCGTCCGCGCGCATTTCTCGAGACCTGGATCAAGGGAGGCCAATCGTGAGCCTGCCGCGGCGTGCTATTGGCAAAATCAGTGGCCGTGCCCGTGCCGTGCTTGCCCTCCTGTCCAGCGCGGCATTGTCGTCCTGCGGCGTACTGCTTGGCGACAACGTCAAGGGGAGCTTCGTGTGCAGTGCGCCCGGAGGGACTTGCGCCCCATCCACGCTGATCGACGACCAGGCACTGGCCTTGATCGAAAGCGCCCAGCCTCAAAGTCCAGTGTCACATCGCCTGGTCGTCCGGCGTGAAGTCAAGGCAAACGCAGTCGGGAGCCGGGCCGAACGTGGGAAACCGGGTGATAACCGTGCCGCCAAATTCGCCCGAGTCAGCGATACTTTGGCCCACCGCGATGCTCGGACGTTGCGACTGGTATTCCCGGCCTTCATCGATGATGCAGGCAACCTGCATGAAGCCCGCGTGGTCCACACTGTCGTCGATCAAGGTGGCTGGATCGAGCTGACGAACGGTTCGCTGGCGCCCCCGGTTGGATATGACGCCGGTGATGGAGAGGCTTTACCCGTCCCTCAGGCACCTCACCTTCCCGAAACGTCCATATCAGACAAAACGATCGGCGCGTCCTCACAAGAGCAGCCAGCAACATCAGCAAGCCCCCAATCTCCAACGCAGAGCAGCCCTCTCACAATCGACGCCATCCGCGCCCAGGTCGCAGAGCGCCTCGCAGGTACGCCAAGGCGCACTCAGCACACTGCGCCGGCACCCGCAGATGGATCGCTCCAACCGATTTCACCGCATTCACCTCCTGAAGACAGGACAGAACGCGCTGCGCCAGTTTCCGCGGCGCCCAAACTGCCGGTGACCGCAACTACGCCTTCCGCCTTTTCCGGTCCGGCCGGGGAGTGAGCGCAATGTCCACCAGCATCTGGAACCGTTTTCTCGATGTCGTTTTCGGCGACGCGGCCCGGACTGACAAGGCACCGCCACAAGCGGGTGTGCCGATGCTTTCAGACTGGCTCCCCTATCGCAGTTATGACCCCGAGACCCGGCTGTTTATCAATACGGCGAGCATGGGCTTCATTCTCGAGCTTGCGCCTATGGTTGGCGCTGACGAGCGCACCGGCGACATTCTTACGCAGTTCCTGTCCGATGGCGTGCCGGCAGGCTGCGAAGTGCAGATCATCCATTGGCAAAGTCCTGCGGCAGGCGTGCGCATTGCCGACTGGGTCATGCCAAGGGTGCTCGCCAAAGGTGTCTATGGCCGCGCTGCACAGCACCGGGCGCGTTACCTGCGGCAGGCAGCATGGGCCTCGCTATCGCGCGATGCGCCCTTCTGCCTGCGCCAGCACCGCGTACTGGTCAGCATCGGAGCCTCACTGGGCTCGTCACTCACCGCGTCAGAACTTGCGGCGACCCGCGAAAGCCTTGGCGGAACTTTGCAGGCGCTGAGCGTCCCGTATCGCGAAATTGCGCCTGCGGAATTGATCGCCTTCCTGAGCGATCTGCTTGCTCCGGGCATCGACAATGCCGAAAACGCCGACCTCTATTCGCCGCTCGATCCGATCCACGAGCAATGCGTGCGGCGCGATCTCGTCAGCGAAGTGTCGCCTGATCGTATCGTGCTCAAAGTCCACCGCCACAGCTGCGCGATTGCGCCGTCCGGCGGCCCGATAATGCCATCGGCGATCGAACCGGACGCCTTCGACTGGCGCTTCTTCTCGGTTCGGCAGATGCCGCGGCAATGGGCGCCGTGGGACGTCCAGAAGCTCATTGGTGACGTGCTCAACGACAAGCTGCGCTTTGCCTGCAACGTGCTTACGGTTCTGGGCTTCGTGCTGTCCGACGAGGAAGCGACGGCATCGCGGGCAGGGTACAAAGTGCTGCGTACCACCAGCCTTGCCGAATCGCGCTCCGCTCGCTTTCTGCCACAGCTCGCGCAGCAGCGCGACGAATGGCAGCACGTCCAGGCCCAACTGCGCGAAGGGCGCAAACTCGTCCAAGCCTACTATGGCGTCGGCGCACTGTCCCCGCTCGGCAAGGGCGATGCCAACGAGCGCCTCGTCAAGTCGGTCTACAAGGCGGCAGGCTGGGACCTGGTCGAGGAGCGCTACCTGCAGGTCATGGGCCTCTTGGCCGCCATGCCGCTCACGCTTCCCAACGGCCTGTCAGGCGACCTCCGACGAATGAAGCGCCTGCGTACGATGCTGAGCAATACGGCAGCGGCAATCGCGCCGCTGCAGGGTGAGCACGCAGGAGGACCCATCCCGCACATGCTGCTTGTGGGACGGCGCGGGCAACCCTTCTTCTGGTCGCCGTTTCAGAACGCCGCCGGCAATCACAATGTCGCGGTCTTCGGTAAGTCCGGCTCAGGCAAGTCGGTCTTTCTCCAGGATGTCTGCGCAGCGCTGGCAGGCGCTGGCGCCAAGGTCATCGTGATCGACGACGGGCGCTCCTTCGAGCACATGGCCAGGGCCTTTGGTGGCACCTTCGTCGAGTTCCGCCTGTCGTCGGGCTTTTCGCTGAACCCCTTCGACATGATCGACGCCGATGCGCTCGACAGCAAGGCCGATGGCGAGGACTACGAGGTCGAGTGCCTTGCCATGCTCAAGGCCATCGTCGGGCAGATGGCGCGCCAGCAGGACCGCTTGTCCGATACAGACCGAGGTTTAATCGACTCAGCGGTCAGTAGGGTGTGGAGCGAGCACAAGCGCGAAGGCTCGATCGACGCCATCGCCACTGCATTGCGCGCAATGCCCTCTCCCTACGCGGCGGATCTCGCGGATGCGATGTCGCCGTTCCTGTCGGGCGGCACTTACGGGCGGTTTTTTATCGGACCTTGTTCGATCGACCTTGCGGCGGACCTCACTGTCTTTGAGCTTTCCGACCTGTCATCCAAGCCCGAACTGCGCTCAGTTGCGCTAACGGCGCTGATGTTTCTGACCTTGCGCGTCATGCGCGATCTCGACCGATCGATTCCCAAGCTGACGATGATTGACGAGGCCTGGCAATTGCTTGGCGGCGGACAGATGGGCCAGGCGATCGAGACTTATGCGCGCACCTGCCGCAAATATGGCGGAGCACTGGTGACCGCAACACAGTCCTTGAACGACTTCTACAAGTCCGAGGGCTCGCTGGCAGCGCTCGAAAACAGCGATTGGTCGGTGGTGCTCCAGCAGAAAGACGAGACGGTCAATGACCTTGCTCGCCACCAGCGTTTCGAAATGGACCGGCACACCGAAGCGCTGATCCGGTCGCTCAAGCGCAATGGCACCGAGTATTCCGATGTTCTCATCAAGGGGCCCGAGACTCTGGTGGTTGGACGCCTCGTACTCGATCCCTATTCGGCAACGCTCTACTCCTCGAGCCCAAGAGTATTCTCAGCGATCGAGGCGCTGGTCGGGCAAGGCGTGCCGCTGGCCGATGCAATCGAGCGCATTGCTTTTGCGGATCTGGTCGAACCGTCACGGGCGGCGGAGGGGGCCGAATGACCCGCCAGATTCTCCGGTTGCGCCTCGTGCCATCTGCCGCGAAGGTCCAGAACGCTTGCCACACGGGCCTTTGCCTCGCCGGATGGTTGGTCGTGAACATCTGCTGCACCGGTGCCGTCTGGCTCACGCTATTCGTCGTACTTGGCCAGTTCACCTTGACCGGGACCCTGCTGCACCTCGACAATTTTGCGAGCCGCTATCTTACAGCAGATGCCGCGCGCCAGGCGCATCTCCACCACCAGTTCTGGAGCGCGAGCACAGTCCTGTTTCTTGGTGTGGCAGTGCTGCGCGCTGGATCATTACCGCGGTGGCATTCGATCTGTGCGCAATCACCTTCTCACGAGACGCCCCATGGATGACCGTCGCTCGCGCGTGGAGGTCAGCCCCGGACCACTGTTTGAAACAGACGCCCCGCCGCCACCTCCCAAGGCACGTGCCACGAGCCCAGGGGGGCATTCGGTGGACTGGAAAATTGCCGGACTAATCGGGGCAACGGTCGCTGCCGGTCTGTGGGGTGCCTGGGTTACCCATGAAGTGCTCAGCGCCCCTGCGATGCCCACAATGGTGCGGGTGCAATTGTCCTCGATCATCGGCGAATACGTGACAGCGCAGGCAAGATCGCAGACACCGCCTGACAGGGTGACCGCCGAGACGAAAGCGTTCATGGGCGCCGTACAGCGCAATCTCGAAGCGCGGGGTGCACGCGGGCAGGTCGTGCTGGTGGGCGAGGCCGTGCTGGCCGGTGACGTTCCCGATGTGACGATGGCAGTGCGCCGGGAAGTCTATGCAAGGATCCCGGCGCCGGGCTCAAACACCACCACCAAGAGCAATGTCCTGGAGGCGATGCGCCGGGCCATGGCCCCAGGTGCCGTGGCAACTGGGGCCCGAAGCGTCGGCGGGGCCGAGGGCGAGGCTGGTCATGCCCGAAGCCGCTGAGCGCGCCTGTGCGAAGCGGCGCTGGCTCGCTATCGGTGTCGTTGGCCTCACGCTGACGACAGGCTCGGTCGTTGCAGACTGGCGCGACGATCATGCGATCCTGATCAACACCACCCAATCAATGCCCGAATGGGCCTTCTTCATCGACAGGGGCCGCATGCCCCGGCGCGGCGATCTGGTCGTCTTCGCACCACCGGACACTTCTTTGATCCGCGCGCATTTCGGACAACGAGGTGCAACCTTTGCCAAGCGCGCGCTTGGCATGCCTGGTGACCTCATTGCACGGCATGGGCAGACCGTTTTCATCAACGGCGCACCAGTCGCGCAGCTCAAGGCCCACACAACGCGCGGCGAAACGCTGACCCCAGGCCCTACCGGTAAAGTGCCCCAAGGCTGCTATTATGCAGGTACCGCACACAAGGATGGCTTTGACAGCCGCTACGCCGAGATCGGCTTTGTCTGTAAGCGACAGATCATTGGCTCGGGCGATGCGGCATTATGACGCGCTGGACGAGCAACGTTTCGGTCCGTTTTGGTGCGGCCCTTGTCAGCGTGAGCATTGTCAGCGTGGCCCTTGTCGGCGTGGCCCTTGTCGGGGCGGGCATTGTCGGGGCGGGCATTGTCGGGGTGGGCATTGTCTCTGCGTCCGCTCCCGTATCGGCGATCGATCATGGCAAGATGGGCGAGACCTTCCCCATCATCGAGCCCGACATGCTTACCGTCATTGCGGCGCGGTTGCAGACCCTCGCAGCCACAGGTGGCATTACGCAGTTGCAGGCCAGAATGCAGCAAACAGCAGTTGCCAGCATTCGTCGCCCCGCGCAGGTGGCGGGCCTGAGCCCCGCGCAAGACCGCCGCGAATGGCTGTTCGACCCCTCAGTCGTTCTACAGCAGGATGTGTTCGGTGCCCACGGCGAGCGCATTGCCGCTAAGGGCACTCGGGTCAATCCGCTGGCACTTGTCCCGATGCCAAGTGCGCTGGTCTTCGTCGATGGTCGCCGGATGTCGGAGCTCGCCTGGGCCACGCGTCACTGGAAGCCGGGCGAAGCCAAGATCATTTTCGTGGCCGGCTCGCCCTTCGATGCGATGAAACCCTTCAAGCGCCGCTTCTGGTTCGACCAGCGTGGTGCGCTGGTTGCCCGCTTCGGCATCCGTCACACGCCTGCGGTCGTAACGGCGGCCGATCAGCAGCTCAGGATTTGCGAGATACCCATCGGCGAGGGGCCTTCCCCACACAAGGCCGTGTTATGATCCGGAGCCTGTGCGCAGTCCTGCTTGCACTGTTGCTCCTCGGTGCGAGCGTGACGCCGGCCAAGGCGGCAGGTGCGCCGTGCCATGGCAGCTTCGTCAATCCGATCACCGACGTTTGCTGGTCCTGCTTGTTCCCGCTTTCGGTCGGCGGCCTGGCCATCTGGAAAGGCTCGCGCCCCGACCCGAAGAATCCTTCGTTTCCGCTATGCGCCTGTGGCAGCCCGATTCCGCGCATCGGGATTTCGATCGGCTTCTGGGAGCCGGCAAGGCTCGTCGATGTCACCAACAAGCCATGGTGCTTCCCGAACCTTGGCGGCATCCGCCTCGATCCCGGCTTCGATATTGGCGGTGGCCATGTCCAGGGCGCGAGCCAGGTCGGCGGCAAGGCGCAGAACAGTTCGCAGTGGCAAGCGCACTACTACATCTACCCGCTGCTCTACTGGATGGAGATCCTGACCGATTTCCTGTGCTTCGAGCAGACGACATTCGACATCGCCTATGTCACCGAACTCGACCCGCTCTGGCAGGATTCGGCGCTGACCTCGATCCTCAATCCCGAAGTCGCCCTGTTCGCCAATCCTGCCGCGATGGCAGCCTGCGCAGCCGACTGCGTGGCGTCGACCGCAAAGCTGCCGATCGACCAATTGTTCTGGTGCGCGGGCTGCAATGGCAGCATGTACCCGCTCAACGGTCACGTCGCCGCGCATGTGACCCCGGTTCAGGCCTCGCGCCTGGTTGCCACGCGAATGCTTTACAAGATGCATCGCAGCGGGCTTGCCTGGGGCACGATGGGCTCCAAAGCCTTGTGCTCGAAATACCTGATGCCGGTCATGCGCAAGCAGCAGTACCGCTTGCAAATGACCAATCCCACCGCGACGGTGAAGGGGCGCTACGCCTGCGCCCCCATCGGTGCGACGACGATCAACCCTGAGACCGGCAAGAGCTATCCCGTCAAGGGTGAGGACTTTGGCTATCTTGTCTGGCGCAAACGCAATTGCTGCGCATGAGCGCCGTGACGGCGCAGAAAGGAAATATGTATGTAATTTAACATCATGTTCCTTTCGATCGTCTTGCTGACGATCGACCGGTGGCTGCGATGCCACCCCACCCGGCGGAAGGAGTCGGGGCGGAAGGGGGTCTCCAAGA
>NZ_JAUYRV010000023.1 GCF_030696665.1 Novosphingobium sp.
AAAAGCACTCAATTTCCGCAAGGGCTTTTAGCAGACGTGCCTCGAAAACCAGCCCAAGTGGGAATACGCATCTTACCTGAAAGGTAGGGAGTGATGTATTAAGCAAAAGCCTCGCAGCATACTTGACTGTCAGGATATGTAGCAATCCTGCCAGATTGCTCACTTGAAGACGCGCTGGACAAGGCCGAAGCCCTGCGCGAACGCATCGAATCGCTCAGCGCCAGCCACGAATGTGCGATCGGCGCGTCACTGGGCGTTGCGGCGGTCCCCGAAACGGCGACCTCGGCAACCGACATTCTGCCCATCGCCGATGCCGCGCTCTATGCCGCGAAAAAAGCCGGAAAGAACTGCGTCATGGCATCGGACAAGCGCGCCGGGCGCGAAGCACCCCGGCTGGCGACAATCAAGGCCAAGGCGCACTAGTGGTCGGAAGCTGAAGTTCGCCGTTTTATTCCGTCATCCCGCGTCAAGCCCGGGAGGACGACAACGGCGTGAACTTCAGTTCCGTCATCCTATGGCATGCCGGACCGGGCAGACTTGCGCCTGCCCGGCCTGTGGCAGCATCAGAAGTTGGCGTTCACTTCCAGGCCCAGCACGCGACCGCGCACCAGTGGCGAGAACGTGCCCACCCCGGGATTTTCGGCAAAGGGCCGGTTGACCCCGGTTGACAGCGGACCGCCGAACACGGGGATCTGCGCCGCTGCACTGCCCAATTGCGTATCGCCGCCATGCTGCACCTGATCAAGCAGGTTGCGGCCATAGAGCGTGAACGTCAGCCCTCCGGTACGATAGCTGATCGACGCATCGAGGTTGTCTGCCGATGAAATCCAGCCGAAGTTGTTATCGGTATAGGCGAACCGATCACGGAACTGGTAGTTCGCACGGGCCATCACGCTCTTGTCATCACCCACCGGGAAATCCAGCACGGTGCCTGCACCATAGGTCCACTTGGGCAGGCGCGGCAGGGCCAGAAGACGGTCGGCATCGTTCACCACGCCGTCGCTCGACAGATCGAACAGCACCTTGCGGTAGCGTCCCTTGATATAACCGAAGTTGGCTGTCAGCAGGATGTTGCTGTTCACCGCAAACCGGCCTTCACCCTCAATGCCATCGATCCGTGCATCGGCAGTATTGAAGATCGATTGCGCAACGCCTGCTGCCGACCCCTCGTTCACCTCACGCTGCATGTTTTTCACATCGGTGCGGAATGCGGCAAGATTCAGCGTCAGCTTGCGGTCGGGCGAGCGGTACTTCACGCCCAGTTCGAAGCTGTCGACCTGCTCTTCATCAAAGGCGTATTGCGGGTTCGGCCCGCCCACACCTGCCAGCAGTTCAAACGCGCGGGCATTGGTGATGCGGAAGTTGTAGCCGCCCGAACGGAAGCCGCGCGACCAGTTGCCATAGACCTGCGCATCGTTGTTGAAGCGATACTGGAAGCCCACTTTCGGGCTCCAGTTTTCCCAGGTGCGCTTGTCGGTAAAGCCGTTGTTTTCGGTCCGGATGATCGGATTTACGCCTGACGTTGGGCAAGTCTCGGCGACTACGGAACAGGTCGGGCGCGGGCGGATATAGGTGACCGCTGCGTCCTTGGTTTCCCGCGACCAGCGCAGGCCAGCGGTCAGCGTGAGTTTTTCGGTCACGTCATAATCGCCTGCAGCAAACAGGCCGAGCACTTCGTGATCCTGCCTGCCGCCACCGATCTGGGTCAGTGGGCTGATGAAGGTTGGATAGCGGCGGATTTCGTCATAGCCGAGATCCTGCTGGAACCAGAAACCGCCGGTGGTGAGATCAAGATTGCCGAGGCGCACGTTGTAGCGCAGCTCGTTCGAATACTGGCGCTGGTTGAACTGCGTTTCCGAATGGAAGCGGAACACCGGCAGCGCATCGATATCGCCGCTGGTAGCCGACTGGAAATCACGGAAGCCGAAGATGTTGGTCAGCTGGCCATCGCCGATATCGATTTCGGTCTTGTGCGTGGCAAACCATGCTTCGTTGCGATAGAATCCGCGATTGTCGACCGCGAAGTTGAACGTGTTCCGATCATAGACCGCGCGGTTCTGGCCTGCCGGGCCATCGCCATTGCTGGTGAAGTATTCCACTTTGGCCACCATGCGGATGGCATCGGTAGGCAGGAATTCCAGAGCGCCGCGCACGATTTCAGTGCTGGCCTTGCCGAAATCGGTGCCGTCGAACAGGTTCTTGAAATAGCCCTGATCGTTGTTGACGTAGCCGCCCAGCTTGAAGTTCAGCTTGTCCTTGATCAGCGGGCCAGAAATCACCGCCTGCGCGGCAAAGTTGCCCGAACCGCGCCCGGAATCGACCGGGGTTTCATAGAACACCCGGAAGTTGCCACGGAAGTCCGCCGTCGGATCGCCGGTGTTGATCAGCACCGCGCCGCCGGTGGTGTTGCGGCCGTAAAGGATGCCCTGCGGCCCGCGCGCCACTTCGATGGAGCCAAGGTCGAACACATCGAACACAAGGCCAGCGTTGACGCCGATGTACACGCCATCGACGAAGACGCCCACGGTCGGGTCGATCGAGGGGATCGAGCTGTTCACGCCAAGGCCACGGATCGAGAAGTTGGCCGTGCCGCGCGATGTGCCAACCTGATCGAGCGAGACGTTTGGCGCGCTGAACGTCAGCGTCTGAAGATCGCGCACCTGCAATGCCTGCAGCGTATCCGCGTTGAACGCGGTAATCGCCATCGGCACCGCCTGGACGTTCTCAACGTCCTTCTTCTTGGTGGCGGTCACGATGATGTCGGCATTCAGCATGTCGATTGACGACATCTGCTGATCCGCCTGATCCGCTTCCTGCGCACGGGCACCGCCCGCGCCCAGTGCCAACAGCGCAATTACACTCAATCCACTCGTAAACCCTGCACGCAGCGCGGTCGTAAAGTTCTTCGGCATCCACAGCTCCCTTTGTTTTATGGGCGCGAAAATGGACGATGCGGCGTGAGGATCAACCTGTTTTCAACCGAGCAATTAAATCTTACAAGAAGGTGTGACCTATTTGCACTATTGCCGGCTGTAGCGGTCAAGCTCGTCACCGGTCAGCGTGACCACGTGCAGCAGGTTCGTTGCCCCCGGCGTGCCGAAGGGAACCCCGGCCAGCGCCACCAGCTTTGACCCGGCAGTGCCGAACCCGTGGCGCAGCGCCATGCGCTTGCCCTTGGCGATCATTTCCTCGAAGCTGCCGATGTCCTTGGTGCTGACAGCGTGCGCGCCCCACAGCAGGCCCACCTTGCGGGCAGTCTTCTGCGACGGAGTGAGCACCAGCATCGGCACCGCAGGCCGTTCACGCGCGACGCGGCGGGCGGTTGACCCCGAGCCGGTGAACACGATGATCCCGGCAATCGGCAGCGTGTTGACGATGCTCGCCGCAGCCTGCGCCAATGCGTCTGCCGTGGTCGGATCGGGCAGCGTTTCGATGAAGTGGACGCGCGCGGCATAGCCGGGATCGGCTTCCACTTGCGCCGCGATACGGTGCATGATCGTCACCGCCTCTTCCGGCCATGCGCCCGCCGCGGTTTCGGCCGAAAGCATCACCGCATCCGCGCCATCATAGACCGCATTGGCCACGTCGGACACTTCGGCGCGGGTTGGCGTTGGCGTTTCGATCATCGATTCCAGCATTTGCGTTGCCACGACCACCGGCTTGCCCTGCCGCCGCGCGCTTTCCACGATACGCTTCTGCAGCGGCGGCACTTCTTCAGGGTTCAGCTCTACGCCCAAGTCCCCGCGAGCAACCATGATGCCATCGGACAGCTCGATGATCTCTTCCAGCCGCGAGATGGCGGCAGGCTTTTCGATCTTGGCCATCAGCGCGCCGTATCCGCCCATCAACTTGCGCGCCTCGGCCACATCTTCGGGCCGCTGCACAAACGACAGCGCAATCCAGTCCGCACCGTTTTCCACCGCGAACGACAGGTCACGCCGATCCTTCTCGGTCAGCGCCGGCACCGGCACCACGGCATCAGGCACGTTCACGCCCTTGCGGTCGGAAATCACGCCGCCCACTTCGGCCGAACACAGGATCTGGTTCTCATCGGCGCGGATGACCTTCAGCCGCAGCTTGCCATCGTCGATGAGCAGGCGCTGGCCCTTTTGCAGCACGCCGAACAGTTCGGGATGCGGCAGGCATACGCGGTTTTCGTCGCCCGGTTCGGGATTGCGGTCGAGCGTGAAATGCCCGGAGTGACGAATCACCGCGCGGCCTTCCTTGAACGTGCCGACGCGCAGCTTTGGCCCCTGCAGATCACACAGCACGGTGATGGGGCGATCCACCTTCTTTTCAAGCGCGCGAATGTTGGCGATGGTTTCGGCGTGGATCGCGTGTTCGCCGTGGCTCATGTTCACGCGGAAGGCATCGGCGCCTGCGCGATAGAGCTTTTCCAGCATTTCGGGATCGCGGCTTGCAGGTCCGACTGTCGCCAGAATCTTTACCTTGCGTCCCAGAACCATGCTGGAACGTGGATCGAGCTTGGCCACGGCGCTTGTACTCCTGTATGAAAATCGCAAGGCGCGCTATGGCCTATGCCATTTCAAAACCCAAGGACGATTACAGTGGATACGAATGCAATCGATAATCTGCCCGATGACGTTGCTGCCGCCGCGTTCCGCCGGTTGGTGAAGCATCTGCAAAAGCGCCACGATGCTGAAAACATCGAACTGATGGGCCTTGCCGGTTTCTGCCGCAATTGCCTGTCTGACTGGATTCGCGATGCGGGTTTTGAAGGCGACAAGGCGGCTGCCCGCGCGGTCATTCACGGCATGCCGTTCGAAGAATGGAAAGCCGCCTACCAGACCGAGGCGACGCCAGAACAGATGGCACGCATGGACGAGAGCCTGAAGCTGAACGGCGGGACGCACTGAATTTGAGAGGACGGCCCATCCAGGCCTTCCTTGCGGCACCAGCCCGCTCCCCCGCCCG
>NZ_JAUYRV010000029.1 GCF_030696665.1 Novosphingobium sp.
CAGCGTTTCCTGCGCCTTCTGCGGTCCGACAGACACCGCCACGATCTCGGTCACCACGCCCTTTTCCTTCAGGCGAATGGCTTCCTCAACCGCGATCTCGTCAAACGGGTTCATGCTCATCTTCACGTTCGCAAGATCAACACCCGTGCCATCCGCCTTCACGCGGGGCTTCACGTTATAGTCAATCACGCGCTTCACGCAGACCAAGGCTTTCATGGCATTCGCTCCTGCGGTTGTGTTCACCGGGGTGCTTTCGCACCTTCACTGGCCGCGATGGCTTGGATCAGGCAGGCTGTCCACGGTAAAATTGCAAAGGTGCAAAGCGAAACTTTGCAGTTTGAGCATGCCACAAAGCAAAAGGGGAGCGGTTGCCCGCTCCCCTTTCCTTCAGGTAAACTGCCCGGATCGACTTAGAAATCGACCGCGAGACGAACCCCGTAGGTACCCGGCGTACCGAACTGCCAGTTGAACACGTCATCGAACGGTCCGGCCGATACGAAGCTGCCGTAAGTCAGAGGACGCATGTTCTCAAGATTCTTGGCAAATGCGGTGAGCGAGAAGCGGCCATTTTCCGGCTTGTATTCAAGGCTCATATCGGTTTGCGTGAATGCTTTCTGCTGGCCATCACGATAGTTGTAGAAATCGGTGAAATACGAGCTTTTGAACGTTGTGTTCGCACTTGCCCGCACCGTACCGGCGCTACCCAGGTTGAACGTGTGATCATAGCCAGCCGTAATTACCCATTCAGGAGAGAACGGGGGGCGATTGCCCGCAAAGTTCGGCTGCTGCACGCCCGGCGTTACCGGGTCGAGATCGCCAATGCCATTGAGTGCGCTCGTCGTATCGAACACGTTGAACTGGGCGAACAGTTCCTTGTACTCGGCATTGAGGTAGTTCACCGAGGCGTGGAAGCGATCATTGTCGCTCAGCGAAAAGTCTGCGGATGCCTCTATGCCCCAGATCTTGGCCTTGCCCGCATTGAAGGTCTGGCCACCGACAGCAGTATCAAGCAGGACTGAAACCTGAAGGTCTTTGTAATCGTAATAGAAGCCGCCGAGGTTGAACTGGTGCTGGCTTTGATCGCCGAAGGTCTGCTTCCAGCCCAGTTCATAGGCTGTGTTGGATTCTGGCTTGTAGTCGCCCACAGAGTCAAAACCGCCACCCTTGAAGCCGGTCGAGGCCTTGGCAAAGATCAGCGTATCGTTGTTAGGCTTGTAGTTCAGGCCAGCGAGCCAAGTGATCTTGTCTTCCCGGCTGGACAGAGGGAAGATTGTCTTGAACCGGAGGTTGGCAAAGTCGCGGCGAGCGGGTTCGATACCGAACAACTGCGGATCTGGCGGCCCGGCGCCGAACGGCGTTGCGTTGCGATACAGCGCATCGCGCGAATTTTCGGTGTAGCGCAGTCCGCCCACGGCGGTCAGCGTTTCACCGAGCGGGACTTCAACCTGACCGAACGCCGACTTGCTTTCGCTGGTGATATCACGGCCAAAGTAGGACAGCGTCACCACGTTCGGACCGAACGTGGTTGCAAAGCTGCTTTCGGAGTTGACGGTTTCCTTGAAGTAGAAGCCACCGACCTGATAGGTGATGCCGCTGGCTTCACCGGCGAACCGGAGTTCATGGCTCTGCGTGCTGGTTTGCTGGTTCCAGCCAAATGACCGATAATTCACGGGCAGCGTGATTACCTGACCGGGCGTGCCGTCGAACTTGCGATAGCCGCCGATGTAGCTGATCGTGAGAGCATCGCTAACTTCATAGGCGAGACGGCCGCGCAATGCATAAGTGTCCTGCGTCAGCTTGCCGAGACCAAATGCCGGAGCCTGATATTCGCCCCGGTCGAAGTTGGCGAGAAAGTTGGTCTGGTTCGGAATGCACAGAACCTGGCCGCGCGCCGCATATGCCGGTGCAACCTGGCTGAAGCCGGGGGCCGTGGCACAGTTGCGGTTTGTGGGACCATTGCCGGCAGCGTTCAAATCGGCGGCGGCAAAAGCCTGAGGCGTAAATTCGCGCTTGGCATATTCACCGGCTACATAGACCGTCAACGCGTCGGTCGGCTCAAGCTGGATCGAAGCACGGCCACCGTAGGACTTGTTGTCGTCCGACCGTCCACCAGCAAAGGCCGGGAAATTGAAGCCACGAAGATTGAACGGCGCGCGTGCGGGGTGCTTCACGTAACCATCGTGCTCGTCATAGAAGCCGGCCAGACGGATGCCACCGACATCACCGAGCGGCACGGTCACGCCGCCATCAAGACGCACGGCATTGTAGTTGCCATAGCTTGCCGAGGCGTTGGCAGCGAATTCCTTGCCCGGCTTGCGGGTAATGAAGTTGATCGCACCACCGGTCGCGTTGCGACCGTACAACGTGCCTTGCGGCCCGCGCAGAACTTCGACGCGATCGAGATCGAACAGCGCGATGCTGAGCGCCTGCGGACGGTTCATGTACTCGCCATCGATATTCACGACGACAGACGTATCTTGCGATTCATCGTTCGAGTTGGTGCCGACACCACGAACGGTGACCTTGATGGTCCCCTGATCCTGATTGAGCTGAACCGCCGGAGCGATCTTACCGATGTCATTCATGTTGGAGAAGCCGGCCTGCTGAAGCTGCTCGGCATTCACCACGCTGATCGCGATGGGAACGTCATTGACGTTCTGCGCGCGGTTCTGCGCGGTGACGATGATGACGTTGGGATCAGTCTCGTCGGCTGCATTTTCCTGCGCAACGGCCGGAAGCGCAAAAGCCATTGAGCAAGCGCTCATCAGCAATGCGCGCGTGAAAGTGGTCTTGGGCATGGTCGTCTTTCCTCCCCATGTAGCGCCATTTTTGGCGTGCTTCGCTCGCTAGCATATTTAAATTCACAAAACTAGAAGCAATGTTCTATTTGTTGTGAGAGTTGTGTGAGCCGGGTCCCAAACCGGGCTGCGGGCAATTGGCAAGACACGCGATGACGCAAGCTTTGCATCAAGTAAAATAATGAATCTTGCAGGTGATATAGGCTGAGACTCTGCATTCAGGGCTTATGCCGTGTTCTCCTGCGACACTTCTGATACCGTCAAAAAAATGATCCAAATAGGAAATAATATGCATGATTTATGATCTATGGAATGAATGCATAGGTCGCGGACAAAAAGAAACGCCGACAGGATGGTCCTGTCGGCGTCTTGGTTAAGCGGCTGGCAGAGCGCGTTCAGCCGATGCCCATGAGCCTTGCATTTAGCGCCCGATCGGCACCGCCCGCTGCGAAATCATCAAAGGCGTGTTCGGTAACCTTGATGATGTGCCGATCAATGAATGGCGCGCCTTCGGCTGCACCCACTTCGGGATGTTTCAACGCGCATTCCCATTCAAGCACCGCCCAGCCCGCATAGTCGTTCGCAGCCATCTTGCTGAAGATGCCGGGGAAATCCACCTGCCCATCACCCAGACTGCGGAACCTGCCGGGGCGATCAACCCACGACTGATAGCCACCGTAGACACCCGAGCGACCGTTCGGACGGAACTCAGCATCCTTCACGTGGAAGCATTTGATACGTTCGTGGTAGATGTCGATGAAAGCCAGATAATCGAGCTGTTGCAGCACGAAATGGCTCGGATCGTAGAGAATGTTGGCGCGCGGATGGTTGCCGACGCGTTCGAGGAACATCTCGAAAGTCACGCCATCGTGCAGGTCTTCGCCGGGGTGGATTTCATACGCCACGTCGACGCCATTCTCGTCGAACACGTCGAGAATCGGCTTCCAGCGGCGGGCGAGTTCATCGAAGGCATCTTCGACCAAGCCCGCTGGACGCGCGGGCCAGGGGTAGAAATAGGGCCATGCGAATGCGCCCGAGAACGACGCATGGGCGGCAAGGCCGAGATTGGCACTGGCCTTAGCGGCATACTTCATCTGCTGCACGGCCCATTCCTGCCGGGCGGCGGGATTGCCGTGTACGGCTGCGGGAGCGAAGCCATCGAACTGCGCGTCAAACGCCGGGTGAACGGCCACGAGCTGACCCTGCAGATGGGTGGAAAGCTCTGTGATCTCCAGCCCCTTGCTGGCCAGCATGCCCTTGATCTCGTCACAGTAAGTCTGGCTGGTGGCGGCCTTTTCCAGGTCGAACAGGCGGCCATCCCAACTGGGGATCTGCACGCCCTTGTAGCCGAGGCCCGCCACCCAGTCGGCGATGGCTTCAAGGCTGTTGAACGGTGCGGTGTCACCCGCAAACTGGGCGAGGAAAATGCCCGGGCCTTTGATCGTCTTCATTGTGGCTCTCTCCTCAGGCGAGCTTTACCCAGCCCGCATTGTTGCGGCTGGCAGAAACGGCGGTGTCGATGAAAGTCATGCCGCGCAGGCCATCGGCAATGCCGGGCAGCAACGGTGCGCCTTCGCCCCGGACCAGCGCGGCGAAATCACGGTATAGGTTGGCAAAGGCTTCAAGATAGCCCTCCGGGTGGCCGCCGGGCGTGCGGGTGCGCGATGCGGCGTCGGGGCCGAGCGCCCCAGTTCCAGAGCGGACCAGCGTGCAGGTGCCATCAAGGTGGGCAATCGTGAGCGTGTTCGGCTCCTCCTGCTTCCAGGTGATCCCGCCCTTGTCGCCATAGGCACGGATACGCAGGCCGTTGAGTTCGCCAACTTCGATCTGGCTGGCGAGCAGCACCCCGCGTGCCCCATTTTCGAAGCGCAGCAGGATGGAACAATCGTCGTCCAGCAGGCGACCCGGCACCACGGAACCGAGGTCAGCGAGCATTTCGGTCACGCGCAGGCCGGTCACGAATTCCGCGAGCTGGAACGCGTGGACACCAATATCGCCGATGCAGCCGCCCAGCCCTGCCTTGGCCGGATCGACGCGCCATTCGGCCTGCTTGCCCACTGCTTCACCGGCCAGCCAGCCTTGCGGATATTCGACAACGACTTTGCGGATCGTGCCGATTTCACCTGCAGCGATGCGGGCGCGCGCTTCGCGTACCAGCGGGTAGCCCGAATAGGTGTAGGTCACGCCGAAAGGTAGGCCGGCCTTTGCCACCAGCCCGGCCAGTTCGTGCGCTTCGGCAAGAGTAGCGGTCAGCGGTTTGTCGGTCATCACCGGGAACCCCGCCGCAAGAGCGGCACGGGCCGATGGCAGGTGGTTGTGATTGGGCGTGACAATCGAAACGAAATCGATGCCGTCCGCGCGTGCAGCCTCTCCCGCGAACATCGCGTCCAGCGAGGGATAGGCGCGCGCAGGATCAATGCGGTAGCTGTCACCCGCCGCCGCGCTGCGCGCTGCGTCACTGGAGAACACGCCTGCAACAAGTTCGATCTCGCGGTCCATCTCGGCGGCATAGCGATGTACCGGGCCAATAAACGCACCCGGCCCGCCACCGATCATGCCCATTCGCAAACGCCGCATCTTATTCTCCCGCTCTGTCATCGCTGTCATTAGAAGGTGTATTCTAGTTGTGAACATTGCCGGGTCAACCGGCTGCGTGTGCCTGCCTCGCATTTTTGGCTTCGCCTTTGAAGGTATTTCATGCAAAACCTGCGGCGCAACAGCATTCTAGAATTTCCATTTCAGGATTGGCAGACGAAGACGATGGCGCGAAGCGCAAAGCGGCCTGCGGAAGAACCGGCGCTGGCAGTCGAAACCGTGAGCAGAAAGCCGCAGCAGGGCCGCAGCAAGGCCTCGCTCGAACGCATGTTGAGCGCGGCGCGCGAACTGATGCTGGAGCGCGGCAACGAGGATTTCACGTTGCAGGACGTGAATCAGCGCGGCGCAGTTTCAATCGGATCGATCTACCTGCGGTTTCAGAGCAAGGACAATCTGGTGCGCGCCGTCATCGCCCGCGCGCTTGAAGAACTGGCGCTGGCCGAAGAGACAATGGTGAACGACGTGCTGGCCCAATCACCCACGCTCGATGAATTCATGCCGCGCTATGTGGCGGATTATGCCGAAGTGCTGCGGATCAACGCACCGCTGCTGCGCCTTGCGATGGAACGCGCGTCGTTCGACCCGCTGGTGTCCAAGCCGGGCAAGGACCACGCCCTGCGCGCAACGGATCGCGGGATGCAGGCCATGCTGCATTATCGCGCCGACTTTGGTGGAGGCGACCACGAAACCAGGGCCAACTCGGCCTACAAGATCGTTTTCGCAACGCTCGCCCGCCAGCTGAGCCTTGGCTCATCGGGCGAAGCGGCGCACGATTACGATTGGGACGTGCTCAAGCGTGAACTCGGACGGATGTGTCTGGCCTATTTGCGCGCGCCCTGAACGACAGCCTGCTTACCCCTCGGCAAGCAGGCGCCGCATGATGGCGCGCACTTCGTCGGCCATATCGGGCCGCTCCAGCGCCAGCGAAAGCGTCGCTTCGACAAAGCCGACCTTGCTGCCGCAATCGAACCGGCGGCCATCGAATTTAACCGCGTGGAACGGCTGCTGGCCGATCATGCGCGCCATTGCATCGGTCAGCTGAATCTCGCCACCGGCACCCTTGTCCTGACTTTCCAGCGTGCGCATCACTTCGGGCTGAAGGATATAGCGGCCCGAAATGATCAGGTTTGAAGGGGCATCTTCAGTCTTCGGCTTTTCGACAAGGCCGGTAACCTCGGTCAGCGAATCCGATACTTTGGCACCCGGCGCAATCACGCCATAGCTCGACACCTCTTCGCGCGGCACTTCGAGCACGGAGATCAGATTGCCGCCAACTTCATTGTAGGCATCGACCATCTGCTTCATGCAGCCGGGCGAGCCGACCATCATTTCGTCAGGCAGGAAAATCGCGAAGGGTTCATCACCCACCACGGCGCGCGCGCACCAGATGGCATGGCCAAGCCCCATCGGCACCTGCTGCCGCACGGTAACCAGATTGCCGGGCTGGATGCGTGTCGCATCAAGCACATCTAGCTGCTTGCCACGGCCACTCATCGTGTGTTCGAGTTCGTAGGCGGTGTCGAAATGTTCGACAATCGCAGTCTTGCCGCGCCCGGTCACGAATATCAGCTGTTCGATGCCCGCCTCGCGCGCTTCATCCACCGCGTACTGGATCAGCGGACGGTCGATCACCGGCAGCATTTCCTTGGGAATCGCCTTCGTTGCCGGAAGGAAGCGGGTGCCAAGGCCCGCAACAGGAAATACGGCCTTGCGGATCGGTTTGCGCGGCTGGTTCAAGCTCATTTGCCAATAATGTCCACGGTTTGTTGCACCCTCATGATGCACTGCACAATTACTGAGGCAGAATGTCAACCCAGTGTGGCCGGGTTTCGGCATCGCTCATGCTTGCACGGGGCAGCAAACCGGTTAAATGACGGCGATGGACAAGATCATCATTCGCGGCGGAAAGCGCCTTTCGGGCACGGTGCCTGTCTCCGGTGCAAAAAATTCGGCCCTCACCCTGCTGCCGTGCGCACTGTTGACGGATGAGCCGGTGACTTTGCGCAATCTGCCGCGCCTTGCCGATATTGATGGTTTCCAGCACTTGATGAACCAGTTCGGGGTGTCCACGTCCATCGCTGGCGCACGACCGGAAGATTTTGGCCGCGTGATGACGCTGCAGGCCACGCGCCTGACCTCCAATGTTGCGCCGTATGATCTGGTGCGCAAGATGCGTGCGTCTATCCTCGTGCTCGGTCCGTTGCTGGCCCGTGCCGGTGAGGCGACCGTATCGCTTCCCGGTGGCTGCGCCATTGGCAACCGCCCGATCGACCTTCACCTGAAGGCTTTGGAAGCGCTGGGCGCGACCATCGAGCTGGCCGCGGGCTATGTGCGCGCGATTGCGCCTGATGGCGGGCTTCCGGGCGGCCGCTATTCCTTCCCGGTGGTGTCCGTCGGCGCGACCGAGAATGCGCTGATGACCGCCGTCCTCGCCAAGGGCAAATCCACGCTGCACAATGCTGCGCGGGAGCCGGAAATCGTCGATCTGTGCAACATGCTGGTGGCAATGGGCGCACAGATTGAGGGCATCGGCACTTCCGACATCACCATTCATGGCGTGGACCGGCTGCACGGTGCGACCTACATGGTCATGCCAGACCGCATCGAGGCTGGCTCCTATGCCTGCGCCGCAGCGATCACCGGCGGTGAGGTGACGCTGCAGGGCGCGAAGATCGAGGACATGGAAGCGACTGTGCAGGCACTGCGCGATGCAGGCGTGCATGTGGAGCCAACCAAGGGCGGCATTCACGTGGCGGCTGACGGTCCGTTGAAGCCGGTCACGCT
This sequence comes from Novosphingobium sp., assembly GCF_030696665.1. Classification (GTDB taxonomy): domain Bacteria; phylum Pseudomonadota; class Alphaproteobacteria; order Sphingomonadales; family Sphingomonadaceae; genus Novosphingobium. The sequence continues at coordinate 8,178 of NZ_JAUYRV010000029.1, forward strand.
TTCAACGGCGCCGTACCCCGGCTTTGCCACCGACATGCAGGCACAGCTGATGGCGATGCTGTGCCTTGCCAAGGGATCGTCGGTGCTGACCGAGACGATCTTTGAAAACCGCTACATGCACGTGCCCGAACTGAACCGCATGGGCGCGCATATCGAGACCAAGGGCCGCACGGCTGTGGTCCACGGCGTGGAAAAGCTGACCGGTGCCGAAGTGATGGCAACCGATCTGCGCGCTTCGATGAGCCTTGTGATCGCCGGGCTGGCGGCAGAGGGCGAAACGCAGGTCCACCGCCTGTACCACCTTGATCGCGGGTATGAGCGGCTTGAGGAAAAGCTGTCGCTGATGGGCGCTGAGATCGAGCGGGTCGGCGGGGACTGAGCCGGGCCTCGTCCACAAAAAACCTTCGTCATTCCCGTGTAGACGGGAATCCAGTCCAACAAGCAGGCCGTCGCAAGGCGACGACTTTCCCGACGCGGGATTCCCGCCTTCGCGGGAATGACGGGTGAAGGAAGCGGACTGAACCGCTCTAATCCAGCTTCACCTTCCCGCGTCCGGCTTTCACCACGCCACGTATCTTCTTGCCCGCCAGCCGCTGCACCTTACCCACGCGGTTGAGGCGGGATTTGGCGCGTTTCTGCGGCAGGTTGCAAGCATCGCGGAGCAATTCGCCAAGACGTTTGCGCGCGTCTTCGCGGTTCTGCTCCTGCGTGCGATAGCTGCGCGCGGTCATGACGATCTCGCCTTTGGCGGTCATCTTGCTCCCCGCCAATTCCTTCAGCCGATGGAATATTTCGGGTGGCAGGCGCAGCATGAAGACATCGAGCCGCACCTGCACGGCGGTTGCCACTTTGTTGACATTCTGCCCACCCGGCCCGGCAGATGCGATGAAGCTTTCCTCGACCAGCGTCAGTGCGTGGGCGACGAGAGCGTCAACGTTCATGTCAATCTTCGGTGGCAGGCACTTCGCCCACTACGGGCACATCAAACGCAAAAGCCGCGAAATCCAGCGGCATGGGCGAGTAGGCGTCAATCGGCTCCTTGCCTTCGCGCGTGACCTTCAGTTCCGAAGCATGGAGCATCGTGCGCCATGCAATCTTGCCGTCACCATAGATCGGATCGCCGACCAGCGCTGCCCCAAGCCCTGCAAGCGCATGAATGCGGATCTGGTGGGTGCGCCCGGTTTCGGGGCGGAACTCGACCAGCGTCATGCCCGGTTTGCGCGCTACCACTTTCCAGTGCGTGACGGACGGCTTACCCTTCTTCGCCGGGATCATGCGCCAGCCCTTTTCGGCCGAGCTGATCTTGGACAGCGCAAGGTCGATGGTGCCGCTTTCGCCCTCAACTTCGCATGCAACGATGCCAAGATAGACCTTCTCCACTTCGCGCGCTTCAAACGCAGCGGAGAAGCGTTTCAGCGCCTTGGGGTTGCGCGCCAGCAGCAGGCATCCCGAAGTGTCCTGATCAAGCCGGTGGACGGGATGCGGTTCGCGCTGGAAGCCGAAGCGCAGGCCATCGAGGTGGTCTTCGAGGCACGGCCCGCCCGCGCGCGGACGGTCCAGCGGCAGGCCCGCTGGCTTGTCGATCACCAAGGCTTCGCCGTCTTCGAACAGGATGGAAAAATCGATCACGCTACGGCCTTTTCTATACGCCGGAGCGCTTCTTCGAGTTTTGCTTCGTCCGCCGCGAAGCTGATGCGGAAACCGTCACGGCCACCGAAGGCCGATGCAGGGACCACTGCCACGCCGCTTTCCAGCAGGTGGAGGCAGAGCGCTTCATCGTTTCCGAAGCGCGCCATCAGCGGCGCGGCATCGACCATGCAATAGAACGCGCCATCGGGGATCGGGGTGGAGAGGCCGGGAATGGCGTTGATCGCGGCGCAGACCCTATCACGCCGCGCGCGGAAACGCTCGCGCCAGTCGATGAGGAAATCTTGCGGGCCTTCGAATGCGGCAACGGCAGCGGCTTGACTGATCGAGGCTGCATTGCCCGACGAGTGCGATTGCAACCGCCCCATCGCGCCGATCAACCATGCCGGACCGGCCGAAACGCCAATGCGGAAGCCTGTCATCGCGTGGCTTTTCGATACGCCGGATACGGTCAGGATGCGGTCGGCCAGATCGGGGCATTCCACTGCCAGCGTGGCGTGCATCCCTTCGCCATAGCGCAGGGGGGCGTAGATATCGTCGCTCATCACCAGCACGCGGGGGTGGTGGCGCAGCACTTCGCCAAGGGCGCGTAGTTCTTCTGCGGGGTAAGTCGCGCCGGTGGGGTTGCCGGGGCTGTTGAGCAGGAGCCAGCGCGTGGCGGGCGTGATGGCAGCGTCAAGCTGGGCGGCGGTAATGCGGAAACCGCCCGCCGCATCAGTCGGCAGGTCCACAACCTCCGCGCCCGCAAAGCGGACAATTTCAGGGTAGCTCACCCACCACGGGCTGGGGATCAACACGTTATCGCCCGGATCGAGCGTGGCCAGCAGCGCGTGGAAGATGGCCTGCTTTCCGCCTGCGCTGACGATCACCTGCGAGGGCGGCACTTCGATGCCCAGATCGCGGCGGAAGTGCAGCGCGGCCGCTTCGCGCAAGCGCTGTGTGCCAGCGACGGCGGTGTATTTGGTATCGCCTGCGTCAAGCGCATCTTTCGCCGCCTGCACCACGTGCGCGGGGGTGGCGAAGTCTGGCTCGCCCACCGAGAGCGAGATCACATCGCGCCCTTCGGCCCGCAACTGGATCGCACGGTCGGTGATGGCGGTGGTCTGCGATGGCGCGATACGCGCGAGGGCATGTGAAAGCTGGGTCATGCGCCGAGCAGCCGTGCGGGGATCAGCCCGCGCAGGGCGTTGCCGACGAGGAAACCGCCCGCCAGATCGTCAAGCGTCAGGTCCGCCTCAACCGCGCGGCCAGCCTCGATCAGCGAGCGCCGCAGCACGCCCGGCAGCAGGCCAAGTTCGGCGCGGGGGGTGAGCAGCACGCCATCGCGCTCCACAAAGATGTTGGTGAACATGCCCTCGGTCAGCAAGCCATCATCGCGCAAGAACAACGCCTCGCCTGCACCAGCCTGCTTGGCCGCGGCAAGGCCTGCTTCGTAGAAGCCTCGGTCGGTGGTCTTGTGGCGCAGCCGCCAGTCACCGTCCGACACCGGCAGCGGCAGCACGGCACAGGTCAGGCTCTCGAGCGGCGCGGGCAGCGGCCCGGCGTCAAGCGCGTGCGCCCCGCTTTTTGACACCACCAGCCGCACCTTGGCGGGCGCATCCAGATCGAAGCACAGCGCGTGGATGGCATTGCGCAACGCGTGGCGATCAAAGCTGAAGCCCAGCGTCAGCGCGCTGGCCTTCATGCGTTCAAGATGCAGTTCGAGCAGGGCGATCCCCTTCACGGGATCAAAGGCCATCGTTTCGATCAGGTCGGCATGGCCAGCAGACAAGCGCAAGAAATTCCCCTTCACCACGCATTCGCGCCATTCGCCGATCATCACGGAATCGGCAACGACCGCCGACCCTACCCCCATGACCGCGCGGCCATCCGGCGACAAGCGCACCGTGCGGATTGCCACATTGAACGCGGCATCGCCAGAGGGGTCTATCCGCCCGATTGATCCGCAATACACCCCGCGCGCATCGCGCTCTGCCTGATGGATCAGCTCCATCGCGCGGATCTTGGGCGCGCCGGTGATGGATCCGCAGGGGAAGATGGCGCGCAGAAGGCTGCGCACGTCCTCGCCCGGAGCCAGTTTCGCGCGCACCGTCGTCACCATCTGGTGGACCGTGGGATAGCTTTCGATGGCAAAGGGCGCTTCGACCTTGACCGAACCCGCATTCGACACCCGCGACAGATCGTTGCGCATCAGGTCCACGATCATCAGGTTTTCGGCGCGGTCCTTCACGCTGGCCGAAAGGTCCGCCTTGAAGCGCGCGTCCTCTTCCGGCGTCGCCCCGCGCGGCGCAGTGCCCTTCATCGGGCGCACGCGCGCTTCGCCGTCTGCCAGCTTGAAAAACAGTTCGGGCGAGAACGAGAGGTGCCAGTGCGCCCCGTCCCATATCACCCCGCCATAACCGGCACGCGCATCGCGCCGCACATCGGCATAGATCGCCAGCGGATCACCGTCCCACGTGCCCGCCAGCGGAAAGGTGAGGTTCGCCTGATAGATGTCTCCGGCGCGGATCGCTTCCTGCACCAGTTCAAAAGCCTTGGCATAACCCCCGCACGAGATCGCCGCGCCCATCGGCCCAAGCCGCCCCGGACCTGCGGCCTTGTCGGCCAACCAGCGCTCCACTTCGGCGCTGGCCATGCGTGTAACTTTGGCAAAGCGCGCGAACCACACCAGCGGTCCTGCCGCCCCGGTGCGCTCTTCCGCCAGAGGGGCAAGGCGCGGTTCGAGCGCCAGCCCTGCTTCATAGGCAAGATAGCCTGCCCAATCGCCCGGCGTTGCCGCGATCTGCGCCAGCGCCGCCTCCACATCTTCGGCCCGCCGCGCGATCACCACTTCGACCGCGTCCTCATAAAGACGCGCGTCGCTGGCACCGTCGCGGCGGGCATCGTCGAGCAAGATGAAGGGCTTGGGCGTCATGGCTGGAGCGCGCTCTAGCCGTTCCCCGCTCCGGATGCAAAAACCCCTCGCAAGGGGCGGTTCCCCAGCCTAATCATCGGGCAAACGAACGGGGTTTCTGGCATGGACGATATCTACCTTGGTCTTGCATCCAACGGCGAACGGCAGGTGCTGCGCCTGCGCCGGGCCAACCGCCACGGGCTGATCGCAGGGGCGACCGGCACCGGCAAGACGGTGACCTTGCAGGGCATTGCCGAACAATTTTCGATGCGCGGCGTACCCGTGTTCATGGCCGACGTGAAAGGCGACCTTGCGGGCATTTCAATGGCCGGCAGCCCCACCTTCAAGCACGCCGCCAGCCTTGAACAGCGCGCCAAGGATCTGGGCATCACCGACTATGCCTATGCCGATAATCCGGCAGTGTTCTGGGATCTTTATGGCGAGAACGGCCACCCGATCCGCACCACCATTTCGGAAATGGGGCCGCTGCTGCTGGCGCGCCTGATGGGCCTGAACGATACGCAGGAAGGCGTGCTCAACATCGCGTTCCGCTATGCCGATGACAACGGACTGCTGCTGATCGACCTGCCCGATCTGCAATCCGTGCTGATGGCCTGCGCGGAAAACGCCAGCGCGCTTTCGGGCAAGTACGGCAATGTTTCCAAGGCCAGCGTCGGCACGATCCAGCGCCAGTTGCTCAGCTTCGAAAGCCAGGGCGCAGACCGGTTCTTTGGCGAACCGGCGTTTGAAATCAACGACTTCATCAAGGTGGACGATCAGGGGCGCGGCATCGTCAATGTGCTGGCCGCCGAAAAGCTGATGCAAAGCCCCAAGCTTTACGCCACGTTTCTGCTGTGGCTGCTGTCCGAACTGTTTGAAGCGCTGCCCGAAGTGGGTGACCCGGACAAGCCGATCCTCGTGTTCTTCTTTGACGAGGCCCACCTGCTGTTCGAAGATGCCCCCGATGCGCTGATGGACAAGGTGGAGCAGGTCGTGCGCCTGATCCGGTCCAAAGGCGTGGGCGTCTACTTCATCTCGCAGAACCCCATCGACATTCCCGAAAAGATCGCAGGCCAGCTGGGCAACCGCGTGCAGCACGCCCTGCGCGCCTTCACCCCGCGCGATCAGCGGGCGATCAAGGCCGCGGCAGAGACCTTTCGCATCAACAAGGAACTGGATGTCGAGACGGTCATCACTGAACTGAAAGTGGGCGAGGCGCTGGTTTCGACGCTGAACGACGATGGGTCGCCTTCGGTGGTGCAGCGGACGATGATCACCCCGCCCCGCTCGCGCCTCGGGCCGGTGACGCCAAAGGAGCGCGCGATCATCCAGTCGATCAGCCCGTTCGATGGCAAATACGACAGCGCCGTAAACCGCGAATCCGCTGCCGAAGTGCTGGCGCAGAAATCCGCAGATGCCGCCGCCGCCGCGCAGCAGGTGGACGAGGAAGGCGAGGAAGCGCAGCGTGCCGCACCGCGCCGCACCACTTCGATGTGGGAAAAGGCCGGTAAGGCCGCAGCAGGAGCCGTTGCCTCGTCCGCAGGCGCCGTAATTGCCGCCAAGATCACGGGCAAAAAATCGAGCGCATCGCCAGTATCCACGGGCCTCACCGCCGTGGTCGGCACAATCGCCACCTCCATCGGCGGAGCCGCCTTCGGCCGCTTCGCACGCGGCATCATGGGCGGATTGCTGCGCTGAAAACAGGGCCGCGCTGATGCCCTAGGGCACCGGCGCGGCCAACTTTGCTTACTTCTTCAGCTTCGCCAACCAATCCGACAAGCCCTTGGCATAGAGCGGACGCGACTTGGCTTTCTCTGTCAGCACCGCAATCACACGATCAACCGGGCGCGCCGCCTCAGCCGGAACCGTGGCCTTGAAGGCGTTGAGCTTGTCGATCATCGCCGGGTCGCTGGAATTGGAACCCAGCCCGGCGATGAAGGTCACCCGGCTCTGCGCATCGACCAGCGCCTCGATCTGCGCGCGGTTGGCAAGGGCAAAGGCGTAAGTCTCATCCGCATGCAGCCCGGCTGACGCCACGATCATCGCTGCACTGGTGGTCTTGCCCGGAGCATCGGTCAGCGCCAGATCGCGCGCAGCCTTGGCCAGCGAGGCATCCACTGGACGGCCCAGCAGCGTATAGAGGAACTGCCGCTCCACCCCGCTGTTCGATGCAGCCGCCAGATCGCGGATCGCATCCCACTCTGCCTTGGTTGCATTGCGTGCAATGATGTTCAGCCACGTGGTCTTGAGCGGCCCGTCCATCGCCTTGGGGTTTGCAGCAAGCTGCCCAAACCGGCGGCGCGCTTCGGCCACCACATCGGCATCGCCCATTGTGCCGAAACCGGCGATCAGCGTTGAGCGCAGGTCTGCATCGGGCAGGCTTTCACCCGGCTTGGGTTCGAACCCAAGCGAAAGCAGGCGCGGCTTGTAGTTTGCCGAAACCTTGGCAGCGAGTTTCTTCTGCGCCGCTGCGTCCTTGTCCAGCGTGCGCCATGCACCCACGAAATCGCCGAACGCATTGCCCAGCACCACCGGATTGGCATTGCCCGGAATGGCAGCCAGCAGATCAAACGCCGGACCATAAGGCTGATAGCCGCTGGCCGAGAGCGCCAGATTGTCTGCAATCAGACCCATCTGATCAACCGGGGCAAGGCTTGGCATAGCCGCCTTCAGCGATTGCAGCATCTTGGGGGTGTAGAGCGAACGGTAGTATCCAAGCTGGCCCGCGTTGATAACCACCGGCCCGCAGCCATTGACGCTGACCGTGGCTTTCCCGCCATCGAGGATCGTCCGCACCGGCTCACCCGAACCGCTGGAAACCAGCAGCGGAACCTTCCACTGCTGCGGCTTGGCAGCCACTTCCGCCTTGCGGTCCACGCTGAACTCGCTCTGCTCCAGATTGAGCGTAGCCACGCCCTTCTTGCAGGTCATGCCCATCACCTTGACCAGCGGAATGCCGGGCTTGGTGGTGAAATCGAGCGCGATGGCGGTCAGCCCCGGCGCCCCTGCCTTTTCAACGGCCTGCCACAGATCCTTGGACTGCGTGTTGCCGAACTTGTGATCGCGCATGTAGGCGCGCAAACCATCGCGCCACACGCCTTCACCCGCAAAGGCTTCAAGCATCGAAATGACCGCTTCACCCTTCTGATAGGTGATCGCGTCGAAGGCCTGATTGGTCTCGTCGACAGTCTTGATCTCCTGCACGATGGGGTGCGTGGTCTTGTACCCATCAAGGCCCATCGCCGCATCGCGCCCGTTCACGCGGCCCAGCAGCGGGAACCAGTCGGGGTGGAAATGGGCGGTGGCCTTGGTTTCCATCCAGCTGGCAAAGCCTTCGTTCAGCCACAGGTCTTCCCACCACGCCATCGTCACCAGATTGCCAAACCACTGATGCGCCACTTCATGCGCCTGCGTGGTCACAAGGTTCTGGCGCGCCGCTGCGCTGGTGATCGCGGGATCAACAAGCAGGATGCGCTCGAACGTCAGGATCGCGCCCCAGTTTTCCATCGCCGAAAAGAACTGTGACTGGCCGGGTGCGGCCACGTTATCCAGCTTGGGCAGCGGATAGGGTTGGCCGAAGTATTCGGCGTAATAAGGCACCAGCGGCGCAAGTTCGTTCAGCGCATAACGGGACTGCTCGCCGCTGCCTTTGGGCGCGACAATGCCGACCTGCACGCCGGGAGCCGCTTCCTTTGCCATGCGTTCGAAATCGCCGAGTGAGAAGAACAGCAGGTATGACGACATCTTCGGGCTGGTGCCAAACGTCACGCGCTTCAGCCCGCCGTCCAGCGGCTCTTCCTTGGCCACCGGCATGTTGCCAATCGCCATCTGAGCGGCAGGGACAACTGCAGAAAGGTCGAACGTCGCCTTGTAGATCGGCTCGTCGAACATGGGGGCAAAGCGGCGCGCATCGGGCGCTTCGAACTGGGTGAACAGGCCGCGCACGTCCTTGCCGGTGATCTTGTCAGGATAATCGAGCGCAAACAGGCCGTTGGCCTGCGTGTTGATGATCCCGGTGTAGGTCGTGTCGAGGCGGTACTTGCCGGGGGCCAAGGGCTGTGCAGCTGTGAAGCGCGCGGTCTGGCTGGCGGCGTCCATCGTGATGGTCACCGGCATCGCGGTGCCGCCTGCAGGCGTCAGTGTGGCCGCAGAAATGTTGAGGTCCAGCGCATGGAGCGTCAGGAACGGCGTTGCCTCAGTCACTTCCAGATCGACCGAGGACTGGCCGCTGAACTTCAGATTCGCAGCATCGGGCGTGATCGCGATGGTATAGTGCGAAGGGTGGGCGACGCGCGGCAGATCGGTGTGAACGCCCGCTGCGGCTGAGGGATTGGCGGAACTCTGGGCAAACGCCGGAGCAGAGACAGCAGCAATCGACAGCGCCATTGCCGAAACAAAGGAATGCGCTGAAACAAGGGAAAGGGTACGCATCGGGGGCGGGAACTCCGGAACCTGAAAGATTGGTTGCACTAGCAACCGGTCCGCTCCCCCGCGAATCCTTTCGACAAAGCGCCTTGCACGTCCGACCAACGTCGGTTGACTATGCCCCGATTGGCAATTGCACGATGGCCGTCAGCCCCTGCACCTGCCCGCCAGACGCACGCCGGTTGGCCAGCGTGAGCGTGCCGCCATGCTGGTCGGCAATTGCGCGGGCGAGTGTCAGGCCAAGGCCACTGCCGCCCGTGCTGCTGTTGCGGGAAGCATCAAGCCGGGTGAACGGCTCCATCATCCGCGCGATTTCGTTTTCGGGGATGCCGGGGCCATCGTCTTCGATCCGCAGCACTGCCATGTGCCCTTCACGGTGGAGCGATACCCGCGCGCGTTCGCCATAACGCATGGCGTTGGACACCAGATTGCGCAGCGCCCGGCGCATCCATGTGGCGCGCACCGGCAGGACGATGCGGTCCGTCTCCCCCAGTTCCACCGGCTCGCCCATGTCCTCGAACTCGCCGATCACATCGGCAACCAGCGCCGCAAGCTCGGTCGGCTCCACCGGATCGGACGGACGGCCAACCCGTGCCAATGAAAGAATATCGTCGAGCGAGCGGTTGATGTCCTCAATCGTCGCGGCCATGCGTCCGCGCTCGGTATCGTCCTCAACTGCCTCTATGCGCACTCTAAGTGCCGCTAGAGGCGTCTTGAGGTCGTGCCCGATCGCGCCAAGCATCACGTCCTTTTCGTCAAGCATCGCCGCGATGCGCGCTTCCATCGCATTGTGCGCCACGATCAGGCCCCGGATGTCGTCCGGCCCCTCAGGCTGCAATTGCCCGTCCAGTGCACGGTTTCCTGCAAAGTCCTCAACCCGCCGGGTCAGCGCCTTGAGCGGGCGGGCCATACGCCGCAGGATCAGCGCCATCGTGCCCACCAACACAAGGTAAAGCACGATGGTTTGCGCGACGAGCGGGGCCAGCACGCGCATTTCGCCGCCTTCAGTGAAGACGCGGGTGGAGGTCCAGCCGCCTGTCTGCCGCCGGATCGAGGCGATGACCAGACGCGGCATCGGTTCATTGGTGACCGCAGCCAGCTTTCGCTTGTTGCGCTGCCAGAACTCCAGACTCGGCCCATCGCGCATGGGGTTGCGTTCAAACACCACAACTTCGGCGGCATCGACACCCTGGGCGCTCAGCACTTCGGCCAGTTCGCGCTCCACGCGCGGCAGACGGCGTTCGCCGGCACGCTGGGGCGATTGGTCGCTATGCGAAAGCCGGAACGGCGGTGGTGCGCGCTCTTCGCCGTCTCCGTGCCTGTCGCCGCGCCGCTGCCTGCGCTCCTCAGGGGTTGGTCCGATGAGGCGAAAGGCAGCCGAACTGACCATAGACACTTCGCGGCGATGGTTCTGTTCGCGCCAGATCAGCGTGGCCGAAATAGCCTGCGCCACCAGCAGTGCCAGCGCGATCGCCAGCAGAACCTGCCCTTGCAGGCTGCGCGGCCAAAGGCGAATACCCCCCATGCCGATCAGCTTTCCGCATCAGTAGCAGGGCGTTTGCGCACTTCGGTGGCGAGCATGTAGCCGCCGCCCCACACGGTCTGGATCAGTTGCGGATTGCGGCTGTCGACCTCAACCTTTCGGCGCAGACGTGAAATCTGGTTGTCTACCGCGCGATCAAACAGGTGTGCCTCGCGGCCCTGTACCATGTCGAGCAGACGGTCACGATCCAGCACTTGCCGGGGGTGATCGAGGAACGCCAGCAGCAGGCGGAATTCCGCCGAGGAGATGGCCACAACCGCGCCTTCACGGTCAAGCAACCGGCGCTTGAGCGGATCGAGCCGCCAGCCTTCGAACTCATAGATTACCGCGTCGGACACTTCGCTCGACTGCTTGGTTGCGCGGCGCAAGACCGAACGGATGCGCGCCACCAGTTCGCGCGGGTCGAACGGCTTCACCACATAATCGTCTGCGCCGATTTCCAGCCCGACGATACGGTCGGTGGATTCGCCCTTGGCGGTGATGAAAATGACCGGCAGCCGCTTTGCCTCCACCAGATGGCGGCAGAACGAAAGCCCGTCCTCACCCGGCATCATGATGTCGAGCAGCACGAGATCGCACCCGGCCTCGTTCAGCCGACTGCGGGCCTCGGCGGCTGTGCCGGCCTGCGTCACGACAAACCCCTGCCGGACAAGATAGTCCGCCAGGGGTTCGCGCAGGGCCGGTTCGTCATCGACCAGGAGAATGCGGATCGGCGCTTCGTTCATGACGCTCAGTTAGCAGGAGGCGGGGGAGGCGGTCCATCGCCCATCGGGCCTTTACCGCCCATCGGACCACGCATCTTGCCCATCATGCTCTTCATCGCAGCGCGGCGTTCGTCCGGCGTGATCTTGCCGTCCTTGTTCGCATCGGCCATGTCGAAGTGCATTTTCACACCGGCATCGAATTCAGCGCGCGAGACTGCGCCGTCCTTGTTGGTATCGGCCATCTTGGCCATCTGCATGGCACCGCCCATCATGCCGTGATGGCCCATGCGGCCCTTGCCACGGCCTTTCCAGCCTTCGCGCTTGCCTTCGGCGGCATTCGCGCCAGCCGGGGGAGCCTTCATCGCGGTGTGATGCGCCATGAATTCGGCGCGGCTGACCGAGCCGTTCTTGTCGGTATCGATCTTGTCGAACATCACGCCCATCTTGGCCGCACGGTCGCCGCTGTCGAGTTTGCCGTCCTTGTTAAGGTCAAGCTTGACCCACATTGCGTCGGCCTTGGTCTTCATCTCGGCCCAGGTGACGGTCTTGTCGCCATCGGCGTCCATCTTCTGGGCCCCGGTGTTTTGAGCCATGACTGGCGAGGCGGAATAGAGCGCGACCGAGGCGGTCGCCATTACGGCGGCAGCGGCAGCTATCTGGAATTTTTTCATCGCGGTGCTCCTTGAGCAACATAAGGGGTCAGAAACTGCGGCCACTCGCTAGCAAGGAGAGGGGGAGGGAGGCCTTGCTCAGGGGACTGAGAGCGGACGGCCGCAGTTTCTGTGACACCTATCTAGGCGCAGCTTGTCGCGCGACTATGCCGGAGCACGGGGTTTATTGTCGCAATTTGTCGCGCATGGGGGGCACCGTTCATCACGGCGCAAGCGCATGGCCTATCCCATCAGGAAAGCGTTGAGCTTGTTGCCATCGGGATCGCGGAAATAGGCAGCGTAGAATGTATCTCCGCGCGGCCCCGGAGGCCCTTCGCAAGTGCCGCCATTGGCCAGCGCAATGGCGTGCAGCCGATCCACCTGATCCTTGTCCTTGGCTTCAAGCGCCACCATCACGCCGTTGCCCACGGTTGCCGCGTTGCCATCGAAAGGCTTGGTCAGGCCGATGCCGGCACCGCCGCCCGGCGCGCCCCACGCAATCGCACCGTCCCATTCCATCATCCGCGCCACGCCCAATTCAGCGGCAATCGCATCATAGAACTTCGCGCCGCGCTCCATGTCGTTGGTTCCGACCGTTACATATCCGATCATGGCATTCCTCCTTCAACCCGAATCGCCGGGAAACAGAACATTACATGAACAAAAGTGCGGTCACAAGGAGGCGCAAGCCGCTTCCAGCCACGCCAGCTCCGCGCCTGCCAGCTGTGGCGCAAGGACGCTGCGCACCTGCGCATGATAGGCGTTGAGCCAGCCCAGCTCCTCACTCGAAAGCAGCGACACGTCCACCAGATCGCGCGCAATGGGGGCGAAGGTGAGCGTCTCGAACCCGCAGAATTCGCCTTCAGCGCCAGCGATCTCTCGCCGCTCGACCAGCACCAGATTTTCGATGCGGATGCCGTATTCACCAGTCTTGTAGTATCCCGGCTCGTTCGAAAGGATCATGCCGGGCATCAATTCCTGCCCGGTGCCCGCCTGTCCGCCTGCCGCCTTGGCAATGCGCTGCGGCCCTTCATGCACGGCAAGGAAGCTGCCCACGCCGTGGCCGGTGCCGTGGGCATAATCCAACCCCGCCGCCCACAGGAACTGGCGGGCAAAGCTGTCCAATTGGCTTCCAGCCGTGCCCTTGGGAAACACCGCGCGGGCCAATGCGATGTGGCCCTTGAGCACGCGCGTGAAGCGATCCTTCACCTCGGGTGGCGGTGCATCCGGCCCAACCCAGACGGTGCGGGTGATGTCAGTCGTACCATCGAGATACTGCCCGCCCGAATCGACCAGATAGACGCTGTTGCGCTCAAGCGTCCGGCTCGTCTCCTCGCTCACGCGGTAATGCACCACCGCGCCGTTCGGCCCCGCGCCGGAGATCGTGTCGAACGACAGATCGCGCAGCAGCCCGGTCTCGGCGCGGAAAGCCTGCAAGCGATCCGCCGCCGCCAGTTCGGTCACGCTGCCCTTCGGCGCTTCCACTTCCACCCAGCGCAGGAAGCGCGCGATGGCCGCCCCGTCGCGTGCCTGCGCGGCGCGGTGCCCGGCCTGCTCGACCGGGTTCTTGATCGCCTTGGGCAGGACCACCGGATCGGTCACCGCCACGATTTTTGCCCCTGCCCTTTCAAGCGCGTGGAAGATCGCCGCCACTGCGCGTTCCGGATCGACCGCCACCTTGCGGCCCTTCAGGGCCTCCAGCGCAGGCACGAAAGCCTCACGCGGCTGAACGCGCACTGCGTTCCCAAGATGCGCGGTCAGTTCCGGCGTCACCTTTTCGGGCGCAATGAACAGGTCCGCCGTGCCATCCGCATGGGCAATCACGAACGACAGCGCCACAGGGGTGCGGTCCACGTCCGCCCCGCGAATGTTGAGCAGCCACGCCACCGAATCGAGCGCCGAAACCACCGCTGCATCCAGTCCGCGCGCAGCCAGCCATTCGGCCACTTCGGCGCGCTTTTCATGCGCAGACTTGCCCGCATGCTCATCGGCATGGGGCACCGCCGGGGCCAGCGAAGGCGCAGGCTGATCCTGCCACACCGTGTCCACCGGATTCGCCACCACCGGCGAAAGCACGCCCCCGCGCGCATCAAGCGCCTGTGCCACGCCATCGGCCCAGCCCTTGGCATGCAGCCAGGCATCATACCCGATCTTCGCCCCCTCTGGCGCATGCTCAGCCAACCACGCCGCTACACTCGTCTGCGGAACCGATTCATAAGACCACAGCGCACCATCCACCTGATCGCGCACTTGCAGCGTATAGCGCCCATCGACGAAGATTGCCGCCTTGTCGGCCAGCACCACCGCCGTGCCCGCCGACCCGCCAAAGCCGGTCAGCCATTCCAGCCGCTGGGCATAGGCACCGACATATTCGCTCATATGTTCGTCGGAAATCGGGATGACGAACCCGTCCAGCCCATCCTTCGCCAATTGCTTGCGCAAGGCGGAAAGGCGGGCTTCATGTGTCTGCATCAGCATGGTCTTGGTCCTGAATGATCGCGGCCCGCCTTGCGGGCATCATGCAAGCAACATAGATGCGAGGGATGAGCATTGCCACACCTCCTGTCGCCGCCAAGCACCCCCACAGCTTTTCGCACCACGGCCTGACCGTAACCGACGATTACGCATGGCTGCGCGATCCCGGCTATCCTGAAGTGACCGACAAGGCCGTGCTGGCCCATCTCGAAGCCGAAAACGCATGGTTCAAAAGCCGGATGGACGAACGCCAACCAGTGATCGACGCGCTGTTCAAGGAAATGCGCGCCCGCATCAAGGAGGCTGACAAGTCGGTCCCGCAGAAGGATGGCAACTGGCTGTACTGGATCGAATTCGAAGACGGCGCAGAATACAAGAAGTGGTGGCGCAGGCCAGTCGGCGCGCCCGACGATGGCAGCGCGGACGAGCTGATCCTCGATGAAGTGGCACTGGCAGAGGGCAAGGACTACTTCCGGCTTGGCGCCATCTCGGTCTCGGCCGATGGCACGAAGCTGGCGTGGTCGGTGGATGACAATGGCTCGGAACGCTTCACCGCGCGGATCAAGGTCATCGCCACGGGCGAAATCCTGCCTGACGAGATCCCCGGCACGCTGTCCGGCCTGATCTGGGTGAAGAACGACACCGGCCTTGTCTACAGCCTCGCCAACGAAAACTGGCGGACAGACAACGCGCGCCTGCACTGGATCGGCCAGCCGCTGGAAAACGACGTTGAACTCTATCACGAGGATGACGAGGGCTTTCGTGTCGGTGCGTCGCTCTCCGCCAACGAGCAGTGGCTGATCATTGCCACCGGCGATCATGAGACAGGCGAAGTCCGGCTTGTCCCTGCCAACGACCCGCTCAATCCACCGCTGCTGGTCAAGCCTCGGCAAAAGGGCGTGGAGTATGACGTCGATGTGCGTGACGATGTGCTTTATATCCACGCCAACGACACGCATGAAAACTTCCGCCTCGCCACAGCGCCGCTCGCCAACCCCGGCGAATGGACCACGCTGATCGAAGGCACGGACGATTTCTACCTGACCGGGTTTGACCTGTTCCGCGATTTCTACGTGGTCGAAGGCCGGGTGCGCGGTTTGGACCGGATCGAACTGCGTTACTATGACGATCCCGCGCGGGTGCAGCCCATCGCCTTCCCCGAAGCCAGCTACGAAGCATCACTGGGCGACAATCCCGAATGGGATATGAGCGTGCTGCGCGTCGGCTACGAATCGATGGTCAGCCCGGCCTCGGTCTATGATTACGATGTGGCAACGCAGAACCTGACGCTGCTGAAAGTGCAGGAAATTCCCAGCGGCTACGACGCATCGCTTTACGAAACCACACGGCTTGAGATTGCCGCGCGTGACGGCACGATGGTGCCGGTCAGCGTGGTGTGGCGCAAGGATCGCGCGGCGAGCGGCCCGCTGCACCTCTATGGTTACGGCGCTTATGGCATCGCCATCGGGCCGGGCTTCTCTACCACCCGCCTCAGCCTTGTGGATCGCGGCTTTGCCTATGCCATCGCGCATATCAGGGGCGGCGATGACTTGGGCCGCGCTTGGTACAAGGCGGGCAAGCTGGAAGCGCGCACCAACACGTTCAACGATTTCGTCGATGTGGCCAAAGGCCTGATCGAGCGCGGCTTTACGCAGGCAGGCAGGATCAGCATTTCGGGCGGATCGGCAGGCGGCGAACTGATGGGCGCAGTGATCAATTCCGACCCGGACCTGTGGGGCGCGGTAGTAGCGCACGTGCCATTCGTCGATGTGCTGAACACGATGCTGGACGAGGATCTGCCGCTCACGCCGGGCGAATGGCCCGAATGGGGCAACCCGATCGAGGACAAGGCAGCGTTCGAACTGATCCAGTCGTACTCACCCTACGATCAGGTCGCTCGCCAAGCCTATCCGCCGCTGATGGTCACCGCAGGGCTTAACGACCCGCGCGTGACCTACTGGGAACCCGCCAAATGGGTCGCCCGCCTGCGCGAAGCGAAGACTGACACCAACGAACTGATCCTCAAGACCAATATGGGCGCAGGACACGGCGGCAAATCGGGGCGGTTCGAAAGTTTGAAGGAAACGGCAGAAGAATTCGCCTTTATCCTGTGGCAATTGGGGGTGCCTGCTTGAGCAACCGCCACACCCTCACCTTCACTGCCGGGCCGGAACACATCGACGAACTTGGCCACGTCAACAACGCGATCTGGGTGAACTGGATTCAGGACATTGCCACGGCGCACTGGGCGGCAGTGGCAAGCCCTGAACATCAGGCGACTTACGTCTGGGTCGTGACGCGGCACGAGATCGATTATCGCGGCAACATTTCTGCAGGCGAAAGCGTCACCGCCGAAACCTTCATCCCCGAACCACCCACCGGTGCGCGGTTTGATCGGCGTGTCGATTTTCGCAATGCGGCGGACAAAGTCATCGTCAGCGCAAAGACCACGTGGGCGATCATCGACCGCGCATCAGGCCGCATCCTGCGCGTGCCAAAGGAAGTCGCCGCGCCGTTCTTGCCGTAGAGCGCCAAGGCCGAACTCTCCACCACTCCCCCGCTCACCCTGAGCCTGTCAAAGGGTGCCCGCGTAACGCTGCAACAACATGCTTCGACAAGCTCAGCATGAGCGGGTTTTGGGAAGCGTCAGTCCGATTTTGCGCGGGGTGCCTTAAACCGCCTCTGCCAGCGCAGACTGGAAGCCGGTCACTTTCTCGCGCATCGTGCGGTTGCGGCCCAGCCGCTTGGCTTCATAAAGCAACTGGTCGCACCGGGCGTAAAGCGAGGCAAAGTCGATCTGCAGATTGCCGCGCGTATCGTGCTCGACCAGGCCCATGCTGGCGGTGACAATCCGTTCCAACCCCGGCACTTCGGTGGTAATTCGCGCGCTGATCGCCCGGCGGCAGCGTTCGGCCCGCGCGGCGGTATCATGCCCACGCAGCAACAGCAGAAACTCCTCGCCCCCCATGCGGATCGCGCGTGTATCGCGGTCATCGGCCAGCGCATGGGCGACGGCGCACAACACCATGTCTCCCGTGGCGTGGCCGTGGGTGTCGTTGACCACCTTGAAGTGATCGAGGTCCAGCACGGCCATTGTGCGGAAACCGCGCCGGAACAGCTCGTCGAAGCGCACCTCAATCGTGCGGCGGTTACGCAGTCCCGTCAGCGGATCGCGGTCTGCCACGCCTTCCAGTTCCAGCGCGCGGGCGGTGGCCTCGTCACGTTCCTGCCGCACTTCGACAAAACGGCTGACGATGCCCAGCGCGGTCACCAGCACTTCGAACGCCAGCGACAGTTGATAGGGCAGGATCGCCTCGGTCGGGTGCAACGTCGGCACGAAATGGGCCAGGATGCGCCATGCGCCGATCGCCATGAGCGGCGTCCACCCGATGATCAGAAAGCGAACTGCCCGGCTGCCCCGATGATGCGCGTCGGTCATCGCCACAACCAGCATCACAATCGCCACACCCACCGACAGATGCATGGCCAGCGATGAACAGGGCCGCACCGCTTCCAGCGGAATGCTGGCCAGCACACCCACCAGCCACATCAGCGGAGCCAGCCGGGCCGCCAGCTTGCGCAGTCGCGGGTCAAGCCGGTCCCCCTCGATGAAGTGGATTGCAAACAGCAGTCCTGCCCCGGCCATCGTGGAAAAGGCGATGTTCGAGGCCTGCCATTCCCATTCCATTTCCGGCTGGAACAGCAGATGGGCAAACCCCGTGGCGAAGGCCGCCTGCAACAACATTGCCGACACCATCACCAGATGCCAGATCACATAGCGTTCTGGCAGGACGGAATAGAATGCGGTGTTGATCAGCAGCGGCACCAGCAGCATCCCGCAGATCGCCGCCATCGCCACGATCAGCTTCAACGGCCAACCGCCGCCTTCGGCAAGGGGATCGAGCCGCATCTCGCTCAGGCTCGTCTTGCCCCAGGGCCGTACCACCCGCACGGCGATCTGCGCCGTTTCGGCGGTGACGCCGGGGACCGGGATGGCCATGTAGGGGCCGGTGGCCAGATGGCGCACGTCGCCCGGCCAATGCGAGGCCCAGCGCGCGCGGCCTTGCCGGTCGATCACGCCCACGTCGATCCGCTCGAAATTGCCGGTATGGGTGATCAGGCTCTGCGGTAGCAGGCGGTCCGAGGTATCCGGCAGGTCGAAGCGAATCAGCACGGACTGCGTGGCCAGCGTCCAGCCGAGGCCATCGCAGCGCCAGCGCCCGGCCTGCGCTGCAACATCCTGCCACGCCTCGCGCATTTCCGCTTCGGCATGGCACACGCGTGCAACGGGCACCGGGCCTGCCTGCGCCGTTGCAGCCGCACAGCCGAGCGTCCACAGCAGAACGAACGCCAGAAAATGTCCCAGTCCACGGATCATACTGCTGGTCTACCGCAGCAAGTTTAGAACCCGGTTAATGCGACCAACAAAAGCCAAGAAGAACAACGCGGATTGCAGTATAAGATCCGCTTTCAGTTCAGGATCGACAGTCAGAGAACGTTACCATCCTTGTCGCGATAGATCTCGCGCCGCCCCACATGGTTGGCAGGCCCCACCAGGCCATCCGTTTCCATCCGTTCGATCCACTTTGACGCTGTGTTGTATCCCACGCCCATCTGGCGCTGAATCCAGCTTGCGCTCGCCTTCTGGCTTTCGAACACCAACTGGCACACCTGACGGTATTTGCGATCTTCGGGATTGTCCGAAGCACTATCGATATCGTCGAAGCCAAAGCCGCCGTCCTCCGGTTCTTCGGTCACCGAATCAACGTAATCGGGGCTGCCCTGGCCGCGCCAGTGATCGGCCACCTTTTCAACTTCTTCGTCGCTCACAAACGGTCCGTGGACGCGCTTCAACGGGTCGTTGTTGGGCTTGTACAGCATGTCACCCTTGCCCAGCAGCTGCTCTGCCCCCTGCTCACCAAGGATCGTGCGGCTGTCGATGCGGCTGGTCACCGCGAACGAAATGCGCGTCGGCAGGTTGGCCTTGATCACGCCGGTGATGACATCAACCGAAGGGCGCTGCGTGGCCATGATCAGATGGATGCCCGCCGCACGACTTTTTTGCGCAAGCCTTTGAATCAGAACTTCAATTTCCTTGCCCACCGTCACCATGAGGTCGGCCAGCTCGTCAACGATCACCACGATCTGCGGTAGTACTTCATAATCAAGCTGCTGCTCCTCAAACAGCTCCTCACCAGAATCCGGATCAAAGCCCACCTGGATGCGGCGGCCCAGTGGCTTGCCCTTGGCTTGCGCGGCGCGAACCTTGTCGTTGAAGCCGGAGATATTCCGCACGGCGATGGACGACATCTGCCGATAGCGCCGCTCCATTTCCTCCACCGCCCACTTCAGCGCGCGCACCGCCTTGGCCGGTTCGGTGACCACGGGCGAGAGCAGGTGCGGGATGTCGTCATAGGACTTCAGTTCCAGCACTTTGGGATCGACGAGGATCAGGCGGCACTGGGCGGGCGTCAGACGGTACAGGAGTGACAGCAGGATGCAGTTCAACCCCACCGATTTGCCCGAACCGGTGGTGCCCGCGACCAGCAGGTGCGGCATGGTGGCAAGGTCGGCCACGATGGGTTCGCCCGCGATGTCCTTGCCAAGGATGATCGGCAGCAGGGCCTTGGAATTGGCGAATTTCTCGCAGGCGATCAGTTCGCGGAAGCTGACCATGTCGCGGATCGCGTTGGGCAATTCGATGCCCATGACGGTGCGCCCCGGAATGGCCGAGACGCGCGCGGAAATCGCGCTCATGTTGCGGGCAATGTCATCAGCCAGGCCGATAACGCGGCTGGCCTTGATGCCGGGCGCGGGTTCCAGTTCGTACATCGTGACGACCGGGCCGGTGCGCACCGCCGTAATCTCGCCCTTTACGTTGAAATCGTCGAGCACGTTTTCGAGCAGACGGGCATTGCGTTCCAGCGCCAGCTTGTCGACCTTCTGCGTCGCCCCGGCGGGCGCTTCGACCAGCAGTTCGATCGAGGGCAGCTCGAACTTGTCGAACAGATCACCTTGCCGCACCTTTGGCATGGCAGCTGCCAGCACCGGGGCACGCGTGGAATCGCTGATCTCGGTGGGCTTGCGCTGCGCCAGCGCATCGTCGACGTCGATTTCCTCTGCCGCCGCGCGGGCTTCCTTTTCACGCCGTTCACGCTTGGGCGCAGGCGCTGGCGCCTTGTCCTCATCCATCAGCCTTGCCGCTTTTGGCGCGCGGTGCAGAAACGGCGGGAGCGAAAGCATCCGCCCCCAGTCAAACGCAAAGATCCGGCTTGCAATCGCCATGCCGCCTGCGAGCGCCGCCAGCCCCACCGGTACGGTGAACCAGCCTCGCGACACTTGCGGGACCAGATCGGCCAGCGCCGTGATCCCCGCTGCCCCCAACAGTCCGGAAAGCCCGCCCGGCCCCGCCGGTAAGCGGCTTGTCGAACCCGCGCCCCACAGCGACAGTGCAACGCCCAGCAATGCCATCGCCACGAACAGCAGCAGCGTTGGCCGCCACCAGCGCGGTTCGGGCGCACGCTCTTCATCCTCGTCAAGATCGATCAGGTCGCTCTCAGCTTCCCACAGCCGCCGGGCAAAGACCCACAGCAGCGGCAGCAACAGGGCACCGGGCAAGCCGAAGAACAGCAGAACCCGCTCTGCCGCGTATGCGCCTGCCAACCCCATCCAGTTCTCCACCGGACTGCCCGATGCGGTGCTGCCCGAAGGGTCGGTCTGGGTGTAGCTAACCAGCGCGAGCGCAAGGAACAGCATCGCGCCCGCCAGCACGGCCCCGCCGATCAGTTCGACACTGCGGCGCACGGAACGACGCAGCACGGCGCGCCAGTCAGCGCCGCTCGTGCGTGCGGATTGTCCTGCCCGGCTTGCCATGTCTTCGCGTATCCCTGCCCTTGATCATGCCATCATGCGCCCGATGGGGACTCACCGTCAAGAATCCCGACAGGAAATGCGGTGAATCAGCGCTTTGACGCGCTATACCAAGCCATCAATCGCCGCCCATCCCGCCACCGCAAGCTGCGCCGCACGCGCCTGCGTCATCCCGCCCAGCGCAATCACCGGGAGAGGGGACAGCCGCGCCAGCATCAGAAAGCGCACCGGCCCCAGCGCACTGGCACCCGGATGCGAGCGGGTGGCAAAGACCGGGGAGAGCAGCACCGCATCCGCGCCAGCCCGCGCCGCCATGCCAATCTCGCGCAGCGAATGTGCGGTTGCCAACCTCAGGCCGGGCTTGCCTGCGACTTCGCCAGCCGCGCCATAAACGCCGTCAACGTGCCAACTTTCCGGAACGCGTGCACCGATGACCAGAACGCCGCACCCGCGCGCCAGCTTGCGCAGGCATTCAAACCTGCGCCGCCGCGCTGGACCTGACAGATGATAGTGCCTGAACACCAGCGCACTCCCACGTGGCAAGCGGCGGATCGCGCGCGCCAGCCCGGCATCGTTGCGGGCATCGGTCAGCAGCACGCATCGCGGCACTTGTTGCCTTTCCGGCCTCTGGCGCTTTCCCATCCCCGCGCTATAGCACCGCCGCATGGAACAGGCAGTCCCTTCATCACCGCTCGACAATGTTCGCACACGCATCGCGCAGGCCGCGCGGATCGCTGGCCGCAAGGCCGACGATGTGACGCTGATCGCCATTTCCAAGACCAAACCCACCGAGGCGATTCTTGGCCTGATTGCCGAGGGTCAGCGCGTGTTCGGCGAGAACCGTGTGCAGGAGACGCAGGACAAATGGCCCGAAATCCGCGCCGCACATCCCGATCTGTCGCTGCATCTCGTGGGTCAGTTGCAATCGAACAAGGCCGAAGACGCGGTGGCGCTGTTCGATTGCATCCATTCGCTTGATCGTGCCAGCCTGGTCACAGCACTGGGCAAGGCGCAGGACAAGCTGGGCCGCAAGCTGCCCTGCTTCATTCAGGTCAACATCGGTGCAGAGGAGCAGAAAGGCGGTTGCGCCGTTGCCGATCTGCCCGCGCTGCTTGACCAAGCGCGCAACGCCGGAATCGAAGTCATCGGCCTGATGTGCGTACCGCCTGCCGACATCGAATCCGCCCCGTTCTTTGCCCTGCTTGACAAGTTGGCCGACGATCACGGCCTGCCCTGCCTGTCGATGGGGATGAGCGACGATCTGGAAGTTGCCGTGCAACTGGGTGCAACCCACGTCCGCGTTGGCTCAGCCTTATTCGGAAGCCGCTGAAAAGCAGCGATATTTAACCTTAATTTCAGATGTCCCTGCCAGACGGCATTCTACTGCCGTCGGGCTTAACCCAATCTGCCCGGTCCACAGGCCAAAAGTATGTGACCCCGGGGAGAAAGATTCGCATGGCAACAGTGCCATCACCTGAGCAGCGCAGGCTGCTGAACGATGATCGCCTGCTCGACCGCACCCACCTCGGCGCGATGGTCGCGCAGGCCGTTGTCCTCATTGCGGTGTTGATGACGCTGTTCGTTCATGATCGGCTGCACGATCAACTGGCGGCAATCGCTGTCTTTGGCCTGATCGGCGTATTCGCCTTGCAAATGCTCCTGCGCCGCGTGGCCATGTCTATCCGCCAGCGCCAGCAGCAGCAGTTCCGCCAGACCCGCGATTCGCGCGAGCAGATTCAGGAACTGTTTGCGATGACCGACATGCTCCAGGCTGCGGAGACTTATGAAGACGCGGGCGCAGTGCTGATGGCCACAGCGCGCCGCCTGCTGCCGGGCTATGGCGCGGCGCTGCTGGTGTTCAACAATTCGCGCGACCGGCTCGATCTGGCTCGCGCGTGGGATATGCCCGAAGGTTTCGATGCGCCCGAGACGCTTTCGCCATCGAACTGCTGGGCCTTGAAGCGCGGCAAGCCGCACATCAATGCGCCGGGCGATGCCACGCTGTGTTGCGCGCACCACGGATCGAACATCGCCAGCGTTGAACTGCCGATGATGGCCTGCGGACAACTTCACGGCTTGCTGATCATCACACACCCCGAAATTGATGGCGCATTCGACCGGCTGATGGATATGCGCCGCCTTGGCCGCGCGCTGGCGGATTCGATGTCGCTGGCGCTATCCAACATCTCTCTGCGGGAAAAGTTGCGCACCCAATCGCTGCGCGATCCGCTGACCGGGTTGTATAACCGCCGCTACATGGAAGACGCGCTGGAGCGCTTCGTCTCGCTCGGCTCGCGCACCGGGGCCAGCACGGCAGTGGTCATGCTCGATCTCGACAATTTCAAGAAACTCAACGACGAACATGGCCATGCCAAAGGCGATGCCGTGCTGCGTGATGTTGCCGCGCAGATTGTCGGAGCCTTGCGCCCCACCGACGTAGTGTGCCGTTATGGCGGTGAGGAACTGGTGGTGTTATCTGGACAGTCTGCGCCGTGCCTGACGCACCATTGAACGGTATGCTTTGGCGCGACGCAGGGGGGCATCAGGCCGGATGAAGCGCTATCCATAAG
>NZ_JAUYRV010000013.1 GCF_030696665.1 Novosphingobium sp.
TCGTCGTTGAAGCCGACGGTGTTGTAGAAGCCCGCCGTCTCGGTGGTCATGTGGCGGAAGCGCTTCATGCCCTCGGGGCTGTCATGGAACCACCATGCCGGGCCGAGCTTGAGGCAGGGGTAGTGCCCTGCGAGCGGGGCGAGTTCGCGGGCGTAGGCGCTTTCATCCAGCGTGAACAGGATGATCGAGAGGTTGCGCTCGTTGCCGTAACGGTCGAGCAGCGGCTTGAGCGCGTGGACAAAATCGGTGCGGGTGGGGATGTCTGCGCCCTTGTCTCGGCCGAAGCGTTCGAAGACGGCGGCGTTGTGGTTGCGGAACGATCCGGGGTGGATCTGCATGACGAGGCCATCGTCGATGCTCATGCCCGCCATCTCGGTCAGCATCTGGGCGCGGAACAGTTCGGCGTCGGCGGCAGAGCAACCGCCTGAGACGACGCGGCCAAACAGCGCTTCGGCTTCAGCAGGCGAGAGGTTGGCGGTGGCGGCAGTGGGGTGGCCGTGGTCGGTGCTGGTCGCGCCCATGCTTTTGAAGAACGCGCGGCGGGTGCGGTGCGCGGCGAGGTATCCGCGCCACGTCAGGCAATCCTCGCCGGTCAGCTCGGTCAGCGTGTCGAGGTTCGCACGGAAGCCTTCAAACTCCGGGTCCACCACCGGATCGGGGCGGTAGGCGGTGATGACGCGGCCCTTCCAGCCTGCCGCTTTCCCGTTTTCCGCTCGGATCGCCACGTGGTGCTCCAGCGTATCGATGGGGCTTTCGGTGGTGGCCAGCACTTCCAGATTGTATCGATCAAACAGCGCGCGCGGGCGGAAGTTGTCGGTGGCCAGCATCTCGGTGATCGTGTCGAAATAGAGGTCTGACGTCTCCGCACAAAGCTGCACGCCCATGCCAAACGCCTCGGCGAACACCCAATCGAGCCACATGCGCGAAGGCGTGCCCCGGAACAGCCAGTAGCGTTCGGCGAACAAGCGCCACGCCGCGCGCGGATCGACGGTCTTGTTGCGCACGCCAAGGTCTTCCATCGCCACGCCCTGCGAATAGAGCATGCGGAAGACGTAGTGATCGGGCACCAGCAACAGGTCCGTGGCGTTGCCGAACGTCTCGTTGCCCGCAAACCAGCGCGGATCGGTGTGGCCGTGCGGGCTGATGATCGGCAGGCCTTTGACCGAAGCATAAAGCTCCCGTGCCAGCGCACGCACCGAGGGTTCGACCGGGAGCAACCGGTCGGGGTGTAAGTCCAGATTGCGGGGCATTAGTCTTCCAGTGCGGTGAATTTGAAGTTGCGGAATTTGGTTTCGCCCGGGCCAGCAGCGTAGAGGCCCGGGCGAAGCATCAGGAAGCCGCCGCGCACGTTGTGGTGATAGCCCGACACTTCCATGCCGCGATCAAACTTCGCCCATGTTTTCCCGCCGTCGCCGGAGGTGTAATAGCTGATAATGTGGCGGCGATTGACCACACGGATGCGCATGGCGGAACCGTGCGGATTGGCGGGACGGCCGCGTTCCATGCCGTACTGATGGGTGACGAAGCGGTCCTTGTCGAAGCCGAGGCCGGCATAGAGCTTGTCGTCATAGAATAGCACCACGCCGGCGGTGGCGCCGGGGGCCAGATCGATGTCGCATTCGAACTGGTAGGACGTGTCGCCCGCAATCAGCAGGAGCGGCGAGCCGGTGGAGGGGGCGAGGCCTTTGCCTTTGAAGAACAGGGTGTTGCCTGCCACGCGCACGCGGTTCGCCTCATCGGGTGCGGGGCGGAAGAACGACCATTTGGTGCCGAGTTGCAGCGTGGCGAAATCGTCGGACAGCGGCATGCCGTGGGGGAAGGCTGCGCCGCCGTTTGGCTTGGGCAGGGGCGCGGCCAGATCGCCGCCGGTCATGCGGAACCAGCCATCGGCTGTTCCGTCCTTTGGCCATTCCACGGGATCGAGCAGGCACTGGCGGCCCAGCGTCCAGTAGCCGTTTTCAAAGCCGTGGTAGAGGCTCCACCACGAACCGTCGGGCGCCTGAACAAGGCTGGCGTGGCCGCGCGACCACCAAGCCTCGCGAATGTCGGTCGTGCGCACCAGCGGGTTGCCGGGGTGCTGTTCCCACGGGCCGTGGATCGATTTTGACCGCGCGGCGATGACCATGTGGCCGGTGGGCGGGCCTGCTGTGCCGCCGACGGCGGTGATCATATAGAACCATTGGCCCACGCGGTGGATCTTGGGGCCTTCGGGCGAGAAGCCTTCGACGTCCCATTCATCGGGGTAGCGCCACGGATCATAGACGTGTTCGACCGGCCCGGTGACATTCATGCCGTCGTCTGACAGGCGCACGCGATCTCCGCCGGAAAGGAACAGCCAGCGCGAACCGTCTTCGCCCACGGCATGGCACGGGTCGATATGGGCGTGCAGGCCGAGCGGGACCGGATCGCTCCACGGGCCGTCGATATGGTCGGCCCAGATCACGAAGATGTCGTTTCGGGGCGACGCCTTGACCGGGATGTAGAGGAAGTAGCGGCCATTGTGCTTTTCGAGGCTGACCGCCCAGACCGAGCCGATGTTCCTGTGCAACGCGGGTTTGCGCGGTTGCCAGTTCACCAGATCGCGCGAATGCCAGATCAACAGGCCGGGGTAGCTCTCGAAGCTGGAGAAGGTGAGGTAGTAGTCCTCGCCATCCTTGAGGATTGCGGGATCGGGCCGGTCGCCTGACAGCACCGGGTTGCGGAATGTGCCATCGCCTAGATCGGCAATGCGCTGGTTGTCGAAGCCCCGGCGGAACTCTGGGAGGGGCGCGGCGGCGGGTGCGCCGCTGGCGGGGAAGGGGGTGGCAAGGCCAAGCGTGGCCAATGCCGTGCCCTTTATCGCATCGCGGCGGTTACTTCTCACAGTGCCAGCCCCGTGGTGCGCGCCCATGCGCGCCAGAGTTCTGGCCATGCTTCCACCGGCTTGCCAATGGCCTTGCGCAGGCCGAAGCCGTGGCCGCCATATTCGAACAGGTGCGTTTCGGTGCGGATGGCTTGTTCCTTCAGCGCGGCGCGCAGCAACAGGGTGTTGTTGACGGGCACGGCGTCGTCATCCTCGGCATGGAGGAGGAAAAACGGCGGAGCGTCCTTTGGCACAGTGCGGTGCGGGGAATGCGCGGCTTCCAGCGCGGGCGGAGCGGTTTTGCCGACCAGCAATTCGCGCGAACCGGCGTGTGCATCCGGCGCACTCATCGACACCACCGGGTAGATCGGCGCGGCAGAGTGGGGTTTGGCCGAAAGCGCGTCTGCCGCATCGACGGGCGTGTAAGTCTTCGTGGCAAAGCGCGTGGCGAGATCGGCGCAGAGGTGGCCGCCTGCGGAAAAGCCCATCGCGGAAACACGCTCCGGGTCCACCGCGAAATCGCGCGCGCGGTGGCGGATCAGGCGCATGGCGCGCTGCGCGTCTGACAGGGCAACGTCTGGCCCCGCCGCCCAGCCTTCGCCGGGCAGGCGATAGAACAGGACGAAAGCAGTAAAGCCGCGCGCCGCCAGCCAGCGAGCCATTTCATAGCCTTCCTTGTCCACCACCACCCACTTGTACCCGCCGCCGGGTGTGATCAGGACGGCCGCGCCATTGGGCCGGTCGGGCCGGAACACCGCCATGCGCGGGGCGGTTATCCCGAACACCGCGCGGTCGGTGACGAGGCGGTCGGTCGAACGTTCCTGCACGGTTTCGGCCAGCGCCTTGGCAGGTTTGCCCGGTGCTCCGTTTGGCCAGAGGTCGATGGTTTCAGTCGGCTGCGGCAAACCGGGCGGCAGCGGGCCGTTCGGTACGGCAGGAACGGCAGTTTGCGCCACGGCGCGCGCTGCCAGTCCCGCAGAAACCAGCGAAGCCGCCATGAAACACCGGCGATCGATAGTCATGGCGGCTCCATCTTGGTTTGGCCGGGCATTGGGAGGGAGGTGCCCGGCCAGTGGGGGTCAATACTTGAAGCGCGCACCAACAAGGATGTTGCGGCCGTAGTGATTGTTCTCGTAGTTCCGCTTTGCGTCGATATCGGTGTAGCGATAGCGATAGGTGTCGAGCAGGTTGTTGCCTTCAACCGAAAGCTCCACCCAGTCCGTCAGCTTGAAGCGCATCGAGGCATCGAGGTTGAACATCGAGCCATAGCCTTCGAGCACGTTACCGGTGCCGCTAGCGCCTTCATGGTAGTCGCTGCGATAGGTGCCCATGACGCGTGCCGAAAAGCGACCATCATCATAGTAGAAAGTGCCGTTGTAAGCCTGCTTCGATACGTTGGCGAGCGTGGCTGAGCGAACGAGATTCACCAGAGCGCCGCCGGGCACCGTAGCCGGACCTTGCACCGTGTAGTCGGCATTGCTGTCGATAAAGGTGGCATTGGCAATGATCCCGAAGTTGCCAAGGAAACCTTCGGTGAATATCTTGAACGGAATCTGCGCGGCGATTTCCACGCCCTTCAGTTTGGCGCCTGTACCGTTGACAGTCGTGCTCAATGTCCAGATTGGCTGTGAAAGCAGCGCTGGGTTCAATGCGGCGGGTGATGACGGCGTGAGTACCGACACGGGCAAGCCGGTCTGGGCGAAGGTAGCTTCTGAAATGGCAGAGGACTGCGTGAAGCTTGCCACGTCTTTGATAAAACCAGCCACGGAGATCAACGCCTGCGGAGCGAAGTACCATTCGACCGCAACATCGTAATTGGTGGCACGGAACGGCTCAAGGAAGGGATTACCGCTGGTGACACGGAAGTTGAAACCGTCAGCCGAGCCGCCAGGGGTAAGTGAGCCCAGGGTGGGGCGGGTAATGACCTCCGCAACGGCAGCGCGAACAATCAGATCCTCGGTCGGGTAAAATGCGATATTGGCCGAAGGGAGCCAGTCATCATATGCCCGCTCCACGGTTGCCTGCACTCCGCTGACCAAACCATAGGACGACTGCTCGGTCTTGACATAGCGGATCCCGGCATTGAGCGCGTAGCGTAGCCCGAGCAACTCACCGTTGCCATCGAACTGAAGGTATCCACCCTTCGTGGTTTCCTGCACGCCGCGGATGTTGCCCGCATCAGGCAGCAGCGCGCGGTCGTAAAGCTTGGTCAGGGCCGTGGTGGCATCAAGGTTAGGTACCAGAATGGATGTTGTCGTTCCTGCCGGCTGACCGGCATTGCCAATGTTTAGCAACTGGCCCATCGCGGCAGTAACCGGAATACCGTACACAGCGCTGGCGCCAAAAGCCGAAGATGGCGAACATGTGATTGTGCCCAGTACGCGATCAAGCCCGCCATTGCCGCATACGGCAGTGTCGCGCTGATAGGCTTCGGCATCGAAGTTGAACCGACGCCACACGGCACCAGCTTTGATGGTGAAGCCTTCAGTCACGTCCCATTCGGTGCGGAACTGCACGGTCTTGAAGCGGTTTTCGGTGCTCGACGGGCGGTCGCGAATTTCTGCGAGCTGGAAATTGGCTGGATCCGTGACGCTCGTGCCGAATGTAAGCTTCGGGTACTTCATGTCAGTATAGTCGAAGCTGTAGCCCTGAGCGTCGCGATCATCAAAAATCATTGTGGTTTCGATCGGAATGTCGGCGTTGGACTTCGAGAAGCCACCGAGCAGCGTGAAGCGCAAGCTGTCCGACACGTCCTGATCCCATGTACCGCCGACCTGATAGAACTCGGTCTTGCTCTTGCGGTAGTAATGCTCGGTCCGCACCCATGCATCGTTGAGGGTGGCCGAAACCATTGTGTTGTTAGCGTCGTAGACGGGGTTCACCACGTTTATCGATCGCTCGTTGCTGCGCAGCAAAACTTCGCCGTATTGCTCATCACGTAGAGCATTGAAACGTGAAAAAAGGCCATCGATTGAGAACTTGCTCGAATCCGTCGGTGCGAACTGCACCGATCCCGTTAGCCCAAGGCGTTCGCGATCATGCTGGATCGTACCGTAGCGCGGAATGCGTGGGTGGAAGGCGAGCGCGGCCTTGTCGCACGCAGCGCTGGGGCGATAGCTGCCGCCGCTGTTGGGGGTGGTGAAGCAGTTGGTGCCATCGACGGAATCGAAGCGGGCCTGCGACCAGCGCACCGTGTTGTTGCCAAGCTCCAGCACTTGCGTCTTCTGGTAGGCGGCGGAAATCGATGCGCCGAATGTGCCGGCATCGTTGCGCCAGCTGACCAGCCCGGCAAGGCGCGGGCCGACGTAATCGGACAGGTCGTTGTAGGTGCCGACGACCGAGGCGACGGCGGTGAAACCGGCCTTGCCTGCCAGCGGGTTGCCGGTGTTCAGATCGACCACTGCGCCCAGCGAACCTTCATCGAGGCTGGCTTCGGCGGTCTTGTGGACGACGATGGAGCTGAACAGTTCCGAGGCGAAGACGTTGAAATCGAACGCGCGATCACGGTTGGCCGAAGCGCCATCGGTGGATGTGGCAACGGTTTCGAGGCCATTGACGCGGACGCGGGTGAATTGGCTGGACAGGCCGCGCACGGTGATCGAGCGGCCTTCGCCGGCATCACGCGTGATCGAAATGCCGGGGATGCGCTGCAGCGATTCCGCAAGGTTCTGATCGGGGAACTTGGCGATGTCTTCGGCCACGATGGCATCGACCGCGCCGACCGCGTTCTTCTTCACGTTGATCGCGGCCTGCAGCGACTGGCGGAAGCCGGTGACGACGATTGCGTCTTCGGGGACGCTGTCTTCAGCTGCAATCTGCGGCTCTGCTGCGGCGTCTTGCGCCTGTGCCGTGCTTGCTGCGGCGAGCGCGCCGCCAGCGAGCAGGGCCATCCTGAACAGCGAAATGCGCGAAACGGAAATACCCATGCCTAATCCCCTCATCGCCCTTTTCAGGGCCATTGCTACCGGTGTCAAAGGGGAAGACGCATGTGCGCCAAACCTTCCGTTGCACCACTACTCCCACACGCCGACGTTGCGACCCGCAGGGCGCCGGCACGAGTTCCGGCTCTCATCGATCAGGCTTGCCAATGCGGCGCTGTCGATGCGGTAACCGGTGTCATTATTTATTGCCCTCGTCGCGGCGCTCTGTCAATAACCAAGGCAATGGGAGAGTCGACAATGCGCAAGCTACTGCAAAAAGCCACCATTTCCGCCACCTTGAGCATGCTGGCCTGTGGCGCAGCATGGGCTGAGCCTCACCCCTCTGACCCAACCAAGGGCGGCGCAGGCGGGCGAATCATTCGCGTTACCACGTTGGCCAAGACCGGGCCGGGATCGCTGGCAGAGGCGCTTTCCGCCAAGGGGCCGCGCACCGTGGTGTTCGAAGTGGGCGGGGTGATTGACCTTGGCCGGGATTCGATTTCGATTACCGAACCCTACCTGACCGTGGCGGGGCAGACCGCGCCATCGCCGGGCATCACGATCATCAAGGGCGGGATCGACCTGAAGACGCATGACGTGGTGTTATCGCACTTGCGCGTGATGACCGGGGCCGATGGGCAAGCCAAGCTTTCGGGTTGGGAAGCCGATGCGTTTTCGGGCGTTGCTGCGCACAATGTGGTGGTGGAACATTGCAGCTTCATGTGGGCGCTGGACGAGAACATGTCCGCATCCGGCCCGCGCTTTACTGGCAATACCGTGGCGGAATGGCGCGCAGGCACAAGCCATGACGTGGTGTTCCGCGACAATATCGCGGCGGAGGGTCTTGCCGATTCGAGCCATCCGAAGGGCGAGCATTCCAAGGGATCACTGATCCACGATAATGCAACAAATATAACGTTCTACCGCAATGTCTGGGCGCACAATGTAGAGCGCGCGCCACTGGTCAAGGGTGGGGCGCAGGTGACGATGATCAACAACGTGATCTACAATCCCGGCCACCGCGCGGTGCATTACAACCTGATGAATCTGGAATGGCTGGGGCAGGATTATGTGACCGGCGAGATTACCGCCGTGGGCAACGTGATGCGCGGCGGGAATGACACCGATCCGGGCATGCCCTTCCTGATGCTGGGCGGCGATGGTGACCTGAAATACTACGGCAAAGACAACCGTGCGGTGGACCGCCACGGCAATCCGCTGCCGCAATTTGGCCGCTATGGTGAGACGCGGGCGAAGCTGATTACCGCCAAGGCTCCAATGACGGACGTTTCACGCTACAGCGTGCTGCCTTCGGGCGATGTTGAAACGTCGGTGTTACAAACCGCCGGGGCACGGCCCTGGGACCGCGCGCCCGATGATATCCGCGTGCTGTTCTTCGTGGCCGAAGGGCGCGGAGATATCATCGATGATGAAAGCACGGTCGGCGGTTACCCGCATCCGGTGCCGACCAATGCGCCGTTTGTTG
Source organism: Novosphingobium sp. (assembly GCF_030696665.1). Taxonomy (GTDB): domain Bacteria; phylum Pseudomonadota; class Alphaproteobacteria; order Sphingomonadales; family Sphingomonadaceae; genus Novosphingobium. The sequence goes on from NZ_JAUYRV010000013.1 coordinate 8,249, forward strand.
AGGCGGACTGGAACCTTGACACAATGACACCGAAGTCCGGTCGGTATCCGGGCCAGAAAGCGGGCGCACAAGAGAAGCTTTCCACCCGCGATGCTGCGATGCGTGCGCAATGAGCGCGGTTCTCGCGCTACTCATGGCGGCAGCTCCGCCGATGGCCGTGATCGACGAGGCCGATACCGTGCGGCGCGAACCGCCACCGCACGGAGCCATCGGCATGAGCACCGCTTGGCGCATCAGCGATTTTGCGCCGCAGCCGCGCCGCATGGAATTCCGCCGCCGCACGCTTGATGTGGGTGCTGCGATTGGTGAACATCCAATTGCGCATGATGAGGTGTACTATGTGCTGGAAGGTGAAGGCGAGGTCGTCTCGGACGGCCAGCGTGCCAAGTTGCGCAAGGGCATGACCGCCTATCTCTATGAAGGCGCAGTGGTGGGCATCTGGCAGAAGGGCGATGCGCCGCTGGCCTTGATCGTCAGCTATCCGGTGAAGGAACCTGCTCCGCCCAAACCCTGATGCGCATGCACCGTCTCGTCCGGGAGGGACCGGAGAGACGGCGCAGCACGGTGGGTTCAGTCGAACTTGAAGCGCACGCCAAGCGCGAATGTGCGCGCCAGCAGGGTGGTGCCAAGGTTGAACTGGTCCGGGTTGCCGACATTGTCGAACTTGTAGTAGTTCTGCTGCTTCGAATTGGTGAGGTTCACCGCATCGAAGGTGACACCAATGTCCTTCGTCACGTTCCAGGTCAGCTGGAAATCGAGGCTCTGTTCCGGGCGGAACCATACGCCGATGGGGTTGGCAAAGAGCCGCGCTTCGTTGTTGCGGAGGAATTCCTTGCGCCAGACATAAGACAAGCGCGCATTGAGCGGGCCTTTGTCATAGGCCAGCGTTGCGTTGTACGACAGTGTGGAGACGCTGAAGAACTGCGATGTCGTCTCGCCGGTGATGTTGCCGGTGCTGTCCGAAAGCGGGATGTTCTGCTTGGAATCAAGGATCGTGACGCTGCCGTTGAAGCCAAGGCCATCAAGCGGGCCGGGCAGGTAATCGGGGAAGTAGGTGAGGCCCACTTCCACGCCTTCAAGCACGCCGTTGGAGGCATTGACCGGGCGAGTGATCGCAAAGAAATCGGTCGCCCCGGCGGTGATGTCGTTATCAGGGATGAATTCGCGCACGGTCAGCGGCACCACCAGTCCATCAATTTCACGGCGGAAACCGGTGATGAAGATGGCGCTGTCACGATCGAAATACCATTCAACCGCAAGGTCATAGTTCTTCGATTGCGTGGGGCGCAGGTTGGCCGTGCCTGCGCTGCCCGAACCGAAGCCGACGCCGGTGAGATCGCCGGTCAGATTGTAGTTCGGGTTGATATCGCCAAAGTTCGGGCGGCGCAGCGTTTCGCCATAGTTGAAGCGCACACGCAGGTTGTCGGTCAGTTCGTAGCGCAGCGTGGCGCTGGGCAGCCAGCGCGAGGTGCGGTTCGAGCTTTGCGTCAGCGCGCCGCCCTGAAGCCGGTTGTAGAACTTGGCGTCGGTATCGACATCGACATAGCGCACGCCAGCCTGGAATTGCAGCGGGCGGCCAAACAGGCTGACTTCGGTATCGGCAGTGATATAGGCGGCAAGGTTCGTTTCCTCGATGCCGAACACGCGCTCAAGCGAAAGCGTGTCTGATGCAGACAGGCCGAAGTCGGCGCGCACGGCATCTACGTTGTCGTTGATCCAGTATCCGCTTGGCAGAACCCAGCTGGTCGGCACATTGGCACGGCCATCGAAGAAGCCGCTGTTGGTGAACAGCGCTTCGGTGGGGAAAGTGGAAAGGCTGCGGCCAAGGGCATTCGCGCTGCGGGCGCGGGTGAAGGTTTGCGCGGTGCGACGATCAAGGCGGACACCGGCCTTGATCTGGCGCAGGAAGCCTTCGTCCCACGTGTAATAGCCATCAAGCATGCCGGTGATGGCATCGCCCTGCGATTTGTCGGCGTTGTCGTAAAACTCGGCCACGTTCCAGACCGAGGGATCGGCCAGCAAGGCGTTGTCATCAAACTGGAACGACGGCACGCCGCCACCGGCATTGAAATCGGCGGTGATCTGGCTGGCTACGCGATCGGTGCGCATGGCCAGAAAGGTCGATTGGTTGGTGCTCTTCTGGTAGGTTACGTCGCCGACGATCTTGCCGCGATCACCCAGATCCCACGTGCCATTCAGCGCATAGACCATGCTGTCGGTGCGGTTGGTGGAAAAATCGCCGCTGTTGAAGCCATAGACATCATCGACGGTGCGCGATTTGATGATGTTGGTGCCGTCATAAACTTCGAACGGTCCGGGGTTGCCCCACCAATCGACGAAGCTGAACTGCAGCGAATTGAAGGTGTTACCGCGGAAGCCAGAGTAATAGACTTCGGCGGTGTAGACCGAACTGCTGTTGGGTGCCCACTGCAGCGCGACGTTAACCGATGGGCGTTCACGCTCACCATACAGGTCGGAACTGAACACCGCGTCGCGGCTGAGGTAGTAGGGAACTTCGGTGCCGTTGATGTTCAGCGTCGATCCGGCGGCGGTCGGCAGGCCGTAGTCCAGCCCGGCGGTCCAGCCTGAGAAGATGCGCTGCAACGGGGTGAAGCCCGATCCGGCAGGCGGATTTTCGGTGGCGAAAGGCACGAATGCGCCTGCCGTGGTGCTCATGTTGCGGTATTTGGTACGGCTGTAGCTGGCGTCGACCAGCAGGCCGATTTCGCCAATGCCGGTTTCCCAGCGGTCGCTGACCAGCAAAGCCACGTTGGGGTTATAGCTGTCAGCCTGCTGGTTGTAGATCCCGCGCGCAAGGCCGGCGATGCTGAAGCCGTTGAAATCGAACGGGCGGCGCGTCTGCACATCGATCTGACCGGCAAGACCGGTCTCGATCTGGTCGGCCGAGCGGGTCTTGTAGACGTTGACGCTCTTGACCAGGTTGGCCGAGATATCCTGCAACGCGAATGACTGGCCCGCTGCGGTAAAGATGTTGCGGCCGTTCATCGTGGTCAGCGGATCGGACAGGCCGCGAATGGTGATGCCTGCTGCCTCACCGCCCGAACGATCCGTCACCTGGATGCCCGTGACGCGCTGCAACGCTTCGATCACGTTATTGTCGGGCAGCTTGCCCACGTCTTCGGCCACGATCGAATCGACGATCTGGGTGGATGTGCGGCGCACGTCGAGCGCCTTGCTGATGGCTGCGCGCACGCCGCTGACGACGATCACGTCTTCTTCGGCGGGCAGATCTGCCTCGGCCACGGCTTGTGGCGCATCGTTGCTTTGCGCATGGGCGATTGAAGGCACGAATGCGCCTGCAACGGACATTGCGAGCAACGATACGGATGTGAATGCAACTGGCCGGATAGCCATGTTTCTCTCTCCCTGAGCTGAGGACGGCCCCCTTGCCGCGCCTCGCATTTGTCAGACTAATTATTTGTCGGAGTTATCGCTGGCAAGCAGTTTTTTGTCCTTTGCGAACAAATCGGTTCTTTTGGGTGTTTGGCGATCCTGCGGACCAGTATGCCTGCCCAAATGCAAACGTTTGTAGGACTAATCAACCAGCCAAAGCGGGGAATCGGCCATCGGGGCAAGTGCGTTGCCATTGGCCGAAATCGCATGCCCGCTCCGCAGCGCCGACTCAAGCCGAACGCCGCCTGCGCCTTGGACCGGGATGAAAGTCTGCGCCGGTCCATCGGTAGCTGCGGCAAGCGTAAGGCTGCCATCGGGCATAACGGTGACGCGATCAGCAGGGCGCAGGATTGGCGCGAGCGCAATCGGGCCGCTTTCGCCAATGGGGATCATACGGAACTGGCTTTGCGCCAAGGCACCGCCGCCCAGGGAAAGCGCGGAGTCACGATGGGTCAGCGCAGGGCCGCCCGCACCGCGCAGCAACCGCACTGGCAGCGGGCCATTGCCAACCGGCACGCCGAAATCGGGCGATCCGTCCGCCTTGAAATAGAGCCGCTGCACGCGCGTGTGGCGGTTCGGATCGAACAGGGGGTCACCCTCGATCTGCTCATAATCGCGCCCGTGATAGACCAGCATGTCACGCCCCTGCTCGTCCACGGTGAAGCTGTTGTGGCCCGGGCCATAGACGCCGGTTTCGCGGTTGGTGACGAACACTGGCTGGTCTGATTTGGTCCAGGCGCGCGGGTCCATGATGTTGGCATTGTCTGCCGCCGTCAGCATTCCAAGGCAATAGCGCGCGTCGGTGGCGCTGGCGGAATAGGTCATGAACAGGCGGCCATTGCGGGCCAGCACGGCAGGCGCTTCGGCAACCTTGAAGCCGCGCACTTCCCAATCGAGTGTGGGCACCGTCAACCGCGCAGGCGCTGCGGCCAAAGTCAGCGGGCTTGCCATCGGCGCGATATAGAGGTTCGAATTTGTCTCAATCCCCGGCTCGCGCTGCGCCCAAGCAAAATAGCTGGTGCCGCGATGGACGAAGATTGAGGAATCGAGGTTGAAGCTGTCCCACGGGGTCTGAAACTGGCCCAGCACCGTCCAGTTTCCGGTCATCGGGTCCGGACCGTCGCACACCACGGCATAAGTGCGGATGCGGAACACGTCTTCCCCGCCGCCGCTTGGCCCGGCGGCGAAATAGATGATCCAGCGGCCATCGAACAGGTGCAGTTCGGGTGCCCAGAGGAAACCGGACATCGGGCCGGTCGCCTCGTGCCGCCACAACACGCGCTCTTCGGCGGTGGCAAGGCCTGCGATGGTTTTTGAACGGCGCAGCACCAACCGGTCGTACTCGGGCACGGAGCCGGTCATGTAATAGAAGCCGTCATCGTGGCGGAAGACCTGCGCGTCGGCACGCTGGCGCACCAGCGGGTTTGCCGGGCCTTGCGGCGCACTGGCAGCGACGGGAAGGTTGCGCGCAACGGGGCCGCACGCCATCGGCAGCAGGGCGGAACCGGCCACAAAGGCGCGGCGCGAAAGCGAAAGGGTCATCGCAAGTCCTCTCAGTTATGTTCTGTCAGTCAATCGGTTCGGCCACGGGCCATCCGTCTGCATCCCAGCGCAACCGGGCCACGCGCAGCACCGGCGCGCCATTGGCCGTCCGGTCATAGGCGTGCCAGACCAGCGTGGTTGTGCCATCGGTATCGGTGAAGGCACCGGCGTGTCCGGGGCCGCGATAGCGCTGCTTTTCCTGCAGATCGGCGCGCAGCAGGATTGTGCCGCCGCCTTGCATCATCTCGCTGCCGTCCTTGCCGCGATAGGGACCGGTGATCTTCTCGGCGCGGCCAACCACGGTGTAGTAGGTGCTGTTCACGCCCTTGCAGCAATAGTCGTAGGACACGATCAGGTAATAGGCCCCGCCGTGTGGCACGATGAAGGGGGCCTCTACCGGCGCAGGTCCGCCAGCAGGCGCGGGACGCCGGGCAATGGCATAAGGCTCGGTCCCCGGCGCGGGCTTGCCGGTTTGCGGATCGAGCGGGAGCAGCTTGATCCCGCTCCAGAAACTGCCGAGCGACAGCCAGTGCCGCCCTTGTGCATCGACCACGAAGTTGGGATCGATGGCGTTGAAATCATCGGCGGGTGTGGACATCACCACCATGCCCCGGTCGGTCCAGCGATAGTCCTTCGCCTTCGGGTCCAGCGTCGGGCTGGTGGCAAGGCCGATGGCGGACCGGTTCGATCCGAACGTGGAGATCGAATAGTAGAGCCGGTATTGGCCGTTTACATAGGAAATGTCGGGCGCCCAGATGCCTTCGGTTCCCGGCACCGCCTTGGTTGCCCATGCCGGAATCTCGGCAAATACTGCGCCTGCGTCTTTCCACGTCTTCAGATCGGGCGAAGTGCGGATGCCGATGTATTTGCCGATGGTGTTGAAGACATACCACGTTTGCCCCTGCCGGATCACCACCGGATCGTGGACCGCAATGTCTCCGGCCAGCGGCGCGGGCTGCGCCGCCGCGCCTGCCAGGGGCAGGATCGCGGCGAGCAGGGTCAGGGCGCGCATCACGCTCATTGCAGGGTCAGCACCACGACCGACTTGGCCGGGAGCGTTACTGACAGAGTGCCGCCGCTGATGCTTGCGCCGGTGAAGGGCACGGGCTTCACCACATCGGGCGCGGTGAACGTGTTGTGCGAATTGATGGCAGGCGCGGTCAACACGCGCCCGGTCACGCGATTGGCAGGCAGTCCAGCCAGCTTAACCGTGACCGTGTTTGGCTGGTTCGGATCAAGGTTTGACAGCGCAACGTAAGTCTTGCCGTCCTTCGCCTTCACCGCCGATCCGCTGACGGCGGGCATGGTGAACTGGTCCTTGGCATACCACGGCGTGTCCAGATCGATGGGCAGCACGGTGCCATCCTGCCACGGCTTGTACATTTCAAACACGTGGTAGGTGGGGGTGAGGACCATCTTCTTGCCCTCGGTCAGGATCATCGCCTGCAGCACGTTGACCATCTGGGCGATAGCGCTCATCCGCACGCGGTCTGCGTGGCGGGCGAAGATGTCGAGATGGATCGAGGCGATCAGCGCGTCACGCAAAGTGTTCTGCTGGCGCAGGAAACCGGGGTGCGTGCCGGGATCTTGCGCATACCACGCGCCCCATTCGTCCACGGCCAGGAAGATCCGCTTTTTCGGATCGTACTTGTCCATGATCGCGCTGTGCTTGGTGATGAGATCGTCCATGCGCCGCGCGCCTGCCAGCGCATCGGCCCAGCCATGCTCATCAAAATCGACCGCTGGCGCGCGCGGGGGCCAGCCCCCTGCGGGCAGGACATAGTAGTGCAGCGATACGCCATCGAGCATATCGCCCGCCACGCGCATCATTGCATCGGTCCAGGCAAAGTCATCGACATTCGCACCGGCGGCGATCTTCATGACGCGCGTTCCGGCGGGGGCCTTGACGAAAGTGGCATAGCGGCGCGTCAGGTCGGCGGCATATTCGGGCCGCATGTTGCCGCCACAGCCCCACAATTCGTTGCCCACGCCAAAGTATGGCACGGCCCACGGCTCCTTGTGGCCGTTCTTGGCGCGCAGATCGGCCAGCGTTCCGGCGGGTGCGGTCATGTATTCCACCCACTCAGCCATTTCCTGCGGCGTGCCGTTGCCGACATTGCCCGCGACATAGGCCTCTGCACCGGTCTGGCGGAGCAGTTCGAAAAACTCGTGCGTGCCAACCGTGTTGGGTTCGGTCACGCCGCCCCAGTGGGTGTTGATCTTTACCGGGCGCTGCGCCTTTGGCCCGATGCCTTCGCGCCAGTGGTATTCATCGGCAAAGCAGCCGCCGGGCCAGCGGATCACCGGCACCGAAAGGTTTTTCAGCGCGGCGATCACATCGTTGCGAAAGCCGTTGGTCTGCGGGATCGATTTGTCACCGGCCACCCACAGCCCGCCATAGATGCCATTGCCCAGATGTTCGGCAAACTGCGTGAAGATGCGCTTGTCATAGACCGGACCCGGCTTGTCCGCATGAAGGGTGGCGCTGGTCGGCTTGCCGCCGGTGTCGGCGTGAGCAGGGGTAGCCAGCGCACTGGCGGCGAGCAGAAAAGCAAAGGCGGTGCGGCGGATTGTGTTTGTCATCGTGACCTCTCCCAAGAGGTGTTTCAGTCCAGAAATGCTTCGGTCGCCTGCCGCCGTCCGCGCAGAAACGCATCGGCGACAAGCCGCAATGGCGCGACATCCACATCGCTGCGCCCTGATCGGATCAGTGTGGCGAAGCGTGCGTAGAGGCCGGGATATTCGTGATCTTCGGCATGTTCAGTGCCGCTTGGCAGGACCAGCACCGCGCCGCCGTGCGTCAGTTTCAGCGCGCCCGCATCGGTTTCAACCACAATGTCCCAGCTTTGCGGGCCGGTTTGCCGCCAATCCAGATCCATGTGGATCGTGGCCCCGCCGGTGTCGCAAAAGCTCATGTCCGCAGCGATGGGCGCGGCGCGGTTTGCCGGGATTTCCAGCAGCGCCTGCTTCAGGAAGAACGGGCGCGGCAGGATGTGGGTGACGATGGACAGGGCATTGATGCCCGGATCGAACACGCCCAGCCCGCCCGGCTCCCAGATCCACGCCTGCCCCGGATGCCACACGCGCACGTCTTCGCGCCAGGTGATCTCAACGCTTTTGATCGTGCGTTCGGCCAGCCACGCCCGCGCCGGAGCAACGCCAGCGGCAAAGCGCGAATGCCACGCCGCAAACAGCGATGCGCCAACCTTGTCCGCCCGCGCCTCAAGCGCGGCCACTTCGGCCAGCGTAGCGCCCGGCGGCTTTTCAAGGAACACGTGGATGCCGCGCTTCAGGGCCATTGCCGCCAGATCATAGCGGACTTGGGGCGGGGTGCAGAGCGCCACCGCATCCACCGCCGGGCCATCTTCCAGCAGCTTTTCAAGGCTTTCCAGATGCGGCACGCCTGCCACGCCCGGATCGTGCGGGCTGACCGTGGCGGCAAGGCTGAACGCCCGGTTCCCGGCGATGGCGGGCAGGTGCTGATCGCGCGCGATCTTGCCCACGCCCACCACGGCGATGCGGATGGGGTCCATCGGCCTAGAGCACTTTGACCGCAACCGGCGCGTCGGTTCCGGCGGCGCGGGTCAGCGGGTTGCGCAAGGGCAGGGCGAACGGTGCAGCTTCGATTTCGAACACATCGCCTTCCTGCGTGCGCACGCCATCGCTGAACGAAAGCGTGGCGGTGCCGAAGAAGTGGACGTGAACGTCGCCGGGGCGGCGGAACAGGGCATATTTGAAATGGTGGTGTTCAAGGTTGGACAGCGTGTGGCTCATGTTGTCCTCGCCCGAAAGGAAAGGCTTTTCCCACAGCACTTTGCCATCGCGCACGATGCGGCTGGTGCCGTGCAGATCGGTCGGCACCTCGTCGATCAGCAGTTCTGCCCCCAGCGATGCCTTGCGCAGCTTTGAATGGGCGAGCCACAAGTAGTTGTGGCGCTCGGTCACATGGTCCGAGAATTCGTTGGCCAGCGCAAAGCCAAGGCGGAACGGCGTGCCGTCTGCCCCGATCAGGTAGATGCCCGCCAGCTCCGGCTCCTCGCCACCATCCTGCGCGAAGACAGGCATTTCCAGCGCATCGGTTGGCCCGACAAGCTGCGATCCATCGCCCTTGTAGAACCATTCGGGCTGCTGGCCGATAACGCCATCGGCCGGTTTTCCGCCCTCCAGCCCTTCCAGGAACATGCGCATGGAATCGGTCTGGTGCGCCGCAGCGGCGGCATCGCGGTGCATCTTGTCGCGCCCTTCGGCAGAGCCGAGGTGGGTGAGGCCAGTGCCCGCCAGCATCAGGTGCGCCGGGTCTTCGTGGTCAATCGGCGCGATGAAGTTTCCGGCGGCGAGTTCGGCGGAAAGATCCACCGCAGCGCCCGTGCCGCAGCTACGCGCCGCATCGGCAAGGCTGGTGCCATCGGCAATGGCGCGCGCGGCAAGATCGCGGATGGAAGCCACGTCCGGCACGACGTGGGCGGCATCATTGTCGGCCAGAACGACCGAGCGCGTGCCATCGGGCGCGCGGTGCTGGAGCAGGCGAAGGGCCATCGTTCAAACTCTCCCTGATGCGGCGGGCCGGCTCGCCCGCCGCAGGTCAATGCAACAAGGTCTTAAAGCGTCAGCACGCCGTCGATCAGGCGCGGCGCGCCATCGCCGCACGCATCATCGCGCAGTTCGGGCGGCAGCAGTGGGGCGGTCAGGTTCTGATAGCTTACGGGGCGCAGGAACCGGTCGATGGCCATGCTGCCGACAGACGTGGTGCGCGGATCGGACGTGGCGGGGAAGGGACCGCCGTGGACCATCGCGTGGCACACTTCGACGCCAGTGGGCCAGCCATTGGCGAGGATGCGCCCGGCCTTCACTTCCAGCACCGGCAGCAGCGCGGCGGCCAACGCCTCGTCAGCGGCGTCCATGTGCAGCGTTGCGGTAAGCTGGCCTTCTAGGCTGCGCAGCACGGATTGCAGTTCATCAGCATCGCGGCAGACGACCACGATGGACGATGCGCCGAACACTTCGTGGCCCATCGCCTGTTCGGCAAGGAAGGCCGCTGCAGTGGTGCGGAACAGCGCGGCGCTGCCTTGAGCGGGTTCACCGGCAGCGCCCTTTGCCACGGTTTCAACGCCCGATGTCTGCTCAAGCGCGGCAACGCCTGAGGCATAGGCGGTGGAGATCCCGCTGGTCAGCATGGTCTGTGCAGCCGCCGCGCTCACGGCTTCGGCAGCGGCGGCGATGAAGGCATCAAGGCCTTCGCCCTCAATCGCCAGAACAAGGCCGGGGTTGGTGCAGAACTGGCCCGCGCCCATTGTGAGCGATCCGGCATAGGCGGTGCCCAGCGTGGCCCCGCGTGCCTTCAGCGCTTCGGGCAGGAGCAGCACGGGATTGATGCTCGACATTTCGGCATAGACCGCGATCGGCACGTCGCGCGCCTGCGCCAGCTTGGCCAATGCAAGGCCGCCCCCGCGCGATCCGGTGAAGCCAACTGCGGCGATGCGCGGGTCTTGGACAAGCGCTGCGCCCAGATCGTTCGAAGGGCCAACAAGGTGGCCAAACACGCCTTCAGGCAAACCACAGGCCGCAACGGAGCGGGCAATGGCAGCGGCCACGAGTTCGCCGGTGCGCGGGTGGGCCGGATGACCCTTGACCACGACCGGGCAACCGGCAGCGAGTGCCGATGCCGTGTCACCACCGGCGGTGGAGAAGGCCAACGGGAAGTTTGACGCGCCGAACACGGCGACAGGGCCGACCGGGATCATGCGCAGGCGGATGTCGGGGCGAGGCAGGGGCTGGCGATCAGGCAGGGCGGGATCAATGCGCAACTGCTGCCACGCACCCTTGCGCACCACATCGGCGAACAGCCGCAACTGGCCCATCGTGCGGCCACGTTCGCCTTCAAGACGGGCGCGCGGAAGCCCGCTTTCGCTCATCGCCGCTTCGATCAGTTCGTCACCGATCCCCAGAATTTCCTCGGTGATCTTTTCAAGGAAAGCCGCGCGGGTTTCGCGCGTGGTGGCGCGGTATGCGTCAAAGGCATCGGCAGCCGCCGCGCACAGTGCAGCGACTTCGGCAGGTCCGTGGACGGTGAAGGCAGGGCCTTGCGGCTGGCCCGTGGCGGCAACCACGGAGCGGAACTCGGTCATGGGTATCTCCTGATTTACTCCGACATATTATCATTATTCCCGAAACGCAACATGCGTCTCACTTAAACATTTCGCCGTCGGGGGAGTGCTGCTAAACCCCGTGGCAGGAGGCGAGAGATACCTTGAAAACTTCGGAAACTGGCGACTTGGCCGAACAAAAGCCTGAGGCCGCAAAGGCCAAAACCGCCACTGGGCACGGGCCGGGCAGGCGGCTGCATGGCGCGCTGGCGCACAAGCTGGGCACTGCCATCTTGTCAGGCCAATATGGTCCCGGCGATGTGCTTCCCGGTGAAGTTGCCTTTGCCGAAGAGCTGAAGGTTTCACGCAGCGCCTATCGTGAGGCGATTCAGGTGCTGACCGCAAAAGGCCTCGTCGCCAGTCGGCCAAAGGCGGGCACCCGCGTTCTACCGCGTGAACGGTGGAACCTGCTTGATCCCGAAGTGCTGGCCTGGGCCTTTGCCGGGGAACCTGATGTGGGCTTCGTGCGCGATCTGTTCGAACTGCGATCTATCATCGAACCTGCCGCCGCGCGTCTGGCCGCGATGCGCCGCAGCAAGGACGATGTGCGCGTGATGCGCGATGCGCTGGCCGCGATGCGCCGCCATACTTTGACGACCGAGGCGGGGCGGGCGGCGGACCGTGATTTCCACGATGCCATCCTGCGCGCCAGCGGCAATCAGGCGATGTTCGTGCTCAGCGCCAGCATCGGCGCGGCGGTTCACTGGACCACGCAGTTCAAGCAGCGCTCACGCGAATTGCCGCGCAATCCCATCCCCGATCACGTGCGGGTGTTCGATGCGATTGCCGCTGGCGATGCCGATGCCGCCGCCGAAGCGATGGGCGTGCTGGTCGATCTCGCGCTGGAGGATACGCGCAGTTCGATGCAGCACTGGCCGCGCGAAGAGCGGGCCTAAGCCTACGGCTGCTGCTCTGCCACCGCGTGTGTGGGGCGCGAACCCCACAGCGCGTAGAACAGGATGTAAAGTTCACAAGCCGCCGTCAGCAGGAATGACGTCTGCAGGCCATAGGCATCGGCCATCCAGCCCTGCACCACCACCAGCGCGCCCCCTGCAATCGCCATGATCAGCAGGCCCGATCCTTCTTCGGTCAGCGGGCCGAGGCCCTTGATCCCCAACGTGAAGATCGTGGGGAACATGATCGAATGGAACAGACCCACAAGAATCAGCGACCACATTGCCACCGGCCCGGTGGTGAACACCGTGACCAGCATGACCACGAATGCGCCGATGGAAAATCCGGCCAACACCAGCCCTGCATCCACTTTCTGCATCAGCGCCGATCCGGCAAAGCGCCCAACCATCATCCCGCCCCACAGGAAGGTCAGGTAATGCCCGGCCTGTTCCGCCGTCAGATTGGCGATTTCGGGCTGGCTGACGAAGTTGACGAACAGGTTGGCAACGCCGATTTCCGCAATCAGGTAGATGAAGATGGCCGGGATACCCAGCACCAGATTGCGGTGCTGCCACAGCGAATGCTTGGCCCGCTCCTCACGCGAAAGGCGCATCGTGGCCGCGCCCATTGCGGGCAGCGGGAATCGTGCGATCACTACCGCCAAGACTACCAGCACCACGGCGACCAGCCCGTATGGCAGGATCACCGATTGCGCATCGGCCATGCGTTCGGCTTGGGTCAGCACGGTGTCGGCCGCGCTGGTGCCGCCCTTTGACCGGCCAAGGATCAGGTACGCGCCGAACATCGGGGCCAGCATAGTCCCGGCGGAATTCATCGCCTGCACCAGATTGAGGCGCGACGATGCCGTCTCGGGCTTGCCTACCACGGCGACATAGGGGTTGGCCGCCACTTGCAGCAGGGTGATGCCGCTGGCGATCACGAACAGCATGACCAGTGTCACGCCATAAGACGGGATCGAGGCTGCCAGCATCATGCCCAGCGCACCCGCCGCCATGACCAGCAACCCGATCACCAGCGACTTCTGATAGCCGATCTTCTCGATCAATTTGGCCGAGGGAATCGAAGCCACGAAATAGGCGATGAACCACACCGATTCGATCAGCGTGGTCTGCGTATAGTTGAGTTCAAACACACTGCGCAGGTGCGGCAGCAGGGTGTTGTTGATGACCGTGATGAAGCCCCACATGAAGAACAGGCTGGCCAGCAGCGCCAGCGCCGGTCCGTATTTGACCGCACCATGATCGCTGCTTCCCGCACCGTGTGGCGGTGTTCCTGATGAAGACATCACTGGCGGCATCGGGCGTGTTCCTCTCAAACTGCAAGTGCCAAATTGCTCGTGCCGTCGCCGTCATGCGGCATCTGGCTTGCACTTATTCCATTTGTCGGACTATATACGTGTCGTCGCGCCGTCAATGGCCGGTGCAATGGAAAGGATTGGGGAATGGGCAAAGCTGGCAGACAGGCAAAGGGGATCGCACTGGCGCTGGGTGTTGCCGCATTGATCCCGTCCGCTGCCCTTGCGGTTGAGGCGAGCCAGGAATCGGCCGGCCAGCTGGCTGATGGCACGCAAATCTCTGCGATCACGCTCAAGGCCCGAAACGGCGTCTCGGCGCGCATCCTTACCTATGGTGCCACACTGCAATCGCTCGTCGCCCCTGATCGTCATGGCGAATTGCGCGATGTGACGCTGGGGTACGACAAGCTTGAGGACTACGTTGCCCATCCCAACTATTTTGGCGTCACAGTGGGCCGCTATGCCAATCGCCTTGCCGGTGGCAGCTTCACGATTGATGGCAAGGCTTTTTCCGTCCCGCAGAACGATGGCACAAACAGCCTCCACGGCGGCGGCAAGGGTTTTGACAAGCAGGCGTGGCAGGTCGTCTCGGTCAAATCCGGCGCAGTGGCCAGCGTGGTGCTGTCGCACGTCAGCCCCGATGGCGATTCGGGCTATCCGGGCAAGCTGGCCACCACGGTCACCTATTCGCTCGACGAAGCTGGCGCGCTCACCATCGTGTTCGAGGCGAAGACCGACAAGCCCACCGTGGTGAACATGACCAACCATGCGATCTTCAACATGGCCGGAGAAGGCGCGCCGGGTGGCGCGATGGACCAGTTGCTGACCATCCCAGCCGCTGCCTACACTCCGGTAGATGAAAAGCTGATCCCCACCGGCGAATTGCGCGCGGTCGAAGGCTCCGTCTTCGATTTCCGCCGCCCGCGCCGCGTGGCCGATGGGTTGCGCGATGGGCGTGACAGCCAGATCGTGGTCGGGCGCGGTTACGATCACAACTTCGCGCTCGACAAGGGGCAGACCGCCAAGCCCGAACTGGCCGCCCGCCTTGAAGATCCTGCCTCGGGCCGCGTGCTCGAAGTGCTCACCACTGAACCCGGCGTCCAGTTCTACTCCGGCAATTTCCTTGATGGCACGCTCATCGGAAAGCAGGGCCATCTTTACCGCATGGGTGATGGCATCGCGCTTGAACCGCAGAAGTTCCCCGATGCGCCGAACCAGCCTGCGTTCGTTTCCGCCCGGGTCGATCCGGGTAAGCCTTACCGCCACACCATGATCTACCGCGTGTCCACCACGCGCTGAACCTGTTCATTTCCAAGCGAAAGCTGCCATGACCGACAAGCCTTCCACGCCCAAGCTGCGTTCGCGCGCCTGGTTCGACAATCCCGACAACATCGACATGACCTCGCTCTATCTTGAGCGCTATCTCAACTTCGGGTTGAGCCTTGAAGAGCTGCGTTCGGGCAAGCCGATCATCGGCATCGCGCAGACCGGCAGCGACCTTTCGCCCTGCAACCGCCATCATATCGTGCTGGCAGAGCGGATGCGCGAAGGCATCCGCGAAGCAGGCGGCATTGCGCTGGAGATCCCGGTCCACCCCATTCAGGAGACCGGCAAGCGCCCCACCGCAGGGCTTGACCGCAACCTCGCCTATCTGGGGCTGGTCGAGGCGCTCTATGGCTATCCCATCGATGGCGTGGTGCTGACCACAGGTTGCGACAAGACCACGCCTGCGCTGCTGATGGCGGCGGCCACGGTCAACATCCCGGCCATCGCGCTCTCGGTCGGCCCGATGCTGAATGGCTGGCACAAGGGTGAGCGCACCGGATCCGGCACCATCGTGTGGAAGGGCCGCGAACTGATGGCCAAGGGCGAACTGGACGCCGATGGCTTCATCAAGCTCGTTGCCAGTTCCGCGCCGTCTACCGGCTATTGCAACACGATGGGCACGGCCACCACGATGAACAGTCTGGCCGAAGCGCTGGGCATGATGCTCCCGGGTTCGGCCGCGATTCCGGCGCCTTATCGTGATCGTCAGGAATGCGCCTATCACACTGGCAAGCGCATTGTCGGCATGGTGCATGAGGACCTCAAGCCGTCCGACATCATGACGCTGGAATCGTTCCACAATGCCATCGTCGTCAATTCGGCCATCGGTGGATCGACCAACGCGCCGATCCACCTTGCCGCGATTGCCCGCCACATTGGCGTGGACCTGCCGCTGACCGATTGGCAGCGCCTTGGCCACAAGGTGCCGCTGCTGGTGAACCTGCAACCTGCGGGCGAATATCTGGGCGAGGATTATTACCGTGCAGGCGGTGTTCCCGCCGTGGTCGCGCAGCTTATGGCCCAAGGCCTGATTGCCGAGAACGCGATGACCGTGAATGGCAAGACGATTGGCGAAAACTGCCGGGGCGTTGAGATTGAGGACGAGCGCGTGATCCGCCCGTTCGCACAGCCGCTGCTTCAGGAAGCCGGGTTCCTCGTGCTGTCGGGCAACCTGTTTGATGCCGCGATCATGAAAACCAGCGTCATCAGCGATGAATTCCGCGCACGCTATCTTTCGAACCCCGATGATCCCGAGGCGTTTGAAGGCCCTGCTGTCGTGTTCGATGGGCCGGAAGATTACCACCACCGCATCGATGATCCGGCGCTTGGCATCACGTCGCACACCATGTTGTTCATGCGCGGTGCGGGGCCAATCGGCTATCCCGGCGCGGCAGAAGTGGTCAACATGCGCCCGCCTTCCTATCTCATCACCGAAGGCGTCAGCGCGCTGCCGTGCATTGGCGATGGCCGCCAATCGGGCACCAGCGGCAGCCCCTCGATCCTCAACGCCAGCCCGGAAGCGGCCGCGATGGGCGGGCTTGCCCTGCTCAAGACCGGAGACCGCGTGCGGCTTGACCTGAAGCAGGGCCGCGTGGATGTGCTGATTTCTGATGCAGAACTGGCCGAACGCCGCGCGGCGCTGGAGGCGGCAGGCGGCTATCCCTATCCCGCATCGCAAACACCGTGGCAGGAAATTCAGCGTGAGCGCGTGGGCCAGCTTTCCACCGGCGCAATCCTTGAAGGCGCGGAAAAGTATCAGCGTATCGCCCAGACGCGCGGGTTGCCGCGCGATAATCACTGAGTCTGTGAGATGACACTCTGGACGAAGATTGAACGCGGCGCACAGCGCGATGTGCTGGGCGAGGGCGCGCTTTGGTGCCCGCGTGACGGGGCGTTCTACTGGGTCGATATTCTCGCCCCGGCGCTCAACCGGCTGACACTTGCCACCGGCACAATTGAGCGCTGGGATATGCCCGAACCGCTGGGGTGGGTGGTGACAAGCGCACAGGGCGGCCTTGTCGGGGGCTTTCGCTCCGGCATCGCCACGATCAGCCTCGATCCGCTGGAAATCGGCCCGCGCAAGGCGTTAGAAGCGCACTTGGCCGGCAACCGAATGAACGACGGCAAGACTGACGCCAGCGGCGCGATCTGGTGCGGCACGATGGATATGAGCGAAACGCAGGCCAGCGGTTCGCTCTATCGCATCGGCCCGGATAGCGAGGTGCGGATGGTTGATATCGGCTATCTGGTGCCCAATGGCCCGGCCTTCTCGCATTGCGGCCAGTGGATGTACCACACCGACAGCGGTCGCCGGCTGATCTATCGTTTCGCGCTTGATGATGGCCAAGCCCGCAAGGACCGGGTCTTTGTCGAATTCGGCGAGGACGATGGTTACCCGGACGGAATGACGACCGACAGCGAAGGCTTCGTCTGGGTGGCGCATTGGGATGGCGGTCGCATCACCCGCTTCGCGCCCGATGGCAGCCGGGATCGTTCAATCGAACTGCCCGCACGGCGCATCACCAACATTGCCTTTGCTGGTGAAGGGTTGGACCGCATGTTCGTGACCTCGGCAGCAACTGGGCTTGAACCATCGGAATTTGATGGCGCGCTGTTCGAAGTGGATTGCGGCGGGGTTACCGGCAATGCGCCGGTGCCGTTTGCCGGGCAGGTGCTCTAACTGCCGGGCTGAATGTACGGCGCGGTTGCCCAAAGCGCGCGCTCCCATCTGCGCGGATCGTTGACCGCTTCCACCGTGCCGTCACCCACCACCAGCGTGGCGCGGTCTTGCAGGGTATAGGCCGTCCAGTCGGCAAGGCCCGGCTTGCCGGTCTTGGCGAGGCCGGTAAAGGCGCGCATCATCAGATCGCGCGTCATCCGTGCCTGCGCATCGGTGCCACTCATGCTGCCCGGTGCATCCAGCGTGCCGAAAACATAGGGAATGTCATCGGTATGCGCCGCCCCGCGCAAGGGATCGATGGGGGAAGGGCGGTCAAGCTGGTAGACCCACGTTGCTGCGGCCCCCGCCTTGGCGCGCTCATCCGCCTCGATCACTTGCCCCGGCCATGAACGGCCTGCGGTGGTGGCGGAATAGAACACTTGTTGCGGCGTCCACTGCGGATATTGCGCGCGATATTGCGCCACGACCCAATCAACATCGAGGTCGATCTTGATTTCCGGGGCGATGCGCGCGGCGAGGTTATCCCAATTCAGCCCTTGCAGCTTGGTCCCGCGCGGATCGATGAAAGCCCGCGTTTCCTCGCGCGTGTTGCCAAGGATCATCGGAATGTGCAGCGATTGCGGCGCAGCGTCCGGCCAGAACGGGTGGCGCGGCAGATTGGTCATATCCAGCACCGGTCCCATATACAGGCCGCCGCCGATCACTGGGTCGGTCGCGGTCAGCCCATCCACCAATTGCTGCACTGGCATTGTGCGCAGCATATCCACATCGCCCGGTTGCAGCTTCAGCGCCGCAAACAGCGCCTGCGTTCGCTTCCACGCATTGCCCGGCCCACTGGCAACAACCTGCTGCCCGCTCATCGTGGCGGCGCTATGGAACAGGCCCTTGGCCGCTGGCATCGCCATCAGCGTGGCAATCTTGGCCCCGCCGCCCGATTGGCCGAACACCATCACCCGCGCCGGATCGCCGCCAAACTCTGCAATATGTGCCCGGACCCATTCAAGCGCCAGGATCAGGTCCAACTGACCCAGATTGCCGCTGTCTGCATAGCGCGGACCGAACGGTTTCAGCCAGGCATAGCCCAGCGCATTGAGCCGGTGGTTGACCGTAACGACCACAACATCGCCCTGCGCCGCCAGCTTTCCGCCATGCGTCAACGGGTCGGTCACCGTGCCGTTGGCATAGGCCCCCCCGTGAAAATAGACCACCACCGCCCGGCCGGCTTTGGAGTTTGCGTCCGGTGTCCAGACGTTCAGGAACAGGCAATCCTCTGCCTGCGCCATGTCGGGATTGCCCCGCTGCGGTGCGATGGGCGCAAACGCCTGCGCCTTGGTGCGCGCGCCGCTCCAAGGCTCCGCCACCGCCCGCTCAAACCGCGCCGCGCGGCCATAACGAATGCCCTTGAACGCCAGCACCCCGTCTTTGCGCAGGCCCGCAAAGCGCGCCACTTGCGGATCGCGCGTCTTGGCCAGCGCCGGTGCGGCCAGCAGTGCGGCGCTGCCACCCAGCAGCGCGCGCCGCGTCAGCTCAACGGCGGACATCGCCACCTTCGGTTGAGAAGGCAGCCAGCTCACCCCCACCGATCAGGCAGAAATCACCCGGCAGCGAATGTTTGAGCGCCGCCAGCGCCAACCCACACTCTGCCATAGTCTGCGCATCGCCACCGCGCAGAAACTGGTGCAGCACGCCTGCAGCATAAGCATCGCCCGTGCCAATGCGGTCGACAATGCCGGACACGTCAATTTCGGCAGTCTGGTGCTTGGAAGCGCGCGTATCGACCCGAGCCGCGATCCGGTGATGATCGCTGGAAACCACATGCCGCGCGGTTGATGCTACCAGCTCAAGGTTCGGAAAGGCCGCAAACGCCGCGTCCACCGCCTCGCGCCGCCGTTCCGCGCCATCGCCGGAAAATGTCTTGCCCAGCAGCAGCGAAATGTCGCGGTGGTTGCCGATCAGCACCGTTGCCGCGCTTACCAGTTCGGTCAGCACAGAGCGAGGATCACTGTCCCAGCTTTCCCACAATTGCGCGCGGTAATTGCCATCAAGGCAGATCGGCACGCCCGCATCCTGCGCAGCCGATACCGCCGCGCGGATCAGCGCAACACCATTCGGCCCCAGCGCTGGCGTGATGCCGGAAAGGTGCAGCAGGGCGGCCCTGTCCAGCGCCCCTGCAAAATCAAACGCTCCCGCATCGGCCAGCGCAAAGGCGGACCTGGCCCGGTCATAGGTGATTGACGAAGGCCGCAGCCCCGCGCCCGGCTCCATGAAATACAGCCCCATGCGTCCGGCCCCGCGAGCCACAAAGCGCGTATCCACGCCTGCCGCACCCAGTTCCGCCCGCGCCTTGTCTCCCAGCGGGGTTGCGGGCAGCAGCGTAACCATGCGCGTTTCATGCCCCAGCGCAGCCAGCGCAGCGGCAACGTTGGCTTCCGCTCCGCCGACTACCATGTCGAGGCTCTGCGCCTGCACCATCAGCCTTGCGCCGGGAGGCGAAAGCCGCAGCAGCATCTCGCCAAAGCAGACGACATGACCAGTCATCAGCGCGCCAGCCACCCGCCGTCTACCGCCAGCACGTGCCCCTGCACATAGTCTGCCGCGCTGCTGGAAAGGAACACTGCGGCCCCGCCGATGTCCGATGGCGCGCCCCAGCGGCCTTCGGGAATACGCTCCATGATCTGGCGGTTGCGCGTTTCGTCTTCCTGCAACGCTGCGGTATTGTTGGTGGCGATATAGCCCGGCGCGATGGCGTTCACGTTCACGCCCTTGGCCGCCCATTCGCAGGCCAGCAGCTTGGTCAGCCCCGCCACACCGCTCTTGCTCGCGGTATAGCTTGGCACGCGAATGCCGCCCTGAAAGCTGAGCATTGAGGCGATGTTGATGATCTTCCCGCGCCGCCCGGTGGCCTCACGATGGGCGATCATGTGGCGTCCGGCGGCCTGAGAGAGAAAGAACACCGACTTGAGATTGGTGTCGACGACCGCGTCCCAATCCTCCTCGGTAAAGTCTACCGAATCGGCACGGCGAATGATCCCGGCGTTGTTGATCAGGATATCCAGTCCACCAAGCGATGCCAGGACCTGATCGACCACGCTTTGCACCGGCGCAATGGTGGAAAGGTCCGCGCCCACCAGTTCGCACTTGCGGCCCAGCGCGCGTACTTTTGCGGCGGTTTCCTCTGCAGGCGTGCGGCCTACGGCGGCAACGTCTGCCCCGGCCTCGGCCAAGGCAACTGCAATGCCCTGTCCGATGCCGGTGTTCGCGCCGGTGACAACCGCGACGCGGCCGGTAAGATCAAAAACGCTCATCCCCAATCCTCTCCCCGGTTCGGGATGCTTACGCAGTCACGCCGCGCAAGTAGTCGGCAATCGCCTCATCCTTGCAGTTGGGATAGAACAGCTCGGCAAACTTTTCGCCAGCAACGGTCGCCTTGAGCAAGTCCTGATCGACCGTCTTAAGCACGGTCAGCATGTCACGGCAGGAAGCGTTCTTCAGATCCTTCAGAATGCCGCGATTGGTCTTCATGATCGCGGCACGCTCACGCGGGTAGCCAAGGCCACGCTCGCCATCGAACAGCTTGGCGTAAACGTCCTGCAGGTTCAGCTCTGCCGCCCAGCCAAAGCCCTTGGAATAGGGCATCGAAATGGCGTTGCCATCGTTGATCTGGCCAAACAGGAAAGCGTCGGTCGGATCGATCACCAGACCGCAGAACACGCCGGGCATGGAATTTGCTGCCAGCATCGATCCCATGCCGGTGCCGCAGCCCGTGACAACAAAGTCAGCCGCGCCCGAATTGAGCAGAATGCCGGTCAGCAGCCCGTTCATCACATAGGTCAGCGAGGCTTTGTCCTCGGGCGTGTACATGCCGTAATGATGCACTTCATGGCCCAGCGGCACAGCCACGGCGGTCAGCGATTCGTGGACGATGCTGGCCTTGGCGGCTTGACTGTTCTCGATGATGAGGGCGATCTTCATGGGAATTTCCTCTCGCTCCGGCGTTTTGGCCGGTGGGCTGTTGTCTGTAAGCTGTCCTCTAGGTAACCGGTGTCATAAAATCACGCAAGCCGGTTTTTGGTGTTTGGCACCATAGCCCATCACGCCGAAGCGACCGACGCGCGCTCGATCAGGTCGGAAAGAAAGTGCGAAGGTTGCCGGCGCGCTTCTGCCGGATCAATCAGCTTGATCGCCGCCGCCTTGGCCATTGCTTGGATCGGCCAGCGCACCGTGGTCAGTGGCGGCCAGATGTGTGCGGCGATGGCAGTGTCGTCGAAGCCTACGATGGAGAGGTCTTCGGGCACCGAAAGCCCCTGCTTGCGCGCGGCGTGCAGCACGCCTGCGGCCATTTCATCGTTGCTGGCAAAGATGGCCGTAGGGCGAGGGGTGGTTGCCAACAGTTTCTCACCGGCCGCTATCCCGGTTTCAAAGGTGTAGTTCCCTTCGGCCATGATCGCTATGTCCAGCGCCAGCCCTGCGCTGTCCAAAGCATCGCGATACCCCAATGCGCGTTCGGCGGCAGAGCGGAAGCCTTCCGGGCCAGCTACAAACCCGATCCGCCGATGGCCGCGCCCGATCAGATAAGCCACTGCCTTGGCCACGGCCTCACGGTCGTTCGAAGCGACCATATGCTGGTCCTCGTCCAGCTTTACCGATCCCATCCGCACCCAAGCCACACCCAGTTCATCGCACAGTTCAGCCAGCGCATCGTTTTCGGATATTGGCGGCAGGAGCAGCACGCCGAACAGGCGCTGCTGTTCAAGGAAAGTACGCACATCATCCAGCATATCGGGCGACCGGCGGTTTACCGGGCGCACTACCAGCGCGAATTCGGTGTCGCGGATGGCGGAAAGAATGCCTTCCTGCACACCCAGCACCATTTGCGCGTTGGGGTTGTCGTGGATCAGCCCGATCAGGAAATTACGCCGCAATGCCAGCGCGCGGGCCTGCGGGTTGGGCACATAGCCAAGGTCGGCGATCACCGCCTCAACCTTCTCACGTGTCGCGCCGTTCAGCAGGGGCGAACGGTTGATGACGCGGCTGACGGTCTTCTTCGATACGCCCGCGATGCGTGCCACGTCGTTGATCGTCGGCTTGCCGTCCTTTGCCTTTTTCACGCCCGTCCCCGATCAATGATGCTGCGCCGCCGGTGAGTTACACCGGTGTCACCAACCACGCTGTCCTAGCCACATCGCGGTGATCTTTGCAATGGTCGCACGTTTTCCGGCAATTGACACCGGTTACCTACGCGCTATCCATTGCGCAACGATAAGGGAGAGTCGTTTGCTTTCGCAGGACGTTTCAATGCCACAGGCTTTGCAGGTTCACGCCACCGATGGCGTGGCCGTGGCGCTGCGTCCTTTGGCGGTGGGCGATGTGCTCGCGGTCGGCGGAACGGCCATCACGCTCTGCAACGACATTGCGCAGGGCCACAAATTTGCAGTGCGCGCCCATGCCCCCGGCGAAGCGGTGGTCAAATATGGCCTGCCCATCGGCCGCGCCACGCAGTCGATTGCGCCGGGCGAGCATGTCCATGTCCACAACCTTGCCACCGCGCTCGAAGGCGAAGTGGCATATGTTGCCCCCGCGACAACTGCCGTGCAGGTGACGCAGGCAGCCAGCGGCCCACACTGGCAGGGATACCGCCGCGCCGATGGCCGCGCCGCCACGCGCAACGAAATCTGGATACTCCCCACGGTCGGCTGTGTCGGCCTCACGTCTGAGCAAGTTGCCCGCGCTGCCGAGGTGCGCCACGCGGCGCTGATTGCAGAAGGACGGATCGACGGCATCCTCGCCTTTTCGCACCCGCACGGCTGCTCGCAACTGGGCGATGATCTGGGTGGAACGCGCGCCCTGTTGGCTGGGCTTGCCGCCAATCCCAACGCGGCGGGCGTGCTGCTGCTGGGGCTGGGTTGTGAATCAAACCAGCTGGCCGACTTGCTTGCTGCGATTCCCGAATCACACCGCGGCAAAGTTCGCACGCTGTCGTCGCAAGGTGCGGGCGACGAATTGGCCGAGGCGGCGGCGTTGGTGGATGAACTGGTTGCGCTGGCCGCTGCCGCCCAGCGCCAACCGCTCCCTCTTGGGATGCTGACCGTGGGCCTAAAATGCGGCGGGTCGGACGGCTTTTCCGGTCTTACCGCCAACCCCCTGCTCGGGCGCTTCAGCGAGACATTGGCTGCGGCAGGCGGCACGCCAGTCCTGACCGAAATCCCCGAGATATTCGGCGCGGAGCAGGCCTTGCTTGAACGTGCGGTCGATACGCAGACGTTCGGTGCCGCCGCCGCGCTGGTCAACGGCTTCAAGCGCTACTACCTCGACCAAGGCCTGCCGGTGTCGGAAAACCCTTCGCCCGGCAATATCGCGGGCGGCATCACCACGCTTGAGGAAAAGTCCGCAGGCGCGGTGCAAAAGGCCGGAACCGCGCCGCTGTGTAGCGTGCTGGCCTATGGCGAGCAGGCGTCCGCGCCCGGCCTTGCCCTGCTGGAAGCGCCGGGCAACGATGCGGTGTCGTCCACCGCGCTGAACGCCGCCGGGGCCACGCTGGTGCTGTTCACCACAGGGCGCGGCACGCCGTTGGGCTTTCCGGCACCAACGGTCAAAGTCGCCTCGAATCGCACGCTGGCACAGGCCAAGCCGCACTGGATTGATTTTGACGCATCACGCGCGCTGGATGAAGGGCAGGACGCCGCCGACGCTGCCTTTCTCGACACGCTGCTCGCCATCGCCAGCGGGCGAAAAACTGCCGCTGAACGCGCCGGGCAGCGCGCCATAGCCATTTGGAAAAGGGGCGTAACGCTCTAACCACACATGCTGCCAAAGCGCAGCCACTTGCGAATGACACCGGTTTCCTATAGTCAGCCGGGCGAACGAAGGACCAAGGGATGGGGATTGAATTGAACGAGAATGCGGATCATGTCGCGAAGGCTTTTGTCAGTGCCCGCCACGCTGCGTGCGCATTGCCGATCTACCCCGGCATAGCACCGCAGGATCTTGCCAGCGCCTATGCCATTCAGGATCGTGCCATCGTGATCGACGGGCGCGTGGTTGAAGGCTGGAAGGTTGGCCGCATCAACGCGCCGCTTGACGCGGAGCTTGGCGCAAACCGTCTGTCTGGCCCGATCTTTGCGGGCAGCATTGTTGATGCCGCCGCCGATGAAGCGCCGCAAATGCCGGTCTATGTCGGCGGGTTCGCCGCTGCCGAGGCGGAGATGCTGCTGCACGTCGCCCCCGGCTTTTCCGGCCCTGTGCCCACCGATGATGCAGGCACCATTGCCATTCTTGATGACGTGCGCCTTGGCATCGAAATTGCCAGCTCGCCATATCCCGGCATCAATACGGACGGGCCAGTGATCACGGTTTCAGACTTCGGCAACAACGCGGGCCTTGTGCGCGGTGTGACGCTCGCGGGATGGCAAGGGCTGGACCTGTGCGCCATCACCGTGCGCAGTGAAATCGATGGCGTCGAAGTGGGCGCGGCAACTGCTGCCACGATGCTTGATGGCCCATACGGTGCCGTGCGCTTCCTGCTCGCCAATCTGATGGAACGCGGCTTCGACGTGTCGGGTGGCCTGTGGGTCTCCTCGGGCGCGATCACCGGCGTGCATGGCATTGCGGTTGGCCAGTCGTTCCGCGCCGTGTTCGAAGGTTGCGGCGAAGTGCGCTGCAGCGTGATTGCCGCCAGCCCGCGCTAAAGGTCAAGGAGCGCACCGGTCAAAGCCGGGCGCTCGTTTGGGAGAGTAACGATGGTCGAAGTTTCCGCACCCGCCCCCGGTCCCGCTGTCGATGCCGCCGCTGCCAAGGCAGGCCGTTATCGGTGGGTGATCGTCGCGCTGCTCTTTGCGGCAACGGCGGTCAATTACATCGATCGGCAGATGATCGGCGTGTTGAAGCCCACGCTGGTCGCCGAATTTGGCTGGACCGAGACGGACTTCGCCCAGATCGTGTTCTGGTTCCAGGTTGCTTACGCCATCGGCTACATTGGCTTTGGCCGGATTGTCGACGTGGTCGGCGCAAAGCTTGGCTACACCATCGCCATCATCGTCTGGACGGCAGGACACATGGCGCACGGCTTTGCCAGCGGCCTTGCCAGCTTTGCCGCCGCGCGCTTCGGCCTTGGCATCGGGGAAAGCGGCAACTTTCCCGCCGGTATCCGCGCCGTAACCGACTGGTTCCCGCAGCGTGAGCGTGCCTATGCCATCGGCCTGTTCAATGCAGGCGCGAATGTCGGCGCGATCATCACGCCGCTGCTGGTGCCAGCGCTCGTGCTGTGGTTCGGTTGGCGCGCGGCGTTTTTCGTCACCGGTATCTTCGGCGTGATCTGGCTGGTGGTCTGGTGGCTCGTTTATCGCCATCCCAGCGAGCACAAGAAGGTTTCCCCCGCCGAACTCGCATGGATTCAGCAAGACCCGGAAGACCCGGTCGAGGCCATCGGTTGGAGCCGCCTGCTCACCGTGCGTGAGACTTGGGCCTATGCGCTCGGCAAGTTCTTGATCGACCCGATCTGGTGGTTCTTCCTGTTCTGGCTGCCGGGCTATCTGTTCGAACGCTATGACATGGACCTCAAGACGTTCGGCCTGCCATTGGCGGCGATCTACCTGATTTCCGATGGCGGCTCGATCTTCGGCGGCTGGATGTCGTCGCGCCTGATAAAGGCCGGGCGCACGCCGAACTTCGCGCGCAAAATCACGATGTTGCTTTGCGCTTTTGCGGTCACGCCGATCTGGTTTGCGCAAAGCATCGACAGCGTGTGGGGCGCGGTGCTGATCATCGGCCTTGCCACAGCTGCGCATCAAGCGTTCTCGGCCAACCTTTACACTTTGCCGTCAGACGTGTTCCCGCGCGGGGCCGTTGGCTCGGTCGTCGGGATTGGCGGCACGGTGGGGGCGCTGGGCGGTATGGGCATGGCGCTGTTCACCGGATATATTCTGGACAGCACTGGCAGCTATGAAATCCTGTTTGCGATCTGCGCCAGCGCCTATTTCGCCGCGCTTGCCGTGGTGCATTTCCTCACGCCAAGGTTGGACGCTGCCAAGCTTTGAAATGGCGCTGAACGACACCTAGGGCGGGCTATTGCTGTTCAACAGCAACCTGCACGACCGCACAGATGGGCTGACGGCAAGTGAGTGTCAGCCCGTCTGTGGTTCTTCGGCGGCGCTAGGGATACCGTTACGCAGCGTCTGCAAATCCACCATAGCGGCCGCGGAAAAACAGCATGGGATCAGTCTGGCGGTGCGCTTCCAGCTTGATCACGCGGCCTAGCACCAGGAAATGATCGCCTGCAGCTGTCACGGATTCCAGTTGGCATTCAATAGAGGCCATCGCGCCTGCAAGTAACGGCAAGCCATGCTCCGATATGCTGAATTCGATACCGGCGAACTTGTCGCCCGGACCTGCAATCTGGCGGCACAGGGCTGTCTGATCGCTGGCGAGGACATTGACGCAGAAATGCCCGGCCATTTCGATCTGCGGCCATGAACTGGAATTTGCAGCAGGAAAGAAGCCGACCAGTGGGGGATCCAGCGAGACGGAACTGAATGATCCGACGACCATCCCGACGGGACTGCCCTGTGCGTTTATCGCGGTGATCACGCACACACCGGTAGGGTAATGGCCAAGCACTTCGCGGAACGTCGCCGCTTCGATACGCATTTCACTCATTGAACCGCAAACTCCATGATCTTTGCGCCCAAACCACGTTGACGCCCAGTCGGCCAACACCATCGGTCCGACAGGATTTCAAGGGTGCGGACTGTGTTGCCCCCTTTCCAAACGTCGCGAACGGGTTGACCTGCGTTAAGATAGGGCAGGCTCGCTTGACCGGGGGTGATGTGCCGAAGCTCGAAGGTTTGGGCGCCCTTTCGGTAGCCCGTTGCAAAATGACAGTCCGCTTCACCAAACCAATCTGTAGGTAGGTTCCTGAAGGGCTTTATCGTGTGCATCGGATGCAGGCATGGTCCCGCAGTTTGGACGGGGCACTGTTTGGCGGCCATGAAAGCGGCCACCGGACACAAGGAGCACCATAAAGATGGCAGCAAATTCACAGTCCGATGTTTTGGCTCTCGATGCTGACAGGCTGTTGGACGAATATCCACTGCCGGAATACTTGCGGGAGAATGTTCGGCCAGGATTGGAGATGCTGCTGGCATCTGCTGCGGAGATGACGGATTTGAACGCCAACGGGCGTGCCCGCCTGTTGTTCGGCATCCATGACGATCTGGGGCGGCTCAAGCAGATTGCCGATGACCGCGCCCGCCATCCCGAAATCGCCGAAGTTGAAATCCGCGAGCCGCTGTTCATTGTCGGCCTGCCGCGATGCGGGACCAGCGTGTTGCACGCGCTGCTCAACGAAGATCCCGATGTGCGTGCGCCGCTGCAATGGGAAATCGCCTATCCATCACCCCCGCCCGAACGCGCGACCGAACGGACCGACCCGCGCATTGCGAAGTATGACGCTTACTTATGGGAGTCATTCGGCGGTGATCCGAAGGAATTGCTCAAGGGCCATCCGCTCGGGGCAATGATTCCGCAGGAGTGCGGATCGTTTATGACCAGTTCGTTCCAGAGCAGCAACGTGTGCATGTTGCAGCGCCTGCCGCGCTTCTATGAATGGTTTCAGGGCGTCGATGCCACGTTCCGGTATGAAGTGCACAAGATGTGGTTGCAGCAACTCAGCTGGAAAAACCCGCGCAAGCACTGGGTGCTGAAGATTCAGGAGCATATGTACAAGATGCGGGAACTGCGTGCAGTCTATCCTGACGCAATCTTCATCCAGCCGCACCGCGACCCTGCGCAAGTCGTCGCCTCGATTTCTCAACTGATGTATGTGATCCGCAGCCCTGCCTATGACGAACCGGGCAAGGACAAGATCGGGCAGGAGTTCCTGAACCTGTGGTCCGACGGGATCGAGGCGATGATGAACTATCGCGACGCCAACCCGGACCTTCCGATCCACGATATGCGCTTCAAGGATCTGATCACCGATCCGGTGGGTACCATCCGCAAGGCCTATGCACAATTCGGCCGCGAATTGAGCGACGAGGGCGCGGCGGGTGTGCTGCAGTGGCTGGCGGAAAACCCCGCCGACAAGCACGGCAAGCGCAGCTACAGCCTTGAAGAATTCGGGCTGGACGAACAGATCGTGCGCAGCCGCTTTGCGCGTTATACCGAGACTTATCGTGACTTCGTCTGAGGTTGCGCCTGAGGCAGATGGGCTGCCGCAGTGGGCCGATTACCTTGGCCTTCTGACCAAGGCTGACAGCGTGCTGGACCTGTTGGCAGACCCTTCCGATCCGCTGGCGCGGCAGGAAGCCTATCGGCTGATGTTCATGGCGCTGGCAGCGGGATTCCAGAGCACTTTCGTCGACCCGGATCACCCGGAGTTCACCTGTGCGGTCAGCAATGTGATGAACAGCGTCGGGGTCAATCCCGACTTCATCTATGGCTCAGCCTCGATCCGCGGCGACGGGGTTTACCGGCTGAGCGGCAAGCGTGGCGGCGGTGTGTTCGTCCTGTTCGACATCAATGCCGGCTCAATCGGTGTGCTCGACACGTTCGGGCCGTCGGTCGGCTTTATTGATCTTGACGAATGTACGCTTGGACCGGACGGCAGCTTTGACATCCTGATCAGCGGCGAGCGACCGGAAGGCCACACCGGCGACTGGGTCAAGCTTGATCCGCGCGCCTGCAACATTGCTGTTCGCCGTGCCTACTACAACTGGGGTGTGGAGGAAGAGGCAAAAATCGCGATAGAGCGCGTGGATCGCCCGATTGGCCCTGTGCGGCTGGACGCGGCGGAAATCGCGCGGCGGCTGACCGCGCTTTCCGGCTTTGTTGAACGGTATGTCACCTTCGCAATGGGTTATGGCGCGCGGCAGCGGGCGCAAGGTGTGGTCAACCGGCTGGAGCATGACGACTGGGCCGGGCGCGGCGGGCTTTCGGGGCAGCACTACTATCAGGGCATCTTTGCGCTTGAACCGGGGCAGGCGATGATCCTTGAAACCGAAGTGCCTGACACGGTGCGGTACTGGAACATCCAGTTGAACGATCCGCTGTGGAATTCCATCGAATGGTTCAACCGGCAAAGCAGCCTGAACGCGGCGCAGGTGACGCTTGATAGTGACGGGCAGTTCCGCGCGGTAATCGCGCTGGAAGATCCGGGCGGACACCTGACCGGATCGCTGATGCTGCGCTGGACGCAGGCGAGCCACGGCCCCGTGCCGAGACTGCGCATTGTCGATGCTGGCAGCGTGCGGGATCATCTTCCCGCCGATACGCCGGTGGTGACGCCGCAGCAACGTCAGGAGGTGTTGCGCAAGCGTCTGCGCGGTTCGCAATGGCGGCACCGTTGGTAGAAGGACAAGCCTGATGGACCTTGGCATTTCCGGGCGGCGGGCACTGATTGCCGGATCGAGCAGCGGGATCGGCGCGGCAATTGCTGCGTCGTTGGCGCGGGAAGGCGTGGACGTGCTGATCCACGGCAGAAACCGCGACAGCGCGCAAGATGTGTGCGAGGGGATCACGGCGGCGGGCGGCAAGGCGGCTGTCTTGTTGGCCTCGCTTGATGATCCCGCCAATGTGGCCGCGCTGGCGCGTGCGGCGTCAGCCACCGGCCCGGTCGATATTCTGATCAACTGCGCGGGCGCAGCGTCGGATTCGCACCGCTGGTTTGATAGCCCGGCCGATGCGTGGCAGCGGCAGTTTCAGACGTCGACGTTCTACGCTGTGCAATTGATTCAGGCTCTGGTGCCTGCGATGCGCGCACGGGGCTGGGGGCGTGTGCTCAACGTCAGCAGCGGTGCGGCCTACCGCGCGATGGTCAACCATCCCGAATATGCGGCAGCCAAGCTGGCGCTTCATTCGATAACGGCGTCGCTCTCAGCCGAACTGGGCGATTGCGGCGTGCTGGTCAACACACTGGTCTCCGGTCCGGTGCTGACGCCTAACACAACCGCGTCGATCAGCAAGAGCGCCGCCGCACATGGCTTTACGGAAACCGGAGCCGCGCTTGAAGCTCGCGTGATTGCCGAAGTGTGGAGAGCCAACATTCCCTTGGCGCGGATGGGCCGGGTACAGGAACTGGCCGATGCCGCGTGCTTCCTCGTTTCGGAACGTGCATCTTATATCACCGGCGCGGCCTTGCGCGTCGATGGGGGATCAGTGGGCGCTATCGCTTGAAATTGCGCTAACGCTGGATCACGATTTTGGCGTGCGGGCTTCCAGCCTGCGCGGCCCACGCCTCATTTGCGCGTTCGAACGGGTAGATGGCGGTATCGACGACCAGCGTGCCATCTGCAGCCATTGCCATCAGGCGTTCGAAGGCAGCGCGGCGTTCGGCGGCCGGGCGTTGTCCGGTGCCCACGCCGATATGGCTGCGGAACACCAGATCGCGCAAGGATAGCGCGACGGTCTGCCCCGCCTGAACGCCAATGCTCATCATCCGCGCGCCGGGACGCGTAGCGCGCATCGCGGCCTCTGCCGGTGGGCCGTAGATCACATCAAGCACCACATCGAAGCCGCCGTTCGACGCGGCTTTCAGCGCCTGTTCGTCATCGCCCGTGCCAAGCTGGACCGTTGCATCGGCCAAACCGCGCGCTTTCAACGCGGCAAGCTTGTCTGCGCTGCGCGCTGCGGCGACGACATGACCTGCGCCCATTATCCGTGCAATCTGCAGTCCGATCTGCCCAACGGGGCCGGTCGCGCCCAGAATCAGGACGTTGTCGCCGGGCTGGATGCGCGCTTCTTCCAGCGGGATGAGTGCGCCCGTGCCCGATATGGCGAGCGCGATAACCTGATCGTCGGCAAGCTGCGCGGGGCAGGGCCAGACTTCGGCATCCGCCACCAGGGTCTGTTCCGCCATTGCTCCGAAGGGGGCAATGCTGTGGCCAAAATAAACCCGGGTGCCGTCCGCCAAGGTGCCAACGCCTTCGCCACCGGGGACATAGGGTGCAGCAACAGGGCCGAAGAAGCCCTTGGCGCGCATCAGGTCGGTCGGGCCGATCCCGGCGGCGGTGACCGTGATCAGGTGCGCTTCGGCGGTGGTTTGCGGCGCGGGGTGTTCGGCCAGCGTGAAGCTGCCATCTGGCGCGATGATTGCGGCCTTCATCGGGCGAAATTCCTTGTTGGCAAGAAAATGGCCGCCCGCGCTGGGGTGCGCGGGCGGCCTGGAAAGCTTGGCCGGATCAGTATGCGCCGGGAGGCGAAATGCCGTCGGCTCCGGTCATGCTGCGACCATAGATTTCGTAACCGATGGTCGGGATGTTCTGGATGTGGCGCGTGGCCATCGAAACATCACGCCAGTACCGGTTGATCGGCTTGTCGAGCGCGAAGGCCGACGAGCCTGCCTGAAACATCAGCGATTCACTGGCACCGTGGACCAGTTCAATCATCTGCGCACCCGCAGCGCGGTGCTGTGCCTTTTCCGCAAGCGTGAACTCCTCGCCCAGACCCACGCGGTCAAGCTTGGCAGTCAGATCGAACAGGATCAGCTTGGCGGTGTTGACCATCGCAGCGGCTTCACCAAGATCGCGCATGTATGCGCCAGATTGCGTGCGCGTGGGGATGAACGTGGTCAGCACCGGCTTCTTGGGTGCTTCGGCGGTGACGATCTCGACCATCGCTTCAACTGCACCGATCAGCTGTGCAATGCCGGTGGTGCGGACCACTGGAACAGCCGGGAGGTAATCGGACGGAGCACCGAAGTGGCGCTTGGTATCGTCGATCTGCCCGGCGCGCTCGCTCATCAACACCATCTGGTCATCGGGGATGAACACATTTTCGGCAATTGCAGTGTCAGATCCTGTGCCCTGCATGCCCGATACGAACCAGCTGTCGACGATGGTCATGGAATCCATCGGCAGGTAGCACATGTTGATGCCCGGAACGACCGGACCATCATAGTCTTCCAGCACAACGCCCTGCTGCGCCCAGGTCGATTGGCGCGAGCCGGACATGTAGGGCCACTTGCCGTTGATGATCCAGCCACCATCGACCTTGCGCGCCTTGCCGGGAGGATTGTAGGCCCCGCATACTGGTTGAGCGCCTTTGCCGAAAACTGCATCCTGCACGCCATCAGGCGCAAGGCTGGTGATCCAGCTGGTGCCGTTGATGATCTGCATGACCCAGCTTACCGCCGGATCGCCCTTGGCAATTTCGATCTGTACCCGGCAGAAATCGGTAGGTGACAAGCCATAGCCGCCGAGCCGCGTGGGCACGAGCAACTGCAACAGGCCATGTTCCTTCAGCGCCTTGTCAACTGCCGGCGTTGGCGCACGGAGCCGTTCACCCTCGGGTGCCTCGCTCTGCAGAAGTGGGCGCAAGCTGCGGGCGAGTTCGACAAATCCGTCCGCGACATCCTTGGGCGCGAATGCGCGCTGGCTATCGACGTTGAGTTTGGCAATGGTAGCCATCAGTTTGTCCTTTCTATCGTAACGGCATGATAGCC
This sequence comes from Novosphingobium sp., assembly GCF_030696665.1. Lineage (GTDB taxonomy): Bacteria > Pseudomonadota > Alphaproteobacteria > Sphingomonadales > Sphingomonadaceae > Novosphingobium. Next base: position 40,996 of record NZ_JAUYRV010000013.1, read on the forward strand.
GACGGTCTGCAGTGCCCATTGCAGGATGTGCTCGGGCGATTCATTCCAGCTTCTCATCCAATCCGCACTCGCCGGGACGATCAGCGTGCTGAGCTGGAGTCTGACCAGCGATTCGATCAGGATGTCCCGATTGATCGGGCAGCCGGCCTTGTGTTCGATATAGTCCAGCGTCGGTTCCAGCGCTTCGCGCACGGCCGCCTTGTGACGCGGGAAATGGGTACGCAGAAATTCGAGATGGAAGGCAGGCTCCACTTCGAAAATCCGGTCAGGCGAACGCTCGATGGTGAAGTGTGCAAAGAACTGCATCACCGCACGAAAACGGTCCATCGGGTCATCAATGGCTTCGGCCACTTCCAGTATGCCTTGCTCGAAGCTGGAGCAGACATATTCGGAAACCGCAGCCAGCACGTCTTCTTTCGAGGCGAAGTAGCGATACAAGGTGCCGCGTGAAACGCCGCTGGCATCGCTGATGTCGCGCATGGAAAGCCGCCGTGCCCCCAAGGTCTGGATCGCGCGCAAGGTGCCATCCAGAATCTTCTGGACGCTGGCATATTGGTCGCCAACGGCGGTGCCGCCCCATTCACCTTGCGGAAGAAGTTTCACCCGGCTGCCTCCAGTTCTGCAAGATTGTGCGGTACACTGACATAGCCGGGCAGATGCTGCCCGCCGTCTACGTTGATCAGTTCGCCATTCACGAATCGCGACATTTCCGAAGCAAGGAACACCACCACCGGGCCGATATCGTTCTCGGGATCGCCAGCCCGTTTCAGCGGATTGCTGGCGGTGGCCATTTCAAGAAACCCGGGGACGTTCTCTGCCAGATCGGCAAAGACCTGTCCCATGCCCGTGGGTGCAATAGCGTTGGTGCGGATGTTGTAGCGGCCCCATTCAACAGCGGCAGAGCGCGTCAGGCCAAGGATCGCGCCCTTGTTCATGTTGTAATCGCTGTGCAGCCATGCGCCGGTCTGCGCGTCGATCGAATAGAACGTGACGATCGAGCCGCCGCCGCGCGCCTTCATGTGCGGGAATGCGGCGCGCATCGCCCACCAACTGCCGTAAGTCCCGATCTTGAGCGTTTCCTCAAGCATTTCGTCGGTCTTGTGTTCAAGCAGGATGTTGGGTGACAGCGCCGATGCATTGAGCACCAGCGTGTCCAGCCCGCCAAATTCGGCCACAGCCCGGTCGATCATGCCGGTGACCTGATCTTTCACCGCCATATCGGCAGAGATGCCAACCGCGCCCACGCCAAACTCTTCGCGGATTTCAGCGGCGACGCGTTCGGTTGCGGCACCATCGCGGCCGGTGATCAGCAGGTTCGAGCCTTCGCGCGCCATGCGCCGCGAAATGCCATAGCCAAGGCCTTTGGCACCCCCGGTGACGATGGCCACATTGCCCTGCAGCAACCCGGTCATGCGACGTTCTCGCGCAGCGGCTCAATCAGCATTCTGTCCAACTCGGTTCTCTCCTGGCAGCGATCACGCGTCAGCACATAGCCGCGCGTCATGCCTTCATTATCGACAAACAGATATTTGAGGCCCGATTCCCCGTCGTCTGCCAGTTCCCACTGTCCATCGACATTGGCAGGCTTGGGAAGCAGGACAATCGGGTATGTCGTGGTTTTCACCTGCACCGACAGGGTGGGGAAGCGGATGTCCGTCGGCGTGCCCAGCACGCTGGGCGCAATCGCGCGGGCCGCCGCCATGATCGGGGTAACATAGGCGGCAAGGCCATGCGGATACTCCGCGCAATCGCCAATGGCATAGATCGACGGATCGCTGGTGCGGCCAGTCTGGTCAACCTTGATCCCGCGCCCCACGTCCAGCCCGGCATCCCGGGCAAGATCGGTGTTGGGGCGCAGGCCGACTGCGGAGAGGATCACGTCAGCGGCAATTTGCGTGCCATCGTCAAGCGTTCCGCGAAAGCCGCCCTCAGGCAGCTTGTCGAGCGAAACGACCTTGCGGCCAAGGTGCCATTCCACGCCATGTCCGGCCAAAGTCTCACGAACTTTGTCGCCCACTTGCGCCGGGATAAGCTGTGCGAGCGGGTGGCCGAGCATGTCCACCACCACGGGCTTGTAGCCATTGGTGATCAAGTCATTGGCAAATTCCGTGCCGACCAGTCCCGCACCCATGATCAGGACGCGCGCGCCATCGGGCAGTTTTTCGCGGAATTCGCGGTAATGATCGAGCGAATTGACCGCGATCGCCAGATGAGCAGCGTCGCCATCAATCGGCGGGCGGATCGGGTCTGCACCCAGCGCGAGGACAAGCTTGTCGTAGAAGATCGGCCCGCCGGTAGTCAGCAATACCTTGCCGCCGGTATCTATGCCTTCGGCTTCGCGCCCGCACCGCAGATTGAGCTTGAGTTGCGCCGCCATCTTTTCGCCGGGCGTGGTCACCAGCGTATCGGCGACCTTGCCCTTGGCCAGTGCGGTCGAGAGGGCAGGCTTGGAATAGAAGTGCCCGTCGTCATGCGTGACAAGCGTCAGGCGGGCGTCCGGCGCAAGCTTTCGCAGCTCGCGCAGGACGCCATAACCTGCAAGGCCACTTCCCACTACGACGACATGAGGCGCACCAGCGGTCATCGGATTAGAGGAAGATCGCCAGGTTCGACATGCCCAGTGTGGACTGGTCGACGATAATTTCGCGGCGGGCCAGCTTGTAGGCGCTGCCCACCAGACGCCAGATGTCACGGCGTTCGGCGCTCAGCGTCTCGTTGTGCGCAACATCGAAGCGGCTGCGCTCAACGTAGAGATAACTCGACACTTCGTATTCCCCTGCCGTCTCGCATTCGGCAACGCGGGTGTTGGTGACGAAACGCCGCGTGCGCGAGGGCGGGTCTTCGGCCCACGCGCTTTTTGAAAGACGCCCGGTGCGCATCAGGATCGACGCATAGTTGTCGTCGAAATGCATCATCGTGCGCATCACGTCACGGTCCTTGTTCGGGCCGTTGCGTGTCAAGCGGACAGGGGCGGTGTAGAGCAGGTCTGCTTCCAGCATCGCCACCCAATCGTCGAACCGTCGTTCATCAAGAGCGGCGGCTTCGTCATAAAGCGTTTCGAGAAGGCGGTTGTAGATTTCGGAACCTAGCGGCACCCGGTTCGTGGAGACCAGTCCCCGCATCACGCCTGCCTTTTCGACAGCTGCGGTCGCATAATTTACCATGATACGTCCTCTTCCAAGACTGTCAGAAATCAGGCTTCAGCCATCAGGTTGTAATAGGCCATCCACCAGTTCCACTGGGTGTCGTCCTTGGTGAAGCCGGGATAGAGCAGGCCTTCGCCCTTCCAGCCTTCGGGACGTTCGTGTCCGTGCAGCGCCTGATACTTCAGCGTCATGTCGCGGCTGATCGGGCCGCGCGCATTGCGCATGATCTGCGGCCACGTGTCGGCATCATCCTGTTCGATGATCCCCGATGTGCCGGTCTGCTGGATGGAGTTCTGCAGCATGTCGCGCTTGACCTGCTCAGGAGCGTCCTTTTCGGCGAAGATGAAGTTGATGAACTCCACCTTGTCCGGGCCGCGCGGCACATAAGTGTGCAGGGCCAGCGCGCCAGAAGAGCCACCATCCGTGCGTGGCGCAAAGATGAACGCGACCAGGATGTTGGGGAACAGGCCGCCAACCTGCGGCGGGATCGTGGCCAGTTGTTCGACCTGATCGGCCGACAGGTTCTTGAACAGCTGCGGGATCAACTCCTTGGTGATGCCCGGAGGCGGCAGCATCGCAAGCCGTTCCTCGACCGTCTTGCCTTCAAAGCTCATGTCCGAGAACATCTTGAAGGTCTGTGCCGCTTCGAGGCAGCGCAGCGAGTGCCCCTGTTCGCAGCTGACATCGACGCCGTACATGCCGGGCGCGTTATCGTAGATCGATTCAGCCGTGCCGCCCATCACGCCGCCTTCCATCAGCGAGCGATGGAGCGTGAGCGTGTGGAACCCGTCCGAACCCGATTGTTCGCCGGGGATCTTCCAGTTGCAAGGCAGGACGAAGCGCTGCGGGGGGCCGAGCATTTCAAGGCCGGAATCGGTGCGGCAGAACAGCTGGTCGAGGTAGTACTTCATGTCGCCAAGGTATTCGTCGAACGATGGGCCTTCGATGTCCCAAGTGGCGAAGATGAGGCCGCCATAGACCTGCACGCGCGCCTTCCGGAGGCCGAGCTGGTCCTTGCCCAGCTGGTTGCCGTGCATCTGTTCTTTTTCAACCGGCGCGCCAATGAAGCTGCCATCGGGACGGAACGCCCAGCCGTGGTAGATGCAGCGGTGGGCATGGGCGTTGCCGGCTTCGGCCGTGCAAACTTTCATGCCGCGATGCGGGCAGACATTGAGCGAAACGTGGATTTCGTTGTTGCGATCACGGGTCACGATGACCTGATCTTCGCCCATGTCGCGCACCACGAAATCACCGGCCTTCGGGATTTCGGTATCGTGGGCGAGGAGCAGCCACGTCTTGGCGAAAATGCGCTCCATCTCAAGCTTGTAGAGTTCTTCGTCGTTCATCACGCGGAGCATGACTTCGTTCGTGTCACGCTTGACGAGATCATCGAGTGTCGCGCCGTCAGACAGCGTGAAAGTTGCTTTTTGAAGCATGATCCTCTCCATCGAATCTATCGAAAAATTCTGTTGCGACTCTTATACAGGTTGAACGAAATGTGTTCAACCTGTAATTAGTGCCCGGAGAGGAGAAAACCATGTCAAACCGCTTGAAGGTTGTTATCGATAAGCCCGCATGCTGCGGCTACGGCGTCTGCGCCGAAATCTGCCCTGAAGTTTACAAGCTCGACGAAAACGGCATCGTCTATGTCGACGAAGAACTTGTCCCCGAAGGCCTGGAAGAGCGCGCCCGCGAAGGCGCTGATGCCTGCCCGCAGGCAGCGCTTGCCATCGTCGAAGCGTGAAGCTGGTCCGGCTCCGGCAGGCATAGTGCCGCCGGAGCCAAGGCCACTTTCAGCGCACCATCTGCTCTGACAGCACTTGGGTGACACGCTGTGATTCGGGGATCGATGTGATGCCGATGCGGCGATCCAGTTCTTCTTCAAACCAATACAGCGCGCGCTCCTGATACCCGAAGGTCAGGTGCGGAATCGTGCCTTGCGTCAGGGATCGCTGGATAGACCGGAACAGGCACAGATCTTCGGACAAAATGTTGCGCACAATGCCGTTCATGGCCTGCCAGTGCTGCGCGTCGGCTTCGGTGTCGACATCCCAGCCCATCAGACGGACTTCCATGATCGATTTGTCTGGGCCTGCGGGCCAGAAGCTTTGCAGCGAAAAGCCGCCGGGATCGAGCGCGAAGAAGGTGTTGGGGAAGGTCGGGAGTGCAATCGTGCATTCGCTGAACACGTCTGCAACATTGTCCGGCTTGTACAACTGCTGGTCGAAAATCGAATCGCCCTTCTTCTTGCGCGTGGCAAACCGCATGTGGCCGTTGGCGAACAGCGCGATCACGAAGCTTTGCGAATTGAGATAGGGGGCGAGCGTCTTGGCGTGCACAGTCGCGACGTGATAGATTTCAAGGAAGTTGTGCAGCGCCAGCTTCCAGTTGCAATCCATTTCCACAAGCAGGCGATCTTTGACCACCATGTTCTCGATCGGATAGCCTTCCTTCTGCGCCGATTGCGGGGCCAGAAAATCATCAAGCGGTTCGGCAGCTTCATCGAAATTAATGAAGATCATGCCCCGGTTGATCTCGCACCGGACTGACTTGAGGCCGTTGTCTGCCTTGTTCAGACAGGTGAAATCATGCAGGTCGGGGACGGATTTAAGCTCACCTTCCAGCGAATACCCCCATGCGTGATAGGGGCATACGAACCGCATCGCCTTGCCCTTCTGTTCGAGCAGCAGCGCCGATCCGCGATGACGGCATGAATTGTGAAAGGCCCTGATCGCGCCGTCCTTGGCGCGCGAAATGATGACGGATTGATCCAGCTGCTGGAACAGGAAGTAAGACCCGGCTTCGGGCAGTTCCGAAATATGGCCTGCCAATAACCAGTTCTTCATCCACAACCCGTCATGCTCCAGCTGCGCGAAACCGGGATCGGTATAGCGGCTTGACGGGACAGGCGGCAGATAGGGGAAGTCAGCCGGGTGTTCCGAGCGCACAAGCTGCGCTTCCATCGTCCGGTGTAAAAGGTCCAAGGCGTCCGTTTGCATCGCACTTCTCCTGGGAAAACGGGGGTCAGGCGTCTGCCATCTTTGAGGCGGAAGGATCATCAGGGGTCACCGCGCCGAAGCAGCTTTGGGCAAGGAAGCTGCAGCTGTATTCCCGCACTTCGGTGAACTTCCCGTCGCGCAGTTTGAACACGAAATGATAGGCGTTGTTGTACCGCCGACCGTTGAGCATCTCCATGTCGGTTTCGGCTTCAACGGCAACCCGATCGCCTTCTGCGGTCATTTCCAGAACTGTCAGCTGGATCGGCGATTTCAGCACGGTCGACATTGTGGTCGGCACCTTGGAGAACTGCTCCCGGTTCCAGTTGTAGAGCAGCCATTCGGGCTGGCGTGCCATCGTCATGAAGTTGAAATCGTCGGCGGTGGTTGCCAGGATTGCCGCTTCGTCGCCGCGATTGACCGCTTCGAACCAACTGCGCACGACGGCCTTGTTTTCCTCGATGCCCATTGCTCTCATCCCTTGTTCCCGCCGTTTGCCGGCAGCGGTTTGTTATGTGCGGGCCTGTAGCCCTGCTTTTGCAGCAGGATGGACAGCGATTCGAAATTCTCGCCTATCCAAAGGGGGGCGTTGCGCCGGCCAACTTACGGTTTGCTGGCTGTGCGACATTATGGTCGCAGCGCAACGGTCAGATCGCCATGAGAGCGGTCGGGTCCGGGAGAAACAAGGTCATGCCCACTACATCCGGGTCCAATGTTTCGGCGGTTTATGATGTGCCGCAAAGTGGTGGCATGGATTGCCGTGTTGCGGGGCGCATGGTGCTGCCGCAGGCAACGGTAGAGGTGCACCACTATCGCTTCACCGGGCCGCAAGGCGGCGTGTTCCGCTCCGGTCGGGGGTTCCTCGATCTTGCCTTGTCCCGCCGCCCTGGCGCGCCGCAAGGGCAATACACGGCCTCTCCCGGGAAGGGGCCGCAGCCGATGGGTGACATCATCTGCATACCGGCAGGGCAGGATCTGGAAACCTGCTGGGGCGAGGGTGAGCAAATGTCGATCTGCTGCGGGTTTGATGCGCTGGTCGGCGGCGCGGATGATCTGATGGAGAATTGCCACAGCCTTGATGCCTCGCTTGACGTACGCAGCCCGCATGTGCGTGACGCGCTGGTGCGTCTGTCGCGCGAGATTGCCTGTCCCGACTTCGGCAGCGTGCTGCTGGCCGAAGCGCTGCTTGCGCAAGCAGGGGTGGAACTATACCGCTATTTCAAGCGCAGCGGGCGTGAAAGCGGGGGCGGAGAGAGTGTTTCCCGCCTTGGCGCTGCCCAGATGCGCCGGATTGAAGAGGCCATCGAGCAACCGGGAAAGCTGCCCGGCGTGGCTGAACTTGCCTTGCTGTGCGATGTCAGTACGCGGCACTTTTTCCGGCTTTTTCAGGCCACGACCGGGCAGACACTTGCCACGTTTGCTGCCGAACGCCGCATCGCGCGGGCCAAGGCTCTGCTGGTGCAGTCTCGCCCGCCGATCAAGGAGATTGCGTGGCTGTGCGGGTTCGAAACGCCCGCCGCATTTTCGGCAGCCTTCCGCAAGGCTGCCGGGGTAACACCCAAGGCCTTTCGGCAGGCGGTCTGGCAATGAAGCGGCTGCGCGGCAGTCCGGCGATAGCAATGGCTTTGTCGAGCGCACGATCGCGCTTGGCTGCCCGACCCGGGATCAGCCAGACTGACCCGGTCTAAAAACAAGAGGAGAGGCTGCTTTGGCCACGAATGTATTCGACCTTTCCGGTAAGGTTGCATTGGTTACAGGTGCCAATTCAGGCCTCGGCTTTGCCTTTGCGCGCGGCCTTGCAAAAGCCGGTGCCGATATCGTGATCTGGGGCCGCCGCGCCGACAAGAACGAGGAAGCCGCTGAAAAGCTGCGTGCCTTGGGTGTGCGCGTGATGACCGATAGTGTCGACGTGCGCGATGACGCGGCGATTGACGCCGGGGTCAACCGCGCGGTGGCAGAGCTTGGCCGGATCGACATTGCGGTGGCCAACGCCGGAATCGCCACGCAGGTGCCGTTCGTCGACATGACCCGCACCACCTATCGCGAACTGATCGACGTCAACCTTGATGGCGCGGTATTCACGCTGCGCGCCGTGGCCAAGCACATGGTGGACCGCGCAGCAGCCGGAGATCCCGGGGGGTCGCTGATCATCTGTGGCAGCGGTTCCATCGCGCAGGGCGTGCCCACCCTGGCGCACTACGGTATCGCCAAGGGCGGGCTTAATTCACTGGCCAAAGCGCTGGCGGCGGAACTGGGGCCGCACGGCATCCGCTGCAACGTGATCGCGCCAGGCTTCATCGAGACCGAGATGACCTTTGCCGATCCCGATGTCGGCGCGATGATGGCGGCGGGCGTTTCGGCGCGCGTGCCGCTTGGCCGCATCGGCCAACCCGAGGATATTGAAGGCGCGGCGGTCTACCTCGCCAGCGATGCGGCACGCTATCACACCGGCGATACGCTGGTGATCGATGGTGGCAAGCTGTTCGCCAACTGAAACCGAAAGGACCGCCATCATGTTTGCACGCCCGAACAGCCAGCACAGCCAGGTGGCCTATGTCACCAATGATCTCGATGCCGCGATCGAGGCATTTCGCCGCGAATACGATTCGCCGGGGTTCTATGTCTTCACCAATGCCAATTCCGGTTCGGATGAAAATGGCGAGCAACTACGGATCGCGCTGGCCCGCGTGGGCGGGGTGGAGATCGAACTGATCGAACCGATTGGCGATACCGCGCCGCTGTTCAGCGACGTGCTGCCGGGCGGGGATGACCTTGCGATCCGCTTCCACCACGTCTGCTTCCGGGTCGATGGCCCGCTTGAAAACTGGGATGCGCACGTCGCGTCACTGGACTTCGAGCGCCACCCGATCGTGTTTCAGGGCGCCTTGGGTGAGATGATGCGGTTCATCTACACCGACGAGCGTCGGACGCTGGGGCACTATGTTGAGCACGTGTGGCTGTCGCCGGAAATATACGCCCAGATCCTTGGCGCAACGCCGACGTACCCGCCTGCAAACGCCTGAATTGCCGGAGATTTTCCTTGCCCCATCCCATCGAACTGCCCCCTGTCGAACTGACCGTGGACGTAACTGCGGCTATTGCCATCGGCATGCCCGCGCATACCGCCGTGACGGTTTTCCTGCCGGACGACGGTGCGCTGGCCAACCCGCCGGTGGTGTGCTTCGCGTTTCCGGGCGGCGGCTATAACCGGCGCTATTACAGCTTCGACATGCCGGACGGACAGGGCGGGGGCGAGGCGGGATACCACACCGCGCGCGGGTGGATCTTCGTCGCCTGCGATCACCTCGGTTTCGGCGATTCAACCATTCCACCGGACGACCTGCTCGATCTCGATGTGATCGCGGCGGGCAACGATGCGACCGTTCGGCACGTGATGGAGCGGATCGCGGCGGGTACGCTGACTGATGGTCTGCCGCCCATCGCCAATGCCACCTGCCTTGGCATCGGCCAGTCGATGGGCGGTTGCTTCGCCGTGGTGGCGCAGGGCAATCATGAGACGTTCGACGGCGTGGGCGTGCTGGGCTACAGCGGGATTCACACCGTGGTGCCAACGCGGCCCGGCCAGCCCGAAGCCGCATGGCCGTGGGTTTCGCGCCGAAGCAAACCGGGCGCGCCCAAGATCTACAATCTTGCCCAACTGGCCGCATCCACCGGCCCGCAACTGGGTGATGCAGCGGCGTTGCAGGCTGCGGCGCAAGCGGGCGAACACCCCTTCCAGTGGTCTTTCCATTATGACGATCAGCCTGCCGACATTGTGTCGCTCGATATGAAGGCCTCGGCCGGGCTGGCCGATCCCTTGCCCGAATGGCGCTCTGCCACCACACCGGCCTGCGGCATAACTATGGTTGCGCCGGGCGCGGTGGCGCTGGAAGCGGCATCGATCCGCGTCCCGGTGTTCATCGGCGTGGGTGAGCGCGATGTGGTTCCCGATCCCTGGGCCGAACCCAAGGCGTTCAAGAGCGCGACCGACATCCAACTCTACGTCTGCCCGCGCATGGCGCACATGCACAACTTTGCCCACACCCGCACGCAGTTCTGGGCGCGGATTCACAACTGGGGTGAGGGCGTGGCGGCGCAGCGGGCGCTGGCGGGTTAGCCCTTCACGCCCGCAAACATCGCGTAGGATGGATCACCTCGGTCCCTCCGTCCGCCAAAAGCGCCCACCAGCGGCGGGCCTGCATCCACGACCTCGTCGACGTCCTGCACATATTCGCGGTGGTCGATGGCCCAGCGGCCTTCGCGGCGCGACCAGCGGTCGAGGTAGCGACCCAGCGCGTTGCCTTGCCGCAGCACGCCATCCTGTTCGAAGCGCAGCGTGGCGTGGACATAGGCTTCGCTGGCGGCGTGGTCTCCATCCAGCACGATCAGGATATTGGTGACGCGGTGCATGTGCGCGATCATCTGCGCGTGGGTGCTGCAGACCCAATCGATGAAGTCGCGGCCTGTGCCTTCGAACATCGTGCCGTAGCGGGCGGTGCCTTCGGGGTGCCACACGGCGTAGCCCAGGTCGCGGTCGATTCGGTCCATCGCGCGGGCATAGTTGGACAGTTGCTGCGCGATGGCGAGTTTGTCGGCTGTTTCGGTGTGTTCCATTCATCGCTCCCCTGTTTGAAGCGAGCATGACCGCGCACCCGCCGCCGCTCTCCTGACCAGCGACAGGTGCGATGCATCGGCATCGGACGCCCTCTGCCTGCAACGACATCACCAAGGGAGAGCGGCATGGATCTGGGAATTGCAGGAAAGACCGCGCTGGTCACCGGCGGCACGCATGGCATCGGCCGCGCGATTGCCGAAGAACTTGGGCGCAATGGGTGCCACGTGGTGGTGGTTGCGCGCGGGCAGGCGGGGATCGATGAGACAATCGCTGCGATCTGCGATGCAGGCGGCAAGGCGGGCGGGGTCAGCGCCGATCTGACACAGATGGACAGCTATCCGCGCATGGTGGCAGAGGCCACTGCGCTGTTCGACGCGCCCGACATCGCGATCTTCTCACCCGTAGGCCCGCCATCAGGCCGGTTTCAGGACATGGCCGACGAGGATTTCCAGACGACCTTCGACAATGTGGTCAAGGCGTTCGCCCACTTCGCGCGCGCGGTGACGCCCGCAATGAAGGAGCGCAAATGGGGCCGTATCGTCACGGTCGGATCGGGTCACGGCCGATTGCCGGGCCGCCGCGCGACGCTCGGCTTCGACTACGTTCTGGCCAACACATTGCGTCCGTCCGCGCTCGGCCTCAGCCGTAGCCTCGCTGACGAGCTGGCCGAGTTCGGCATTACCGTGAATACGGTGCCCCCCGGCTTTATCGATACCGGCGCGCAGTATGAGGCGTTTTTCCGCGAGTGCGCCAAGGCGGTAAATCAGACATACGAGCAGTTCATGGCCGGGCTGATCGATCGCATTCCTATGAAGCGGTTCGGCAATCCCGATGAAGTGGCGAGCCTTTGCGCGTTCCTGTGCTCGGCCCGTGCCAGCTATATCACCGGCCAGTACATGCTCGTCGATGGCGGACGCATGGAGATATATTACTGACGAAAGCCGCTCCCCCGCCAGCGCGGGGGAGCAATGTTGGGTTTCTATTAGCCCTGCGCCTTCGCCGCCGCCACGAGCTGGAACAGCCCACCGTAATAATACATCAGCTTTTCCATCGAGAGGTCGCGGTACGGGGTCATCGGGGCGAGTGAATCAACCACGTCCCAGTAAGGCTCCAGCTGTTCAAGCACTTCCTCGACCGGGCCGCAGGCGCAGAAGGCCAGCACCATTTCGTCGGGCACATTGTGTGCCACCGATGAAACATCCCCGTGATCGCCCAGCGCCAGCTGGCACGCGCGCGCCTGATCGCCGAAGCCCTGTTTTTCGAAGAACGGTTCGTACTGCTTGTAGCCCGAATAGGCGGCAACCGTGGCGCGGGCGTCGTTGATCGCTTCCTGTTTGTCGGGATTTATCGCGATCCACGGCCAGGCGTTGATCTCGATGTCCTCGCGCTTGCGGCCATGCTTGATCAGCGCGGCATCGATCACCGGCTTCTGAACCTTGGACGTGAATTCGGCCGACCACAGCGCATGAACCATCAGCCCATCGCCGATTTCTATGGCGAGGTCGGTCATCTTTTCCTGGAGCGCGGCGATCCAGATGGGGATACGTTCGCGCACCGGCGGCGCCGTAACCATCATCTCCTCGAAGTCCGCCTTGAAATACTGGCCGTCATAAGGATCAAGGCCCTTGTGTGCGTTGGCGATGATATAGCGCACCACGTCAACCGTTTCGCGCAAGTGGCCGAGCGGCTTGGCCTTTGGCATGCCGTACATGCCCTCGACCGCCGATGGAATGCTGCTGCCAAGGCCCAGCACAAAGCGGCCCCCGCTGATCCGGTCAACGTCCATCGCCGCAAACGCGGTTTCCACCGGGCTGCGTGTGCCCGCAATCGCGATGCCGGTGCCAAGCTTGAGCGTTTCGGTGACGGCGGCGGAGGCGGCGAGCGGCACGAACGGAGGGCCGTAAATCTGCAGTACGAACACGCCTTCAAAGCCGAGCGCTTCCATCGAACGCGACGTTTCGGTCAGTTGCGCGGCAGGCAGCACCGGCATCGTGCCCCAGAAACGGCGCGGGCCGCCGACGGCGTTGGTCTTTGACATGGAGTTTGGCCTTCAAGTGGAGCGACGGCGCAAGTTGCCGGTCCGCACGAACGGGCCGGCAACCGCGACGGCTGATCAATTCAGAACTGGAACAGTTCCTTGCGCAGGCCAATGATGTCGCTGCAATCGGCGCTGACGTTGTCACGATAGGCGAAATCGCCTGCGTCCTGCCGCGCGGCGAGGTCCATCATCAGCAGGCGGTAACGCTGCCCGGCCTGATCGAACCTGGAATGCAGATCCTTGCGCGGGGACAGGTCCATGTAACGCGGGCTTTGCGGGTTGGTCATCGAACTGTCCTGCCGCGAAACCTTGTACCCGGCCTTGGGCATGACATGGCGGAACATGGTTCCTGCGTTCGAGGTGTTCATCACCATTTCCATGCGCGTGCGATCGCGCGATTCGGGTGTGCAGGGGTGGAACAGCGGCACATCGTCACCCGGCGAGAAGCGGCCATAGGCGATGGCGCAGTGCGAGCGCAGGTAGATGCGGATGACCTGCCGCACATTCTGCGTGGGCTGGCGGATGCCGCTGAAGAACTTCATGATCGGCGCGACCGATTTGTTCACCAGTGTGCGGACCATCGTGATGGTCTCGCTGTCGTAGTAGACTTCAACTTCCTCGCTATCGGACTTTTCATCGCCCACCACATCGGCATGAAGAAAGTCTGCGTGGGTCAGGTCGATGAGGTTTTCAAGGCTGATCGGGGCCGAGCAATCGAAGCGGATCGTGGCGGTCATGTGCTTGGGCAATCCGCCCTTTGGCGGGAGGAAGGGCAGGCTGGGCAGATGCGCCGGATCGGCGGCTTCGGGACGGCCGAACCAGCCCCAGATCAGACCGTAGTGCTCGATCACCGGATAGCGGCCACGCGCGTCGGTATAGGGGCTTTTGTCCCGCGTGACGATTTCGAGCGGGTGAAATTCCGAGGCGACGACCTTGCCGTCTTCGCGCCAGATGTAGAACGGGTGGGAATAGACCGCGCGGCGTACCGGCGTCTTGCCCACCGCATGATCGTGGGCCAGCGGGAACCATGAATCGCGCATGACCAGATCGTGTGGAACCCAGTTGTTGACTGCGTTCATCGAAGGGCCGGAGGCGCGCTTCGGCGCTGCAGGGGCAGCAGAATCGAAGTGGTCGGTATCGGACGAAGCGGAGCGATCGGCGACTTCAAGCATGGGGATCTCCTGCGAAATTCAGGCGGCTGCCGAAACGGATGAGGGCACAGCGGGCGCTGCGCTGCGAATGTCTTCACGAAGCTTGTTGGCAAGGTGTGACGCCGATGGGATCAGCACGCGCAGTGCTGCGGCATCGACCGTTTCGCGTACCGCAAACGATCCCTTGTGACGCAGCCCAACGGCATGGCTGCCCTTCAATTCATCGCCAATGCAAGCACGCCAGCGCACTTGCGTGACGCCACGCGCCGCGGGAACCGGCGCCACTTGCGCGGTCAGCAGAGTGCGAAAACTGTCATCGCGCAAAACCGCTTCGGTTTCGCCCGTTTCGGGATCTGTGCGCGTGATCAAGGTGATCGGGAATTCGGCCGTGGCATAGGATGGCCAATGCAGTTTGCCCCATTGGCAAAACCGCTCCATCACCAGCAGGCCGTTTTCCTCGCGCAGGTCAGACATCAAATAGGGCGTGAACTGCACAGACCGGATGTCCAGGACAAGGCCAGGATCGTCAAACAGGGCGCTGATCCACTGGTCGTGGCCAAGCGCGACGTGGGCGGTGCCGCCCAGCGGCATGTCGTGGCGGACAGCGGGCGGGGCCAGCAAGGTCTTCTGGTCCAAGTTGACCGAGACGAAACCGCCGTTTTCCGACACAGCGAAGGCCGCAGCCTTGTACACCGGCGGAAACTTCTGTTCGTCCTTCATATTCGGAATGTCTTTGAGTCGGCCGGTTTCACCGTCATAGCTCCAGCCATGATAGCCGCACTGAATCCAGCCATTGTCTCGCACGCAACCACGCGAAAGCGGCGCGCGCCGGTGGGGGCAGCGATCTTCCAGCGCGCGGGCAATGCCTTGAGCATCGCGCCACAGCACTACCGGCTGATCGGCTACATCGACCGCCAACGGCTTGGTCGAGGTGACCTCCTCGCTCAGCGCAACTTTCCACCAGGGACTCGCCATATTTTCTACACCACTCTCCACAAGCGAACATCAAATTGACACACGACAATTTAAATGTCAACACGTCTGACATGACCAAATCCGATCCTGCGGACGCGCCCGGCGCACGGCGGCGGGGCAGGCCTCCTGCTGATGCTGCCAGCGCTGTGCCGGAAGAGCGGGTGCTCCACCTGGCCTTTGAAAGCTTTGCCGAATCCGGGTACGAAGGCACCACGGTGCGCGATCTGGCCAAGCGGCTGGGGGTCAGCCATAATCTGCTGAATGTGCGGTTCGGGTCCAAGGCAGATCTGTGGCGCAAGGCGGTGGACTGGCGCGTGGCAAAATTCGGCCAACCGGTGTTTTCGGTATTCGACCGCACCGATCTTGACCCTGAAAGCAGGTTGCGCCTGCTGGTTCACCGGTTTTGCGGATGGGCGGCGGAAAATCCCAGCTTCATCAGCATCAGTCACGCCGAAGGACGGCGCAGCACGTGGCGGCTCGATTATCTTGTCGGCCTGTACATCCAGCCCTTCAAACTGAGCCTTGATGCGCTGTTTGCCGAGGTTCTCGCCACACGCCCGATGCGTACTATTTCCTCGTCGGCGTTCATGGCGGTGCTGGTGCAGGGCGTAGGGTTCTATTTCGCCTCGGTGCCGATGCTCGAAGCGCTCGGCGTGGGTGAGGAAGCGAATCCGGAGGCTGTGCCGCAGCGCGTTGCCGAATTTGCCGATACGCTGCTGGCCGGGCTGCTTGGCCCGGCCGCGCAGGTTTCGGCTCTTCAGGCGGATGTCTTGCCGGTCACTTGATGGTCCGCAGGATGCGCTTGGCAGCGATCTTGCCCGGCAGGCCGGAAATGCCGCCGCCCGGATGCGCGCCCGCGCCGCCGATATAAAGACCGGGCACCGCCGGCTTCGGCCCGCCGAATCCCGTCGCCGGACGGTTCTGTCCGGCGCGCAGCGATCCGAAATCGATGTGCGTGACGCAGCCGTTGGTGGCGTTCAGGCGCTTTTCCCGGTCGCGCGCGGTTTCCACAAAGCGGCCCACTTCGGAATCAAACCCGTCGTAGAATTCCGACATCTGCGCGATCAGGTCACGCATCGTGCGGTCCTTGATCTCCTGCGACCATCCTTCGCGCGCATCGACGGCCATTGCTGGCACATAGATATAGGCAAGGCCGCCACCCGGCGTTGCCTGTGACGGGTCGGAATTGGACAGCGGCGTAACCGATACCGCATGCTCCTTGGGAATATCCCCGCGCCGGGCGGCCGCAAAGCTTTCGCGGACCTGTTCGGGCGTGCCGATATAGCCGACGGCCTTGTTCAGGTCCGCCCCGTCGTGCCGCAAATCCTGATGGCGCTTGAGCGTGAGCGGTTTCGACATCGCGATATTGGCAAGGAACGGCGCAGCATTCGAACGGTTCGACGGCGCGTGCTTGATCCGTTCTAGCAGGCGGCGGTCGACCTTGCCGGGCGTGGTCATGGCAAAGGCGGTGCGCGGATCGCAGCTGGCGATGACTGCCTTGGCCTTGATCACCCGGCCATCTTCCAGCCGCACGCCGCGCGCCGCGCCATCGTCGATGATGATTTCGGCCACCGGCGCGTTGAGCATGATCTTGGCACCCGATGCTTCGATGCTGCTGGCCATTGCATTGGCAAAGCTTTGCAGGCTGCCAATGGGTTTGCCTGTGCCCAACCGGTGCAATGCTGCAAGGATCATGTAAGCAGCGCCGTTGCCGTCATCGTCCACCGGGCCTGCGCCTGCGGCGGTGTTGGTCAGCAGCGCAATGTTGGCGGGGTGTTGAAACCATTCGCTCGCGATCTGGTCGGCGGTGCCCGCTGCAAGGATCTGCAATTCGTTCTTGAGGCGGGCATTGCGGATCAGGCTGAGACCCAGTTTGCCCGCGTTCTTCAGGTCAGGGCGGCCCGGTTCGGCCTTCATGATCGGGAAGCCAATGTCCATCAGCGCGTTGAGCAGTTCAAGAAACTTGAGGTAGTTCTTGCCATCCTGCTTGTTCAGCCGGCTCATGTCGTCGGCAGTGCGCTGCGGATCGCGGAACAGGCACACGCTGGCACCCGATGGATCGAGATAGGCATACGTCGGGTCGGGGTCTACCCAGCGCAACCCGTGCTTTTCAAGCTCCAGTTCCTCGATCAACCCGCTGCCGCGCACGAACAGCAATTCGACGGCGCAAGGGGTGACAAGATGGCTTGGTGCTTCGGGGATCATGTAGCCCGAACTGGTCATGCCGCCGACTTTCGCCATCCGCTCGACCACGATCACGCTCTTTCCGGCACGGCTAAGATAGCCCGCTGCGGCCATGCCGTTGTGCCCTGCGCCAACGATGACGACATCTGCTTCCTCGGTCACTTAAAGCCCTCCATTCGGCAGAATGCGGACATGCGCAAACCAGCCGTTGCCGCATCATGGCGACAGTCGGTTTTTCGGCGCTCCTTCCGGAAGACAGGTCATGGCACGGGCAAGCCATCGTCTTGGGGAAGGGAATTGACAGGAGAAGAATGGAAATGTCGGTCAAGCTGGACGCAAAGACGGTCCACGATCGGTTGACTGCGTGGCTGGGCCATATCAAACCTTCGTGGCAGGGGCTGACCGTCGCGCCTATGGACGTTGTGTTGGGGTCCGGCTTTTCGGCCGAGATCTTCTTCGTCGATGTCGATTACACCGAGGAGGGCCAGCACCATCACCGCACGCTGGTGGTGCGCCGCCAGCCACAGACGTTTGAAGTGGTGTTCGAAAGCGATCTGAAGCTTCAGGCCAATATGATGGCCGCGCTTGATGCGCGGGGCGATCTGCCGGTACCGCCGTGGGTGGGCAAGGAAGACGACCCGTCGATCCTTGGCGCGCCGTTTCTGGTGATGGGCCGGGTAGACGGGCAGGCAGCAACGCAGCGCCCGAACTACAACCTCGAAGGCTGGTTGACGCAGCGCAGCCCTGCTGAACGCATGGTGCATTTCACCAACGCGCTGACCGCACTGGCAAAACTGCACGAGGTTGATTGGCAGGATGGCTTCACTTTCCTGAACCGCCCTGACCGGGGCGCGCCGGGGCTTGAGCAATATCTTGGCTATCTGGTGGATTGGCACGCCGCGCGCGGGCAGGGGCGCAAGCTGCCGATTGTCGATACCGCGATGCAGTGGGTGCTCGAAAACCGCCCCGACAATATTGATACTTGCGTGCTGTGGGGCGATCCGACGCCGTCCAACGTGATGTGGCGGCCCGATGGCAGCGTTGCTGCACTGATCGATTGGGAACTGGCGGCACTTGGCCCGCGCGAACTGGATCTGGCGTGGTGGCTCTATTTCGATGACCTGTTCAGCCGCCGCTTTGGCGTGACCCGCCTAGAAGGCCTGCCGACGCGCGATGAAACCGTGGCGATCTATGAGCAGGCGGCGGGACGGAAAGTCGGCAATCTGGACTACTACGATGTCGTGGTTGCCCTGCGGATGGCATTGGTGGCCGTGGGCGCGTTTGATCGGCAGGTGTCGCTGGGCAATATCGAGGCGACCAACACGTCTGCCGACAACAACCTGATGACGTTGTATATTGCCGAGAAGCTCGGGCTGCCACTGCCCGAGCTGGGGAGTGACTTCCGTGATTTCATGCGCAACCTGACGCCGGTGGAAGAAGCGGCGGACTAAAGCTGGTTGCTGCCAGCTTCCGCAAACAGACGCTGGAAGTCGACCATGCTGGCCTGATGCGCGGTGAATCCGCCATCAACCGGGATCAGCGCGCCATTGATAAAGCGGGATTCGTCCGACGCCAGAAACGCGACGACGTTGGCAATGTCGCGCGGGCTGCCAAGTTCAGGGTTGAGGTGGTGCGCCAGCAGCACATCCTTGACCACCTGCGGGGTGGATTCGATCGCGTTTTCGCTCAGCACAAAGCCAATGGCGATCACGTTCGACCGCACACCCTGTTTGCCGTACTGGGTAGCTATAAACCGGCCAAGGTTGATCAAGGCCGCCTTGGACGCGCCATAGGCCGTCAGCGTCATTTCACCCAGCAGGCCGAAGCCCGAGGCCGAATGGATGATCGACCCGCCGCCGCCCGCGATCATCGTGGGCAGGACGTGCTTGCACAATAGCATAGGCCCGCGTGCGTTCACCGCGAAGGCCTTGTCCCACGCATCGGCTGGCAGGTTGATCACGTCGAGATCGCGCGCGCGCTGTTCGTTGGTCTGAAATGCGGCGTTATTGTGGACTATGTCGATCCGGCCGTGGCGCGCCGCAATTTCACCAACCGCGCGGGCGATGTCATCCTCGTCGGTCAGGTCGAACACCGATGCTTCGGCGCGGAAGCCTTGCGTGCGCAGGGCGGCAGCGGTTTCTTCCACGCGGTCGGCCATGATATCGTTGAGGATCACCGTTGCGCCGCGCGTCCCCAGCACGGCGGCAACTTCGGCACCGATTCCTTGCCCCGCACCAGTGACAATGGCGACGCGGTCGGCGAGGGGCTTGGTCATGTTTCTCTCCTGAACTCTTGCGGCTCACAGAGAATGTGTCAGGCAAACCCGGCACCTATAAAGCGATAGGCTCGCTTGTGCGCAAAGCGATGAAAGTCTGGCGCCATAAAATTGCGAAAAGAGAGATGAATATGGGCGGACTGGACGGAAAAGTGGCGATCGTGACCGGGGCCGGTTCAGGCATCGGTGCCGAGATCGCGCATGAACTGGCGCGGCAGGGTGCCAGGGTTCTTGTCTGTGCCAGCCGCGCAGAAAGCGCAGCGGGCACCACGCAATCGATACGCGACGCAGGCGGACAAGTTGCCTCGGCGTTCGGTGATCTGGCCGATCCGGCAACCGCCCAAGTGCTGGTCGATGCCGCCATCGCAGCGTTCGGCGGGGTCGACATCCTGATCAACAACGCAGCCGTGACCGATGCCGCCACCCTTGCCAAGGACGCCAACATTGCCGATATGGACGCGGCCACGTGGGAGCGCACACTGCGGGTCAATACGATTGCGCCAGCGCTGCTGTGCAAGGCAGCGATCCCGCACATGATCGCGCGCGGCGGCGGATCGATAGTCATGGTGGCATCAGGGCGCGGCGTGCAGGGCGATCTGGGAATGCCGGCCTATGGCGCATCCAAGGCGGCGCTGATCAACCTCGCACTCAATGTCGCCACGCAGTACGGCAAGCAGGGCATTCGCGCCAATTCAGTGGTCGTGGGTATGGTAATGACCCCGCCGCTGGCGGCCTCGATCAGCCCAGAAATGATCGAGCTGTTCACCGCGCATCACCTGACGCCCTACGTTGCCGATCCCCAGGATATTGCCGGGCCGGTTGCGTTCCTTGTGTCCGACACTGCGCGGTTCATCACCGGCGCAACGCTTGCGGTTGACGGCGGGATGACGTCGCACGCAGCGCCGTTTGCCGATGTGATGAAGCTTTCATCGGCAGGGATGCTGAAGCAGGATTGATGCAAGGGCGGGACGCTGGTGAATTCAGCGTCCCGCCTCGAATTCCGCAAGATAGTGCGCCAACCGGCTCACCAGAAAATCGGGCAGCGCGGCAGGCGCGCCCGTGTCCTTGTCATTGCCGTAGTTGCGGACTGACAGGATCAGGATTTTCAGCGCGGCCACCGCCATGTAGTAGCTGAAATGTGGCATTCGCCGGCCATATATCCGCTCGAATCCCGCCACCGCTTCGGCCCCGCGCGGCAATCCGTCGATGCGCGGCACGCCAAAGTTTTCGCTGAACACCTCGTCAAGATAGACCCAATGCGCCAAATCGACTTCAGGAGGGCCGAGCGTCGCCACCTCGAAATCGAACAGTGAGGCGACTTCCACGTTCTGCGTATGGTACATCGTATTCCCCAGCCGCGCATCGTTCCATACCAGCCCGGACTGCATCGCAATCGGAGCATGCGCCTTCAGCGTGGCCAGCGCTTGGGTGATGACCGGGAACGACTGGCCATTACGCGCCCAGTCGAACCACTTTCCTACGAACCGGTCGAGGTAGAACACTGCGTCGGGTGCCCTGCGTGTGCCGTCGGCCAGAAACGAAAAGCAACGCCAGTCGATCCGGTGCAGCCGCGCCATTTCCTCAATGCCGTTCCACCAGCAGCGCGTGCGATCGGCTGTGGAAAGCTCGGCCACCCAGCCTTCCTGATGGTAGCTCGGGAAATCTGGCGGAACCCGCCCGTCGATCCGATCCATCAGGAAAAACGGCGCGCCCAGTACTGTTGGATCGCTTTCCGCGAAGTCGATATTGGGCACCTTTACCGATGAATTGGCGGCAATGGCCCGCATCACGCGGTATTGATGGAACACGTCTGACAGCATTGGCACGGCGACATCACGCTGGATCCGGGCAACGAGGCGGCGCTCTATGGGCTTGTCCTCTTCCTTCCAGCGCGCGGTGAACAGGATGGTCCTGCTGGAAAAGCCCTGCGCCGGTTCCACCGCATCGGTAATGGTGACCAGAGGCGCTCCGGGCAGCTGCGCCGAAAGCCAGGGACCAAGGCGCTGTGCAGTATCGTCTGTGCGGATGGTAGGGTTTGCCTCGGTCATAGCTTAGCCCAGCACAATCCGGCCTTGGGCATCCATCGCACCGTTCAGCTTCGCTGCAATCGTGCGTTCAGCCACCACGCCAAGGATGGCGTCATAGTGCGGCTCGCCCGGGTTCAGGATCTGCGGCCGTCCGCTGCTGCCCAGATAGACCGGCACGATCTGCACCCCGGTGATCGCGCCGTCGGTGATCGTCACCGATGCGCCAAGGCCCCGGCTGGTTTCATCGAGCAGCGGCGCTGAAATGCCCGAGGGTGTCTCATCGCGCGACCACGGCGAGATCATCGCGAACTTGCCCATGCAATACAGGATTGCCTTGCCACGATAGACTTCGAAACCCTTGATCGGTAGCGGTCCCTGGCTGACGATCAGGTCAACGCCCGCGTCAATCATGGCCCGCGCAGCCTCGCGCTGATAGTCCGCGATGGCGGATTCGTGCTCCAGAATGCCCCAATGGCAGCTCAACACCACCACATCGACCTGTGCCTTCAATGCGGTGATGCTTTCGATCATCGCGGCCAGATCATCGCGATTGATCAGCGTGCGCGTGTCCGGCTCCACCCCCCAATCGTGCCAGCTGTTGTTTTCGGCATATGTGTGTCGGCGAAGTGGCACGATTCCCGGCGTGCGGCGTCCGGCATGCGCTCCGGGCAGGAAGCTTGATGTGCAGGCCAGGAACCCGATCTTGTGATCGCCCCGTTCGACAATGGCAGGTTGGCGCGCGGTAGCGATGGTGTCACCGCCGCCGACAGGGGCAATACCCGATTCCTCCAGCAGCGCGATGGTGCGCAGGAACGCGCGATAGCCACCGTGCATGGTGTGGTTGTTGGCCACGGACATGACGTCGAACCCCGCCGCGCCCATCATCGCGATGCTTTCAGGCGCGCCCGGCGCGAACAGATCGCCAAGGTCGAAATCATCGTTGATGTGCGCTTCGACCGGGTGGGTATCGCCCGCCTCCTCGGCATAGGGCCATTCGCAATTGCCGAACGTCACGTCAGCGGCTGTCAGCACCGGCGTCACTGCCGTGAACAGATCGGCCGGCGGTTCGCGGGTCATCAGTTGCAGGTCACCCACGGCAAACAGGCTCAAAGTTCCGCTGGCCATCGCGCTATTCCTTTCGATCTAGCGGCAATGCTGCCGCGCGCGATTGTCGGCGGCCCCTATCGACTGGCCGGTTGCCCACATGCGCGACGCATTATTGCTTGGTCGGACAAAAACGTGAGGGACAGGATATGGCCGGACGCTTTGCAGGGAAGGTTGCGCTGGTCACCGCAGGCGCGGACGGGATCGGTGCCGCCACCGCACTCGCCTTTGCCAGCGAGGGTGCCAGCGTTGTTTTGGCGGACATCAACGATGCGCTGGGCGAAGAACGGGCGGAAGCCTTGCGCGCCGAAGGTTTTCAGGCGCGCTACATCCACGCCGACGCAACCGACGAAGCGCAAGTGGCTGCGCTGGTCCGCTACACCGTCGAACAGTTCGGCGGATTGCATCTGGCTGCCAATGTCGTGGGCGATGCCCACCCCGATTCAGCAGGGCCTGACTTTCACAACCAGCCCGTTGAGGCGTTCGATCACACGATCACCATGTGCCTGCGCACCACGTTCCTTTGCATGAAGCACGAGATCGCGCACATGGTCGAAAATGGCGGCGGCGCGATCTGCAATGTGACGTCGCTTGCGGGCATGATCTACAACGGCTTTGGCGGGGCCGGCTATGGCGCGGGCAAGGCGGCTGTAATCCGGCTGACCAAGTTTGCCGCGGTCAGCTATGCTGATCGCGGCATCCGCGTGAACTGCATTGCGCCCGGCGTCACGCCCACCCGCGCCTATTACAAGTTTGGGGATGATTACGCCAAGGTTCTGATCGGCGAACAAGTGGTGTTCCAGCCGATAAAGCGCGCCATCGGTTGCGATGAGCAGGCGGCTGGGATCGTTTGGCTGTGTTCGGACGATGCCGCAATGGTCACGGGCCACAACCTGCCGATTGACGGCGGATGGACTGCAAAATGAGGAGTTCTGCGATGCTTCGCGATGGCCTTCATCAGCGCACCTGCCCCTTGTGCGAAGGGATGTGCGGCGTCACCGTGGCGGTCGAAGGCGGGAAGGTGGCCACCGTCCGCCCCAATCGGCAGGATGTTTGGAGCCTTGGGCACATTTGCCCCAAAGGCACCACGCTGGGCGCACTCCATGACGATCCCGACCGGCTTCGCACGGCAATGGTGCGCGATGGTAGCGAATGGAAATCGGCCTCATGGGACGCAGCGCTGGAGCGGTTGGAGGAACTGGCGCAAGGCGTGCGCGATCGCCACGGCCCGCATGCCTTTGCGGCCTATGGCGGCAACATGGCGGGCAAGGACGCCACGTTATCGCGCTATTCGGGGTTGATGCTGGCCACTTCGGGCATCCAGCAAGTCTATTCGTCGGGCACGGTCGATCAGCACCCGAAGAACCTTTCGGCGATGCTGATGTTCGGCAACGAATGGAAAATACCCATTCCCGACCTCGACAATACCGATCTGTTCGTGATTTTCGGCGGCAATCCGGCGGCGTCGAAGGGCAGCATCTTTTCGCACCGCGACGTGATGGGCGCGATGCGCGATCTGCGCGCGCGGGGTGGCCGGGTTATCGTGATCGATCCGGTGCGCACCAGAACCGCGCAGGCGGCGGACCAGTGGATCGGCCTCAAGCCCGGAACCGACGCGGCGTTCATGTTGGGCGTGGCCCATGTTCTGTTTGCCCGCGATATGGTGCGGCTGCGCCATCTGGACGGTCTGATCGAAGGGCTTGGGCCTTTGCGCGAAGTCGCAGTCGGGTTCAGCCCGCAGGCCGTTGCGCCGTTTTGCGGGATTGAAGCGGCAGTTATCGAAGGCCTTGCCGACGAACTGATCCGCACCGACCGTTCGGCGATCTATGGCCGCATCGGCACTTGCACGCAAAGCTTCGGCACGCTGGCATCGTGGATGATCGATGTGCTGGCGATCCTGACCGGCAATCTCGATAGGCGGGGCGGCAGCATGTGGAGCCGCCCGGTTGCATCGCTGGTCGATATGCTGGCAACGCTGCCTGATGGGATGCCGGTGGTCATGGGCAAAAGCCGGGTGCGCGGCGTGCCGGCGGTGCTCGGGCAGTTTCCCGCATCGTGCATGGCCGAGGAAATCGCCACGCCCGGCCCCGGACAGATCAAGGGGCTGGTGACTTTCGCCGCCAATCCCGCACTCAGCGCGCCGGATTCCGGCAAGCTGGCGCAGGCGCTGCCGTTGCTGGAATGCATGGTCAGCCTTGATAACTATATCAACGAAACCACGCGCCACGCTCATGTCATCCTGCCCAGCCCGTCTTTCCTTGAAAGCGCGCATTACGACATGTGGTCCTGGATTTTCTGTCTGACCAGCGGTGGCCACTATTCGCCCGCCATATTTCCGCTGACCGACCGGCCCGAGCACTGGCGCATCGTCGCTCGCGTCGGCGCGATCATCGGCGGTATGCCGGATGCGGATATCGATGCGATGGACGACGGCTATTTCCGTGCTCTGGCAACGGGTCGTGGGATTGATGCCGAAACCGCTATTTCCGCGCTGCCCGGACGCGGCCCGGCGCGCATTCTCGACCTTGCCATCCGCGCGGGGCCTTTCGGCGACAGGTTCGGTGCTGTCGAGGGCGGGCTGACACTTGCCAGCTTTGAAGGCAAGTCCGACGGCGTGATCATCGGCCCTGCCATTCCGCGCGCACACGAAGGCTTTGCAACCGCTTCAGGCAGGATCGAAATTGCTCCGGCACTGATCTTGTCGGACATTCCCCGGCTTAAACAAGCGATGGCCGCTGCCGATCCCGCGCTCGTGCTGGTCAGTCGCCGCCATCTGCGCTCGATGAACAGCTGGATGCACAATGTGGATACGCTTGTGAAGGGCAAGGACCGCTGCACACTGCAGATGCACAGCATCGATGCATTGGCGCGCGGGCTGACGGGCGGCGATCTGGTCGCGGTAACGTCAGCGTCGGGCACGATCGAAGTGCCGGTTGAGATCGACGACGATATCCGTCCCGGCGTCGTCTCGATGCCGCATGGCTGGGGCCATGCCGATCCGCAGACACGGATGGCGGTGGCACAGGCGCACCCCGGTACGAATACCAATGTCCTCAGCCCGGGCATGCTCGTCGATGCTATTTCCGGCAATGCCGTGCTCAACGGGATCCCGGTCGAAGTCTGTAAGGCTACCACACAAGTCAGCGAACACATTGGAGAGATCGCATGAACAAATTGCTGGTGGGATTTTCCGGCCTGATCGGCATATCGCTGATCGCGTTTGGCTTCTACGCAATCTACGCCACCACCACCGTAACCGCCATGACCGGCCTTGCGCCCCAGGGCGTTGCTGGCCTGAACGAGGCAAGGTCGATCTACGCCGGGTCGTTCTGGGCGATGGGCGGGCTGATCCTTTATGCACTCGCCAATGCCCGCGTCCGGCAGACCGTGCTGATGGCCGTAGGCGTGATCTTCGCTGGCTTCGTCGCAGGCCGCATCGTGTCGATCGCGATGGACGGATACGATCCGTTGCTGACCGCATCGATCGTCTCGGAAGTTGTCGCGGCGATCATCCTGATTGCTGCGAGCCGCGCGCCTGCCCATGCTTGAAAGCTCTGATCAGCTGTAAAACTCTTCGGATGACATTATTGTCATTTCATCGTAGGGGAACCTGACGACCGGAGAGAGAACGCCATGCAATCGAACGCTGATTTTGTTACCCGCGCCACCGTATCGTGCACTGCCAACCCGGTACCGGTAGCTACATCGCTGGTCCCGCTGCTGTCTGCCCATGCCGAGGCATGTGAACGCGAAGGCCGAATTCAGCCCCCGGTTATGGCCGCGTTGCGTGACGCCGGTCTGTTCCACATCACCGCGCCACAACGTGCTGGCGGACCTGGCGGCACGCTGCTCACTCACGTCGAAACGGTGGCGCAACTGGCGCAAGGTTGCGTCGGAACGGCGTGGGCCTATTGCCTGCTGTCGGGCGTCACCGGCACCGTACTCGGCTTTCCAGCGGCGGTTACCGACATCGTGTTCCGCACCGGCAATGAACTGCTGTGCAGCGCTTCTGCCCCGACTGCCAAGGCAACACCGGTGCCGGGCGGCTACCGCGTGACCGGAAAATGGGGCTATGGTTCGGGTTGCTGCCACGCAGACTGGGTGTTGAACGGCGTCATGCTGTTGGATGCAGCAGGCGCGGTCAGTGAAATGGCGATGGCATTCATCGACTTGCGCGATCCCGCCTGTGCGATTCTTGACGACTGGCAAGTGGCGGGGATGGCCGGATCGGGCAGCAACACCATCGTGGCGGACGATCTGTTCGTGCCCGAAGCCCTGATCCTGCACACGGCGCAGACGCCGCCTGCCGAAGTGTTGCTGACCATCCCCGGCCTCGAGCCGCGCGATCTTTGGCCGATGGAATCGCTGTTTCCGCTTGGCGTGCTGCCTCCGATGCTCGGCGCTGCCACCGCGATCCTGCACGCAGTCGTGCGCTCGGCGGGCGTTCGGCCCGTGGTCGGCTGGACTTATGGGACGCAGGCTTCGTCAGAGACGCTTAGCGCAATGATCGGGCAATCGGCGCTGGAAATCGATTCGGCTTGGATGCACATTCGCCGCGCTGTGGGTATGATGGACGATACCGCCAATCAACGCGCGCTGACCGGCTTCGACAAGGCGCAGATTCAGGCTGATTGCGGTTTTGCGATGGGCTTGCTCCGCACCGCCGGAAACCGCCTGCTCGACGTGGCGGGGCCGGGCGCTTTTGCGCTCAACAATCCGCTCCAGCGGTTCTGGCGCGACCTTAATGTCGGCAGCCGCCACAATGCGCTGAGCAGCCACCTGTCGACCGAACTCTATGGCCGCGCGCTTACGGGCCAGCCTTCAAATCTGCGGCTATTGCCCGATATCAGCCCTGTTCCGGCGTGGGCCAGCGCGGCGTGACAACCGGTTCATTACAAGGCCCCGCAAACGGGCGTCTGCGCGTGGCCGCCGAACGCCGGGATCGCATGCGGGTGCGGCTGCTTGAAACGGTGCTCGAACTCTATCAGCCGGGCCGCGATAGCGCCGCGCTGGTGATCGATGATGTGATCCGTGCAGCCGGTGTTTCGCGCGGCACGTTCTACAAGTATTTCACTTCGATCGAGCAGGCGGTCGATGCTTTGGGAGAGAGCCTTGCGGGTGGCATGGTCGCCGATTTCCGAGCTTTGTTCGCGGCAGAACCCGATCCGGCGGTGCTGGCTATCGGTGGCTCGGCGATGACCATGCTGCGGGCGTGGCACGATCCGCGCTGGGGCGGGTTCACATGTCGCGTGGATTATGTCGATTACTTCGCCCGGGCCAGCGCGCTGGACACGCTGGTCCGCGATGCCTTGTGCGCCGCGCGCGATAGCGGTCAGATGCGCTTTGGTTCGCTTGATGTCGCGGTGGATCTGATCGTGGGGATGACCGTCGAGGCGCGCCGCCGCCTTCTCCGCGCGCCAGAAGCGCCGCGTGCCTATATTGACGAGATGCTGGCCTGCACATTCGCCGGGTTGGGAATGAATCCCGCGGTGTTCGCGCTGGCCAGAAATGCTGCCTTCGCCCGCATTTCGGAAGGTGTGGATAGCCTGTGCTGGTGGTCTACCGACATCGCTGCGTGAAGCGCGGCTGATAGTCGGAGAGGCAGGAAACATGGGATCGCTTGACGGAAAGATTGCGGTGGTAACCGGTGCGTCTGCCGGAATTGGCGAGGCGATTGCCCGCAGACTTGCCGCTGCTGGTGCCACGGTGGTGCTGGCCGCGCGGCGCGAAGACCGGCTTGCGGCACTGGCACAGCAGCTTGGCGGAAAAACCGGATATTTCGCCATTGACCTTGCGGTGCCCGATGCCCCGCAGGCGCTGCTTGATCATGTCACGGCACATTATGGCACGCCGGACATCGTAGTCCATAATGCGGCCGTGCTGCATGTGGGTTCAATCGACGAGTTTGATCTTGCCCATCTTCAGCCGATGATCGCGATTAATTACGAATCGGTGGTGCGCAGTTGCTATCTGTTTGCGCGCGCGATGAAGGCGGCAGGTCGCGGCCACATCGTCAACATTTCCAGCCTTGGCGCGAATATCACGGCAGTGGGCACGGGCATCTATGGCGGGCTGAAAAAGGCGTTGGAGATGTTCACCGATGCGCTGCGGATCGAGCTGGCCGGCACCGGCGTGAAAGTCGGGCTGGTTGCGCCGGGCACCACCAGTACCGAGATTTTCGAGCCGATGAAGGCCGATGGCAAGGCGGCGTGGGACACCTATATCCCCGCGCTTGACCCCGACGATATTGCAGGCGCGGTGCTGTTCCTTCTGGAACAATCGCCCCGCGCCAATGCGGCGCGCGTTCACGTCTATTCGGCGCACGAAGTGTTCTGATGGGGGCAGAGCCGGGCGGTCTGGATCGCCAGGCTCTACCGATCACGGCCAGTCACGCCAGACCGAGCATTTCCGCATCCGCCGCTTCTGGATAAAGCGTGAGCGGGAGGCCCGCGACTGTCGGCCCGAAGTAATAGGCGTGTCCGCCAGTTTTGAGCGCGCGGGTGTGACGCACCGCAAATCCTGACGCCTCCAGCCGTGCGCGCGCGCCTTCTACGTCATCATGCATCATATCGACCGAGGCCAGCGCGCCCTCGGTGCCATCGAGCAGCGCGGTCGGCCCTTCGATCAGGCGAACGCGGTGCGTGCCGCACAGCGCCCGCGCGCCAAGCCCTGCCGGATCGGTTTCCTGAAATTCCATGTCAAAGAACCGGTTCAGGTCGGCGGCCAGCGCGTCGATATTGGCGGAAACCACGGTCATGCAGCCGATCTTGGGCGGGGCAGCGTCGTCAAGCGCGTCGAACGGCAGTTCGGACCGTACTTGCGCCTCGTTCACCCCTTCGGTGCAGGCAAGGAACTTGATGCCGTGAAAATCGGGGCCGAACAGGTATTCGTTGACCTTGGGCACCGGCAAATAGCTGGTAGCGATCGGCAAATGCCCTGCTGCGGTCATCCGCGCGAGCACCGATTCTGCATCTGCCACGTCGATCGCGATTTCGATTAGCGGATCGCCCTCGGCGAAGGGCAGCCCTTCCGGACCAGGCTGGATCGGCTCCACCCCGTGTTCGCCGAACATCACCTTGAACCCGGCGTCGGGGTAGATTTCGGCAATGATCCCCGGCGTGAAGAATTTCAGACCAAGCAGCGCGCCCATCTCCTGCGTGAAGCTGCCCATATCGTCAACGCGCCAGGCCATGCGGCAAAATTTCGGCACCATCAGGTTTCTCCCAATCCGGTCGGCCCGTTTTCAGCGTCGGGCAGATTATCCGCTCGGCTTTGAATAAGGCACGCCGGTTGGGGCCGATGTCCCGCCCTTTGGTAGGAAGCGCACATGGCCACCATGCGTATCCCTTTGTCATAACGATGGTTCCGGCCCGACAGGGAGACGACACATCCCGCCCGGCACCACATGATGGAGAGCATGATGGCTGAATCGCAAGATCCAACAAATCGCGGCGCATCAGAAAGCGCCGACCAACTCGAACGCATCACCTTGTGGGCCGAAGCCAACCTTGGCGGCAAAGTCACGCGGGTTGAACGGCAGCGCCGCTGGCGTCCGGTGTGGCGCGTAAGCATGGAAGATGCCGGGCAGGAGCGCGAATACCTGTTCAAGGCTGATCGCGTTTGGGCAGCGCATCCCTATCTCCATGTCCACGAAATGAACCTGCTCAACGTGCTGGCTGCGCACGATATTCCGGTGCCGCCGCAGCGTGGGTTCTGCAATGACCCGCCCGCCATCGTGATGGACTGGGTGCGTGGTGGCCGCGATCCGGGCCTTGTCATGGAAGCGGTGGAAACCGCATCGACGATGACGCCGGATCGCTGGTCGGCTTCGCTGCAATACATGGCGCAACTGGCCGCCATGCACAAAATTCCGGTGCCAGCGCTGGAAGCCATCGGTTGCAGCAAGCCCGAAGGCCCCACCGAACTGGCGCTGCAGCACTACGAACGCTTTCAGGCGATGTATGATGAACAGGGCATCGTCGATCCGCCGATGGAATTTGCCACGCGCTGGCTGCGCCGCAACGTGCCGATGCACCGCAGCCGCATATCGCTGGTCACCGGCGATTGCGGCCAGTTCTTGTCCGACGGACCTGATCTGACGTGCGTGATCGACGTGGAAATCGGGCATTTGGGCGATCACCTGCACGATCTTGCCTGCTTCCGTGGGCGGCATCCTGTTGAAAACATGGGCGATCTTCCATCGCTGTTCCGCCACTATGAAAAGGCGCTGGGCGAGCCGCTAGACTTGGGCGTGATCGCCTATCACACCGTCGCGTTCCTCGGCGTCGGCTACTTCGGCCCGCTGTTCGCTCTTTCACGCACCGATGCCGGTGGCGATTGGGTGGAAGCCGCCGTGCAATGCGCGTTCATCGGGCGGCGTATGCTCGAAGCGCTGGCTGAAGTGGAAGGCATCGCGCTGGACGAGCTGACCCTGCCCGATCCGCGCCCGTCACCGCTTGAGGAAATGGCGCTGAGCAAGCTCGCCGCCGATCTCCACCGCCTGCCGTTAAGCGAGACTTTCGCCAGTTGGCAGCGGGGCATCCTTGCCAGCGTGCCCGAATACCTCCTGAATCAGGCGCGCTACCGCCGCTGGGCCGAAGACACAGATCTTGATGAACTCGCAGTGGTGCTGGGCAAGCGCCCCGCCGATCTGATCGAGGCCGACAAGCTGCTGGTAGATCTCATCCGCACGGCCGGGCCAGAGCGTGATGCCGAACTGCTGCGCCTGATGCACCGCCGCCTGCTGCGCCAGTGTCTGATCATCGCCGGGCCAGACGCTGCAGAGGATCACCTCGCGCTTATGAAGGTAGAGCCGCTACTTGATGGCCGGATGGACCGCGTGGGCGATCCTGCGCTGGCCTTCGCTTGAAGTCCTTGGGGCGGGCGCAGCGAAGGGCCTGCGCCCGCCAGCCCATGAAGCGCGAACAACGCGCGTTGTAAAAGTGAGCAAAGCGATGGATCTTGGAATCAAAGGCAAAGTGGCGCTGGTTACCGGTGGCACGATGGGCATGGGCCGGGTTGTTGCCGAACGGCTGGGTGAAAATGGTGCCAAAGTGGTCGTCGTCGCACGCGGGCAAGCGGGGCTTGATGCCACCGTTGGCGCAATTGTGGCCAAGGGCGGAGAGGCCGTTGGCGTCAGCGCCGATCTCACCGATCTGGGAGCCTACGCCTATATCGCCGCCGAAGCGGCCAAGGCATTCGCCGCACCCGACATCGCAATTTTCACGCCAGTTGCACCGCCTTCAGGCGGGTTTGATGCGTTTGACGACAATGATTTCGACGAGGCCTATGCCAACATCGTCAAGGCCTTCCGCCATTTCGCTCGCGCCGTGGTTCCGGCGATGAAAGAGCGCCGCTGGGGCCGGATCGTGACCATCGGCTCGGGTGCGGCCAAATCGCCTGCACGCGCATCGGTGCTCAATTTCGATTATGTGCTGGCCAATGTCGTGCGGCCAGCGGGCCTTGGTCTCAGCCGCAGTCTGGCCGACGAACTTGGTCCGTTCGGCATTACCGTCAACACCGTGGCGCCCGGCTTCATCGATACTGGCAAGGCCTATGGCGCGTTCTTCGAACAGTGCGCCGCCGATGCGGGTATGGAGTTTGAACCCTTCATGGAGGCGTTTCTGCGCCGGATTCCTGCGAACCGGTTCGGCAAGCCCGAAGAAGTTGGCTCGCTTGTCGCGTTTCTGTGTTCGCAGGACGCTGGCTATATCGCGGGTCAATACATCGTCGCCGATGGCGGCTTCATGCAGGCCTATCATTGATTGGCCCAAATTCCTGACAGTGAAAGAGAACGCACCATGAAAGCTATCCGGTTCCTGTCCACGGCGGCAGGCTTGGCGATGATCGCAGCAACGGGTGCTTGTGCGCAGACTGCGCCAAACACCACCTTCAATGCGCCCGCAGACGTGGCGGCCATCATGGAGGTCGAGGAAATCCTCGCCACCGAACTCGACGTCGACAAGATACTGCCGCACTACGCCGACGATGCCACGGTCCTCGATCTGTTTGCTCCCGGAGTGTTCCGGGGGAAGGCGGAAATCCGCGCCGGGTTTGCGCCGCAGCTGGGTGCGATAAAGTCGATGGAAAAGACGACGCCCGAAATGATCGTGGCCACCAACGGCACGTTTGGCTGCGCCGCCAGCCAGGTTGCCTATCAAACCGAGATGAAGGACGGCACCAAGTTTGCCATGAACGTGCGCGTGCTCGATGCATTCAAGAAGATCGATGGCAAATGGCGCGTGGTGCAGCAGCATCTGTCGTTCCCGGTCGATCCCGCGACAATGAACGCGCTGACCAATGCACCGATCCAGCCGCGCACGATCACATGGTCGGCCCAGCCTCTCGCCCCGGTTTCGACCACACCTGAAAAGGCGAAGGCCGAAATCAAGGAGTTCATGGACGTGGGCGGCGCTTCGGTCGGGCTGGAAAAGCTGATGAACTATTATGGGCCGGGCGATGACACCCTGCTTTATGATGCGTTCAGCCCCAGAGCGGTGATCGGTAAAAAGGAAATCGCCGATTTCTATGCACCGATCATGGGCAGCTATACCGGGATCTCGCTGACGATGCCAATGTTCGAGGTTGATTCCGACGGTTCGTTCGGCGTGCAGATCGATACGCAGAAGTTGACCTTGACGATGAAGGACGGTTCGAAGCGCAATGTCGCCCTGCGGCAAAGCGATTGCATGCGCCGCGTTGACGGCAAGTGGTACAGCTTCCTTGAAATGGTTTCCTACGTGACCGACGCCAAAACAATGAAAGCGCAAATCACGCACTGATCGCGTCTCGCCTTAAAACGGACGCCATGCCAAAGGGGCCGCCGCAAGGTGGCTCCTTTTTTTGTTGGGTCGGCACGCTTCAAATATGCGCGTGTCACACAAACACAAAAAACGGCGGCTGCTTTACGCAACCGCCGTCCTTCGAAGTTATGTGCGTTCAGATCAGAAGCTGTACTTGACCGTTGCACCATAAGTGCGCGGGGCACCCTGGAACTGCACCGTAGCACCAAGGCCAGTGTAGCTGTTGAACACGTTGGTGAAGTTCGCCTTGTTGCCGACGTTGCGGCCCCACACAGTGACTTCGATCGCAGGATCGTTGAATGTGTAGCTCGCCTGAAGGTTGATCAAACCGTAGGCACGGACGCGCGACGCCTCGTTGGCGATTGCCGTTGCAGCCGCCAGCGCTGGATTTCCTGTCGTGAAGAAATCGAAGTAGCGCGAAGCGATGTAGGAATAATCGCCGTGCAGTACCAGTTTCCCGGTTTCCATTTCGAAGGTCTGTGTGATCGAAGCGTTGGCTGTCCACTTCGGTGCCTGAGTGATCGGTTCACCCGAGCGATCGACCTGGACAATCTGGCCGTTGACCAACTGCGCTTCAATACGGCTGCCCTTGACATAGGACGCGTTGAGGTAAGCAACACTACCGCCAATTTCCAGACCATCCGTGGGGATGACGGTGCCTTCGAATTCGAAGCCATAGGTCTTGGCCTTGCCGGCATTGGTGTTGAACTGCGTCAGACGCGTAGCACCCGTGCCATCAACGAAGGTGGTGTTGATGATGCGCTGAACGTCAAACTGCCAAGCGTGGAACACGGCAAGATTGGTACGCAAGCGATTGTTGAAGAACTGGCCCTTGATGCCGCCTTCCACGTCACGCACGTCTTCTGGCTTGAACGAGCTGGAGTTCGGTGGTGGAACCGGGCGTGCATTGAAGCCGCCCGAGTTGGAAGCACCGCTGGTCTTCAGATAGACGAACACGTCAGGCGTAAGCTTCACGTCGATACCGGCAGTCCAAGCTGGATACTTGAACTTTGCTGTGCCGACGTCATGGCATCCGCTGTTAGGAGCAGCAAGGCCGGTTGGCGATGGCTTGCCCTGGTTCACGCCTGCCTGGCAAGTGATAGCTTGGCCTGGACGAGGCACATTTGGCGTGGTGCCCTGACGATCAATTTCGCGCGTATCCCACGTGTAACGCAGGCCGCCGGTAAGACGGATGTTGTCGTTCACGTTGTAGTAGAGCTGGGCGAACACACCCTTTGAGGTCGATACGAACGAGCCAAAGGTGTTATCGCCACCGCTTGCGGCCGGCGAAGCATAGAAGATCTGCGACCGTGACTGTTCAGTACCAGATTCACGGAAATAGATGCCGCCGAAGATGTACTGCAATTTGCCGGCATTACCGGAGAACTGCAGTTCTTCGCTGAACTGGTGCTGCTTGTAGGTGCTGATGAAAGCGCCTGCGCCAGTGTTGGTGCCCAGCAGATCGAGGTTGCTGGTGGTGTTGGAGTTACGATAGCCAGTGATCGACTTGATCGTGATGTCGCCAACATCGACCGAGAGGTTGCCCGACAGCGAGTAGGCCTCGTTGAACGTGCCGCTATCATCGATAGCACGATCGCCAGTGAATGGTGCGGAGTAGTTGACCCTCCAGTCACGCGAAAGCAGCGAAGCCTGCTGTGCATCGGTGGCGAACTCGGTGTTCAGATACTGCGTGATCGGGCCGATCGGGCCTTTCGAGAAGTTCGTGAAAAGCGAAGCAGGCACCGAGACCGTAGCTGACAACGGGATCAGAGCCGAGCCGGGAATGGCACCCGAACGAACGCCCTGCGAAATGCCGTAAAACGCTGCGTTCGGCCCAGCTGGGTTGATTGCGGCAACAGCAACCGGGTTGCCGGTGTCGCGATAGTTCATGTAGTCGCCCGACAGGTTCAGCGTCAGCGGAACCGAATTTGGTGCCCACTTGAGCGAGCCACGAGCGTAGTATTCGCCCTTGATTCCGCCGTTGGCGCCGCCGGTCGAGAGATTGGGGAAGTAGCCGCTGCGATCGTTGTAACGACCAGCAACGCGCACGCCCAGTTCGTCGGTCAAAGGCACGTTCAGAACGCCTTCGGTGACCTTCTGCGAATAGTTGCCGAAACCGACCTTGAGGTAACCTTCCGTCGCATCCAGTTGTGGCTGCATGGTGGTCAGGTTGAGCGCACCACCGGTGGTGTTGCGGCCGAACAGTGTGCCTTGTGGGCCGCGAAGCACTTCAGCGCCTGCAGCGTCAAGGAAGCCAAGGTTGCCGACCATCGGACGGGCCACATAGACGCCGTCGATGTAAATGCCGACTGCAGCGTCCGAATACGAGTTCGGGCTGTTCTGCGCCTGACCACGAATGGCGAGGTAAACGATGGTGGCAGGACCGGTGCCGCCGGTGCCGATCGAAAGGCTTGGCGCTGTGCGTGCCAGGTCGGTGACTTGCAGTACCTGACGTTGCTGCAGCGTTTCTGCGCTCAACGCGGTAACGGCAACCGGGACCGTCTGGATGTTTTCACTGGTACGACGTGCGGTAACGACGATGTCGGCAAGGCCGGAGCTGGCTTGATCGCTGTCGGTCTGTGTCTGCGCACTGTCTTGTGCCAGCGCTGCACCAGAAAACGCAAAAGCTGCAACCGGTGCTGCAGTAGCCAGAAGAATTCGGTTAAAAGTCGAAAATCGCTTCATGATATTCCCTCCCATTTTTCGCACGGACATTGTGTGTCCGGCAGTTTATTTGGGCAGACGTAGAGGCCTGTTGGACAGAAACCTCAAACCCCGTCTGCGCCGTTTCTAAGACATGCTATGCCGAAACTTTGATCATAATGAGATGATGCGTGATCGTGCATGTGGAACACTGTCGGCATCCTGCCATTGACCGTCGCGAAACAGCAATCGCGCTCGCCGAATTTTGCTGCTGTGTTGCGCACGATCGTGCCAATGCGTCATTTCATGCATAATCCAAATTCCGCAAACGCCCGTCAGTGGCTGCGATGGCAGTGGTACGAAAGGACGGCCCTGCACAAACCCATCTTTCGACAGGGGCGATTGCGGTTGATAGAACGAAGTGATGCGCAATGAGGCTATCGTGCAGGGGTTTGTGCTCCGATCCGTCAGGCCGTTTACGGGAGATGTATGAATGACCGACAAGTGGGCGAAGGGTATCGAGGTATTCGATGCCGTTTACGGCAAGGGATCGTCGGCAATGGTCGAATCGGCCCCGCGTTCGCCGTATTTGAATGAGACAGTGGAACATCTGTTTGGCGACATATGGGCAACCAGCGCGCTATCGATGCGTGACAAGCGCCTGATGGTGATTGGCGCGACGACGATGCTGGGCCGCGCCGATCTGCTGGAAATCCAGATCGCGGGCGCTATCCTCAACGATGAAATCACTGACGAGCAGTTTGAAGAAATGAAACTGCTGATGCTGTTCTACGCCGGAGCGGGCAATACCACGGCTCTTTCACGCGGGATCGACATGGCGCGCAAGCGTGCCGCAGACATGACGGGGCAAGGCTGAAACGGCTGACCTGTCCGGCGAAAGGTGCCGGGCGCAGCGCTGCAATCGAAGCTTCGTTCCACCGAATTATAACAACAAAGTGGAGCGTATGGTGGCTGTTGATCGCGAAGACGCGTTGCGCCTTGGGCACTTCTGGGCGACTGTTTCGGAAGAGCACGACACGGACAAATTCCAGACCGTGCTGCACGATGATTTCGTCATGTGGTACAATTTCGATCCGCAAGACCGGACCCGCGCCGAATTTATCGAGACGCTGAAATCTGCCCATGCGATGTTCAAGAACCAGAAGAACGAAAACGCGCAGATAACCGTCACCGAAGATGGCTTCGTGCTGCAGGCGACGATGACTGGCATTCTGGATGGTACGGCCATCTCGTCGCCCTATTGTTTCATCGCGCGGATCAAGGATGGCCTGATCATTCGCGGGGATGAGTATTTCGACACCGCACAGCTGACGAAACGTGCGGGGCGGCCAGGAGAAGGCATGGTCTGATTGTCCAGGCTCCCTTTCCCGTTTCCTGTTTGACGCCGCGTCAACGCTGATCGTTGGGCAGATCATGCGCGGGTCGCTACGAAACCATGCATAGAATGGTGCAGGCTTGTGCTTTGCTGCCCGCATTGGGGAATGCACCCTGCACGTGGCGTATTTTGGAGAGCATTTCGATGGGTATGGAGCAATCAGCCCTGCAATCGTTCGATCTCGGGTCCGGCCCGTTGATGCCCGATTCCTTCATCATGGAAACCGGCCAGGTCGATTTAACGGTCTACACCTCGAAGGAGCGCTTCGATGCAGAGCGCGAAATCTTTGGCCGCGTGTGGCTCAACATCGCCGAAGCATCGGAAATCCCGAATGCGGGTGATTGGGTCGTGCGCGATGTGAAAGTCCGCTCCTCCTCCATCCTGATCGTGCGCGGCAAGGACATGGTCATCCGAGCCTTCCACAATATCTGTTCGCACCGGGGCATGAAGCTGGTGTGGGACGACAAGGGGCGGGGAGGGAAATTCTCGTGCCCATATCACGCGTGGATGTTCGATTCCGCAGGCGACCTCCGCCATATTCCCGACGAAGGCTGTTTCCCCCATGTCGACAAACAGGCCAGCGGCCTCACCCCGGTGCGGTGCGACACTTGGGAAGGCATGATCTTCGTCAATCTTGACGCGCAGGGCACACAGACGCTGGCAGACTTCCTTGGCCCGGTGGCACAGCGGCTGAAGGACGTGCCGTTCGGCAGCTATCCCTATACCGCGCGCGTCGGGTCGATGATTGACGCAAACTGGAAGCTGGCGATCGAGGCGCAGTGCGAGGCGTATCATGTACGCGCGCTCCATTCCCGCACCGTTTCCAAAATGTTGTCTTCGGCCGAAAACCCCTATGTTCATCCTCTGCACACGGAATTCCTTGGCGCGCACCGGATGAACTCGGTTCCGCGCAACCCGGACTTCGCGTTATCGCCTGAAAAGCTGGTGCAGGCGTTCTCGTTCATGAATGCGCAGCAGATGGTGATTGCCGACACCGGCGCGCAGGAAAAACCGGAAGAGACATTCGCAAGCCATCCCGACATCAACCCGATCCGGTCGAACGTCTGGGGCAACGACCAGTATGTGCTCTACCCGCACTTCATCTTTCATATGTCGCTGGGCGGCTGGTGGCTGCACCGCTTCTGGCCGATTGCATCCGACAAGTGCTATTGGGAAGCGGTCTACCACTTTGAACGTCCGCAATCCCTGCGCAACCAGTTTGCGGTGCAGTATTCGCTCGCGCTCAACCGCGATACGCTGATGGAAGACAATCTCGCGCTGGTGCAGCAGCAGGAAGTGATGGAAAGCGGCGCGAAGAAGATCGTGCAGTTCGGCGAACAGGAAGCGCTGTGCAAGCATCTCGCCGCCGTTT
This sequence comes from Novosphingobium sp., assembly GCF_030696665.1. GTDB lineage: Bacteria > Pseudomonadota > Alphaproteobacteria > Sphingomonadales > Sphingomonadaceae > Novosphingobium. Next base: position 79,720 of record NZ_JAUYRV010000013.1, read on the forward strand.
CCGAAGCTGCCGCAAACGATGCCGAGGCCGCCCGAACCGCAGCGCAGTAGGGCCGCCAGCCCAAGGATAGGCGTAGACGCGCTCACATCCCACCACGCTTGTTTGCAACCGCAGTTTTGGGACGACAGAATGGATCTGGGGATCGCAGGCAAACGCGCGCTGGTGACCGGCAGCACATCTGGCATCGGTGCCGCAACGGTGAAGATGCTTGCAGCCGAGGGCGTGTCCGTGATCATCAACGGCCGCAACGCCGAACGGGCCGAGGAGGTGCGCAGTGCCATCATGGCAGCAGGCGGCGCGGCAGCCATCGCGCTGGGCGATCTTGCCACCGATGAAGGTGCTGAGGCGGTTATGAATGCCGCCCACGGTGCGTTCGGGGGGATCGACATTCTGGTCAACAATCTTGGCCAGTATGAACCCTTCGCCCCGGTGTGGACCGACGCCACGCCAGAACAATGGGCCGCGACTTACGATGCCAATGTCATCGCCGCAGTGCGCACGATCCGCGCCAGTGTGGAAGGCATGAAGGCTGCTGGCTGGGGGCGGATCATCAATATTGCGAGCGGTGCCTACACCGAACCGCCGCCCGAATTTCCGACATACGGCCCGTCCAAGGCCGCGCTGGTCAACCTGTCGGTGGGTCTTGCCAAATCGCTCGCTGACACCGGAATCACCGTGAACACGGTCAGTCCCGGCAATGTCTTGACCGAGGCGCTTCGTTCCAACCTGCCGATAATCGGCAAGGCCAACGGCTGGGAAGAAACCGATGTGGCCGCGCTCGAACGCCGCTTTGCCAAACAGTGGCGCAGCCTGGTCAGCCGCACCGGGCGGGTCGAGGAAATCGCTGCCGTGATCTGCTTCGTCGCCAGCACGCACGCCTCGTACATCACCGGCACGAATTACCGCGTCGATGGCGGCTCGCACGCCACGCTCAATTAGAGGTTCACCGGAATGAAGCTTGCAGGCAAAGTTGCGATCATCACCGGCGCGGGCAGCGGCATGGGGGCTCAAGAAGCCCGCATGTTTGCCGCAGAGGGCGCAAAGGTGGTCATCACTGACATCGTCGGCGATGCGTGCCGCCAACTAGCCGCCGAAATCGGCCCCGCTGCCATCGCGATCGAACATGACGTGGCGGACGAAGCGGGCTGGACCCGCGTGACCGAAACGGCGCTGGCAACCTTCGGAAAGATCGACATTCTGGTCAACAATGCGGGCCTCACCAAGTCCGACACCTTCGACAACACCGACGTTGCGTTCATGCGCCGGATGCTCGACGTGAACATCATCGGCTCGTTTCTGGGCATGAAGGCAGTGCGCGGGCCGATGAAGGACAACGGCGGCGGGGTGATCATCAATATCGCCTCGGGCC
>NZ_JAUYRV010000003.1 GCF_030696665.1 Novosphingobium sp.
AGCGCGGCGAACCTTGAGATAAAGTTCCACTCTCTTCACCCTCCGCCTCCGCGCAAAGGCGAAGGTCTAGCAGGAGTGGCCCCTTTTTAATCCGGTGCTACCGTCCGATGAATGGCCCCTTTTATTGCCGGTGTTCTCACGATCGAGCAGCTGATGGCAATGCCCCGTGCTGGCTGGGAGCATTTGCGGACCCAGATCAATGTGCGCCGCCGCGAGGACCGCGACAGACCTCTAGCGAAGTGCCGGCTTTGTGAAGGTGGGATTTTCATCAGGGCACAAGCTGATCGGGGCGACCATATCCCGATGTACGCACATTACCCCGAAGCGAGCAGAGATTGCCCGTGGTACGAAGGCAACAATCTGCGTGAAGATGATGCTCGTGCAGCCCAATACCAAGGGCATCAGGAGTCTGCGCTACACCGCCGACTGTGCTCGACGATCGAGCAATTGGTCAAAGCTGACCCTCGCTGTTCGCACAGCGCGGTGAACACCTACCTGCGATCAGAAATCCATAAGCGCGGTCGGTGGCCTGATGTCTACACCGACCTGAGCGGCCTTGGTCGCTTCGCGCTGGAAGTGCAGTTGTCGAAGCCTTTCGCTCCAGAAGTCGCTGCCCGCCATGTGCACTATGATGCTGAGGGCATCGCCCTGGTATGGATCTTCAACAGCCTTGAAGAACCGATGCCGCAGGGATTCCATGATGTCGTAGCCATGCAGCGCGGCAATGCCTTTGTATTCGATGATGAGACGGAGGCCGCTTCGATCGAGCGCGGCACCCTTGTTCTCAAATGCTTCATGGAAAATGGCCATGGCGGCTGGCGCGAACCGCGGCTGGTCGTGCTGGATGATCTCCAGACTGGCACTGGTCGATCGGCATTTGTGGAAGATTGTCGATCGGAGGTTTTGAAGAAGCGCAGCAAGCAGGAGCGGGCGCGCTGGTGGGATGCTATGAAACTGGCCCGGGAAGAGCGGCCGAACTCACCGGAATATAGCAACCACTACGAAGACCCATGGTCGGACATGAAGTCGGGCGCTCCCGGTGTGTGGGAATGGGAGCGGGATTTCTGGCTCGAGCGGTCCCACCGCGCCCGTGCTCACACAGCGGTGCTTTACGCGATCTTGTGTTCGGTGGCGCACAGCGCAGCCGCCGGTCGCCCGGTTCTCCACATCACCAAGTTTTCCGGCGAGAGTGCGGTATTGTCCATGCTCAACAGCAAGCTGAGCGGATCCGACTTCAAGCATTGCGCCAGCCTGATCGAGACCTTTGTGGGTTCGACTTCCCTGTCTTACCTGCTTGAGAAGGATTCGCTCCGCCGGATCATCGCCGAAGCCAAGCAGAGCGAGGCTCAGGTGGATCAGAATCATGCCCTTTGGCGGATCATGGCCCGGCTTTTCCCGGAAGTGCTCGACGGTCTCGTGAGAGCAGAGTTGGCAGACCTCGGACAATTGCCCGACTGGGCGTCCCCACCATCGGCTGGGCCGGAAACTGAACTGGCGGTCGCGGAATGAAGAAGCTGTTTTCACAAGCCAAACTCGAGGCGATCGCCGGCGCACTTGGCGATACCGATGTGGGCTTGAAGGGCACCGAGATCGAAATGCTGATCGCCAGGTGCGAAATGACCGATCCTGGCCCGATCACGAAGCGTGTCAGGATCTATAATGCGTTCGCCGAGAGCCAGAACCGGAGCGGTGATCGGACCCGCGTGCTCGGCTTCATTCGGAATGCGATGAAGCCGGCGCGCTATGTACGCGACCCGGATCGCTTCGAACCCATGCGGACGAGTCTGAATTTTGCGTTGGCCTTCGCCGGGCTGGTGGTCACAGAAGCCGGTGAAATCGAGGTGGTGACCGTCGCCACGACGTTGCCTGAGGCCCAACGTCGCGCGAACGAACTGCGCTGCGACCTCGAAACGCGAGGCGTTCATGGGGACGTGCTGGCATTTTGCCGGGCAGAGCTGGTCGCCGACGACTATTTCCATGCGGTGCAGGAAGCGGTGAAGAGCGTCGCTGCGAAAATGAGGGCCAAGACAGGATTGACTGATGATGGCTCGACACTTGTCGATCGTGCTCTGGGCGGAACGCCGCCGATGATCGCGATCAACCCGCTTTCAAGCGAAAGCGAACGGGGTGAGCAGCGGGGATTTGCAAATCTCGTGCGTGGAACTTTCGGGATGTTCCGCAACCCAACGGCGCATGAGCCTCGCATCCACTGGCCGATGTCGAAGGGTGATGCCCAGGATCTTTTGACCTTGGTCTCGTTGATCCATCGCCGCCTCGATGCCAGCCATATGCCAGCCCGCGGATAGTGGTCCTGGCAGGGCCGGCGTAACATTGGCCGTTGCCACTCTGCTATAACCACGGCTATCGATTCGGCATGGCTTCGAGACCGCTTCGGGACAGTGATGTAAGGCAGGCCGCCTATCGGCGGTTGCTGACGCACGCCCAAGCCTGCCCCGACACTCTGGTCATCGATGAACTCGGCCTCGATCACGGCAGCTGCCGGATCGATATTGCCGTGATCAATGGTCACATTCGCGGCGTGGAAATCAAGAGTGAAGCTGACACCTTGGAGCGCTTGCCTCGGCAGGTGACCGCCTATGGCGAGGTCGTCGACAAGGCCTTGTTAATCGTCGATCCCAAACATCTTGCGTCGGCCATGACGATCGTGCCCGATTGGTGGGGCATCATGGTCGCTGAGCGCGGCACGACCCAAGGGGTGCGGTTCCGTCGCGTTCGACCGGAACGAGCAAACAAGGGCATCGATCCACTCGTTCTGGCCCGTCTGCTGTGGCGGCCTGAAGCGCAGGCGATCCTCAGAAGTCTTAGCGTTTCGGAGCGAGAACTCCGCGCGCCACGCGCGACGCTCTACAAGATGTTGGTGGATAGGCTGCCGCTGCGCCGTCTCTCGCAGATTGTCCGCGAAACTCTCAAGGCCCGAACATCGTGGCGAGATCGACCACCACTTTTGTGATGTGATGGTTCGAGCCGACCCACCGCCATGTGGTAAGGCTCCCGGTGCCGGCAATCCCGTCTCGACATTGCTCGATATAGTCGCTGCCGGGCGAGAAGCCCGAGCCCAGAAAATGGGCCGAGCCTGCGACGGTGCCGCTGCATCCCCGATACTGCCCGAAGCCGTTGTCACGCACGTTGACACCCTTGGCAATAATCCAGCCATCGTCGCAGGCATAACGGATCGTCGCCGAAGGCTTTACCTTCCTCATGTCCATCTGTGAGTACCCATTAGCGGCAATGGCATAATCAGCAAATGTCGGTTTGCGGACGGTCTCGCCCAGAGCAGCCAGGAGCGCCCGGAAAAACATCCATTCCCGCCGAGGCCAGAATTGGATCGGACCAGTGACCTCGGCCATGGATGCGGGAAATGATGTACCCGCGAGAATGAGGCTGCGCGCAGCCGCCATCACATTCGATGCCTGGATCGCAGCGGTGACGATGTTGATCAACACGTCCTGTGGATCCCATGCTGGTGCTTCGAGATCGAGGACGACATCGCAGTCGGCAATGGTCACACCGAGTTGCTGCAGCATTGTACCGACATTGGCGTCAAAAGCGGGATCCAAAGCTTCATCCAGAGAACAACGTAGTACCACTCCGGTCTGCATCATCACGTTCGCGGTCCTCACGGCCGAGCGATAGGCGGTGTTGTTGTCGAGCCTGATGACCGGGATAAGCGTTGCACCCCGTGCGGACGCCTCCTCGCACAGGAATTGCATTGGATGCTTACCGTCCTGCATTACCTCAGCCGGATCCAGCAGGCCGCAGTCGAGCAGCGCAAGGCGCGTTCCCCATTTCGCGCGAAAACGAGCGGCAAACTTTGCGACGTGATCGTCGATCGACTTCGAAGGAGTCCAAGTCTCGAAATCGAAATCGGGGGGTGTAACCTCGATAAGAGGAACGGTCCTGTCCTTGACGGCGTCCGGCAAGCGGAAGAGCGCCTGGTATTCGCCCTGCCGCCATTTGAGGATCGGAACGTAGTCGGTGTGCGTGATCGGCATTTCGTCGCCTCTCAGAGTTCGAACTGGCGGCGAACTTCGCCATTGCCAACGAGCGTGCGAAACAGGGTGTAGTCATTCGCATCTCGCCGGATCCGGCCGGCGATCACTGCAGGTGCCACACCGAAGCGCTTGGCGTCGGCCACGACCGCCTTGTCGTTGCGGGTGAAGCGCGACACAGCCAGGTTCCAGTTCGCCTCCGGGATCAAGGCCTCTTGCGCAAAATAGTCGGCATCCTGCTCAACCTTGTCAGATGCTGGCGAATCGTTGTCGTCAAAGATCGCCGAAAATTCACCCAACCGGATGTGCAGCTTCAGATGGCCGATCTCATGGAGCAGCGTGAACCAGAAGTTGTCGAGCCGGTCGTGACGCAGGGTCATCGCGACAATTGCATGATGATCGGCTGACGCCAGCGCAGCGCCGTCAAGCAATGTGCCTGGCAAGTGGCGTTCGATCACCAGCGATATGCCTGCATCGCGCAGGTAGTCGGCTGCGAGGCGCGGACCATTGTCTTCCAGACTGAGCCCGACGAGGCCGCGCACCCAGTCCGCGGTGAAACGGTCCCGATCAAACGCCCGGTCCGGGGGATTGCGATCGGCGAGTGTCCGAACCCGCGCTTCCCAAGCGGCAATAGCAGCCTCATGGACTTGTCCGCTCGATCGCACCGACTTGCGGTGCAGGGCCATCGGCACAAACTGCGAGTGAGCACCCTGTAGGAATGCCGGGATCAGCTCGCCAGCAGCTTTCTTGGCCTGCGGCAGCGTGCCCGAGAAGTCCTCGAACCAGCCACGCTTGAACATTTCGGCGAACGGGAATGCCTGCCAGACTGACGGATCGACGCTATCGAGCTTCGGGCTGCCGAGCAGTTGGGCGCGCTCGACGATGCGCACGTTCAGCGCGTCAGCCACCTCGGTGAGGCGGTCGAGACTTGCCATCCGGTAGCGGTCGGCTTCGTAGCGCTGGATCTGCTGTTCAGCGACGCCGAGGAAATCACCGAGATCCTTCTGGCTCATGCCGCGCGCGATGCGGGCCTGAATGAGGATATCGGGCAGGTCGTGCAAGCTGTCCGCCGAGAATTCAGAGATCTTGCCCGCGCGGAGGTCCTCGTAGAAGCCCACTTCCTCCTCGAGTTCGTCGATCTGGCTGCGCAGCGCCGACCGCTGTGCCTTCGCGAACACTTCAGGGAAGTCGCTGGTCGGCACCTCAAGCGCGGCAGCGGCTGCCGCCAGCTTCTCGACCGATGCCTTGGTCGACCTGTACTGCTTTTCGTTGGTGATCATGGCGTCGCTCCTTTCAGCGGCGCGAGCGGAATGCGGAGAATGCCCTTGGCCTGACCAGACGATTTCTCGACCTGGAAGAAGTCGAGGAAGGGGCCGCCCGGCCCGTTGGGCATTCCGGCAATGAACATCTCACCGAGGTATTTTGCTTTTTGCGCTGCTCGCTTGTTGTCGAAATCGAGAAGGACCGGGTCGAGCTTGGCCGGGTCGACCCCGGCATGCTCCCAGCATCCGTCGTAGTCGCCTGGATGCGGCTTCGCGGTCACGAAACTCCCATCAAGGTAGACGTAGCTGCACCCGGCGAGAGCCAAGGCCTGCGCCATGCGGACGAAGCCATCAAACAGCCACTTGCGGTGCGGTGTGGTCGCGAAGCGTGCCTCAACCTCATCAAGGGTCGTGTCGTGAATGCCAGGTGGCAGCACGGCCCAAGGGCAAGGGGAGCCCAACTCAATCAAATCCGGCATCATGAACACAACAATATAATTGTGTTATGCGTTTGTCGAGTCTGATTTTGTTCTCCCTCAGATACGAGGGAAACCGCAGATTTCCGCTAGGCCGCCAAACGCAGGATGGTCGATTCACGTCCATCGAGGAGGTTTGCGATCTTCATCGACACCCGCTCGACCGCGAGTCGCAGCGCTTCATCGATGTGGACATAGTTCTGCGTGGAACCCCGCGCGCCATGGCCGAGCAGTGCCTTGATGGTAAGTTCGGAGAAGCCCATGTCGCCGGCCACACTGCCGAAGGTGTGCCGCAGCACATGCGGTGTGACGCCCTTGATCCCTGCTATCGCGCATAGGGCGCGCAAGGTTTCGGGCACGCCCGAGTAGGGCCGGTCCACAAAGTCCGACGGGAAGAACAGCGACAGCCCGCGCTTCACTGGCAGGGTCTTCAACAGTTGGATCGCTGCCTGGCCAATCGGTCGTACTTGGCCATCGGTCTTGGTGTCAGGGAAGTGGACATATCCGCAGTCAGCGTGAAGCCAACCCCGTTCCATGCCAATGACCTCGGAGATCCGGTAACCGGTCAGCAGAAGGGCTCGCACGGCAGCGAGACCGGTCGGATTTTCCTCGTTCCGCTCCGCGACTTCCATCGCTTCGCCAAGCGCCCGGATCTCCGCGGCGCTGAGCCGACGAGTGCGAGCCTTTCCAGCGATCTTGCGTACGCCAGCTGCTGGGTTGTTTTCCACGATATCATAGCGGAGCGCATGGGAGAGGAGGCTTTGCAGCGTCGAGACCGCACGGCCGGCAACGCCAGGGCCACCGGCGGCCTTGCCGCCGCGTCCGCCTTCCTTGCGCGGCTTGGCAGTCTTCCCGGCAACGATGTCCATCTGCATTCTCTCGATGTCCGAGACGCGCAAAGCGCGGACTTGCCTCGAGCCGATAAGCGGAACGATATGAGTCTCGATCCGGCTGCGATCCATCGCCAGCGTTGAGGCTTTGATCGGCCTGTGCTTGCGCCCGAGGATTGTCCCGGCTTCGGCGTTTTCAAGATACCAGGTGCACACTTCCCGGATCGTGATGGCTGCGCGGGATTGCGCGCGTTCCTCAGCTGGGTCCGCGCCACCAACGACTGCTGCGAGCTTCACGATCACTTGCTTGCGTGCCTGCTCGACCGTGAGGACACCATACCGGCCGATCACGATCCTTCGGCTGCGTCCTTCCTCGTTTCGGTATTGCAGCACGAACGCCTTGAGGCCTGACGGAATGACCCGCACCCCAAAGCCACGCAGTTCAGAATCCCATAGGAACGCCTGCCCCGTCTCGGGGATCGCCAGAGCGTCGATGGATGTCTTGGTGAGCTTGCCCATGCCAGCGTGTCCTTTCGGACATTTTGCTTACACAAGCCGGAGTCCTTGGCAATGTACGCACAATGTAAGCGGGCAGGAAGAAACGGCAGGCCACGAACGGATTGCTCTGGCGTAGGATGAGTTCCAAATTATGACTTATATTCAGAAGGATGGCGTGGGTTGGCGCAGGTTGGGTTACACTCGGCGGATGTAATCCGGCATTTTGCCAAGGTTGGGGTCGAGGGTTCGAATCCCTTCGCCCGCTCCAGTTTCTTCTACAACAACATCGCTGAATTTGGGTGCATCGTATCCCTTCGGGGAACCCTCGAGTCTTTTGCTGGCTCTCCGCGCCAAAGCGCTACGAGCGCGGTTCGAATCCCTTCGCCCGCTCCAGTTTCTTCTTCAACAACATCGCTGAATTTGGGTGCATCGTATCCCTTCGGGGAACCCTCGAACCTATTGTTGGCTGCGCTATGAGCGCGGTTCGGCCATCCGCACAAGATCGGCCAGCAAGCGCGTGGTTGGCACTTCTACGCCCGCTTGCGCTGCGAACTTTTCTATCGCGCCGTTGATCGATTCGATCTCGGTCGGGCGACCGGCAATGCGGTCTTGCAGCATTGAGGGTTTGTGGGTGCGGTGGTTGGCGAGCGCGAAGTCGGTCTTGGCCATCAGGCGGGCGCGGTCCATCGGGATGCCAAGGGCGGCGGCGGTGGCGATGGTTTCGTCGAGCACTTGCTGCGCGATACGGCGGCCCTCCGCGCAGTCCAGCCCGCCGACCGGGAGGCCGGTGATGGTCGAGAGCGAATTCAACGCGGCGTTGAAGGCGACCTTTTCCCACACGGCGGATTGCACATTGGCATCGGCGGCGGCGTTGAGATGGCCTGCGTTGAGCAATGCTACCACCGCATCGGCATGGGCGTGCGCGTCTGTGTTGATACCGCCCAGCCAGATGTGGCCCTGCCCGTGCGAGGCGACTGCGTTCGGTCCTTCAAGGTCCGCCGGAAAATCCGTGACACCCCATAGAATACGCTTCTTTTCAAACACATCGGCAATAGCTTCGACATTGCCAAGGCCGTTCTGCAAGGTCAGCGCGAGGCAGCGCCCGTCATCCAGATGCGCGACCGAACGGATCGCGGCGGCGCTTTGCATGCCCTTGGTCATCAGGATCACCAGATCGACTGGACCTGTCACATCAGCAGCCAGCGCTGCGCCCACTTTTGCGATGTGATGCCCGGCATCGTCATGCAGGTTGATGCCCTCACGCCCGATCAGGTCCAGCCGCTGTGCGCTGACATCGACAACGGTCACATCCTGTCCGCCCAACGCCAGCCGCGCGGCAAACAGGCAGCCCATCGCTCCGGCACCAACAACCACCACTTTGCCCATGTCTCAAAGCCCTCTCACGTGTGTGCGCGAGTGTCCTTGCGATTCGCAGCAGCCGTCAACAGCCGGATTTAGGGGGCCGATTGCAGCGGGAAATAATCGAGGAACTGGCGCGCCGCGCGGGGCAGCAGGCCCGACCGCCTGCGGTAGAGCAGGAACCTGCGCGTGCGCTCCATCGCAGGAACATCCAGCCTGCGCATGGTGGCGTTGGCGAGGTGCGCGGCCAGCAGCGGTTCGGGCAGCCAGCACAGCAGATTGCTGCTGGCACTCACGGCGATCATGGTTTCCACCGATGACGCTTCCACCGCAACGGAGGGCGACGGCAGGCCCAGCCCCGCACAGATCGTGTCGAACTGGATGCGCGGGGTCATTGCCCGGCCCGGCATGACCCAGCCTTGGGTGGCCAGTTGCTCCAAAGCGGGCTGATGCGGCAAGGGGTTCGTCCGCGCGCAGAACACCGCGAAACCGTCGGTGTAATCGCATGTGCCGATCAGCTCGACGCCTGCCGGATCAAGTTCGCTGGCGGTCACGGCAAGGTCTATCCGCCGCCCGACCAGCGCATCGCCGAGTTCACCGTCCACCGCCTCTATCGCTTCGGCGGTCAATTGCGGGAAGTCCTGCAGCAACCGGCCGAGCGACTGCGCGACCAGAGTTCGCATCACGGCGGCAACCGCCCCGATCCGCACTGTTCCCCGGCGAAGCCCCCGCAAGGCATCAAGTTCAGCGCGGGCGGCGAGCATTTCGGATTGGAGCAGCCGCGCGTGCGGCAGCAGCGCCTCGCCCGCCACGGTCAGTGTCATGCCCTTGCTCTGGCGTTCGAACAAGGGATGACCGAGGCCCTGCTCCATGCGCTGGATCACCCGGCTGAGCGAGGGTTGGGTAAGGTGCACCAGCGCGGCGGCGCGGCCAAGGCTGCCGGTTTCCGCCACGGCCAGGAAAGCGCGCAACTGACGTTGATCCAGGTCCATGCAATATCTGTATGACTTTCAGCCAAATATGCAATTGCATCTATCGCGCTCGAACAACACACTGCGGACCACAAGCCGAAATCGGCGCGAACACCTGGGAGACTTTATGCCGACCGTCCGCCACGCCACCGTTGCGCTGCTGCGCGAGCTGGGCATGACCACGATCTTCGGCAATCCGGGATCGACCGAACTGCCCATGTTCCGGGATTTTCCTGATGACTTCCGCTATGTGATGGGGCTTCACGAATCCGTCGTGCTGGGCATGGCCGATGGCTTTGCCCAAGGGACGCGCAACGCCGCGCTGGTCAATCTGCACAGCTCTGCGGGGACGGGCCATGCGCTGGGCAACCTTTTCACCGCGTGGAAGAACCAGACGCCGCTGGTGGTAACCGCCGGACAGCAGGCGCGATCGATCCTGCCCTATGAGCCGTTCCTGTTTGCCGAGCGACCCACCGAATTTCCCCGGCCATTCGTGAAGTGGGCTTGCGAACCGGCGCGCGCGCAGGACGTGCCAGCCGCTATCGAGCGTGCCTATCACGTGGCGATGGAGCCGCCTTATGGTCCCACGTTCGTCTCCATCCCCATCGATGATTGGGACCAGCCGTGCGATCCGCACCCCGCGCGGCGCATCCATGCGCGGCGTGTGCCCGAGCGCGCCGCTATTGACGAATGCGGCGCGGCGCTGGCCAAGGCGCGTGCGCCCGCGCTGGTCGTCGGCGCAGGCGTAGCCCGCGATGGCGCGTGGGATGCGGTGATTGCGCTGGCCGAGCGGCACAAGGCAGCGGTGTGGGTCGCGCCAATGTCTGCGCGGTGCAGTTTCCCCGAGGATCACCCGCTGTTCGCCGGGTTCCTGACGGCAGGGCGTGAGGCGATTGTCGGCGCGCTTTCAGCCCACGATTTCGTGCTGGCGCTGGGTGGCCCGATGAACCTGTATCACGTGGAAGGCGCAGGCCCGCACATGCCGGAGGGTGCCGAAGTCTGGCTGATCGGCGACAATCATGTCCACGCTGCATGGGCACCGGCAGGCACGGCCATCGTCGCGAATTGCGATGCTGCACTGGCGATGCTGCTGGAAGGTCCGGCCCCGGCGATGGAGCGTGCCTCACCCGCGCCCTGCCCGCGTCCGGCACGCTTGGACGGCAGCGTGATGACAGACCGCTATGTGCTCCAACAGATCGCATCGCTGCGCCCGCATGGCGCGATCATAGTGGAAGAAGCGCCTTCCAGCCGGGGACCGATGCACGACCATCTGCCCATCGTGGGGCGTGATACGTTCTATACCACGGCCAGCGGTGGGCTGGGGCATGGCCTGCCCGCAGCGGTCGGCATGGCGCTGGCGCGGCGCGACGAAAAGGTGGTGGCGGTGCTGGGCGATGGTTCGGCGATGTATGCCATTCAGGGCCTGCACGCGGCGGCGCAACTGGGGCTGCCGATCAGCTTCGTGATCCTGAAGAACGGGCGATATGAAGCGCTGCACAGCTTCGGACGGCACTTCGGGATGCAGAGCCTTGTTGGCACGCAGTTCCCCGAACTCGATTTCTGCGCGCTGGCGCAAGGGCATGGCGTGGTTTCGCGCCGGGCGGAGGACGCCGCCACGCTTGATGCGGCGCTGCAATGGTCCTTCGCGGCTGACGGACCGACTCTGGTGGAGGCAGTGGTAGCATGAGCATCGACACAGCCGCCTATGTCGACGACCGGCCCGACGAGGGCATTTTCCGCGTCAACCGCGCGATCTTTACCGACGAGCAGGTGTTCGAGGCCGAGATGGCGCGGATCTTCGAAGGCGGATGGGTGTTCCTCGGGCTGGAAGCGCAGGCCCCCGCTCCACACGACTTCTTCACCACCTTTGCCGGGCGCGTGCCCATTCTAGTGCAGCGCGACGGCGAAGGGCAGTTGCGCGCTTTCGTCAATTCCTGCCCGCACAAGGGTGCGCGGCTGGCGCAGACGCAATCGGGCAACGCACGGCTGCACGTGTGCCCCTATCACAGCTGGAGCTTTGACAGTGCGGGCCGCAGCAAGGCGGTGAAATGGCAGAAGGCGGGCTGCTACAGCGCCGCGTTCGACCAGCAAGACCACGGGCTGGCCGCCGTTCCTTGCTTTGAAAACTATCGCGGCTTCCTGTTCGGCAGCCTGTCCGCCGATGTACCGTCGCTGGCCGACTATCTGGGCGAGGCGGCCAAGCTGCTCGATCTGGTGGCCGACCAGAGCGAGGAGGGTGCCGAACTGGTGCCGGGGCAGGTGACGTTCACCTATCAGGCAAACTGGAAACTGCAGCTGGAGAACTGTTCGGACGCCTATCACTTCACGTCCGCGCACCCTTCGTACATCCGCGTGCTGGAACGGCGACAGCAGGAGACCAGCGGCGAAGTGGTCGCCTCGGTGTGGGAGAACAGCGACTACTGGAAGGAAGAAACGCAAGGCGTGGGCGGCGGCAGCTATTCGTTCCCCAATGGCCACGTGCTGAACTGGGGCGTGTTCGGCATTACGCCTGCGATCCCGCTTTATGAAAGCGCCGCCGTGCTGGCGGAGCGGCACGGCGAGGGCAAGCGCGACTGGATGTTCAACATGCGCAACCTGACGATCTTTCCCAACCTGCAAGTGGCGGAAAACGCATCGAGCCAGCTGCGCGTGATCCGCCCGATTGGCCCCGGCCTCACCGAAATGCGCACATGGTGCATTGCACCCAAAGGCGAAAGCGACGCCGCCCGCCGCCAGCGCATCCGGCAGTACGAGGATTTCTTCAATCCCACTGGCATGGCCACGCCTGATGACACAGTGAGTTATGAGAACTGCCAGATCGGCTATGCCGGAAGGGTCGATCCGTGGCTGCAAGGCTATGCGCGCGGGATGACCGCATCGGTGGAAGGCGGAAACCGCTTTTCCGACCGCATCGGGCTGACGCCTGCGCGCAGCGTGCTGGCGGATTCACAGTTGTGCGACGAAACGCTCTACCATGCTTACTATAGAGCATGGGCAGAGCGCATGGGAGGCGCTGAGTGATGGCTACATTGACCCGCTCCCAAGCCGAGGAACTGCTGTTCCGCGAGGCGCTGCTGATCGATACGCGCCGCTATGACGAATGGCTGGCGATGTTCACGCCCGACATCGAATTCTGGATGCCCGCGTGGCGCAATGAAACCGAGACGACCACCGACCCGGACCGCGAGCTTTCGCTCATCTACTACAAGGGCCGCCGCAATCTGGAGGACCGGGTGATGCGGCTGACGTCCGGCCTGTCTACCGCTTCCTCCCCACCGCCGCGCGTGGTGCATGTTATCAGCAATGTGCTGCTGACGGCGGGCGATGCGGACACGGCAGAGGTGAGTGCGGTGTTCACCTGCCACCGCTTCGATGTGCGGATGAACCGGACGGAATGCTTCTTCGGGCGCTATGAATACGCGCTTCGGCGTGAGAGCGAGGCATGGCTGATCGTGCGCAAGAAGATCGTGCTGCTCAATGACGTGATCCCCACGGTGGTGGACATTACATCGATCTGAAGGCACGGGTTGCGTATGAAACTCCCCGTCTTTCATGCTGCAATCGCCGCTGCCCTGCTGACCTTCGCGCCCCCTGCCATCGCGCGCGAAACCGCGTTCCCGGCAATGTCGGAAGAGGCGCTCGCACCCAAGACGACGCCCAAGGGCTATGACGTGACGGTCATCGTCTTTTCTGATTATGGCTGCCCCTATTGCAAGAAGCTGCACGGCACGCTGGCGCAATTGCTGGCACGTGATCGCAAGGTGCGGATCGTGTGGCGCGACTGGCCGATCTTTGGCGAGGCCTCGCTGCTGGCCGCCCGCGCGGCCATTGCCAGCCAGTGGCAGGGCAAACACGCCGCGTTTAACGCCGCGATGTTTGCGCAGCCTGGGCGCGTAACCGAAGCCTCTGTGCAGGCCGCTGCGAAGGCGGCGGGCGTAGACTGGGCACGGTTGCAGCAGGACATGAAGGCGCGCGCCAAGGAGATCGACACGGTGATCGGCCGCAGCAATGCCGGGGCCAAGGCGCTCGAGTTTCATGGAACGCCGGGGCTGCTGATTGGCAACGCGCGTTTCGGCGGTGCCGCGTCGCTCACCCAGTTGATGGAAGCAGTGGCGCAGGCCCGAAAGAGCGGCTTGGGCTGACACCGGATGCTGCGCTGCAATATCGGGTTTATTGCTGAATTGCGGCACATTCAGCGGTTTTGTCGATAACTGTGATGAGGCAAACCCGTTGGGCAGCCTTTCCGAACTGACATATCCCTCCTCCCAGCCCGCGTTCATGCGTGGGAAAAACAGGAGGAGAGTCAGCCATGACAATCAGGAAATTCACTTTGGCCGCCTTGCTGGCCGCCGGTTCCGTGCTGGCGTTGACCGGTGCTGCCCATGCGCAGGACGGCGGGGCATCGCCGGTCATTTCAGAAGGCACTGCGACCAAGGAATGGTGGCCCAAGAGCGTAGACCTTACCGCGCTTCGCCAGAACGAGGCCGTCAACGCCAATCCATATGGCCCGGATTTTGATTACGCCAAGGAGTTCACCTCGCTCGATCTTGATGCGGTGAAGGCCGACATCCGCCAGACACTGAAAACGTCGCAGCCGTGGTGGCCGGCGGACTATGGCCACTATGGCCCGTTCTTCATCCGCATGGCGTGGCACAGCGCAGGCACCTATCGCACCGCTGACGGGCGTGGCGGGTCTGACGGCGGCGAGCAGCGCTTTGAACCGCTCAATTCGTGGCCCGACAACGTCAGCCTCGACAAGGCGCGCCGCCTCGTCTGGCCGATCAAGCAGAAGTATGGCCGTAAGCTTTCGTGGGGCGATCTGATGGTGCTTTCAGGCACGGTCGCCATGGAAGACATGGGCTTCAAGACGCTGGGCTTTGCCGGTGGCCGCGTGGATGCATGGCAGCCGGATCTGGTGTTCTGGGGACCAGAAACCAAGATGCTGGACGACAAGCGTCGTGACGGCAAAGGCAACCTGAAGGGACCGCTGGGCGCAACGCAGATGGGCCTGATCTATGTGAACCCCGAAGGCCCGGGCGGCGTGCCCGATCCACTGGCCGCCGCCAATGACATCCGCCGCGCGTTCGGCGCGATGGCGATGAACGACGAGGAAACCGCCGCGCTGATTGTGGGCGGTCACACCTTTGGCAAGGCGCACGGCGCGCACAAGCCAGAGGAATGCGTGGCGGGCGATCCGGGCATGGGCAAGATCGAACAGCAGGGCATGGGCTGGGCCAACAAGTGCGGCAAGGGCAATGCCGAGGACACCGTTTCGAGCGGCCTTGAAGGCGCATGGTCGGCCAATCCGATTGCATGGAGCAGCCAGTATCTGGACAACCTCTACGGCTTCGAATGGGTAAAGACGAAAAGCCCGGCAGGCGCAACGCAGTGGATTCCCAAAGACCCTGCAGCGGCAACGCTGGTGCCCGACGCCCACCGCGCCGATGTGCGTCACGCACCGATCATGTTCACCACCGACATCGCGATGCGTGAAGACCCCGGCTTCCGCAAGATCACGATGGCATGGCAGAAGAACCCCGATGCGCTGGCCGATGCCTTTGCCCGCGCATGGTTCAAGCTGACGCACCGCGATATGGGTCCGCAGGCGCGCTATCTCGGCAAGGACGCGCCCAAGGTGACGCTGGCATGGCAAGACCCGCTGCCAGCAGCCACCTATGCCCCGGTCGATGCCGGTGACATTGCGCAGCTGAAAGGCAGCATCCTGTCATCCGGCCTGACCACGGCGGAACTGGTGCGCACGGCATGGGCCTCGGCCTCGTCGTTCCGCGCAACGGACATGCGCGGCGGTGCCAATGGCGCGCGTCTGCGGCTTGCCCCGCAAAAGGACTGGGCGGTGAACGATCCGGCTGAGGTGGCCAAGGTCACGGCCAAGCTGGACGCCATTCGCACCACCTTCAACAAGGGCGCCAAGGGCGGCAAGCAGGTGAGCCTCGCCGATCTGATGGTGCTGGGCGGCAATGCGGCCATCGAACAGGCCGCAAAGGCTGCCGGGCAGGACGTGACCGTGCCGTTCACGCCGGGCCGCGTCGATGCCACGCAAGCACAGACCGACGTGGATTCGTTCAACTTCCTCCAGCCAAAGGCCGATGCCTTCCGCAACTACTATGCGGCAGATTCGTTCTATGCGCCGGTTGAAGCGATGGTCGACAAGGCCGATCTGCTGGGTCTGACCGTGCCTGAACTGACCGTGCTGGTGGGCGGCATGCGCACGCTGGGCGCAAATGCCGGTGGTTCGAAGGCCGGCGTATTCACCGACCGTCCGGGCACGCTGACCAACGACTTCTTCACCAACCTGCTGTCGATGGACACGGTTTGGGCGAAGGCAGCAACGCCGGGCCTCTATGAAGGCAAGGCGCGCAACGGCGGCGCGGTGAAGTGGACCGCAACCCCGGTTGACCTCGTGTTCGGTTCCAATTCGGAACTGCGCGCTGTGGCCGAAGTCTATGCCTCAAGCGATGCCAAGGACAAGTTCACGGCCGACTTCGTGGCGGCGTGGACCAAAGTGATGAACGCCGACCGCTTCTAAGCGCGCGGCATTCCTGTCCGGTGCCTCCGGACAGAGCGGCGGCGGGGCATTGCTCCGCCGCCGTTTCTATTTCCTCAGGCAATGAACCCCGCAAGCCGCCCCTTGATGATCGCTTCGGCATCGCTGACGATGCGCGAGACCAGTTCCTCGCAGGTCGGCAGATCATGGATCAGGCCCTGCACCATCCCGGCCCAGAACACGCCCTTGTCCATCTCGCCCGTGCGCAGCATCTCGCGCCCGGCCACGCCTGCCACCAGTTCCTTCACATCGTCGAACGTCGCACCGGGCTGCTCCAGTCGCCGCGCCACTTCTTCGGACACCGGACTGCGGCCCACGCGCGCGGTGTTCTTCAATTTGCGGAAGATCAGCAGGCTGCCGCGCTCGTCATTGTCGATATAGGCCTGCTTGATATTCGGGTGGATCGGCGCTTCCTGCGTCGCGCAAAAACGCGTGCCCATGTTGATGCCATCGGCACCCAGCGCCAGCGCAGCGGCAAGCCCGCGCCCATCGCCAAAGCCGCCGCTGGCCAGCATCGGGATCTTCACCTTGTCCGCCGCTGCCGGGATCAGGATAAGGCCCGGAATGTCGTCCTCGCCGGGGTGGCCCGCGCATTCGAAGCCATCGATGGAGATGACATCGCAACCGGCCCGTTCGGCAGACAGCGCGTGGCGCACGGCGGTGCATTTGTGCAGCACGGTCACGCCATGCGGCTTGAGCATTTCCCAGATTTCGCGCACCGCCTGCGTGCCTGCGGTCTCCACCACTTTCACGCCGCCATCAATGATCGCCTGGGCATAGGCCTTGTAATCCGGCGCATTTATCGTGGGGAACACGGTCATGTTCACGCCGAACGGCTTGGCCGTCATCGCGCTGCACCGCTCAATCTCGGCGCGCAAGGCTTCGGGGCTGGGCTGGGTCAGCGCGGTCAGGATGCCAAGCCCGCCCGCGTTGGAAACCGCGCTGGCAAGCTCTGCCGTGCCCACGCCCTGCATCCCGCCTTGCACGATCGGATGTTCGATACCGAGGATCTCGGTGATGCGCGTTTTCAGTGCCATAGCCAGCCTCTCCCCTTTTCACAGGCGGCAAGGGTTGCAGCGGAAACGGTCCGCCGCAACCCTGACAATCATGTCATTTGGCGCTTGGAAAAAAGTGCACCGGGAAGATGACCATGCCGTGCCCTGTTCAGAGCATCGGCAAGGCGTGGTTTCGGCAGTTCAGGCGCACCAAGGTGCTTCCAGGTGCATCTAGGTGCTGTTCAGGATCAGTTGACCCGCTTTACCGTCGTCTTCTCGGGAGCAATTGAAATCCTTAGGGTTTCACCGTTGTTGCCGGGGAAATCGGTGAACATCGCTTCAACAAGGTTGGGCACCACATAGGACAGCCGGTTGGACTGCGAAGCTGCCTCTGCCTTGCCTTCGAACAGACGCTGGCCATCGGTGCGGCGATCGATCTTGAGGTCGATGCCAGACGTGTAAACCGTCACCACATCAACGCCGCCGCCGCCAAAGCCGCCACCGCCGCCGAAGAAGAACGGATCGTTCCATCCCCAGCCCCAGCCACCGCCGCCCCAGCCGCCGCCAAAGCCACGACGGCCCCAGCCGCCGCGTCCCCAACCCGGACCCCAGCCGCCCCAGCCACCCCAACCGCCCCAGTAGGGATCGTTGAAGCCGGTGCTGCGGATACGATCGCGCCCGCCATCAATGCCATAATCGAACTTGACGATCAGGTCCGCCATGTCGGCATTGGCTGGGCGATAGCCCAGCTTTTCCATCTGGCGGCCAACCAGCGTTGCATATTGTGCAAATTCAAGGCCCCCGGCATCGCGCGGATCATCCGCGACGACCGCAAAGGTCTGCCCGGTGGGCGCCGGAAGCTGCGACTGAAAGCGCTTCACGTCCGCCTTGAACGGCGTGGTGCAGCCAGCCAGCGTTACCATCATCAGCGAGACTGCCGAAAGCCCGAGCAATCGGCGCCGGGCGGGCGAACGTGGCGTGTTGTGCATATGAGAATTCATCCTGCGACTCCTATCGTGCCGTCCGCCGCCCCAATGCCCACCGCGAACCTGATGGTTCACCAACGGACTTGCCGGACGCAACTGTGCTTAGCATGCCTGCAATTTGGACGGGAAGTGCTGAATGCACGTTGAATGGTGCCTGCAACATATGTTGCAGGCACGCATTGTTCAGCAATGAAGGTAACGGAATTCAGCCCCTTACGAGGCCAAGCGCCTGATAGGTGCGTGCCAGAGTGGGAGCGGCGAGATCACGCGCCTTCAACGCACCCTTGGCCAGAATCGCATCGAGCGCCTCGCCATCTTCCCGCAACTCGCGATAGCGCGCGGCCATTGGCGAGAGCGTTTCGACCAGCAGTTCACCCAGCGCGGGCTTGAACTGGCCGAAGCCCTTGCCTTCGAACTGAGCCAGCACATCTGCCGGAGAAGTGCCTGCCATTGCAGCATAAATGCCAACGAGGTTGTTGGCCTCGGGGCGACCGGCAAGGCCGTCGACCGTTGCAGGCAGCGGTTCGGGATCGGTCTTGGCCTTCTTCACCTTCTGCATGATCGCATCGGCATCGTCGGTCAGGTTGATGCGGCTCATGTCCGAAGGATCGGACTTGCTCATCTTGGCCGTGCCATCGCGCAGGCTCATGATTCGCGCGGCTTCGGGCGGGATGATGGGATCGGGCAGGGTGAACAGCGGTGCGCATTCAGCACAGAAATCGTTGTTGAACTTCTGTGCGATATCGCGCGCCAGTTCGAGATGCTGCTTCTGGTCCTCACCCACCGGAACGTGAGTCGCCTGATAGAGCAGAACGTCAGCGGCCTGCAGCACCGGGTAGGTGAAGAGCGCGACTGAAGCGCCTTCGCGGTTCTTGCCTGCCTTGTCCTTCCACTGCGTCATCCGGTTCAGCCAACCCATGCGCGCGGTGCCATTGAGCAGCCATTGCAGTTCGGCATGGGCAGGGACTTGCGCCTGGTTGAACAGGATCGACTTGTCGGGATCGATCCCGCAGGAAACCAGCGCGGCCACCATTTCACGGGTGTTGGCGGCGAGTTCCGCCGGGGTGTGCGGCATGGAAATGGCGTGGAGATCGGCGAGGAAATAGAGGCACTGCCCGCCCTTGGCCGACCATTCGTCCTGCATGCGCACCCAGTTCCGGATCGCCCCAAGGTAATTGCCGAGGTGGAGATTGCCGGTAGGCTGGATGCCGGAGACGATACGCATTTCAGTGCCTTCAGTTTGAGCGGCGACGCCGCAGGAGAAGCTTGAGGTCATCCACCCGGAAAGCCCCGGTAAGGACGGCGGCGAGGCCATAGACGACGACCCCACTGGTGACCAGAGCAGCCATCGCAGCAAGGCGGATCGCCCACGTGCCCTGTACATAGGGCATGACCAGCCCCTGCCCGAACCACAGCACCGCGCCCATCGCCACAGCCGCCTGCGCCAGCCGCCATACGCGCCGCTTCAACCGCGCATCGGCCACGAAATGCCCGCGCTTTTTCAACGTGTAGTACAGCATCCAGACGTTGACGGTGGAGGCAATCGCGGTAGCAAGCGGCGGGCCCATGTGCTTCAGCGGCACGATCAGCAGGAGGTTGCCGACAAGGTTCACCGCCATCGAGATCGTGGCATAGCGCACCGGCGTTTTTGTATCCTGCCGCGCGTAATATCCGGGCGTCAGCACTTTCACCAGAATGTAGCTGGGCAAACCGATTGAGAACGCGGCCAGCGCCTGCGCGGTGTAGAACGTATCGGTCGCATCAAACTTGCCATAGCCGAACAGCGCAGCCGTGATCGGCACCCCGCACAGCACCAGCGCCACGGTGGCGGGCAGGGTGAGCAGCAACGCCAGTTCCATGCCGCGGTTCTGCGTGTCCATCGCCGCCGCCTCTTCCCCCCCGCCCAACTGGCGCGAGATGGTGGGGAGCAGCACGGTGCCAAGGCCAATGCCGATCAGGCCCAGCGGCAACTGGTTCAGCCGGTCCGCCATGTAGATGTAAGTGACCGAGCCTGCATCGAGCAGCGAGGCTGCCAGCGCGGTGGAAATGACGAGGTTGATCTGCACCGCGCCAGCGCCTGCGGCAGCGGGCCAGATCAGTTTGAGCAACTGCTTCACTTCGGGCGAAAGGCGCGGTCGGCGCAGCTTCAGGCGCACACCGTTGCGGCGGCAGGCCCATGCCAGCCAAGCAAGTTGCAACGCGCCCGAAACCGACACGGCAATCGCCTGATTGCGCGCAGTGACCAGCGGATCGTCCGAATGGAAGCCGAGCAGCGCGACGATCAGCGTGACGTTCAGCAGGATCGGCGCGGCAGCATTGACCCAGAATTTCTGCAGCGAATTCAGGATGCCGCCCAGCAGCGACACGAGGCTGATGAGCATGAGATAGGGAATCGTCCAGCGCGACAGTTCCACCGCATAGGCGAACTGATCCTCGCTCACCCCGTTGAACCGGCCCGACAGCACGAACGTGACCGGCCATGCGAAGACTTCGAGCAGGACGGTCATCACCAGCAGGACCGGCAGCAACACCGCGAGTGCCGCTTCGGCAAAGTCCAGCCCATCGCGCAGGCCCTTGCCCTCAGGATCTGCCACGCGCTTGTTAAACATGGGGATGAAGGCGGCGGCAAAGGCGCCTTCGGCAAACAGTGCGCGGAACATGTTGGGCAGGCGGAACGCGACGAGGAACGCGTCTGAGGCGAACGCCGCGCCGACGAAGCGCGCGAACAGGCTGTCGCGCACAAGGCCCAGAATGCGGCTGAGCAAGGTCAGCCCGCCGATGGAGCCGGTGGCCTTTAGGAGGTTCATAGCCGCATCCTTCGGGCCACCGGGTTCAGGTGTTCAGATCAGGCTTGCCCTGCCGGAGTCGCCTCGGCGGTGGCCTGCGCCTGCGCCAGCTGCTGCATGTACAAACCGTTGAAATCGATCGGTTCGAGCATCAGCGCGGGGTAGCCAAGATCGCGCACGGCATCGGCGATGACGCGGCGGGCAAACGGGAACAGGATGCGCGGGCCTTCGGCGAACAGGAACGGATGGGCCTGTTCATCGGGCACGTTGCGCATGCCGATCAGTCCGCAATAGGCCAGTTCGACAATGAATGCGGTGCCCTCTGGTCCCTTGGACGTGACGTTGATCTTCAGCTCGATCTCGTGAATCTCAGGCTGGATCGCGCGCGCCGAAATGTTGAAATCAACCGCCATTTCAGGGACTTCAGTCCACTGGTAGGATTCAGGCGCGTTCGGGTTTTCAACCGAGAGATCCTTCACGTACTGCGAGATCAGGCCGATGGCGGGCGAGGTGTCTTCGCCATTGGGAACCGGACCATCAAGGTTGAGATTCGAAATGATGTTGCCTTCGTCGGCCATGTCAGACGTGCTTTCCGAGAGATATGGATGTTGCTGCGGGCGACTAGCACCGTGGCCCCACGCGAGCAATCCGCCTTTGTTTAATGCACAAACACCGCAACCGGACGGAAATCTTGCCCAAGTGGACCACCCAAAGGGCCATGCACGCGTTGTTCATTTGTAATCCGTACCTATTTGAGGCAGGTTGGCATGACGCCCTGCGCCTCGATTGGGCGCAGCGGCTCTATCGGGAACTTTGCGCGTGATTGTTCAAATTGTGATCCTGGCGATGATTGCGGCCTTTCTGGGCCTGCGCCTTTACTCTGTTCTGGGCCGCCGCCCTGAACATGACGAAGAGCCGATGCGCCGCCGGATCGAACAACCCGATCCATCGGCACAGAACCGGCAGCCGGTGAACCCACGCGGAGCCGAAGGCAGCCAGCTTGCCCCGCGCCCGCGCGAACTGACGCAGGCTGAACCGAACACGTTTGACAACAGCGCCGAAGCGGGCGTGCGCGCGATCATCGCGGCGGACCGCCGGTTTGACGTGGCCCAGTTCCTTGCCGGATCGAAAGCGGCCTATTCGATGATCCTCGAAGCCTTCTGGCGCGGGGACAAGGACGAGCTGCGCCAGCTGTGTGACGAAGACGTGTTCGCCGGGTTCGATTCGGCCATCGACGCACGTGTGGCGGCGGGAGAAACCATCGTCGCCCGCGTGATCCGCATTGAGGAAGCCCGTATCGTGGCAGCTTCCATTGAGGACAAGACGTCGCGCATTACCGTGCGCTTTCTGGCTGACATTGCTTCGGTCACGCGCGATGCCGAAGGCAATGTGATTGCCGGAACGCTGGACGATGCGGTTGAAACGCGTGACCTGTGGACCTTCCGCCGCGACATTACGGCGCGCGATCCAGATTGGCTGCTCGACGAAACTGACGAGGCTTGATCCTTTTCAGGGAAGGCACCGTGGGGGTTTTATCGAGGTTTGGCAAAGGCAAGAGCGCTGCGGTTATCGCGGCGCTCTTTCTGCTTGGCGGCTGCGGGCGACTGATACCCGAAGGGCGCGGCCCCGGACCGGTGGCCCCGCCACCTGTGTCGACGGTGACCGCCCCCACCGCCGCATTGGCCGGAGTGGCGCGCGGGCCTGCGGTGGCGGGGCTGGGTTTCAAGGCGGACAATGCGGCGCTGGCCTTGCGCAGTTTCATTATCTCCTGCCCGCGTTTGACGCGGCGCGCCGACACATCGGGGCTGACCCGGACCGAGGACTGGGCACCGGCTTGTGCGGCAGCAGCGGGCTGGCCTGAAACGCAGGCAGCGCAGTTCTTTGCCAACTATTTCGAAAGCGCCGAAGTGGCGGGCGGCAATGCCTTTGCCACCGGGTATTTTGAACCGGAAATCGCCGGGGTGCGGGCGCGCCAGCCGGGGTTTGATGTGCCGGTCTATGCCATGCCGCGCGATCTGGTGCGGGCCAAGGCGGGCGATGCGCAACCCTTGCCCGATGGGCGGATGCCGCTGGGCCGCTATGACGAGGCGGGGGTGTTTACGGCCTATTGGGACCGTGCGCAGATCGAGTCCGGGGCGCTGATTGGCAAAGGGCTGGAGATTGGCTGGGCAGCCGATCCCGTGGAGTTCTTCTTCCTGCAAATTCAAGGATCAGGCCGCTTGCGCGCGCCCGATGGCAGCGTGGTGCGCATCGGCTTTGCCGGGCAGAACGGCTATCCCTACACCGGCATCGGCAGCCTTATGCGCGAACGTGGGTTGATTGGCAGCGGGCCGGGGCAGTATGACGGGTCGTTGCAGGGCATCCAGAAATACTTGCGCGATTTTCCCGATGCGGGGCGGCGACTCATGCAGCAGAACCGCAGCTTCGTGTTCTTCCGCGAACTGTCCGGGGCAGGTCCGGTGGGCGCACTGAACGTGCCGGTGACAGGGCGGGCGACGGTGGCAGTCGATCCCGCTTTCGTGCCGCTGGGCGCGCCGGTGTGGCTAGACGTGGACCGGGCCGAGGCGGATGGGCTGTGGGTCGCGCAGGATACCGGCGGGGCGATCAACGGGGCCAACCGCTTTGACACGTTCTGGGGTGCCGGCGCAGAGGCACGGCGCATTGCGGGCGGGATGTCTGCGCGGGGCAAGGCGTTGGTGCTGCTGCCCAAGGGCGTGCTGGCAAGACTTTCGGGGCAGCGCTGATGCGCGCGCCCGCAGTAAGAGCACCGCGCGGCCTTTCGGCAGAAGAGGCCGCGCTGTGGGAGAAAGTGGCGGCGACGATCACGCCCATCCATCCTGTGCGGCCCAAGGCCAAGGTGGCCGAGGTTATTGCGATAGCTCCGCCTGCGCCGCCGCCCAAGCGGGTGAAGGGGCGCGTGCCGCCTCCTCTGCCCACACCATCGCCAACACCCGTGGCCCGCCGGCCGCTGGAAGGGCATGGGCTGGATTCAAGCTGGGAGCGCAAGCTGGCGCGCGGGGCGATTGCACCTGATGTGACGATTGACCTGCACGGCATGGGGCTGGACGCGGCGCATACGCGGCTCAACGGCGGGATTGCGCAGGCCTTGGCGATGGGCGCGCGCGTGATGTTGCTGATCGCGGGCAAGCCGCGTCCGCACGACGAGCAGGACGCGCGCGGGAACCAGCGCGGCGTGATCCGGGCCAAGCTGCTCGATTGGCTGGCACACAGCCCGCACGCCAGCCGCATCGCCGCCGTGCGCCCCGCACAGCCGAGGCATGGCGGAGCGGGCGCGGTTTACATCATCCTGCGCAAGCCGCGTTAAGGCCCAAAATGCGTTAAGGCTTCGTCCAGCGGGCGGCGAAGAAGCCGTCGATCCCACCGTGGTCGGCCAGCATTCCGGGATCGGAGCGGAAGTGGCCGTTGGTGGCGGTAAGGCCCTCGGGCAGTTCTGCGTCAGTGACCGGCTTGGGGGTGAGCGCGGTGAAGGCCGCTGCCTGCGCCTCGCCCTCTTCCGGCTCCAGCGAGCAGACCGCGTAGACCAGCGTGCCGCCGGGCGCGAGCCATGTGGCGGCGCGTTGGAGCATGGCGGCTTGCAGTGTGGTGAGGTCATCCATCGCGGCAAGGCGGTGCAGCACGTCGGGGTGGCGGCGGCAGGTGCCGGTGGCACTGCACGGCGCATCAAGCAGGATCGCGTCGAACGGCGCGTCAGGCGTCCACGTCAGCGCATCGGCGACGACGATTTCGGCGGTGAGGCCACTGCGCTCAAGGTTTTCGGACAGACGTTCGTTGCGGCGCGCGGATTTGTCGAGCGCGGTGACATTCCATCCGGCTGCGGCAAGTTGCAGCGTCTTGCCTCCGGGCGCGGCGCACAGGTCGAGCGCGCGGCGGCCCTGCCCTTCGCCCAGCAGGCGGGCGGGGACGCTGGCGGCGAGATCCTGCACCCACCATGCACCTTCTGCGAAACCGTCCAGCGCCTCGATGGCCCCTGCCCGCGCAAGGCGGACGTGGCCGGGGGCGAGCGAGTGACCACCGAGCCGTTCTGCCCACTGCGCGGTTTCTGAAGGATCGCGCAACGACAGGTCCAATGGCGGCGGCACGGCGAGGCCCTTGGCGATGGCCTCCACACGCTCTGGCCAAGCCTGCTGCCAGCGGATCGCGGCAGAGGCAGGGAGCGTGGGGGCATCGGGCAGGGTAGCCGCGCCCTTGGTCACCGCCGAGAACACACCATGCGCAAGGCGGCGCGGACCGCCGGTCAGGAGCGGCAGGCCGGTGGCGACAACCGCGTGGCCCGGAAGGTTCAGCCGCAGCGCTTGTGCCAGCATGATGCGCAGGACGGCGCGCGCCTTGGCATCGTCGGGCAGGGCCTGCTGCGTTGCGCCATCGATCAGCGCATCGAGATCGGCCATCCAGCGCAGCGCCTCGTGCGCGATGGCAAGCGCGAGTGCGCGGTCATCGCCGCGTTCGATCCCGCGCAGCACCGGAGGCGCGGCCTGATCAAGCGGATCGCCCCGGCGCAGCACGGCATCAAGCAGCCGCAGCGCAGCGCGGCGGGCGGGGACGCCGGGGATCTCATCGTCGGATTGTGTTCTGGCCATGAGCGCCTATCGCCGGTCATGCCCCAATATGCAATTGCACTTCGCGGCGCGCGGCCCCATCTGGTGGGACATGGACAACCCAACCCCTCGCGCCACCACGCGTCCGGCAGACTTCACGCGCCCCGCGCACTGGACCAACGACCCGGCACCAGCGCCCAAGGCCATCGAGCGTGGCGATGATCCTGACGGTATCGACCCCACGCGCTTTGGCGACTGGGAGAAGAACGGGATCGCGATAGATTTCTGATTTCTCGGCACTGGCTAGAGCTTCGTCATGCCCGCGCAGGCGGACATCCAGCCCGGAAAACAGCGCAAAATCCGCTGGATTCCCGCCTTCGCGGGAATGACGGAGTAGAAGCGAGGTCTAACCCTCGATCACGCGCGCTTGCGGGTGATGCTTGTCGAGGTGTTTGCGCAAGATCTTCAGGTTGCGCGAGTTTGAGCGGAAGAACAGGTCGAACGCATCGCCCACGAGCGGCACTGCGCCGATGGCCGTATCCACCGCCACATTCGCGCCCATGCGCCACAGCTTCCACTTGGGAAGGCCCAGATTGCGCGCCTCCCACACCACATAGGCGCCCATCGCGGCGGTCAGCACATCGCCCAGGACGGGGACCAGCCCGGCGATGGCATCAAGGCCCACATCGCGGCGAATCACCGGAATCGTGAAGCTGCGCTCCAGCACGCGTT
This sequence comes from Novosphingobium sp., assembly GCF_030696665.1. Lineage (GTDB taxonomy): Bacteria > Pseudomonadota > Alphaproteobacteria > Sphingomonadales > Sphingomonadaceae > Novosphingobium. The sequence goes on from NZ_JAUYRV010000003.1 coordinate 26,027, forward strand.
CCAGCATTTCCACGCGCTGGCGGACCGATGCGGGATCGTTGCCGAGGCCGGGGATTTCGGGGCGCATCGGCTGAGGGCGAGTGGCGGCGGGCTTGTCCATCACACCTATCTGGGGAGCCATGCCATCGGCGGCAAGGGATGCCAGCCCCACGGGTTCTGCGCAAAGCCCGTGGTGCCGCTGCGCACCATCGACCAGCGCAAGGGTCGCGCGATGGGGATAAAGCCGTTGGCGGCGGTAATCTCGGCCTCGGCCTCGGCCAGCAGCGCAGCGCGCGCGGCAGGGTCCAGCGCACGCCGCGCCTCGGCCACCCGCTCGTCCCCAGCGGGGCTGCACACGGCCTTTTGCACGGTGCATGAGAGCTGGTTGAGGAACCACGTGGCCCGGCCATAGCGCGCCGCCACATCGACCAGCCGCAGATCGCCCCGGTCGCTCTCAGGCACGCGGCGCACGGCAATGCCGATGCGGGCAAAATCGCGGCGCAGCGCTTCAAACACCAGTGTGGAGCCTGCGCCATCGGCCATCGCGATGTTCATGGTCGGCAACGCACGGCCCGCGTCCTTCCACGCCGAAACGCGCGCGGAGGCCTGTGCCTGCCGGTCTTCCATGCTCATGCCCTGCCAGCGTTCGCCGATAGTGCCCAGATCATCTTCGGCATCGGGCGAGACGATGCGCGTGGTCGGTTGCCAACCGCCGATATTGAAGCCGCCCAGCAAGACATCGCGATCAATCGCCATAGACAGCGCTTCGCGGTTTGCAGCCGCCCCGAGAAAGCCTTCGGTGCGCGTCACCACAAGGCCGAACAGCCCGGTAACCGGATCAAGCTGAACATTGCCGCGCGTCAGCCCGATCCGCCCGGCCAGTGGCACGTTATCAACCTTGCCGCCCAGCACGACATCGACATCGCCATCATCGAACCGTGCCACCGCTGCTGCGGCTTTGGCAAAGCTGAGCGAAACGGGGCGAGCGCGGGTGGCGAAGCTGGCCTGTTGCGGCAAGCCCCGCTTTTCCGGCGGGATCAGCGTGAACAACTGCGCGCCGTCCTCAGCACCGGTAACGGCCATCGGCCCGGTGCCCACCACCTGCCCCTTCGCGTTCTTCCATGAAAACGAAAGTTCCGGTTGGGCCAGCAAGGTCAGCAGTTCGGGCACAGGGGCGGCCAGATCAATCTCGATCACGCGATCAGCCATCACGCGCACTTCGTCTATCGCTGCAAGATCAAGGCCGAGCGCAGTGCCTTTCAGCCCGGCGATCGCTTTGCGCAGCAGCGCGACGGCGGCATCGGCGGTGATTCGCTTGCCATCGGGCCAGGTTCCATCCCGCAAGCGGAAGATATAGCTTTGTCCGTTGTCGGTAACGATCCAGCGGTCCGCCAGCGCGGGCACCACGCGGCCCCGCTCATCAAAGCCGACCAATCCTTCGTCGGTGGCAGCGCGAACCAGCTGGGCAGAAGGAGACAGGCGCTGGCCGCGTTCCTTCAACGCCGCCGCATCGCCGATCACTGCAACGCCAAGCGTGCCATCTCGCCCCTGCCCGCAAGACGCGAGCAGCACAGAAAGCGACGTGATTGCAAGGAGCCTACCAACCATCAAAAGCAGACTAGGCGAGGTGTGGCGATGCGTCCACATCGCTGGGCCTGCAACGTTCAGTTATTCGGCCAACTCAAATCTTGCGGATCGGGCCGATTGGAGAATTGCCCAGCGGCACTTTGACAAAGCGCGGCGTCGAATCGCCTGCCCCCACCTGCGCGCGGGCCAGCTTGGGATCGACTTCTTCGTGGAATGCAATGCCGAAGCGGTTTTCCTGAATCCAGGCGACCACGCCTTCGACCCAGCCGATATTGCGCAAGTTCACTTCGATCTGCGTGCCACGCTGCACTTTCACCGGACCTTCGGCCATCATGCCACCGGCAGAAAGATTGCGCACCTTGATCCGGTGTTCGGCATCAGATTCCGGCAGGCGCACTTCGGCCATCAGAAACAGGCTGTCTCGCCCGATATGTCGATGGTCGATGTCAGTCACCAGAGGTTCCGCCAATCCCATGAACGTCGTTCCCGCACGGGTGAGAAAACGCCCGCACACAGGGTTATCGCACCAATTCCTCGCTGTTTCCTAAACCAGCAAGGTAAACACGACGTTAGCGCGCAATCCCGTTAACCGCGTTTGGGCGGGTGCGCGCCTTGCCACCCGCCCTCAGGGAAATCACATATCGCGGGAAATTTTTTCCCTGCGTTCATGCGCTTCCTGTGCTTCAACCGTCATCGTGGCGATGGGCCGAGCGATCAGACGGCCAAGGCCGATGGGTTCGCCGGTCACTTCACAGTAACCATATTCACCCTCATCAATCCGGCGCATGGCCGAATCGATCTTGGCGATCAGCTTGCGCTGACGGTCGCGGGTGCGCAGTTCGATGCCCCAATCGGTCTCGCTCGATGCGCGATCGTTGAGATCGGGTTCCCGAATCGGACCGTCCTGCAGCGCCGAAAGCGTGCCGGCGGCGGCCGAAAGGATCGATCTTTTCCATTCGAGCAGCAGGCGGCGAAAATAATCCTGCTGCGCCTCGTTCATGTATGGTTCGGCGTCGCTTGGCACATAGTCGCCCGGAAGAGCGCGTCGTGCTTTGGCAAGAACGTCAATCTCGTCACTCAAAACCCCAGCCATTCGGCCCTCCGCATAACAAGCTATCCGCCCCTCCCGGCCTGCATTCTTCCCCCCATCATTCCCCGGCGGGCGCGCAGACTCCTGTACTGGCGCGCCTATAGGATTGGCCTGTGACCCGCACAAGCGATTAGGCAACCTTGTTGCATTAAGGCGGCATGAAGCGTGAGGGGGTGGACGGGTTTTTCCCAAACTGTTTCAGCCCAAAACACATCGGCACGTAGGGTAGTTTTTGACGTTAACCATTTATTGACCAAGAATTGTGACTTTCACCCCATCGGAAGCACCCCCGGAAGGCTTGGGGATCGGCTTTCCTCAAGGGGGTTACAGGGTAATGACGCAAGCATGGATCAAGCTGGTGCCGGATGAAGGCCAGCCAGCCGTTGAAGCCGGATCAACCGAATCGGGCGACCTGCTCGTGGCAACCTGCCTTGCGGCAGCAGCCAATGGCGACAGCAACGCGCTGTTCGATCTGGGCGTGGCCTATTCCACCGGCAGTCACGGCGTGGAATGCGACATGATCGAAGCGCACAAATGGTTCAACCTTGCCGCAGTGGGCGGACACGAGGATGCGGCGCACTGCCGCGCCGATGTGGCCGACGAAATGACCGCGCGCGAAATTGCCGAGGCCCAGCGCCGGGCGCGTGAATGGCTGCGCAGTGGGCGGGCGGCTGCTTAAGGGTTGCTGGCCAAGGCCGGAAGCCGGGTGTACTTATGATACGAGGAACGCGGCGAGCGACGTCGCGTCAATTCCGCAATGGCCACCATACAGCGGGTGCCATTCGGTCTTGACGCCAAGCTGCACCGCGCGTTGCGCCAGCTTCTGCGTGCCTTCAAAATTGCCATAAGAATCATAAAGGCCATTCGACAGGTAGAGCGCAGGTGAATCCCGCCCTGCCTTCTCGATCAACGTCAAAGGCGAACTCGCGCGCCATTCCTTGTCATCGGCGTAGTAGCTGCGTGCCAGCATCCAGATGCCGAAAGCGATCTTGGGATCTGCACCGGTTCGTTTCATAGCGCTCTGGATTTCGCCCAAGGGAGCAAATGGCGACACCTGATAAACGCCGGGGCATAGTGCTGCGACCTTGTCGAAGCGGTCAGGATAGCTGAGGCCAGCGACCAGAACATTCAGCCCGCCCATCGATTCCCCCAGCAGCAACCGCCTGCGCGGCGCACCAAGCTTCTGCTCGATTGCCGGGAGTTTGCGCACCAAGTCCTCAAGCAGCCCGCTTTCCGGCGCAGTGCCCTTGGGGGCAAGAAGCCAGCTAGGGCCGTAGGACAGCGTAACCACGGTGGGCGGTCGGGTGCCGCCCCGCTGCCACTCCGCCTGCAGCATGGCCGTGTAATAGGTGTCATCGTTCCAGACGAGTTCGTCGAGATTGCGGCCATGCAGGTGGTAGACGATGTCACCGTTCGAGCCCGCACGGTCGCGGTAGACGCAATAGCGCAGGGCACCTTCGTTTGCGCACTGTGATAACGCTGGCCTGAAGGCGACTCGCTGAGCGCCCTGCGGACGAGTGAAGGAATTCCAGGCCCAGTAAAGTCCTGCAACCACTGCTGCCAGGATCAGCAACACGCGAAAACGGCGGTGTCGTATACCCCTCAATCGCATAGATTCCTCGCTTCTACTGGCAACTCTGGGTCAGCGGAATTCGTCTTTGAGCCGCATTACCCGATGCATCCGTTCGTGCATGACCGTGGCAATACCAATCCACCCGTCGTCAAATTCACGCCAGTAGATGAAATGGTGTTCGTGCCGACAGAACCAGCCATTGACGTCAAATTCTGCCGGAATTGGCCTCCACAAAATATCTCGCCGGGCAATCGCTGTGAACTTGTCGAAAAGCGACCGCACATAACTTTCGGCCTGATCGTCTCCCCATGAGTCGCGGGTGTACTGATAGATTTCGTCCAGACGTGCCGCAGCCAGGGGTAGAAGCCGATACCCTGTCACGACGTGCGCCGGTTCCGTGCAATTATGTCGTCTGCGGTAAGTTCAATATAGGCAGATGCTGGCGCCGCAAAGGCTTGCACCAGTTCCGTCTTCAACCGCATGAAAGCAGCTTCGTCCGCACGCTCCATATCTCGCCTGATTAGGTCGCGGACATATTCGCTTACGTTCTCATAAGCGCCGGATTCACCGACATTGGTAGATACAAACTCGCCCAGAGTTCCACTAACGCGGACATTGAGTGTTACGGCTTTACCCATTTCCGGCCTCCAGACCGTCCACAATACGTTGAATATTCTGTATGCGAAACGGGCCTGCCAAGCAATGGCTCACCCCTTCCTGAACGGCGTCCGCGTGCCCAGCACAAGCTGATCCTGCGCGATCCCGGCGCGTTCGCGCTCCAGAAAATCTGCCACAGCGCGGCGGAAGTTGGGGTCGGCGATGTAGTGGGCCGAGAGGGTCTGGACGGGTTCGTAGCCGCGCGCCAGCTTGTGGCCGCCCTGTGCGCCTGCTTCCACGCGCGACAGGCCAAGCGCGATGGCGGCGTCTATCGCCTGATAATAGCACAGTTCGAAGTGAAGGAAGGGCTTCTCGACCAGCGCGCCCCAGTAGCGGCCATAGAGCGCGTCCTTGCCGATGAAGTTGATCGCGCCCGCCACCGGTTCATCATCGAGGAAGGCCATGACCAGCAGCACCTTGTCGGCCATGCGCTGCCCGATCAGGTCGAACGCCGCGCGCGTCAGATAGGGGCGGCCCCATTTGCGCAGGCCGGTGTCCTGATAAAACAGCCAGAAGGCATCCCAGTGTTCGGGGCGGATCGCGTCGCCGGTCAACTGGCGGATTTCGATGCCGTCCTGCGCCTTGGCGCGTTCCTTGCGCAGGTTCTTGCGTTTGTCCGAGGACAGTTGCCCAAGGAAATCGGCAAAGCTTTCGTACCCACGGTTCTCCCAGTGGAACTGAATGTCGCTGCGGGGAAGCCAGCCAGCCGCTTCGAACAGCGGCATCTGTTCGGGCGTGATGAATGTGGCGTGGGCCGAGGACAAGCCGTTGGTATCGCACAGTTGCTCTGCCGCGCGCAGCAGCGGGGTGGCGAGGTCTTCGCGGCCTCCCAGCAGCAAGCGCGGGCCGGTGGCGGGGGTAAAGGGCGCGGCGATCTGCAGCTTGGGGTAATAGTCCCCGCCCGCGCGGTGCCATGCGTCGGCCCACGCATGGTCGAACACATATTCGCCCTGGCTGTGTGTTTTCAGGTAAGCGGGCATCGCGGCGGCGGGGCGGCCCCCTTCCCCCTCGATCACGATGGGCAGCGGCGACCAGCCGGAGCGGCCGCCGACCGAGCCGGAATCCTCGAGCAGCTTCAGGAAAGCGTGCGAAACGAAGGGGTTGCCGTCGCCTGCCAGCCGGTCCCAATCCTCGGCAGCGATCTCCGAGACGGCTTTGTGGATGCGCGCGGTGTAAGTCACGATGGGGTCATGCCCCAGCGCCGGCGCCTTCGGCAATAGGTCCATCGGCACAGTCCGCAGCCCGCGCAGCATGATCGGCGGTGCGGACGGTCCATGTCAGCACCGGGAACCCGCGCTTGCGCTGGGCGGCCACGAACTTGCTTGGCAAATCGCGCACGTCCCATGCCAGAAACAGCGGGCGCGCCTGCCAGAAGGCGAAATGCAGCTTGAGCGTAGCGGGCAGCGTGCGACTGCCATTCTCCGTCACCACAAGGCCGTGGGCGATGTGCGGTGAATGGCGCGCGAACCAGCGGCTGACGCGCGGGTCGAAGCTCATCACCGCCACTTCTCCGCGATAGCCTTCGAGCGCGCGGCGCACGGCAAGGCACAGCGGGGCGGCGCGGATTTCTTTCTTGGATTTCAGTTCGATCAGCACCGGCACTTTGCCTGCCACCTGATCGAGGAAGGCGCGCAAGGTGGGGATGCAATCGGTGCCGCCGGTCAGCGGGATCTTGGCCAGATCATCGGCGCGGCGGTCTATCACCGCGCCCGTTTCGGCAGTCAGGCGGTCGAGCTCCCAATCGTGGAACACCACCGCATGGCCATCGACCGTGCGCTGCACATCGCATTCCAGCCCCAAGCCGCGCTCTATCGCGAGCGCGAAGGCCTTGGGCGAATTTTCGGGCACGCCGGGTCCGTGCAGCCCGCGATGGGCATAGCTGCGCCCCTTGAGCCAGCCGACCCGCGCCGCCTTGGGAGCGGCGACGAGGAAGCGGTCAAGCTGGGCGAACAGCAAGGACAGCATCGACTTCCACCGCAGCGCCAAGCGGCAGCACCGGCACGCCAACCGCGCTGCGTGCATGCTTTCCAGCATCGCCAAAGGCGGCAACCATCAGTTCGGACGCGCCATTGGCGACCTTTGGCTGATCGGTGAACGTGCCGGTCGAGGAGATGAACGCGCCCAGCTTCACCACGCGCTCCACCCGGTCGAGCGAGCCGAGCGCGGCCTTGACTTGCGCCAGGATCATCAGCGCACAGGCCTGCGCGGCAGCGGTGCCCTGCTCCAGCGAAACGTCCTCGCCCAGACGGCCCGTCACCAGCTTGCCATCGATGAAGGGCAACTGGCCCGAGACGTGGAGCAGTCCGTTCGCCTCGACCGTGGGCACATAGGCGGCCACTGGCGCGGCGGCCTGTGGCAGGGTGTGGCCGAGGTCTGCCAGACGTGCTTCAACCGTACTCGTCACGCATCTTCTCCATGAATTTGTTCGAGAATCCAGGGCAGCGCCGCTTCCCAATCATCGATCCGGGCGTGCGCATGGCCCGCCTGATGCGCGCAATCGATGTGCGGGGCAAGCAGCGGTTCGCCGCACAGGTGCAGGCGGATCACGTCGGGCGTCAGTTGCGAGACCGAATCATGGTGCTGCGGCAGATCGTCGATGAACAGCGCGCGGCTGGGGTTGTATTCATCGAGAATCGCCTTGAGCGCCGGGCCTTTCGGCCCCTGATTGGTAAAGACGCGGGCATTGATGCCGACATCGGCCAGTTGCTTTGCGCGGGTTTCACGGCGGTGATCGTTGAGGTTGGTAAGGATAACCACATCGGCGTCCTGCGCCACCGCATTGATCCCCGCCACTGCGCCCACGATGGCCTGCTGGCGATACATCTCGGTATCGAAGAACTTGTTGAGCAGGCTCCAGATCTGTTCCGGCGGCACGATGCTGCCATCTTTGGCAAAGCGCATGGCCTTGGAAAAATCGGCGCTGTCCATCTTGAAGGAGATGCCCTCCTTCTCACCCAGCCAGTCACGGAAGGGGGCGACCATGTGCAGCAGCACCTCGTCACAATCGCTGACGATCAGGGGGCGGCTCATGCTAAATCCTTTCGCGCGGCGATGATCGCCTCGGGCGAGATGTCGAGCGCGAAGGACGCGTTGACAAGGTCTGCTTCGTGATTGGCGAGGAAATCGAGAACTGCCCCCAGAATGGCGGGATCTGACAGGCCAGCGCGCAATTCCTCCGGCGTCAGGCCGGTGAGATCGAGGAAGCGTTCGGCGCGGGGGGCGTCAGACAGCACCCAGCCGAGTGCCTGCAGGGCAATGGCAGCCGCATCGGTGGGGGAGGACGGCTCTCGGATGATTGTCAGGGCCTTTCGCGGTGCATAAGGGTCACCTAGGTGCAGTTAGGTGCAGTTCGGGAAACAGGCGTGTCAGTGGCAAAAAGAATTCTGGTTGTCGAGGACAACGACCTCAACCGCAAACTGTTCTGCGACCTTTTGCGCGCCAAGGGATTCGAGGTGGAGCCGGTGGCCGACGGGCGCGTGGCGATCGAACGCACGCGGGTGTTCATGCCGCACCTTGTCATCATGGACATCCAATTGCCCGACATTTCCGGGATGGACCTGATCGAGGCGCTGAAGGCAGACGAGGAACTGAAAGGCATCCCGATCCTTGCCGTCACCGCCTATGCCGGAAAAGGTGATGAAGAGGCGATCCGCGATGCGGGCGCTGAGGGTTATCTGGCCAAGCCCGTGTCGATTGCGCCGTTCATGGTGGCGGTGAACGCGCTGGTTTGAAGCGCTCGCCTGACCTTGGTTGAAGACTGTTCTGCACCGCTGCAACACAAACCTCTTTCGTCACCCTGAACTTGTTTCAGGGTCCATTTCTCACCAAAAACGGCAGCCAGATTGGCGAAATGGATCCTGAAACAAGTTCAGGATGACGACTGTGATAAAGTTAAGCGTCGCGTCGGCACGGCTTTTGATTTCAAGAATAGCGCACCACGTATTCGATCACGAAGGTAATCGCCGTCAGGCACAGGCCGACCATGAAGCTGCGATAGGCGATTGATAGGTAACGGTATTTCTTGCGCTGCAAGACCTGGCCGTTCTGGTAGATGTCGTGCAGCATCGTGCGGAAGATGGCCTCATCCGTGCGCAGATCGTCGAGGATTGAGAGCGTCCATTCCTCTTCGTCCATGTGCGTGAAGAAACCGAAGAACAGCTTGTTGGACTTGCCGTCGTTCAACTTTGCCGCATTCGGCCCGCTGATCGAGGGAAGTACGGTGAACACCGCACACATCGCTGAAACAAAAGCGAAAAGGGCCAGAACCCCGAGCGACCAAGGCATCGCGCCGTTCTTTGCCTGCCCGACCGAAATGGTGAACACCACAAACGTTGCGCCCATCAGGATCGAGGCTTTGGCATCCGCCATCTGGCTGAGCGACAGGTTGATCTGCTGGCTGGTGCGGACGAGGTGGATCGCCTGATTGGAATAGACGGCAGGAGATGGCACCGGGGGCGACGCCTTCGGCGGTTCAGGCTGCGTTACAGTCTCTGCCATGATTCCCCCACAGGCGCATTTGCCGCATCTTTCGCGGATAACGCGGATGACACAAGGGGCGAACGCTTGACAAGCGGCGGCAATGGCCGCTTTTCGGCCTCAATCGTCTGGCAGGGGCCTTTTCCTGCCCATTGGAGAAGAATTGATGGATCGCGCCGCTACCGCTGAAAAGATCGCCGAACTGATCGGCCCTTTCAACAAGAAGGGCATCGAGGTTACCGAGGCGACGACTTTTGCCGGTGATCTTGAATGGGACAGCCTGACCGTGATGGACTTTGTGGCGGCGATTGAGGACGATTTTGACATCATCATCAGCATGAACCAGCAGGCCGAGATCGAGAACTACGGCCAGCTGATCGATGCGGTGACGAAGCTTCAGGGATAACGCGATGACCGATCTTTTCAGCAAGTTCGACCCGCTGATTGAACAGCGCCGCGCACTGCTGGCGGGCGGGGTGGAAGACCCGTTCAATCTGGTGATGGAGCGGGTGATTTCGCCCACTGTGGCGGTGTGCAACGGGCGCGAGACGATCCTGCTGGGCACCTACAACTACATGGGCATGACCTTTGACCCGGACGTGATCGCCGCGGGCAAGGAAGCGCTGGACGATTACGGTTCGGGCACCACCGGCAGCCGCGTGCTGAACGGCACATACGCCGGGCACAAGGCCTGCGAACAGGCGCTGAAGGACTTTTATGGAATGGACCACGCGATGGTCTTTTCCACCGGGTATCAGGCCAACCTTGGCATCATCAGCACGATGGCGGGCAAGGGCGACTACATCGTGCTCGACATCGACAGCCACGCTTCCATCTGGGACGGCTGCAAGCTGGGCGATGCCGAAGTGGTGCCGTTCAAGCACAACGACATCGTGGCGATGGAAAAGCGCCTGAAGCGCATTCCTGAGGGCGCGGGCAAGCTGGTGATCCTTGAAGGCGTCTATTCGATGCTGGGCGATATTGCGCCGCTGAAGGAAATGATTCGCATTGCCAAGGAAAACGGCGCGATGGTGCTGGTGGACGAGGCGCATTCGATGGGCTTCATCGGCCCCAACGGGCGCGGCGTGGCCGAAGATCAGGGCTGCCTTGACGACGTGGACTTCGTGATCGGCACGTTCTCCAAATCAGTCGGCACGGTCGGCGGTTTCTGCGTGTCCAACCATCCGAAGTTCGAAATCCTGCGGCTGGTGTGCCGCCCCTATGTGTTCACCGCTTCGCTGCCGCCGAGCGTGATGCACACGGCGACGACCAGCATCCGCAAGCTGATGCACGGCGCCAACAAGCGTGCGCATCTGTGGGAGAATTCCAAGACGCTGCACCAGGGTCTGCGCGACAAGGGCTTCACACTGGGCACGCCCGAAGCGCAGAGCGCGATCATCGCGGTGATCATGCCCGATCTGGAGCGCGGCGCGGCGATGTGGGAAGCACTGCTGCATGAAGGGCTTTACGTGAATCTTGCCCGCCCACCGGCAACGCCAGCGGGAATGACGCTGCTGCGCTGTTCGCTGTGTGCAGAGCACAGCGCTGAGCAGGTGCAGACAATCATCGGTATGTTCGAACGCGCCGGGAAGGCCGTGGGGATCATCTGATGCGGTTTGCGTTGGCTGGAGTGCTTGCACTGGTGGCGACACCGGTGCTGGCGCAGAATGCCGCGCCTGCGGTGGTGACTCCGCCGGGCGAAGGCATGATGGAAAAGCCCTGCCCTGCTGACCAGCGCGGGCTGAACTTCGCCCATCCTTATGTTCGCCAGTATGACTGGGCGTGGCAGTGCCGCTTTGCCGAGGCCGACAAGCAATTGGCGCAGCGCCCGCGCGTGGTGTTCATCGGCGATTCGATCACCGAAAACTGGGTGGGCCTTGCGCCCGCTCTGTTCGTGAGCGGGGCGGTGGGGCGCGGGATCAGCGGGCAGACCAGCCCTCAGATTCTGGTGCGGTTCTATCAGGACGTGGTGCGGCTGAAACCGAGGGTCGTTCACATCATGGTGGGCACCAACGATCTTGCGGGCAACACCGGGCCAAGCAGCCCGGAGATGTACACCAACCATGTGACCGCGATGGTCGATCTGGCGCAGGCCAATGGCATTGCCGTGGTGATCGGCAGCGTGTTGCCAGCCGCGAAGTTTCCGTGGAAACCGCAGCTGGCCCCGGCCAAGCCGGTGGTGGCACTGAATACTTGGCTGAAGGCTTTCGCCAAGGCGCGCAGCGCGGCGTTTGCCGATTATCACGCGGCGCTGGTGAATGCCGAGGGCGGGATCAATCCTGAACTTGCGCCCGACGGGATTCATCCCAACGCCAAGGGCTATGCCGTGATGGAGCCGATTGCGCGGGCGGCGATTGCCGAGGCGGAGAAGCTGGGCGCGGAGAAGCGCTGAGTTTGCACATCAACGGGTCAGTTGAGCGAAAAGAAGCCTAGGCCCTGGTCAAGCCCGGGCTGACGTTTGTGTTTCCGATACCTCGCGCCATTCGCCTTGTGCAAGGCCTTCCAGCGACCAGTCGCCGATTTGCCAGCGGACGAGGCGCAGGGTGGGGTGGCCGATGGCGGCGGTCATGCGGCGGATCTGGCGGTTGCGGCCTTCGCGGATGGTGAGGCGCAGCCATGTGTCGGGGATCAATTTGCGCACGCGGATGGGCGGGTCGCGGGGCCACAGCTCAGGGTCTTCGATCAGTTCGGCATCGGCTGGGAGTGTGACGCCGTCTTTCAGGCGGACGCCTTTACGCAAGGCAGTGAGAGCGGCTTCATCGGGAATGCCTTCGACCTGCGCGAGATAGGTTTTGGGAAGCTTGAAGCGCGGGTCCGAGATGCGGGCTTGCAGGCGGCCATCGTCGGTGAGGAGGAGCAAGCCTTCGCTGTCGTGGTCCAGACGGCCTGCTGGATAGACACCGGGACGGTCTATAAAGTTCGCCAGCGTGGGGCGCGGGGGGCCAGTGCGTTCGTCGGTGAACTGGCACAGGACGCCGAAGGGTTTGTTGAAAGCGATGAGGGTCATGGGCCTGCTTAGGCGGCTGGACCCTGTGCGGCAATCGCGCGCTGAAAGGCAGGTCGCTGTTTCAGGCGGGCGAAGTAGGCGCGCATGGCGTCGGACACGAATTCTTCGAGGCCAACCGAGAGTGCCAGCACGATCGCGTAACCCACTGAAATGTCGGCCATTGTGAAGCGATTGGCGGCGGCATAGTCTGCACCCAGCAGCGTTTCGGCATTGCGCAGGCGGGAGCCGAACCATTCGGCGTAATCGCGGGCGATTTCGGGGCGACGGTCTTCGGGCCGGGCGAAGACCTGATAGCGTAGGTGGATGGTCTGCGGGAATGTCAGCGTCGCCTCGCCCATCACGAGGAAGTTGAGATAGGCGGCGTAGTCCGGCTCTTCCGGGGCGACGGCGAGATCGGTGGGGCCGTATTTCGTGGCGAGATAATGCGGGATGGCCACACTTTCCGTCATCCGCACGTCGCCATCGAACAGGACCGGAATCGTGCCGAGCGGGTTGAGATCGTACATGCCTTCGTGCCGTTTGCGCGGCGGGAACGGGAGGACTTGGAGTTCGTAGGGCAGGCCCATTTCCTCCAACGCCCACAAGGCGCGGAAGGAGCGGGCGTTGTGGCAATGGTAGAGCGTCAGCATGGGGCCATGCTTTGCGCGGGTGCAGGTGGCGGCACAAGGGGCAGGTTTTGGCCGATTGCTCCGCGCCGGCCACGCTTCGATACAAAAGCGACAAGCCCGGTTCAGACTGCGCGGTGCATAGCGCCGCCGGATCGTTACTGACATCAGGGAGAGTAAGGCATGCGGTGGTTTCGAGCTGCGACGGTTTCGGTACTGGCGTTGGCCGCAGCGCATCCGGTGATGGCGCAGAACGCCCCTGCCTTGCCAACGGGGACTTTGGCTGGTCAGGGCGCGCGACCGGCAGGGCCGCCGATGCAACCGCAAGGCTGGACGATGACGGTAGGCGTCGCGCCGTTGTTCGGGATGGCGTGGCAGGGATCGAAGGATACCGCGCTATCGATTTTCCCAGACTTGCGGGTGAACTACAAAGATACGCTGTTCCTGTCTGTGCCCGATGGGCTGGGGTGGAATGCGGTGAATGCAGACGGCTGGAAGGCGGGGCCGCTGGTGAAGCTGCGGTTTGGTCGTAATGAGAGCAACGGTGGATCGCCGTTCCAGATCACTGGCGGCAGCGATGCGCTGATCGGGATGGGCGACGTTGGCGTGGCGGGCGAGGCGGGCGGCTTTGTGGAAAAGCGCTTTGGTGCAAGGCGGCAGTGGCGTGTGCGGGCCGAAGTGCGGCAGGGGTTTGGCGCGCATCAGGGCGTGGTGGGCGATGTGCAGGCCGCCTATTCCGGGCGCACGGGCAAGGTGCTCTATTCGGTGGGACCGCGCGCGACGTTTGCCAGCGCGGATTATGTGCAGACCTATTTTGGGGTGGATGCAGGGCAGGCGGCACGCACCGGCCTTGCGGTTTCCCGGCCTGACGGCGGGCTGGTGTCCTATGGGCTGGGCGGGAATGTGATCCGTCCGCTGGACCAGCGGCGCGTTGTGACTTTGTTTGCGGGCGTGGACCGGCTTGGCGGGGAGCCTGCCGGTTCAGCGCTGATCCGCGAGCGCGGGCAGCGCACGCAGTTCACGGTCGGGCTGGGGTATGGGTTCCGCTTCGGTCTTTGATCAGGCGGCAGTAATCGCGGCGGCCTGTTCGCACTTGGCCTTGGTTTCTGCCGATTCGCCGCCGCCGAGCATGGTGACGGCAAGGAAACCGCCGACCACCAGAAGCACGAAGCCGATGGTGACGAGGCCCAGGTACTTGTCGATGAAGCGCTTGATCGGGGCGCCGAACAGGCGGAACAGCACGCCCACGATCATGAAGCTGATCGAGCGGGAGACAATGCTCGACAGGATGAACGGGACCAGCGGCATCTGGATGAAGCCGGCGGTGATCGTCAGCAGTTTGAACGGGATGGGCGTAGCGCCCTTGAGCATGATGATCTCTGCCCCGTATTCACGCAGATAGCACGCAGCCTTGGGGAAGCTTTCCGACAGGCCGAGCGCGGCGAGGAGCTGGGTGCCGACCGTGTCGTAGAGGCCATAGCCAATGGCGTAACCAAGCATTCCGCCGATTACCGACGCGATAGTAGCGATGGCGGCGAAGCGGACGGCCTTTTTGGGTGCAGCGAGACACATCAGGCCGAGCAGCGGGTGCGGCGGGACCGGGAAGAAGCTTGCCTCCATGAACGCGAACAGCGCCAGCCACAATTCGGCGTGGGGGTGCGCGGCCTTGGCCATTGTCCAGTCGTAGAGGCGGCGGAGCATCGGATACCCGTTCGTTGTTGCGGTGCGGCATTTAGGGGAGTGGCGCAGTTTCTGCCAGCGGAATTGCCGCGAACCTATTTGGCACTTTTTGGTTGACATCGTCACGCTCATTCGGTACATAACAGGAACATCGCGAAAGACCGAGTCGCTCCGGGGCAAGAGGCCCAAGCAAGGAGCGACGGCCAGCGACACGCCTTTGACCAATTCACCATAAATCTAGGATGGGCACGCATGGCCGGATCGACTCCGTCCAAGTCTGGCGCAAGCCGGACGAGGATTTCTGCTGCGCACAGGACATCGGACAAACCGAACAACCGCCATTGGAGGAAGCACTTTCTGGCCACCTTGGCCGAGACTTCGAACGTGAGCGCCGCAGCGCGCAAGGCCAGGATCGACCCCAGCCATGCCTACAAGGTGAAGCGGACCGAAAACGCGTTTGCAGCGCAGTGGCGCGAGGCGCTGTGCGAGGGGTACGACCTGCTGGAGATGGAAGTGCTCCACCGGTTGCGCTTTGGCGAGCCGAAGGACGGGGACGCCAAGTTCGACAATGCCACGGCCCTGCGGCTGCTTTCGCAGCACCGCGAGACGGTGGCGAAGGAGCGGGCGATCCGCGACAATGCCGATGTGGAAGAGGTGCGCGCCTCGCTTCACAAACGGCTGCTGGACATGCGCGACGAGGTGCTGGCGAGCCGCAAGGCTGCTTCAGGTGACTGACGGCTGGCTGAACTGGCTGGCAGAGGCGAGCGACGAGCAGATTGCTGCGCTGATGAAGCGCATCCCGGAACAGGAGATCGAACAATGGCCCTATGACTGGAAAGTCTGGGGGCGCGCGAGCCAGCAGGCTCCGGCAGGCGACTGGCGCGTGTGGCTGGTCATGGCGGGGCGCGGGTTTGGCAAGACGCGGCTGGGTGCCGAATGGGTGCGCCAGGTGGCGGAGGCCAACCCCGACGCGCGGATCGCGCTGGTGGGGGCATCGCTGCACGAAGCACGCAGCGTGATGGTGGAAGGCGAGAGCGGGCTGCTTTCGATCGGTGCGCCGTGGCAGCGACCAAGTTTTGAAAGTTCGGTGCGCCGAGTGGTTTGGCCCAATGGGGCGCAGGCCTATCTTTATTCCGCAGGCGAGCCGGAGAGTTTGCGCGGGCCGCAGCATAGCCATGCCTGGTGCGACGAGATTGCCAAGTGGGACAATGTTTCGAACCGGGCGATGGCGATGTGGGACAACCTGCTGATGGGGCTGCGTCTCGGTGACGATCCCCGGCTGGTGGCGACAACAACGCCGCGCCCGGTGCCTTTGGTGGCACGCGTTCTGGCGGATGGTGACGACGTTGTGGTGACGCGCGGCAGCACGTTCGACAACGCGCGGAACCTGCCCGCACGGTTCGTTGCAGCAATGCAGCGCAGCTATGGCGGGACGACACTGGGGCGGCAGGAACTGCTGGGCGAGATGATCGAGGATCTGGCGGGGGCTTTGTGGAGCCGCAGCCTGATCGAGAGTGCACGCGAAGAAGCAGCGCCGCCGATGGTGCGCGTGGTGGTGGGAGTCGATCCGCCTGCCAGCGCGCATGGCGATGCTTGCGGCATCATTGTCTGCGGGATCGGAGATGACCGGATTGCGCGGGTGCTGGCGGATTGTTCGGTAGAACAGG
>NZ_JAUYRV010000033.1 GCF_030696665.1 Novosphingobium sp.
AACGCGCTTTTGCGCGTCCTGCTCACGGCATGCCTTCCGGCTGCGCACCGTGAAATCGTCCAAGCCTGATGACCCAAGGGCAGCTCACCGGTCCAACTCATCCCAGCCCAGATCACAAATCGCGTTCTTCACGGCCGACCATCTATACAGGTCGCCATGCGCAATAGTTTCAAATCGGAGCGCCAACTTGTCGACCGCCAGACTTACCAGTTTCGGTGCTGGTGCGCCTTGGCCGGGTGGCCGTTGCTTGTTAACTGAAGCTGCACTTTTGGCCCAAGGTGCGCCAAGTGGAAGCAAGTGCTGATCGGACTGAAAGCGCCGTCCAAACTCTTATGTGGGGGTATCCGCCATCCGTGCTGCCGCGGTGCCGGCCAACCGGCCCAGCGTGGTAGCGGTCAGCAAGCCATTGCCCGCCAGATAGCCATCCGCTCCTGAGCCAGAGATTCCGCGCGCCGCGCCGCCACCGGCGAACAGGTTGGGGAAGGGGGTACGATCTTGCCGCAAGACGCGGGCATTGGCATCGACTTCAAGGCCGCCCTGCGTATGGAACAATGCGCCGGTAACTTTGGCGGCGTAATAGGGTGCGGCCAATTTGGGCTTACCCGAAAAATCACGGCCAAATGCGTCTGCTGTCTCGCCGTTGACCGACTGGGTTACTGCGGCAAACGTCCCGGCCAGCGCATCTGCCGGCAAACGTGTGCTGGCTGCCAATTCGGCGATGTTGGGAGCCGTAATGATCGCCCCGGCGGACAGCGCATCGCGGTAGTCTTCGAAAGCGCACATCAATTGATGCAGCCGGGCATCGAAGATGGACCAGGCGACATGACCGGGCTGCGCGTTGACCTTGGCAGCTTGCTCGGAATAGCCCGCTGCTTCGTTGGAAAACCGCAGTCCAGCGGTGTTCACTTGAAAGCCGCCTTCCATGATCAGCGGCCACAGGATCGGGATGCCATGACCATAGGCGAGGCCGCCGTGCCCCTGATATGCGCCCAGATCAGCCGTAGCAGCGCCCAGTGCGTCGCCCCAACGCAACGCATCGCCCTTGTTTCCGGGGTGGCCGTGAAAAGTGGCCGCCGTCATTTCGGGGATATAGCGAGCCACCAGATCGGGGTTGCCAGCAAATCCTGAACAGCCGAGCACGAGCGCATCGCAGCCAACAATTTCTTCGGCACCATCGGGCCGAGCATAGCGAACGGCGCGGATTTTGCCGTCAGGATCACTGTCGAGCGCGGTGACGGTGGCTTGCGTCAGGATCATCACGCCGGCCGCAGCGCAGGCTTCTTCTAGGCAGGCCATCAGTTGCCCGCCGGATCGGCTGGGCGTGCCGTACATCCGCCGCGCGCTGTGACCCGGATAGAGGAAGCCGTCGACCAGATCGAGCGGTACGCCGTGCCGGTCACGCAGCCAAGCTACGGTTTCGGCGGATTCGCGGGCCAAAGCCAGCGCCAGCGCAGGGTCAGCTTTGCCTTTCGTTTTTGCGGCGATGTCGGCAGCGAAAATTTCGGGTGAATCGACAATTCCTTGGGCGGCCTGTTCTGGTGTGCCGCTTGCCGGGATCAGTCCGGTGGACATCGCAGTAGAGCCAAGCGGAGTGGAATCGCGTTCCAGCACAAGCACGTCGACCCCGGCATCGGCAGCGGCCAACGCAGCACACAGGCCCGTGCCGCCAGCGCCGATTATCACGATGGGAATGTGCATTTGTTCAGTCATGCAAGCTTCCTTCAAGCGGTTCCCACGCCCAGCGCCGGGCGGCGCGGTCATGTGTTTCGAAAGCGGCGATGAGATCCGCGTCGTGCAGCGTGAGCGCGATCGGGTCTAGTCCATCGAGCAGCATGGCCCGGCTTTCTTCATCAAGGTGAAATGGCCATTCTTGCCCGGCGCAGGCTACGGTTTGCGTGGTGAGATCGATATGAACAACTGCGTCCAGCGCGGCGATGGGCACAGCATCCAGCGCCACCGGAAGAATCCCGTTGCGCACGCAATTGCCGTGGAAAATCGGATTAAAGCTTTCGGCAATGATCGCCCGGAAACCGTATTCGGCCAGCGCCCATGCAGCATGTTCGCGGCTGGACCCGCAGCCGAAATTCTGGCCGCCCAACAGAATTTGCGCCCCGGCCCAGCGCTGAGCGTTCAAAACAAAGGCGGGATCGGGCGTCCGCGTCTTTTCGTCCAGATAGCGCCACCCGGCGAACAGGCCATCGGCCAGCCCGGTCTTGGCAACAGACTTCATCTCGCGCGAGGGAATGATCGCATCGGTATCGATGTTGTCGCGCAACAGCGGGACGGCTGCGGACGTGACGGTACGTACAGGTTGGAAGGCCATTTCAACGATATCCGCGCGGATCGACAATATGACCGGCGACTGCAGATGCAGCGACGGTTTCGGGTGAGGCGAGGTGGGTTCTCGTGCCGTGCCCTTGCCTGCTTTCGAAATTGCGATTGGTGGTGCTGATGACGCGCTCGCCTGCGCCAAAGCTTTCCCCCCCGGCAAAAAAGCACATGGAGCACCCAGCTTCGCGCCATTCGAAACCGGCATCGCGGAAAATCTGGTCAAGCCCTTCGGCTTCGGCTTCGGCCTTGACCCGGCTGGACCCCGGCACACAGATTGCGCGCAAACCCGGCGCGACCGTGCGGCCTTGCAGGATTGCTGCGGCCTTGCGCAAATCGGACAAGCGGGCATTGGTGCAGGAACCAATGAACGCAGCGTCTATTGGCAAACCGATGAGGGGGCTGCCGGCATCGACGCCCATATAGGCATGTGATCGCGCAGCGGCATGCCCGGCTGGTCCTGCCAGCGTGGCGGGTACGGGCTGGTCAAGGCGGATGGATTGTTCCGGGCTGGTTCCCCAGCTAATCATCGGGGCGACATTGCCCGCGTCGATTGCAATTTCGCGGTCGAATTGGGCGTCCGGATCTGACACCAGGCAGCGCCAATGCGCTACCGCATCGTCCCACTGGGAGGCGCCCGGGGCGTAACTGCGGCCCTTGAAATAGGCGAAGACTTTTTCGTCCGGCGCGATCAATGCGGTGAAAGCCGCCAGTTCGGTTGCCATGTTGCACAAGGTCATCCGCTCTTCCACGGAAAGAGCGGCAATCGCGGGGCCAGCATATTCCACGACATGGCCGCGTGCGCCTGCTGATCCGATGGTCGCCACGATGTGCAGTGCCAGATCCTTAGCCGTGGCTGCGTCCGGCAAGAGACCGGTCACCGTGATGCGCATGGTTGCCGGGCGCTTTACCCGCAGCGTGTTGGTGGCCAGCGCATGTTCAGCCTCGCTGGAGCCGATGCCCCACGCGAGCGCCCCCAATGCGCCTTGTGTACAGGTATGGCTATCGGGGCAGACCAGCGTCAGACCGGGCAGCACGATGGCGTTTTCGGGCGAGATGACATGGACGATGCCTTGCCGGGGATCGCCCAGATCGAACAGTGTGACCCCGGCAGCGAGCGCGGCTTCGCGCGTTTGGGTGATGAATTGGGTGCCGGTGGGCATGATCGTTCGGTCACCGCGTCCGGGCAGCGTATCAACGACGTGATCCATGGTCACAAACACGCGCGCGGGATCGCGCACTGCGCGCCCGTCTTCGGCCAGCGCCTTCATTGCGATTCCGCCGGTGCGCTCGTGCAGCAGAATGCGATCGATCGCAATTAGCGCGGTTTGCGTGTCGAGAGAGCGCACGCTGTGCGCATCCCACAGCTTGTCGAACAGGGTCAATCCGCTCATGATTTCAGTCCGCGACTGCGGCCTCCACCGAATAGGCATTCATGACCGCTGCGGTATGTTCGCCGGGGGTGGGCAAATCGTGGCGCAAGCCGGGCCGCACGCCGTCAATTTCAATAGGCAGGGCCGGAAGGCGCGCAGGACGCCCGTCGGGCAGTGTAAGGTCCAGCATCCCGCCCGCAGCATTCAGGTGCGGATCGTCGACCAGTTCGTCGGGCCTGACGATCGGGGCAAAGGGAAGCCCGATCGCTTCCAGCCGAGCGACCAGATCGTCACGGGTCATCTTGCCGACCATCTTCCGAACTTGAGGCAGGATGCGGTCGCGCGCTTCGACTCGCTGGTTGTTGGTGGCCAAGCTTTCATCCTGCGCAAGTTCAGCAAGGCCGAAAGCGGCGCAGAACGCCTGCCACTGACCGTCGCTGACCACGCCGATGAACAGTTGTTCGTCAGGGTGGGCCGTGGCGAATACGTCATAGATCGCCCAAGCCGAGATGCGGACGGGCATGGGCCGCGCAGCCTGTCCGGTCACTGCCATCTGTGCGATGTGCTGGCCGACAAGGAATGCTGTGGTTTCGTAGAGGCTGCATTTGACGTAAGCGCCAATGCCGGTGCGATGGCGCCGTTCCAGCGCGGCAAGAATCCCAATCACGCCGAACATGCCTCCGGTAATGTCGATCACCGATGCGCCCGCGCGCAAGGGCTGCCCCGGCGGCCCGGTCATATAGGCCAGCCCGCCCATCATCTGGGTCACTTCATCCAGCGCTGTGCGCGATTCATACGGGCCGGACAGGAACCCCTTGGCCGAACAGAACACCAGTCGTGGGTTGGTGGCTGACAGCGCTTCCCACCCAAGGCCGAACTTGTCGAGCACGCCGGGCCGGAAATTCTCGATCACCACGTCGGCATCGGCGCAAAGCATCCGCGCCGAGGCAATGCCGGAGGGCGATTTCAGATCCAAGCAGACGCTGCGTTTGTTGCGGTTGAACATCGGAAAATAGCCGGAGCCGGAACCCAGCAGTTCGCGGGTGTGATCGCCGCCCGGCGGCTCGACCTTGATGACGTCGGCACCCAGATCGCCCAGAATCACGCCCACGGACGGACCCATGACCATATGGGTGAACTCGATTACGCGAATCCCTGCAAGCGGGCCATCGGGCTGGCCTGCGCCTTGATCAGTCATATTGCCGTTGTTATCCACAAACCTCGCCGAAGCCTCCAGGCTATCTTCATTTTGATATAGATATAATACAATAAAGCGCTTGGCTGGCAAGCCGGGTCCTGATCGACAGGCGAATAATGGAGCTACTGCTCAGCACTTCGGCAGTAGTTGGCACAAAGTGCGAAGCGGGCTAACGGGTGGGCGCGACTGGTCTGACGCGCGTGAAACAAGGGAATTGCGGAACATGATTAGCGATCGCAAGGCACAGCGCCCGGCTCGCGAGCGGCGCGGTTCGTTGAACCGGGGAGCCGCGATTCCGCTCTATCACCAGATATTCCTGACGCTGCGAGACGAGATTACGCGTGGAGAGCGGCCATACGGATCGGCACTACCCACGGAAATCGATTTGGCTGCGCGGAACAAGGTTTCGCGCATCACCGCCCGCCGCGCGTTGGACGAACTTGCCAATCTGGGACTGGTCGACCGGCGTCGGCGGCTGGGCACACGGGTAATTCACCGGATGTCCGCCCGTCCGATTGAGGCTAGCATCGATCAGGCGCTGGAATCGCTGATCGCCTTCGGGCAGAACACCGCCGTCAAGGTGATCGATCTGACGACCGAAACGGCAGACGCTCGCACGGCTGCAAAACTGGGGCTGGCGGAAGGCGAAGCCATCGTGCGTGCGGTGCGTCTCCGTTCCACCAAGGACGGGCCGCTGGGCCTGATCATCAGTTATATACCCGCCGGCCTTGGCATTCCGCTCACCGCGGATGCGCTTACTGCAGCGCCGATCCTGTCATTGGTGCGCGCTGCAGGGATCGTCATTGGCGGTGCTGTGCAGACGATCGAAGCGATGGTTGCTGATCCAGCGCTGGCGACGAATCTGGGAATCGAGCCGCGCGCTGCAGTGCTGCTGGTCGAACGTCAGGTAGAGGATGCCGATGGTCGGATCGTGCTGGTGACGAGTGCGTTCTACCGTGCCGACCGTTACCGTATCACGCTGGATATGCATGAGCCCGGGCGGATCCTGCCCAAATATGCCTGACCGCGCACTGCGCGAATTTCCAAGACCACTTGCATCGCTGCTCATTTGACATATACATAATACAAATAGCGCGAGGAGTAAGCGGTGGTTGCGGGCGATGCACGGCAGATACTGGTGAGCGAAGTCGGTCCGCGTGACGGGCTTCAGAGCATCGCGGCCACCATGTCCACGGCGGCAAAGAAGCGCTGGATCGATGCGCTGGTTGCCGCTGGAGTGTCCGAAATCGAAGTTGGCTCGTTCGCGCCAGCCAAACTGCTGCCGCAGCTGGCGGATACCGCAGAGATTGTCCGCCATGCCCGTCTTCATCCGGGTCTGACCGTTGCCGTGCTGGTGCCGAACCGGCGTGGTGCCGAAGATGCGCTGGCCAGCGGCGCGCACAAGCTGACGTTGCCGCTGTCCGTTTCGGAGACCCACAGTCTGGCCAACTTGCGCCGGACGCACGCTCAGGTTCTGGACGAAGCGCGGGCAATTGCCGGGTTGATCGCCGAGATGCCTGCTGCCGAGCGGCCCCATTTCGAAGGCAGCCTGTCCACCGTATTCGGCTGCACGCTGGAAGGGCCGATTGCGGATGACGTCATTCGTCGCTGTGCGGCGGAACTTATGGCGGCAGGTGCCGACGAGGTCGGCCTGTCCGACACGAGCGGCTATGCCACCCCGGGCGAAGTACGCCGATTGGTGGCACTCGTGCGCGCTGTCGTTGGCGATGCTGCGGTGCAAGGGCTGCACCTGCACAATACGCGCGGGCTGGGACTGGCCAATGTCGTGGCCGGACTGGATGCAGGGATCACCACGTTTGATGCGTCACAAGGTGGGCTGGGCGGCTGTCCGTTTGCCCCCGGTGCCAGCGGCAACATCGTGACCGAGGATCTGGTCTTCATGTTACAGGCGATGGGCTATGAAACCGGCATCGACCTGACCGCCTTGCTGCGTGCCCGCGACGTGGTGGGAGAAGCTCTGCCCGGCGAGCAGCTTTTTGGCTTCGTGGCAGAAGCGGGATTGCCGAAGGGGTTTGCCGCACCTGCGCAGCCAGTGTTTGCAGCGGAACTGGAGAAGGCGTGATGAGCATTGTCGGCACCCGCATGCTGAGCGACGGCAAGACCGCGCGGCAGATTTTCGAAGAGGTCATGGCCAATCCGCAGCGTGCACGGTTCGGCTTTGGGGAGCGGCTGGCGATCGTCAATGTCGACTTCCAGAATGCCTATACCCGGATCGACGAGTTCAAGACCGCCTACGAGACAGACCCCCGGCAAATAGAATTTACCAATACCATCTCGGCGATGGCGCGCGGAGCCGGAATGCCGGTCGTCTGGACGCATGTTGCCTATATGGACAGCGCCGCCGATGCTGGTGTTTGGGGCACGCGGACCAATACGCCCGACAGCCTGCAGAACATCAAGGTAGACAGCCGCCGCCACGCCTTTGACGATCGCTGCAATATCGATCCGGCGGTGGACGCGATTTATACCAAGCGGATGCCGTCGGCCTTTTTCGAGACGCCGCTGCAAAGCCTGCTGGTCTGGCACAAGGTGGATACAGTGGTGGTCACCGGGGGATCGACGTCAGGCTGCGTGCGGGCAACGGCTGTGGATAGCCTCAGCCGGGGCTATCGCACGATTGTCCCGATAGAAACCTGTGCGGACAAGCACGAAAGCTATCACTTCGCCAATCTGACCGACCTTCAGCTGAAATATGCCGATGTCGTTCCGGTGCGTGAGGTTATCGACTGGCTGGAGGCCCGCTGATGCGCGTGGATGAAAAGGATCCGGGACTTTATGACTTCCGGCCTTGGCGTGATCGCGCGCCGATCCGGTGGCCGGGGGGAAAGACCTGTGCGGTTTGGATTTCACCCAATCTTGAATATTACGAGATTGATCCGCCGATAAATCCGCATCGCAAATCGTGGCCGCAAATCCACCCCGACGTGGTCGGCTATGGCCATCGCGATTATGGCAACCGCGTAGGTCACTGGCGCATGGCCGACCTGATGAGCAAGCACGGCTTTCCCGGTTCGGTCAGCTTGTCGGTAGCGTTGTGCCAGCACATTCCCGAAGTTGTGGCCGATGCCGAGGCGCGGGGCTGGGAGTTTTTTAGCCACGGCATTTACAACACGCGCTATTCCTATGGCATGGATGAAGCGCAGGAGCGCGCCATGATCGAGGACGCGATCCACACCGTGCGCGAGGCCACAGGGCAGACCATTCGCGGCTGGCTGGCCCCCGCGCTGACCCACACGCCGCGCACGCTTGACCTGATCGCCGAATATGGCCTGACTTATACGTGCGACCTCTATCACGACGATCAGCCCGGTCCGGTCAAGGTCGCCAGCGGCCGGTTGATGTCGATGCCCTACAGTCTTGAGGTCAACGATCACTACGGTTTCTTCGTCTATAACATGAGCCCGCGCGACTATGCCGATGTGCTGATCCGCCAGTTTGACCGGCTGGCGGCTGAAGGTGAGGCTTCCGGCACAGTAATGTGTATCCCGCTCCACGCCTATCTGATCGGCCAACCGCACCGGATCGGCGCTTTCGAAGAGGTGCTGCGCCATATCGCTGCGGATGGGCGGGCGTGGATCACCACTGCGGGCGAAATTGCAGATCATTTCCTGAGCACTGGCGCTTATGCCGCGGCAGAAGCCGATGCGGCGCGCTATGGTGCAGGAGCAGAAGCATGACCCTTGATCCCGCCTGCCTTGAATATTCCCGCCGCCATCACGGCATGGACCATGACCTGTACCCTTATTCTTCGCTGTTCGCCCGCCCGGATGTGCTCTGGCCGGGGGATAAGAAGATCGCTGTCGGCGTGCTTGTCAGCCTTGAATGGTTCCCGATTGTACCAGGCAAAGCCCCGTTCAAGGCACCGGGCCACATGCAGACGGCCTATCCGGACTATCGCCACTATACCTCGCGCGAATATGGCACGCGGGTCGGCTTCTATCGGCTGCTGGACGCCTTTGCCGCGCGGTCGATCCGCGCGTCGATTGCGGTGAACGCTGCCATCGCGGAGCGCTATCCGTCGATCATCGCCGATATCATCGCCGCCGGGCATGAGATCGTCGCCCATTCGACCGACATGGACGGCACTATTGATTCCACGCTGCCCGAAACGGAAGAGCGCGCCATCATCCGCGCCGCCCGCGACACTCTGGCGGCGGCAACCGGCACGGTTCCGTGCGGCTGGCTGTCCATCGCTCGCCAGCAAAGCTGGAACACGCCGCGCCTGCTGGTCGAGGAAGGCTTTGCCTATGCCTGCGACTGGGTGAACGACGAGTTGCCCTATATACAGAGCACGGCGGCAGGTCCGTTGGTGGCTGTACCGTTCAACCATGAACTGTCCGACCGGCAGATTATCACGGTCGAGCAGCATTCGGCTGAAAGCTATGTCGAGCAGATGCAGGACGCATGCAACTGGCTGGCAGGCGAGGCGCAGAGCCGTATGCTGCCGCTGCATGTTACGCCCTATATCATGGGCCTGCCGTTTCGCATGGCCGCCTTCGAGACCCTACTGGACTGGTTGGTGGCGCGCGGAGACTGTGCTTTCCTGGCTGGTGCCGAACTGGCAGCGCCATTCTTGCAAGGCCTGAAGCCGTAACAAAAATACTGAAGGTCGCTGAGCATTCCGAAGTGACGCACATCTAGATCCGTCAGGACATTGCGTAGAATGTGATCAGCGACGTGGCGCGAGCGTGTCCGCTACGCCAAGGACCAATCGTGCGCGGCGGCCGCAGTAGCCGCCCTCCCGATCCCGATTGCGCGCCCGCATTCCTTTTTCAAAGCGAGTCGCCGTGCCGCTCCAGTGCGCGGTGACATGGTGCCATTCGCGACCGCAGATGGCAGGTGGCCGCTGCGGGAAAGTTGCCAGCCATGACCGATCAACGCCTGCCGAAACCTGCGGATATGCGCTGGAACATTTGGACGAAACTACTGTATTTATTGATTAATGTCTGCGTTCGCGCGCGCTGCTCAGGGTTTGTCACGTCCGTATGACAATACCCGTTTGACGATCATTGAATTGTCTTATAGTTATATCAAAATGACAAATCAAAGTCCTCCTGCCGGATGAGTGCTAGCGACGCAATCGCCCGCGTCGCACTCGTCACTGGCGCTGCCGGTGGGATGGGCTCAGCCCTTGTTCGTGCGCTGCACCGCGGCACCGCGAGACTCGGTTGCATTTGTTCCAGACACATAACAATATCCTTCGGAACCAACCGGAGGGCTGTTTGCCATCGACACGCAATCCTTAAGGGGGGTTACCCATGAAGCTTGAGCCACATCGTTCTTGCCGCCTTCGCCGTATCGTCCTGCTTGCCGGCACTGCCATGTTGGGGCTGGCCCAGCCTGCCTCGGCACAGGAATTGCCCACCGACGATGCCGCTGAAGCAAGCGGCGCGATTGTCGTTACCGCCCGCAAGCGCGAAGAACGCTTGCAGGACGTGCCGCTCGCCATTGCTGCCTTCAGTGGTCAGGAACTCAAAGAGCGCAACATCCGTTCGCTGGCAGATCTGGCTGCTTCTACGCCCGGTCTTTCGTTTCAGGATGTGAACGGTGCTTACGCCGCTCCGGTACTGCGCGGCGTGGCCCAGATTGATCAGACCGGCCCGCAAGGCAACGTCGGCATATTTATCGACGGGGTGTATCTCAACAACCGTTCGGCCCTGTCGTTCGATCAGTATGATCTGGGCCGCATTGAAGTGGTCAAAGGCCCGCAAAGCGCGCTCTATGGCCGCAATACGTTTGCCGGGGCGATCAACTATGTCACCAATGGTCCGGATTTTGACCGGATTGGGGCCAGTGCCCAAGCCACCATCGGCAACTATGGCCGCTACGAAGGCAAAGGGTCGATCAACGTACCGGTGGGAAGCCGGGTGGCGGTGCGCGTCTTTGGCGGCTATTCGAAATTCGACGGCACAATCCTGAACAACCGCTCGCAGCGCAACCTTGACGGTTGGGATGACCGGTGGAGTGCCGGTGCCAACATCAAAGCCCGGCTGACCGACACGCTGACCTTGCAGGTCTTCGGAGTCCATTCGGCAACCACCAACGACCAGCCAGCGCTTTATTCCATGCCGACGACGCTCAACAATTGCGGGGCGACCGCAGCCAGCGGACGCAAGACCTTTTTCTGCGGTACGCTGACGGCACCGACCGCCTACGATCTGGACGACACGGTCGGTTTTGGCCTCAAGGGCTTCAACAACATCTATTACGGCAAGCTGACTTATGAAGGCGAGGTGATGGATATATCGGCGCTCGTCAGCCACACCAATGCGAAGTTTGCGGTCCAGGTCGACACGACCGGAAATCCAGCGGCAGTCAACACCCCCTTCGGTAATGGCCTGTCGCGCCAACTGTTCACCAATGCCGCTACGACGGACAGCCACGACTGGAACTATGAATTGCGCTTTGCATCCAACGGCGATGGCCCGCTGTCGTGGATGTTCGGGCTGAACCACTATAGCTCGCTGGTTGCTGATGTGCTGAGCCTCAACTTCCAGAAGTTGGGTGTCACCACTGCACAGCCGCCGGTCTTTTCAAGCCGTGGCGGCATCCTGATGACAAAGGGACACGCGCTTTACGCATCGCTTGGATATCAGTTGACGCCAACTATCGATGTGCAGGCGGAATTGCGCTATACCATTGACGACCAGAATTTCCAGGGCACCGGCAGTTCGGTTGCGGTGCGTGGCGGCCAGACCTTCAGCTATGCAACACCGCGCTTTGCGATCAACTGGAAGCCCGGCGCCGACGTGATGGTCTATGCCACAGCGGCGCGCGGCCTGAAGACTGGCGGCTTCAATTCGAACGCCGCAGGCACGGCTTACTTCTCGTTCGGGCCGGAAACCAACTGGACCTATGAGCTTGGTGTCAAAACCACGCTGTTGGGCGGGATGGTCACGGCCAATGCCAATGCTTTCTACGTCGATTGGCGGAACATTCAGGCCCAGACCCAGCTGCCGTTCTCTACGCTTGCCGTCGTTGACAATAACGGCGATGCCAACGTGAAGGGCATCGAGGCACAGATTACCATTACACCGGTCCGCAACCTGTCATTCTCTGCCAACGGCGCGCTGCTTGATCCCAAGTATCGCAATGGCGTGCTCGACGGCGAAGTGTCGTTCATCTGCGGCGAAATTCTTGGCAGCACGGTGAAGCAAAAGGACTGCACTTCGGCGGTCGATGGCAACCAGATCGCGCGGACCAGCAACAAGCAGTTTGCGCTGTCGGGGAACTGGACCATTCCCGATCTGACAACTGGCGTCGATGGCTATTTGCGGGCGGACTACAGCTGGCAGTCGGCCAAGTACTCGACCAGTCTGGTCGGTCAGAACCAAGGGGTGATCGCGTTGGCAAATGTCCGCGCAGGACTGAAGCGGGACGGTTACGAACTTTCGATCTGGGCCAAGAACCTGTTCGATCGCAAGTATGTTTCCCGCGCCACCGTGGTGGCTTCCACTGCCGATGGCGCGCCGATCTCGGGCGTGAGTTCTACCCGCGTCTATCCGGGCGAGCGCCGCACTTGGGGCGTCGATATCTCGGCCAGTTTCTGATCTCGCGAAAGGAGCCTGTTACAGTGACTTTCCTTACCCAACTCGAAGACGTATCGTTGCAGCAGCAAGGAACGGCCCCATCGTTTGCGCTGTCGCAGCGGGGGCGTTCGGGATTTGAACTGCTCGGTTCTGTCCAGAAGTTTTCGTCGGGCACTTTGCGGCCACTCGCAGAAGAAAGCTTTGTTGCGACGCCGGAAGGGAAGGCACTTTCTGCCGATCACGCCTCCGCCGCGCCAGTGCGGTCTGAGCGTGAGCGGATCGCGGCAGCCAAGGCCCTTTGCGCAAGCGATAATGTGTTCCGGCTTGAGCGGTTCATCCAGCGTTATGTGGCTGAACAGAACTTCAATCACGGTATCCCGGCGATTGAAGAACGGCGGGCCGAATTCCGCGCCTATGAGGCGGCGATGGAGCGTGGCCTTTTGGGAACGCTGGACATCGACGTCGATGTGGTGGTGCCTAGCTACTACGACCGGATCGAGTGGCATCTGGAACCAGGTGGCTGGGATGGCTATGACCTATATGGCGCGCTGTTCGCTTTTGGCGTCGGACCATACGTGTTCAGCCACGGCGGCTATGCCGCGGTCGCCGTCGGTGATGATATTGCTCAGCAGCGTTTGAATACGATCCGCCAGTTCCCCAAAAACGAATATGCCCGGATATATGAGCCGGGTTGTGGCGGTGTTTCGACACTGAAGGCCGTTCACACAGTGTTTCCCGATGCGG
Organism: Novosphingobium sp.; assembly: GCF_030696665.1. Classification (GTDB taxonomy): domain Bacteria; phylum Pseudomonadota; class Alphaproteobacteria; order Sphingomonadales; family Sphingomonadaceae; genus Novosphingobium. The sequence goes on from NZ_JAUYRV010000033.1 coordinate 13,194, forward strand.
CTCTGCACGGATCGGACCTGTCGCCGCTGCTGCTGCGCAACGGGCAAAAAATGGCGTCGCGTTTCGGTTTTTCGGTGCATCTACGCTTGGCTGATAGCGCGACTGACACGCGCGAGGCAGACGAAAGCTTCGACGGTGTGATTACTTATGCGCTGCATCATGAATTGCCGCCCAAGGCCAACCGCGCCTTGTTCCGCGAAATGTATCGCATCATGAAACCGGGTGCGGATATCGTCATTTCGGACCCGCCGCCGTTCCGGGCCGTGCCCCTGTTCCATGCCGTCATCCTGGATTGGGACACAGAGCATCGCGAAGAGCCGTTCTTTACTACGGCGCTCCATGACAGCCTGGACGAGATGCTGCGCGAAGCTGGTTTTGACGCTGTGGAATCCTATGCCATCGGGCATGGCCAGTATCCGTGGATCACACGCGCGCGCAAACCCCTCAAGCTGGCGGAGGCCGCGTGATGAAAGATACCGGTTTCGACTACCTCGGTTCGGAAAGCGTCACCGATGTGGCGCGCATCGTCATGGCATTAATGAGCGAGGTGTGGATCATGCGGGATCGTCAGATCGTGACCGAATATTTGCTGGAAACGCAGGAATCGGTCACGCGCGCGCAGATCGACAATTTTGTGCCGCAGGGCGAATTGGCTGCGTTGATCGCCGCTGAGCGTGATCGCTTTGCCCGCCTTGTAGCCGGTGCGCCGATTGCGGCGACGAAGCGCAGCGTGGCGGAAATTCTGGAACGGGCCGGCATGGCCGCGTCGGAGCATGCAGCATGAGCGCCGCGACACCTGAAGCGCCCGCCGATCCGGCAGGCGAAGTGCTAACCCCGCTCGCGGTGCTGCCGCTAAAGACCTGTCTTGCCTGGGGCGTAGGGACGGTGGCGGTGGCCGCGTTATTCAACTCGGTCAATGTTCTGCTTCTGCGCTATGTCGTGGATTATGCAGGGATCAGTGCGGGTGTTGCCGGGGCGATGATCGGCGCGTCCAAGCTTTACGACGCCGTGATCGATCCGGTAGTCGGCGCGGCAAGCGATCGCCACAGGTCAAAGCTTGGGCGGCGGCGGCCTTTCCTGCTGGCAGGCACAGTCCTGCTCGCCATTGCGGCGCTGGCGCTGTTCAATTTACCGACGGGCCAACTGGCCTTGCCCGCGTTCCTGTTTGCGCTGCTTCTATATGCCACGGGATATGCGCTGTTCAGCGTGCCTTACATGGCAATGCCGGCAGAAATGACATCATCCTATCACGAACGTTCGCGGTTGATCTCTTTCCGCGTGGCCGCGGTGGCGGTGGCATCGTTGCTGGCGGTGTTCATTGGCCCGGTGCTCATGGCTTGGGCCGGTGGAGGGCAGCCGGGACACCGCGCTTTGTCAATCTTCCTTGCTGCCGTGGTGCTTGGGGCTGGCACTGCCTGCTTCTTCGGAACGGCCCATGCGTCGTTCAACGCCGATTCCGCCGCCGCACCGCGCGCAACATGGGCGGAAAAGGCAAGGTCGCTGGCGGGCAACCGGCCGTTCGTCATGCTTCTGGCAATCAAGCTGTTGCAACTTATGGCGCTGGCCGTGACGCAGGCATCCATGCCGTTCCTGTTCCGCCGTGTACTGCAACTTGATGACAGGATGATGGGGATCTATTTCCTGATCTTCTATTCCACAATGATTGCCGTTCAGCCGCTGTGGGTGCGTGTTGCGCGCAGTCGCGGCAAGCGCAAAATGTATATCTTCGCCACGCTGGCTTATGCCGCGACGTTCTCGTCCTGGTATTTCGTGGACGGCGATACACCGCTGATGGCTGTGTTTGCCCGGGCGTTGGTGTTGGGCGCAGTTGGTGGTGCCGTGTTGCTGTTCGGCCAGTCGCTGCTGCCTGATACGATGGAATGGGACTATCGCCGGACTGGCCTGCGCCGCGAGGGCATGCTGTCTGCCGTTTATACCATAATCGAGAAGATCTCTTATGCGCTGGGTGCTGCGGTTACCGGGATCATCCTTGGGAACAGCGGTTACATCCAGGGCATCGGCGTGGCGGCTGCCAATCAGCCGCCTTCGGCCATCACCGCGATCTATCTGTTGGCCTCTGTCATACCGCTGGGCTTCCTCGCGCTCAGCGCCATCGCCTTGCTGTTCTATGACCTTGACGAGAAAAAGCTGAACTCGCTGCCACGGCGTTGAGTGGCGCTGTCGGGCCGAGGCAGGTCATCGCCTCGCGTGTTGGGGGGGCACGCGGGGCTGGAACATGCTGGGGGCGGGGCATGATTTCGTCCCGATGCCGCGCATGAACGGATATGCCACCAACTGGGCGGCGCTGACATTCATGACCAGCGCGCTCGCGCAGGAAGCTGCGGATGAGCTTTATGCTGTGGGTGCGTTCAGTCCGGGGGGACTGACCGAGAGCTTCTTTCGCGAACATATCATCACGCTCTAGTCGCGGACCGGCCGCAAGCCATTGCCGACTGGATTGTGCGTGAACTGGTAGCACGGCAGCCGAACGGTGCGGTGCTGCAATGGCTGACCGAAGAACGCATCATTGCGCGGAGGGCGAAAATCCCTCCGCGCAACATGCTTTCAGTCTATCGCTGACACTTGCCGGCGATGCCGCGTCAGCTGATGGCAGCCGCTTGTCCGATACTGTCGTACATGGCCTGACGCAGGAGGTAGCTGCGGCGCTTTTCTGGGTCACTGGCCAATATGCGCAAAGCATCGCGGCGGCGCTCATGGGCTTCATCCTGACCGCCGCGCATGATTTCCATGTTTTCGATTGTCTGGCGCTGGGTGAAATCGAACGTCACCGTGCGGCGCTGGCGATCATAGAGATCGAGCAGATCTGCGCTGGCACCATCGTTGATGATGGCGGACAGCTTTTCGCAGGCGTTGAACGCATCATGGATGCCGCTGTTCATGCCAAAGCCGCCAAGCGGATTGTTGAGGTGCGCAGCATCGCCGACCAGCAGGACACGCCCTTTGTGGAAGCGCTTGGCGACGCGCTGGTGGACCCGGTAAATCGTGCGGTGGCCCGTGGTGACAGCGGCGCCATCTCCCATAATGCCGTCAAACACTGCGTTCTTTTTTTCGTCCGAGAGGAGATAGGCTTCACTCTCCTCAGGGGCGGGCACCAGTACGCGCCACAGGCTGGGAACGCGCAGTAGCACCTGCCATTCGTCTGGATCGGAAACGTAATTCACTTTGGCAAGGCCGGGCAGCGCGTCTTCGATCGGCCAGGCCGTGCTAAGCGTCAGGAACCGTTCCGGATACGTGAAGCCATCAAATTCGACATTGAGCCATTTGCGCACGATCGAATTGGCCCCGTCGGCCCCAATCAGATAATCCGCGCGCACCTTTTCGATACCGGTCGCATGTTCAAGATAGACATCGACGCCCGTATCGTCCTGTTCGAAGTAGACCACGCGGTGGCCAAAACGGACTTGCGTGTTTTCTTCGGCCTCAAGCGTATCCGCTAGCATGCGCGACAAGTGGTACTGTTCGCATTGAACGCGGAACGGATAGGCGGTGACGTCAGCAATCTCGGTCAGATCAAAAGACAGAATTTCGCCGCTGCGGCGATCCCGCCAGTGATAGACCGGCGCCTTCAGCCCCGTCTCGATCAGCCGTTCGGTCACGCCCAGCGTTGCCAGCATTTCCAGCGTCGGCGGATGGAAGGTGGATGCGCGCAGATCCTGCGCCGAATCCATCGCGGATTCGGCAAGGATCACGTCAATTCCTTGGCGCGACAGGTATGTGGCGGCAACGCTGCCTACCGGCCCGGCACCGGCGACAACCACTTGGGTTCTGCGGGTCTGCATCTAAATAGTCCTGTTTTGAAAAGTCTGATCAATATTCGGAGAGTAAGCGACCGAAGCCGTCCATCTGCTGTTCGATCCCGTTGGCGCGCAGTGCGTGCCAATAAGTAGCGGTATTAATTGCGATGACGGGCTTTCCCAGCACCAGTTCTGCCGCTGCGGCGAACTGTATGAATGACAGGTTGGTGCCGACTTGGACGATCGCTTCGACGTCGTCGCCGTCAAGTTCGCGCAGGGCTGCGCGCAGGCGGTCATCGGGAACTTGGGCGATCTGGGTCCACGATGCGCAGCGCAGCGGCAGGTCGCGCACGGTTTCATAGCCATTGTCGGCCAGGAAGTGACGGACCTGCGTATTGGCGCTGGGCCAGTAGGGTGAAAGCACTGCGACGCGGCGGATGTTGCCATAGGCGTTGAGCGCGGCAACGACAGCTTCGGCCCCGGTCGACACTTTCAGACCGGCATGGCTTTCCACCTGTTCGCGCCAGCGCCTGCCGCCCTCGGCACCGCCGTAGAATGTGACCGCTGACATGCCCATGACGAGATAGTCCGGCTCTGCTGAGAGCACTCCGGTAACCGCACCTAGGGTGTTGGCGTCGATTTCCATTGTCCCGGCCATGAACGTTTCGTCTGACACTGCCTGCGCGTTGCTGACAACGATGCGGCTGTAATGATTGGTGACACCCATGGGCCGCATGTCATCAAAATCGGGCTGGACAGTAGTGTTGGTTGATGGCCCCAATACGCCGAATTTGCACCGATAGCCGCGCCGATCCGGCTTCGTTCGAAGAATGCTCGTCATGACCCTGATCCCTTGATGGCTTGGTGTCCTTGCCCCCTTTCATGCAACGCCGCGCTTGCGCCTGCGAGAGCGAGGTTCGCCGCTGTTCGCCTGACGATAACCGGGCTGGCGGTGCGATCTGGTCAGCCACGTTGGGCGAGAAAGCTGCGCATAGCGGCGGCTGTCTCGGCGGGTTTTTCCTGATGCACGAATGAACCTGCGCCGGGGATGGTGACCAGCGTGGCGTCGGGCCGGCACTTGCGTCCCACTTCGGCATATCGGGTGTAGTGGCCCCGGTCGGCGTAGACGAGCAGCAAGGGCTGGCGCGTGCGGGCAAGTGCTGCTTCGGTGTCGTTAAGCGCGACGCCGCGCTCGCTGGGGCGGACCCAGTAATCGGCGCGGGCGCGGCTGGCATTCTGCTCGGCCTCCACCGCCGGATTCAGCGAACCGAACCGCGATACTTGCGCCGCAGTGCGCGGCAAAGGGCGCCAGTCGGCGGTGTAGACGGCCGGGTCGCGCTTGCGCTCCACTTCGGCCAGTGCGTCGCGGTTTTGCCCGGCGAACAGGCTGACGCTAAGCAGCATCAGCCGTTCGACGCGGGCGGGCCAGCGATCCGCCATGGTTATGCCGATGATCCCACCCAGCGAATTGCCCGCAACGGAAAATTGCTCGACCCCCAACTCGCTCAAACCGGCCAGCACCAGCGCGGCGGTTTCATCGACTGACTGGACGAAGGGTGGCGGTCCTGCCCAGCGGGAATCGCCGTGACCCGGCAAGTCAAAGGCGATGACGCGGTGACGATTGGCCAACAGCGGGGCAAGGGCGAGCCAGTCGGCGATCCACCCGCCGAGTTTGTGCAGCAACACGACGGTCGGAGCATCCGCCGGACCCATCGCCTGCCACGCCAGCACTCCGCCCGCACGGGCAATGGTGCCGCGATCGGTCCACGGGTAGGGCGGCGTGCCGGACGCAGCGCGGGCAACCGGTTTTGCCGCGACGGTCATCGGCAATGCCGCCGCGGCCACGCTGGCGATGGCCAGCACATCACGACGCGAGGACAGGAAGCGCGGGCTCATCGCCGTGCGCCATGAAAGGCGCGGACCCGCAGGCGGGCATTTGTGGCGATATCGCCCCAGAATAGCGCAATGTCATGCATGTGCAGGATACCTCCGGGTATCGGTGCTGGTGCGGGAGAGGTGGTGGTCACACGCAGGACGCCGTTTTTGCACGATGCCGACACAGCACCGATGGCAATTGGCAGCGGTTGTGCATCGCGCGCAGCAACAGGCAACCAGCCTTTTGCTGCAGAAGCGGCAGCAGCAGGCTGCGATGCCTTGAAGGTCAGCGGGTTGATGCAGATGATGTGGCGATCGCGGCCAGGCAAACCATAATCACGTTGCGCCCGCTCCGCCCAAGCGCTTGTCTCGGCGTGCGGGGTAAAACTGTTCCAGCTTATGGCGCAGCGGGTTTGGGCCGGGTGCCTGCAAACAGGGATACTGGCGGGCAGCGCGCCTGCCGGAATGCCGATGCCGGGAAGATAGGCCGCCACAAGGCGGCGGGCGGCGGGCGTCGAGGCAATCTCGTCGTGCAGCAGGCGTAGGCCCAGCAGCGCGCCTTGGCTGTGTCCGGCCAGAATGAACGGGCGGCCATGATTGCTATTGGCAAGGTAGTGGCGAAACGCAGCACGGACATCGCCATAGGCAAGGTCATAGGCTGCCGCGCCGCGCCCGTCGCGCTCGGCAAACGCGCGGGTAGACGCCTGCCGATACCACGGCATGATGCGGCGGCAGCAGTCGGAAAATGCGCTGAGCTGGCGGTCCACCACACTGACGCGAGTCCAGGTCTGCGCCGCGGCATCTGCCAGTGACTGGTTCCATTCCTGCGACAGGAATGTGGTGGGGTGGATATAGAATACGTCAGCGATGCGGTTCGGTCCGCCGCTTTCGTTGACGGCCCAAGCATAGCTTTGGGCATAGTCCGGCGGGGCGGATACTGGCGATGCCTTATCCACCCCTTGTGCCGGCGCTGCGAACATGAGCGCGACGAGGGGGAGGGACACCCGTGTAAGACGGATGCGCCTCGCCGCGCGCCATGCCGCAGTCATGACTGTTGGCCGATCAGAACCGGAGCTCGACCGACGCACCGACAAGCCGCCCGTTGCCAACGAACCCGGTCGTAAAGGTCGTTGCTGGTACAAATTCTGGCTCGTTGATAGACGACACGATGTAGTACTTGTTGAACAGGTTCCGCGCGAACAGCGCGAATTCGAACTTGTCGATCAAGAAACCGATCCGGGTATTCACCAGTGTTTGTGGTTCGGTATATTGAAGCGCGAGCGCGTTGGTCGGCTGGTGTGAACGGTATGACACATCGCCGCGCAGATAGATTTCAGCATCGCCCACTGCGAAGGTGTAAGTCGCCGCACCACTAATCTGGTGCTTCGACGTGCGCGGGATCTGGAAGCCACCGACGTCAATCCCGATTCCGGCCTGCGTAAGGCCGCAAACCGCTGCTGTCGGGCAGATGCGCGCGCCGCTGAAGTCGATGGTTCCCTTGTCCCACTTGGCATCGGCGTAAGCATAGCCACCCGAAAGATCGAGCCCGGAGAATGGCTTGAGCGCGACCGAGGCTTCAAAGCCCTTGACCGATGCCGAGCCGATGTTGGTGACCGGGTTGGTCTGTCCGGCAACAGCCGAGGGGACCGAGAGCTGGAGATTTTTCCAGTCTACGTAAAAGGCTGAAAGATTGAGCACTGCACTGCCGTCAAAGAACGTGTTCTTCGAACCGATTTCGTAAGTGGTGTTCTTTTCTGGCCCAAACGATTGTTCGATCACGACCGCTGTGTTGTTGAACCCGCCAGATTTGGTGCCGCTGGCAATCACCGCATAAAGCAAATTGGTTTCAGTCGCTTTGTAGTTGGCGGTTACCCGGTACGTGCCATAGGAGAAGCTGGCTTCGGGTTTGAGAACCAGCCCGGTCAGGCGGTTGGTCAACTGAGCGCGCTTGTCTTCCCAAGTCCAGCGGCCTTGCGCTTCGATTTCCAGCGCGGACGTAAGCTTGAAGCTGCCAAGCGCGAAGACCGATTTCATCTTGGCAAATTCGATGTTTTCCTGATCGAGCGATTTGGGCGTCTGGTTGGGGCCAATTCCAACGACGGTGATCTGCGACGCTTGGCGATCGTAATAATAGCCACCAACAGCCCAATCGAAGAAGCTGTTGCCGTAAGATTCTGCGCGCAGTTCCTGGCTCCATTCGCGCACCGGGCCGACGAAGGGCTGGGTGAATCGGCGCGAGGTCGACGGCAGGCCGCCAAGGCTGTTCAGGTGCTGGTCCTGCAATGCATAGGTGCTGTATTTGGCATAGCTGCCGGTATAGCGCAGTGCCATCGGGCCAAAATCATAGGCAACGCGGCCAATCGCCAGATCGGTCTTGCGGCGTGAAACAGAGGCTGGATCGACGTTCACCGAAGCCGGTGCTGTCAGGTCACCGCAGCGAAAGCGGCGATTGCTGCCGCCTCGGTTGTTGCTGTTGGTGGTGGTGCCACCACAGTCGTTGGTAAACATGTAGTTCGCGCCGCCATCCAACTCGTCCTCGTAATGGTAATAGAACGCTGAAGCTTCGAACCCGCCGCCGGGGTGGAAGTTGAGCGTCGCCGCGCCCGAAACCTTGTGGTCCCAGCCGCCCAGTTTGCCGCCCGAGACATTGCGAACGGTGCCGCCATATGTGGAATATGAACCGACCAGCAGCGCGCTCAGTGTGTCGCCCAACGGGACTGAAATCTTGCCGGCAACTTCGGCGAAGCCATCGCCGCCGCTGCTGGCACGAACGCGACCGGACAGTGTTTCGGAAGGTTTTTCGAGGACATAGTTGATCGCGCCGGCAAAAGCGTTGTTGCCATAGAGCGCGCTTTGCGGGCCCTTGATCACTTCGACGCGGGCCAGGTTGAACAAGTCAATATCAAGGTTCGACTTGGCGGAGAGATAGACCCCGTCAAGGAATACGCCGACATTGTTATCGAATGTAGTGGTGGTGATGTTGGTCACGCCGCGCAGCGACGGGGCGGCCAAACCGCCTGCATTGCCCGCGTTGAAAGTGAGGCCGGGCGTCAGCCGGGCGACATCGGCCAGATTGGATGCCCCAGCGCGAGTCAGCGTCTGCTGCGAGGCAGCAGTTACCGCCGCCGGAACCGACTGGAGTGTTTCCTCGCGCTTGCGAGCCGTAACGACGATCGTGCCGTCGCTGTCGTTGCCGCTTTCGGCGGAAACTTCACCGACCGTCGCGCTGTCTTGCGCCTGGGCAGGAAGTGCCCATGCAAGAGAACCGAGAACTGTGCTGGCTAACCAGAGATTCTTCATTCGATAACTCCCTGAATCGCCGGTGCGCCTATGCGCTCCCGCCCTATGCGATCCCAAGCTGCCTTCACTGCCACGTTCCCGGCACGAGCCAAGTCATTGGTCAACAATGTTCGCTGGGCGACTATCGAACGCGCTGCGCTGGGCCTGCTGGCCGGTTGGTGGCATAACTATCGCGAAGCAAGAGGAGATGCCTGGTGCAGTTTCAGTTGGCCCAGCGCGGGCGCGCGCTGATGGATTTCGAAGTGACGGCACGGCTTGCTGCCGGGCAACTGCAGCAAAAGGTCGAGGCTGAACTGGTCGCGGCGGGGCTGGGATCTGACGGGCTGCCAGAAAGCATGGAAGAACGCCATCGCGTGATCGACGCGGCACTGGCTGATTCGCCTGTCTATCAGGCTCGCGCTTTGCTGGGGGAATGGTGCGCCAAGCAACATGGCCACGCGGCGGAACAGGCCTTTGCCGAAGTGGCCGAGGTGCTTGTCCCCGCGCTGGAAGGTTTGCGTGAAGGCCCGACAACATTGACCAGCCACGATTTCGTAGCGCCACAATACTGGTCCCAAGTGTGGTTTCACCGTACGCGCGGCGGGTGGGACGCTGGCGAGTATAACGGGTTCGTCCACGGCGAACTGGTTCACAAGAAGTATGTTTCAAAGATTTATCCCGGCGACATCTATGGCAATCGCCGCGCGCTGCTGCACGAATTGCCGCGTGATGATTATCGCCATATTCTGGAAATCGGGGCGTCTTCGGGCCATCACAGTCTGGCGATAGCCGAAGTATTTCCGGACGCGAAGCTGGTGGGGATCGATCCGTCGCTGCGGATGTTGGAGCAGGCTCAGCGGGTCGCCAATGAGCAGGGGCTGGCGTGGGAACTGCACACTGGTGTCGGCGAAGATATGGCGATGTTCGCCGATGCTTCGTTTGACCTTGTTACCGCTTATGCAATTCACCACGAAATGCCGGTCAAGGCGATCGAGGCCGTCTTTGCCGAGGCGTGGCGCGTGCTCGCGCCGGGCGGAGACATGATCATGGCCGACGTGGCCCGGACGCAAAGTCTGGACCGGCTGACCGCATGGCGATTTGACTGGGCGGCGCGTTGGGGTGGCGAACCATTCTGGCGCGCAACCGCAGCACTGGACATGGAACCCTTGGCCCGCGCGGCAGGTTTCGTCGACGTGCGCGGTTGGCAACCCAACCCGAGCCGCGACCCCTATATCATCTATGGAAGAAAACCGCTGTGAGTGATCCTGTGAACACCGGACGCGATACCACGCCGCATCGCCAGATATTGCCCCCCACGCGCATCGATGATGTCGCCGAAGCCTTGCTGGCACTAACGCGCGAGATTTGGGTGCTGACAGACCGGCAGCTGATGCTGGAAGCATTGCTGACCCGCAACGGCATTGATGTGAGCGCACTCGACGCAATGGAACCGGACGAGCCTATGCAGGCGCGCCTTACTGCGCGGCGTCAGTTGCTGATCGACAATGTGTTGACGGCGCTGCGGGTGAAATAGCGCCGATCTGCAGGTGAGGGCGGTCGAAAGGCCGGCCCACCGCGCCGGTACTGTGACGTGGATGTCGCTACGATTGTGCTGCTCATGCGCGATGCTTGGAAGTGTGGCGCGCTGCCCGAGGCCCTGCTCGCCATTTGTATTAATGTTGAAACAAATTGACAGATGGTTTAGCCTCCGATTCGGGCACTAGGTCCGGCTAGCGGAGGTGAGCGATGGTGACGAACGCAATCATACCGTTGTTCGAACAGCGAACGGATGACGATGACACGCTGCGCGATCCTGATCGCGGCATTCCGATCCGGGCGATTTCTCGCGCAATTGCTGTGTTGCAAGCCATCAATCGCAGCGGCTCGCTGACCATGACGAATATCGCCAAAGGGTCTTGCGTTCCTTATCCCACGGCCTGCCGGATCGTGCAGACACTGATCCACGAAGGGCTGATCGAGCGCGAGCCTGATCGCAAGCACTACCGCCCGACGGCACTGGTGCAGACGCTGTCGCACGGCTTCCAAGGCGACGGAGAACTCATCCGCGTGGCCCGCCCCTATATGGCGGCGCTGACCCGTGAAGTTGGCTGGCCGCTTTCGCTGTGCACGCATGTCGGCAGCACGATGGTACTGCGTGATTCAACGCACGGGCTGACGTCGCTGACATTCAATCATTATCACCCCGGCTTTACCATGCCGATGCTTGCCTGCGGAGCAGGTCTGGTACATCTGGCCTATTGTTCCGATCAGGAGCGTGAGATAATACTTGAGCATATCCGCCTGTTTGAGGAGGATGACACCCGCCACATGCTGGAATTGGTGCGCGATGGTGGCTTGCTGGAAACCGTGCGCCGGTCGGGCCATGCCGCGCGAGGCTATAATCGTTTTACCCGCAACCCGGGCAAGACGTCGTCAATCGCGGTGCCGTTGTTGAAGGGGGGGGGCATCGTGGGGACGCTGACGCTGGCGTTCTTTTCATCGAGCATCGAGATGAACGAAGCGATCCGCCAGCTTCTGCCCCGGTTGAAAGCCTGCGCGGCGACAATCGGCACTACTATCGAAGCCGGGAGCAATGACGTTTTCGTGACCGACGCCTGATCGTCTGGCGAACAGCTACGACGTGGGCTTTGCATCCGGTGTCGCTTCTGCACAGTCCGCCACGAGAAGGTCGGCATATCAGCGCCAGCACCCCACGGAGATTAAGAATGGAATATGATTACGTCCCGATGCCGCAGCGCCATCCGCTCAAATGGCCTAACGGCGCGCGGGTTGCGCTGATCCTTACCTTCAATCTTGAAACCTGGGATCTGACCAAGGACACCGACAAGCCCTATTATGCGGGCGGCCCTGCGATCTTGCCTGATGTGCTGCCTGGCAACACCCCGGATTTTCCCAATTTCACTTGGCGTGAATATGGCCAGCGCGTTGGCATTTGGCGTTTGTTCGAATTGTTCGACGAATTGGGCGTGGCGGCATCGTGCACGACCAATGCGGTGACCTTCGAGCGGCGCAAGGCGATGACCGACGCGGTATTGGAACGGGGCTGGGAACTGCTGGCGCACAATTGGGAACAGGGCGAGCTGCTCTCAAGCTTCGCGCACAGCCCCGAAAAGGAGCGCGATGTCGTGATGCGCAGTTTGGCGCATTATGAGAAATTCACCGGGCGCAAAGCCAAAGGCTGGCTCTCATCTTCGCTGCGCGGCACGATGCAGACTGCCGATATTCTCGCCGAGCAGGGGTGCACTTTTTACTGCGATATCATGAACGACGATCAGCCTTTCCTACTTCGCACGCCGTCTGGCCCCATCGTTTCAGTGCCCTATTCCAACGAGATAAACGACTTTACGTTCATCACCCGCAAGAACTTCACCACCGACCAGTTTCGTGATGCTCTGATCGAGGAACTCGACGTGCTTTATGCCGAAGGTGCGAAGACCGGGCGCATCATGAATGTGGGCATTCACCCGCATGTCTCAGGACGCGCACATCGGGTCCGCGCGCTGCGCGAATTCATCGAACATGCCAAATCTCTGCCGGGCATATGGTGGGCAAGGCGCGAAGAAATTGCAGAATGGTATCTCGCCAATCATGAAAGCCACATTCCGGGCCAGACGGGGTGACTTTGGCTACCAGCGCACTGGGCCATGTCAGGCGGTTGGCACAACGGCTTGCGGCAAGGGCCGAACTCGGGCTGCTCAGCGTACCCGGGTGCTGGGACGGATTGTCTGTGCTGCTGATCGAGAATGCAGGGTTCGAGGCGGCGTTTGTCTCTGGCGGGGCGATGTCAATGGCGCGGCTGGGGCGGCCTGATGTGGGCTTGCTGACCGGACCGGAAGTGATCGACACCGTTGCGTTATTGCGGGATCGCACCGACCTGCCGCTGATTGTGGACGGTGACACCGGCTATGGTAATGCGTTGACACTCCAGCGCTTCGTGCGCGGGGTGGAGCGTGCAGGAGCCAGCGCCATCCAAATCGAAGACCAGACCTTTCCCAAGCGCTGTGGCCACATGGCGGGCAAAGCCGTCGTCCCGTTGGCAGCAGCGCAAGGGCGCATTCGGGCGGCGCTGGATGCGCGCGACCATGCGCTGATCGCAGCACGTACCGATGCGTTGGCGATCGAAGGGGTCGATGCAGCGCTGGATCGGGCCGAGGCCTTTCTGGAAGAAGGGGCTGACCTGGTGTTCGTCGAAGGGCCACGAACCACGGCAGAACTGCACCGCGTGGCTGATCGCTTCGCGGATCGCGTGCCGCTGGTGCATAATCTTGTAGAGGGCGGCGTTTCGCCTACTCGGTCGGGCCGCGAGCTGGAAGCCGCGGGGTTCGCCGTGGCGCTGCATCCGCTGCTGCTGATGCACGGTTTCGTTGCAGGCGCGGATGGCTGGTTGGACACACTGCGCCGCGACCAATCGACCGAGGCGCTGGAAAGGACGATCAGCGACCTTTCCGACATGAACGCATTGACCGGCGCCCGCGCCTTGCAGGAAGCAACGAAACACTATGGCTGCTAATAGCGATCCCGCGCTTGATACCGATTACCACGCTGCCGGCTTTGGCGGGGCGTTGCAGGCAGGCAACAAGCCTGTGCTGATTTTGGTCGATATGGTTCGGGCCTATGTCGACCCGCAATCGCCACTTTATGCAATGGGAGAGGCCGCGCTGGAAAATGCGGTAACGCTTAAAGCTGCAGCCAACGCAGCTGGAATCCCGGTGATCTTGACCAATGTGGAATACGGACCGCAAGGCGCGGAAGGCGGGCAGTTCTTTCGCAAGGTTCCGGCGCTGCGAAACTTCTTCAAAGGCTCGCCGCTTGGTGCGTTTGCGACTGGCTTAGAGCCGGGGGCAGGGGATGTGGTGGTGACAAAGCATTACCCGTCAGCCTTTTTTGGCACGTCACTGGCATCAATGCTTGTTGCGCAGGGCGTCGATACCGCGATCATCTGCGGCTATTCCACCTCGGGTTGTGTGCGGGCAACGGCATTGGACGCCCTTTGCCACGGCTTTATCCCGCTGGTGGTCAGTGATGCCAGCGCCGATCGCGACATTCGCCCGCATGAAGCGAACCTGTTTGATATTCAGGCCAAGATCGGCAACGTGATCGACACCGCTGGAGCCTTGGATCTGATCGCCCGGCGATGAGCCTAGGAAGCGTTGACAAATTGGTGGGGCCACAGTCGGATTGAGACGATGTGGATGAAGCCGAAGTAGGTGTCGGCGGTTTTGTCGCAGCGGGTTGCCAGTCTTCGGGCATTCTTGAGCTTGTTTGAGCAGCGCTCGATCATGTTGCGCAGGGTATAGATGGCGGCATCGCCTCGTCCTGACACCGGGCAACACGTCGGACGTGAAAGGCGTGGGCCTGCTGATCGGCGAAACCGTCGGAATGAAGCGGGTGATCGCCGGCCGAGGCTACGACGCAAACCGCATCAGGGCTGCCTTGCGCGAACAGGGCACTATCCCTGTCATCCCCGGCCGACGCAACCGCAAGCGCCCTATTCAGTATGACGAACGACGCTACAAAGATCGTTGGCGGGGCGAGGCCATGTTCTGCCGCCTCAAGGACTTCCGCCGCATTGCTACCGGCTACGACAAACTCGCCAGAAACTTCCTATCAGCCATAAGCCTCGCAGCAGCGGTCGCCGTCTGGCTGTGATTGAGTCTCGACCCTGGCAGCCCGATCCAGCCAAGCGCCGTCCACATGCCTGCAAGATAAGCCAGCGCGCCAAAACCATACCAAAGCGCCCAGCAACCTCCACCAGTCCACGCCCCAACTTTCCAGCCGTCCTTAGTTCGTGCAAAGTCGGGGTACGCGATGCCAGCAAGAATGAGTTTGCGGCTCAACAGCAATGCCAGTTGGGCGACCGACATGTGAACGCGTCCAACGACTGGCTAAACCACCAGCCGTTCCAACAGGTAGAGTATGCTCCATTGTGGGATACTCAACACATGGCAGCCATCTTGGGGATGGCCCTCCGTCAACTACGCTAACACCACCCACCATGGCGTGCCAAAATCGTTGGCGGTGCTTGTCGGCACATTTTTGGTCACCAAAAATGTCCTACGTTTTTGCTGACTAGAACTTGACTCGTGGCGGGACTTAAGCGAAAAATGGCGCTCATCGCGACGCGTCGCCCGGCCTTGTTTGGCGGCGATCTCGTGTGAATTGAGCGGCTGGTCGTGAGGGCTGGGCGCGGCAAGTGGCAGAAGAGGGACAGGACGTTGACTGACAAAGGCAAATCACCGGCATTGCCTTCCGACGATCTTCAGGCACTCGTCGAGCAATTCAACGCGAGCCATTGGCGCACGCTTGAGCTTGAATTTCACGGATCACGGCTTTTTCTAAGCAAGGATGCGGGCACTTCTCCAGCGTGGGTGGGTGCTGCTGCTGCAACTACGGTCTCGTCGTTGCCTGCCGCCCGGCAATTGCCCGCGCAAACGGCGGCAGTGCCGCTGCCTGGCGCGCCGGTATCCGGCCCAATTGTTGCGGAGGGGCACGTCATCGTCAATGCGCCGTCGCTGGGCACGTTCTATCGCTCTCCCAAACCGGGTGCCGCAGCGTTTACGCAGATCGGTGAAGCTGTCGATGCGGACACCGAACTGTGCCTGATCGAAGTCATGAAGCTGTTCACCACGCTGCGGGCGGGGGTGAAAGGCAAAGTGGTCAAGATCCTGGTGGAAGATGGCGTGATGGTCGAATACGATCAGCCGCTTTTCGTCATTGATCCCAATGGCTGATCTCAGCCCCAACCAGCCCCGGCTGTTTGTTGCAAATCGCGGCGAGATTGCGCTTCGCGTGATCCGCGCAGCCCACGCGCTCGGCATTGAGACGGTGCTGGGCGTATCGGCTGCGGATCGTGACAGTCCGGCTGCGCGCGAAGCGGGCCGGGCGGTGGTGCTGGGGCCAGCGCCGTCGCGCGATTCCTATCTCAACATGGACCTTGTGGTTCATGCTGCGGTGGCGACGGGCTGCACTCTGCTGCATCCCGGCTACGGCTTCCTGTCCGAACGTCCGGACTTTGCCGAACTCTGCGCTGCCGAAGGCCTGACGTTCATTGGCCCACGCGCAGAAACCGTGCGCGCCGTTGGCGACAAGATCTCAGCCAAGGCGGTGGCGGACGCGGCAAAAGTGCCATTGACGCCGGGCAGCGGCAAGCTGCTGTCGGTCGAACATGCGCTGGAGGTTGCGCAGGGCATTGGCTATCCGGTCATCACCAAGGCATCTGCCGGCGGCGGCGGGCGGGGCATGATCGTGGCACGCGATGCGGATGAACTGCGGCGGGCATTCGATCAGGCCTCGACTACCGCCCGCGAAGCCTTTGGCGACGACACGCTCTACCTCGAAGCCTATGTCGAGCGCGCGCGCCATCTTGAAGTGCAACTGTTTGGCGATGGCGAGGGGCGGGTCAGCCATTTCGGCGAGCGCGACTGTTCCATCCAGCGCCGCTACCAGAAGATGATCGAGGAAGCGCCCGCGAGCATCCTTACAGATGACCTGCGCGCGGGTCTGCGCGCTGCGGCCGTCGATCTGCTGGCGTCGATCAACTACCGCAATGCCGGCACAGTCGAATTCCTTTACGATGAGGTCCGGCAGAAGTTCTACTTCATGGAAGTGAACGCCCGGATCCAGGTGGAGCATCCGGTATCGGAACAGATCTCGTCGCATGACCTGATCAAGCTGCAACTCGGCCTTGCGCTGGGCACGGCGACCTTGCCCCGGCAGGATGACATCGCGCTGGCAGGTCATGCCATTGAAGCGCGCATTCTGGCCGAAGACCCAGACCGCAACTTCATGCCATGTCCGGGCAGGATCACCCGCTGGGTGCCTGCGACCGGCCCCGGCGTCCGCGTCGATTCCGCAGTGCAGGAAGGCTCGGTGGTGCCGCCGTTCTACGACAGCATGGTGGCCAAGCTGATCGTGACCGGCGCCGACCGCGCACAGGCCGTCGCGCGCCTTTCCGATGCGCTGCGGCGCTTCAAGGTCGAAGGGATCGCCACCAATATTCCGCTGCTGCAGGCGATTGTCGATCATCCCGATTACCGCGCGAATGCCGTCAGCACAAAATGGCTGGAAGACACGCTCCTTCCCGCTTTCCAGACAGAGAGGTCCGAATAGTCATGGCGCACATCGAATTCGTCGACGAGACGTTCCGCGATGGACAGCAGAGCCTGTGGGGCATGCGGATGCAGGCCGGCATGGCTATCCCCATCGCCTCGACGCTGGACCGCACCGGGTTCCGCCGCATCGAATTTGGCGGCTCCAACTATTTCGAGGTCATGGTCCGCTACTGCCAGGAAAATCCGTGGGCGGGGATGGATGCCGTGCTGGAACAGATGCCCCGCACCCGCATCCGCAGCGGCATGCGGTCCAACGCGATGGCCACGTTCCGGACATCGCCCGATGCGCTGATGGACACGTGGATGCGCCGCAATTGCGTGCACGGTGTCGGCAGCATGTGGGTCTATGATCTGTTGTACAACATCGACAAGATGACGCGGCTTGCCAAGGTTGCCAAGGAATTCGGCGCGGAGATCGCCGGGTCTCTGATGTACACGCTCTCACCAGTGCACGACGATGCGTATTATGCCGACAAGGCAAAGAAGCTGTCGGCCTGCGCGGACATCGATACGCTGCTGCTGTATGATACTGCTGGCGTCCTGACCAAGGAGCGGATGACCACGCTGATCCCGGCGATCCTTGCCAACAGCAACGGCAAGCGCCTGGAATTCCACGGCAACAACCTGCTTGGCATGTCGGCCAAGAACTATCTCGACGCAATCGAACTTGGCGTCAGCATCGTTCACACCGCCAGCCGTCCGATGGCCAACGGTCCATCCGTGCCGTCCACCGAACTGATGGTCAACAATCTCGAGATTCTGGGCCACACCCACAACCTGGATAAGCACCTGTTCGAGCCGGTCGCGACGCATATGGAACGGGTTGGCAAACGCGCCGGGTTCCTTGTGAACCAGCATGGCGAATACAACGTGCTGTCCATCCAGCATCAGATTCCGGGCGGCATGATGGGCACGCTGAAGGCCCAGCTGGAACGCCACGGCATGTCGGGCAAGATCGATGAGGTTCTGGCCGAAGTCGCTGTTGTGCGCCGTGAATTGGGCTACCCCGGCATGGCCACGCCGTTCAGCCAACTGGTCGGCATTCAGGCGGTCCTCAACCTCGTCAACGGTGAGCGTTACAAGACCATTCCTGACGAGATCATCGAATATGCGCTCGGCTATTACGGCCAAACCGCTGCGCCGATTGAGGGCGATGTGCTTGACCGCATCCTTAACAGCCCACGCGCGCAGACCGTGCGCGACAATCCGCCCGAGCATCCATCGCTTGCCGAACTGCATCGCAAATACGGCACGACGGACGACGATGAAATGCTGCTACGAGCGATCCTGCCCGAGACGGATCTGGAAAAGATGCGCGCCGCCGGGCCCCTGAAGCGGGACTATCCAACCATGTCCTCGCCCGAACTGGAACAGGCGGCAAAGCTGCTGAAGATTGCCAACTTGCCAGCGATCCAGATGCAGTCGGAAAACCTCTCGATTTCGCTGCGGGCCTGACGGTTTGCAGCAATCCCCTCTCTGCCGGCACCTGGGCGGCAGGGAGGGGCAGCACTGCTGCAGTTTACTTCACAAAATTGCGGCGTAGCGCCTCTACCTTGGCGGGCGGGCAGCGCAGCACGTCAGCAGCATAGGCCTCGACCGAACCGTGGCGTTTGCAAACCGCACCAAGCGCGCGCGACAGGAAGATCGGGTCGACCCGCGTGACGACCTGAATCGCGTCCTCGGGCAGACCCTTGCCGAACCGGTGTTCGATCTGGTGGCGCAGCCGTTCAACTTGTGCGTCCCGGTCGGGGGCGGAATTTGTAAGCAGGTATTCGTCCATCACATCATCGTGATGCGCACCCAGCAACGTTTGCAGCACGGCGACAATAAACCCGGTGCGATCTTTCCCGGCTGTGCAAAACACCAACGATGCCCCGCTGCTCTGCGCCAGCGCATCCAGGTAGTCGCCATAGACCTGTTGTAGGTGGGGGCGGAACGGCAGGTCTTCGTACCGCCGGGCAAACTGCTCACGCATGGTGGCGGCATCGGTCACTTCGGCGGCGGCTTCCTCATGGAACGCCATACGCGCCGATTCACCGTGGGGTTCAACCAGCCGCGCATCAAGCCCCTTCGGCCAGCGGCAGGGCGCCTTGTCGCGCTCCGAGGTGCCGCGAAGATCAGCCAGAACGCGCGGCGCCATCTGTTGCAGCATCACCAGATCGGCTTCGCTGGCATCGGCAGTATCGCCCGACCGGAACAGGCGACCGCTCACGATGGTGCCGTTTCCGGCTAGCGAATAGCCGCCAAAATCCCGGAGGTTGCGGATATTCTCGGTGGTGACAAACTGCCCCGTGGGGGCCTTGCCCAACTGCGTTGTGGTCATTGCATTCCTCATGATGCGGGTGACTCGCCATTGAAGGTCATCAAAAAGTGTATTACACTAATGTAGACCAAATTCAACGATAGAGAGGCCAGCCATGAACATCGCATCGATCCTGCGGAACGCCGCGCGCACGTTCGGCGATCGGCCAGCGGTGTCTATTGGCGATGAACTCTATGCCGACTATGCGACGATGGCTGCACGGTCTGCAGGTCTGGCCGCAGGATTGAAGGCGAAACTCGGCCTTGCCAGCGGCGACCGGGTGTTGCTGGCGATGAGCAATTGCCCCCAGTACTTCGAACTGCTGTTCGCGGTCTGGCATGCAGGGCTTGTTGCGGTGCCGGTCAATGCCAAGCTGCATCCAAAGGAGATTGCGTGGATCGCGCAAGATAGCGCGGCCAAGGTCTGCTTCTGCACGGCCGACCTGATGGAAGCGATCATCGGCCAATCCCACGATATGCCCGGTGTCTGGCGTTTCGTATGCGTCGATGATGCGGAATATCAGCGGCTCATCGGTGATCCTGTAACGTGTGCAGTGGCGGACCGCGATGATCTGGCATGGGTGTTCTACACCAGCGGGACAACGGGTCGGCCCAAGGGGGCGATGCTCTCGCACCTCAACCTGCAACTGATGGCGTGGAGCTATCTGTGCGATTTTGACCGGCTCGATTCGCGCGATGCGATGTTGCACCTGGCACCGCAATCGCATGCCTCGGGTTTGCTGGCGCTGCCGCATATCGCCAAGGCTTCACACCAGATCCTGCCGCCCAGTGGGGGCTTCGATCCGGGTGAACTGGCTTCACTTGTCGATGGGAATGAAAGCCTCACCTTCTTCCTTGCGCCAACCATGCTGCGCCGTGTGGTGGAACACGGCGGCGTTGCCCGTTCACGCATAGAAAACGTCCGCACGGTCATCGGCGGAGCAGCACCATTCACGGCGCAGGACGTGCGCGATGCACTGGCAACGTTCGGTCCCCGGTTTACCAATGGCTATGGTCAGGGCGAATGCCCCTGCACGATCTCGATGATGCCCAAGCATCTCTACCTTGACGCTGCATGCGATGATGAACTGACATCGGTGGGGATCGCCCGGACGGGGGTGGAAATCGCGATATTTGACGCCGAAGGACAGCCCGTTGCGTCCGGCGAAGCGGGTGAAATCGCGGTGCGCAGCGACATCGTGATGCAGGGCTATCTCAATCGCCCCGATGCCACACGCGAAGCAATCGTCGATGGCTGGCTGCGCACCGGAGACATGGGCGTGATGGACGCGCGTGGTCTCCTGACGTTGAAGGACCGGTCCAAGGACGTCATCATAAGCGGCGGCTCCAACATCTATCCCGCAGAACTGGAATCGGTGATGCTGCGCTTGCCCGGTGTCCATGAGGTTGCGGTTGTCGGAAAAGTTGACGGCGATTGGGGGGAAGTGCCCGTCGCGTTCATTGTAGCGGTGCCGGGCATGGGTGTAACAGCAGCGGCGCTTGATGCGATCTGCCTCGATAATCTTGCGCGCTACAAACGCCCGAAAGCCTTTGTGTTCGTGGATCATCTCCCGCGCAACAGCACCGGCAAGATACTGAAGTCCGAACTGCGAGCGACGCTGAGCGAGCCGCCATACTGAAACGCGCCAGCGCCGCGCCTGTGCCTAGTGGTCCGATTCTGACATTCGGTACCCTATGAGGTTAGGCGGCGTTCGAATTTCAAAATCAAACCACTAGTTGTCGCGATGGTCTGGAAAAGCGCTGTCGGGAAGTTCTGCGAGCATGTTGAACTGGCCCTTCAGATGCACCCGCATCGCCTTGTCCGCCTTCTTGGCATCGCCAGCCAGCACTGCCTTGGCGATGGCGGAGTATTCGGAGATGTGTGTTTTCCTGTCCTTGACGCCAAGGTAGGATCTGATCTGCAAACGCAGCATGTGAATCCGCATGACCGGCAGGATCGAAGGCAGCTGCGTATTGCCGCCGATGCTCATGAGGACGTCGTAGAAATTGCGCCTTTGGGACGGCGATTCACTCAACACTTCGTTGCCCTCCTGATAGGGCACAAGTGCGGCCTCAAACTGCGCCTGTTCCTTGGGCGATGTGCTGTTGGCCATCTTGTTTGCCGCCAGCGTGGCGATCAGGCAGCCGATTGGCTCAACCGCTTCCACCAGATCCATCGCTTCGCGCCGCGTAAGGATGCGGACGTATGCGCCGCGATTCAGTGCCTTTGACAGTACGCCTTGCGCATCAAGGCGTCGAAAGGCCTCACGGACTGGACCGCGGCTGAACCCCAGCGGGCGGGTAAGGTCGTTTTCTATCAGGCGCTGGCCAGGTACGATCCTGCCTTCAAGAATGCCTTCGGTGATGAAATCCACCGCACGGTCGGGGGCCGACTGCAGTGCATCGTCTTCTGATTGGGCCAATTCAACATTCTTCTCGACCTGAGAAGGAGTGCGCCGCGCTGCCACCATTGCCGGATAATTCCCTGAAGTTCGCCGTGACCCCTATAATGGCAATCTTTGATTGGCAATTGAGTTCCACTTATGTCGACAAAAATGGCATTTTTTGAACGCCGGCAATTCCGGGATGGACCGGAAATTTGCAGCCCGCTGCACCGGGCGCACCGGAAAAATCGGTGCAAATTCGTCCCAGTCTGAAAACGTCAGTCATAAAAGTCTTCATTAATGTCCTACAGTCTTGCATTGCATGTCATGCAGATGTAGCTTTCTGAATGTCCGCGTCTCTACGGCAGAGTCACATGCGGTTCGGGGTTGAAAGGGCACATGATGAAGTCTGGACAGGCAAACTCAATCCGCGTCTTGCGGCACGTCTCGCATGGTGCTTTGGCATTTACGCTGCTGGCGCTTCCGTCGCTTGCCAGTGCGCAAGCAGTTGACCAGCCCAGCGGCGGTGTTGGTGAGATCGTTGTGCAGGCGCAACGCCGCAGCCAGAACTTGCAGGATGTCGGCGTGGCAGTGACGGCGCTCGATAACGGGGCGCTGAAGCGGTTGAACATCGTCGATTCCAAGGACATCGCCCGCGCAGTGCCGGGTGTTCTGCTGGATTCGACTGCCGGTGGCGGGGTCAATGCGAACCTGTCAGTCCGCGGCGTATCGCAGTCCGATTTTTCATCGGTGCAGGAATCGCCCAATTCCATCTACATTGACGAAGTCTACCTGAGTTCGCCCAACGCCGCCGCGTTCACGTTCTACGATCTGCAGCAAGTCGAAGTCCTGCGCGGGCCGCAAGGAACATTGTTCGGTCGCGCGTCGAGTGGTGGCCTTGCCAACTTCATCACGGCAAAGCCGACGAAGGATTTCACCGGCTACGCCGAGATCGGCTATTCCAGCTTCAACAATGCCTATATCGAGGCAGCTGTCAGCGGTCCATTGTCCGACCGGGTCCGCTTCCGTATTGCCGGACGTGCAGAGCGCGCCGATGGCTGGTTCGAGAATGGCCTGGCCGGCGGCGAAGACACGTTCGAAAAGCGCTTTTTCGGCGTTCGTGGTCAGCTTGAAGCCGATCTGACTGAAACGCTGACCGCGCGGTTGAGCGTCAGCTTCGACAAGAACCCGCGCCATCTTGAAGGCATGTACCGCACCGAACCGGCGTATCTCGACGCAAACGGAAACCCTGCGTTGCTGCCCGCCAATATCGATGCGCACGGTACCGGTGCCGGGAATGATTTCGCCGGGTATCGGAATCCCTACAAGAAGTACAACAAGGCAGACTTCAACAACGTCGGCTATCTGCAGAACGAACGGTTTGCGCCGACGCTCAACCTCAAGCTGGATGTGGGACAGGCCACGATCACCTCGATCACCAACTACACCAGCTTCAGCTATCGCTACAACGAAGACTGCGATGGCGGTCCGGTTGACCTGTGCGGGTTCCCGCTCGGGCAGGATCTGAAGCAGTTCTCACAGGAAATGCGGGTCAACGGGAAGAGCGGATCGCTAAACTACACGGCGGGCGTCTACTACCTCAACACCCGCCAGGATGCGCCTGTTGGATTTGTTTTCCCGGCCCTCGCCGGAACGGATTTTGCTTTCGACGACATCAACCTGGTCAACCAGAAAGTTGAATCTTACGCTGTGTTTGGTCAACTTGAATACGAACTGACCCCAACCCTCAGGGCGACTGCGGGCTTGCGTTACACGTATGAACGCAAGGACATCGACTCAAAAGTCTTCTTCAACGAACTCGGCAACGGATATTCTGGCGGCGTTGGCAGCACGGTCTTTGTCCCGCCCCTGCTGATCTACGATTTCAGCGCAGCGACGGTCGGCGATCTTGCGACGAACAAGGAGAACTTGTGGAGCGGAAAGATCCAGCTGGATTACAAGCCCAGTCGCGGGACGCTGTTCTATATCAGTGCATCGCGCGGCGTTAAGGCTGGTGGCTTCAACACCAATGTGTCCGGCAATCTGACCAACGCCGAGACGCCGTTCAAAAGCGAATATGTCCACGCCTTCGAGGCGGGCGCGAAGCTGGAACTGTTTGATCGCAAGCTCCGCTGGAACACCAGCGTGTTCTACTACGATTACCACCGCTTTCAGGGCTTTGCCTTCAATGGCCTGCAAGGCGTGGTTGGCAATTATGACGGCAACTTCAAGGGCGGCGAGATCGAACTTACCGCAGCCCCGACACGCGATCTCGATTTGACCCTTTCGGCCGCCTACCTCGATTCAAAGCTGCGCGGGGTGCCCACCGCCTACTATGGCCTGCGTGACCAGCAGAGCATCATGGCCCCGAACTGGACGGTCAATGGCAGTGTGACCAAGCGGTTTGAGCTGGGTCTGGGCACGCTGTCGGTCAACTGGAACGGCAACTACATCGATGATCGTTATGCATCGATCGACAATACGGCTGGCACGCTGGTTCCCGGATCGTTCGTGCACAACGCGCGGATCGGGCTGGACATGAAGGACAGTGGGCTTGAGGTAGCGGTGTTTGTGAACAACATCAGCAACAAGGCGCGCATGAACTTCACCTACGATCTGATCGCGTCAACCGGCAGCTTCCTGCAGAGCTTCGACAAGCCCCGCTGGATCGGCGGTTCGATCAGGAAAACCTTCTGACGAGCGACGCAACTTGCGACCTGAAAAGGGCGCCGAAGCTGATGCTTCGGCGCCCTTTTCGCATCATCAATTCATCGCGCCGTTCGGCGGGTTAGCGCGACGCGCGACTGCGCGCACCGTGCCACTTGAGCGCGAGGGCCAGCAGGCCAAGCGATAGGGCGCAAGCAATCAGGCTGCCCAGATTGACCTGTGCGAAATCTGGCGTGACGAAATTGCCGGCGATGGCGGGGCCGATCGCGATGCCGCCCAGTGTACAGGCGTTGACCAGCATGGCTGCGCTGGTCGAACTGTCGGCATGGGTCACTGCTGCGAACTGGAAGGGTGTAAGGATATTCCACCCGAAGCCGAACAGCGACGCCAGCAGCACGAAGCCTGCAACGGGCTTTATCGCCATCAGCAGTATGATTGCCACCAGCAGCACCACGTACCCGGCAACAAGGGCGCGCGCGAAGTGATAGCGCGATCCAATGAAGGCGGAAACCAGCCCACCGGCCATACCCGCGACCAGCACCATCGAAAGGCCCGATTCTACATCGGGCGCGCTGCCGCCCCAGGCTATGCCCATATAAGCCAGAAACCCGAAGATCGCACCGGCCCCGGCGAAGTAGAGCAGGGCCGACAGGATCGCCAGCCAGCCCGGCCCGCTGATGGTGCCGTTCGCGCTTGCTGCATGGGCCGGGTCCGTTTGGCCAACGGGTGCGCGCGGCAGCGCAAGACACAGGACCAGACCACCAACCGACATCGCGGCGATCAGCAAAAACAGCCCGCTGGCGCCCCATTCGCCTGCGATAGTGCCCAGAAACTGCACGCCGATTGCGCCACTGCCCAACTGGGCGACATTGAACAGGGCCAGATTGCGCGCATCATTGGTGCCGCTTGCAAGAACCGCGTAGACAATTGCCATAGCCACGCCTGCGCCGCTGCCAGCGACCGCGCGTGCGGCAATCAGCGCGGCATAGCCTTGCGCCTGGCTGGCCAGAACATTGCCTGCGATCAGCACGGCGATCCCGGCGATGGCAATGGTTCGCCAACCCAGCCGTACCAACAGGCCGGGAAGCATCGCGCAAAGCACGGTGCCTGCGGCAATGCCGCCCATGTCTGCCAGCGCCACATACCCGACCTGCACTTCGTTCAGCGACAGCGTGCGGCCCAGCACGGTCAGGAATACCGGCAGGGTATTGACCACAAGCGCGCACAACGCCCCGAGCAATATCGCGGCGCTGATGGGCAGAAGGTTGCCGGGGGCACGGTCAGCGAGCTTGTCGATCATCGCGGTGTTCCTGTTCAAGCTGCCGTGCCCTGCGGGCTATCGACGATGTCCATTGCGCGCTTCAGGGCGCAGTAGGAATAGTAGGTCTGGATGGTCAGGTACGACCATACGTAGAGCGCGATTGTATAGAAATTGAAGAATATATTAGTGTCATCACCGGGGATTTTGTAGAAATCGTACATCCATGCGATGGCCTGATTGATGGTTGCTGTGAACAGCATCGCGATTGCGTGGCGGGTTTGACCATATTTCTGCAAGACATAGGCGAAGTAGAACAAATATGCGGTGAAAATGGTCCACATGAACAGAAGAATGTACTTCAGATCAGCGGCCATATAATCGGTGATCAGTGCAAGCGTGGCAACGCATGGGATGACGAAGAACAGGATGTCGGCCCGGATCGAAGGGCGATAGCGATGGGTCAGGACCATCAGGCCAGCGACGGTGACGACCGGCAGGCCGAAAGCGCGGGAAAACGTATCGAGGAACAGCACGCCAAAATAGTTCACCGGCGAGTGGTTCAATTCATAGATCAAGAAGTTGGTCGAAGACGTAGCCAGCAAGAACCACTCGATCCCGACGAGATAGTTGCCAAGCTTGCAGAACTTCCAGCCATAGAAGAAACCGCTGGCGGCCAAGGCTATTGCCGCGATGCAAATGCTGAGCGTCCTGGGATCCACAAATCTCTCCCTTTTCGATACCGGTTGCCCGCGACAATCGCCCACCGACTGTCTGTTATGGCCGGAATGCGCCCTTTTTCTCGTGCGCATCCCAAGCTTCGTTGGTGAAGTAGGCAAACAGTGATTCAGCCTCGGCGTCGGTCAAATCCTTGAACTGGGGCATGCCGCCGCCATCCTTTGAAAGTGCGCCATCCTGAACCACTGCCTTGAGATAGGCCAGATCGGCGGGAGGGCGTCGGATGAGGCTGGGAATGCGTCCGCCCGAAGCGTCGGCGTTCATCCCGTGGCAGTCCACGCAGCCGTAGGATTCGTAAATAATCTTGCCTTTGGTGGCGAGCGCCACGTCTTGCCGCGGCACTTCCGGACGATTGATCGGCTCGACCGTTGCAAGCTGCGGATACTTCGCCTTGCCGCCAATGCGGAACGCCAGCAGACGCGGCTCGGTGCGAGATTGCGGCGTGGTGCTGTACTTCGAGAAGTACGATCCGGTAGCAGCGGCGGTGCCGTTGCCGGTCGGGACGATGACGTACTGCACCCCGTCAACGATCACCGTCGAGGGTGCGCCACGAATTGCGCCGCCGGTCTGGCGGCTCCAAAGTTCCTTGCCGGTCAGTGCATCGAAGGCAACGATCCGGCCATCGGCCATGCCCTGAAACACAAGCCCCCCGCTGGTATGGAGCAGCCCGCCATTGATCGCCAGATCAGTGCGCGTGCGCCACCGGACCTTGTTGGCGACCGCGTCCCACGCGACGACTTCACCATAAGACTGCCATTTCGGATCACCGGAACTTCCATAGTAGAAGTCCATCAGCAACCCGCCGACAAGCGCCTTCGGATCGGTTTCGATCTTGGTGGGCATCACCATGTTCGGGATGTAGACCAGATGACTTGCCGGATCATAGGCGAGAGCTTCCCATCCGTGGCTTCCCGAAGGCGCGGGGAGCGCGATGTTCGCCTTTTCCGGGTGCAGCCAATATTGACCCTCCGGCTTTATGATGGGGCGTCCATCGGCGTCCAGTCCGCTGGCCCAGTTCAGATCGGTGTAGGCGCTGCCGGAGATGAACTTGCCGGTCTTTGCATCGAGGACGTAGGCGAAGCCGTTTTTGGGAACACTGATGACCGTGCGGCGCGTTTGGCCACCGACCGGCAGATCGGCAATCATGATGCCGACCGTGGCATCGTAGTTCCAGCCATCGTGCGGCGTTTCCTTGAAATGCCACTTGTATTCGCCGGTTGTCGCATCCACCGCGACGATCGAATTGGTGAAGAGTTCGTCACCTGCATCGGACGCGCGCTTGCTGGGATCGAAAGGCGATGGTCCGCCAACCCCGATATACAGCAGGTTGAGCTGCGGATCATAAGTCATCGCATCCCACGCGCTGCCGCAGCCGTGCGATTTTTCATACCAGCCGGTGCCCCATGTCTTGGCGGCCATATCATAAAGCGGGCTGTCCTGCTTTTCAGCCGGATCGCCCGGAACGGTGTAGAAGCGCCAGCGCCGCTTGCCGGTCTTGGCATCGAGTGCATCGACAAAGCCGCGCGTCGTGCCCGAATCCATGCAGGCGTTGCCGATGAACACCAGACCTGCACCCACCCGTGGCGCTGCAGAGATCCCGTACATCTGGGTAGAATCGCAGGACTGCGCTTCCCACACTTTTTTGCCAGTCTTCTCATTGACCGCGACGAGGCGGCAGTCGCCGGTCGTGATGATTGCCATTCCGCCTGAAAGCGCAAGGCCGCGGTTCATCCGCCGGCCCCAGTAGCCGCTGAGCGACGCTTTGCTGAAATCGGCCGTATCCTCGTAGGACCACAGCAGCTTGCCGGTCTTGACGTCGTTGGCGAAAATAGCGGCGCTTGGCCCGCCCTGATAGATGATGCCATCCTTGATCAAGGGATTGCCGACAAGACCATCAACAATCGGCATCGGAACCCACCAGGCAAGATCAAGCGTGGCGACATTGTCGCGGTTGATCGCGGTCAATCCAGAGTGATGCTGCATTTCCGACGCATTGCCGAGCATCTCCCAGTTGGTGTTGCGCGGTTCACGTCCCGCCTGAGCAACCTGGGCGGGAAGCGCGCTGCCGACACAAAGCGCGGCCGCGATGACTGGCACCATCCGCTGCATCTGCTGCAAAATTGATCCAGCGCCAAAAAAGCCCATTTCAATCTCCTGGAAACCCGTGCGCGGCAGCTCTGCCGATGTTGTCTGAAGAGTGCCTTGCGGGCAAACTCGAGTCAATACTGCCTGCAAAAATGTAGGACACTATTGCAAGCTGATCGGTTGCTGGTTAGGGTGGCGTGCGTGATGAGATTCCCTGCGGTGGGTGTATTCTGTCAATACGTCCGACGCGGCAAAATTCCATTGGGCAGGCCCGGCGAAGATACTGCCGGTTTCGATATTACAGGCTGGCCGGATATTGGCAGAGCTGCGGAAAGGTAAGCGAGGAAGATGGCCGATACCCCCGTCATCAGCGAATTGTCCGTGGTCAGGCGCACCTGGACGCCGGAACAGACCGCCGCACATATTAGCGCGCTGCCGATCTGGTCGGGCGAAGTGGTTGTCGAACAGAAGTTTGGCGGGTTGCAGAACCGCACCTTTTTTGTGACTGACGGGGGCGGTCGGCGCTCGGTCGTGCGGGTCGGCTTCGACCAGTATCGCACGCGCCAGACCAGCGTTGTCGAATGTGTGCGTGCGGCGCACCGTCTGGGAATTGGCCCGGCGCTGCTTTACGCCGAACCGAACCTTTCGGTTACAGCCTTTCAGGAAGGCACCGGTATGACCATCGAGCAGATGGCCGACCCGGTGATCATCCGCAAGATCATCGACCGCATGAAGATTGTTCACGAAGGCACTGCTGCTGTCCACGAAACCATCAGCTACTGGTGGCCGTTCGATACGATCCGGCGCTATCTGAACGTCTGCGAAACGGGCAAGGCGTCGACGGGGAATATTCCGTCGGCATGGGCCGATCGCATTCCGCGCTACCGCAGCATCGTCGATGAACTTGAAGCGGCGATCGGGCCGTATCTGCCCAAATTCACCCACAACGACATGGTCTTTGCGAACATGATCTTCCGCAAGGACGGTGAACTGGTGTTCATCGACTGGGACGGTGGTGCCTATGGCCATCCGCTGTGGGATATGGCCGAAATGCTGATGTGGGCCGAGGCGGACGAGGGCACGACCCGGATGGCGCTGGACCATTACTACCCGGGCATGACCACCGCCCAAGCTGCCCAGCGGCTGAAGGAAGTCTATGCGTTTCAGGCGGCTGCAGGCTTGCGCCTTGTTACCGAAACGATGGAAAACGAACTCGATCCCTACTTCTTCCTGACGCCCGCTGAAATGGCGGCCAGCATGGCGCTGACCCTGCCCGGCGAAAAGCCTGAACTGGCAGGGCTGATCGACCTGATCGACCCGCGCTTCGAGGAACTGTGGAAGCAGTATCAGGACCGCTATTCGCATTGATTTCCCGCATTGTACCGATTGGGAGAACCGCAACGTGAGACTCGCCGGCAAGAGGATACTGGTTACGGGCAGCACTATGGGCATCGGCTTTGCTGCAGCCCAACTGATGCGGCGGGAGGGTGCGCTGGTTGCCGTGCACGGCCGGGACATCGGCCGTGTTCAGGCCGCAATCGACACGTTGGGCGGGGGCGATGGCTTGGTGCCGATCATCGGCGACGTTGGCGATCTGGACGATTGCCGCCGCATGATCGACGATGCCGTGGCAGCGCTTGGCGGTCTGGATTGCCTCGTCAACAATGCCGGGATCGGTGATCTGTCCTATCCCGAAGACGTGACCGAGGAGCATTATCGCCGGGTTGCCAACATCAATCTGCGTTCGGCCTATTTTCTGACGCAATATGCCCTGCCGCAATTGCGCGCCAACAAGGGTTCCGTCGTGTTCAATGCATCGGTTTGCGGCCTGTTTGCAGGGCCGACCGACAGTTACATCTACGCTTGCGTGAAGAGCGGGATGATCAACCTGGGCAAGTCGCTCGCGCTGGAGCTGGCGCCCGATGTGCGGGTTAACGTGTTGTGCCCCGGATACATCGACACGCCTCTGATCGCTGCAGAAAATGCTGCGACAGACGGCCAGATCTACGCCTTCATCGAAAGCGCTGCCGCATTACAGCGCATCGGTACGATGGAGGAATGCGCTTCGACGATGGTCTATCTGGCATCGGACGAGGCAAGCTATTTTACCGGAAGCATTCTCGTCAACGACGGCGGACTGACCGCGCGTCGGACATGGGGTGGGAGAAACTGACATGTTGGCTCGTGCTGGATCAAACCGTTCGTTGCAGGACATCGACAAAGCGGGGCTGGTTCACTCCTTTTCCGCCCTGCATTCCCAGAAGGACCGCGACCTCATTATCTGGGATCACGCCGAAGGGCTGTGGCTGACCACGGTCGATGGTGAGCGCTATCTCGACGCCGCCGCCGGGCTGTGGTGCACAAACATCGGCTACGGCCGCAAGGAACTGGCCGATGCCGCTGCCGCGCAGATGGCGCGGACCAGTTCAGTGCACAGCTTTGCCCAGTTCAGCAACGAACCGATCATCCGGCTGACGGAACGCGTGCTCGACCTTGCGCCCGAAAACATGCGGCGTATCGTCTATGGCAACAGCGGGTCTGATGCCAACGACACGCAGGTCAAGATCGTCCGGCGCTATAACAATGTGCGCGGACTTCCGCAGAAGAAGAAGATCATCTCGCGCCTGTCGGCCTATCACGGCTCGACGCTGGCCTCGGCCAGCCTGACCGGTATCCCGCTGGTTCACCGCACGTTCGACCTTCCGATCGAGGGTGTGCTGCATACGCACATGCACGACTACCACCGGCGGCCCGCCCACATAGAGGGCATGGACGCCTATGTCCGCTGGCTGGCTGACGAACTGGAGGCGATGATTCAGCGCGAGGGGCCGGACACGGTCGCCGCATTCATTGCCGAACCGGTGACCGGCGCAGGCGGTGTTCTGGTCCCGCCCGACGGTTACTTCCGGGCCATCCGCGAAGTGCTTGATCGCCACGATGTGCTGATGATCGCCGACGAGGTCATCACCGGGTTCGGCCGCACCGGGGCGTGGTTTGCCAGCCCGGAATTCGGGATGGGCGCCGATCTGATCAGCGTGTCAAAAGGGATCACCAGCGGCTATTTCCCGATGTCGGCGTGCCTGATCTCTGAACGTGTGGCCGACGTCTT
The DNA here is from genome assembly GCF_030696665.1 of Novosphingobium sp. GTDB lineage: Bacteria > Pseudomonadota > Alphaproteobacteria > Sphingomonadales > Sphingomonadaceae > Novosphingobium. The sequence continues at coordinate 44,777 of NZ_JAUYRV010000033.1, forward strand.
GTATGGCGAAGCCGCTGATGACGGGCTGTTCGGGCATGGCTTCACCGCTTCGGGCCATTCGGTTGCCGCTGCCGTTGCGCTTGCCAACATTGACATCATCGAGAACGAAGGTTTGCTCGCCAACGCTTCCCGTATGGGCGAAATCCTGCTGCGGCGTGTGCGGGAAGCCGTGGGCGACCATGAACTGGTTGGCGACATTCGCGGCAAGGGCATGATCATCGGCGTCGAATTTGACGCGGACCGCACCACCGGCAAGCCGTTCTCGGATCCAACCGCCGTTGGCAGCCTGCTCAGCCGATCCGCGCTTGAGGAAAAGATGTTGGTGCGGGGCGGGCATGGCCGCGTGCTGGCGGCAATGGCACCTGCGCTGATCGCCACCGAGGACGACATCGAGGAGATCGTGCGCCGGTTCACGCTGGTCGTCGACCGGTTTGCCGACAAGCTCACAGCCTCTAGTCTGAGAGCGTGACGCGATGACAATGGACATGAGCTTTGCGGGAAAGCGTGTTTTCGTCAGCGGTACTGACGGGCCTCTAGGCGCGGCCATCGCGCAGGCGTTTGTGGCAAATGGTGCAACGGTTGCCGTGCATGGTGTGGCAGTTGATCGCGCGTTGACGGTTGCTGGTGATTTGCACGACGCCGATGCGTGCAAAGCGACGCTGGATTCCGCAATTGCCGCACTCGGCGGCCTTGATGTGATCGTCAACGCCGCTGATTTCCGCGACGACAAGCCATTCGAGCAGGTTACGCCCGAGGACTGGGACAAGGCGCTGAACGGTTCGTTCACCGCCAGCCTGTTTTGCACCCAGTTTGCGCTTCCCGCGCTGCAGGCTTCCAAGGGGAGCATCGTGAACGTGACGTCAGCTTACGGCCAGATGGGGGGACCGGCAGGGTCTTCTGCCTATGCCGCAGCGACCGGATCGATTATCAACATGACCCGGATGCAGGCGCTGCGGTTTGGTGTCGACGGGGTGCGTTCCAACTGTCTGTGTGCAGGCCCGTTGGAAGGTTCGGCAGCGGCGAAAGGTGCGGATGTTCCGCCCATCGGCAGACACGGAACGCCCGAGGACATGGCCGGCACGGTCCTTTTCATGGCATCTGGCCATGCTGCTTTCATGACAGGCGCGATCATCGTCATTGACGGTGGCCGCTATTCGGGAGCCTGAGCGCAGCCATGAAGATGAACGCTGTCATCGCCGGTGTCGGGACGACAAGGATCGCGCGTCACGTTGACCGGACCCTGTCAGATCTTGCCCATGAAGCCATTACGCAAGCGCTGCAGGACGCAGGTATCGATGCGTCGAAAATTCAGGCGGTCTGGGCCGGAAACGCTGCCGCGCCGGTGATGACCGGGCAGGTTTGCATTGCGGGGCAAGCGATCCTGCGCGGGTTGGGCATCGGTCGCGTGCCCGTGGTCAATGTCGAAAACGCCTGCGCCACGGCCTCCACCGCGATGCAGCAGGCTGCGGCGATGGTCACGCTTGGCGCTTATGATGTGGTTCTCGCCTTCGGGGTGGAGAAGCTTTACAGCCGCGACAAGCAGAAGGTTTTTTCGGTCTTTGCCGGGTGCGCCGATGTCGAGCATCCCGAAGCGCTTGACCGCTTCATTCTTGATGATGGCGCCGATGCTGCAGGAGCGGGTCAGTCCCGCTCGGTATTCATGGACGTCTATGCACGGCTTGCGCGCGATTACATGGCGCTGAGCGGGGCGACCGCACGTGATTTTGCCGCCATTTCTGCCAAGAACAGCGTACACGGCAGCCTCAATCCCAACGCCCAGTTCCGCGACGTGCTGTCGGTCGACGACGTGCTGGCAGCACCGGCGATCATTGCACCGCTGACGCTGACGATGTGCTCACCGCTTGCCGATGGTGCGGCAGCGGCGGTGATCATGTCGCCCAAGGCGGCGCGTGAATTGGGCGTGCGCAGTCCGGTCAAGATCCTGAGTTCGGTTCTGGCCAGCGGGTATGACTATGCCGAAGGGCTGGACAAGCTGACGGCTTGGACAGCGCGGCAAGCTTACGAAGCCGCAGGCGTTGGTCCCGCTGACGTCAATTGTGCCGAACTGCATGATGCCTCGTCCCCTGCCGAGATGATCTACTACGAAGCTCTCGGCCTGTGTGGTGCAGGCGAGGGGGTGCAGTTCCTTGCCGATGGCCACACCCGGATCGGTGGGCGCGTGCCGGTCAACACGTCCGGAGGCCTTGTGCGCAAGGGCCACCCCATCGGGGCCACCGGTCTGTCGCAGATCCACGAACTCGTGCTCCAACTCAGGGGCGATGCCGGGCCGCGACAGGCCGAAGGCGCAATGGTGGCGCTGGCCGAAAACGGCGGCGGTTTTCTGGGCGAAGATTCAGCAGCGATAGTCGTGACGCTTCTTGGAAAATAGATCCCTTTCAGAGAGTTAATTCATGACAGAGCAAGGCTTGAGCAAAGACGTAAGCGTGATTGGCCTTGGCGAAATGGGTGCCGCGTTGGCGCGCGCCCTTCTGTCTGAAGGATACCGCGTTACCGGCTGGAACCGTTCACGCGAAAAAGCCGAAAAGCTGGCCGGAGCAGGCGCGCTGGTTGCCGGTTCGGTGCTGGAAGCCGTCAACGCCAGTCCGTTGATCATTGCTTGCGTTGCCGATTATCCGACGCTTTGCACGTTGCTGCGAACGCCTGAAGTGACCGCAGCGATTGCGGGCAAAACACTGATCCAGTTGACGACACGCACGCCAGCCGAGGCGAGGGCCGGACAGGAATGGACGAGTCAGTCGGGCGTCGCCTGCCTTGAAGGCGCTATTCAGGCATACCCGATGCACATCGGCACGCCGGAAGGCAGCATACTTTATGCAGGACCGGCTGAAACCTTCGAGGCTGTAAAGCCTGTCCTTGCGGTCCTGACCGGTCAGGTCGTCCATGTTGGCGAGCAGATCGGCAGCGCAGCGGCGCTTGATCTTGCGCTGGCGGGCACAGTGGTTCCGGGGGCAACGCTTGCGTTTCTGCAAGGCGCCGCGCTTTGCAAAGCAGAAGGGGCATCGCTGCGCGACTACCTTGAAATGGTCGAACGCAGCGTCGTTCCGGGCCTGATGCTGTCGACCTTCCGTGCCAGCATTCCGATGATCGAGAACGGCAATTATGCCTACACTGGCGATGGCGCACCGCTTGATGCGTGGATGCCAGGCCTGCAGATGGTGGTGCAGGCAGCGCGGGATGCCGGCATCAATCCTCGCTGGAGCGAGTTCGTCGTCGGGCATCTCGAACAGGCGGTTGCCGATGGGCACGGTCAGGGCGAACTGGCCGCCATTTTCGAACAACTTCGCACACCTGCGAAACGATGACATCGGAGTGAATGATGGACCGGATCCTTATCCTTGGAGCCACGGGCAATCTTGGCGGGCTGACCAGCGAACGTCTTGCCGGAAAGGGCGGTGTGCAGCTGCGCCTCGCCAGTAGCCGGGAGGCCGGGCGTGCGGCGCTGCAGGAGCGGTTTCCTGACGCGGAAACCGTGATCGCCGATTGGTATGATGCGGCCAGCCTTGAAGCGGCCATGCAAGGTGTCACGCGGGTGTTTGTTGTGACTCCCGATTTCATGACCGACGAACGCGTGGTCACCCCCAACATCATCAAGGCAGCGAAAGCCGCCGGAAGCATCGCACAGATCGTCCGGCTGATTGCCATTCCGCCGGGGCTGACCGAAAGTGACCTGTCGCAGGCATTCCTTGATACGCGCTGCGGAGCGAACCTGCACGTGATCGCCAAGCCGCTGCTAGATGCCAGCGGGCTGCCGGTAACATACATCAACGTGCCGGGGTGGATCATGTTCAACCTGCCGTGGTTCCTTGCGCCCGAGGTCAAGGCGAACCGCCGGCTGGCGATGCCCGCCATCACCGATGCAAACCGGATGTGGATTTCGGAAGGCGATATTGCCGATGTTGCCGCAACGATCCTAGTAGCGCCGATTGCCGATCACATCGGCAAGGAGCATGTTCTCACTGCTCCTGCTCGCTACGACTATCCGGCCATCGCAGTCCTGCTTGGCGAAGAGCTGGGCGAGGACGTCGCCTATGCCGACGATGACGGTCCGCTGCGTGCGACGATGGGCGAAGCGTTCGACGCCCTGATGACGTATTTTGAGCACGAAACCCAGGCCTATGGCGGGGTTACGCATAACGAGACGGTGGCCGCACTGCTCGGCCGTCCGCAGGAAACCGTGCGCGATTATATCAAGAGCAACCGCCAACTATTCGTTTGAACCGAGAGGATATTCCTATGTCCGAAGACGCCAGACAGCCGAGCATCGAAGTGATCGACAGCGAAGATCGCCGCGCATTCATTGCCAAGGCGATGGCCGCAATGGCAGCGACTGCCGCGTTTTCCGGCGCGGCATGCGCGGCCGGGCCTGAACCTGAGGCAGCCAAGGCTGGCAATGCGCCCCTCCATCCTGTGCGTCTTGATCGCAAGTACATGGACGGAAAAGATATTCCAGAGCTTGCGCCTTGGCCCGCAGCCATGCAGCTGCGCCCGGTCAAAACGCACAGGACGATCCAGTGGTACACGGGCGAAAAGCTGAGTTGCATGGTCTACGATGCCGACGACGGGCTGCTCAAGTTCACCAATCTTCCCTATGATGAACATGTGGTGGTTCTGAATGGCACAGCGACGCTGACTTCGCTGGATGGCCGCGTTGAGGTGTTCAACAAGGGCGATGTGTTCATCGCACCCAAAGGTTGGAACGGCACCTGGCAGCTGGCGAACGGTTATCGTGAACTGATCTGCTTTGAAACAAAATCGCTCGACGATGCGATGAAAGCTTGGTTCGAATAACATGGCAACGCAAATTGAGCGTGCGATTGTAACCGGTGCGACGTCCGGCATCGGTCGGGCGGTTGCTGTCCGCCTCGGTCGTCGAGGCGCGGTCGTCGCTATCCTTGGCCGGAGCGAGACCAAGGCGCAACACGTGGCCGAGGAAGTCCGCATGGCGGGCGGCACTCCGTGGATCGCCACGCTTGATATTGCCGACATGGCTGCTGTCGATGATGTAGTCGCTCGCTTTGCCACGGCTTACGGCGGAATCGATACGGCGGTCTCATCGGCAGGGATTGCATCAACCGGAACCGTGACATCGACCGACCCGAACGAATGGCACCGTATCATCAACACCAACCTCAACGGCACCTTCTATCTGGCGCGTGCGGTCATGCCGGAACTGATCAAGACCAAAGGATCGTTTGTGGCGATCAGTTCTGATGCAGGAGTGCAGGGTGCCCAAGGCTATGCTGCCTATGCGACTTCCAAACACGCCCTGCACGGGCTGATCAAATGCATGGCGCTTGATCATGGCCCGGACGGTGTGCGCAGCCACGCGGTGTGCCCGTCGTTCGTCGAGACGCCTATGGCCGACGAACTGCTGGCCTCTGCTTCGGCCGAAGAAGTCGCCTATTTCAGGAAGACGATACCGCTCGGGCGTTTTGCCAAGCCTGCCGAAGTGGCCGACGCCGTAGCGCATCTCACATCTGAAGAGGCGGCGTTCGCGAACGGGGTCTTCTACAGGCTTGACGGCGGATCCACCGCCGGATTTTTCATGGCGGGCTGAGACCGGGATCTGACCAGTGAGGGCGGGCCTTCGCGCACAACGGACGGGACAATGCCAACATGCCGAATTCGGGGAACGGACGTGACGCAGATCGCAGTGCGCCAAATCAGGCAACGTCCGAATTCTCCCGGCCCGGCACAGCCGCGCTTTCGCTTGTAAGCACGCTGCCTTGGCTGAGTTTCATGGTCTTGCCCTATGAAATATCGGTCGTTGGCACAGCTTTTGGCATAAGCCATAGCGCAGCAAGCTGGGTGGCGACGGCCGAAATGCTGGCGCTTGCGCTATCGGCCAGCGCTGCTGCGCGAACCGTTGCCCGCCGAGACAAGCGCAAGGCGACGGCGGTGGGTATGGCCATTGCCCTCGCAGGCGCAGCCGCCAGCGTGGCAACATCATCGGTCGCTTTGTTAGTCCTGTCGCGCATCGTTTTCGGTGGCGGCTTGGGTATCATTGCGGCGGCGGCCAACGCACTGCCCGCAGATCACAAGCGGCCCGAACGTATCTATGCCTTCATGATGGTTGCCCTGGCCATTGTCTTTTCAGGCCTGATCTTTGCGGTGACACCGGTGATCGCACGATTTGGCTCTGCCGGCCTGTTCGGTACGGAGCTGGCGATGATCCTTGCCATGACATTGCTGCTGATATGGGTGCCGCGCGGGCATATCAGCACCGGAAAAGTGAAAGTCGGTCGCTCGCCGCTTCCACGCGGATCACGCGCGGTGCTGGCCGCAGTGACACTGATGTTCGTGGCACAAGCCGGAACGTGGGCTTATGCCGATCAGGCCGGGATTGCGCTGGGGCTGTCGGAACCTCACCTGACCGCGTTGTTCACCATCAGCGCCATTGCCATGCTGGTGGGGGCAGCCGCGGCGGCGTTGCTGGGCATGAAGCTGGGGCTGCGCCAGCCCCTTGCAATCGGCTTCCTGCTGCAAGTCTACATCGCGGTGGCGATGTATTGCCAGTCGAACACTGTGCTGTTTTCGGCGGGCGTCGTTTTGTTGAGTGCCTCATCCAGTTTTGCATTGCCGTATCTGCAAGGCCTGCTTGCCGAGATCGATGAGAGCGGTCGTGCGGTGGCGCTTTCGGGGTCCGGCATCAATTTCGGCGGAGCGATTGGTCCGTCGATCGGCGCGGCGCTATCGTTTGCGCCCAGCCTTGCACCGCTGGGAATAGGGCTGAGCCTGCTGCTGATGATCGGGCTTGGCCTTGCCGATCGCGTTGCTGCTCGCCATAAAAGTGTAGGACATGATCGACCTACACTTTTAGCTTGGATACGATCCGGCAAGTGGTCGGTGTGATGCGCTGATCATGCTGTGAAGTGGCCGCAACGGCGTAGGGCTCCAATTGGCCGACGCCAAACTGAGGAACATGGACATGACCGTGCAGACCCTGCCCAACACCGCGTCGACCGACGAAATCGTCCAGGTCTTGAACCGTGACGGCGGGGCGATCATTGAGAATTTCCTCACGGACGCTGTGCTTGAACGGCTTCGCGCTGATCTTGGGGCACTTCTGGAAGCAACGCCTGGTGCGCAAGAGGATGCTTTCCTCGGGACGAAGACACGCCGTCTCAGCCGGCTTTTCATGCGTACTACCGCGATGGCAGATGTCGTGACCAATCCGCTGTTTCACGATGTTGCGCAGGCCATACTTGCCAAGCCGGTGAAGGTTTGGTTTGGCGAGGGGCGAACTGAGATCGTGCCTGACATCCGCATCGGGATGGCGCAGGCCATTCAGATCTGGCCAGGGCAAGGATCGCAACCGCTCCACCGCGATGATACGGTCTTCCTGTGGCGCCATCCGACGGGAGGGCGCGAAGCGCGTTTGCAGATCATGATTGCGATTACCGACTTCGAGGCAGCCAACGGCGGCACACTTGTGGTCCCCGGAAGCCATCTGTGGGACGACGAACGGATGCCTGAGCGCCACGAAGCCGTGCCGACCGAGATGAAGGCCGGTTCAGCGCTGGTCTTTCTGGGATCGACCTACCACGCAGGTGGTGAAAACACGACCGACCGCCCACGGACGGGGCTTACAGTTGCCCTTGATGCCGCGCACCTGCGGCAGGAAGAAAACATGTATCTCACGCTCTCGCCCGAAGTCGTGGCATCTTATCCCGAACATATCCGCCGCTTGCTCGGCTGGTCAGCCGGGCGCAATTTCATGGGCTGGATTGAAGTTGATGGGCAACTGGTTGATCCGGCTGAACTCGTCAACGACGGAAAATCCTTTTCATTGGCGCAAGAGCTGGAATGACAATCAAGCGGTGCAGGCCATTTGGAAAAGGCGTTGGTCCAAAACTCATTGGCTGGCATTGTGTCAAAGAAGTTTCCGTCAAGTCGGATTGCGCTAATCGTGAATTTTGCAACTAGACAAGGCAAAGCGCCTGAGTTTATGAGCCAAATTCATGAAACTGACCGATGGCATAGCGATGCATGGCGAGGATCTGGGCGGTCTGGCCAAGTTCGTGGTTGTGGCCGAGGAACAGAGCTTCACGCGCGCCGCTGCGAAGCTGGGCGTGTCACAATCCGCACTGAGCCATGCGGTGCGCAGGCTTGAGGAGAAGCTTGGCCTTCGCCTGTTGACGCGCACCACGCGCAGCGTTGCAGCAACCGAGGCGGGCGAACAATTGCTAGAAACACTGCGCCCGGCGTTCAGCGAGATCGACAGCAAGCTTGCCTCGCTCACATCATTGCGCGAACGCCCCGCCGGAACTGTGCGGCTTTCCTGTCCGGCCCACGCTGCGCGGACTATCATCTGGCCGGCGGTTCATCGGCTGACGAGCGCCAATCCCGACATCACGGTCGAAATCAACATTGATGCCGCTTTCACCGATATTGTCGCCGGGCGGTTCGATGCCGGGGTCCGTTTGGGGGAAAGTGTCGACAAGGACATGATCGCAGTGCGCATCGGCCCGCAACTGCGCATGGCAGCCTTTGCCGCGCCATCGTACCTTGAAGGCAAGGGTATTCCTCGAACGCCAGAGGACTTGACGCAGCATTCCTGCATCAATCTGCGCTTTGCCACTTCGGGCGGCCTTTATGCGTGGGAATTTGACCAAGGCTCCCGCTCTATCCGGGTGAAAGTCGATGGGCACCTTGTTCTCAACGACATGGACATGGTGGTCGAAGCAGCAGTTGCGGGCCACGGCATTGCCTTTTCGCTTGAAGACCATGTGCAGCGGCAATTGGTCGATGGCTCACTTGTGCGGCTGCTGGACGACTGGTGCGAGCCGTTCGACGGCTATTTCCTGTATTACCCCAGCCGCCGCCAGCCTACTGTCGCGTTCCAACTGCTGCTGGAAAGCCTGAAGTACCGTCCCTGATCGGACCGCATCATGAATTCCTTGGGTTCGATGATTTCGCGGCAAATCGGCACACGATCATCAAAATGCCGCGATGCCGGTTATGCCACGCCCCAGGATCAGCGCATGGACATCGTGCGCACCTTCGTAGGTGTTCACGGTTTCAAGGTTCGTCATGTGCCGCATGACCTGATATTCTTCGGAAATCCCGTTGCCGCCATGCATGTCACGCGCCATCCGCGCCGCATCAAGCGCCTTGCCCACGTTGTTGCGCTTTACCATCGAGACCATCTCGGGCGCATAGCGGCCCTCATCCATAAGCCTGCCAACGCGCAACGATGCCTGTAGCCCGAACGCCACATCGCACATCATCTCGACGAGCTTCTTTTGATAAAGCTGCGTGGCGGCAAGCGGTCGGCCGAACTGCTTGCGGTCCAGACCGTACTGCCGCGCAGCATGGAGGCAGAATTCGGCGGCACCGAGCGCGCCCCATGAGATACCGTAACGCGCGCGGTTCAGGCATTCGAACGGACCTTTCAGCCCTGCTGCGTCCGGCAGCAGCGCATCGGCACCGACCTTCACATCGTCCATCAGGATCATCCCGGTGGTTGATGCGCGCAGTGACAGTTTCCCTTCGATCTTGGGGGCGTGAAGCCCTTGCATGCCCTTTTCCAGCACGAAGCCCCGGATCTTTCCGCCGTGGCTTTCCGATTTTGCCCAGACGACGAACACATCGGCGAACGGGGCATTGCTGATCCAGGTCTTTGAACCGGTAAGGACATAGCCATCGCCGTTCCGGCGCGCAGTGGTGCGCATTCCGCTTGGGTCAGACCCGGCATCCGGCTCGGTCAGGCCAAAGCAGCCGATGAGCTTTCCTGCAGCGAGGCCGGGCAGATATTTGCGCTTCTGCTCTTCCGACCCAAACGCATAGATGGGATGCATTACCAGACTGGATTGCACCGATGCCATTGAACGGTAGCCAGAATCGACACGCTCAATCTCGCGCGCGACAAGTCCGTAGGCGACGTAGCTTGCACCAGAACCACCGTATTGTTCGGGCAGCGTCATGCCCAACAGGCCCGCTTCGCCCATAGCCGGAAAAAGTTCGGGCGCTGCGATTTCCTCGCGGTATGCTTGGATGACGCGGGGCTGCAACACGTCTTGCGCAAAACCACGGGCCGCGTCCCGGATCATGCGCTCGTCCTCGGTCAATTGGGTTTCGAGGTCAAACGGGTCTTCCCAGGCGAAACGGGTTGCGGCGGCCATCGGCATTCTCCTTTGATCTCACTGATCCTTCACTTGCGTATTATCAGCAAGAGCAGAGATTAGTGCAGCATGATGGTGGATTGGACTAGCGTGTAATCTGGGCAGATGGCCTCAGTCACGCCGAAGCCGCTGCTGACCAGGCAGCGCATGATTGAAAGCGAGTTTATGGCGCATATGTCTATGACACTGCATGGCTATTTTCGATCTACTGCCGCTTACCGGGTGCGCCTCGCGCTTGCCCTGAAGGGGCTGGAATACGACAACGTGTCGCACCATTTGCGCAAGAACGAACAGCGCGCGCCGGCATACCTGGCGCTCAATCCGCAAGGCATGGTGCCCGCGCTGGTAGTGGGCGATGATGTGCTCACGCAGTCGCTGGCGATCTGCGAATACCTTGACGAGGTGCACCCCGAGCCTGAACTGCTCCCGCGCGCACCGCTTGCCCGCGCGAAGGTCCGTGCCGCGGCGCAAGTGATCGCCTGTGACATTCATCCGATCCAGAACCTGAAAATTCTTGACCGGCTGCGGGCCAACGGATTGGGCGAAGATGCCGTAAAGCAATGGGCGCGCGATGTGATCGAAGAAGGCCTTGCTGCGTTCGAGGCGCTGCTTCCGCGCACTGACACGCCGTTCTGCTTTGGTGAAACCCCCGGTCTCGCCGACATCCTGTTGGTCCCGCAACTGGTCAATGCGCGGCGATTTGGTGCAACGCTCCGTTCCGCCCGCATCGGCGAGATCGAGGCAAACTGCCTTGCCACCGAAGCGTTTCAGCGGGCGCGGCCCGAGGCGCAGCCCGACGCCGAATGACCAATGCTGCGCAAGGGTTGGACAAAACGGACCGGTGAGGGTGAGCGGTGGAAAACGCCGCGCCTTGTGATCCTGTCCTTTCGCTTCAGGCGTATCACGGAGTGCGCTAATTTAGGACACGCATCGTCCGGTTAATGGCAATGGACGCTTGCTCCCCCGCCAGATAGGTCCGCGCTCGATATGGTCACCCGGACCGTATCTCTATCAGGCAACAAGGGGCGCAATTCGGATGAAGGCGGGTTGGCGGGTTCCCGCCGGACGTTTCGCACTGATCGTCAGCGCGGCGCTGACCGGCACTTGCCTTGTCGCCTCCGTGCAAGCCGATAGCCCCACCGATGTTGCTTTGGCCGAAAGCCGGGCAGCCATGATCGAGCCGATCCTCGACAAGTATTGTTCGCGTTGCCACAACGATTTCGACAATGTTGCCGGGCTTTCCATCGCTGACCTGCGCGCGTCTGACATCGCGAACGGCCGCAATACCGAGGCATGGGAGAAAATCCTGCGCCGTGTCGCGTCGGGTGAGATGCCGCCGCATTCGAAGCCGCAACCCGATATGGTGCAACGGGCCGCGATGGTGGAGTGGCTTGATGCTGGCCGTGCGCAGTATGTTTCAGCCCATCCCGATCCCGGCAAGTCCGCCGTGCGCCGCCTGAACCGCATTGAATATGCCAATGCTGTCAGGGATCTGCTGGGGGTTGAGGCTGATGTGGCGCGCGATCTGCCGCCGGACAATTCCGGCTTCGGGTTCGACAATATCGCCGATGTGCTGAGCGTCTCGCCCACGCTGATGGAGCGCTATGTCGCGGTAGCGGGGAAAGTGGCCCGGCAGGCGACGGGGCTGGTCCCATCGCGGGCCTTCGTCACGACGTGGCAGGTGCCCAAGGACGGATCGGTGATGAATTCGGGCGTTCCTGCCTTTAACGAGCGGGCTGGCGGAGATTTGCCGCTGGCCTCGCGCGGGGGCACTGTCGTGCGCTATTTTGCGCGGTATGATGGCACGTACGATGTCGTTGCGTGGCTCAATTCGAACACGAACAACGAGACCGACCGGCTGACCGAGGACCGCTATACGCTGCGTCTTCCGCTGACGGCGGGGACGCACCGGATCAGCGTTTCGTTCCGCCGCCAGACCTGGCCCGATGAAAGCGTGCAGTGGCTGCGCAACGATACCGACTATGTGCCGTTGCCGCTCGACAAGCCGAAGCTGTTGCCGATGGACGTGTGGGTGGATGGCAAGCGTGCGGGTACGGTGCAGGTGCCATCGTGGCGGATGCACCCGCGCTATTCGCAGCGCAATTTCCCGCGTGACGTGCTGCAGGTGGATGTGGCTGGGCCTTACGATGCAAAGGGCATCACCGAGACGCCGAGCCAGCGCGCGATCTTTACATGCCGCCCGCGTAGAGCCGCCGAAGAAGCACCTTGCGCGCAGGAGATCATCGCATCGCTGGCGCGGCGCGCGTGGCGCAGGCCGGTCAGCACCGCAGAGGTCGCACCGCTGATGCGCCTCTATGGGGCAGAGCGGACGAATGCGACGTTCGAGCAGAGTATCGAGGTGGCCATTGAGGCGATCCTTGTTTCGCCGCAGTTCCTGTTTGTGGTGGAAAGTCCGCCTCCTGCCGGGATCATGGGCACGGCCTATCCAGTGTCTGACCTTGATCTGGCCACGCGGCTGGCGCTGTTTCTGTGGAGTTCGATCCCTGACGAGCGGCTGCTCGCACTGGCCGAACAGGGGCAGCTTCGCGCGTCCGGTGTTCTCGACGCAGAGATCGCACGGATGCTGGCCGACCCGCGCGCGCAAGCGTTGACCGAGAATTTTGCAGGGCAGTGGCTCTATCTGCGCAATCTTGATCAGCAGCGCCCGGATATCACCGAATTCCCCGATTTCGACACCCGCCTGCGCACGGCGATGGCGACCGAGACGAAGATGTTCTTTGCGTATGTCATGGGTGCCAACCGTCCGGTGACGGACTTTATCCGCGCAGACTACACCTTCCTCAACCAGCGGCTGGCCCGGCACTATGGGATCGGTGGGGTTAGCGGCACCGCGTTCCGCAAGGTGGCGCTTGATCCGGCCACCGCGCGCGGCGGGTTGTTGGGGCAGGCGAGCATCCTGACGGTGACGTCCTATGGCAACCACACGTCGGTGGTGAAGCGCGGCAAGTGGATTCTCGACAACATGCTGGCATCGCCGCCACCTCCGCCACCGCCCGATGTGCCTGCGCTCAAGGCGGAGCATGATGGGCGCAAGTTGACCGCCCGACAGCAGCTTGAACTCCACCGCGCCAACCCCAACTGCGCCGCCTGCCATGTAAAGATGGACCCGCTGGGTTTCGCGCTTGAGAATTTCGATGCGGTGGGGGCGTGGCGTACGGTCGATGCGGGGCAATCAATCGACAACACCGCAACCATGCCCGATGGCAGCACGATTACCGGCTTCACCGGCCTGCAACACGTGCTGCTGGATCGGCGTGACGAGTTTGCGCAGGCCTTTACCGAACGGCTGATGACCTATGCGCTGGCACGCGGGGTTGGCCCGCAGGACATGCCGGCGATCCGTGCGATTGCGCGCAAGGCTGCGCAGGAGGACTATCGCGTGCAGACCATCGTCAGGGGTATTGTGACCAGCCCTGCGTTCACCATGCGGAAAACCGCTGCGCTGCAAGTGGCGGAGGCAAGGCGATGATCCTGCGCCGCGCCCCCCTTTCCCGCCGCACGGTGCTGCGTGGGCTTGGCACCACAATGGCGCTGCCGTTCCTGGAAGCGATGATGCCCAGCGCGAAGGCTGCAGACGTGGCGCAGCGGCCCAAGCGGTTGCAGGTGTTCTACAGCCCCAATGGCATGACGATGGCCGAATACCGGCCAACCGGGACCGGTGGCGATTTCACCTTGCCGTCAACGCTCAGCCCGCTGGAGCCGCACCGCAAGGATATTCTGGTCGTCAGCGGCCTTGGGCATCCGCAGGCCGCAGCCTTTGGGGACCGGCCTGCCGGGCATGGCCGGTCTTGCCCGGCGTTCCTGACCGGTACGCATGCGAAGCAGACCGAAGGGCCGGACATTCGCTGCGGTGTGTCGATGGATCAGGTGTTTGCCGCCCATCTGGGAGACGCAACGCAAATCCCCTCGCTCGAACTCGGGATCGATCAGGCGAGCCTGCTGGGCAGTTGCGACATCAACTATTCCTGCGCCTATACCAACGGGATTTCGTGGCTGACGCCAACGGTGCCGCTGCCGGTGACCGCAAATCCGCGCGACGTTTTCGAAAGGCTGTTTGGCGATGGCGAAGCGCTGGACGAGACGAGCCGCCTTGCGCAACTACGGCGGCAAAGCTCTATCCTCGATTTTGTGCGCGAGGATGCAGCGCGGCTCTCGGGGGCGCTGGGGATGGAGGATCGCCATAAGCTTGACGAATATCTTGATGCGACGCGCGCCGTAGAGAAGCGTATTCAGCGCGCGCAAACCTCTCCGGCGGTGGCGCAGAGTACCACGATGCAGGCCCCGGCAGGCATTCCGGATGACTTTGCAACCCATGTGAAACTGATGATCGACTTGCAGGTCATGGCGTTGCAGGCTGATCTTACGCGCGTAGGCACATTCATGATCGGGCGCGAGATTTCGAACCGCACCTATCCCGAGATCGGCGTGCCTGATTCACACCACATGCTCAGCCACCACGGTAGCAGCGCGGAGAAACTGGCCAAGCTGGCGGTAATCAACCGCTATCACATGCAGTTCTTCGCCTACATGCTGCAGCGGTTGAAGGACACGCCCGACGGCGAAGGGTCGCTGCTCGATACCATGCTGGTGCTGCGCGGCTCGGCGTTTGGCGATTCCAACGACCATGATTTCATGGACTTGCCGGTGATCCTTGCGGGCGGGCTGGTGCAGGGTGGGCGGCATTTGGAGGTGGCGAAGGGGACATCCATGTCGGACCTGATGCTCGCGGGGCTGAACCTGCTGGGCGTTCCGGCAAAGAGCTTTGGCGATAGCAGTGGCCCGTTGAAAGGGTTGCGCGATGCTTGAACTTGTCGCTGGTTTGCTGCTGGCAGGCGCGATGCCGGTGGCCGATGCGATTGCGGCGGACGATGCGGCTGCCTTGCATGCTGTGCTCGAAGCAGGGGCCGATGCTAATGCAGCGCTGGACTATGGCGAAAGTCCTCTGGCTCGCGCGGTGGAAGTGCAAGACCCGGCGCTTGTTACGCTGCTGCTGCAACACGGCGCAAAGCCGAACGTGGCCGACGCCAACGGCCTGACGCCGCTGGCGCTGGCTTGCGAGCGGGGCAATCCGGCAATCGTTGCCGCGCTGCTCAACGCTGGCGCCGATCCACGCAAGCCGGGTGCTGAAGGCGCTTGGCCACTGGCGCTTTGCGCGCGGTTTGCGCCGCCTGAAGCCGTCGCGGTGTTGCTGGCGAAGGGCGCAAAGGTCGACACCCCCGACCCGCGTGGGCAAACCCCGCTGATGTGGGCTGCTTCTGCCGGAAAGGTTGAGGCGGTGGCCTTGCTGGTCAAGGCTGGAGCCAAGGTCAATCGCGTGACGCCTGGCGGCTTTACCCCGCTGTTCTTTGCCATCGCCGGCGGCAATGCCGATGCGGTGGCGCTGCTGGCCGAAGCGGGTGCGGACATTGGCTATCGCGGGCCTGAGAACACCAGCGCGGTGCAACTGGCGCTTTACCAGAAGGCTTGGGCAGCGGCTGAGTTGCTGCTGGCGCGGGGACAGTGGAACCTTGCCGAGATCGACCGCACAGGCAATAGCCCGCTGCACGTTGCCGCTGCTGCGGGGCAGGGGGCGCTGGTTTCGGCGCTACTGGCCAAGGGGGCTGATCCTAATGGCTTGACCGGACAATCGCGCATCACTTGGGTGACCGAGGCAAACTTTGGCGTTCCGCCGCCGCCAGTTCCGCCGACGCCGCCGTTACTGGCCGCCGCGCAGGCGGGGCAGGCGGAGACAATGCGATTGCTTGTGGCAGCCGGGGCGGACAAGGGGTTCGCCTTCGCGAATGGCACCAACGTCCTGCTGGCTGCGGCATCAAGCCAGAATGCGGAAGCTCTGGCCGTTGCCTTGGACTTTGTGCCTGACGTCAATTACGCTGATGCCAATGGATCTACCGCGCTACATCGTGTGCTTGGGGGCGCATGGCATCCCGCCCTCGAACCGATGTTGCGCCTTCTGGCAGACCGGGGTGCGCGGACTAATCTTGCGGACAAGCATGGACGGACTGCGGCGAGCATGGTCGAAAACGGTCTTGCCACCGTGCGTGAGACCTATTTGAAAGTGTTTCCCCAAATGCCGCCTTCTGCACTCGCGCTGAAACCGATTTTGTGACGAATACACCAAGACAGGACTTTGCCATGAACAAGCCCAGTTTCCGAACTTTTGCTGCGGCGCTTGCCGTGCTTGCTGCGGCTGGCGGCTCGTTGGCGGTGGCCGCGTCTCCCGCCGATACGATCGCCTTGCGCCAAGCCAACTTCAAGAAGATGGGCGGCGCAATGAAGGTGATCAAGGACGAGCTTGCCGGGAGCGCGAACAAGGCCAAGATGGCAGGCGCGGCCAAGACCATTGCGGCGATGGCGCGGGCGCAGGGGCCGCTGTTCCCCAACGGCACCGGCCCTTCTGCTGGAAAGACTGACGCTCTGCCAGCGATCTGGAGCCAGCGCCCGACGTTCGATGGTCACGCGAAAAAGTTGATCGCCGAAGCAGACAAACTGGTGGCCGTGGCAGGTAGTGGCAACGCAGCAGCCGTGGGCGTGCAATTCAAGGCTGTTGGCGGAACCTGCAGCGGCTGCCACAAGCAATTCCGCGCCGATGATTGATCGGCCTGCGGCAGGGGGAAAAGGGCGGTGACGGAAAAGGTCCGCGTGTGGGACGTGCCGGTGCGGCTGTTCCACTGGTCGTTGCTGGGGCTGTTCGCGTTCTCGTGGTGGAGCGGGGAAAACCACGAGATGGAATGGCACCGCCAATCGGGCCTCCTGATCCTTGCGCTGCTGCTGTTCCGCTTGTTCTGGGGCCTTGCCGGATCACGGACGGCTCGGTTCGCCCACTTTCTCAAAGGACCGCGCACCGTATTGGCCTATGCGCGCAAGGCTGCGGACGAACACGCCACCGACGGGCACAACCCGCTGGGTGGGTGGAGCGTTGCGGCCTTGCTGGCGGTGCTGCTGACGCTGGTCGTGGCGGGGCTGTTTTCGGTGGACGTGGACGGTCTGGAATCAGGACCGCTGGCCGACTACATCAGCTTCGATGGTGGCCGCACTGCTGCGGAAATCCATGAAGTGGCGTTCAACGTGGCGTTGGGGCTGATCGGCCTGCACGTCTGCGCCATCGGGTTCTATCAGTTTCTCGTCGGGCGCGACCTTGTCAGCCCGATGATTACCGGCAGGCGCGAGCGTGAGCAGGGTGAAACTCTCGACGATGTCCGCTGGTCACCCGTCCGCGCGTTGATCGGGCTTGTGGTGATCCTCGCGCTGGTCTGGGCCGTGTCGAAGGGCTTTCATTTCAACAGTGCGGGCGACGTGTAGGCCGGATCGTGTGCGAACGGCAGGGGGCGGCCCTCTCGCAGGGCGTCCAGCACCTGCGCAAAGCCAGTCTGGCAGCGGAAGCCAAGGCGGCGTTCGGCATGGCTGGCGTCATAGACCCGGCCAATGCTGCGTGGCAGGGTCCACCCGCGTGCGGCATAAAGGCTTGCGGCATCGGGGAAATAGCGCGCGATGGCGGCAGGCGCGTTCGCCTTCAGTTCACGCACGTCGCTACGGCTGAACGGTGTCGGCGCTGACAGCACGAACAGGTTGAACCCCAGATCGGGCGCGCGTTCCAATGCAGCGATGTGCGCATCGGCGGCATCCTCCACGGTCAGGCGGCGGTTGAGCAGTTCGTTGGCCTTCAGGTTTTCGCCCGATGGCTGGGCAAGCGTATCATCGTCTTCCGGGAAGAAACGCCCTGTACGCAGGACGACGCAGGGCAACCCATGCTCTTGCGCATAAAGGCGGCACAGGCCCTCGGCGGCAAGCTTGGTCACGCCATAGATGTTGCGCGGGGCGAGGGGGCCGGTCTGCTCATCAAGCCAGACGGCGGCATCGCCCGCTTCGTCGCGCACCTGCTGGCTGATCATCAGCGATGTGGTGGAGGTGAACACGAAACGGTCATGCCCAGCCGCCTTCGCCGCCTGCAACAGGTGCAGCGTCCCGGTGACGTTTACGTCGATAAAGGCCTGCTCCGGGTAGCGGACGATATCGGGCTTGTGCAGGGCGGCAGAGTGGATCACCGCGTCAATGCCTTGGGCGAAGGCTTGATCGATGACTGCCCGGTCCGCCACCGAGCCGACAATCTGCGTGTCAGGACCGGGGGCAATGTCGAGGCCGACCACCGCATGGCCTTGGGCGCGCAGGCGCGGTGCCAGATAGCGGCCCAGCCAACCCGTCGATCCCGTGAGCAGAACCCGCATGGGTTCAGGCAAGCCGTTCGGGAACAGCCTGCGCTTCTTCGGCCAGCGTATCGGCGGTCATGACCGCTTCCCACGGAAACACGAACCAGCGCTTGTCCTGCGCGCGGTCGATCTCCTCGGCGGCGTAATCGACCCGGGCCTGTGAACGGCAATTGTCCATCAGCACAGCAAAGCGCAGATTATCCTTGTTGCAGCCATACTCGGCCAGCAGTTTGCGGATGTAGACAATCGTGCCGCCGCTATCGTTGATGTCATCGACGAACAGCAGCCGCGTGCCATCCGCCGATTTGCCCGCAACCTTGCCCAGAAGTTCGTCGGCAAAGCCCGGCACTTTCGATGAATGGTCGATCGAGAGCATCGGAACTTGCAGTTCGTGGCTGATATAGACCGCCGGGACCAGCCCGCCACGCCCGATGCCGATGATGAAATCGGGCTTCCACGCATCGGCTGCCAGCGTGCGCGAAAGGCCGCGCACTTTGGTGAGGAAGTCCTCATAGGCGATGTAGTTGAGCACCGGAGCGGCGGAATCGGTCATGTCCGGAAAGTCCGTTGGCAGTCTGACAAGACTTTCAGGTATCGCCTTGCGCCGCGTGGGGCAATCGTGGTTCCCACGCCTTTTTGCGCCATTCCTATTGCACGACTGTCGCCGGATCGGACGGATAGGCCAACTGGCCGAACGCGGTCTGCATTTCGCCCAGCACGATGTCGGCGGCATAGGACGGCGGGCGCGCGGCGGCGGTGCAGAGCGCCAGCGTCATCGGGCGCAGTACCGGATCGGATATGCGGGTGAAGGACAGCAGACCCGCCTTGACCTCGGTCATCACATCAAGCGAGGTCAGGATGCCAATACCTACGCCCTGCAGCACCAGCGAAGTTATCATCTGCAGGTTGTTGCTGGTCGCCTTCTTGTCGAGCGTGGCGCGACTGGTCCCTTCCAGCACGGCGATCTGCTGGTGGACAGCCAGCGCGGGCGAGGGGACGACAACCGGCGAGCCGATGCAGGCTGAAAAGCGCGCCTCGGCTTGCTGGCCGAACGGGTGGCCCGCAGGCGTAATGAACCCGAGGTGGACATCGACAAAGGCGCGCACGGTGATGTCGCGGTAGGATTCGGGATCGAAGAAGATGCCGAAGTCCACCTCGTTGCTGGCAATCATGCGGCGGACCTGGTCGTTGCCGGTCACTTTCACGTCGATGGTGATACCCGGGTAGCGGCTCTGGATGGATTGGATCGCGGCAGGGATCGCGCCTTTGGTAAGCGCATCGATCACCGCGATTTCCACGTGGCCGCGTTTCAGTCCGCGCAAGTCCTCGATCTGGGCACGCACTTCGCTCAGGCTTTTCTGCCAGCGCCCACCGGCTGCCATCATGATCTCACCGGCTGATGTCAGCCGTAGCCCGGTGGGCAGGCGTTCAAACAGCGGCATGCCGATCTCTGCCTCGACGTTGAGGATCTGCCGGTCGATGGCCGACGCAGACACGTTCAGTTCGTCCGCAGCCTTCCGGATCGAGCCGAGGCGGCCGACGGCGATGAAATAGCGTAGGAAGCGGGAGAATGCCGGCACGGTGACCCTACCTAATTTTTGCAACACTGCGTCGGATTCATTGCGTTTGTAGCGGATAGGTCAAGTCCCTAGTCAATCGTCGTCGCATTTTTGGCGACGGAGGGTTCGCACATGACAGGGGGGAGTTCGGCAACGAGAAGGCGCGCGCGCATGCGCTCCGCGCTTGCCGTCGCGGCCCTGATCGTCGCCCCTGCCGTTGCCGAAGCTGAACCTCTGCCGCTCGATCCAGCGCGCGAGGCGAAAGTTGCGGCACTGTTTGAAAAGGCAAAGGACAGCCCGCCCGCGCTGCGCGTGTTCCTGCGCGGCATGCCCAAGGGCGGGGATCTGCACAATCATCTGGGCGGTGCGATTTATGCCGAGGACTTTCTGGAATGGGCCGGGGCCAAGGGGTTCTGCGTCGATGCCAGCGGCCTTGGTGTGGAGCCACCGCCATGCCCGGCTGAGCGCATTATCGAGCGTTTCGCTGTGGCGGACGAGTTCGGCTTTGACCGGCTGGTCAACGCCATGTCCACCCGCGGCTGGCAGCGCGGCGTGGGCCGCAATGACATTACGGGTCACAACCAGTTCTTCGGGGCATTCACCCGCTTTGGCCCGATCGCGGGTGAGACGGCAAAGATGCTGGTGGCGGCGCGGCGCATCGCTGCGGGCGATAACCTCTCCTACCTGGAACTCGATCACAACACCGCTGCGCTCACCTCCTCGGTGCCGTCTGCGCCCTCCGGCCTGCTGGTCGAGGCTGATCTGGCGGCACGCTATGCTGCTGAGGTAAAGGCGCTCGCACCCCTCCTGCCCAAGGCCAGCGCCGAACTTGATGCCGATGAAGCGGCGGCGGAAAAGGCGATGGCGTGCGGCACGGCGGCTGCCGAACCGGGCTGCAAGGTTGCGGTCCAGTACCTCTTTCAGGCCCTGCGGGCGCTGCCGCCCGGGCCGGTCTATCGCTCGCTCATCCTCGGCTTCATGATCGCCGATGCCGACCCGCGCTTTGTCGGCGTGAACATCGTCATGCCCGAGGACGCCTACCCGGCGCGGCGCGACTACAAGCTGCACATGGCGATGATCCGCTTCCTTGCTGCGAAATATCCGAATGTGAAGCTTTCGCTCCATGCGGGCGAAGTGACGCTCGGCCTCGTCCCGCCGCAGGATTTGCGTGACCATATCGCGCAGGCTGTGGCCGTGGGTGCCAAGCGCATCGGCCACGGCACCGGCATCGCTTTTGAAGACAAGGCTGAAGACACGATGGCACGCATGGCCCGCGATGGGGTGGCCGTGGAGATCAACCTGTCCAGCAACGATGTGATCCTTGGCGTGCAAGGCGAAGATCACCCGCTGAACCTCTATCGCACCCACGGCGTCCCCGTTGTGCTTTCGACTGACGATCAGGGCGTTCTGCGGTCAGACATGACCAACGAATACGTCCGCGCCGCGCGCGAACAGGGCCTTGGCTATGCTGACCTCAAAAGGGTGGCGCGCGCCGGACTGCACTATTCCTTCCTTCCGGGGGCCGCGCTGTGGAGCAACCCCGACCTGTTGAAACCCGTTGGTGCCTGTGCCGATCTGGCCACGCCCAGCTGTACCAAGTTCCTGTCCGAAAACAGAAAAGCACAACTTCAGGCCGACCTTGAACAGCGCTTCGCTGCCTTTGAAGAAGAGCGGCTGCGGCGGGCGGCAAAGCAATGAAGACGATGGGCCATTCAGGGCACCGGGCAACAAAGACTGACTAAGTGCGCGACTTGCGTATCGCCGCCACACTGACGGCGTGATCGAAAGGACGACAGCACGGGAAAGACGACAGGGAGAGGCGCGGTTCAACCATGCGCATCCGACCTTCCAGGAGGAGGCGGAGCGTAAAAAGCGTCCAAGGGGGGTACGTAAATGCAAGACCCGATTACATCCGCAGGAGCAATCCGGCACCGCACTGGCACGCGCTATCTGGCGCGGGGCCTCGCTACCCTGTTGGCCTGCACGGCGTTGACAGGCCCGGCCTTTGCACAGGAAGAGCCTCAGGCAAGTGCGGAACCGGACCAGACCATCGTCGTAACAGGTTCGCTTGGCGCCCTTCCCATCGACGATGTCGGCTCGATCTTCGGCTTCGACAAGACGCTGGTGGAAACGCCGCGTTCCGCCTCGACCGTCAGCCGGGAGCAGATCGAGCGCTTCGGGATCACCGAAATCTATGATCTCGTGTCGCAATCGCCGGGCGTGTTCACCAACTCGTTTTTCGGCGTCGGCGGGGCGCTGGATATTCGTGGCACACCGGGTGAGGTCTATTTTCGCGGTGTCCGCCGTCTGGATAACTCAGGCAACTATCCAACCCCGATCGCAGCATCGGACCGCATCGATATCGTGCGCGGGCCGGCATCGCCAATCTACGGCCCATCGAAGACCGGCGGCTACATGAACTTCATTCCGCTGTCGGCTCGCGCGGCAGGCGGCAAGTACCTAGGCACCGTAGAGGGCGAATTTTCGTACACGACGGGCAGCTGGGCGCGCAATGTGCTGTCGGCGCAGGTCCGTGGTCCGGGCAAGATCGGCGGGCAGGAATTCGGCTTCAGCCTCTACGGACAGGTCGAGGATTCGGGCAGCTACTACCGCAACATGGACACGAGCCAGACGGTGCTGCAGGCCGCGTTCGATGCTGATATAGCGTCCAACCTGCGGGTCGAATTCGGCGGTATGTATCACAAGTACAACGGCCAGCAGAACGGCGGCTGGAACCGCCTGACGCAGGATCTGGTCGACAATGGCAACTACGTCACCGGCGCGGCCAAGCCGCTCGATACCAGTGGCGATGGGCAGATTTCTCATGAAGAGGCTGCGGCCGCAAACGGCGGGTTCGGTCTGAACCCGTTCGGCAGCGCGTTCTGCAGCACTCCGCCGTTCTCCAATCCGTTCAACAGCGGGCTGAACGCAGGGTGCCTTGCCACGACATACTCCGACATGGGCCTGACCGGCGTTGGCACCACCAAACTCAGCCGCAAAAACACGCTGACTGCCGAGGACGACAAGCTCGATAACATCGCGCGAACCGGTTACCTCGACCTGATCTTTGATGGCGGCAACGATCTGGAGATCAAGAACCAGCTGTTTTACGATGGCTATGCGCACGACAGCGAGAACCAGTACGGCTTCTCGCAATTCCACAATTCCTATGTTATCGAAGACCGTATCGTCGTTTCGAAGAAGTTCAAGAACGAAGCCGGTACATTCTCGTTCCAAATTTCGCCGTCGATCCGGTACACGAACTTCGAACACGCTGATGACTTCAACTACGAATACTTCAATCGTGTCGATCTGAGCGTCGGTTACAACGCGCTTTCGGACCGGTTGCTTTCGACTGAATGCAACTGCAACTACACGTCAGCTAACGTTGGCCACTACACCGATTACGGTCTGGCAGGGCTTGCCGACTTCGATTTCGACTTCGGCCTCGATGTCACGCTCGGCGCGCGGTATGATCACATCGAAGTGACCACTGCGGACATTGCCGCAATTCTTGAGGATCCCTCGGGCGCAGGTTCAGCGAAAACCTCGAAGGGGGGCTGGTCATGGTCAGCCAGTGCCAACTATGAACTGCCGTTCGGCATCATCCCCTATGTCACCATTTCGCGGCAATCGACTGTGGTTGCCGGACAAGGTGCGGAAATCACGACGGCAGACGCTCTGTCTGGCGCCTTCATCAGCGCCTCCAAGCTTTACGAAGGCGGGGTCAAGGGCAGCTTCCTCGACAGCCGACTTTATGCTGCACTCTCGGTTTACAAGCAGACCCGCGTTGATCGCAACTCCCAGGCAATCGTCACCAACCAGGCGGTCGAAACCAAGGGTATCGAGGCCGAAATCCGCTGGTCGGTGGACCGGCACTTCCTGATTTCGGCCAACTATACCAAGACCAAGGTCGAGAACCTGACCGCGATCGGCGACGGCGTGCTGTTCAGCTTCTTCGGAGCGGAAGACCTCAAAGGCATCAATCCGGCGCTGTTCTGGGGTGGCCAGCCCATCGGGCTGGTGCCGATCCCCGACGGCAATGCATCGCGCCGTGCGGGCATTCCTGAGGATCTGTATTCAGCCACCGCAACCTATTCGTTCGATAATGGTCTGGCACTGGCCGGAAGCATTTCCCGGGTGCCTGCGGTGTTTTCGGGACAGTCGCAAGTGGTCAAGCTTCCGGCTTATACGCTGGTGGATTTGAGCGCGTCCTTCAAGACCGGGCCGTGGCTGTTCCGTGCCGTGGTGAAGAATGCCACGAACGCCAGCTACTTCCGCGCCAACTTTACCGAACTGTTCGGTGCAACGATTGCGCTGCCCGAACGGCCGCGCAACTGGCAGGCTTCAGTCGTCTACAAGTTCTGACGACCGATCTGTCAGAACCCCGGATGCGAGGGGCGGTTTGCTCTCCCGCCGCTCCTCGCAACCGGCACTTTTCAAGGTTTATCTAACCATGCGTCTCCTCGCGCGCCTTGCGATTTCTGCTGCGGCCTTGCTGGCCGGAGCTTCCTGTGCCCATGCAGCGCCTGCTGCCGATGCCGCGACGGTTGCCGCCGTAAAAGCCTGCACGCCGGCGCGGCCCTGCGCGGCAAAGCTGCCGGTGCGGGTCGTCGTTGTCACCATGTTCGAAATCGGAGAGGACGCAGGCGACAAGCCCGGCGAATTCCAGCTGTGGAAGGAGCGGCGAAATCTCTCGGTCACGCTGCCGTTCCCGCAGGGCTGGCACAATCTGGCCTATGATCCCGAAACGGGCGTTCTGGCCATCGTGACCGGCATGGGGTCTATCAAGTCCGCCACGGCCACGTTGGCGTTGGGACTGGACGAGCGGCTTGATCTTTCGCAGGCTTACTGGCTGGTTGCGGGCATCGCCGGGATTGATCCGGAGAACGCGTCGGTCGGCTCTGCGGCATGGGCGCGCTATCTGATCGATGGCGATATCGCGCACGAGATCGATGCGCGCGAAATTCCGGCAGACTGGAAAAGCGGCTACTTTGCCCTGCACAGCAAGAGGCCGTCCGATCCTACGCCGCTGCCACCAATCAATGGCGAAATGTTCGAACTCAATCCCGCGCTGCAGGAATGGGCCTTTGCCCTGACCAAGGACATGAAACTGCCCGACGACCAGTTGATCGCGGCTGAGCGCAAGAAGTTCACCGGCTACCCCAACGCACAGAAGCCACCCTTCGTGCTGAAAGGCGACAACATCGCCGCGATGACCTTCTGGCACGGCGCGAAAATGACCCAATGGGCCAATGACTGGACGAAGTTCTGGACGCAAGGGAAGGGCGAATTCGTCACCTCTGCGATGGAAGAAACCGGCACTTTCCAGTCCATCGAGTACCTGACCAAAGTGGGTCGCGCAGATCGCAACCGCGTGATGGTTCTGCGCTCCGCCAGCAACTTCTCCATGCCCCCGCCGGGAGAAGACCCGGCCGCCTACCTCTTGGGTGAAAATCAGGGATACGCCGGGATGACCGCTGCGCTTGAGGCGCTTTACATCGTCGGCGGCAAGGTGGTGGACGAGATTACCGGCAATTGGGACCGCTATGAAAAGGCCCCGCCGAAGTGACAGCGAGCCGCTGAAATGACCCTCACGCTGATCCGCAACGCCGCTGTGGTTGCCACGATGGACGATGCGGGAACCGAGATTGCAGGCGGCGCGGTGGCCATGCGCGATGGCGTGGTGCTGGCTGTTGGCACAAGCGCTGAACTCCAGCCACTGGCAGGCCACGCCGACGAAATCATTGATGCGGCGGGTTGCGTGGTCACGCCGGGCCTCGTCAACACCCACCACCACCTTTACCAGACGTTGACCCGCGCACTGCCCGGCGCGACCGAGGCTTCGCTGTTCGGGTGGCTCAAGCGGCTTTACCCGATCTGGGCGACCTATACGCCCGACGATGTCTTCGCGGCCACGCAGCTTGGCCTTGCCGAACTGGCGCTGTCGGGCTGCACGATGAGTTCGGACCACCTCTACCTGTTCCCGAACGGCGTCACGCTGGACGACACTATCTATGCGGCAGACGGCATCGGCCTGCGCTTCCACGCCACGCGCGGCAGCATGAGTGTGGGCGAGAGTGCCGGGGGCTTGCCGCCGGACAGTTTGGTGGAGCGTGAGGACGCCATCCTTACCGACTGCATCCGCGTGATCGACAGGTTCCACGATGCCGCTGACGGCGCGATGGTGCGCGTGGGCGTTGCTCCGTGTTCGCCCTTCTCGGTCAGTCAGGGCCTGATGCGCGATGCAGCGCTGCTGGCGCGGGACAAGGGCGTGATGTTGCACACCCATCTGGCCGAAGATGCCGATGATGTGGCCTTCAGCCTCGAACGCTTCGGCTGCCGTCCGGGCCAATATGCGGAAGAACTGGGCTGGACCGGCCCGGACGTGTGGCACGCGCACTGCGTTCAGCTGGATCATGGCGAGATTGATCTGTTCGCCCGCACCCGCACGGGCGTGGCGCATTGCCCCGGATCGAACTGCCGCCTCGGCTCGGGCATCGCTCCGGTGCGGCGCATGGTCGATACAGGCGTTAAGGTCGGCCTTGGCGTAGATGGCTCGGCCTCCAACGATTCCGGCAACCTGCTGGGCGAAGCGCGGCAAGCCCTGCTGCTACAGCGCGTTACCCACGGGGCCACCGCCTTTGCCGCGCGTGAGGCGCTGCGGCTGGCAACGCGCGGCGGGGCCGAAGTTCTGGGCCGGAGCGATTTGGGCAGTCTAACCCCCGGCAAGCGCGCCGACTGCGCAGTGTGGGACATGGCGCAAGTCGCCTCAACCGGCGCGTGGGATTTGGTGGCAGGCCTGATCCTCGCCCCGCCGCCCGGCGTGCGCGACTTGTTCGTCGAAGGCCGCGCCGTGGTGCGCGATGGCGAACTGGTGCGCACCACGCGCCGTGCAGTCGTCACCGCAGCGCAGAAGTCGCTCAGCCGCCTGATGGCGCTGGCATAGGAGGGAGAACCGCCATGACATCTCTCGGTTCAGTGACCCGCGAACAGGCACGCGATCCCGATTTCTTCCCCGGCTTCGGCCTCGCCGTGCCTCTCGGCATCCAGCACGTGCTGGCGATGTTCGTGTCAAACCTCACCCCGCCTATCATCGTAGCGGGCGCAGCGGGGTTCGGGTTCGGATCGGCGGACCCTTCCGACCTCATCTACATGATCCAGATGTCGATGCTCTTCGCCGGGATCGCCACGCTGCTGCAGACGGTGGGTATGGGACCGGTCGGCGCGCGTCTGCCATTGGTGCAGGGGACGAGCTTTGCCTACATCCCGGTGATGATCCCCATTGTCGCGGGCAAAGGCGTCGGCGCGATGGCGGAACTGACCACCGCCGCGCTGATCGGTGGCTTGGTCCACGGCCTGCTGAGCATGTTCGTGGGCCGCGTGCGCTTCGCTCTTCCGCCGCTGATCACCGGTCTTGTCGTGCTGATGATCGGCCTCTCGCTCATGCGCATCGGGGTGCAGTATTCCGCTGGCGGCGTGCCCGCCATCGGCACCCCTGCATTCGGCGCGGGGGAAAGCTGGCTGCTGGCCGGCACGGTGGTGGTGGCAACGCTGGGCCTCAAATTCTTCGCACGAGGCGTGTGGTCCACGGCCTCGGTGCTGCTTGGGCTGCTGGCGGGCTATGCAGTGGCGCTGGCACTGGGCCGCATCTCTTTCGATCCGGTGGCCACTGCGCCCATCGCCATGCTGCCCAGCCCTTTCCACTTCGGCTTCGCGCTCTCGGCTTCGGCCATCCTCGGCTTCGTGCTGACCGGCTTTGTCTCCTCCATCGAATCCATCGGCGATGTCGAGGCGATCTGCGAAGGCACCGCTGGCCGACCTGCCACCGATGCCGAATTGCAGGGCGCAGTTGCCGCCGATGGCGTCGGCACCGCGCTTGCCGCAGTGTTCGGCGCAATGCCCAACACCACTTTCAGCCAGAACGTCGGTCTCATCGCCATCACCGGCATGATGAGCCGCCATGTGGTAACGCTCGGCGCGGTGTTCCTCGTGGTCTGCGGACTTGTGCCAAAGATCGGTGCGATCATCACCACCATCCCCATCGAGGTGCTGGGCGGTGGGGTGATCGTGATGTTCGGCATGGTTGCCTCCGCAGCGCTATCGATGCTGGCCTCGGTGGACTGGAACCAGCGCAATATGCTGATCTTCGGGGTCAGCCTGTCGCTCGCACTGGGCCTTCAGCTTGAACCCGATGCCGTGGCGCACCTGCCTGAAACCGCGCGCATCCTCCTTACGTCAGGCGTCCTCCCTGCCGCCGTGGTCGCCATTGCGCTCAATCTGTTTCTCCCGCGTGAGACGGCGGATGAGGCACCCAGCTTGTCTCCCGCAGAATAGCGATGCATGAACGTGCTCTCTTTTTTGCAACAAACCGTGCCGATCATTGCGTTGGATCGGTAGGGTTAGGGAGGGCATAGCCAAATCAGCATGGCCAAGCGTTTCAAACTACCGTCGGTCGATCCCTTCCTGCTCTGGCTGGTCGGCACGGTCGTGCTCGCCAGCGTGCTGCCCGCGCGCGGGGCTGCGCTCACCGCGTTCGACATGGCCGCCGATGCCGCCATCGTGCTGCTGTTCTTCCTTCACGGGGCCAAACTTTCGCGCGAAGCCATTCTCGCAGGCATGGGCAATTGGCGTCTGCATCTGATGACGCTGGCCTTCACTTACGCGCTGTTTCCGGTGCTGGGCCTTGCCGCTGCGCGCGTGACCGGGCTGGTGATCGACCCTTCATTGGCAGTCGGACTGCTGTTCCTCGCCCTGCTGCCGTCGACTGTGCAAAGCTCAATCGCCTTCACCGCAATGGCAGGCGGAAACGTAGCCGCAGCGGTGTGCAGCGCATCGCTCTCCAATCTCCTTGGCATCGTGCTGACGCCGCTGCTGGTTACGCTGTTCATCAACTCCGGCGGCGCGGGCGAGATGGACGGTCTTGGCTCCGTGCAGAAAATTGCAACACAACTGCTCCTGCCGTTCGTGGCCGGACACCTGCTGCGCCCGGTGATCGGCAAGTGGATCGACAAGCACAAAAAACTGCTCCAGCCGGTAGATCGCTCCTCGGTGCTGCTGGTCGTCTATTCCGCGTTCAGCGCCGCCGTGGCGAACGGGGTATGGCAGCGCGTGGGACCGTTCGATCTTGGTGTGCTGCTGCTGGCGTCGAGCGTCATCCTCGCCATCGTCATCGCGGTTAATGGCGTGGCCGCGCGCCTTGCCGGTCTTCCGCGCGAGGATGCCATCGTCCTGCTGTTCTGCGGATCGAAGAAAAGCCTTGTCTCGGGCGTGCCGATGGCAGGTGCGCTCTTTGCCCCGGCGCAAGTGGGCATGGTGATCCTGCCGCTGATGATCTTCCACCAGTTGCAACTCTTTGTCTGCGCATGGCTGGCAGGCCGCTACCACGCCGAAGCAGAAGCCGCCGCCGCCGCGCTCCCCCCGCAAGGTGAAGCCGAAGCGCTTGTTCGCGCCGAAGCCATCGGTCTGCCCATCCCGGAGGAATGCCGACCCGGCGTTACCGCCAATCTCGAACTGCTCACCCGCCATGCGCAGACCTTGGAGGGTGACCGCGACAAATGAGGACAGCCGCCGCCATCGCCGCCGCCGTCAGGGCGGGCGAAGTTACCGCAAGGTCGGTGGCCGAGCAGGCTATTGCGGCACTGAAGGCCGACACTCACGTTGCCGTCACCCGTGTTCTGGAAGAGCGCGCTTTGGCCGAAGCCGCCGCTGTGGACGCGACCGTGGCGCGGGGCGATGACCCCGGGCCGTTGGCAGGCGTGCCCTATGGCGTGAAAGACCTGTTCGATGTGGCGGGCCTGTCCACCACCGCCGGTTCCGCCGTGCGCGCCAACGCCACGCCTGCAACCAGTGATGCCGAAGCGATTCACCGCCTTCAGACCGCAGGAGCCGTGCTGACCTGCACGCTCAACATGGACGAATTCGCCTACGGTTTCGCCACGATCAACGCCACCCACGGCACTACGCGCAACCCGCACGATCCTGCCCGGCTGGCGGGCGGCTCCTCCGGCGGTTCTGCGGCAGTTGTCGCCGCCGGATTGCTGCCCTTCGCGCTGGGATCGGATACCAATGGCTCGATCCGCGTCCCCGCCAGCCTTTGCGGCCTCTACGGGTTAAAGCCCGCGCACGCCTCGCTGCCGCTGGAGGGCACATTCCCCTTCGCCGAAAGCTTTGACGATATCGGCCCGTTCACTGCCAGCCTTGAAGACATGGCGCTGGTTTGGGGCGTGCTTCGCGGTGAGCCATTGACCCTTGCGCAAGGCGAAATCCGCATCGCCCGCCTCGGCGGACGCTTCCGCGAAAACGCCGATCCAGCCCAGCTTGCCGCCATCGATGCCATCGCCCCTGATGCACCGCTGCTCGAATTGCCAGACATCGCCCGCGCCCGCAGTGCCGCGTTTCTCATCACCGCCTACGAAGGCGGGCACCTCCACCGCGCAACGCTCGCCGCCAGCGCGCTCACTTATGACCCTGCAGTGCGTGACCGCCTGATTGCTGGCGCCCTGCTGCCGGAAGAACTCTACGCAAAAGCAAAGGCTTTCCGCGCAGACTTCCTGTCCCGCCTTAACACTCTTATTGCTGATTTCGATGTCCTGCTTGCGCCCGCAACGCCTTGCACGGCGCCCTTGATCGAAGATCCGCGCATCTTGATCGACGGAGCGCTCAGCCCCGCGCGCGCGGACCTTGGCATTCATACGCAACCGATCACGTTCACCGCGCTGCCAGCGCTGGCGGTGCCATTGCGCCGTCCGGGCATGTTGCCGCTGGGGCTGCAACTGATCGGCAAGCCGGGCGGCGAGGGGGCCTTGCTTGCACTGGCTCAACGGCTCGAATCCGATGAATTGACCGGCGTCACCGCGCCGGAAGGCATTGTCACGGGGGAACTGACATGACGGGGGCAACTGTTGCGCAAGAGGCGGGCCTGCTCGAACGCCACTTTCGATTAAGCGAACGCGGCACGACCACGCGCACAGAAGTGCTGGCAGGCTTCACCACGTTCCTGACGATGGCCTATATCGTGCTGGTCAATCCGGCGATCCTTGGACAGGCAGGCATGCCAGTGGCCTCGGTCGCCGCGGCCACGTGCTTTGCTGCGGCCTTCGCCTCAATCTTGATGGGCATGGTGGCCAATACCCCGCTGGCGCTGGCACCGGGCATGGGTCTCAACGCCTATTTCAGCTTCACCGTGGTGCAGCAGATGGGCGTGCCCTGGCCCATTGCGCTGGGCTGCGTGTTCATCTCGGGCGTCGCTTTCCTGATCCTGACGCTCACAGGTGTGCGGCAGTTAATCGTGGCGGTCATTCCGCAGCATCTCTTTGCCGCGGTCGCAGGTGGGATCGGTTTGTTCATCGGCTTCATCGGGCTGAAGGACGCTGGCATTGTGGTTGCCAACCCCGCCACGTTCGTCGGGCTTGGCAGCGTGACCGAGCCGGGACCGGCGCTTGCGCTGTTCGGTCTGGTGGTCATCGGCACGCTGTCCGTATGGAACGTGCGCGCGGCCATGCTGATCGGCATTGTCCTCACCACCATCGCCGCATGGCTTACCGGGCAGACCAGCGCCCCGACCGAACCCTACAGCCTCGCTGCGCTCACCGGCACGGCGTTCCAGCTTGATATTGCAGGCGTCTTCGGCCTCTCTGGCAAGCAGGGGTTGGGCCTTCTCGAAATCCTGTTCGTGTTTCTGTTCGTCGATCTGTTCGACAATATCGGCACGCTGGTGGCCGTCACCAAGCGTGCCGGGCTGATGGACGCGGCGGGCAAAATCCCCGGTCTCAACCGCATCCTGATGACCGACGCGGTCGCCACTATGGTTGGCGCGGTGGCGGGCACCAGCACGGTCACCAGCTATGTTGAAAGCGCAGCGGGCGTGCAGGCGGGCGGGCGTACCGGCCTTACCGCCGTGGTCTGCGGCTTGCTATTCTTCGCCACGATGTTCGTCGCGCCCTATGCGCAGCTTGTGCCGCTGGCTGCCACCGCGCCCGCTCTGGTCGTCGTCGGCGGGCTGATGCTGTTGCCGCTGTCCGAGGTGGACTGGGAAGACCCGATGGCGGCTATCCCGGCGTTCCTCACCGTGGCGATGATTCCGCTGACGTTCTCCATCGCCAATGGCCTCGCCTTCGGCATCACCGCGCACGCCCTGCTCAAGCTGCTGAAGGGCAAGGCCACCCGCGCCGACTGGTTCCTCTTCACACTCGCCGCGCTGTTCGTGGTGCGCTTTGCTTGGATGGCCGCAGAATGATCCGCCGTATTGCACTGGCTCTCGCCGCCCTGCTGCTTCCCGCTACCGTGCACGCCCAGAAGCTCGACGATACGCCGCGCACCGTGGTGATGACCGCGTTCCGCCCCGAATGGAACGCGCTGGTAGGCACCGTGCAGGAGGCTAAGGAGCACAAGATCAACGGCGGCACCTTCCTGACCGGCACGATGGAAGGCAAGCCTGTCGTGCTGATGCAGAGCGGGGTCAGCGTGGTGAACGCCGCGATGAACACGCAGCTTGTGCTGGACCGGTTCAACGTGAAGCGCATCGTCTTTTCCGGCATCGCGGGCGGCGTGGACCCGAAGCTGTCGATCGGTGACGTAATCGTAGCCGAGGACTGGGGCCAGTATCTCGAAGCCTCGTTCGCCCGCAAGACCAAGACCGGCTGGACACCACCCGATCAGGGCAGCGCGGAAAGCCCGGCCAACTGGTTCTTCATCTTCCCGCGCGGTACGGTGATGGCCAATGCGGCCACGCCGCCCAAGCGCATCTATCGCGTGCCGGTGGACGCAGGCCTGCTCGATCTGGCGCGCAAGGTGGTGCCTTCGATCACGCTTGAACGCTGCGTGCCGCCATCGGAAAAGATGCTCGCTGGCTCGGAATTATGCCTGCCGCGCGTGCCCAAGATCGAAGTCGGTGGCACGGGCGTGACGGCAGGTATCTATGCCGACAACGCCGAATTCCGCATCTACCTGCACAAGGCTTGGAAAGCCCGCGTACTCGATATGGAAAGCGCGGCGGTGATGCAGGTGGCCTATAGCAACACAGTGCCCGCCATCGTCTTCCGCAGCCTGTCCGACCTTGCCGGGGGTGATAAGCACAAGAACATGGAGGACACGTTCGAACATCTCGCTTCGGTCAATTCCGCCCATGTCGTGCGCGCCTATCTCGCCGCGCTGCCGGATTGATCGCGATGGCATTGGCAACCGTCACCGGATCGAAAGGCATGGTCACCGCGCCGCATTTCCTTGCGGCGCAGGCGGGGCTTTCGGTATTGCAGGACGGCGGCAACGCGGTGGAGGCAACCGTCGCGGTCGCCGCCTGCCTCGCAGTGGTCTATCCGCACATGACCGGGATCGGCGGCGATGGGTTCTGGGTGATCCACGAACCAGACGGCGAAGTTCACGGTATCCACGGTTGCGGTGGTGCGGCTGAGTCGGCCACGCTCGACCTCTATGCAGAGCTTGAGGCAGTGCCCTTTCGCGGGCCACTTGCAGCCAACACCGTCGCGGGCACGATTTCCGGTTGGCAGGCGGCGCTGGAAAGCGCGGGCGGTTCCTTGCCCCTCGCACGCCTGTTGCGCGATGCTATTGACCACGCCGAGGCGGGCGTTGCGATCACCGCAGGCCATGCAGCGATTGCTGCCGCCAAAGGGCCGGAAATGCGCGTGCAACCCGGCGCCTATGCCACCACATTCGAGCCTCACGGCCGTCCACTTCATGAGGGCGATGTTCTGCGCCAGCCCGTGCTGGCGCAGACGTTGCGGCGGCTATGCGATGAGGGGTTGGGCAGCTTCTACACCGGCCCGCTAGCGGCTGACATTGCTGCCGATCTTGCCTTGTTGGGAAGTCCGCTTTCCGGCGATGATCTTGCCGCGCATGTCGCCACCCGCCCGGAGCCGCTGACCACCCGTCTGCGCGATTGCCAACTGTGGAACAGCGCGCTGCCCACGCAGGGCTTTGCCTCGCTGCTGATCCTCGCGCTGTTTGATCGGCTGGTGGCGGATGAAGCGGACAGCTTCGATCATGTCCACGGACTGGTTGAGGCGACCAAGCAGGCCTTCCTGATCCGCGATGTCCACGTGGGCGATCCGGCGTATCATGATTTCGATTGGCAGGGCCTGTTGTCCGATCCCGCCGCGCTCGATGAGCTTGCATTGCGGATCGTTCCGGCCAAAGCGCTGGCATGGCCGCAACCGCCGCAGTGGGGCGATACGTGCTGGTTCGGCGCGGCGGATAAGGAAGGCCGCGTCGTCAGCGCGATCCAGTCCACCTATTTTGAGTTCGGCTCCGGGCTGGTCCTGCCGAAAACGGGGATCACCTGGCAGAACCGGGGCAGCAGCTTCCGGCTGGCGGAATCGGGCTGGAACGCCCTGAAACCGGGGCGCAAACCCTTCCACACGCTCAACCCCGCACTCGCCCGGTTCGACGATGGCCGCGTCATGGCATACGGCACGATGGGCGGGGAGGGACAGCCGCAGACTCAAGCCGCGCTGTTCAGCCGCTATGCCCGCTACGGCGCAGACCTGCAGGCCGCAATCAGCGCGCCGCGCTGGCTGCTGGGGCGGACGTGGGGGGAGCAATCGACCACGCTGAAGCTGGAAGATGGTTTTGATCCAGCGCTCTACGAGGCTCTTTTGACTGCCGGTCACGATGTCGAGCGAGTAGGCCCGCTAACCGCCACGATGGGCCACGCAGGAGCAATCGTCCGCCACGCCGACGGGCGGTTTGAAGGCGCGACAGACCCTCGCAGCGATGGCGGGGTGGCGGCATGGTAGAGGGCGGCTTCCGGGCGGTTTCCCGCTGCGACGAACTCGCTGTGCAGCCGTTCAGCGACAGCCCGGAAGGCCTGACCCGCACCTATCTTTCTCCCGCCTACTACGCCGCGCAAGACAAGCTGG
Organism: Novosphingobium sp.; assembly: GCF_030696665.1. Taxonomy (GTDB): domain Bacteria; phylum Pseudomonadota; class Alphaproteobacteria; order Sphingomonadales; family Sphingomonadaceae; genus Novosphingobium. The sequence goes on from NZ_JAUYRV010000033.1 coordinate 79,582, forward strand.
CGCAGTGGATGGCCGAGGCGGGGATGAGCGTGCGGCGCGATGCGGCGATGAACCTCATCGGGCGGTATGAGGCAAGCGCTCCCGATGCGCCGGCGCTGATCATTGGCAGCCATCTTGATAGCGTGCGCAATGCCGGCCACTATGATGGCCCTCTTGGAATTATGCTGGGAATTGAGGTGGTTGCCGCGCTTTCCTCAGCCGGTGTGCGAATGCCCTTTGCCATTGAAGTCTACGCATTCGGTGATGAGGAAGGCTCTCGCTTCCCCGCCGCAATGCTCACGAGCCGGGCGGTGGCAGGCACGCTTGACCCGGTGACGCTCGACGTGGCAGACCGGGACGGCGTGATGCTTGGCGAACTCGTTGATATTGCAGCCTATCCCAGCGCAAAGCGCGCGCCGGAATCGGTGCTCGCCTATCTAGAAGCGCATATCGAGCAGGGACCAGTGCTGGAGGCGCAAGGGCTGGCCATTGGCACGGTCACCGGCATCGCCGCACAGCTTCGGTTCGAGATCGAAGTTGGAGGGACGGCGGGTCACGCAGGCACCACTGCGATGGATTTGCGGCGCGATGCGGTGGCGGGAATGGCAGCGATGGTTTTGGCCGCCGAAAGTGTCGCCACGGCGGGGCCAGCGGACCTTGTTGCCACTGTAGGTGTCGTTCAGGTGCATCTAGGTGCAGCTAACGTCGTTTCAGGAAAATGCAGCTTCACCCTTGATGTGCGCGCAGGAGTGGCCACGCGCCGCGATGCCGCCGCAGACGAAATCCTGCGCCTTTTCCGTGAGATAGCGAACCTGCGCGACCTGTGCCTGTCGGTCCGAAAGGTCCACGATCTGCCCGCCAGCCCCTGCGATCCGGCACTGATGGACCTGCTCGACAAGGCCACAGGTGCCGCTTCGCAAACTCCCTTCCGCCTCGTCTCAGGCGCAGGGCACGATGCCATGATCATGGCCACCCTGTGCCCCACTGCAATGCTGTTCATCCGCTGCCGGGGCGGGGTGAGCCACAACCCGGCCGAACATGTCGATCCCGCAGACGCCGAAGTGGCGCTGCGGGTCATGCTCGGCTTTATCGAACAATTGGGAGCGACATTTGACCCCGCTTGATCCAACACTCTTCGGCGAAATTGACCCGCCGCAGCGCCTGCTGATGGGACCGGGACCGGTCAACGCGCATCCGCGTGTGCTGCGGGCGATGTCGGCGGACCTACTGGGGCAGTTCGACCCGGAAATGACGGCGTTCATGAATCAGGTCATGGCGCTCTACCGCCCGGTGTTCGGCACGCAGAACCAGTGGACCATGCTGATCGACGGGACGGCGCGGGCGGCCATCGAAGCGTCGCTGGTCAGCCTTGTCGAGCCGGGCGATACGGTGCTGGTCGTGAATTTCGGGCGGTTCGGCCTGCTGCTCACTGAAATCCTTTCGCGCCTTGGTGCCAATGTCGAGCAGGTCAGCGCGCCGTGGGGCGAGGTGGTGCCGATGGAGGTGATCGCCAAGGCTATTGCGCGGCACGGACCGAGCGTCGTGGCAACGGTTCACGGCGATACCTCGACGACGATGGCGCAGCCATTGGAAGGGCTGGGCGATCTGTGCAAAGCGGCAGGCGCTTTTGCTTATGTCGACGCCACGGCGACGCTGGGCGGCATGGAAATTGCGGCGGACCGCTGGGGCGTGGACGTGGTGACTGGGGGGTTGCAGAAGTGCCTTGGCGGGCCTTCGGGTTCGGCGCCGATCACCATTTCAAACCGCGCGGCGCAGCGCATATTCTCGCGCCGCCATGTGGAGCAGGGCATCCGACGCGATGACATTGTGGACGGTAAAGGGCCACGCATTGCGTCCAACTATTTCGATCTGGCGATGATCATGGACTACTGGTCGGAGAAACGGCTGAACCATCATACCGAAGCGACATCAATGCTTTATGCTGCGCGCGAATGCGCTCGCGTGGCATTGGGAGAAGGTTTGGAGGTGCGGGTTGCACGACACCGCAAGGCAGGCGCTGCGATGACGGCAGGCTTGCGCGCGATGGGTCTGACGGTGTTTGGCGACGATGCGCACCGCATGACCAACGTGACCGGCGTTTACATCCCCGGCGGCGTGGACGGCGAGGCGATCCGCACAATGATGCGCGATCACTTCGAGATCGAAATCGGCACGGCTTTCGGACCGCTGCAGGGCAAGATCTGGCGGTTGGGCGCGATGGGTTACAACGCGATGAAACACAAGGTGCTGCTGACGCTGGGTGCGCTGGAAGCCTGCCTGAAAGCGGCTGGCCATCCTCTGCCGCTGGGCGAGGCGGTGCCTGCGGCGCTTGCGGCTTGGGAGGACGCATGACGCTTCCGCGCGACCTGACTGGTTACGGCGCAAATCCTCCCGCTGCGCAGTGGCCGGGCGGCGCGAGGGTGGCCGTGCAGTTCGTGATAAACTACGAGGAAGGCGCGGAAAATTCCGTGCTGAATGGCGACAAGGGGTCTGAGGCTTTCCTGTCTGACATGGTGGGCGCGGGGAGCCACCCGGCGCGGGCGATGGCGATGGAAAGCCTTTACGAATACGGCAGCCGGGCCGGGTTCTGGCGGCTGCACCGGCTATTCACCGCGCGCGATGTGCCGGTGACCGTGTTTGGCGTGGCGGCGGCGATGGCGATGAATCCGGCGTCGGTTGAGGCGATGCTGAAAGCCGATTGGGAGATTGCCAGCCACGGCTATCGCTGGATCGATTACCAGTACCTGCCCGAAGAGGTGGAGCGCGAACATATTGCGCGGGCCATCGAACTGCACACGCGGCTGACAGGCGCGCGCCCGCTCGGCTGGTATCAGGGGCGCACCTCTCCCAACACTGCGCGGTTGGTGGTGGAAGAAGGCGGCTTTGTTTACGACGCCGATAGCTATGCCGATGACCTGCCCTATTGGGACGTGCGCCACGGCAAGCCGCAACTGATCGTGCCCTATTCGCTCGATGCCAATGACATGAAGATGGTGGCGCTGAACGGCTTTACCGAGGGTGATCAGTTTTTCAGGTACTTGCGCGATAGCTTTGAGCAATTGCGCGAAGAGGGCGGGCGGATGATGTCGGTCGGCCTGCATGCGCGCATCGCCGGAAAGCCTGGCCGGGCGCGGGCCGTGGCGCGGTTCCTTGATCATGTGATCGAGAGTGGCGATGCGTGGATCTCGCGGCGGATCGACATTGCACGGCATTGGCTCGAGCATCACCCCCATGCGGGAGGCGCGGCGTGACAATCGATGATCCTGCCTTGCTGGCTGAAGTGACTGCTTCGTTTCAGGAATACGAGCGCGCGCTGATGGCAGACGATTTGCCCGCGATGGACGCGCTGTTCCACGATGCGCCGACGACCAACCGCTTTGGCGTGGGCGAAGTGCTGTGGGGCATGGATGCGATCCGGGAGTTCCGCAAAGGGCGCGGCGGATCGCCACAACGCAGGCTGGGGCACGTGGCGATTACGGTTTACGGCTCCGGCTTTGCGACGGCGGACGCCGAGTTCTTCCGTGAAGGATCGGATCGGCGCGGACGGCAGAGCCAGGCGTGGGTGCGGTTTGCCGATGGCTGGAAAGTTGTCTCTGCGCACGTCAGCCTTGAGGGGAGCACATCATGACCGCGCTGTTCGAGCACAGCCCTTGGGTGGAAGCGCGGGCGGACGCCCGGCCATCCAGCGGCAATCGCCATGCTGATCTGATGGCCGTGGTGCTGGAAGCTTCGTCCGAGGAACAACTGGCGTTGATCTGTGCCCACCCCGAACTGGCAGGCAAGGCTGCGGTGGATCGCACTTTGACCGAGGCTTCGGCGGCGGAGCAGGCTTCTGCGGGGCTGGACCGGCTGAGCGAGGACGAGTTTGCGCGGTTCCATGCGCTGAATGCGGCCTATCGGGAGCGGTTCGGCTTTCCGTTCATCATCTGTGTGCGGCTGACTGACAAGGCGGGGATTTTGGCAGCGATGGAAGCACGACTGGCGAATGATCGCGAGACAGAAATCGCCACGGCCATTGCGCAGATTGGCGAGATTGTCCGCCTTAGACTGGAGGACGCGCGATGACGGTCGATTGGTCCGAATGGCTGAACCTTGCTATCCGCTGGTTTCACCTGACGGCAGGCATCGCGTGGATCGGATCGTCGTTCTACTTCGTGTGGCTGGACAACCATCTGGTCCCGCCGAAGGAGGGTGAGGCGAGCGGCGAGGTGTGGTCGGTCCACGGCGGCGGGTTCTATCACAAGCAGAAGTATGCCGTGGCGCCTGCCAAGATGCCCGAGGATCTGCACTGGTTCAAATGGGAGGCCTATACCACCTGGATCACCGGGTTTTTGCTGCTGGTGCTGATCTACTGGGTGGGGGCGGAAAGCTTCCTGATCGATTCTGCCAAGGCGCAGCTTTCGCAAGCAGCGGCCATTGCCATTGGCGCGGCTTCGCTGGTGGTGGGATGGGTGGTTTATGACCTGCTGTGCCGTTCGGCGCTAGGGCGTGACAACCGGGTGCTGGGGGCGGCGTGGTTTGCCTTTCTGGTGCTGGCGGCATGGGCGCTTGACCGGGTTTTCAACGCGCGCGGGGCCTATCTGCACGTCGGCGCGATGATTGGCACGGTGATGGTTGCCAACGTGTTTTTCGTGATCATCCCCAACCAGCGCAAGGTGGTGGCGGCATTGATGCGCGGGGAAGCGCCCGATCCGGCGCTTGGCAAGGCTGGCAAGCAGCGGTCCTTGCACAACAATTACATGACGTTGCCGGTGCTGTTCATCATGGTGAGCCACCATTATGCGATGACGTTCGGCGCGGCGCGGCCTTGGCTGGTGCTGGCGCTGCTGGGGCTGACCGGGGTGGCGGTGCGCCATGTGTTCAACCTTCGCCATCGCGGGGAAAAGAGCGGGCGGGCGATGGCGGTGGCGGGCGTGATGGCGCTGGTGAGCGTGACCTATGTCTCGGCGGAGAAGGCCACTTTGCCTGCTGAAGCGAAAAGCGCGGAGGCGGTTGCTGCGCCTGAAACATGGGCGAGCGTTGAGCCGATCTTCGTGAAGCACTGCACCAGTTGCCACGCGGCAAAGCCCACCAGCGAGGCATTTACCGCGCCGCCGCTGGGTGTCATGCTCGATACATACGACCACAGCCGCGTCGCTGCCGAGCGCGTCAAGAAGGTGGCGGTCGACAGCGAGATCATGCCGCTGGGCAACATGACCGGCATGACCCGCGCCGAACGCGATGCGCTGGGCCGATGGATCGCCGCAGGAGCGCCGCAATGACCACGCTTTCCACTCATGTGCTTGATACGATGCATGGTTTGCCCGCCAGCGAGGTGAAACTTCGGCTTGAAGACAAAGCCGGGGCAGTGCTGTTTTTGGGCGAGACCAATGTGGACGGGCGCTGTCCCGGGTTGATTGAGGCTGTGCCGGAACTTGCGCCGGGGCAGTATGCGTTGGTGTTCGCCGTGGCCGACTATTTCAGGGGCATGGGCGTGGCATTGCCGCAGCCGCCGTTTCTGGATGAAGTGCGCATCGCTTTCGGCATGGCAGATGATGGGCATTATCACGTGCCGCTGCTGGTCTCGCCGTTCTCCTATTCCACCTATCGGGGCAGTTGAGCAATGGCGGTGCGGTTTCTGCTTGATGGCGAAGTGATCGAGATTGCGGACTGCGATCCGACCGGGACTTTGCTGGATTATCTGCGCGGGCCGTTGCAGCGGACGGGGACCAAGGAAGGCTGTGCCGAGGGGGATTGCGGGGCCTGCACGGTGTTGGTGGGGGAACTGGTCGACGCGGCGGTGGAGTGGCGCGCGGTCAATGCCTGCATTGCGTTCCTACCAATGCTGCACGGTAAAGCATTGATGACAGTGGAGAGTTTGGCGAAGGGTGGAGTGCTGAATCCATTGCAGGCCTGCATGGCGGCCAATGGCAGTTCGCAGTGTGGGTTCTGCACGCCGGGCTTTGTGATGTCGTTGCACGGACGGGCGATTGGTGCAGCAGGCAGCGAACTTCCGGTGGCAGACGTGATCGCCGGAAACCTGTGCCGGTGCACGGGCTATGGGCCGATCTTGGAAGCTGGTGAAGCGGTCTCGCAAGTGGTCCGCGACGACGCTGCCGTGGCGGCGGCGCTGGGGGAGTTGGGGGGCGAAGCTGGCGGTAGTTTTGAGGGGCGGCAGTGGTTTGCGCCGCGTTCTTCGGATGCGCTGGCAGCTATTCTGGCCGACTATCCCGCAGCGAGGATCGTGGCGGGGGCAACCGACGTGGGCCTGTGGGTGACCAAGGGATTGCGTGAACTGGATACGGTAGTGTTCATCGGGGACGTGGCCGATCTGAAGGCGGTTGATGAGACGCCTGAGGGTGTTCGGCTTGGCGCGGGGGTCCGCTATGCGCAGGCGCATGGGGCCTTGGCGCGGTTGCACCCCGACCTTGGCGAACTGGTGCGGCGGATTGGCGGTTTGCAGGTGCGCAATTGTGCCACTGTGTGCGGCAATATTGCGAACGGATCGCCGATTGGCGATGGTCCGCCCGCGCTGATCGCGCTGGGGGCGGAGCTGACCTTGCGCTCTGCCAGCGGGCGGCGGACGATGCCGCTGGAGGACTATTTCATCGATTACGGCAAGCAGGACCGGCTGCCGGGCGAGTTTGTGGAGAGCGTGTTCGTGCCGCGCCCGGCGGCGGGGGCTGTGGTCCACATTTCCAAGCTTTCCCGGCGGTTTGACAGCGACATTTCGGCGGTGCTGGGGGCCTTTGCGTTGAAGGTCGAGAACGGTGTGATCACCGCGGCGCGGGTGGCCTTTGGCGGCATGGCGGCGACGCCCCGGCGGGCATCGGGATGTGAGACGTCGCTGGTGGGGCAACCCTTTGACGAAGCGACGATTGCTGCGGCGGCGGAAGCTTTGCACGGGGACTTTCAGCCGTTGAGTGATGTGCGCGGGACGTCTGGCTATCGCATCGAGGCGGCGGGCGCTTTGCTCTGGCGGCTGTGGCACCGTGAGCAGGGTGTGGCGACCTGCGTGCTGGACGTGGAGGCTTGCTGATGGCTGACGCCGAACCGCTGTGGCCTGCCGACGCCAAGCCATCGCTCCCACATGACAGCGCGCATCTGCATGTGGCGGGGCTGGCGCGCTATGTCGATGATGAGCCGGAGCCGGTGGGCATGCTGCACCTTGCCTTTGGCCTTTCGACCGAAGCACGGGGGCGGATTGTGGGGATGGACCTGTCTGCAGTGATGGCTTTTCCCGGCGTGGTGGCGGTCTATACGGCAGCGGATATTCCGGGTGAGAACAACGTCGGCCCTATAGCGCACGATGACCGTGTGCTGGCCGATGGTGAAGTGGTGAGCGACGGGCAGCCGGTGTTCCTTGTGGCGGCCACGACGCGCATGGCGGCGCGCAAGGCGGCGCGGCTTGGGCGGATCGACTATGCGCCGCTGGAGCCGGTGCTCACCGTGGAGCAGGCACGGGCGGCGGGATCGCGGATTGAGGCGGACCAGCGCATGGCGCAGGGCGATGCCGATGGCGCGCTGGCCGCTGCGCCGCATCGCTTGGCTGGAAAGCTGAAAATCGGGGCGCAGGATCATTTCTATCTGGAAGGGCAGGTCGCCCATGCGCGGGCGGGCGAGGACGGGCAGATCCATGTCGTTTCCTCAAGCCAGCACCCAAGCGAAGTGCAGCATTTGGTGGCGCTGCTGCTGAACAAATCCAGCGCGGACGTGACCGTGGAAGTGCGGCGCATGGGCGGTGCGTTTGGGGGTAAGGAGAGCCAGGCCGCGCTGTTCGCTGCTGCTGCCGCGCTGGTGGCGCACCATACCGGGCGTCCGGCAAAGTTCCGCTGCGACCGTGATGACGACATGATCGTGACTGGCAAGCGCCACGACTTCGATGTGGACTATGAGGCGGGGCATGACGGCGAGGGGCGGCTGACTGCGGTCAAACTGCGCTTTGGCGGGCGCTGCGGGGCGACGATGGACCTCTCACCCGGGATCAACGACCGCACGATGTTCCATGCCGATAACTGCTATTTCCTTCCCGATGTGGAGATCCTGTCAGAGCGGCTGAAGACCAATACCGTTTCCGCCACCGCCTTCCGTGGCTTTGGTGGGCCGCAGGGGATGCTGGCGATCGAGCGGGTGTGCGATCACGTGGCGGCGCGGCTTGGGCTTGACCCGCTGATGGTACGGGAGCGCAATCTTTATGGGCCGGGGCGCGATGTGACGCCCTATGGCATGAGACTTGAGGACAACATCGCGCCGCAACTGGTTGCGCGGCTTCGGGAAACGTCGCGTTATGATGCGCGGCGAGAGGCGATTGCCGCGTTCAATGCGGGCAATCCGGTGCTGAAGAAGGGCATTGCGCTAACCCCGGTGAAGTTTGGGATCAGTTTTACCACCACGCACCTCAATCAGGCTGGCGCGCTGGTGCATGTCTATGCCGATGGTTCGATCCAGGTGAACCACGGCGGCACGGAGATGGGGCAGGGCCTATACATCAAGGTAGCGCTGATCGTGGCCGATGCCTTTGCCGTGCCGGTAGAACAGGTGCGGATCACCGCGACGCGGACCGACAAGGTGCCCAATACCTCTGCCACGGCAGCGTCTTCGGGCGCGGACCTGAATGGCATGGCGGCGCACAATGCCGCAGTGGCGATCCGGGAGCGGATGGCGGCGTTTCTGAGCAGCGCGTTCGGTGGAGAGGTGCTGTTCACGCCGGAGGGTGTTATCGCTGGCGACACCCGCATGACCTTTGCCGAGGCCGCCCGCAAGGCGCATCTGGGGCGGATTTCGCTGTCTTCGACCGGGTTCTATGCCACGCCCGAGATCGCGTACGACCGGCCTTCGCACAAGGGTCGGCCGTTCTATTACTTCGCTTACGGCGCGGCTGTTGCCGAGGTGGTGGTTGATACTCTGACCGGAGAGCACAAGGTGCTGGCGGTGGATATTCTCCACGATGTGGGCCGCTCGCTGAACCCGGCGATTGACCGGGGGCAGATCGAGGGCGGGTTTGTGCAAGGGCAGGGCTGGCTGACCACCGAAGTGGTGGAGTGGGACGCCAAGGGCCGCCTGCTCAACCATTCGCCCGCAACCTACAAGGTGCCGACTGCGTCCGATCGCCCGAAGCGGCTGCGCATCGATCTGTGGGATGGCGAGAATGCCAAACCGACGATTCACCGTTCAAAGGCGGTGGGCGAGCCGCCGCTGATGCTGGCCAATTCCGTGTTTTGCGCGATCAGCGCGGCGATTGCTGCGACCAATCCTGAACGGCGGGAATTGCCGCCGCTCGATGCTCCGGCAACGCCTGAGGCGGTGCTGCGTGCGATTGCTGCGCACAAGGCTGCATGATGGATTGGCTTGAAACCCTGCGCGACTTGCCCGCAACAGAACCGGTGGCGATGATCAGTGTGCTGGCCACCGAAGGTTCCGCCCCGCGCGGAGCTGGCACGCGGATGCTGGTGACGGCCAAACGCGAGCATGGCACCATCGGTGGCGGCGCGCTGGAATTCCGGGCGGTGGAGCAGGCGCGGGCCGTGCTCGACCATGCGCCAGGGGCGTGGCGGGTGCAGGACTATCCGCTGGGGCCGCTGCTGGGCCAGTGCTGCGGTGGACGCGTGCGGCTGCTGGTGGAGCATGTCGATCCGGCGGTGCTGGGCTGGTTGGGCGATGCGGTGGAAGGGCGGACGCTGGTGAGCCAGTTGAAGCCCGGTGCTATCCAGCGGCACGTGAGCGATGGCCCCGCAACGCCGATGTCTGCACGGGGCGACCGCCCGCGCGAGGGCAGCCGGATTGCCGAGGTGATCGGATGCTGGCGGCGTCCGCTTTACCTGTTTGGCGCAGGCCATGTGGGGCAAGCGATTGCGCGGCACATCGGTGGATTGCCGCTGCGGCTGGCATGGTTCGATACGCGCCCGGTGTTCGAGACGATTGAGGGCGTGGCAGTGGTCCCCGAAAGCGGGATCGAGCAATGCATTGCCGAAGCACCCGATGATGCTGCGGTGGTGATCCTCACCCACGATCACGCGCTGGATTACCGCCTGACTTTGGCCGCGCTGTCACGCGCGCCGCTGGCCTTTACCGGGCTGATCGGATCGCAGACCAAGCGGGCGCGGTTTCTGTCACGGCTTGATCGGGAAGGCGTGTGTGTCGAAGCGCGTGGGCGGTTGACCTGTCCGATTGGCCTGCCCGGCGTGACCGGCAAGGAGCCGGATGTGATCGCTGTGGCCCTGCTGGCGCAATTGCTGCAACTGCCGCGCGCGGTGCAGGTTCAGGCTGTGGCGGCGTGACCGTGCAGGGCTTTCGCGGCGAAATCCTGAGCCTCCGTCACGATCCTGCCGAATCCCCGAATGCAGTGCGGCATGATGCCGACGGACTGCTGGTGGTGGAACACGGGCGCATCGTGGCGCGCGGGGCGTTTGCCGATGTTTCCCCGCGTTTCCCCGGCCTGAACGTGAAAGCGCTGGACGGCCTGATCGTACCCGGTTTCATCGACGCGCATGTCCACTATCCCCAGCTGGACCGCATCGCGAGCCACGGAGAGCAGCTGCTTGACTGGCTGGATCGGCATATCTTTCCGGCCGAAAAAGCCTTTGCTGATCCCGCCCATGCGGCGGAAGTGGCCGAGGCTTTTCTGAGCGAACTGCTGCGCCACGGAACCACCAGCGCGCTGGTGTTCGGCACGGTCCACGCCGCATCGGTTGACGCATTCTTCAGGGCTGCCGAAGCACGCGGCCTTCGCATGGCCTGCGGCAAAGTGCTGATGGATCTGGGGCCGGAAGGGTTGAAGGATACAGCCGAGAGCGGTGTTTCCGAAAGCGAGGCGTTGATCCGGCGGTGGCACGGGCGGGGGCGGCTGACGTATGCGGTGACGCCGCGCTTCGCGCTGACATCCAGCGACGCGCAATTGGCAGGCGCGGGGAAGCTCCTAGCCGATCATCCGGGGGTGCTGCTCCATACCCACCTTTCCGAAAACACACGCGAGATCGCCGAAGTGGCGGCGCGGTTTCCCGATGCGGCGGATTATCTTGATGCTTATGACAGGTTCGGTCTGGTGACAGATCGGTCGGTCTTCGCCCACGGCGTTCACCTGCCGGACCGGTCATGTGAAAGGCTGGCCGAAACGGGGGCGGGGGTGGCGGTGTGCCCAAGCTCGAACCTGTTTCTGGGATCGGGCATGTTCGATTTTGCGCAGGCTGAGCGCCACGGCGTGCGGATCGGACTGGGGTCAGACATCGGCGCAGGAACGTCGCTGTCGTTGCTCCACAATGCGGGCGTGGCTTATCAGGCGGGGCTGTTCAAAGACTACCGGCTTGACCCGCTCCGCGCGCTATGGCTGGCTACGGGTGGTTCAGCGCGGCTGCTGCACATCGACGGCGATGTAGGTATGTTGGCCGAGGGGCAAGAGGCTGATTTCGTTGTGCTTGATGACAAGGCAACGCCGCTGCTCGCCCGGCGCACCGCCGGGGCATCGGTGGTGGAACGGCTTTTTGCATTGCAGGTTCTGGGCGATGATCGCGCGGTGCGTTGCACATACGTATTGGGGCAATGCGCTTGGGATCGTGATGGAGTAGGGCAAAAGGCATGACCGATCTCAACAGCTTCATCGTTCGGCTGCCAAAGGCCGAACTCCATCTGCACATCGAAGGCAGCCTTGAGCCTGAACTGATGTTCGCGCTGGCTGCGCGCAACGGCGTGCCGATCCCCTATGCCAGCGTCGACGAAGTGCGCTCGGCTTATGCGTTCTCAAACCTTCAGGACTTCCTCGACATTTACTATGCCGGGGCCAGCGTGCTGGTGACCGAGGCTGATTTCCATGACCTTGCGATGGCCTATTTCGACCGGGCGGCAGCAGATGGCGTGGTCCATGCGGAAATCATGTTCGATCCGCAGACGCATACCGACCGGGGAATTGCCTTCGACACAGTGATCAGGGGCCTGCTGTCTGCAATGGCCGAGGCGGAGGCAACGCACGGCATGACCAGCGCGCTGATCATGAGCTTCCTGCGCCATCTTTCAGAAGACGCCGCGTTTGAAACGCTTGCGATGGCCGAGCCGTGGCTGGACCGGATCGCGGCAGTGGGGCTGGATTCGAGCGAAGTGGGCCATCCGCCATCGAAATTCGCGCAGGTCTTTGCCGCTGCGCGCGCGAAGGGACTTAAGCTGGTGGCCCACGCCGGTGAGGAGGGGCCGCCGGAGTATGTGTACCAAGCGCTGGATCTGCTGAACGTGGATCGGATTGATCACGGCAACCGCGCGCTGGAAGACGCAGCGCTGGTTGAGCGTCTGGCGCGCGAAGGCATGACGCTGACGGTCTGCCCGCTGTCCAATCTGAAGCTGTGCGTGGTGGGCGATCTGGCCGATCATCCGATTGACCGGATGCTGGCCGCAGGGCTGAAGGCCACCGTGAATTCTGATGATCCTGCCTACTTCGGCGGCTATGTTGCCGACAATTATCGCGCCGTCGCAGCTGCGAGGGGGCTATCGCGTGAGGATATTGCCACGCTGGCACGCAACAGCTTCACTGGGTCGTTCCTGCCGCCAGATGCAGTGGCGGGGCACCTTGCGGCTATCGAGGGCCACGTGGGCATGGGCTGATCCCAGCGCTCGGTAACTCTGCCTAATCCAGTTCTGGGCCAAGATCGCCTATCGCATTGCAATCGGCATCATCGTGCGCGGCTGCCTGAAGGCGTCGCTCCTCGGCGCTGTGGCCGGGGTGCAGGCGGTCGGCGGCAATTCCTTCTGCCACAAGCATGCGCGCAATATCGCGGTAATAGGCGGCTATATCGGCGCAGGTGTTGGTGCCGCCGCCGGTGACCGACCAGACCACACGCCAGCGGCCTTCGTTCTTCAGGATGAATTCGCCACCGTCATATTCCTGCTGGGACGGTTCGACAGCGGCATAGGCGAAACGGGCGTTTCGCCCTTTTATCACGCGCAAGTCGTGGACAATGAAGCGGATTTTCGAACCCGGCGCAGGACGGATGGCATCGAGAATGGCCGTGCGTTCAGGCGATCCGACAGATGGCGTTGAGACCGGGGCCGGCTTTGGCGCGCTCATCGCAGGCGAAGCGGCCAGCAGCGCAGGGGCGAGAATGGCCGCAAGGCACGTTTGCACAGAAATACGCATGAATGAAGCCATTCTGGACTCGTGTGGCCGCCGCTGATTGAAGCGCGTACCCGAACTGTCTAGGCCACGTCCATGAACCTTGGCAAACATCACTGTCGAAGATTAATCGCGCTGCACGTTGCGGCGGTTGCGGCGTTGTGTGCCGCAGCGCCGGTGAGTGCCAATACGGGGCAAGACGATCCGGGGCAAGACGAGGCAGTAAAGTCTGACGCAACGCTGGTTGGCCATTACTACCTTTCCGGCGTGATGGAGACCGGGTCGGAACTGTTGCTGAAGGCCGATGGCCGGTTTGACTGGTACATCAGCTATGGCGCGGTGGATCAGGTGGCGAAGGGAAAATGGACTCGCTCGGGCGACAAGGTGAAGCTGGTCGCCGATCTACCCTCGGCAAGCGATCCGCTGTTTCGCGTGGACGAACGCGTGGCGTGGAACGAGGATGCTGAACGCCACTTGCGTGAGCAGGGTTTGGATCGGGCGCGACAGGCAGCAGCAGCGCTGTGTCCTTGGAATGTAGCTGCCACGATGTCTGCGCCGATGATCCTGTCCGATGATCGTCCGCCGCCCGGCGTTGCACAGGTCGCCGCCGCCCGGCAGGCGGTCGCTTCAGCAGAACCGGCGCGTGATGCGGCGAGCCGTGCGGCGGAAGTTGCTGTAGGTTCCAGCGCGGGCGAGGCGGAGCGCGAGGCTGCGCAGGCGGCCATGTCCGATTGGTACACAGCGCTGCAAGTGATGGAGGAGGCGCACCGGGAGGCCAATCTTGACGTGCCGGATATTGGCGCCCCGGTCACGCCGTCGCAATGCCAGCCCCCGCGCGAGGACAACTGGGCAGCGATTCCCGAGGCGCAATGGCAGCGCGGCATTGCCATCGTGGTGGGGGATCCCGCGCGCGAACTGCGGCTGTCGCGCGTCGGCGCGGTGTTTGTCTACAGCGATGGCCACCGTGAAACCACGCAGACAACCCGGGGCGGGTGGGCCTTTGCGCCCTTGCGGAACGGGGCGGCGGTTGAACAAGTGATGCTCAGCCTGCCAGAGCCAGTCAACCGGACACAGACGCTGCCGATTGCGCCGTTGACCGAGGGGATTCAAGCGATCCTTGTCGACACGCGCCAGCTTGAACAGCCGCCATTCGAGGTGATGAATTTGGACATTCGTGATGGCCAATTGATCCCCGACATGATGCCGCGCGGCCGCTATTCACGCCAGTGAGGGATAACGCCGCAATGCGCCATTTGCTTTCCTTTGCGCTCGTCATCGCGTCACCGGTATGGGCGCAGGAGGACGAAGACTTCGACCCTGCGTTGGTCAGTCTGACGGACGCGATCAACTGCCATATCGATGCGCCGACCTACAATGGCTTTGCGCTGAACGTGTCGGGCGAGGATGGTGTTGCTGCGCAACTTGGCTGGACCAAGGTTGAAAGCGATAACCCGTTCCTGCTGGAATATGAACTGCCTGAACCCATCGCGGTGACGGGGCACTGGGCCACGCGCCGGGTCGTGTTCTCATCAACCGCAGTGCTGGCCATCCTTGATGAGCCGGACCCGAACGTCGTCGCCATGCCTGAAGGCATCGTCAATGAAATGGACCCGCAGCCCTTGATCGATGAACTGGTCGCCACGGGCCGGACAACGCGCGAGGAGGTGGAAAGCGAAATCCGCTTTCGCAAATTCCTTGGCCAGCGTGTGTTGGCGGACGTGACCGAACCAGCCGAAACGCCCGATGGTTTTGGCACGCACACGGTGATCGCCCGATCGGTGTCCAACGTCACCAGCCATCCGGGCAAGACTCTGTATGGTTGCTCCTATCGCATCGAATTGCTCGATGCCGCCGGAAAGCCCATGTAGGGACTGGACCTCAGGTCTTTGGCTTTGTCGGCCCCAACAGGAACACCACATAACCCCGAAACATCGGATGGTGCGCCAGCATGGGCGGAGCCTGCCACGCGCCGCCTTCGACCAGCGCCACGCGGAACGGGATTGGGAAGCGCTCCATCCGGGCGAAGTACTGCTCATATCCGGGGATGGTGGTGCGGGCCTGATAGGTCTGGACGACCACTTCGTCGATGGTTTCGGCGAGGCCTGCCAGCGCCTGCGGATCGCCGTGCGCGCTCCAGTCCATCAGGCCTGTGATCGAAAGCTTCCACCGTCCGGGCAGGCGTTCGCGCAAACCCTGCAGAAAGCGGGCATAGCCTTCGATCCCGCGCGTCGCTGCGTCAAAATCCACCTGCAGGCCCGCCACCGCATTGCCTGCGTCTTCCCACCGCGCAAGGTCGGCAAGGATCGCGGCATAGGTCGCTTCGTTCCAGTCAAGCCGTTCGGCCCGCACCACCAGCCACACTGTCCGTCCGGGAAGTTTGGGAACGCCCATGCGCAGCCGTTCGAGCCGTGCCGCGCCTTCGCGACGCACTTCGCCATCAAGCAGGTAGACGGTCTTGGCCGCACTGCCTGCGGCAGGGCGCACGCCGGGCCAGACGTAGATTGCGTCATACTTTGCTGCCTGCACTGCCGGGGGTGTGGTCGGCTGCGGTTCAGCCTCGCACCCCGTCAGCAGCGAGAGCGCCAGCGCAACCGCTGCGCGCCGCTTCACCAGTAGTAGCGCAGGCTCTTGGCCCAGCGGCTGCCCGGATAGCGCTGCTTAAGTTCAGTGAACCACGCCTTGCGCGCGGCGACCGGCGCTTGTGCAGCGTCGACTTCTGCCATCGTCCACGCCGGGCCGCTGCACCCGTTGTAGCCCGAGGGCGCATAGCACATCACCGCGCGATAGAGCGCGTAGGCGCGCAGATCCGGCGCCGCTGCCCGGTCTGCAATGACCGCATCATAAAGCGCCGCGCGCGCCATTGTCTTGCCCGGGAAGCCATCCGGGCCATTGCCCAGCGCCATCTGGTTTCCATCGGGGGTGAACAGGGTGAAGCTGTCAAACCCGTTGAGCCGGTAGAAATCGCCAAGGCACAACCGCGCGCGGTGGTCGGCAGGTGCGCGGGCAAGGGTTGCGGCGGTCTCGGCAATTGCCGAGCAGGCAAAGCCATCGGACCAGCGCGCCTTGCGGAACAGCCCAACCGGAATAGCTTCTTGTTGGGCAATATTCCACAGGCCGGCATCGGTATTGGCACCGGCAGGCACCAGCGCTAGATCGCGTGTGAAATCGGCATAGGCCCCGCGCGTCAGATCTTTGTAAAGCAGCGCAAACCGCGCAACGTCCCGTTCGTGCGCCGGGCGCGCGGTGTTGGCGGCATCGGCGCGCAGGATGGCAGGTGTGGCGACTGTCTGCAGCAGAATCTCACGGATTGTCGGATCGGTGATTGGCGATCCGGGCGCGAAGATTTGCTCTATGCGCCGGTCTCGTTGCCAGCGCACGGCAAGGCCGAGTTCAGCCAACGGGCGTTGGTAGACCGGGCTGGCCCCGCCCAGCAATTCGCGCCAGAATCCTGCCTCGTTCGGATCGCGCAACTTGCCCAGCGCCATGCCGCGCAAGGTCTGCCGGCTGAACGCCAGCGGCGTGTAGTGTGGCTGCCGCGCCGCATCGGGCACCAGCGCCAACACCGCCTTGGCATCGCTTCCGGCATAGGTAATACGGCTCGCCTCAATCAGCCCGTAAAGCTCTGGATATGCGGAAAATTGCGCTTTCTGCGCGGCAAGGTCAGTGGCGGACAGGCCGATGGCATCATCGCCGGTGGGCCGCATCTGCTTGAAATCTGCGACAGCGAGCAGCAGCGGTGCCTTGCCATGCGCCGCAATCAGCGCGGCGGCGTCCTGCCGTTCGAGTAGCTTGTTGTCGATTTCCTCGGCGAGATTGGCCGCAGCCTCGCTTGAACCGGGTGTGCTTGCCAGCAGTGCTTCATAGCGCTGCACCAGTGCAGACATATCGCCGCGCAGCCATGCCACGCGGCGTTTCAAACCCTCTGCCGACGCCGCATAGCGCCCCTTGGGATAGGCTTTCAGGTAATCGTCAATCGCAGCGCTTGCAGATTCCAGCGACGGCTTGTCGATCTTTTCCGAACCTGCAAAATCGCCCCATTCATCGACTGCCGTTGCAATCGCCATGCGCAGCCCGATGCGGACGGGCATGTAGCGCGCGGTTTCTGCCACCCACGCTGATTTCGCGCGGGTGAGGGCATTGAAGCCTTGGGACGCCCCCGACCAATCATTCTTGTGAAAGGCATCGGCGGCCTTCAGATAGCCGAGATACTCGCGGCCGGCCTTGCTGCTGATGGCCGCGTCATCCCACGGTTCGTCGCTGCAGCCAGCCTTTGCACGCAGTTCGGACAAGACGGCGCGTTCGTTTGAGGATAGGCCCTGTTCGGCAGAGATCGCCTCCAAAAACGCAGGGCCACCGCTGGCTGCGGGTTCGCAGGTGGGGCCTTCATCGCTGCCCCCCTCGGATTGATCCGCCTGCGGCCAATAAGCTTCACGCATCCCGCCCCACGACATGAATGTTTGCCCGAACTGCCGGTCCCACCGATCGGGGCGTGCATTGGCGGGCGGGTCGCCCATCGGATGCAGGCTTTGCATCAATAGCAGCAGGTTGATCCGCGTATCGTTGCCGGGGCTGATCATCGCCCGCCCGGCGCAATCGTAGTCTGCTGCGGAAAGCTGCCAGCCCGGTGTGCAGGACGAATCCGCGCAAGCCCAAAGTGTGCCGCCGATACCAGCTGTAGACAGAACTATTGCCCCAGCACCCCCGAGGAGCGGGTGCCTGCGCAGCCATGCCGAAAGGTTGCGCCTCGTATGATTCCGTCGATTGCTGATCGTCATGGACCAAGCAATGCGCACTGTGCGACGCTCAAGCAATGACAATTGTCACCCGTCTGGATCAGTCTGCGATCCACAGGTTGTGACTGTCGATCAACATGCAGTTTATGGCGCGGTTGGCCTCGGCGCGGGCGAGGGCTTCCGTGCGGAATGCGGCGTGGGTCAGGCGTTCTGCCTGCAGCACATCGGCCAGATCGATTGCGCCCAACTGGTGCCCGCGCCGCGTTTTTGAAAGCGCCGCCATCTGCGCATTCAGCGCTTCGCGCGATTGCTGCCAAGCCTGCATGGCCGACTGCGCCCGCGTGACATCGCGCGAGGCCATTTCCTGCACATCGAGCCTCACGGCCGCCAGTTCTGCGGCGGCTGCCTGACCTTCGGATTCCGCCTGATCAGCCAATGCGCGGCGATGGCCTCCGCCGATGGGCATGGACAGCACCAGCCCCGCGCCGCGTTCGCGCCCGCCCTGTTCGCTGAACAGGCGCACGCCAAAGCTGGGGTCGGCAATCCGGTCCTTGCGCGCGCGGTCCGCCAAGGCGGCAAATCGCGCGCTTTGCGCATTGGCTGCGCCGATTTCATGGCTGCGTTCGATCACTTGCGCAGCCATCGCTTCAAAACTCTCAGCCGGAAGCTTAGGCTGCGGCGGTTCGGGAGCGTCATCAGGCAGCGGCAATCCAGGGAAGCGCGCCTTGATCCGTGCGAGCGCCAGATTGGCGCGGCCCCGCGATTGCGCCGCCAAAGTGCGGGCATCGCCCAGCGCGGCCCCAGTCTGGTCAGCCTCAAGCGGTGCCATGTCACGCAACTCTACGCGGCGGGCTATCGCTGCCAGCGTGGCTTCATAATTCACCACGCCCTGTGCATCCACGCGCGCCTCGGCGCTTGCACCCAGCCAGTCCCACCACAGATCATTGAGCAGCGTCGCCGCCTGATGCCGGGCGTCTTCGGCCATGTTCTGCGCTGCGGTCACGCCAAATTCGCCCGCTTTTCGGTCCAGTCCGGCTTTGCCGGGCAGGCGGATCGCGCGGGTAAGCGTGGCGTCATATTCGGGCACGTTGCCAAGGCCTTGCACCGACCGGCGCATGTGGGTGGCCTGAAAATTGAACTCATGGTTGCCTGAGCGCAGACCGCGCGCTTCGGCCCGTGCTGCATCGACGCGGGCTTCTGCTGCCTGCACAAGCGGGTGTGATGCGATGGCTTCATGCACTGCCGGTTCGGGGGGGAGGGCAGTTTGTGCCAACGCAGGAGAGGCCGCGCCGATCAGCAGCGCGAACAGGGAAACGCGGGCCTTCATGCGCCTTCTCCCGCTGAGTGGAGCCTGTCACCAGCGTCACGTTCCTGCGCGCTTTCGCCAAAGCGTTCGTACAGGATCGGCAGCAGGATCAGCGTCAGAAGCGTGGCGGTTACCAGTCCGCCAATGACGACGATGGCGAGCGGTTTCTGGATTTCCGACCCCGGCCCGCTGGCAAACAGCAGCGGCACAAGGCCAAAGGCGGCGATGCTGGCAGTCATCAGCACCGGGCGCAAACGCCGCGCCGCGCCGATCCGCACGGCATCATGCAGTGTCATGCCGTTCTGCCGCAACTGGCGGAAATAGCTTACCATTACGAGGCCGTTGAGCACCGCAATACCTAACAGCGCGATGAAGCCGACCGAGGCCGGGACCGAGAGATACTCACCCGAAACCGCCAGCGCGACCATCCCGCCTACCGCCGCAAACGGGATGTTGACGAGGATCAGCGCCGACGCCCGCACCGAGCGCAGCGTGAGATAGAGCACCACGAAGATCAGTAGCACCGCAATCGGCAGCACCACCATGAGCCGGGTGGAGGCGCGCTGCTGGTTTTCGAACTGCCCACCCCAGACGATGCGATAACCCTGCGGCAGCGGCACGTTGGCGCTGATGTCGGCCTTGGCCTCTTCCACATAGCCAACCAGGTCGCGGCCTGAGACGAACGCCTGCACCAGCGCAAAGCGCGATCCGTTCTCGTGCTCCAGCTTTACCGGGCCCTCCACGCGGTTGACCTGCGCCACGTCGCTGGCGCGCACCAGTTGCCCAGCAGGGCTGCGATAGACCTGATCGGCAAAGGCCTGCGGGTCCATACCTTCGCCACCATTGCCCCGGATCACCACCGGCACGCGGCGGACGCCATCGGCGACAACACCTGCGCGCACGCCTTCCACATTGGCGCGCATCATGTCCTGCAGCATGTCCACCGGCATCCCGGCCCGGCCCGCAGCCACTCGGTCAATATCGATTTGCAGATAATCCACGCTATCGTTGGCGACGGTTATCGCTTCGCTGGTGCCATCGATGGTCTCAAGCCGCTTCTGGATTTGCCCGGCGAGGCGTGAGAGTTCCTTGAGGTCCGGGCCGAACAGCTTGATCGCCAGATCGCCGCGCGCGCCGGTCAGCATTTCGGACACGCGCATTTCGATGGGCTGGGTGAAGCTCGGCTCGATCCCCGGCATTGCGTGCAGGGCAAGACGGATCTGCTCGACCAGCCAGTCCTTGTCCTGCACCCGCCATTGATCGCGCGGCTTGAGCCTTACGAAGCTGTCGGTTTCGTTCAGGCTCATCGGATCGAGGCCCAGTTCGTCGCTGCCGACGCGGGCGATGATGTCGGTGACTTCAGGAACCTTTTCCATGATCAGACGCTGCACGCGCAGATCACCCGCGACACTGCTTTCGATGTTGATGCTTGGCAGCTTGGCAAGCTGAACCAGCGTTGCGCCTTCATCCATTGTCGGCAGAAAGGTCTTGCCAGTCACGCTATAGGCAAGGCCCGCGAGAAGCAGCGATCCGCCCGCAATGAAGCCCACGGTCCGCCGATTGCCAAACGCCCATTCCAGCGCGCGGGCATGGGCAGGGGCGATCTTGCGCATAAGCCAGGGTTCGCCATGCGTATCCTGCTGGCGCAACACGAAAAAGGCGAGCGCGGGCACGAACGTGAGCGACAGCACGAGTGCCGATAGCAGCGCGAGCACAATGGTCAGCGCGACGGGCGAGAACAGCTTGCCTTCAAGCCCCTCCAGCGTCAGCAGCGGCAGGAACACCAAAGCGATGATCAGCAGGCCCGACGCGACCGGGACGGCAACTTCGGCCGTGGCCATGAACACCGCATGCAGTTTGCCGCTGGCACGGTGCTTTGGGTCGGACAGTCGTTCGACCACGTTTTCCACCACCACGACTGCGCCATCGACGAGAATGCCAACCGCAATGGCCAGCCCGCCAAGGCTCATCAGGTTCGCCGTCAGGCCAATGGAACGCATGAAGATAAACGTCAGCAGCGCCGCCATCGGCAGCGCCACCGCCACGATTACCGAAGCGCGCACATCCCCCAAGAACAGCAGCAGCAGCACGACCACGAGGATCGTCGCTTCGATCAGCGCCTTTTCAACGGTGCCCACGGCATTGCCGATAAGGTCAGACCGGTCATAGAAAATGTCCACGCTCATGCCCTTGGGCAGGCTGGGCTTCACTTCCTCAAGCCGCGCTTTTGTGCCCTCGACGACCTTGGAGGCATCGGCTCCACGGAGTGCGATGACCAGACCTTGCACCGCCTCACCAGTGCCGTTCTTGGTCACCGCGCCATAGCGGGTAAGACTGCCCATGCCGACGGTGGCGACATCGCCCACGCGCAGCACGGTGCCTTCCTGCGTGCGGACGACGACTGAGGACAGGTCTTCCAGCGAGGTGATGGCCCCCACCGCGCGCACGATCAGCGCTTCTTCGCCCTGCTTCAGGCGGCCTGCGCCGTCGTTGCGGTTGCTGCTCTCGATGGCGGTGCGCAGGTCTTCCACGGTCAGGCCAGCGCCAGCCAGCGCGGCATTGTCAGGCCGTACTTCGAATGTTTCGACAAAGCCACCGAGCGCGTTCACATCGGCGACGCCCGGCACGGTGCGCAGGGCAGGGCGCACGATCCAGTCCAGCACGCGACGCTTTTCAGCAAGGCTTTGCGGGCCTTCCAGCGTGAACATCACCATATCCGAAAGCGGCGTGGAGATCGGAGCCATGCCGCCATCGACCGTAGCGGGGAGATCGCCCGATACGTTCGCCAGCCGCTCTGCCACCTGGCTGCGCGCCCAATAGATGTCGGTGCCGTCCTTGAAATCGATGGTGATGTCGGCAATCGCATATTTGGCGACCGAGCGCAGATTGGCCTGATCGGGAATGCCGAGCATTTCCATCTCGATCGGCGTGATCACGCGGCTCTCGACCTCTTCGGGCGTCATGCCGGGGGCCTTGAGGATGATCTTTACCTGCGTGGAGCTGATGTCCGGGAAAGCATCGATCGGCAGGTTGATGAACGACCACGCGCCCCAAGCGGCCAGCACCAGCGCCAGCCCCAGCACGGCAACGCGAGTGGCCAGCGCTTTCTCTACAAGCTTGGAAAGCATCCTATTCGCCGCCCAACAGGACTTTGAGTTCAGCAAGCCCGCTTGTCGCCACGCGCTCACCCGCCTTCAGGCCGGAGGTCAGCGTCACTCGCTCACCCCCGCGCCCAGCCACAGTGACTTCGCGCTTGGCAAAGCCCTTGGGCGTGGCGACGAAAACCACGTCCTTGCCGCCGATCTGGATGACTGCCGAGGCCGGGACGCCAATGCCAGCCGCTGCCGCCCGGTTGCCCTTGAGCACCACCGAAACCGCCTTGCCGCTGACCAGCGCGGGCGATCCGTTGATCCGCGCCTTGGCCACCAGCGCGCGCGTTTCCTGATCGATGGAGCCGCCGACCGAAACGATCTGTCCTTCGACCGGCGCATCGCCGCTATCTTGCAGGGCAATCGCCATGCCGGGGCGCACGTCGCCTGCCAGCCGCTCGGGGATTTGCAGGTCAATCATGAAGTTCGACGTGTTCTCGATGACGAAAGGCGCGGTCAGCCCGTCCACCGGCCCGCCGGTCTGCACAGCCACGGCAGAGAGCTTGCCGGTAATCGGCGCGCGCAGCGTCACTTCGCCGCCCGCGCTCGCACCACTTTGCGAAAGAATGCGCCGGTTCTCGCTCACCGCTACTTCGGCTTCACGCAGCGTTGCCCGCGCTTCATCGGCCCGCGCGCCTGCGATGATGCCTTCCTTGGCCAGCTGGCCCGTCCGCGCTGCATTGGCCCGCGCCACAGCAAGCTGCGCCTCGCCCCGAGCGAGTGACGCGCCATATTGCACCGGCTCTATCGAACGCACGATGGCCAGCGGTTGTCCTTTGGTTACCGCCTGCCCGTTGACCACGAATAGCCGCAGCACCGTGCCACCAAATGGCGCAGTCACGGCCACGCGCGCTTCGGGGGGGAGGGTGATTACGCCCGGAACCATGCCCAGTTCCGCCGCACTCGACGCAGTGGCAGCTTCGGTGGTGATGCCCATGCGCTTGATCTGTTCGGACGTCAGTTCGCCGCCCGAAACTTCAGCCGCAGCCTCTTCGCTTGGCGGCGCATCCTTGCTGGCCCACCAGCCGAGTCCGCCGAGAAGAACAGCAGCAAAAGCCGCGCCGCCGATGATCGTGTTGCGTTCCATGCCATCGGTCATCGCAAGCGAAGCTGACACAAGCCTGACAATCTGTCAGGGTCGCGTCAGCTTTGTTTGCCATTGCAAAGCTGGAACTCTTGAGAAGCTTGCCCCAAATGCGCCTTTTGCTGGTTGAAGACGATGCCGAACTGGGCCGACGCTTGTCAGAGCGTCTCGGCTCGGCAGGCATGGCCGTCGACTGGGTGCAGACCGCCGAAGCCGCCCGCGATTGGCCCGATCTTGCCGAAACCGCCGCTGTCATCCTCGACCTGGGCCTGCCCGATGGCGATGGGCTGGACCTGCTGCGCCACTGGCGTGCGCTGGGCGAAGTGGTCCCCATCCTCATCCTCACCGCACGCGGCAACTGGCGTGACAAGGTAGAGGGCCTGAACAGCGGGGCCGACGATTTCCTCGTCAAACCCGTGCGTTTCGAGGAACTCCTTGCCCGCCTTCACGCGCTGTGGCGGCGGGGCAGGGGGCAAAGTCCCAGCACGATCACCGCAGGCGATCTCGCGCTCGATCCCGTGGCGCGCACGGCAACGCGCAGCGACCAGCCGCTCGATCTCAGCCGCAAGGAATTCGCGCTCCTCCACCTGTTCCTGCGTCGCCCCGGCCACGTGATCTCGCAAGATGCCATCCTCGAACAGCTCTACGCGCTTGAGGCAGAGCGCGACCGCAACGCCGTGGAAGCCCACGTCAGCCGCCTGCGCCGCAAGATCGGGCGAGACACGATCCGCACCGTGCGTGGCCTTGGCTACAGGCTGGAGGTCTAGTCCATGCGCCTCACATCCCTGCGCGGCCGCTTTCTCCTTTCGATCCTGCTTTGGGTCGCGCTCGGTATCGGCGCCATCTGGTATTCTTCGGTGCGCCTTTTCACGACCCACGTGGAAGATTCGTATCACGAGGAACTGGAAGTCCACGTCCGCGAACTTGGCGGGCTGACGGAACTTGATGCGCAGGGCCGCCCCCATTTGACACGCCCATTGTCAGACCCGCGCTATGCGCAGCCGCTTTCGGGCTTCTATTGGCAAATCAGCCGTCCGGGCTTTGGCGAACTCAAATCACCCTCGATGACGCGGGGCGCTCTCGACCATGATATTGCCCACTCGCCCAAGATCCTCCACCGCATCGCTAACGGCCCCACCGGCCCGACCATCGTCTATGGCTTTATCCGCGATGCCGAGAGTGGCCCGCCGGTCCACTTCGTTATCGCGACCGACGAGCGCCATCTGGAGCGTATCATCAGCGCCTTCACCCGCGAATTGACCGTCTGGCTCACGCTGCTGGCGCTGGCCTTGCTCGCCAGTGGCCTTGCCATCATTACGCTGGGTTTCCGTCCCTTCAACCGCCTCACCGCCGCCATCGATGCCCTTCGCAAGGGTGAGCAGCGGCGCATAGCCGGGCGCTACCCGGACGAAATTCAGGCCGTCGTCACCGATCTCAACGCCTACGTCGCCCGCAATGCCGAAATCGTGGATCGCGGGCGAGTTGAGGCCAGTTCGCTCGCCCACTCGCTGCGCACACCCCTCGCCGTGGTGACAGACGAAGCCGAGCGCTTGCAGGAAGCCGGGCAGTGCGATGCCGCGCGCGTGTTCCTCGATCAGTCGGGCCGGATGCAGCGTCAGATCGACTACCACCTGGCCCGTGTCCGCTCTGGCGGATCAAAGGCAGGTGTGCCCCCACGCGCGCGTCTGGACGAGGTGGTGCCGCCTCTGCTCGATGCCATGCACCGCTGCCACCCCGGCAAGACGTTCAGCGCGCGCTATCCTTCTGGCCTGAGCGTGCCGATGGATGCCGACGACCTCAGCGAAACCCTCTCCAACTTGCTCGACAACGCAGGCAAGTGGGCGCACGCCGAAATCCGCATCGAAGCACGCGAGGCCGACGGCACGCACAGCATCGCGGTGCAGGACGATGGCCCCGGTATTGCGCCCGAACAACGCGAAGCTGTCTTCGAAATCGGCCACAGCGGCGAGGGCGACCACGGCGGCTCCGGCCTCGGCCTCGCCATTTCCCGCGCCATTGCGCGCGATTATGGCGGCGACCTGACCCTTGCTCAATCGCCCAGAGGCGGCCTCAGCGCGGTCCTGACGCTCCCCTAAAAACAACATCCCGTTCGTGTCGAGCGAAGTCGAGACACCGCGCGCCATGTCTCGACTTCGCTCGACA
>NZ_JAUYRV010000045.1 GCF_030696665.1 Novosphingobium sp.
TCCCGAAGGCAAGGTCGCCTCGTGGGACGCCATGCCCTGGCCCTCGGGCGGCTCCATCGCCGTGGTCCTCGCCCGCCCCGATGACGCCGCGCTCACCGGCATGGTCGGCTCCCTGCTGGAAAAGCTCGCCGCCGATCCGCAGGCCCGCATCGCCAAAGTCGCCAACCGTGCCGAAATCGCCGCGATGGGCGGCAACCCGCAAGCCAGCTTCTTCGTGGACCTCAAACCCGGTGCCCTCGCCGCAGGCTTCGCCGCCGATACCCCGCTCGCCCGCCCGTCACGCACCAAGGGCATGCACGGCTATTTCCCCACCCTTCCCGAAATGCGCTCCACATTTCTGGTCATGGGCAAGGGCGTGGCCAAGGCGCGCAACCTCGGCGAGATCGACATGCGCGCGATAGCCCCAACTCTGGCGGTCAGCATGGGTGCGTCGCTGCCTGATGCACAAAGCGCCCCGCTCAACATCGCAGACTGATGGCAACGCCTGCTTCCCGTGACTTTTCAGCCAGTTGGGAAGCAGGCGTTCGCCTTCGCCATATTGCCGAATCTTGACGAAATCCGATTGAATTGGCGCGACTCACCGCGCCCGGCGCAAGGCGGTTGCAGCGCATTCCCGCACACAAATGGTAACCCATGAAACGCGGCCTCTTTCGTACTATCGACACGTTCCTGGGCGAATGCGCCCGCGTCCACGAGGATGCAGGCGACGCATTCCCCTATCTCCGACCCGACCTCTACCGCATGCTCGGCTTCCAGCCTGCCTATGAGGATCTGCCGTTGGTCACGCCGAACCTGACCGAACCCCGCCCCCATTGACCCGCTCCCCCGCGAAGGCGGGGGCCTCAGGCGTTTTGCGGAATGGTAGCGTAAATGGCCTGAGGCACCCGCCTTCGCGGGTGCGCGGGGACTCACAAAGTTTGATGGGTTCCAACTCCGCTTGCCACCATCCGGCGAGTATGACAGGGACTCGCGCGCCCGATTTTCCCTGATTTCCAGCACCGGACGCCTGCCCTTTTCATGCTTACCATCAACGGCATTACCGTGCGCCTCGGCGGACGCGACATCATTTCCCGCGCCTCGGCTGCCATCCCCCCGCGCGCGCGCGTCGGCCTTGTCGGGCGCAACGGCGCGGGCAAATCCACGCTGGTCAAAGCCATCATCGGCGAAATCGAGCCGGATGAAGGCACGGTCGAAATGCCGCGCCGCACCCGCCTCGGCTATCTGGCGCAGGAAGCACCTGCTGGCAGCGCCACCCCGTTCGAAACCGTGCTGTCCGCCGATGCCGAACGCACCCAGTTGCTCGAAGAGGCCGAAACCTGCACCGATCCTGACCGGCTGGGCGATGTCCACGACCGCTTGCTCGCCATCGATGCCTATACCGCCGATGCCCGCGCCGCCCGCATCCTCATCGGTCTCGGTTTTGACGAGGACATGCAAGGTCAGCCGCTCGACAGTTTCTCCGGCGGCTGGCGCATGCGGGTCGCCCTCGCCTCGCTGCTGTTCTCCGCGCCCGACGTGCTGCTGCTCGATGAACCTTCGAACCACCTCGATCTTGAAGCGACACTGTGGCTGGAGAACTTCCTCAAGGCCTATCCCGGCACGCTGCTGCTGATCAGCCACGAACGCGATCTGCTGAACAACGTGGCCGATCACATCGTCCACCTCCACGGCGGCAAGCTCACGCTCTACCCCGGCGGGTACGACAGCTTCGAACGCCAGCGCAACGAACGCCTTGCCCAGCAGGCCGCCGCGCGCGCCGCGCAGGAAGTGCAGGCCGACCGGCTCAAGGACTACATCGCCCGCAACTCCGCCCGCGCCTCCACCGCCAAACAGGCCCAATCGCGCGCCAAGATGCTGGCCAAGATGCAGCCCATCGCCGCGGTGATCGAAGACCCCTCGCTCAGCTTCGACTTCCCCGATCCCGAGGAACTGCGCCCGCCGCTGATCACGCTCGACCTCGCCAGCGTCGGCTACGCCCCCGGCAAGCCGGTGCTCCAGCGGCTGAACCTGCGCATCGATCCGGATGACCGCATCGCCCTGCTCGGCCGCAACGGCAACGGCAAGACCACGCTCGCCCGCCTGCTCGCCGCGCAACTGCCGCCGATGGCCGGTGAGATGACGGCGACCGGCAAGATGCAGGTCGGCTACTTCACCCAGTACCAGGTCGAGGAAATCGAGGGCGGATCGACCCCACTGGAACTGATGACCCGCGCGATGGACGGCAAAACCGCCGCCGCCGTGCGCGCCCAGCTCGGCCGCTTCGGCTTTTCCGGCAACCGCGCCACCAGCGCCGTCGGCACCCTGTCCGGCGGAGAGCGCGCCCGCCTCGCCCTCGCCCTCGTCACCCGCGATGCACCGCACCTGCTGGTGCTCGACGAGCCGACCAACCACCTCGACATCGACGCGCGCGAGGCGCTGGTCCACGCGCTCAACGCCTACAAGGGCGCGGTCATCCTGATCAGTCATGACCGGCACATGGCCGAGCTGGTGGCCGACCGTCTGGTCCTCGTCGATGGCGGCACGGCCAAGCCGTTTGACGGCAGCATCGAGGACTACATCGACTTCATCCTCGGCCGCAACCAGCCCAAGACCGACGCCGCCGGCACCCCCGTGGTCAAGCAGGACAAGAAGGCCCGCGCCGCCGCGCGCGATGCATACAAGGCGCTGCAAAAGACGCAGACCGAGGCAGAAAAGCGCGTGGCCAAGCTGCAGGCCGAAATCGCCCGGTACGACCGCGCGATGTTCGAACCCGCCGCCGCCGCGCCCGACCTTGCCAAGCTCAACATGAGCGATCTTTCGCAACGCCGGGGCAAGCTGGCCAAGGAGCTTGAGGAAGCGGAACTGGCATGGCTTGCGGCTGGCGAGGCGCTGGAAGGGGCCAACTAAGGGTCGACGCGAGCAACGCAGGCGCTGCCGTTCCGCACTTGAGCGTGGCGGAAGGTTTACGGGGTTTACACGGTCCAGAGGGGGTTTCTCCCTTGCCGTCATCAACCGTGCGCTCCCCCGCGAAGGCGGGGGCCTCGGGCGTGTTACTGTGAGCTTTCCTTAAAACTCCTGAGGCCCCCGCCTTCGCGGGGGAGCGCGTTTGGTTGGGGGTTAAGGGTTCGTCCTCCACCGTATCCTCCTCCCCCGCCGGGAACAGCGCTTCGAGCCTAGCGCAGCGGGCGTCGGTTTCCGCATCCCACACCTGTTCGGCGCGGGCGCGGGCCTGGGCGGTCATGGCGTCGCGGACTTCGCCCCACAGATCCCAGAGTGCGTCGTCGGCGTCCTGATCGGGTTCGGGGTTTTCCTCGTGGAAGCGGCGCTGCGCGTCGGCTTCGCATTCCTCGATATAGCTCTCGCGCGTCGGGTCGGGGAGGCAGGCGGCCTGAGCCGTGCCCTCGCCCTCGCCCAGCGCGAGGAGCATGTCGTCGAATTCCTCGGCGAGGCGGTGGATGGCGGGGCTGGCCTTGGCGGCGCGGGCATCGAGCCGCGCGAGGTGGGCGAGCAGCAACCGCGCGTCAAAACGCTGCCGCTGCCCCACCGCCTCGCCCCGATACCAGATCGTCTCGGTCGTCCCCATCATCGCGCGCTCGGCCAAGACCTGCTCCGCCGCCGCCCGCGCATGAAGCAAAGCCGCCTCCCACCCGGCGGCAAAGGCCGGATCGCGGCGGCGGCGCACATAGGCCGTCTGCTGCGAAACCCCCGCCGCCAGCGCCGCCGCGCGCACATTGCCCGCGCGGCTGAGGTGTTCGAGGAAGCGCGCGATGAGCAACGGCGTGAAGGCATGGCCCCCGGTGACAGTTGCTTGCGTCTCCCCTCCCGCAAGCGGGAGGGCGCTCCTTTGCTTCTCCCCTCCCGCTGGGGGTTGGGCGCTCCTTTGCTTCTCCCCCCCCGCTGGGGGGTGGGGCTGGGGGTGGGCACTTCCTTCTTCTTGCCAAGACGCGGAACGTTCGCCTGACGGCGAATGCCCACCCCTAACCCCTCCCGCCTGCGGGAGGGGAATTGCGAGCGTAGCGCTTTGCCCTCGCACCCACCCCGCCCAATCCACCAGTCCGCCAGCATCCAGCGGCGCATCCAGCGGCGGCAGATCATCGTTGGGCAGCCCAATGTCCCTGCTCGCAGGAATCCACCCCCGACCGAAGGAAGTGGGCGCATCCGTATGGCGCTGCGGGTTTGAGGCGGGTGCAGTGACGTGCGGCATCTGACGCTCCTGTTGGAACAAAACAGGACCGCGTACCGCAGGACGGGGGATGTAGGAAAATGGTTTTTGGTCGCGTGAAGCTTTCACCCCGGCGAAAACGTTATGCCAAAAACTTCCTATACAATTTACTTAGCGTCGATACGCTTGGCGAGCTTAATGACAAATCCCCGACACTAATCGTAGCATTAATTACCAAGCCTCCCATAAGAACATTGCCAACTCCCTTCTGCCAACCAGCGTCCTTTAGTTCACGCAGTGCCATATCGAGACGTTGCCTCAAAATCGTGGCACGCCCCGATCTTTCCATTGCTCCACTGTCACTGTATTCGATTTTTAGATCAATCGACTGATCTCTGAAATTAGAAATAACTGAAACCGTTATTCCACTTGGAGATGATACATGGCCACAAGACCCTTCATCATCCCAAACATAGTCCACCGATGCTCCTATTCTTGCGAGTAACTCTTCGCCCCAAAAATCTGAATCACTAACATTCAAAGGGTCTACAATGCTTTTTTCAATCAAATTCAATTGATTTCTCAATCTAAAAAAATCGACCCTCTCAGCTTGATCAAAGCTTGTCGCCTTCACGACAATTCTGGCCAATTTTGTAGGTGCAGAAATCCAGTCATACCTGTAATCTCGACTAACTGCCCTACGAACCGATCTAGCCCACGTCGGATTTAGTGGCTCATTTGCCAACGGCGCAACACCGCCAAACATGAAATATATCGTCATTCCGAAACCGTATGAATCGACTTTCGTGGTCTGCGCATGATAGCGAGGTGAAGCCCCGGTCTGCTCAGGACTCAGAAAACCAAAATCATCACGAGATTCAAATATAACATCTTTTTCTTTGGAACCTTTGTGCCATGACATATCAAAATCGAGAACCTTTACTACTGGATCAAAGTCACCCTGATACTCAAAATTCTCAATCATAATGTTC
Source organism: Novosphingobium sp. (assembly GCF_030696665.1). Classification (GTDB taxonomy): domain Bacteria; phylum Pseudomonadota; class Alphaproteobacteria; order Sphingomonadales; family Sphingomonadaceae; genus Novosphingobium. The sequence continues at coordinate 5,134 of NZ_JAUYRV010000045.1, forward strand.
GACGGCTTCAAATCCCTATGCAATATTGTTGATGGTAAAGCGTGTGCTCGCGAAACAATTTCTGCCACTCTGCTCGAAATGCGAATTTTCGTTTCCCATGATAGATCAGATCGACGTTCGAATGCCTCTTGAAGACTCACCCCTTCAACAAACGGCATAACTATTGTGGGTGGCAGTTCATAGGCTTCGATCAATGGGACCAATCCATCAATTTGGCTGTCCCCAACCATCCGCATTGATCGGACGCCACGACGAAAACCACCAAGCATCTCATCGCTTCTAAAAGCGGATTCATTCATTATCTTTATCGCAACCAATTCACCTTGCATTGTTGTAGCTCAAAATACCTCGCCGAAATTCCCCCTACCAACTGAAGGAAATTCAAGTTTGTAGTCAAACCACGTCCTAAACTTTTCTTCTTTGTTTTTATAAAATGCTGTGTGAATTGCAAAATCATTAACATTACATAAATCTCGATATTTCCGATATATTTCGTCAATATTATTTTCACCAGCCTCAGCGATGATACTATTTACTTGACCAGATAGGTAGTGTCTTATATTTTCTGGGCTCATCTTAACAAGATCGTCGGGATTGACATAGCTTTTGCCGTAATCTTTTTCGGATTTTTGCGGTTTTAACTTTTCATCGTCCGGCATGTAAGACAGGCAATCATCCACCATTTTCCTTATTATCCGTGAATGATCCTCACTATTGTGCGCTTGATAGCGAATAAGTTTAACATAATGACGGTTCGCCCACGCACGTAGATCATCAGTGGATCGATTGGTAAGCCAAAAAACATTCGGCGGACGCAAGCCTGACTCAGCTAGATCTAAAAGCCTCATAGATAGAGCAACGTCATCAGCACTAATTCCAACAAATAGAACAATATTCCGCAAATATTTTTCTTTCAGAAATAACTCATGCGCCTGTGAGTTGCGAACGACATTTAAATCATCGTGAGTCATAACCCAGGTAGAAGGATTTATTATATCTCCATGTAAATATATAAGATGTTTTTTATTCTCTATTTGATAGTTCCATTTTTCAGCAAGCTCCGTTCCATAAATTGGCGCGGTAAATTTCCGCCCTGTGGCGGCCACCGCATCGCCAGCAAATCGATCTAAATTTAAACTAACAACCCCTTGAGGATCTAAATCCATAAGATCTGTATAAGATTTTGGCGTGTCACAATCATCACTAACTGACAAAAAATTCTCAACTAAAGACTCAAATACCGGCTTTCCAAGTATTGACTTTATTAACTTAAATCTAACCCACTGATCTTTTGACGTCTTAAGCGCAGAATATTCCGACTCTTTGAATTTTTCTTCAAACTCATTACTTTGCCTCATTCGAGAATCAACTTCTCTACGAAGCTTTTCTTCTAAGGAAACCCAGTCAGGCAGCCCTGATGGGCGACTCAAACCAGCCCCAATAAAAAGCGTTAGCGGGGCCTTCCGCTCCCCAAATGCCTTTAGGAAAAGTCGATATTCTGGCGAATCTTCAAACATTGCGCGTTCCAGTCTTTGGCGAACGGATATTCAAGCCAACGGAATTTTTAGCAATTTTGGTGATACGGTCTAGTCTGTTTATTCCACGTCGACTTATAGCCTAATCAGCGTAAGTATACTCAATCAGGGCTGCCGCTAAAGGTTCGGTGCCTCCCAGAGCGGTGATGGAGTTACCACTGCCGTAGGATGCCTCTTCCACGCCCCCCGCCCCCCCAAGTTCTGCCGGCAGCCCACCTTTCAGCGGGCTGCCGGCAAGGATCGCGGCTAGAAAAGGCACCCGTCCGCGACCCCGGTTCGTTACGTAACGCCCCTAGGGGTGTGGGTTGGGGGCTGGCAAGGGTAAGGGGTTCGGGAATGGTGGGAGTTTTTTTGGGGGTGGCTGGTTTGCGCTGATGTTTTGTAACACGCCTGAGGCCCCCGCCTTCGCGGGGGAGCCGGAAGTTTATCCTGAGCTTGTTGTAGGGCGGGGGCGCGGGTTTCGGTGGTTTGATTTGTGCTGAGTGCTGCGCGTTCCCTATTCTTCTATTGTCACCCCGGACTTGATCCGGGGTCCATTTCTCCACCTAAAGCCTTGGTCTGATTGGTGAAATGGATCCTGAACCAAGTTCAGGATGACGGTTAAAGAAGGGCGTGTATTGCCGGACGGGACATTCAGCATATGAGCGTTGGGGTCGTGCTATGCGGTGGGTGCCCCTCCACCATCCTTCGGATGGTCCCCCTCCCCGTGCCGGGGAGGAACTAGCGTTTTAGCAGGGGGGCGAGGTAGTGGCCGGTGAAGCTGCGGGGGTTTTTGGCCACCACTTCGGGCGTGCCCTCCGCCACGATTTCGCCGCCGCGCACACCGCCTTCGGGGCCTAGGTCGATGATCCAGTCGGCGGTCTTGATCACATCCAGGTTGTGTTCGATCACGACCACGCTGTTGCCCTGTTCCACCAGTCGGTGGAGGACTTCGAGCAATTTGCGCACGTCTTCGAAGTGCAGGCCGGTGGTGGGTTCATCAAGGATATACAGCGTTTGCCCGGTGGAGCGGCGGGCCAGTTCCTTGGCGAGTTTGACGCGCTGGGCTTCGCCGCCTGAAAGCGTGGTGGCCTGCTGGCCGACCTTGACGTAGCCCAAGCCCACTTCATTGAGCATGTGCATCCGGTCCCGGATCGGGGGGACGGCCTTGAAGAACTCCTCGGCGTCCTCAATGGTCATGTCCAGCACGTCGGCGATGGAGTGGCCCTTGAACTTCACTTCCAGCGTTTCGCGGTTGTAGCGTTTGCCTTCGCACTCCTCACACGTGACGTAAACGTCTGGCAGGAAGTGCATTTCGATCTTGATCAGGCCATCGCCCTGACACTTTTCGCAGCGGCCGCCCTTGACGTTGAAGCTGAAGCGGCCGGGTTTGTAGCCGCGTGCGGCGGATTCCGGAAGCCCGGCGAACCAATCGCGGATCAGGGTGAAGCTGCCGGTATAGGTCGCGGGGTTGGAGCGCGGGGTGCGGCCGATGGGGGATTGATCAATCTCGATTACCTTGTCGCAGTTTTCCAGCCCGGTGACGCGATCATGCACGCCTGCGATCACGCGCGCGCCATTGAGCGTGCGGGCGGCGACGGCGTGGAGCGTATCGATGGTGAAGCTGGACTTGCCCGAGCCGGAGACGCCGGTGACGCAGGTGAACGTGCCGAGCGGGACTTTGGCGCTGACGTTCTGCAGGTTGTTGGCGCGCGCGCCTTCCACGCCGATGAACAGGCCGTTGCCCTTGCGGCGCTTCTTGGGAACCTCGATCCGGCGGGTGCCGGTGAGGTATTGGCCGGTGAGGCTGTTGGGGTTGTCGAGAATGTCCTGCAGCTTGCCCTGCGCGACGATTTCTCCGCCATGCACGCCCGCACCGGGGCCGAGATCGACCACGTGATCGGCGGTGCGGATGGCGTCCTCGTCATGCTCCACGACGATGACGGTGTTGCCGAGATCGCGCAGGCGCTTGAGCGTGATGAGCAACCGGTCATTGTCGCGCTGGTGCAGGCCGATGGAGGGTTCGTCGAGCACGTAGAGCACGCCCGATAGCCCTGAGCCGATCTGGCTGGCGAGGCGGATGCGCTGGCTTTCGCCGCCGGACAGGGTGCCGCTGGTGCGGTCCAAGTTCAGGTAATCGAGGCCGACATTGTTGAGGAAGCCGAGGCGCTCGTTGATTTCCTTTAGGATGGCCTTGGCGATCTGGCTTTGCTGGCTGGTGAGCTGCGCATCGAGATTGGCGAACCATTCGACCGCGGCGGAGACGGAGAAGTGGGTGACGGTGGAGATGTCGGTGCGGGCGACCTTCACGCTGAGCGCTTCGGGTTTGAGGCGCTTGCCCTCGCAGGTTTCGCAGGCTTGAGCGGTCTGGTATTTGGACAGCTCCTCACGCATCCATGCGCTTTCGGTCTGGAGCATGCGGCGGTTGAGGTTGCCGATCACGCCTTCGAACGCCTTCTGGACGGTGTAGCTCTTCTTGCCGTCGATGAAGGTCAGCGGGACGGCCTTTCCGGCGGTGCCATAGAGGATGACGATTTTCACCTCGGGCGAGAGTTCGGCCCAAGGGGTTTCGAGCTTGAAGCCGAAGTGGCCCGCGAGGCTGGCGAGAACCTGCATGTAATAGGGCGACGGCGGGTTGCTTTTGGCCCAGGGGACGACGGCGCCTTGCTTTAGGCTGAGGTTCTCGTTGGGGACGACGAGTTGCGGATCGAACAGCAGCTTTTCGCCGAGGCCATCGCAGGCGGGGCACGCGCCCTGGGGGGCGTTGAAGGAGAACAGGCGGGGTTCGATGGATTCGATGGTGAAGCCTGAGACGGGGCAGGCGAACTTTTCGGAGAAGACGATGCGGTTGGCGGGGAGGCCGGTTTTTTTCATGCCGGACTTTTTCTTGCCATCCGGCGTCCCCGCGGAGGCGGGGACCTCGAGAGGTTCAGCGGTGTTGCCTGAGGCCCCCGCCTGCGCGGGGGCGCCGAGCGCCTCAACCGTCGTATCCGCAAGGTCGATGTACGCCAGTCCATCGGCGAGCTTCAGCGCCTGTTCGAAGCTGTCGGCAAGGCGGGTCTGGATGCCGTCGCGCACGGCGATGCGGTCTACCACCACTTCGATGTCGTGCTTGAGCTTCTTGTCGAGCGCGGGGGCGTCTTCAATCGGCATCATTTCGCCGTTGATGCGGACGCGGGTGTAGCCGGCCTTCTGCCATTCGGCCAATTCGCGGCGGTATTCACCCTTGCGACCGCGCACGGCGGGGGCCAGCAGGTAGGCGCGGGTGCCTTCGGGCAGGGCCATCACGCGGTCCACCATCTGGCTCACGGTCTGCGCGCTGATGGGGAGGCCGGTGGCGGGGCTGTAGGGCGTGCCGACGCGCGCCCACAGCAGGCGCATGTAATCGTAGATCTCGGTGACGGTCGCCACGGTGGAGCGCGGGTTGCGGCTGGTGGTTTTCTGTTCGATCGAAATGGCGGGGCTGAGGCCGTCGATGTGCTCCACATCGGGCTTCTGCATCATTTCGAGGAACTGGCGCGCATAGGCGCTCAGCGATTCGACATAGCGGCGCTGCCCTTCGGCATAGATCGTGTCGAAGGCGAGGCTGGATTTGCCCGAGCCGGACAGGCCGGTAATGACGATCAGGCTATCGCGCGGGAGATCAATGTCGATCCCCTTGAGATTGTGTTCACGGGCGCCACGGACGGAAATTGTGTTGAGAGACATGCGTGGCGGTGTTCCATATTTGTTCGATTTTGGCAAGGCCCCCGCCCCGCCTTTGCGCATGTGGGGAGCGGGGCAGTGCGGTGCAATATGGGCTTTGGGGGATGATGGCATTTGAGTCGCCGTGAAGACGGGGAACAGAGGCGGTTTGCGCTGATGTTCTTTTAGAACCATGAGGCCCCGGCCTTCGCGGGGGAGCAGGTGTGTGGGTGGTGAGGGCTGCGGCGATTCCGGTAATCGCCCACACTGTGCGGTTTTTCTCAGGCAGATTGTGCCGCAACGCACAAATTTGGCACAACAAAGACGTTTCCTTGTCGGAACCATACAATTGTCTGTGTCAAAAGCTTGCTATAGGGACGGTGTCACCCAAGGAGCTTGGATACCGTTCGATGGTTGCCGATTTGCCCGATCAGACTGTACCGTCGCCGCAGAGCCTGTTCTGCCGCAACAGCGGCGTGCGGGCAGCACGGCCAGTGGTTTCGGCAAATGTGCGGGAGCGGTTTGCGCGATACTTTGCGGCAGACTTTGCAGCCGCGATCACCGAACATTGCCATGATGATGATGCCCCGGTGGTAGCCTGAATTCTTGAGCGCCCGGCGAGGCGGTGGCCTTGGGCGGCTTCCTTTGAGCTTTCGTTACAACCCTGAGGCCCCCGCCTTCGCGGGGGCGCAGTTGTTTTGTGTGGCGTGCGGGGGGATTTACAGGGCCAGCGCCATGTGGCCGGGTTCGCCCAGCCAGCGGGATTCGAGTTTCCAGACTTGTGATATGACGTCTTCGGACAGGGCGGTTGCGGGCTTGCCTTGGGCAGCGACTCTGCCTTGATCCAGCACGATCACGTGGTCGGCGTGGTTCATGGCGAGCGCCAGATCATGGACGACGAGGACGACGCCCCTCCCTTCTTGCGCCAGCGCGCGGAAGCGGTGGACGAGCGTGCGCTGGTGGGCAAGGTCCAGCGCGGCGAGCGGCTCGTCTGCCAATATCCAATGGGGCTGCGTGGTGAGCACGCGGGCGAGCAGGGCGCGGGCGCGTTCTCCGCCGGATAGGGTGGCGAGTGGGCGGTCGGCGAGGTCCGTCAGGTCCAGTGTGGCGAGGACTTGAGCGACGACTTGCGCATTTTCGGAGGCGCTGGTGCGGTGCGGCAAGCGGCCGAGGCCTGCGAGAGTGCGGACCGAGAGGTTCCACGCGACTTCGCCCGATTGCGGCAGGTAGCCGATGCGGCGGGCGCGGTCTTCGGGGAGAAGTTGCGCGACGGGTTGGCCTTGCAGCGTGGCGGTGCCGCTGACGGGGGTGATGAGGCCTGCCAGCGCGGCGAGCAGCGTGGATTTGCCCGCGCCGTTGGGGCCGCAGATGGCGGTTACGCTGCCTGCGCGCAGTTGCGCGGTTACATCGTGCAGGCGGTGGGGGATGGTGATGCGGAGGGCTTCAAGCATGGGCGCAGCCTTGCTGCTTCCCCGCGAACGCGGGGACCGCAGGCGGTTTACGCCAGCGTTTCGTAATAGGCCTGAGGCCCCCGCCTTCGCGGGGGAGCGGGGTTTGTACTGATCGATTTCTTTGCTTCCCCGCGAAGGCGGGGATCTCGGGCGGTTTACGCCAGCGTTCCGTAACAGGCCTGAGGCCCCCGCCTTCGCGGGGGAGCGCTGCTTTTTGGTGGGTGGGTGTGGTGGTGGCCATCATGCCAGTTCCCGCCGCATTTTCAGCAGGAGGCGCAGGAAGAAGGGCGCTCCGGCGAGGCTGAGGGCGATGCCGAGGCGCAGTTCTCCACCCTTGAGCGGCATGATGCGGCACAGGCAATCCGCCACCAGCAGCAGGAGCGCTCCGGCCAAGGCGCTGGGGATCAGGGTGGCGGACGGGCGCTGGTCGGTGAAGGGGCGGATCAGGTGCGGGACCATCAGGCCAACAAAGCCGATCATGCCGGCGACCGCGACGCCCGAGCCTACGATCAGGCCGATGGCGGCGATCATCAGCCACAGGAGCCGCGTGGGATCTACGCCGAGCGAGCGGGCGGCGGCTTCTCCCAAGGCGAGCGCATCGAGCGCGGGGGCGGCGCGCCACAGCAGGGCGAGGCCGACGAGCGTGAGCGGGGCGGCGAGGCGGACCTCATGCCAGCCGCGATCGGCCAGCGCGCCCATCAGCCATGTCACGATTTCCGACAGGGCGAAGGGATTGGGCGAAAGGCTGATGGCGAGGCTGGTGAGCGCGCCCGCAAGGCTGGCGATCATCATGCCTGCCAGCGTGAACAGGGCGATGCCCCCTGCCCGGCCTGCGATGAGCGCGAGCAGGCCCATTGCTCCGCCGCCGCCGATCAGGGCGAAGAGCGGGAGCGTGAAGGCCTGCACTTCATAGCCGGTGTAGAAGGACAGGACGGCGCCGAGCGCGGCGGCGGGCGCTATGCCGAACAGGCCGGGGTCTGCCAGCGGGTTGCGCAAGTAGCCCTGCATGGCCGCGCCTGCTGCGCCGAGGCCAGCGCCGAGGATCAGCCCGAGGACGGCGCGGGGAAGGCGTAGTTCCATCAGGATCGCGGTGGCGTTGGGGACCGGGGGGCTGAAGGGGCTGATCCAGACTTGCCCGACGAGGAGCGAGAGCGGGATGGTTATGACCAGGGCGGCTAGAAGCAGGGTTATGGGGCGGGTCATTTGGCAGTGACCGGGGGTTTGGGGACAGGCCCTCCCCCAACCCCTCCCGCAAGCGGGAGGGGAGTAGCTACGCGGCGTACTTCTGCCAGCCTTTGCGCGGCGGCGATCAGGGTGGGGCCGCCGCAGTAGAGGAGTTTGGGGTTCAGGTGCGCGCGGCGGGTGGTTTGGAGGGCCTTCAGCGCGGGGTGGCTGAGGACGCGGTCGTCGCCTTTTCCGGTTTCGGCGCTCTGGCCTGCGACTAGGATCAGTGCGGGGGGATCGGCGAGCATGCGCTCCAGCGGGAGCAGGTCGGCCTGGCCAAGGCCGCGCGCGGCGGCGAAGTTGGTGAAGCCGGTGCGGCGCAGGACGTCGGCGATCAGCGTGCCGTCGCCGGGGACCATGCCGCCGGATTGCCAGACCACTGTCGGGATCGGCTGGGTGCCGGGTCTTGGGGCGGCGGCGGCGAGTGCGGTATCTATGCGGGCGATCAGAGCCTCACCGCGGGCAGGGTTGCCGGTCAACGTGGCGATCTGGCGGATCTGGGCGTGGTTTTCGGCAATGGTCATGGCCATGCCGATGCGTTCGAGGCGCAGCCCGAGACGGCCATAGGCGCTGGCGGTGGCGGGATCGGTGAAGGTGCTGCCGAGGACCACGTCGGGTTTGAGCGCGAGGACTTCTTCCACCGTGCCGCGTGTGGCGGGGAAGCGGTTGGCCTCGCCCAAGTCCATCGAGGAGGAGCGCGGGTCTTGGCTGTAGTGCGAGATGGCGAGGATTTGCGCGGGGTCGGCCACTTCGGCGAGGATGGCGTCGGTGCAGGGGTTGAGGCTGACGATTGTCGGGTGGTGTTGTGCGGGTGATGGGGGGGTGGCGCTGCTTTGGGGGATGCAGCTGGCGGTGAGGAATGCTGCGAGCAATACCACCCCCCGGCCCCCTCCGTGCAAGAGGAGGGGGAGTAGGGTTGCGTTTGGTTGCCTGAGGCCCCCGCCTTCGCGGGGGCGCGCGTTTCTATCGTGTAGAATTCTATCCGATAGCACTTGCTGCTCCCCCGCGCAGGCGGGGGCCTCGAGCCGTTTACGCCAACTTTCCGTAACACGCCTGAGGCCCCCGCCTTCGCGGGGGTGCGCAGTTTTGGAACGGGGCGTTTTGGTGGCCATCAGTACCGGGCGCGCAGGCCGATGTAGGCGGCGCGGCCTTGGGTGCCGTAGGTGGCGACCGTTTGGTACGCTCGGTCGAACAGGTTCTCTACGCGGCCATAGAGTTCGACCTGTTCAGTCACCGGGAAGCTGGCGCGCACGGTGGTGAGCGCGTAGCCATCGAGGCGGGTGGCGTTCGAGGCGTTGTCAAAGCTGTCTCCCACCATGCGCAAATCCGCGCCGAGGGTGAGGCCAGCGAGCGGTGTTGTCCAGTCGCTCGACAGGGTGAGCGCGTGGGTGGGGCGGCGCGGAAGATCCTTGCCGAGGTTGGCGATGCCTACGGTGCGGTTTTCGGTTTCGAGGTAGGTGTAGGCAGCCTGCAGGTGCAGCGTATCGGTCGGGCGCGCGCCGAGTTCGGCTTCTACGCCTTGGGCGCGGGCGTTGCCGACGTTGTCGTAGAGGCCGAAGGGGCGGTCTGCGCAGCGGTTGAGGCTGGCGCAGGAGACGAAGACGATCAGGTTGCGGCTGTCGCGGCGGAATGCGGTGACCGAGGCGTGGAGCGGCGCGTTGCGGTTGCCCCATTCGAGGCCTGCGTCATAGCTCTTGCTGCGTTCGGGCAGGAGCGCCGCGTTGCCGTAGTCCGACAGCAGGTTGTAGAGCGTGGGGGCGCGGAAGCCTTCGCCGTAGCTGGCGCGCAGGCGCAGGTTGTCGGCCAGTTCGAAGCTGCCGTTGGCGCCGAATGTCCATGCGGTGCCGAAGCGGCTATGATCGTCCACGCGGACACCGCCGGCGAGGCTGGCTTGGCCGTTGCTCCAGCCGAGCATGGCGTGGCCGCTGGTGAGGTTGGCCTTGGCTTCGGCGTCGAACGTGCTGGAGAAGCGGGTCCATTCGCTGTCTGCGCCGAAATCGAGCGTGAAGCTGGCGGGCAGGTTCAGGCGGCCGGTGAGGTCAGCGCGTTCGGAGCGGCCTTCATAGCCATAGGACGGCGCGGTGCCGAACGTGGGATCAAAGTAATCGCGCTTGGTATCGGACAAGGCGAAGCCGGTGTTGAGGGTGAGCGCTTCGGAAACATAGCGCAGGCCCACGCGGCCCGAGGCCTGGCGGGTGTCCTGATATTCGGGGGTGTCGCCGAAAGTGAAAGTGGGGGCGGCGAAGCCATCGATGTCCGTGCGGCTGTCGGCATAGCGGGCAGTGGCGACGACGGCGAGCTGATCTGTGAGGTTCAGGCGACCGCGACCGCCGATGCGCCACTGGCGGAAGCCATCAGGTTCAGTGCCGATGGCGGCAGACGAAATGCCATCGGTGCGGGTGTAGCCGCCGTTTAGGGTCAGCGCGGCGCGGTCTGACGAGAGGCCGGCGGCAGCGTCTGCCGTCCAGCTTTCGTTCGCGCCATATTCGGCAGAAGCTTCCACGCCGTTCAGATCGCGCGACTGGATGGCGATGACGCCACCGATGGCCGCGCTGCCCCAGACGACCGAGTTGGAGCCGCGCAGCACGTCGATCCGCTCCACGCCGCCGGGGGTGAGCGTGCCGAAATCGAAGCCTGCGGCAGGTGCCGAGACATCTTCGAGGCGGACACCATCGACCAGGACGAGGACTTGTTCAGCGTCCGAGCCGCGCAGGCGCACGCCGGTGAAGCTGCCGGGGCCGCCGTTGCGGGTGATGGTAAGGCCGGGGACGCGTTCGAGGACGCGGGTGATGTCGGGGCCTTGGATCGACTGGATTTCGTCGGCGGTAATGACGGTGACAGGCTGGCCGAGGCGGCTGAGCGGGGTTTCGCTGCCGGTGGCGATGACGGTGATGGCGTCGGCGCGGAGACGATCCGGGCCGATCATGATGTCATCAACGTCCTGTGCGAAGGCGGTTGACGCAAAAGCAAGGACCGATACAGAAAGCAGGTACTTCTTCACAAAACGGACTCCCGGCCACGAACGGTTACTGCCGTTCTTGGCGGGAGGAGCGCTGGGCCATCAAACTGGCGCGCCTCTTCGCGTGCGCCCGGTACACCCCGCCCGGCCGCGGAACGACAACCAGTGGCAGGTTTCCTGGCTCCCGGGTCATCGCGTGTTGCCCGCCTTCCCAGCGCCGGGATCGAATCCGGCACCAGTGGCACAATCAGGCAACGCGCTATCCGGTTACAGTTGCGGGGGCAGCGCCGGATTTGAACCGGCTTCCCTCTTAGCCCGTTTGACGGGGCACCGTTGGCGTCGGCGGCGGAACTAGCGGGAACTTTGCTGCGCTGCAAGAGCGGCCATGCACTTTGGGACAGGTCGGGATTGGGCGGTTAACCGGATCGAAGGGGGATGTGCCGCATCGGGACAGCGGGAAATGTGCGGATGCGCCCGCACGGACAAAGGATTAGCGGGACAGGGAATTACCGGGATTTTTACCGCCACCATGCCTTTGGACATCGCCTATCGGCCGTTTGAGCTGCCCGCAAATGCGCGGGTGGTGAAGGCTGCTGTGCGTCCAGTGGTGGTGGAGCCTGTGAGCGAACATGCCCCGCGCGATTTTGCAGCGCGCGTGCGGCGACGCGACATGCGCTCGATCCGGCGGGCCTTGCGCGGGCCTTCGGTGCTGCGGCAGCGGGTGGCAGGCGTGGTGATGTTCGGGCTGCTGGCGACGGTGCTGGGGCCGATAGGCTGGGGCGAACCGGGCGGGGTTCAAGCGGCGACGGCGCGGGTGCAGATGGCCGGGCTGCAACCGTTCGAGCGTGGGGGTGACAGCTTTCCGGGGTCGGCGTTCTACTGGCTCGACACGCAGGAAAGTGGGCTGATCGAGGCTACCGAGGCGCAGGCCCAGTGGGACCAGAGCAAAAGCGATGCGGACATCGGTTCGGCCCGCCCAATACTGGCGACCGGGACGACCGAAGACCGCTGGCGCGCTTTGCAGTGCCTGACGACAGCGATCTACTACGAAGCGGCGAGCGAGCCGGACGCGGGACAGCGCGCGGTGGCGCAAGTGGTGCTGAACCGTGTGGCGCATCCAGCGTGGCCGAACACGGTGTGCGGCGTGGTCTATCAGGGATCGGAGCGGCCCTCGTGCCAGTTCTCGTTTGCGTGTGACGGATCGCTGGCGCGCAAGCCGATGAAGGCGTTCTGGGACCGCGCGCGGCGCGTGGCGGCCGATGCGCTGGCCGGGAATGTCTACGCGCCGGTGGGGCTGGCGACGCATTATCATACCACGGCGGTGCATCCGTACTGGGCGCCGAGCCTTGCCTTCATCGGCACAATCGGCGCGCACCGGTTCTACAACTGGGCGGGCGCAGCCGGAAAGCCATCGGCCTTTACCGCGCGCTATGGCGGGAGCGAGCCGATTGCCGCGCCGCATCCGCGCACGTGGACGCCCTCGCCCGCCGACATTGCCGATCCTCTGGCGCTGGAAAAGGCGTTCGAGGCGGGGAAGATTGCGGCGGCTACGACCGTTGCTGCCCCAGCGCCTGCCTATACCGCGCCGCTGCTGCAGCGTGGCGGCGATGCGGTGTTCCGGGCGCAGGGCCTTCCGGGGCTGATTGCACCGGGCGGTACGGCTCCGCGTGGTGAGGCTCCGGCTTCGGGCAGCGGTTCGGTGCTGCCGGGGCATGAAGGCGCAAGCCAGTGGATTGCGCAACCGGGGGCGTGAGGGTTCTGCGCAGCTCGTCGCAAGCCACTCTCGTATAAGGTGATTACCGGTTCCTTTACCCTGTCATAGAACACACTCTTAGCCCGCACGGCGTAGAGAGGTGGCTGTGGAGAGCGGTTCGGCGTTGCGCCCGGGCCGCTGAGGAGAAACGACTGGTTATGGTGCGATTTGCCCCTCGATATGGCATAATTTCCCCGTGCATGGCGCGGCCCGTTCTGGGGCGGCATCTGCGCGCGGTGAACGACAATGCCGAGGACTGGACCGGCTCGTGGCAGCAGCAGGACGCGGCGCTGGACAGCGCGTTGCGCCTGTTTGCGGCGCATGGCTTTTCGGCGGCGGCGCGGGCGCGTGATGCAGCAGTGATTGCCGATGCCAATGGCGATGCAGAGCGCGGCCAGTTCTGGCTTGAGGTGTGCCGCATTCTGGACCGGCGCATGGCGCGCGATTTCAAGACACGGCGGAGCAGCTGACGCACAACAGGTTTGCGGAGAGGAAAACAACAACGAAGCCCCGGTGGAAACGCCGGGGCTTTTTTGTTTTCAAGCACTGCGTCACCGCGAAGGCGGGGATCTCAGGCGTGTTACGCAACCTCTCAGTAAACCTCCTGAGGCCCCCGCCTGCGCGGGGGAGCGGATTGAAAGAAGGTTGAAATCCGCACAGTATTGCTATTGCGAACTCATATCACAAAAACCCGGAAACTAGCTGTTTTTCGCGGTTGCATTCGTCTGCACACCCGCTTAGTGGCCGATTCATTCTGCCAGAACTTTCCTGTCTCGCGGGGCACGGGAGGACTTGGGCGAAAGCTCTGCTGGCATCTGTATGCTTGTCCCCGCGAACGGGAAAGGACCGTAGAGCATGGCACGCAAGAAGATTGCGCTGATCGGCGCAGGCAATATCGGGGGCACACTCGCCCACCTCGCCGCCCAGAAGGAACTGGGCGACATCGTCCTGTTCGACGTGGTCGAAGGCGTGCCGCAGGGCAAGGCGCTCGACCTGTCGCAGTGTGGCCCGGTCGAAGGCTTTGACGCCAAGATCACCGGTTCGAACGACTACGCCGACATTGCCGGTGCCGATGTTATCATCGTGACCGCCGGTGTCGCCCGCAAGCCGGGCATGAGCCGCGACGACCTGCTGGGCATCAACCTGAAGGTGATGAAGGCCGTGGGCGAAGGCATCGCTGCCAACGCGCCTGACGCATTCGTCATCTGCATCACCAACCCGCTCGACGCGATGGTGTGGGCGCTGCGCGAATTTTCGGGCCTGCCGCACAACAAGGTTGTCGGCATGGCAGGCGTGCTCGATTCGGCGCGCTTCTCCACGTTCCTTGCTTGGGAATTCGGCGTTTCGATCCGCGACGTGAACACGTTCGTGCTCGGCGGCCACGGCGATACGATGGTGCCGGTGACCCAGTATTCGACCGTCAACGGCATTCCGGTGCCCGATCTCGTCAAGATGGGCCTGTCTTCGCAGGAAAACATCGACGCGATCGTGCAGCGCACCCGTTCGGGCGGCGGCGAGATCGTCGGCCTGCTCAAGACCGGTTCGGCGTTCTACGCTCCTGCCGCTTCGGGCATCGCGATGGCTGAGGCGTACCTCAACGACCAGAAGCGCATCCTGCCTTGCGCCGCATACGTCGAAGGCCAGTACGGCGTTGACGGGCTTTACGTTGGCGTGCCGGTGCTGATCGGTGCGGGCGGCGTGGAAAAGGTTATCGAGATCGAACTCGACGATGCCTCGAAGGCTGGCCTTCAGGTTTCGGTCGACGCGGTCAAGGAATTGCTGGAAGCCTGCAAGGGCATTGACCCGAGCCTGGTGTGAACCAAGCCGTTCGCCCGGTTTTTGCACGCGTGATCGCAAAGATCATTGCGATAGCTGCGCTGGTGGCTGGCTCTGCATCCGCAGGGGCCGCCACTGGCGACAGTGCGCAAGCCTATCCGGGCGAACAGGTTCTGTCCGCTTTCCGCGGCGCATGCAGCAGCTTTGCCGATTTCGGCAAGGCTCGCGATATGGCTGTGGCGCAGGGCTGGACCGAGATACCGGTCGACGACACTACACCTGGCGGACGCCTTGTCCGTTTTGGCGAGGAAATGGCCGGCAAGAGCGACGACATCACCATGCTAAAAGGCAGTCTGCTGCGTCGTGATGTGGCCGGGCGCGAGCTTTACCTCGCAATATCGGGCGCAAAACTGGACGGAGCCACCGCCAAGGGCTGCCGGATGTATGACTTTACCGCCGCCCTTCCACTGTCGGACGACGCACTGGTTGCCTTCATGGGCCGCGGAGCCGAGAGCAGGAAGGAGCCGATTGCCGGTTTCACGATCGCAACGTGGAATCCGGGAATGGTCACCGGCCAGAGTGAATTTGAAGCCGCGCATCTGGCGCAAGGAACAACGTTGCCGATGGCCATGCCGATTTCCGGTGTGATGCTGAAGGCGCAAACTGTGGAGATCGACAAGCCATGAGCATTCTCGTCGACAAGAATACCAAGGTCATCACGCAGGGCATGACCGGTGCCACCGGCACGTTCCATACCGAACAGGCGCTGGCATACGGCACGCAAATGGTTGGCGGCGTTACCCCCGGCAAGGGCGGCACGACGCATATCGGCCTGCCCAACTTCAACACCGTGGCCGAAGCCCGCCACGCAACAGGCGCTACTGCATCGTGCATCTACGTGCCGCCGCCGTTCGCTGCTGATTCGATCCTCGAAGCCATTGATGCCGAGATGGAACTGATCGTGTGCATCACCGAGGGTATCCCGGTGATGGACATGGTGAAGGTGAAGCGCGCGCTGGTCGGTTCGAAGAGCCGCCTGATCGGGCCGAACTGCCCCGGCGTGCTGACGCCGAACCAGTGCAAGATCGGCATTATGCCGGGTTCGATTTTCAAGGAAGGCACCGTGGGCGTCGTTTCGCGCTCGGGCACGCTGACTTATGAAGCGGTGTTCCAGACCTCGAACATCGGCCTTGGCCAGACCACGGCTGTCGGCATCGGCGGTGACCCGGTGAACGGCACCAACTTCATCGACGTGCTGGAACTGTTCCTGGCCGACGAAGCGACCAAGTCGATCATCATGATCGGTGAAATCGGTGGTGACGCTGAAGAGCAGGCCGCGCAGTTCCTGATCGACGAAGCCAAGCGTGGCCGCAAGAAGCCGATGGCCGGCTTCATCGCAGGCCGCACAGCACCTCCGGGCCGCCGCATGGGCCACGCCGGCGCCATCGTTTCGGGCGGCAAGGGCGATGCAGACAGCAAGATCGCAGCCATGGAAGCAGCTGGGATCAAGGTCTCGTCATCGCCTTCACTGCTGGGCGAAACGCTGGCTGAAGTGCTGAAAGAGCGCGTCTAACTCAAAATCTTGTGCGTCCCCGCGCAGGCGGGGACCTCAGGAGGTTTACGGAACATCAGCGTAAAACGCCTGAGGCCCCCGCCTTCGCGGGGGAGCAGCAGTTTTTGAGGCGCGGTTTTGAACAAATGAAGCCCGGCTACGTCTACATACTGA
Organism: Novosphingobium sp.; assembly: GCF_030696665.1. Lineage (GTDB taxonomy): Bacteria > Pseudomonadota > Alphaproteobacteria > Sphingomonadales > Sphingomonadaceae > Novosphingobium. Next base: position 21,221 of record NZ_JAUYRV010000045.1, read on the forward strand.
CGAACAAGCCGGGAGGAGTTTTGTACATCGGTGTTACGAGCGACCTCTCGCAGAGGATCGCCCAGCACCGGAGCCGGGCAGTTCCGGGGTTTACCCGGGATTACAACTGCGAACGGTTGGTCTGGTGCGAGAGGTTCGACAGCATCGAAGATGCGCGGACGTTTGAACACCGGATGAAGAAGTGGAACCGGGCGTGGAAGGTCGCCCGCATCGAAGAGCGGAACCCGGATTGGCGGGATCTGTTTGAAGATGGCCTGATGCCTTGAGCAGCTTCTCTTTGAGGTTGCGTAAGGAGCAAGGAAAGCGTGCGGCCCCGCGAAGGCGGGGACCTCGGTGGTGTTACGGAGTGTTGGCTTTCGAGGGCGCTTTATGCGGCCTGAGGCCCCCGCCTTCGCGGGGGTGCCGGTTTCACCGTCACCTGAGGCCCCCGCCTTCGCGGGGGAGCGGTTTGAATTGGGTCAGGTGAATTGCGTTTTGTCCGAAGCCCCCATCCTCCCCGGGGGGACAAGGAGTTGGTAATGGGTTCTGAACTGCACGAATTCGACGTTGATCCTTCGCAGGAAGGACCGCAGCCCGGCCCTTCGTGGGCAAGCAAGCGCTGGCCGATCACCGATGCTGCCTCGGGCGATGACCTGACGCAGGCGATGGACCCGATGGCGATGAAAGTTGCCATCAAGGAGGCCGCGAAGAAGGCGGGTGCGCCGCTGGATGAAGCCGCGCTGCAGCAGGCCGCGATGGATTCTATCCGCGCGATGACGCTGATCCGCACCTATCGTGTGCGCGGGCATCTGGCCGCAGACCTCGATCCGCTGGGCCTGGCCCGCCAGAAGCTGCCCGCCGACATCTCGCCCGAATACCACGGGTTCACCGCAGCCGACATGAACCGCAAGGTCTATATCGGTGGCGTGCTGGGCCTTGAATGGGCGACGCTGAACGAGCTGGTGGCGATCCTGCGCGCCAACTATTGCGGCCACATCGGCTTTGAATACATGCACATCGCCGACGTGGAGGAGCGCCGCTTCATCCAGGAGCGCATCGAAGGCGGCGACAAATCTGTCGATTTCACCCCCAACGGCAAGAAGGCGATCCTTGCTGCCGTGGTGCGTGGTGAGCAGTACGAAAAGTTCCTCGGCAAGAAGTACGTCGGCACCAAGCGCTTTGGCCTTGATGGCGGCGAATCGATGATCCCGGCGCTGGAAGCGATCATCAAGTACGGCGGCCAGCTGGGCGTGCGCGAGATCGTTTACGGCATGGCCCATCGTGGCCGCTTGAACGTGCTGGCCAACGTGATGGCAAAGCCTTACCGCGTGATCTTCCACGAATTTTCGGGCGGCACGGCCAACCCGCAGGACGTGGGCGGATCGGGCGACGTGAAGTATCACCTCGGCACGAGCACCGACCGCGAATTTGACGGGATCAAGGTTCACATGAGCCTTGTGCCAAACCCTTCGCACCTTGAAACGGTAGACCCGGTCGTGCTCGGCAAGGTCCGCGCGCAGCAGGTGTTCCGTGATGACATCGGCGACGATGTTGGGCCGAACGCACGGCACAAGCAGGTGCTGCCGGTGCTGATCCACGGCGATGCGGCCTTTGCAGGGCAAGGCATCGTGTGGGAGTGCTTTGGCCTTTCGGGCGTCAAAGGTTACAACACCGGTGGTTGCATCCACTTCATCATCAACAATCAGATCGGCTTTACCACCAGCCCGCAGTTCTCGCGCGGATCGCCCTATCCGTCGGACGTGGCCAAGGGCGTGCAGGCCCCGATCCTGCACATCAATGGCGATGATCCGGAAGCGGTGACGTTCGCCTGCAAGCTGGCGATTGATTACCGACAGAAGTTTGGCCGCGATATCGTGATCGATATGTGGTGCTATCGCCGCTTTGGCCACAACGAGGGCGATGAGCCTTCATTCACGCAGCCGCTGATGTATGCGAAAATCCGCAAGCATCCGGGTGTGAGCGAGGTCTATTCCAAGCGGCTCGTAGCCGAAGGTGTGATCGACGCGAACCACAAGGGCGAAGTGGAAAGCCATTTCGTGGCCGCGCTCGAAAAGGAATTCGAGGCTTCGAAGGGCTACAAGGCCAACGAGGCTGACTGGTTTGGCGGCAGATGGTCGGGCCTGAACAAGCCGGCCGATCCCGTTACCGCGCGCCGCAACGTGCCGACCGGCATCGACCAGAAGCTGTTTGACAGCCTTGGCCGCACGCTGACCTCGGTTCCGGCTGACCTCACCGTCCACAAGACGCTGGGCCGCGTGATTGACGCCAAGCGCGAGATGTTCAGCAGCGGACAGGGCTTTGACTGGGCGACCGGTGAAGCGCTGGCGTTTGGCAGCCTTGTGACCGAGGGTTACGGTGTTCGCCTTTCGGGGCAGGACTGCGGGCGCGGCACGTTCAGCCAGCGTCACGCGGTGTGGGTCGATCAGACCGACGAGCGCAAGTACGTTCCGCTGAAAACGCTGCCGCACGGCACGTTTGAAGTGCTGGATTCCACGCTTTCGGAATATGGCGTGCTGGGCTTCGAATATGGCTATGCCAGCGCTGATCCCAAAAGCCTTGTGCTGTGGGAAGCGCAGTTTGGCGACTTTGCCAACGGCGCGCAAATCGTGATCGACCAGTACATTGCCGCATCCGAAGCCAAGTGGCTGCGCGCCAATGGCTTGGTCATGCTGCTGCCGCACGGGTATGAAGGCCAGGGGCCGGAGCATTCGTCGGCGCGGCCTGAGCGGTTCCTGCAGCTTTGCGCCGAAGACAACATCCAGGTGTGCAACATCACCACACCGGCGAATTACTTCCACGTGCTGCGCCGGCAGATGCACCGTCCGTTCCGCAAGCCGTTGGTCATCATGACGCCCAAAAGCCTGCTGCGCCACCCGCTGGCAAAGTCGGTCGCTTCGGACTTCATCGGTGACGGCCACTTCATGCGCATCCTGTCGGACACCAATGGTTCGGCGGACAAGGATACCAAGCGGGTTGTGCTGTGTTCGGGCAAGGTCGCCTATGACCTGATCGAGGCGCGCAACGAAGCGGGCGTGACCGATACGCAGATCATCCGGCTTGAACAGCTTTACCCCTTCCCCGGCGATCCGCTGGCCCTGCGCCTTTCGCGCATGACCAATCTGGAAGAAGTGGTCTGGTGCCAGGAAGAGCCGCGCAACAACGGTTCGTGGTTCTTCGTTGAACCGATGATCGAGGAATCGCTGAAAGCCGCCAAGAGCAAGGTTGCGCGCGCGCGCTATGCGGGACGTGCCGCTGCGGCATCGCCCGCAACGGGCCTCGCCAGCCGTCACGCCAGCGAGCAGGGCGCGCTGGTGGCTGATGCGCTGAGCCTCTCGGTCCGCGGTGAAATCCGTCGCCAGAAGAAGAACTGATTTTCCTTCTCCCCAAGGAAGTACGATATGTCGATTGAAGTAAAAGTCCCGACGCTGGGTGAAAGCGTCAGCGAAGCAACCGTTGGCCAGTGGCTGAAGAAGCCCGGCGAGGCCGTGGCGCTGGACGAGCCGATTGTCAGCCTTGAGACCGACAAGGTTGCGGTTGAAGTTCCCGCGCCTGCTGCTGGCGTGATGGGTGCGCTTGCGGCGAACGAGGGCGATACGGTTTCGGTAGGCGCACTGCTCGCGCTGATCGAGGATAGCGTAGCGGCGGCGGGCGCACAGGCCCCTGCCCTGCGCACCGAGGCACCGGTTGCGCCTGCATCGGCGTCGGAAGCTCCGGCACCAGCAGCTGCTCCCGCTGCTGCACCTGCGGGTGAGGCTGCTGCGCTTTCGCCTTCGGTACGCCGGGCAGTGCTGGAATACGGCATCGATCCTTCGAGCGTAAAGGGCACCGGCAAGGACGGCCGCCTGACCAAGGAAGACGTGATGGCTGCGGCACAGGCCAAGCAGGCCGCGCCTGCTCCGGCAGTTTCGGCCCCGGTTGCCGCAGTTGCTGCGCCCGCAGCGGGTCGCAACGAAGAGCGCGTGAAGATGACGCGCCTGCGCCAGACCATCGCCAAGCGGTTGAAGAGCGCGCAGGACACCGCCGCCCTGCTCACCACGTTCAACGACGTGGACATGACCGCGGTGATGGAAGCCCGCGCCAAGTACAAGGACGTGTTCGAAAAGAAGCACGGCGTGAAGCTTGGCCTGATGTCATTCTTCGCCAAGGCATCGGTGCTGGCGCTGAAGGACTTCCCTTCGGTCAACGGCCAGATCCAGGGCGATGAGATCGTCTATTTCGACTATGTGGACATTTCCGTCGCCGTCTCGGCCCCCAACGGGCTGGTCGTGCCGGTGGTGCGCAATGTCGACAAGATGAGCTTTGCCGACATCGAAAAGTCCATCGCCAACTATGGCAAGGCCGCGCGCGATGGCACGCTGACGATGGCCGATATGGCGGGTGGCACCTTCACCATTTCGAACGGCGGCGTGTTCGGCGGGCTTATGTCCACCCCGATCATCAATCCGCCGCAGTCGGCCGTGCTGGGCCTGCACCGCATCGAGGACCGCCCGGTCGTCCGTAATGGGCAGATCGTGGTGCGCCCGATGATGTACATTGCCCTGTCATACGACCATCGCATCATTGATGGGCGCGAGGCTGTGACGGCGCTCAAGACGATCAAGGAAGCGATCGAGGATCCGACGCGGTTGTTGATCGATTTGTGATTTGTAAAAAGACCTTCGTCATTCCCGCGAAGGCGGGAATCCAGTTCCGGCGGTCGCGCGCTGGATTCCCGCCTTCGCGGGAATGACGAAGTGGTTTGATAGCCCAAGTGGTTTGATTGCTAAGTGCCGCTCATGCTGAGCTTGTCGAAGCATGGTCGCGCAACGGAGGCCGAAAATGGCTGAATACGATTACGACGTTCTTGTCATCGGTGCCGGTCCCGGCGGTTATGTTGCGGCGATCCGTGCGGCGCAGCTGGGGCTGAAAGTGGCCTGTGCCGAAGGGCGCGAAACGCTGGGCGGGACGTGCCTCAACGTCGGGTGCATCCCTTCAAAGGCGCTGCTGCACGGGTCGGAGAAGTTCGACGAGGCGGTGAATGGCACGTTCGACACTTATGGCATCAAGACCGGGCCGGTGACGCTCGACCTGACAGCGATGCAGGCGCAGAAGCTGGATTCGGTGAAAAGCCTTACCGGTGGCATCGAGTTCCTGTTCAAGAAGAACAAGGTGACCTGGCTGAAGGGTTACGCCAACTTCGAAGACGCGCACAGCGTGACCGTGGCCGGCCAGAAGGTCAGCGCCAAGAACGTGGTGATCGCCACGGGTTCGAGCGTAACGCCGCTTCCCGGTGTGACGGTGGATAACGATGCTGGCGTGATCGTGGACAGCACCGGTGGACTGGCGCTGGATCGCGTGCCGAACCACATGGTGGTGATCGGTGGCGGCGTGATCGGGCTGGAACTTGGCTCGGTCTGGCGGCGTCTGGGTGCGAAGGTTACCGTGGTCGAATTCCTCGACCAGTTGCTGCCCGGCATGGACGGCGATGTGCGCAAGGAAGCCGCCAAGATTTTCAAGAAGCAAGGCATGGACCTGAAGCTGGGCACTAAGGTGACCGGCGTGTCCGTCAGCGGCAAGACCGCGACGCTGAGCGTCGAGCCATCGAAAGGCGGCGAGGCTTCGACCATTGAGGCCGATTGCGTGCTGGTGGCCATCGGACGTCGGCCCAATGTCGATGGCCTTGGCCTCGACAAGATCGGGCTGGAACTGAACGCGCGCGGGCAGATCGAGACCGATCATGACTTTGCCACCAAGGTTCCGGGCGTCTGGGCCATTGGCGACGTGATCCCCGGCCCGATGCTGGCGCACAAGGCCGAGGACGAAGGCATTGCTGTGGCCGAGAACATCGCGGGCCTGACCGGGATCGTTAATCACGACCTGATCCCCGGTGTGGTTTACACCTTCCCTGAATTCGCAGGCGTAGGCCTCACCGAGGAAGCCGCGAAGGAACGCGGCGAGATCAAGGTCGGCAAGTTCCCGATGCTCGCCAACAGCCGCGCCAAGACCAACCATGAGCCGGACGGCTTTGTGAAGGTCATTTCCGACGCCAAGACCGACCGCGTGCTGGGCGTGTGGTGCATCGCTTCGGTTGCCGGAACGATGATCGCGCAGGCCACGCAGGCGATGGAATTCGGCGCAACGAGCGAAGACATTGCCTACACCTGCCACGCGCACCCGACCCATTCGGAAGCGCTGAAGGAAGCGGCGATGGCGGTGACGGGCAAGCCGATCCATATGTGATTGGCGCGCAATCGAACGCAAGCAAAGGGCCGTCCTTCGGGGCGGCCCTTTTCGTTTGGAATCGCAGGCTTGTTCTTGCGGCGTGACAAGCGGCCCCTGCCCTGCTAGCGGGCAGGCTGACCGATGTCGCCCAACGTGCGGTCAGGCCTGCGTGCAGAACGGACGACACGCAGCAAGGCCTCGCGCCCCACGCGGGTCACCCTCTCTCCAGCGCCTGACCATATTCACACAGGCGGCGGACCGGGCGCATCCTTGCCCGGCCCGATGAACGACAGAAAGACTGACGACCAAGATGGCAGGATACAAGGAACCCGGACTTGACGCGCGGCGCGATGCTTCGGCCAATGCGCGTGCAAAGGCGATTGAGGCGCTGAAGGCCAAGGCCAAGGCCCCCGTCGATCCGGCTGTGCTGGCAGAGCGCATTGCCAAGGCCGAAGCCAAGGAAAAGGCCGAAGCTGAAAAGCGCGCCGCCGCCAAGCAGCGCCGCGATGAGGAATTGGCCGAAAAAGCACGCATTGCCGAAGAGAAGGCCAACGTTCCTCCGCCGCCGAGCGACGAGGAACTCGAAGCCCAGCGCAAGGCCGAGCGTGACGCACGCTATGCCGCCCGCAAGGCGCGGAAGAAGTAGGCGTTGGCAGACGCCCAGCTGGCCCAGCACCCCGCAAACAATTCCCCCGCCACTCCGCCCCCGATGTGGGAACTGGAAGATGGCGATGAACTGATCGATACTGCCCGCGTGCCCAATGGCGCGCGGCTGCGGCTGGTGCGCAATGGCGATGATTTCGTCATCCTGCTCGACCGTAACGAACTGATGAGCACCGACGTCTGCGCCTCGGAAGTGGCGCTTGCGGTGATGACGTGCGAGCGGCTGGGCGCACGCCCCGCACCGCAATTGCTGATCGGCGGCTACGGCCTGGGCTTCACGCTGCGGGCCGCGCTTGCCGTGCTGGACAGCAGCGCCAGCGTCACGGTTGCCGAAATCGTGCCCGAAATCGTCGCGTGGGCGCGCGGGGCAATGCACCGGATTACCGCCGGATGTCTTGACGATCCGCGCGTGCAACTGGTCCACGATGATGTGGCCATGCTGATCGATGCGGCGCGCGGCGGCTATGACGCGATCCTGCTTGATGTGGACAATGGCCCCGAAGGACTGACCCGCAGTGTCAACGACTGGCTCTATTCCCAGAACGGCCTCGAAGCCGCTTCACGCGCGCTCAGCCCCGGCGGCATTCTGGCAGTGTGGTCGGCGTTCCGGGACGAAACGTTTGTGGCGCTGCTGGAAAAGACCGGCTTCACCGTGGAGGTCGTCAATGTCGAAGCGGGCGAAGCTCCGCGTCCGGACAAGACTCCGCTGCAGCACGTGATCTTCTTCGCCACGAAAGCATAATTGCGGGCACCTTTTGTTTGTGCCCCGCCGCTCCCGGCGGTAACCGCAGGCTTTGAATCGAAGGAGCGCCGCAATGGCCATCAAGCTGACCCTGACCGAAGACGAAATCGAAATCCTGATCGATGCGATGGATGCCGACATGGAAGGCTATGTCGAAGCGGCCAAGGAAGCACGCGGGAACAACAACCGTGAAGACGTGAAGACCTTCACCGAAGCGGCCGAACGCATTCTGGCGCTGAAGAAAAAGCTGGAAGCGCTGATCGGCGAGTAATCCCGTGCGGATCACCCGCCGCATCGTTGTAGCCGCGCTGGCGGCCGGGGGCTTGCTTCCGGGCCGGATCGCGGCGCAGCGGCGGGAGATGACGCTGGAAGAGCTGCTCGCCCTGCCGATGTCCGCCGCCACGCTGGCGGGCATTCGCCGCGCGGTCGGCACGCCGGGCATGGCGGTGATGTGGCAGGCCGGTGCAAGGCCGCCGGTGTTCCTGGCTGATGGCCTGCGCGCCGTGGGCCATGCCGAGCCGGTGACCACGCGCGACACATGGCATCTGGGATCGATCACCAAATCGTTCACCGCCACGCTTTTTGCCCGTGCCGTAGAGGCAGGCGTGATCGGCTGGGATACGCCGATGGGCAAAGTGCTGCCCGATGTGCCGCGCCGCTATCGCGCGCTTACAGCGGTTGAATTGCTCAGCCACCACGCCGGTCTGCCCAAGGACATTCCGCTGGATGCGCTTTTCGCAATGCCCCAATACGAACCCGGTACGCGCGAGGCTGATGCGCGCGCCAGCCGCCGCAAGTTTGCCCAACTGGCGCTGAAGATGAAGCCGGTGGCCCGGCCCGGCACCGCCTATATCTATTCCAACGCAGGCTACGTGCTGGCAGCCCGGATGCTGGAGGAGGCAACCGGCCTTTCGTGGGAAGCGCTGCTGCGGCGCGAGGTACTGGACCCGCTGGACCTTGCCAGCGCAGGCTTCGGCCCGCCGGGATCGGCAGGCAGCTTCGACCAGCCGTGGGGCCATGACGCGGGCAAGCCGGTCTATGCCGACAACCCCGCCGCGATGGCGCCTGCGGGCGGATTGCACATGACGCTGGCCGATCTGGCCGCTTGGCTGCGCACGCACCGCGACAAGCCCGCCCTGCTCCGCCCGGAAAGCTGGCGTGAATTGCACATGCCGCGCTTTGGCAGCCAGATGGCGATGGGCTGGTTCGTCGATCCCGACGGCAGCCTGTGGCACAACGGGTCGAACACGCGCTGGTATGCCGAAGCGATGATCGAGCCGCGCACCGGCCTGATCATGGCCCAATGCGGCAATGACATGGCGCTGTTCCACCAGCAGCGCGCATTGTTGCCCGGATTGCGGATGGCCGCCATGATGCCGCGATGACACCCGCTATTCCACAGTTGCTCGATCTGGCAGGTATTGCCGTGTTCGCGCTGACAGGTGCGCTGCTGGCGGCACAATTGCGGCAGACGTTCGTGACGATGGCGTTCTTTGCGCTGGTGACCGGCGTGGGCGGCGGATCGGTGCGCGATTTGCTGATTGGTGCGCCGGTGTTCTGGGTGCGTGATCCGTGGGTTGCGCCGGTGTGTCTGGGCATCGCACTCGTCGCATGGTTCACGCCGAACCGTTGGTGGAACAAGCCGGTGCTGGAATGGGCCGACGCAGCGGGCCTTGGCGCTTATGCGGTGCTGGGCACGGCCAAGGCGCTGGCGTTTGGCGTGCCGCCGGTGCCTGCGGTGTTGATGGGGGTGATCACCGGCTGCGTGGGCGGGATCATCCGCGACGTGCTGGCGGGCAGGCCCTCGATCCTGATGCGCCCCGAGCTTTATGTGACGGCGGGGGCGTTGGCTTCGCTGATTTGTGCGGGCGGCGCAGCGCTGGGGCTGGCAAATGCGGTTGTCTGGCCGGTGGCGGCGCTGGCGGGCTTTGGCCTGCGCGGGGCGGCGATTTACTGGCGGTTGGGTTTGCCGGTGTATTCTTCGGAAGAGGGGTAATCTGCCCGTCCGTTCGTGTCGAGCGAAGTCGAGACACCGTGCAAATGTGTCTCGACTTCGCTC
>NZ_JAUYRV010000025.1 GCF_030696665.1 Novosphingobium sp.
GGCGTGCCGTTCAGGGTATTGCCGGTTTCGCCGTCGTTGATGATGATGCCTGCCCCGTCAGGCGAATAGCCTTGCGTGAAATTGTCGCGGGTCAGATCCTCGGGCGCTACGCCTTCCAGACGCAGGATCGTGAAGAAGTTCGCGTCTGAGCCAGCTGCTCCGTCCTGATCGTACTGGACGAGCGTGTCCGCACCGTCTGCCACAAGGCGGATGTGCCCGGTGACGAAGGGATTGCGGTTGGATGGCAGGTTCGAGAAAGAAACTGACGAGAAATCAAGCAGATCGCCGCCCGGGCCAGTCTGGAAATCGGTGACCGCATCCACGGCATAGCTGGTGGACAGGTACGTGAAGACGTAAGTGTCGCGCCCTTCGCCGCCGGTTACAGTGGTGAACCCTGCGCCCGCGCTGACGTCGCGGATCTGGTCGTCGCCTGCACCGCCATCGACGGTGTCGGTGCCGTAGTCTGCCCCGCCGTAGCTGAGGTAGATGACGTCATCACCGCCCCCGCCAGAGACTTCATCGTCTCCGCCGCCGCCGTAATAGTTCTCCAGCGTGTCGGCTCCTTCGCCGCCGCGGACCACGTCATTGCCTTCGCCGCCACGAATGTCGTCGGCTGCCGCGCCACCATCGATGGTGTCGTTGCCTGCTTCGCCGTAGAGGTAGCCGGTATCGCTGCCACCGATGATCGTGTCAGCGCCCGATCCGCCATAGACTGTGTCGATGCCTGCGCCGGCATCAATCTGATCTCCCCCGCCAGCGCCATAGATAACGTCGTTCCCGCCATTGCCGAGGATCGTATCGCCATCGTTAGTGCCGCTGAGCGTGTTGCCGTTTTCATCATCGTCAATGGTGACACCAAGGCCATCGGGCGACCAGTTCTGCGCCAAGTTTGCGCGAGTCAGATTCGTGGCGTCGACGCCTTCGAGCCGCATGAGCGTGACCCAGTTGCCCGAAGCGCTGGAATCGTATTCGAACAGCGTATCGGCACCGTCCTGCACGAAACGCAGGTAGCCGTTGGTGAACGGGCTTTCGTCACCAGTAAGCCCGCTGAAAGAAAGCGCGCCAAAGTCGATCCGGTCTCCGCCTTCACCCGCTACAAAGTCTGTCACGACGTCGGCGCTGGAGCCGCTGCCCGGCATGCCGACTTGATAAGTGTCGATGTCTTCACCGCCGGTCAGCGTGGCAATTCCTGAGCCGACGCCCACTTGCACGAACGTATCCGCGCCTGCGCCGCCATCGACCTGATCGGTGCCGCTGTCGTTGCTGGTGCTTGAAGCATAGGCGCGCAGAACGATGGTATCGTTACCCTCGCCAGCTTCGACCACGTCGCTGCCGCTGTCTCCGCCGCCATAGTAGGCGTGATCGAGGAAGATCGAGTCATTGCCTGCGCCGCCATAGATGGTGTCGCCGCCATCTGCTCCACCGCCCGAATTGGAGCCGCCGATCAGCGTGTCATCGCCATCACCGCCGGTGATCGTGTCGCTGCCAGCACCGCCTTCGACATAGTCGCCCGTCGCTCCGGCTTCGATCTGGTCGTCGCCGCCTTCGCCGTAGATCTCGTCATAGGCGTCGCTGCCTGTGACCGCGTCATTGCCTTCACCGCCGTAAGTCCGCGCACCGTCTTCTCCGGCGAGGACAGTGTCGGCACCGCTGCCGCCATAGAGGTAGTCGAAGCCGGCGCCACCGTCGATCTGATCAGGGCCGTTTCCGCCATAGATGGTGTCTCCACCACCAAGACCGCTGATCGTATCGCCTGCTGCGCCACCGTAGAGTTCGTCGCTGTTTTCGGTTCCGACGACGTTCAGTGATTCATCCGCGGCAGGATCGAAGCCGCCGAAGTTCTCGGGCACGAAATCGCCGACCAAACGGTTCTGGAAACGCACCAGTTCGACAAAGCCGTAATCAGTGCCGTCTCCGCCATCAAAGTCGCCCATAATGACGACGTCGTCACCCTGCTGCTCAAGGCGCAGATGCCCGGTTGCGAAGGGGTTCGAGCCGCTTTCGTAGTTTGGCGGATATCCGAAATTGGTCAGATCAAAGATGTCGGCTTCCGGGCCGGTGGCAAAATCGGTGACCACGACCACGCCCGGCGCATTCGAATAACCGAAGCCACGATATTGATACGTGTCAGCACCTTCGCCGCCGGTATATGTGCGCGATTGCGCTGAATAGCCGACTTGCTCGAAGACATCGTTACCATCGCCGCCATCGACTATCCCGCTACCTCCGGAAGTGCGAATAGTGTCGTTACCCGCGCCGCCATAGACGTCTACCCAGCCGCCATAGACCTGAAGGTTATCGTTGCCATCGCCGCCAAGTACCGTGCCGGTCTCATCGCCAACTGCTGCAAACGCCGAGATAGCAGCTTCCGTGCCACCGCCGCCGTAGTATGGTGCGTAGTAGTTGACGTTGTCATTTCCGGCGCCACCATCGACGGTCGACACGCCATTTTCCGACGAAAGATAATCGTCCCCGTCGCCGCCGTAGAACGCGTTGGTGCCGTTGTAGTCGTAGAGACTGTCGTTACCCTCGCCGCCATAAAGCGCGTCATGGCCCTCACCGCCATAAAGCGAGTCGCTGCCCGTGCCGCCGTAGAGCGTGTCACTCCCGTCGCCGCCTTCAAGATAATCATTGCCATCGCCACTGGTCGGCAGGCCAATCACTATGCCATCGCGGATCTGGAACGCCCAGACGCCCGGCTGGCCAATGTTGCCATTGGTGACATGGAGACCAGTGTTTATCGGCAGCGAATAGGTGGTGCCGCCAAAGGTGATAGAGGGATTGCCGAGCGAGAAACCCTGCGCTTCATACCGCAGGACAACATCGAAATCGCCGCCGCCAAGCGCAGTGATCTGCGCCTGCGCTGCAACCGGCACAGTGCCGTATGAATAGCGCCCGACATCGTCCCAAGTCACGCTGATCGTGTTGCTGGCACTGTCGAAGTCATACCAGACGAGGTTGCTGCCGGTGCTGTTGCCTCCGGGACTGGCGGTAACGCCGGTTGAACGCGTATCGAGATCGGCGGGGAGCAGGTAGATCGTCAGCGCATTGAACGTGACCGACCCGTTGTTGCTCAGCCCAAAACCGCTGAGGGTGTTTCCTTCAACAATCCAGTCGGTCGCGTCAAACTCGGCAGGAAATTCGAGGAAGAAGCTGCCGTCGTCGTTGCGCCCCACGGTTGCTTCGCCAAAGCCGGAGGTGCCGCCCAGACCATTGACCAGCGCATTGTTCAGCGTGCCGAAATAGCCCGTAAGATCGGCAGGCAAAGGCGAGACGTAGACGCCTTCGTCACCACCGTGGATGATGTCGTTACCAATGCCACCATAGAGGTTGTCGTCGCCCAGCCCGCCTTCGATGAAGTCTGCGGCTATCCCGCCGTCCACATAGTCGTCACCCGCCAGCGCCTCGATGGAGTCCGGACCGAACCCGCCGTAGAGGGACTCACTCTCATTCGTGCCGGTAAGGGTCTGCGGCTCGCCCACCAGCGGGAAGCCGAGGTCGATGTTCGCAGCAGTAAGGCTTTCAGCATCAACGTTCTGCAGGCGCACCAGATCAAGGTAGCCATACATGCGGATCAGGGTATCCGCCCCGTCCTGCACGGCCTGAAGCGTGCCGCTTTCAAACGGATTGCTGCCGCTTGAGAAATAGCCCTGATCCAGCAAGCGGGCGAGGCCGATCACGTCCTCGTTCACATCAAAATCGGTGACAATGTCGACGACGCTGCCGTCGCTGTTGTATTCAAGATAGTAAATGTCGGCACCTGCGCCGCCGGTCATTGTATCGACTTCACCATCCTGAAAATCGCCACGATCATTCGGGTGGCGGTAATTGTCTGCGTTATCATCGCCCACAACGCTCACCGGCTTGTTTACGCGCAGTTCCAGATTGGATGCCGGGCTGTCGCCAAACACATCGTTGCCATCGCCGCCGAACAGTTGGTCTGCGCCCTCACCGCCGTCGATCAGATCGTCGCCTGCTTCGCCGTTCAGAACATCGGCACCCCAATCGCCAAACACGCGATCGGCACCGCCGCCGCCGCTGATGACATCGGTTTCACCTGTCCCGAAGAGGTAGTCGTCGCCTTCACCACCGTTCGAGGACGTTGAAAAGCCGACGCCGTTGCGCGCCAGAGCAGGGCTGAGATTGTCAAACTGCCAGGTATTCAGATCAACATTGGAAAGGCGCAGCATGGTCTGCCACCCCGAACCTGAGCCGCTGGAATCAACCTGCAGCAGAACATCCGCATCGTCCTGCACCAGTTGCATGTGCCCGGACTGGAACGGGTTGCTGCCGTAGGAATAGCCGGACAGATAACCCGAAGCGAGGAAGTTGCGGATATCGATAGTGTCACGGCCGGTGCCGGTATCTTCCGTCTGGAAATCGGTGATGACATCCTCAACACCGCTGAATCCATAGTTCAGAACATAAGTGTCATAACCTTCACCGCCGGTCATCGTGTCCGCGGCGCTATTGCTGATCTGCTGCAAAAAGGTATCTGCGCCCTCACCGCCAAACCAGTCGATGCCGTTGCTGCCGCCGCTGTAGAGCGTGTCATTTCCGGCATCACCGTGGACCTGTGATCCGGCTGAATTGGCTTCGATCCGGTCATCATCATCGCCGCCATAGATCGCATCCGGACCGCCTTCGGAATAGTCATAAGCGTAAATGACATCGCGCCCGGAACCGCCATAGACCGTGTCTTCGCCGGTCCCTGTATCGATCTGATCGTCACCGTCTTCGCCTGACAGCGTATCGTTGCCGTCCCCGCCTGACAGGTAATCATGGCCAGCGCCTGCGGCGATCACATCATTCCCATTGTCACCGTAAAGATTGTCGCCCTGCCCCGCGAGCGGGTTGCCGTAGATATCGAAGGATGGCTCCACGACTCCATCCGATCCGGTGATCTGATCATTGCCATCGCCGCCATAAATATCGTCGAAGCCGCCCCCTCCGATGAGCGTATCATCGCCCCCATCGCCCGAGAGCACTTCACGCTGGACCGACACGTAACCGCTTTCATCCACCGTGATGACTTCTGCAGCCGAACCGGTGATGGTGTCGTTGCCTTCGCCGCCATAGGCGTTGCCAATCCCGGTCGATGCCACAGCGGAAATCGTATCGTCGCCGCCCTGCCCGGTGGCGTAATAGTTTGCACTGGCGATGATCTGCATTTCGTTGGCAAGTTCATTGCCTCCGACATTGGCAACCGTGCCGCCATTGATGGTCACGTTCTCGACGTTTTCAGGCAGGTAGTATTCAAAGCCTTCTGAAGCGCCATTCCCGGCAATTACGGTGTCGGTGCCTTCATCCACCGCCTCGATCACCTGATCGTTCAGATCATCGACGATGTAGGTATCGTTGCCTGAACCACCGCTCATGACGTCTGCGCCGGGGCCACCATCCAACTGGTCATCGCCGCCAAGGCCGTTCAGCGCGTCATTGCCTTCCAATCCTTCGATCAGTTCGGCATCTTCCGTGCCGTTCAGGATGTCGTCGTTGTTGGTGCCCAGAACGTCCATGACCAGATCTCCATTCCATCATGACGGAAGAGATCAGCACGGTTGCCAGTTGGTTGCCTGTAGTGCTTGCGCGGGGCGCGGAAAGGTCCGCACCATATTGCCTCTGAGCGAGAGTCAGCACCCGTTGAACGACTGGCAACCCTACTGGCTCTTTATGCAGGACGTTAACCACGTCCCGCCCGCCTTACGTATCAATCCATATTCGAGCGATCTCTCGCTTGCAAGCGGTCAGCAACACACCCGCAAGGATTACGCCACTTGTCATCTTTATAACAAGGGACCGCTGTGATCGATGTGCAAGTCAAGGTGAGCGCACAATCGCTTCCGTTCAGACGTTCTTGTCAACCACCGTGCAATTTCAAATAGAAATGCCGAATTTCAACTGCTTCGGTCCACCACGTGGGCATGCCAATGTCAGGCACGATAGCGTTGCCGGACGCATGCAGCACTGCTGGAAATCCGAAAAGTTCCGGTTTGAAGCCCAAGCTATACCTTGGCAACAAACCTCAATCCAGACTAGCACAAGGTTGGGGACACCACACGAATCGAACCGATTCTGGCCGCGTTTCGGGCAGGGACGATTCGGGAGTGGCTTTATCCTCGGCGCTTTATCGGCGTGAAACGGGGGATTTTCGGTGTTTTTTACCCGGCCAATGCGCAGCGGCGAACTTTGGGAAGCTGCCAAGGCATACAGGCGTGTATTCTTTGCGGTAATTGCAGCAAGTGCAATCCTTAACGTCCTGCTACTTGGCGGGTCGTTCTACATGATGCTGATTTACGATTCGGTCCTGCCTAGCCGCTCTGTCCCCACCCTGTTCGGTCTGCTCATTCTGCTGGCCGCCGTTTACCTTTTCCAAGGGTATTTCGAGACCCTGCGAACCGGCATGCTGGCAGACGTCGCAAACGCGCTGGACCGCCGCCTGTCGCGCCGTGTGCAGGATGCGATTTCGCAATTGCGCCTGCAGGGCAATCGCTCGCTGGGCGATGGCCTCATCCCGATGCGCGATCTGGAACAGGTGCGCGCATTCCTTTCGGGCGGCATCGCCACGCTGATCGACCTGCCGTGGATCGTGTTTTTCATCGCTGTGCTGTTTGCCCTGCATTTCTGGCTGGGGATCACCACACTGGTCGGCGCAGCAATCATCTTCTCGCTGACCATCTTCACCAACCGCACGATGCAGCAGCCGTCATCGCAAGTGGCGCAGCTTGCCGCATACCGCAACGGTGCGGCAGAGGCGAACCTTCGTCATGTCGAACTGCTTGCTGCGCTTGGCATGCGTGAACGGATGCAGGAGCGTTTCGAGGCGATCAACCAGCGCTATACCGGCACACAGAACGCCCTGAACCGCACTGCCACCGCCTTCACAGGTCTCAGCAAGATCCTTCGGCTGGCCTTGCAATCAATCATCCTCACCGTGGGCGCGCTCCTTGTCATCGATGATCGGGCCAGCGGCGGCGTGATCTTTGCCGCCTCGATCCTGTCGGGCCGCGCGCTGGCTCCGGTTGATCAAGCCATCGGCAACTGGAAGAACATGATCGCCGCGCGCAATGGCTGGCAACGTCTCACAGAGATGCTCGGCAAGGTGCCACCGCCCGCCGAAGTGGCAACTACTCTGCCCCCACCGAACCAGCGGCTTGAGGTCGAAGCCCTGTTCGTCGCCGCACCTGGCACCCAAGTCCCTATCGTCAATGGCGCGCGCTTCGCTCTTTCCGCAGGCGATGCCTGTGGCGTGATCGGGCCAAGCGGAGCTGGAAAGTCAAGCCTTGGCAAGGCTCTGGTCGGCATCTGGCCGGCGCTGCGCGGCCACGTCCGCCTTGATGGCGGTGCACTCGATCAGTGGAGTGAGGCGGCGCGCGGGCGCTTCCTTGGCTATCTTCCGCAAACCGTCGAACTGCTCGAAGGCACGGTGGCCGAGAACATCTCGCGCTTCGATCCCCGGCGCGAGAGCGATCCGCAGGGCGTGTCCGAGGCGGTGATTGCCGCTGCGCGCGCAGCCGGCGTACACGATTTGATCACCCGGCTGCCGCAGGGCTATGATACGCCCGTCGGCCCCGGCGGTGATGTGCTGCCCGGCGGCCAGCGCCAGCGCATCGGTCTTGCCCGAGCGCTCTATGGCGACCCGTTCCTCGTTGTGCTGGATGAACCAAATTCAAACCTCGATGCAGAAGGCGATGCGGCCCTGGAGCAGGCAGTGGTGTCAATCCGCGCGCGTGGCGGCATTGCCGTGATCGTGTCACACCGCCCCGGCATCGTCGAACGCACCAGCCACGCCATGATCATGCGCGATGGCCAGGTTGCGGCATTCGGGCCGACCAAGGAAGTGCTCGCCAAGTTGGTGCCCGCAAAACCCAATCCTGAACCTGCGAGAACCGGGGCCTGACATGCTACAGAGCTTATCCGCCGCCCCCGAAGCGCTGGCTGATCCGGCCTATGATCCAGAGGCTGATGTCGAACGCAAGGTTCGGTCCGTTTCGATAGCGCTGGCTGTGCTGCTGGCCATCTTCGTTCTGGCCGGGATGCTTGTTCCGATCGGCGGCGCCGTCATCACCAGCGGTCAGGTCGGTGTCGAATCCCACGTAAAACGCATTGCCCATCCCAACGGCGGGGTGATCGCTGAAATCCTTGTCCGCAACGGTCAGCACGTGCGCAAAGGCCAGGTGCTGGTACGATTTGACGACAAGGTGACCGGCGCAGACGCGCAGTTCTCAAGCCTCAGCGTAGATCAGATGCTGGCCCAGCGCGCCCGGCTTGAAGCTGAACGCCTCGGCGCGGCAAGCATCAGCTTCCCCGCCGAACTCTCAAGCGCGGCACCCATTGCTGCCAAAGCGATGGCTGACGAGGAAAAGCTGTTTCGCATTCGCCAGTCCGAACAGGCAGGCCTTGCCGCACAACTCAATGCCCGCATTGCGCAATATGGGCAGCAGATCGTCGCCCAGCGTTCGCAGATCCGCAGCCTTGAAAGGCAGTCGGTGTTGATCGAGCCGGAGCGCAAGGGCGTGCGTGAACTGTGGGAGCAGGATCTCGTCACGATCAGCCGACTCAACCAGCTTGAACGCACCGCCGCCGACATCGAAGGCAACATCGGCGCGATGCAGGCCGCCATTGCCGAGGCGCAGGCCCGCATCACCGAGGCGCGGCAGCAGATCATCCAGCTTGGCGAAACGCGCCGGTCCGAGGCTGGCACCCAGCTCGCCCAGCTCAACTCTGTGCTGAACCAGCAGCAGGTGCGCAGCGTTTCGGCGGGCGACGCGCAGGACCGCAGCCTTGTGCGCGCGCCTTATGACGGCGTGGTGGACAAGCTGGCGTTCAACACCATCGGCGGCGTGGTGCGTCCGGCAGAAGTCATCATGGAAATCGTGCCCGACAGCGACACCTTGCTGGTCGAAGCTGCCGTCGCGCCAATGGACATTGACCGCGTGCGCGATGGCCAGACCGCGCGCATCCGCTTCACCGCATTCAGCAACACTGCCACGCCCGAGATAACTGGCAAGGTCGTGTTCGTGGCAGCAGACCTCACCACCAATGCCGAGGCCCGGACAAGCTTTTACCCCGCGCGCATCGCGATCAATCAGGCCGAACTCAAGCGCTATCCCGAACTCGCACTCAAGCCGGGCATGCCCGCCGAAGTGTTCATCGAGACCGGCGACCGCATGATGATTTCCTACATCACCAAGCCTTTGCGCGATCAGTTCGCCCGAGCGTTTCGCGATGACTGATGTGCGTTTGCTGGTGTTGGGTCTTGCCGCTGCGCTGTGTGCCGCCTCCGTGGCGCAAGCGCAGGAGGAGCGCCCGGGGCGCGAAGATGCCGCGCCGCAGCCTGTGACACGGCTCGAAGAAGCGCTGGCAATGGCCTACGAAGGCAATCCCAACCTGCTTGCCCAGCGCGGTGTGCTGCGTGCTACAGACGCGCTCTACCCCGGCGCGCGCTCGGCTTATGGGCCGCAGGTCAGCCTTGAAGGGCGGCACCAGTTCGCCTGGGATCGCACGCAATTGCAGACTGGCAATTACGCTGCAATTGATGGCTTTGCCTCGACCGCCGCGCTGGTCTTCACACAGCCGCTCTTCAGCTTCGGTCGCCGCTTTGCGTCTGAGCAATCCGCACTCGCGCAGATTGATCTTGGCCGCAACCAGCTGCGCCTCTCCGAAGCGCAGACCATGTTCACGGTTATCCGCGATTACGTGTTTCTCGTGCGGGATCGCGCCGTAGCCGACATCAGCGCCGAGAACCTCGAACTGCTCGACCGCCAGCTTTCCGCGAGCGCCGCCCGGTTCAAGGTGCGCGAAGTGACCTCGACCGACCTGCAGCAAGTGGAAACGCGCGTTGCAGTTGGCCGCGCGCAACTCCTCAACGCGCAAGGTAGTGTGGGCGCAAGCCAATCACGCTTCCTGCAAAGCGTCGGCGCGTTGCCGGGCACGCTTGCCCCGCCCCCGCCGCTCGATCCCGGCGTCGCGACGCTGGATGAGGCCTATGCCATTGCCGAGGCGGAAAGCGCGCTGATCCGTGCCGCCAGCGCGCGCGAAAAAGCTTCACGCGCCGAACTCGCCGCCGCGCGGGCTGAGCAATATCCCAACGTCTCGCTGCAAAGCAGCGGCGCTTACGGCACCGTCACGCCCTATTCCAACACCCGGCGGACCACCGAACTGCGCTCTGCCATCGTCGTCGGCATCCCGTTGATCGACGGCGGCAATCGCCGCGCCCGGATCGAAGGAGCAGAGCAGGCCAACGATGCGGACTGGCGATTGCTTGATGCAGCCCTGCGCGATACGCGGCAATCCGTGGCTGAGGCATGGAACAACTGGCGCGCAGCCGGGCAATCTGTCGAACATTTCGGCACGGCCGCAGAGGCCGCGCGCAAGGCCTATGACGGCGCGGTCATTCAGGAAAAGGCCGGTGCGCGCACCACGCTTGATGTCCTCGATCTGGCGCGCGACTTGCTCAATGTGCGCACCAGCTATGTCGGCGCGATGGCGAACGAATATGTGGCCCGCGCGTCGCTGCTGGCCGCAATGGGCCGTCTTGAAGCCCCGCTGCTGCTGCCGGACGTGCGGCGCTATGATCCCGAGAACAACTTCCGCAACCAGCGCTGGCGTGGGGACGTGCCGCTGATCACCACGATCCTTTCGGGAATCGATTCCATCCCGGTGCGCGATCTGGAAACCGACCGCGTTTATCGCGACGCCGCCGCCAACCTGCGCAGCGGCAGCACGGTGCCCGCCGGTCAGCCCTGACCCTGCCAGACCAGCGGCAGCGCGGTGCAGGCCCCCACGTTGCCGCCTTTCATCGTTACCGGCCTGTCGGGCGCGAGCTTGAAATCAGGCATCCCGCCCAGCCATTCCCGCAGAAACACGATCACTTCCATCCGTGCCAGTCCGGCGCCGACACAGCGATGCGCGCCCACGCCCATCGTGGTGTGGCGGATCGGTGTGAGCCCGCGATCAAACCGCACCTCCTCAGGCGCTTCGAAGCTGGCGGGATCGAGGTTGTGCAACACGCTCGGCAGATAGACGAGGTCACCCTCGCGGATCGTCACGCCATCAATCTCGACATCCGTCACGGCATTGCGGCTCACCGCCACCGTCGGATAGCGCCGCATCAATTCATCGGCAGCATCGGGGATGAGTTCGGGCCGCTCGCGCAGCAGGCGTTGGTCCCGCGGATGACGCGCCAGATGCAGCGCGACCATGCCGATCATCGCTGCCACCGTATCAAGCCCGCCGAACAGCAGGTTGCGACACATTCGCCGCGCCTCATCTACCGTCCACGCGCGCCCGTTCACCGGTTCTGAAAGGATACGGCTGAACAGGTCATCCCCCGGCGTGGCCATACGCTTTTGAATGAATGGCCAAAGGTAGTCATCTGCCGCCTGTTTGAGTTGCTCGACGGTCATCGAACCATCGGGCTTGGTCAATTGCACACCCAGCTTGCGCAGCGCGGGACGATCTTCAAGCGGCACGTCGATCAGCGTCAGGAAGATGTTGAGCGGCAGGATTTCTGCAAAATCGGCAACAAATTCGCATTCACCGCGCGGGCGCAAGCCATCGATGAGTTCGCGCGCAACCGCCTGCACTTTCGGCTCCAGCGCAACGATGAAGCGCGCGCCAAAGCCCTTCATCACTTGCGAGCGGAAGGCCTTGTGCTCGGCCCCGTCCTGCTGCAGCGGAATGAACTGCATAACCTCACCCAGCCCGGGCGTTACGGCGAGGCATTCGCTGGAAAGGCGTGCGACATCGGCCCACAAGGTGCGCACCACATCGCCGCGCGCGGCAATCCAGTGCCCGCCATTGGCCGTGGTCCACACCAGCGCCGGCCCGCCCAGCAGGCTTTTCCACGCCGCAAAGTAATCTTCTTCCACGCCCGGCGGATTGAAGAGGTCGAAATCGACCACGCGGTCCACCGGAACATGCGCCGGAATCTCGACTGTGCTTATCATTGCCCGCTCCCAATCTGTTTGATTGGCAGGCTACGCGTGTGAGAGCTTTGGAAAACTGCGCTTTATGGCAGGAGCAGGCTCGAATCCCCGTAACTGTAGAACCGATATCCTTGCGCAATGGCATGGGCATAGACCGCCTGCATCCGGTCGCGTCCCATCAGCGCGCTGACCAGCATGAACAGCGTGGATTTGGGCAGGTGGAAGTTGGTCATCAGGCCATCGATGGCGCGGAATGTGTAGCCCGGCGTGATGAAGATGGCCGTGTCACCCGCGAACGGGCGGATGACCTTGTCCTCGCCCGTTGCACTCTCCAGCAGGCGCAGCGATGTGGTGCCAACCGCGATCACACGATTGCCCGCGGCGCGGGCGGCATTAAGCCGATCCGCAGTGGCGGCATCGATGGTGCCCCACTCGGCATGCATCTGGTGGTCCTGTGTATCCTCGACCTTGACCGGCAGGAAAGTGCCCGCACCCACATGCAAGGTAAGCGTTTCGCTATGCACACCAGCGGCGGCAAGCGCCTCCAGCAGACGCGGCGTGAAATGCAGTGCGGCCGTCGGTGCGGCAACGGCGCCGTCCTTGGCCGCAAACATCGTCTGATAATCTTCGCGGTCCTGCGCGTCTGTTGGTCGTTTGCCCGCAATGTAGGGCGGAAGCGGCATCTGCCCCGCGCGTTCAAGCAGAACCTCAACCGGCTCGTCACCCGGAAAGAATAGGGTCCAGCTACCATCCGGGAATCGGCTTTCGGCCTGCGCTGTAACACCTGCGCCGAACTGAATTGCATCGCCTTCCCGCAGGCGCTTCCCGTTGCGCACAAAGGCCTGCCAACGGCGCAAATCGATCCGTTTGTGCAGGGTCGCGCCGATACGCGCTTCTCCGCGTTGCCCTTCAAGCTGCGCCGGGATCACGCGGGTATCGTTGAACACCAGCACATCGCCGGGGTTCAACAGTGATGGCAGGTCCAGCACACCCAAGTCACGGAATGGGCCATCTCGCCCCGCGCTGAGCAGGCGCGCGGAATCGCGCGGACGCGCCGGGCGCAGCGCGATGTTCTCAGTGGGAAGTTCGAAATCGAAGAGGTCGACACGCATGCGCGCGCCCTAGCCGCAACCTACCGCCAACGCGACCCCACTCGGCGCAACCAAGATCAGTTTGACGAAGAATTGCTCAGCATATCGGCGGAGAAGGTCTTCACTTCCTTCTGCGGCGTTATCACCGGGACCGGCTTGTTGTCCGCCGCGATTGACGCCTGCACCACCTTCGTCGGGTTCGCAGGCGGTTCGCCACGCGTGATCGAATCGACGATGTCCATGCCCGCGATCACGCGGCCAAAGTTCGTGTATTTGTGGTCCAGCGCAAAGCGCGGATAGAACACGATAAAGAACTGGCTGTTGGCGGTGTTCGGCTCATTCGTGCGTGCCATTGAAACCGTGCCGCGCAGATGGGGCACCGAATTGAATTCAGCGGTAAGATCGGGAAGAGGCGATCCGCCCTGCCCTGTGCCCGTAGGGTCACCGGTTTGCGCCATGAAGCCATCGATCACGCGATGGAAGATCACACCGTCATAAAAGCCTTGGCGAACCAGCGTCTTGATCCGCTCAATATGGGCAGGTGCCCATTCCGGCATCAAGCGAATGGCCACGCGCCCGCCGTTTGAGAGATCGAGATAAAGGATATTCTCGCGATCAACGCTCTGGTCAGTATTGACCACGTAGTTGACCGGCTTGGGCGCGGATTGCGCAGCCTCGTCCTTCTTGTCCTGAGCCAGAACCGGGGAAGCCGTCAGGGCAGCGCCAAGCGCAAGTGCGGTGAGAAAGCGCGAAACCATGAAAACGTTGAACTCCGGATTGCGTGAAGCGCCGATAGGCTGCCCGCGCTGTCGCTGCAATGAACGATTGCCGATTGTTTCTGGCAGAACGCTCAATAATCGCCGAGCCGGCCCATCTGATCGACCCGCGCAACCACCTCGTTGCGAATCGTCGGCGTTACGAAATCGGCAATTTCGCCTCCGAACAGCGCGATTTCCTTGACCAGCTTCGATGCGATGGGCTGCAGGCTGACATCGGCCATGAGGAACACCGTCTCGATCTCATTATCGAGCTTTTGGTTCATACCAGCCATCTGATACTCATACTCGAAATCGGCCACGGCGCGAAGACCACGCACGATCACGCTGGCCCCTTGCGCCCGCGCAAATTTCATCAGCAGGGCATTGAAGCCGACCACTTCGACATTCTCGATGCCCTGTTCAGCCACTTCACGCACGACCATGTCCATGCGCTCTTCAGATGTGAACATCGGGTTTTTCGACATGTTGGTCGTCACCCCGATAATCAGCCGGTCCACCAGCTTTGCACCGCGCCGGATGATGTCGAGATGCCCCAGCGTAATTGGGTCGAACGTACCGGGATAAACGCCAATGCGCTGCGCCATCAGTGATTCCTCTCCACGATGAAGCGCGCCAGTTCGCGCAGCAGATCGGCCTCGGGACCGTAGCTGGACAAATGCTGTATCGCCTGATCAACCAGTGCGCGCGCCTGATCGCGCGCCCGTTCCGGTCCCAGCAGCGACAGGAAAGTCTCCTTGCCCTGACGCTCGTCCTTGCGGAGCGCCTTGCCCGCGGCAGCCTCGTCTCCTTCGGCATCCAGCAGGTCGTCTGCAATCTGGAAGGCAAGGCCGATGTCGCGCGCATAGCCGCGCAGATGCGCGCGGCCCTCCAGCGCAACCTTGCCAAGGATCGCGCCCATTTCCACCGAGGCAGAAAGCAGTGCGCCGGTCTTCAACTGCTGCAACCGGGTTACCGTCTGCAGATCGAAACTCGATGTCTCGGCCACAATGTCCATCATCTGCCCGCCGCACATGCCGTTAAGACCGCTGGCGGTGGCCAGCGTGCGGATCAGTTCGATGCGGGTGAAGGGATCGCCGATATTGGCAGGGTCGGACAACACTTCGAACGCAAAGTCGTGCAGGGCATCACCGGCCAACACTGCCGCTGCATCATCGAATGCAAGATGCACCGTTGCCTTGCCATGGCGCAGTGCGTCGTTGTCCATGCATGGCAGATCGTCGTGGATCAGCGAATAGACGTGGATCGCCTCAATCGCCGTGCCCACCCGCACCGCCGCTTCGCGCGAAACGCCGAACATCGATGCCGTGGCGCAGACCAGCAGCGGTCGTACCCGTTTGCCGCCGCCAATGGTGGCATAGCGCATCGCTTCGACCAACCGGTCGCGCGGGTCACCCGGCACGGGCAGCAGCAGATCGAAGCTTTTGTCGATATCCTCGGCAATCGCTTGCAGCGCAGGCTTCAGCAGACCGGTCTCAGTCGCCATCTGCGCCTCGCTCAACCTTGAGTTTCGTCAAATTGGCGCAAGGCCTGCGGCTTGCCATCGCGGTCAGCCACAATCGCCTCGATTCGCGCCTGCGCGGAATCAAGCCGCGCTTGGCAGTGCGCCCGCAGCGCATCACCGCGCGCATAAAGGTCGATCGATTCATCCAGCGGCGCATCGCCGCTTTCGAGCCGCCTGACGACGTTTTCGAGTTCTTTCAGCGCTTCCTCGAAGCTCAGGCTCGCAATATCAGGTCCGGTTCCCATTGAGGCAGCATTGACGGCGCGCAGGGGCGTGGTCAAGCTTCGATGAACGACAATCGAAGCAGTTCTGCATCAGGAGAGTTGGCGCCCATGCAATATGTTATCGCCTATATCGGTGCTGCCGTGGTGTTTGGCGCGCTTGATGCCGTGTGGCTCGGCTGGGCCGGGTCGAAGCTCTATCGCCCGGCGCTAGGCAACCTGCTGGCTGACCAGTTTCGCCTCGCCCCGGCGCTGGTGTTCTATGTTTTGTATCTTGCAGGCATAATGTGGTTCGCGGTGCGCCCCGGCCTCACGCAGGGCCTTGGTGCCGCCGCGCTCAACGGCGCGATTCTCGGCGCGATGTGCTATATGACCTATGACCTCACCAGTCAGGCCGTGCTGGCGCGCTGGCCCGTTCACGTGACGGTGATCGATGTCATCTGGGGGACCTTCGCCACGACCGTCGCCGCCACGGCCGCAACATGGATTGCCCTCAAGTTTGCAGGTTAAGACTAGCCCTTTGGCGCGCGCATCGCTAAGGCGCGCGCCATGTCCGAGATCACCGCAGATGTCGTCGCCGCCCACGGCCTGTCCGAAGAAGAATACCAGCGCGTCCTGAACGCGCTTGGTCGTGAACCGAACCTTGTCGAACTCGGCATTTTCTCGGTCATGTGGTCGGAGCATTGCTCATACAAGTCGAGCCGCATCCACCTCAAGAAGCTGCCCACCAGCGCGCCTTGGGTGATCTGTGGCCCGGGTGAGAATGCGGGCGTCATCGACATTGGCGACGGACAAGCCGCCATCTTCAAGATGGAAAGCCACAACCACCCGTCCTATATCGAACCCTATCAGGGCGCGGCCACCGGCGTTGGTGGCATCCTGCGCGATGTGTTCACGATGGGCGCACGCCCGGTGGCGAACATGAACGCGCTGCGTTTCGGTCGTCCCGATCACCCCAAGATGAAGCATCTGGTGCAAGGCGTGGTTGCTGGCATCGGCGGCTATGGCAACTGCGTCGGCGTGCCGACCGTTGGTGGCGAAACGAACTTCCACCCGGCTTATGACGGCAACATTCTGGTCAATGCGATGACCGTGGGCGTGGCCGAGCAGGACAAGATTTTCTATTCCGCCGCCACGGGCTTGGGCAATCCCATCGTCTATGTTGGCTCCAAGACCGGACGTGATGGCATCCACGGCGCAACGATGGCATCGGCCGATTTCGGCGAGGATTCCGAAGCAAAGCGCCCCACCGTGCAGGTCGGCGATCCCTTCACCGAAAAGCTGCTGATCGAAGCCTGCCTCGAACTGATGGCCACCGATGCCATCGTGGCAATTCAGGATATGGGCGCTGCGGGCCTCACCTCGTCGTCCGTTGAAATGGCCACCAACGGCAAGGCCGGGATCATCCTCGACATGGACAAGGTGCCTTGCCGTGAAGAGGGCATGACGCCTTATGAAATGATGCTCTCGGAAAGCCAGGAGCGCATGCTCATGGTGCTCAAGCCCGGCAAAGAGCCGATGGCCGAAGCGATCTTCAGGAAGTGGGAGCTGGACTTTGCGGTGATCGGCGAAGTGACCGACACCGGCCACATGGTGCTGAAATTCAAAGGCGAAACCGTATGCAACATTCCGCTCGGCCCCCTTGCTGAAGACGCCCCGCTTTATGATCGCCCTGCCCTCAGCCTTGCGGATTACAAGGCGTGGGCCAACGTCGCCCCGCTCGGCGCTGTCCCGCCGAGCGCTGACCTCGGTGCTGATCTCATCAAGCTGATCGGCTGCCCCGATCTCGCCAACCGCCGCTGGATTTTCGAGCAATACGATTCGCAGGTCGGCGCAGACACGCTGCAGAAGTCTGGCGGCGATGCTGCCGTCGTGCGGATCCACGGCACGCAAAAGGCGCTGGCGATGAGCACCGATTGTAGCCCGCGCTATTGCTATGCCGATCCCTACGAAGGCGGCAAGCAGGCCGTGGCCGAAACCTTCCGCAACATCTGCGCCGTTGGCGCGCGCCCGCTTGCCATCACCAACTGCCTGAACTTCGCCAACCCGCAGCGGCCCGAAATCATGGCCCAGATCGTCCACGCCCTCGAAGGCATGGGCGATGCCTGCCGCGCGCTCGACTACCCGATCGTTTCGGGCAACGTTTCGCTCTACAACGAATCGAAAGCCACCGGCGGCGGCTCAGCCATCCTGCCCACGCCTGCCATCGGCGGCGTCGGCTTGATGCTCGACCACGAGATCATGGCCACGATCCCGTTCAAGGCGGAAGGCGAAGCGATCTTCGTGATCGGCCAGAACAACGGCCACCTCGGCCAATCCCTCTGGCTACGTGAAATCCACGGGCGTGAGGCTGGTGAAGCCCCCAAGGTCGATCTTGCAGCAGAACGCCGCCACGGTGAATTCGTGCGCGAACTGATCGCGCAAGGCAAAGTCAGCGCCGTTCACGACGTGTCGGACGGCGGCCTGCTTGTCGCGCTTGCCGAAATGGCGATGTCCAGCGGCATTGGCTGCCAGCTTGAAGAAATCGGCGACCAGTTCACGGCGTTCGGTGAAGATCAGGGCCGCTACATCGTGACCAGCGCCGTAGCGGAAACGATACAGGCTGCAGGAATCCCGATGACCCGCATCGGCACCACGGGCGGCGATGCCGTGTCCGGCCCCGGCTTCTCGGTTCCCATCGCAACCCTGCGCGAAGCCAACGAAGCCTTCTTCCGCGATTGGATGGAAGGCTAAGCCAACCACCGCGCGCTGTGCGCCCCCGCGAAGGCGGGGGCCTCAGGCGGTTTATGCCAGCGCGCCTTAACAACCCTGAGGCCCCCGCCTTCGCGGGGGCGCAGTGCCGATTTTCAGCTTAAGCAGCCAGCTTCACCGCACCGCTCTTGCCCAGCAAATCGTAGGGATCGACGCCCCGCTCGCGCCAGATGGCATGCGCCTGCTGATAATGCACTGCAGGCGTAATGTTCAGCCGCCGCCGGACGTCCTCAAGCTGCATCGGCAGCAGTTCCGTAATCGCCTGCTCGCACAGTCGCGGGCACGCTTTGCCTAGCTTCTGCCCCTCGCGCACCGCGCGCAGCACCGGCGCGCTGCGCTTCGTTTGCTTGTTGATGTTCAGCCCCGCCATATACCCGATGAACAGGTGCGCAGGGCTTGGCTGCTGGCTGTAGGTGAACGCCAGAACGCAAGCCTCACCCAGCGCATCGCGGCCATACCCGGTCAAAACATGAAGCATATCATGCACATCGCGCATGCGGTTGAGATACCACTTGAACTGGTCCTCGAACTGCTCGAAACCGCTGGAGAGCGTAAACCGGTCGAACTCGTCAACCAACCCCTGCGCGCTCAACCCTTCGCGTTCCATGAAATCGCAATAGGCGTGCGCCAGAGAACCCTTCGGCGTCAGGCGCAGCGTGGCATGATCGTCCAGAATCGCCGGAAGACTGGGTTCCTTCATCCGCAGCGCCTGCCCGCGCTCGCTACGCAGGAAATGCTCTGCTGATGACCGCAGGTTGCGCCACGGTAGTGATTGGAAGATGTGGAACACCTCTTCGGTGTTTTCCTTGTCCTTCAGCAGGTTCTGGAAGTGATGCCATGCCTTCAGGGGCCTGAGCTTCATCTCGGGACGACGCTCATCATAGATGGGCAGGTCGGCACGGATCGTACCGGTCATGGCATTCACGGCGATTCTCCCAGACGTCTTGCGGACGGAATACTAACAGTTCTGTAAATAGATCGTCAATCACCCGTCCGGCAAATGCGCTTGCCCCTTGGTCGCACACGGTGCATCCTGTTTTGTGTAAATGGGGGATCGCATACATATGGCCCGAAAATGGCCCACAGCGTTTGGTCTTGTGGCCGCGCTTCTGGCGCTTGCCGCCGGACTTCAGCTTGGCGGCAGCACACTCGAACAATGGCAACTCGCAGCGCGGTGGACCGCCCGCGTCGGTTTCCCGATCTTCCTTGCCACCTATCTCGCCTCGTCGCTCTACAGCGTCTACCCCGCTCCGTGGAGCCGCGCGCTGGCGCGTGACCGGCGCTGGTGGGGCCTTGGCTTTGCCGCCAGCCATACCGTGCATCTGGTGGCGCTGATCATGGCAACCACGCTCAATCCCGAACCGCGCACGATTGCGTCGCTGATTCCCGGCAGCATTGCCTACGTGTTCATTCTGCTGATGGCGCTCACCTCCAGCAAAACCGCCATGCGCACCCTCGGCCGCAACTGGAAGCGCCTGCACAGCACTGGCATCCATGTCATCTGGGTGACGTTCACTTTGGCCTATGCCAAACGCATCCCCATGCCCGAAACACGTGCCATCGGCATCACCATGACGACGCTGGCCATCGCTGCCCTAGTGATCAGGCTGGCCGCGCGCCGCAATCGCGTGGTGCCTGCCTTCGCCTGATCAGTCGAGCACCCAATCCTCACGCGGAACGCCCAGCAGTGACAGGATCGCCGTCAGGTCACCCCGGTCGATCCACCCGTTCGCGGCAGCCCGCGCCTTGGGCTTGGCGCGATAGGCAATGCCAAAGCTTGCCGCCTCAATCATCGGAATGTCGTTCGCGCCATCGCCAGTCGCAAGGCTGAACACACCCTCACCCAGTCGCGCCATCTCCTCCAGCAACACCTGCTTCTTGACCGAACTGTCAACGATTCCGCCAACCAGCCCGCCGGTCAGCATGCCGTCATGCAGGCCAAGCCGGTTGCCTACGACCCGGTCGAATCCAAGCAGTTCCGCCACCGGATCGGCAAAGGAATGAAACCCACCAGTCACCAGCACAGTATGGCATCCACGCGCCTTCAGCGTTGAAACCAGCGTGCGCGCGCCAGAAACAGGTCGAATGCGCTCATCAAGACACTGCGTGATCGCGATTTCGGGCAAATCTTTGAGCAGCCCCACCCGCTCACGCAGCGCGGATTCAAAGTCCAGCTCGCCCTGCATTGCCCGCTCGGTGATCGCGGCAATCCGCTCCTTTCGTCCCGCAAAGTCGGCCAGTTCGTCGATGCACTCCTGCCCGATCATGGTCGAATCCATGTCCGACACGAACAGGCGGGGAACCTCGATCAGCCCTTCGGCAACCAGCAGGTCGCTTTCAGGAAAGCATTGGTCGAGTATCTGACGGATGCCCGCCGGATCGCCTTCCACCACTTCCAGTTCCAGCACATCATCGCAAGTGTCGAGCATCCCTGCCCCGGCCACTTCCCAATCGCGCGCCTCGATCATTTCCATCGCAAGCGAGAGATTTTCACCAAGCGTTTCCGGGTCTGCTATCAGGCGCGCGATGATCAACGAAGAATCCTTCCAGAGCGAAACCAATGCGGCGGCAAAGCCAAGAGTGGCGCTAATCGCAGGGCCGACCGCCAGCGGCAAGAGCGATCTGGCGGTAAAACTCGCCCTGCACACGATTGCGCAAGGGTGTGAGGCTGTGGTCATCAATGCCGACAGTGCGCAAGTCTATGCCGACTTACGTGTACTGAGCGCGCGCCCCTCGGACGATGAAATGCAAGGCGTGCCGCACGTTCTGTTTGGCGCATGGGATGGCGCAGAGGCCTGCTCTGCCGCCGACTGGGCCACGGCGGCCAAGCGGGAAATCGCCAGCGCCCACGCCTCCAACGCCCTGCCGATCCTCGTTGGCGGCACTGGCCTTTATATCAACACTCTGCTCCGCGGCATCGCCCCAGTCCCCGAGATTGCCTCTGACATCCGGGAAGTTGTTCGCGCCCTGCCGGTAGCCGAAGCCTACGCCGCGCTTCAGGCCGAAGACCCTGACCGCGCCACCCTGCTCGCGCCTGCCGACTCCCAGCGCATCACGCGCGCGCTGGAGGTGGTGCGCTCTACCGGGTCTCCGCTGGCATACTGGCAGCAGCAGCGTAGCGGTGGCATCGGTGAAGTCATAGACCTGTCCCCGGTGATCCTCATGCCTGAACGCAGTTGGCTCTACCACCGCTGCGACCTGCGCTTTGAACTGATGTGGGAAGCAGGCGCTATCAATGAAGTGGCGGCCTTGCTCGCGCGGAACCTGCCCGATTCGCAACCCGTCGTGCGCGCCATCGGCGTGCCAGAAATCGCCGCCCACTTGCGCGGCGCATTCACGCGCGAACAGGCCATCACCGCTGGCCAGCAAGCCACACGCAACTACGCCAAGCGGCAATACACCTGGCTGCGCAACCAGAATCCGGGCGATTGGCCACGCGTTGAGTACGAAAATTCCATTGACAGCGCCCATATCGCAAGTTTATTGCGCATATAGCTGCTTGACGCCACCTTTTGTGTCAAGTAGTAGGCCGTCAATTGCTTGATCCACCTCTGTGTTGATCAAGCTCCCGAGTAGGGAGAGACGGCCCGGCGCAGCTAGTCTGTAGCCGGGCCGATATTTTTTGTTTTTCCGGCGTGCCAACGGGTCTATCGGCCCCCCACGCGAAGAAGGGTGAAGTAACGTGACAAGCGAGCGCAGCGGCGCCGAGATTCTGGTCGAAAGCCTTGTCGCCAAGGGCGTCGAATTCGTGTTCGGCTATCCCGGCGGCGCGGTATTGCCGATCTACGATGCGCTGTTCGGCGATGAACGTATCCGTCACATTCTTGTGCGCCATGAAGCAGGCGCGGCCCACGCGGCTGAAGGTTATGCCCGCGCGACCGGCAAGCCGGGCGTCGTGCTTGTCACTTCCGGTCCCGGTGCAACCAATGCCGTCACCGGCATTGCTGATGCCTTCATGGATTCGATCCCGATGGTGGTCATCACCGGGCAGGTTCCCACCGGGCTGATCGGATCGGACGCGTTTCAGGAAGCCGATACCGTCGGCATCACGCGCCACTGCACCAAGCACAACTATCTGGTCAAAGACCCCTCGCAACTCGCCGCAACGATTGACGAGGCATTCCGCATCGCCACCGAAGGCCGCCCCGGGCCGGTCGTGATCGACATTCCCAAGGACGTGCAGATCGCGCTGGCCACGTGGACCGGTGCAGCGCCACAGCAGCGCAACCGGTACAACCCGCAAACCGAAGGCGGCGCGGCGGAAATTGCGCAGGCCATCGACATGATTGCCAACGCCAAAGCCCCTGTATTCTACACCGGCGGCGGCGTGATCAATTCAGGCCCGCTTGCCGCGCAGCTTTTGCAAGAACTGCAGGCGCTTACCGGCGCTCCGGTCACCTCCACGCTGATGGGCCTTGGCGCGTTCCCCGCCGATCACCCTGCATGGCTCGGCATGCTTGGCATGCACGGCACCTATGAAGCCAACCTGACGATGAATCAGGCCGATCTGATGGTTTGCATCGGCGCGCGCTTTGACGATCGCGTCACCGGCAGGCTCGATGCCTTCGCGCCCAATAGCAAGAAAATCCATATTGATATCGACCGCGCCTCCATCAACAAGACCGTGGCGGTTGACCTGCCCGTCATCGGCGATTGCGGCAAAGTCCTCGCCCAGTTAATCGATGCGTGGCACCAGCGCGGCTACAAGGCGCAGGATCTTTCCGCATGGAACGCCCGCATCGAAGGCTGGCGTGGCCGCAAGAGCCTTGCCTATCCACGCAAGTCCAAGGCGATCATGCCGCAATACGCGGTCGAGCGCCTGTATGAACTGACCAAGGCGCATGAACCGATCATCTCCACCGAGGTCGGCCAGCACCAGATGTGGGCGGCGCAGTACTTCCACTTCATGAAGCCCAACAAGTGGCTCACCTCGGGTGGCCTCGGCACGATGGGCTACGGCCTGCCCGCCGCCATCGGTGCGCAGGCGGGGTTCCCCGATGCGCTGGTGATCGACATTGCAGGCGATGCCTCGATCCAGATGAACATTCAGGAACTGGGCACCGCCACGCAGTATCGTCTGCCGGTGAAGGTATTCGTGCTCAACAACGAATGGATGGGCATGGTCCGCCAATGGCAGGAACTGACCTACGAGAGCCGCTATTCGAACTCCTATTCGGACAGCCTGCCCGATTTCGTGAAGCTTGCCGAAGCCTATGGCTGGAAAGGCATCCGCATCACCGATGAAAGCGAACTGGACGCTGGCATTCAGGCGATGATCGACCATGACGGCCCGGTCTTCGTCGACTGCCTCGTCGCCAAGGAAGCCAACTGCTTCCCCATGATCCCTTCGGGGGCTGCGCACACCGACATGATCCTCTACGGCGATGAAGTGGCCGGCACGATGGACGACGAAGCCAAGGCGCTGGTGTGATGGGACTTTACATAGTCATGGCAGTCGCGCTGCTTTGCGCGGCATTTGCAGTTCGTGATTTTCGCCGAAAGGACTACATCTGGGCCGCGTTGGCTTCAGCTGCCTTTGTCGCTTTAATTGCGATGCCGTTCCCCACTCATTCGGTCTCGATAGACCTCCCGAGCGCAAAATGATGCATATTCCGCAGGAGGCGCAGGAGCGCCATGTCCTCACCATCACGGTCGATAACGAAGCAGGCATTCTCGCCAAGATCGCCGGCCTGTTCACCGCGCGTGGCTACAATATCGACAGCCTGACCGTGGCCGACATTACCGACGGTCATGACGTCAGCCGCATCACCATCGTCACCCACGGCCCGCCCCCGGTGATCGACCAGATCCGCGCTCAGCTCGAACGCCTCGTGCCCGTCCACAAGGTCACCGATCTCACCGAAGTCGGGCCTTTCGTCGAACGCGAACTGGCGCTGATCAAGGTCTCGGGCAAGGGCGAGAACCGGGTCGAGGCGCTGCGTCTGGCCGATGTTTTCCGCGCCAAGGTGGTCGATACCACCACCTCCAGCTTCGTCTTCGAATTGACCGGCGCGCCTGACAAGATCAACAGCTTCGTCGCACTGATGAAGGAACTCGGCCTCGTCGAAGTCGGCCGCACCGGCATCGTCGGCATGATCCGCGGCGCAACCGCCGCCTGAAATCCTAACCGCTTATCCACTCACGAAATCACTACAGATTGGGAACGAAATGAAGGTCTATTACGACGCAGACTGCGATCTGAACCTCATCACGGACAAGAAGATTGCCATCCTCGGCTACGGCTCGCAGGGCCATGCCCACGCGCAGAACCTGCGCGATTCGGGCGTCAAGGACGTGGCCATCGCACTGCGTCCCGGCTCGGCCAGCGCCAAGAAGGCCGAAGCTGCAGGCTTCAAGGTACTCGCCAATGCCGATGCCGCTGCATGGGCCGACGTGCTGATGATCCTCGCTCCGGACGAGCATCAGGCCGCCATCTACGCCGATGATCTGCACGCCAACCTGAAGCCCGGTGCCGCGATTGCCTTCGCTCACGGTCTGAACATCCACTTCGGCCTGATCGAACCGCGCACCGACATCGACGTGATCATGATCGCGCCCAAGGGTCCCGGCCACACCGTGCGCAGCGAATATCAGCGCGGCGGCGGCGTACCCTGCCTGATCGCGGTGCATCAGGATGTGACCGGCAATGCCCATGACGTGGGCCTCGCCTATGCATCGGGCGTTGGCGGTGGCCGTTCGGGCATCATCGAAACCAACTTCCGCGAAGAATGCGAAACCGATCTGTTCGGCGAACAGGCCGTGCTCTGCGGCGGTGCCACCGCGCTGGTCCAGGCCGGGTTCGAAACGCTGGTCGAAGCCGGTTACGCACCGGAAATGGCCTACTTCGAATGCCTTCACGAACTGAAGCTGATCGTCGATCTGATGTATGAAGGCGGCATCGCCAACATGCGCTATTCGATCTCGAACACCGCCGAATACGGCGATATCAAGACCGGTCCGCGCATCATCACCGCCGAAACGAAAAAGGAAATGAAGCGCGTTCTGGAAGACATCCAGTCGGGCCGTTTCGTCAAGGACTTCGTGCTCGACAACCGCGCCGGCCAGCCTGAACTCAAGGCTGCCCGTGGTCTCGCCAAGCGCCACCCGATCGAGGAAACCGGCGCAAAGCTGCGTGCGATGATGCCGTGGATCGGCGCAAACAAGCTGGTCGATCAGACCAAGAACTAATACCGGTTCGATTCGAACCAAAGTTTTGCAAGAAAGGGCGGCTGCAGAGCCGCTCTTTTTTCGTTCAAACACAAATGCTTCTGCAATCGTTCTCGTTACGCTGACGAATGCAGTGGACGCAGGCCCGCCAATCGGTAGACACCGAAACGGTGTGATCTACGTCACAAGGCAGGAACATGCGTAAAAGGGTCGTCATAGCCGTAACAGCGGCATCAGCGTGGGTTGGAGCTCCCATTCATGGCCTGGCCGCCATGTCGGGCGCTGATATTGCGCGCCCACCGGCCTCGCCGGCTGCCACGGCAACCGCGACAGCCGCACGCGATACCTGCAACATGCGCCAGGCAAGGCGTTTCACCGGCGTGGTTTACAACGCACAGGTCGGCGAAGACCTCGCCCGGGCCATCCTTCACCACCGCATCCGGCTGATCCGCCCCGGCTCGGTCATCACGCAAGACCTGAGGCCAGATCGGATAAATCTGATCCTCAACGATGCGGGCAAGATCATGACCATCCGCTGCGGCTGATACCGTTACTTTCGGGCAGGCTACCAAATCCGCCTTGTGCCCCCCGCCCGGCTTTGGCATCCACGGGTCTTCCTTCCCTCAGGAGATCCCCTCATGTTCAGCCTCAATCGCATGCCGCGCGCTCTCAAGCTCGCGCTCCCGCTCGCCCTCATTGCCGCTGCCACCCCGATGGTCGCGCAGATGCCCGAAGTTCCGGGAAAGGCTGACAAGGCGCGCGTCACTGCCGGAACCTACACCGCAGATGCCGGTCATTCGCTCGTCGCGTGGAAGGTAAACCACTTCGGCTTCAACGACTATTTCGGTCTGTTCGGCGATGTTTCGGGTACGCTCGAAATTGATCCGGCCAACCCGGCCGCCGCCAAGGTTTCGGTCAAGATCCCGGTCTCGAAAGTCGTCACCGCCAGCGCCGGCCTGACCGGCCACCTGCTCAAGCCTGCGGCTGAAGGCAAACCGGCCGACTTCTTCGGTGCAGCGCCCGCCGATGCCACTTTCGTCTCCACCAGCGTCGCCCCCGGCGCCGACGGCATGAGCGCGAAGATCACCGGCGACTTCACGCTCAACGGCGTGACCAAGCCAGTCACCATCGACGCAACTTTCGCAGGCGCAGGCACCAACCCGTTCAGCAAGGCGGCGACGCTCGGCTTCCACGGCAAGACCACGATCAAGCGTTCAGACTTCAACGTGAAGTACGGCCTGCCCTTCGTCTCTGACGACGTGACGCTCGACATCACCGCCGCCTTCGAAAAGAAGTAACTCCTACCGCATCAAGCCAAACGCAACCCGAAGCTCTTTCACAAAGGCTTCGGGTTGCTCCCACGCGGCAAAGTGCCCGCCCTTTTCCAGTTCGCCCCAATGCACCAGTTGTGCGCAATGCCGTTCGAACCATTTGCGCGGGGCCGGAATAATCTCCTTGGCAAAGGCGCTCGCCCCCACCGGCAGCGGAATGTCCTTCGGCCCGAAACTGCCGAAGCTCTCCCAATAAAGCCGGGCCGACGATGCCCCTGCCGCCGTCAGCCAATAGAGCATCAGATTGTCGAGCATGTCGTTGCGGCTCAGCGCATCCTCGGGCTTGCCGTCATTGTCCGTCCACGCCCACATCTTCTCGTACAGCCAGCCCGCCAGCCCCACCGGTGAATCCACCAGCCCATACCCCACGGTCTGCGGCCGCGTGGCCTGCTGCTTGGAATAGCCCGAATCCCAATCCTGATAGTGCTGCATCTTCATCAGCGCCCGCATCTCGTCCGGTGCTGGGGCAGCTATATCCTCGGGCAAAGGCCTTGCGATCGGCATGTTGAGGTGGATGCCCGCACAGCCCTCAACCTGCTGCACGGCAATCGCGGTTGTCACTGCCGAACCCCAGTCACCGCCTTGCGCAAACCAGCGGTCATAACCGAGCCGCCGCATCAGTTCGCCCCACGTCCGCGCGATCTTCTCCACGCCCCAGCCCTTTGCCGCAGGCTTTCCGGAAAAACCGTATCCCGGCAGGCATGGAATCACGACGTGGAACGCGTCAGCCGCCGTCCCGCCATGTTCCTCAGGCCGTGTCAGCGGCGCAATGCAGCGGCGAAACTCAAGGATTGAGCCGGGCCAGCCATGCGTCAGCACCATCGCGCGCGCATTCTCATGCGGAGACTTCACATGCAGAAACCGGATCGCCAGACCATCAATCTCGGTCTCGAACATACCCCAGTCGTTCAGCAACCGCTGGCAAGCGTACCAATCGTATCCGTTGCGCCAGAAGCCGACAAAGTCCTGCAATGCCGCCAGCGGCGCGCCTTGCGACCAGTCGTCCACCGTCTCCTTCTCAGGCCAGCGGGCCATGTCGATCCGGCGATGCAGGTCGTCGATATCCGACTGGGGAATATCTACCACGAATGGCGTCACAGTCATGCCGGCTCTCCCTTTTCCGTTGCAAACATTCTGGACAAGCGCGCCGCGATTCACCATAGGCTTTTCGCATGATCGCTCGACTGGACCTTACCCTGCGACTTATCCGCCCTTGGGCGTGAGCTGACGCGCGGGTTAACCCGGCGCGCACGGCGCCCAGGGGATGAAGCATCGCAAGCGGCATAATCCAGATAATTCGAGTGCAATCTCATGACCATGCTCAAGAACCCGTCGGCCAAGTATCGCCCGTTTCCGCAGATTGATCTGCCGAACCGCCAGTGGCCCAACCAGACCATCACCAAGGCGCCGCGCTGGCTCTCCACCGACATGCGCGATGGCAACCAGTCGCTGATCGATCCGATGGACGCGGACAAGAAGAGCCGGTTCTTCGACCTGCTGCTGAAAGTGGGGCTCAAGGAAATCGAGGTCGGCTTCCCTTCGGCGGGCGCGACCGAGTACGATTTCATTCGCGGCCTCGTCGATGCGGGGCGCATTCCTGACGACGTGTTCGTGCAGGTTCTCACCCAGTCGCGCGAAGATCTGATCAAGACCTCGTTCGAAAGCCTCGCCGGGGCCAAGCAGGCCATCGTCCACGTCTACAATGCTGTTTCGCCGCTGTGGCGGCAGGTCGTGTTCGGCATGGACAAGGCCGATGTGCGCAAAATTGCGCAGGATGGCGCAAAGTTCCTGCGCGATCAGGCCGCCCGCTTCCCGCAGACCGACTGGCACTTTGAATATAGCCCGGAAACCTTCTCCACCGCCGAACTCGATTTCAGCATCGAATGCTGCGAAGCGGTCATGGAAATTCTCCAGCCCACGGTCGAAAAGCCGATCATCCTCAACCTGCCCGCCACGGTAGAGGCGGCCACGGCCAACATCTACGCCGACCAGATCGAATATTTCTGCCGCAACCTGCCGAACCGTGATCGTGCGGTCATCTCGCTGCACACCCACAATGATCGCGGCACGGGCGTTGCGGCTGCCGAACTCGGCCTGATGGCGGGCGCGGATCGCGTGGAAGGCTGCCTGTTCGGTAATGGAGAGCGTACCGGCAACTGCTGCCTCGTCACAGTCGGTCTGAACTTGTACACGCAAGGTGTTGATCCAGAACTGGATTTTTCGAACATCGATGAAGTGATCCAGACGGTCGAATACTGCAACCAGTTGCCCGTTCACCCGCGCCACCCCTATGGCGGCGAACTGGTGTTCACGGCGTTCTCGGGTAGCCATCAGGACGCAATCAAGAAGGGCTTTGCTGCCGCTGAAAAGCGCAATGACGAGCTTTGGGCTGTCCCCTACCTGCCCATCGATCCGGCAGACCTTGGCCGCAGCTATGAAGCCGTGATCCGCGTCAATTCGCAGTCCGGCAAGGGCGGCTTCGCGTGGGTTCTCGAACAGGATCAAGGCCTCAAGCTGCCCAAGAAGATGCAAGCCCACTTCTCCCGCCACGTACAGGAACTGGCCGACGAACTCGGCCGCGAACTGCAAGCGGCCGACATCTGGGGCGTCTTCCGCAAAGCCTATCGCCTCGATGCGCCGCAGCACCTGCAACTCGTCGAATATGACGAAACGCGCGGGTCCGATGGCACGCGCATCTTTGCGGGCAAGATCGAAGTCGATGGCAAGGTCCAGACCGTCTCCGGTCGCGGCAACGGCCTGATTTCATCGGTAGTCGCCACGCTGAAGGACGGGTTTGGCGTAGACATCGACGTGACCGACTACACCGAACACGCGATGGGTGCAGGCAGCAACGCCCGCGCCGCCGCCTATGTCGAATGCAAAACCGCCGATGGCCGCACCATCTGGGGCGTTGGCATTGACGAGGACGTGGCCACTGCCTCAGTCCGCGCGGTTCTCAGCGCGGCGAACGCGGTGGGCTGATTCACGGCGGGCGGTCCTTTGTGACCGCCCGTTCAATCGTTCGATTAAAACCTGCTTGATACGCACGCATCATGCGCCATAGTCCCTACACGCCCGCAAGAGGCGCGCAAAGGGACAGGACATGGCCGAAGAAGCGATTCTCGAACCCGATCTGCCGATCATCGATCCGCACCACCATTTGTGGGACTTGCGCCCACTGATCGGCGCGTTTCCGCAGCCGCGCCATCCGTTCCTGGAAACGCTGGCGCACTCGGCCTATTATACCTTCGACCAGTTACTTGCCGATGCGCGCAGCGGCCACAATGTCGTCGCCACGGTATTCATGGAATGCGGCGCATTCTACCGCGCCGGGGCCGAAGCCGCGATGAAGCCGGTTGGCGAAGTCGAATATGTCGGCGGCGTCGCCGCGCAAGGCGCAAGCGGCCTCTACGGCAATTTCCGCCCTTGCACGGCGATCATCGGCCACGCCGATCTCACGCTCGGCGATGGGGTGATTCCGGTGCTTGAAGCGCTCGTTCAGGCAGGCAACGGCCGCTTTCGGGGCATTCGCCATCAAGCTGCATGGGATGCTGACCCGGAATTGCTCGGCCCGGCCTTCCACATGCCACCGCACATCTATATATCGGACCAGTTCCGCAAAGGCTTCCGCCATCTCGGAAAATTGGGCCTGACTTTCGACGCATGGCTGCTCGAACCGCAGTTGGGTGACCTGCTCGATCTCGCCCGCGCCTTTCCCGATCAACCCATCTGCCTTGATCATTG
The DNA here is from genome assembly GCF_030696665.1 of Novosphingobium sp. Classification (GTDB taxonomy): domain Bacteria; phylum Pseudomonadota; class Alphaproteobacteria; order Sphingomonadales; family Sphingomonadaceae; genus Novosphingobium. The sequence goes on from NZ_JAUYRV010000025.1 coordinate 30,516, forward strand.
CGGCAGTCCGCTCGGCACGGCCAGCTACCACGGCAGGTTGCACGAACGCTTTGATATCTGGCGCGAAAACATCCGCGCCATTGCCCAATGCCCCAACGTCACCATCAAGCTCGGCGGCCTCGCGATGGCATTTTGCGGCCTGCCCGAACAGGGCCCGATGGCCGGCCTGTCGTCCGAAACGCTGGCTGCGATGTGGCGACCCTACATCGAAACCTGCATCGAAGCGTTCGGGCCGGACCGCGCGATGTTTGAAAGCAACTATCCGGTGGACAAGTGGGGCGCGAGCTACAACACACTGTGGAACACTTTCAAGCGCCTCGCACACGGCGCGTCGGATGTTGAAAAGCGGGCACTTTTCGCCGGGACGGCGGCAGCGTTCTACGGAATTGAGGACGTGGCTTTCTGAACCCCTTTGACAAGCGCGGCGGCTTGGCATAGCCGTTTAATCACGTGATTAAATTCCCTTGAGAAGGACCGGAACCGGATGCCCTTGCCCTCCCTTTTCGCCAACCTGCGCCTGCCCGTCATCGCCTCACCGCTGTTCATCATTTCCTGCCCGGAACTGGTGATCGCGCAGTGCAAGGCCGGGATTGTCGGGTCTTTCCCGTCACTTAACGCACGCCCCATCAGCCAGTTGGACGAATGGCTCCACCAGATCACCGAAGAACTGGCCGCCCACAACCGCGCCAACCCCGATCGCCCCGCCGCGCCCTTC
>NZ_JAUYRV010000037.1 GCF_030696665.1 Novosphingobium sp.
AGGCGCTGCCGGGCACGGGGGATTACCTCAGCCTGGTGATGCAGTTCATTCTGGCTTTCGGGATCAGCTTCCTTCTGCCGGTGCTGCTGATGCTGTTGAACCGCGCAGGCATTGTGACGCGTGATCAACTGGTTACGGCGCGGCGATATGTGATCGTGGGCATTTTTGCGGTGGCCACAGTGGCGACGCCGCCAGATGTGGTATCGCAGTTGATGCTGGCGATCCCGCTGCTGCTGCTGTTCGAAGGCACGCTGATCCTGATGCGATTTACCGAAAAGGCTGACGCAAAGCGGCGGGCCGCTGAGGAAGCGGCTGAAAAGGCGGCAGAGCTAACCGCTGCGGACACCCCGCTTATTCCGTAAGTCGCGCCGCGAAAAATGCCCCGTTCGTGGGCTTTCCGGCTGTGGTGCCTTCATCGGCTGACCACACGCGGCCGCCGCCGATCCATGTTTCGCTGACCTTGGTTGCGCGCAATTGCGCGGCGCTGGCAGCGAGTGGGTCAATGTCCACCAAGACAAAGTCGGCGCGCAGGCCGGGGGCGAGGCGGCCGAATTTGCTTTCAGCGAACCCGGCATAGGCAGCGCCAGCAGTGTAGGCGGCAAGTGCTTCTGCTGCGCTCAACCGCTCTTGTGGTTGCCAGCCACCGGCGGGCTGATCGTCCGGTCCCTGACGGCTGATGGCGGCGGCAAGGCCTGCCCACGGATCGGCCATTTCCACAGGCGCATCGGACCCGAAAGCGAGACGCACGCCCGCAGACTTGAGCGACTTCCACGGATAGGCTCCGGCAAGGCGATCCGGTCCAAGGCGGGCCTCGGCCATCAACCGGTCCGAGGTTTGGTGGATTGGCTGCATCGAGGCGATTGCACCGCTGCTGGCGAACTTCGCAAAGTCCTTGGGATCGACGATCTGGGCGTGTTCCACGCGCCAGCGGCGGTCACCCTTGTACGTGCCCGACAGATCGCTGATTGCGCCGATGACCGTGGCGTTGGCTTCATCCCCGATGGCGTGAACTGCCACCTGAAAGCCGTCCATCGCGGCGCGGCTCATGATATTGCCAAGCTGGGTTTGGTTCAGTTGCGGCAACCCGCGCGTGCCGGGTGCATCGGCATAGGGCGTTTTCAGCCACGCGCCGCGTGAGCCGAGTGCGCCATCAAGGTAAAGCTTCACGCCGTTCAGCCGCAGCCTGTCCTGATAGAGCCAAGGCGAAGGCCCGGGGCCGCCGATCAGCGTCATCTGATCTGGACCGGCGGCATAGGCCATGACGCGCACGTAGAGCCGGTTGGCATCGCCTGCGCGGCGGTAGGTCTGCCAATCCTCGATCCCGGTTCCCATGTCGGCGACGGCGGTGATACCACGTTTGAACAGGATCTGCTGGGCAGTGGCGAAGGCGACATCGCGGTCTTCGGCGCGGGGCGGTGGCACCTTGGCGTTGACGAGTTCCATCGCGGAATCGATCAGCACGCCCGCCGGAGTGCCATCTGCGCCGCGTTCGATGCTGCCACCTGCGGGGTCTTTCGTGGCAGCGCTGACGCCTGCGGCCTTGAGCGCCGCCGTGTTGGCCCACCCGGCGTGCCCATCGACGCGACCGAGCCATGCCGGGCGACCGCCCGTGACGGCATCAAGTTCAGCCGCCGTCGGAAAACGGCCAAGCTTCCACAGTTCCTGATTCCACCCGCGCCCGAAAATCCACGGACGATCAGGGTGTTCGGCGGCGAATTTGCCAATGCGGTTGAGGGCGTCGGCCAGCGAGGTCGTGTCCGAAAGGTCGAGGCTGAGCGCGGCAAAGCCGATGTCCATGACGTGCGCGTGCGCATCGATCATGCCGGGCAACATCACGCGGCCTTTGCCATCGATGTGGTACTGATATTCCTTGCGGGGCTTGGGCTTCTTGTCGCCGCTGCGGATCAGGCGCTTGATCGTGCCCGCATCGTCGAACAGCAGGCCGGTGAACTGTTCGACCTGACCGTTTGTGTTGATGGTGCGGCCAACGACATTGTCCACCAGCGTATCGGCAAGGACTGCAGGAGAAGCAGTGAGCAGGAGTGCGGCAAGTGTGGCGCGGAACATGGTCATGCCTTGCCCTTCCGATGCGGCAACCGCCGGATCAGGGCGCTCGTATCTTCGCGTCCGTATCCCATTGCCTGCACATCGACATAGAACTGATCGACCAGCGCGGTGACGGGGACGCTGGCCCCGAGGTTGCGCGCCTCGTCCATCGCCAATCCCAAGTCCTTGCGCATCCAGTCCACGGCAAAGCCGAAATCGAATTCGTCCTTCGCCATTGTGTGGAAGCGGTTGTCCATCTGCCACGATTGCGCCGCGCCGCCGGAGATTGCTTCGAACACCTTGTCGAGATCGAGGTGGGCTATCTGGGCAAAGCGGATGGCTTCGGACAGGCCCGCGATGGCACCTGCTATGCACATCTGGTTGGCCATCTTGGCGGTTTGCCCTGCGCCCGATTTGCCGACATGGACCACGCGCTTGGCATAAGCGGAAAGGATCAGGCGGGCCGCATCCACTGCCTTGGCACTGCCGCCGCACATGATGGCAAGCGTGCCGCCTTCTGCGCCGGACTGGCCACCGGTGACCGGAGCATCGACGCAGAGCAGTTCCTTGTCGCGCCCCTCAACCGCGATCTGGCGGGCGATGCGGGCCGAAACGGTGGTGTGATCGATATAGAGCGCGCCGCGCCGCAGCGTGGAAAATGCGCCGTTGGGGCTGAGCACGACATCGGCAAGATCATCGTCGTTGCCAACGCATGTGATGACCGCATCGGCACCATCTGCGGCTTCGGCAGGGCTGGTGGCGACGCGCACCTTGATGCCAGGGTTTGCCGCCTGCCACGCTTCGGCGCGGGCGGGGGAGCGGTTGTAGATGGTCAGATTGTGACCGGCATGGCCGAGGTGGCGGGCCATCGCGCCGCCCATCGTGCCAAGGCCAAGGAAGGAGACGTTCTGGGGCGGAGAGGCTGCTGCGGTTTCGTCGGTCATGCTGTGCTTCATATCGGGTTTACGGCGCGGGGAAAGCCCCGCACTGACTTGCCAGTCCTGCTGCGGCGCAGCATAAGCGGCGGCGATGCAAGGCTTTCTTCCCACCCTTTCGCGGCTGGCGCGGCTGTTGTTCTGGCCTGCGCTGCTGTTCGCGCTGACGATGGCGGTGCTGCCCAAGCCGCCGCAATTGCCGGGGCCGGAACTGGGCGACAAGGTGCAGCATATGCTGGCGTTCTTTACGCTTACTGTATTGGCGGGCGTGGGCTGGCCACGGCTGACGCTGGTGCGGGCCGTCCTTTGGCTTTCACTGGTGGGGGCGGGGATCGAGGTCGTGCAGGCGGTGCCAGCGCTCTACCGCGATTCGGACTGGCGTGACTGGGTGGCCGATACGGTGGCGATCATGGCGGCACTGGTGCCGGTGGCTTTGTTCCGGCGCATGATTGAGCCGAACGAGCAGACCTGACCGGCACTTTGGTGCAGACTCAGTGGTTTTCTTGATGGCCGCTTTCCGTTAGGGCGCAGCGCATGGAAAACACAGCGCTCAAGACCGCAACACAGGGCGACGCCCTGCTGACCCTCGCCGATGTCCGTGCGGCGGCGGAGCGGATTGCCGGACAGGTCGTGCGCACGCCGACGATGTATAGCAAGACGTTGAGCGCGATTACTGGAGCCGACATCTGGCTCAAGTTCGAAAATCAGCAGTTTACCGCCGCTTACAAAGAGCGTGGGGCGCTGAATGCGCTTTTACAGTTGGACGAGGAGCAGCGTTCGCGTGGGGTGATCGCAGCTTCGGCGGGCAACCATGCGCAGGGGCTGAGCTATCACGGCACGCGGCTGGGCATGCCGGTGACGATCGTGATGCCGAAGACCACGCCGACGGTGAAGATCATGCAGACCGAGGCCGTGGGCGGCAAGGTGGTGCTGGAGGGCGAGACCTTTGACGAGGCCTTTGCCCATGCGCGCAAGCTGGAGGGCGAACTGGGGCTGACCTTCGTCCACCCGTTCGATGATCCGCACGTGGCAGCAGGGCAGGGCACCGTGGCGCTGGAAATGCTGGAGGACGCGCCTGAAATCGAGACGCTGGTCGTGCCCATCGGCGGCGGCGGGCTTTTGACTGGAATGGGCACGGCGGCGCGTGGGATCAAGCCGGGCATTGGGCTGATTGGCGTGCAGGCGCAGCTGTTCCCTTCGATGTATGCGAAGTTGAAGCATCTTGATCTGCCTTGCGGTGGCGATACGCTGGCCGAGGGCATCGCGGTGAAGGAGCCGGGGCAGTTTACCTCACGCGTGCTGGCGCAGATCGTCGATGACATCGTGCTGGTGGGTGAACCGGCGCTGGAAAGCGCTGTGGCGCTGCTGCTGCAGATTGAAAAGACCGTAGTCGAAGGCGCTGGCGCGGCGGGGCTGGCGGCGGTGATGACGCATCGCAAGCGCTTTGCCGGGCGCAAGGTGGGGATCGTCCTGTGCGGCGGCAATATCGACACGCGGCTGCTGGCCAACGTGCTGCTGCGCGATCTGGCGCGGTCCGGGCGGCTGGGCCGTTTGCGCATCACGTTGCAGGATCGGCCGGGCGCGCTGTTCAAGGTGGTCGAGGAATTCAACCGCTATCAGGTGAACATCCTGGAGGTGTGGCACCAGCGCATCTTCACCTCGCTGCCGGCCAAGGGACTGACCGCCGAGATCGAGTGCGAGGCGCGCGATCGGGAGCAGATCGACCTGCTCGTCGCCGGGTTGCGGGCCAAGGGATATGATGTGGAACAGGTGGAACTGGGCTGAACCATGCCCGCGGGTCGTTAACTTCTTGAAACCGCAGTGTCCTGTATCCGGACTGGCGGCATATCCTGCCGTGTTATCGCCGTTTCGGCATGGTTTTCTGCCGTATTTGTGCGGGATTTGATGGTTAAGGGGCTTTTACGAATGCCCTTGCTGATGCATGTTCCTTACTGACAGGCAGGATAGTCCGGCCTCAGGAGCAATCGCAACGCCGTGACCGCGCCCGTCCGCTTTCCCCGCTTCTTCGTGACCAGCCCTTCGCCGTGCCCCTATTTGCCGGGGCGGCAGGAGCGAAAGGTGTTCACCGAGCTGAAGGGCCAGAACACCGATGAGCTGAACGACGCGCTGAGCCGCATAGGATTCCGGCGGAGTCAGACGGTGGCGTATCGCCCAAGCTGCATTGATTGCATGGCCTGTGTGTCGGTTCGCGTGGTGACAGAGGCGTTCAAACCATCGTCCACGCAGAAGCGCATATGGAAGCGCAACAGCGATCTTGTGGTCAATGTGTGCAAGGCCTGGTCCACGCCGGAACAATTTGAGCTGTTGCAGCGTTATCTTGCGGTGCGTCATCCCGGCGGGGGGATGGCAGCTATGGACGAGATGGACTTCGCGGACATGGTGGAGCACACGCCCGTCAAGAGTTATGTGATTGAATACAGAGAGCCAACCGTAGACGGCTCGCCGGGAAGACTGGTAGGAGCCTGTCTGACTGACGAGCAGGGCGACGGCCTCTCGATGATCTACAGCTTCTACGATCCACAACACGAGACACGGTCCGGGCTTGGCACTTTCATCATCCTTGACCACATCCAGCGCGCAGCCCGCGTCGGGCTGCCCTATGTCTATCTCGGCTATTGGGTCGAGGGTTCTGAGCGCATGCAATACAAAGTGCGCTTCCGGCCTATGGAGAAACTGGGTCGCGATGGCTGGGAACGGTTCGAACCCGCTGAACAGGCCGATGCAATCGAACGCGCTGTTGCTTTGCGGCGTGACCGCACTGGCGTTGAGCCGGTCGAAGGCAGCCTCAAGGACGGCGTCCACGGCGCGCAGGAGCGTTACGCCCACATCTGACCGTTCGCTGGCGCGGGTAATCGCCGCGCTGATGATCCTGGTCCTGCCGGCCCATGCGCTGGCGCAATCGATGAATGCGGACCAGGAGCTGGAGGCGCTGATCCCCGATTCGGCGATGCAGAACGCCGATGCTTGGGCACTGGATACCGAAGCAGCCCGGACTGGCGCGCCGTCTGACGCCGAAGTGGGCGCCATAGCCACTGATGTGGAGATGCCGGAACTTCCCGGCATGACCATCGCATGGCCCGATGGCAGCGAAATCCCCGACGTTCAGCCATTGTCACCCGATCCCGATATTGAAGTGGCCGAGCAGACAACTGATGCCGCCGTAGATGCGCTGCCGGGGCAGGAGCAGGCCGAGGTCGTCGAAAAGCTTGCCGACGCCGATATAGAACGGGTGGGCGATCAGGTGGAAGTGGCCTTCCCGCGTGGCGACGCCGCCGTGGCGGAGAAGGCCGATATCGTGGCCCGCTTTGCTGCGCTCTCCAGCCTCAAGACCAATCAGGACGATGACGACAACCTTGCGCAGATCGTCCGGCGTGGCCGCACCGACCGCGAGTTGCTGGTCGAGATCATGCGGGTGCACGGCTATTACGACGCCAGCGTGTTCCAGTCGCTTGGCGGGCTGGGTGAGCGTGCGGCCGGCGAGCGTGCAGAAGGCCAGCGTGCGGAAGGTGAGGCTGCAGGCCCACGGCGCGGGCCGATTGACGTGCAGAAGGTTGTAGTGCGCTTTGATGTGCAGCCGGGGCCACAGTACAAGTTCGGCACGCTGGCATTTGGTGATCTGCAGGCGGCCGGCGCGGACGCCGAGGCGTTGCGCGGGGCGTTCGAGCTGAATAGCGGCGACGCAATCAATTCCGACAAGATCGTGGCCGAGCGGCTGAACCTGCAAACGGCGCTGGGCGAAACCGGATACGCCTTTGCCAAGGTTGCCGAGCCGGACCTGCTGATCGACCATGAACGCCGCGAAGGTGATTTGACTGTGCCTGTGACGCCGGGCGGGGTCTATGCCTTCGGTAAAGTAACCTCCTCGCGCGAGGATTTCCTGAGCGGCAAGCACTTGCAGCGGATCGCCAAATTCGATCCCGGCGAGCGTTACAAGAAGTCAGACGTGGACGACCTGCGGCAGGCGATCCTTGCCACGGGTCTCGTCTCTTCGGTCACTGTCGAAACGCGTGAAGCGGCAAAGCCTGCGAACGGCGCGCCGGGCACGGTGGACGTGGAAGTGGCGCTTACGCCCGGCCCGCTGCGGACTCTGGCTGGGCTGGTCGGTTATTCCAGCGGCGAAGGATTCCGTGTTGAAGCAAGCTGGGAACATCGCAACTTCTTCCCGCCTGAAGGCATGGTGCGCGTGCGCGGCGTGGCGGGTACGCAGGAGCAATTGGCGGGCGCGACATTCCGCCGCAACAACTTCCTGACGCGCGATCTGGTGCTCAACGCCGACCTGTTTGCCCGCAATCAGGTGAGCAATGCTTTCCAGGCGCGCACGGTTTCGTTCACTGCCGGGTTGGAACGGCAGCAGACGCTGCTGTTCCAGAAGCCATTGGTCTTTGCCGCAGGTATCGAGATCCTTGCCACGGGTGAGCGCGATGCAGCGGCGATCCTCGCCAATCAGCCGCGCAAGACCTATTTCATCGGCGCGTTGCCAATGCGCGTGGCCTATGACGGCAGCGACAGCCTGCTTGATCCCAAGCGCGGCTTCCGCGTTGGCCTACGCGGTTCGCCCGAAGTTTCGGTGCAGGACGGTGCCCGGTCGAGCTATGGCAAGGTGCAGTTTGACGCCAGCTATTATCAGCCGCTGGGCGAAAAGCTGGTGGTGGCATCGCGCGTGCGCCTCGGCACGATTTTGGGCACCGACATCACCAACATCGCGCCTTCGCGGCGATTCTATGCCGGTGGCGGCGGATCGGTGCGTGGCTACGGCTTCCAGCTCATCGGCCCGCGTGACACAGCCGGTGAGCCGAGTGGCGGGCGTTCGCTCAGCGAGTTCTCATTGGAAGCGCGCGTCAAGACCGGCCTGCTCGGCGGTGCTGTCAGCCTTGTGCCGTTCGTGGATGCAGGTGCGGTTGACACCACCAGCACTCCGCGTCTGCGCGACATCAAGGTCGGGGCAGGCATCGGCCTGCGCTATGAAACCAACTTTGGCCCGATCCGCATTGATCTGGGCACGCCGTTGAACCCGTCGCCGGGTGACAGCCGCATTGGCGTTTATGTGGCGCTGGGGCAGGCATTCTGATGGCGGACGATCTGCCCCCAATGGCTGAATCAGACACGCCCGAAGCGGCACTGCCGGCTGCACCTGCCCGGTCCCGCAGCGCTGCCTTCCTGCGCGGTTTTACCCGGCGGGTCGCGATTCTGCTGGTGGCAGGCGTGGCGCTGCTGCTGGCAGCGCTGATGGTGCTGGATTCCTCGCTGGGGCATCGGCTGGTGGCTGACAGGATTGCAGCGATTACGCCCGGTTCTGGCCTGCGCATCGAGATCGGCCGGATTGATGGTTCGATCTATGGCGAGGCGAAGCTGCGTGATATTCGGGTGAGCGATCCCGAAGGCGTGTTTCTGACGATCCCCGAGGCAGAACTGGACTGGCGTCCGCTTTCATGGCTGCAGCGCGGGCTGGATGTGCGGTTGTTGGCGCTGCATCGCGGTATGTTGCGCCGTGCGCCGCGCCTGCGCCCCAGCGAAGATCCTGACGCGCCGATCCTGCCGGATTTTGACATTCGCGTGGACAAACTGGTGATCGATAACCTCACCGTGTCCGAAGCAATGGCTGGCCAGAAGCGCCGGGTGGACGTGCTGGCCAAGGCCGACATTCGCGGTGGGAATGCCATCGTCGATGTGGACGCCGTGTTTGGCGGAAAGGACAAGATCGCCTTCCGGCTTGATAGCGAGCCTGATCGCGACAAGTTTGACCTCCGGCTGGTCTATGACGCGCCAAAGGATGGCGTGATCGCCGCGATTGCAGGCGTAAAGTCTGACATCAAGGCGCGCGTGTTTGGTAGCGGCGGCTGGTCGCGCTGGGATGGCATTGCTTATGCCACGCAGGACGGGCGCAGGCTGGCCGCGTTCCAGCTGGGCAATCTTGCGGGCAATTACCGGCTTGCTGGACAGGCTTGGCCCGAAGACATGCTGACCGGCACGCCAGGGCAGGCCGTGGGTGAGGCGCTGTCGCTGCTCTATGACGGCACGTTTGCAGGCAACGCCTTCAACGGCACGTTTCGCACGGCAGGTGCCGCGTTCAAGGCGTCGGCTGAAGGCAGGCTGGACCTTGCGAACAACGAGGCCGATGCACTTCGGGTGAAGGCCAAGCTGCTGCGCCCCGCGCTTGTGTTGGCAACGCCGGACCTGACAGGCGTGGATATTGACGCCACTTTGAACGGCGCATTTTCTGACCTTGCGATTGAACACAAGGTTGCCGTGGAGCGCATGAAGCTCGGCACGCTGGATGCGCAAGGGTTGCAGACCGCGGGCACCGCGACGTGGGATGGCAAGCGCTTCATTCTCCCGCTGGCAGTGACGGCTCGGCGCGTTGTTACCGGCAACGCGATGATCGACCCTCGCTTCCCCGGCGCACGCCTTGGTGGCGAACTGGTGTTCGAAGGCAGTCGCCTTACATCCGATAACCTGATGCTGACCATGAAGGGCCTTGGCGCGCAGCTTTCGTTGCGGGGCGACATGGCGCGCGGCGGCTATGCGCTGGCCGGGCCAGTGGTGGCGCGGGGCTTTGCGGTGGAGAACCTCGGCGCAGTGGATGGCACGGCCAAGATCCTGTTCAAGGTGGGCAATGCCGTGCCGTGGACGTTGCAGGCAAACCTTGCCGGACGGATGACGCGGATCGACAATGGCACGTTGCAGACTTTGACCGGCGGCGGCGTGCGCTTTGCCGGCGGTATCGCGTTGGGTGAGCGGGTGCCTTTCACTTTCCGCAAGGCCACGATCAATTCGGCCAAGCTGCAGATGGCGCTGGATGGGCGTGTGCAGGCGGGCGGCGCAGCCTCGCTTACCGGCAGCGGACGCCATACCGAATACGGCGCCTTCACGGTTGAGGCGGCCATGACGGCCGATGCGCCGAACGCCGTGCTGGTGCTGGCCAGCCCGCTGCCTGCTGCAGGGCTGAAAGACGTGCGCGTGGCGTTGGCCCCGATTGCAGAAGGTTTCCGCATCGAAACCGAAGGTCAATCAGCGCTTGGGCCTTTCAACGGCACGTTCGGCCTGTTCATGCCGCCAAAGCAGGCAACCCGCGTTGATATTGAACGGTTCCGGGTGTGGCAGACCGATGTGACCGGCGGCGTTACGCTGGGCAATGACGGAGTTTCCGGCCAGATTGCGCTGGCGGGCGGCGGGTTGAACGGCACCGTGCAGCTTGCCCCGCGCGAAGGTGGGCAAGGCTTCGATGCCGATGTGACGGCGCGCAACGCGAAGTTTGGCGGCGCGAAGGCATTGTCCATTGGCAACGCAACCATCGATGCCAGCGGCCTGATCAAGGACGGCCATTCCACCATACAGGGCAACCTGCTCGCCGAAGGTATCGGCATGGGCAAGGTGTTCATCGGGCGATTGGCAGCGTCGGCCTATTTGCAGGACGGCAGTGGATCGGTCACCGCATCGGTTGCAGGCCGCCGCGGTACACGCTTTGCGCTTCAAGGCACGGCGGCATTTTCGCCGGAGCAGATCGTGACCTATGTATCAGGCGAATACGCGGGCAGGCAGGTGCGCATGCCCCGGCGTGCGGTGCTGACGCGCGAAGGCGAGGGCGAAAATCAGGGCTGGCGACTTGCGCCGACGCAGATCGGCTTTGGGCGCGGTATCGTGATTGCCGAAGGGCGCATGATGGGTGGACCCACACAATTGCGCCTGCAGCTTGCGCGGATGCCGCTTTCGGTCGTCGACATCGTGATTGCTGACCTCGGCCTTGGCGGTACGGCTTCGGGCATTGTCGAATACAGCAACGACGGGCAGGGCGCACCTTCAGGCAATGCGGCTCTGATGGTACGGGGCCTTTCGCGGTCCGGCCTGGTGCTGACATCGCGCCCGGTCGATGTGGCTTTGCTGGCGCGCCTTGATCCCGATGCCGTGCAGATGCGCACCGTGTTCCGCGAAAGTGGTGCAGTCCGGGGCCGTTTTCAGGCGCGAATCGGCGGTCTGCCACGTGGCGGCGCGTTCATGGACCGGCTTGAGGCTGGTCAGCTTGCCGGACAATTGCGCTATTCCGGCGCGGCCGAGGCGCTGTGGCGGCTGTCGGGCGTCGAGATTTTCGATCTTACCGGCCCGGTCGGGGTAAAGGCCGATATTTCCGGCACGATTTCTGCGCCGGTGTTGCGTGGTGCGGTTTCGTCCACCGGTCTGCGTGTGCAAAGCACGCTGACGGGCACTGACGTGCGCGATGTGACGATGGCCGGGACGTTCACTGATTCATCGTTGCAACTGGCTCGCTTCAGCGGCGTAACGCCGAACGGTGGCCGCGTTTCGGGCAGCGGGACGATTGGGCTGGCCGAGCTTTCGGAGCACGGTCCCACGATTGACCTCAGGCTTTCGGCGCAAAACGCACAGGTCGTCAATCGTGACGATATGGGCGCGACCGTGACCGGGCCGCTGCGTGTTGTCAGCAACGGGGTGGGCGGCACGATTGCCGGGCGCGTGCGGATCGAACAGGCGCGCTGGGCCTTGGGGCAGGCCGCTGCAGTCACCGAGCTTCCTACGATTGCCACGCGCGAGATCAACGCGCCCGCCGATGCAGCGCCGCCGCGCGCGGCTGCTGCGCCGTGGCGCTTCATGATCGATGCGGCCGGCATGAACCGCATAAACGTTCGCGGCTTGGGATTGGATAGCGAATGGGGCGCTGATATTCGCTTGCGCGGATCAACTGCCGCGCCGCAGATATTCGGGACGGCCGATCTGGTGCGCGGTGGCTACGAATTTGCAGGCAAGCGGTTTGAACTGACACGCGGGCGCATCCGCTTTGCCGGCGAAGTTCCCGTCGATCCGCAGCTTGATATCGTGGCCGAGGGCGATGCCAACAATATCAACGCCAAGATTTCGATTACCGGGAGCGGCACAAAGCCGATCATCGCGTTTTCTTCCATCCCGGCCCTGCCTGAAGAAGAGCTGCTGAGCCGCATTCTGTTTGGCAGTTCCATCACGCAGATTTCAGCGCCAGAGGCCGTGCAACTGGCTGCGGCACTGGCCAGCTTGCGCGGCGGCGGTGGTCTTGATCCGATCAACAAGCTGCGCGCAGCGATCGGTCTGGACCGGTTGCGCATCGTGGGTGCTGACCCAACCGTGGGTTCGGGCACAAGCATCGCGGTGGGCAAATACATCGGCCGGCGCGTGTTCGTTGAACTCATCACCGATGGGGCAGGGTACAATGCCACATCGGTGGAATTCCGGATCACGCGCTGGCTGGCGTTGCTGGGTACGGTTTCGACAATCGGCGACGCGGGCCTGAACCTGCGGGTCAGCAAGGACTACTGAAGGGCCACTGATTTGGCGCGGGTTGTAACCGTGGCTTAATGTCGTCCTTAAACTGACACGCTGGCGTGGCCTCTCGGCGGGTATGACGACACCCGCTGAACCCTTGCTGATCTGTGATCTCACCCAGAGCTACGCCCCACACGGCGGTGGCGGTATCGGCACGTATCTGCGCGAAAAGCGGCGATACGTGATTGATCACACGCCGCACCGGTTGCTTCAGATCGTGCCGGGGCGGGAGGACCGTATTGTCGAGGATGGACGACACATCTGGGTGGAAGTTGGGGCCGATCAGGTCCGGGGCAGCCCCAACTATCGCTTCATCATGCGCACGAAGGTGGTGCGCGAAGTGCTGGAGCGGTTCCGGCCTGATCTGATCGAATCGCAGTGCCCGTGGGTGCTGCCGTGGACCGCCATCAACTATCGCCGCGCTTTTCCGCATACCGCGCTGGTGGCGGGCTATCACACTGATTTTCCGAACGCGCACATCTACCGCGTTGGGTCAGAATTGTTCGGCGAATTTGTCGGGCGCGGGCTGCGCCGACTGGCGACGGGTTATGCGCAGGTTACCTACCGCGAATTTGATCGTGTTTACACACTGAGCGCGATGATGGCCGAAGTGCTGCGTGGCTATCGTGTGGATCATGTCGATGTGCTGTCACTGGGGGTCGACACAGCCCTGTTCAACCCGGAAAAGCGCGACCCGGCGTGGCGCAGGGAACTGGGGCTGACAGCGCAGGGACCACTGTTGGTCTATGCGGGGCGGATCGACAATGAAAAGCGCGCGGACCGCTTGCTCGCCATGTTTCGCCATTTGCCCGGTGAACTGGACGCTGCACTTGTCATGATTGGCGATGGCAAACTGCGCGAGGCGCTGTGCGACGAAGCGCGCGGGATGCAGGTGGCGTTTCCGGGCTTTATGGCCGACCGCGAGGCGCTGGCGCGCGCGCTGGCATCGGCGGATGTCTATGTCTCGGCGATGGCGGACGAAACGTTCGGCATTTCAATTGTCGAAGCGCAGGCCAGCGGGTTGCCCGTAGTTGGGGTATCTTCGGGGGCGATGCCTGAGAGGATCGTGCCTGGCACCGGGTTGCTGGTCGATGTGGACGACGCAGCGGCGATGGCGGCGGCGGTGATGCGGGTCTGGCAGGGTGAGCGCGAAGCGATGGCCCAGGCTGCGCGTGCCCACGTGGCTGGACGGTTTGAGTGGCACCAGACGTTCGAGCAGCTTTTTGGTGAGGTCTACCCTCGTGCGCTGGCCAGCGCACGGGCGCGCAATGAAAAGGGCCGCTTCAACATGGGAGCGGCCCTTTCGTTGTTGCCGGTCAGCAGGCTCAGGCGAGAGGGATCAGGCAGGTAGGCCGCTGATTGCCTTCATTTCCATGAAGTCCTTCAGACCATACAGCCCGCCTTCGCGGCCATTGCCCGACTGCTTGTAGCCGCCGAACGGCGCGCCCGGAGTTGGCCCCCAGTTGTTGATCGCAACCATGCCAGCGCGCAAGGCCGCAGCCACTTCGGCGGCCTTGGCAGGATCTCCGGTGATGCAGGCTGAAAGGCCATAGGCGGTGTCATTGGCGATCTCGATGGCCTGATCAAGGCTGTCATAAGCCATGATCGTGGCGACCGGGCCAAAGATTTCTTCCTGTGCGATGCGCATTTCAGGCGTCACGCCAGAGAACACGGTGGGCTTGATGTAGTAGCCACGGTTGACGTTGGCGGGCAGGTCCGGACCACCGGTTTCAAGCGTTGCGCCTTCATCGATGGCCGACTGGATCAGCCCGCGAATCTTGTCGAACTGCGCCTTGTTCACCACTGGGCCAAGGTGCTGGCCTTCCTGCAGCGGATCACCGACCGGGGTGGCCGAATACATCGCTGAAACGAACGCGGCAGCTTCGGCCTCGCGCTCACGCGGAACAAGAATGCGCGTAGGCGAAATGCACGATTGACCGGTGTTGATCAGCGGACCAGACGCGGTGGAGGGCAGGTGTGCCGCAAAATCGGCGTCGGGCAGGACGAGGTTGGGGGACTTGCCGCCTAGTTCCTGATGTACGCGCTTGACCGTGTCTGCGGCGGCCTTGGCCACGAGAATGCCAGCGCGGGTCGACCCGGTAAAGCTGACCATGTCGATGCCGGGGTGCGAACTGATCGCGGTGCCGACGCCGGGGCCATCGCCCTGCACCAGGTTGAACACGCCCGGCGGAACCCCTGCCGCATCAAGGATTTCGGCAAAGATTGCCGCGCAGGTGGGGCACTCTTCCGACGGCTTGAGGATCATGGTGTTGCCCGCTGCCAACGCGGGCGCGACCTTGAGTGCGATCTGGTTGAGCGGCCAGTTCCACGGCGTGATCATGCCGACGACACCGATGGGTTCGTAAGCGACCTTGTATGCGCCGTTGTCTTCCATGAAATTGAAGTTCTTGAGCGCAGCCATCGTCCCAAGAAAGCCGCCGATCCCGGCGCCCACTTGCGCGGTTCCGGCAAAGCTGACCGGTGCGCCCATTTCCTCGGCCATAGCAACGGCAAGGTCGCCCGCGCGCTTTTTGTATTCCGCCACGATGCGATCCATCAGCGCCAGACGCTCTTCACGCGTTGTCTTGCTGAAGGTTTTGAAAGCGCGCTGGGCGGCGGCTACGGCCTTGTCGACATCGGCCGACGTGCCAATCGTAATCGCGCAAACCGGTTCTTCAGTCGCGGGGTTGATCACTTCGTGACGCTTGCCACCGTCGCTATCGACCCATTTGCCGTCGATGTAGTTTTGCAGCCGTTCGCGCATCATGTTTCTCCCGGATCTGAATAAAGCCGTCGAAAATATGCACGGCCAGTTCACTTCGGGAAGCTAGGCAGCCACGTTGCATTCTGCAACCCGTCTGCCTTGGCAGATTCTGTCAATCGGCATGAAACGGTTCAGGGTCAGGCCCTGCGACCACGGAACAGCTGAACGAGGCCGACGACGAGCGCCACGACCAGCACCAGATGGATCACGCCAGCGGTGATTTTGAAAGCGAAGACGCCGAGTGCCCACAGCACGAACAGCACGAGCGCGATTGTCAAAAGCATTGTCATTTCTCCGGGAGTTTCTGTGCCCAATTACCGTTGCAATCCTCGAGCGGACGGAGGGTTCCGCGCCGAAGAACGAACCAACTCTTTCCATGCCGAAGTTTGCGGTGCGTATTCTTTGATAACCTTTTCTTTGCAACCAGTTGCTAACCGTCAAAGCATGGGGACCAAGCCCTTCGCAAACGCCGGTCGACGGCACGGTGCCGGTGCAGCAAATGCCGGTTGGATTGTCGTGTCGACATTCCTCGCACTGCTGGCGCTGACGGCGGCTTTGGTGGCAGCTTTCCGCAATTCTACAGACATTGCTGACCAGTTTGCCCGGGTTGAGGAGCAAAAGCTCGTCGAGCGGTTCGTCGAGCGGAGCGAGCGGCAGATCGTCGATGCCGCCAAGCTGCAACTTGTTTGGGACGATGCCGTAACCCGGCTCAATGCGCCCGATGCTGAAAAATGGTCACGCAATTTCATCGCAGGCTATTTTTGGGGCAGCCATCGCATAAACCGGATTTATCACGTGCGCTTTGGCGGCGGTCTGGTGCGGTGCTGGCAAGGGCCAAAAGTCACGCAAGATTGTCGCTATGACAAAATCGAGCGAACAGTGCGCGATCTCATTGCCACGTCCATGCGCCAGAGCACGCCGCCTGGAACTGTCAGCGAATGGCGGCGTCATGGCGAAGCGTTGTGGCCTTACGACGCTGCGGGCCTACCGGTTTCGCGCGGTGCCTCGCAGGTCATCAGCTTCGACGGGCGGCCGACAATCATCGCAGTCGCACCGGTGCTGCCAGACATGACGCCCTCTCTGCTCAAAGGCGCGCCCGATTACCTCGTGCTGGTGCGCAACTTTGATCAGCACATCATCGCAGACCTGCAATCTTCGCTGCTGCTGGATGACGTGCGCTTTGCGCTGGTTCCCGACCGTATCTCGGGGCGCAACGAACTTGCATTGGCAGATATGCGCGGCGGTGCCGTTGGCTGGCTTTCATGGCGATCAAAGCCCCCTGGCCCTGCTATCCTGAGGCAGACCGCGCCGCTGCTGGCGATCTATATTCTGTTCTTTGTTGGTGTGGTCGCAGGCGGGGCAATCATCGTGCGCCGGATGCGGCGGACCACCAGTGAACTGATGGCAAGTGAGGCGCAGGCGCAGCACAATGCCCTGCACGATGCCATGTCTGGCCTGCCCAACCGCGCCCACTTCATGCAGCGTCTGCGTCAGGAACTGGCAAACTGTGTTGTCCGGCGCGAGTTGGGCGATGTGTTCGTGGCCTATGTCGACATCGACCGGTTCAAGGTTGTGAACGATACGCTCGGCCACCACGTCGGCGACGAACTGGTGCGGCAGGTGGCTTTGCGGCTGAGGCGGTCATTGCCCCCCGGCGATTTCCTCTCGCGCTTTGGTGGTGATGAATTTGTGCTGCTGCGCCGCGGTACGGGGGGGCGCACTTCTGCCGACATGCTGGGCAACCAGATCATGGCCATCGCCCGCGAACCCTTCGTAATTTCCGGCCATAGCCTTGAAGTGAGCGTTTCGTGCGGGATCAGCTGGGGGCCGGAGCAGAGCGAAGACCCCGGAGAGTTGCTCCGCCGGGCGGATATTGCGCTTTATCGTGCAAAGCAGCGCGGGCGTGCGCGCTATCGCCGGTTCACGCGCGATATGGATGCGTCGGTAAAGCTGCGACGCGAGATGGAAATGGAACTGCGCCGTGCCATCGCACGCGATGAGCTGACGCTGGCCTACCAGCCCATCGTCAACGCAGCCGATGGCGCGATTGAAGGTTTTGAAGCGCTGTTGCGCTGGCCGCATCCCGAACGGGGATCAATCCGGCCAGGGTTGTTCGTGCCGGTTGCAGAACAGGCCGGTCTGATGATGCCGCTGGGAGCATGGGTGCTGCGCCGCGTGTTCACCGAATGTCAGGATTGGCCGAATTGCGACATCTCGGTCAACCTTTCGCCGTTGCAGATTATGGCCAGCAACTTCCTCCAGACGATCGACGATCTGCTTCGCGAAACAGGTGCCGATCCGCGCCGCTATGTGCTGGAAGTGACCGAGGGCGTAATGCTCGATCGTAGTGAGCATGTGGTCGAAGTGCTGAAGGGCTTGAAATATCGAGGTTTCCGCATCGCACTCGACGATTTCGGAATTGGCTATTCCTCGCTCAGCTATCTGCGGTCATTCCAGTTTGATCGGATCAAGATTGACCGTTCCTTCGTGCAGAACATCGAAGCTGACCTTGATGCCCACGCGATCCTGCGCGCTATTGTTTCGCTGGGACACACGCTGCGCATGAAAGTGGTGGCCGAAGGAGTGGAAACGCCGATGCAGCGGGCGCTGGTGCAGGCAGCAGGTTGCCAGATGATTCAGGGCCATCTGTTCTGGCAAGCGATGCCAGCCGAAGAGGCGCGGGCGCTTGTGTTCCCGCCGCTGCATGAAGTGACCCGCGCCGCGACCGCGTAAAGCGGCAAAATGATAATCAGCGCCGCAGGACAATCAGCTTTGGGCTTTCTTGTCCTCAGCCTTGGCGGTAACTGTGTGCGGATAGATGAAGCCCTTGGCAGGGCTGGCACGCAGGCCGACCGAGCGGGTCGGCGCATACCACACGCGCACTTCGCTCCAGTCACCGGCGGCAGAGACATCTACGGCCATAACGCCGCGTTCGACCATGCCGGGGCCTGACCAGTTTGCATGGTCGATCAGGATGTGCCGATCATCAACGATCTTGCGGACCACAGCGACGTGCCCATAAGGCATTGCGCGGGTGCCGCTGAACGCCAGCACTGCACCAGCCTTGGGTTCCTCGCCACGGTCGTAGCGGCCTTCTGCATTGCTCCACCAGTCCCGCGCATTGCCGCTGATCTGGACGTCCGAAATCTGGCGGGCATAAGTCACGCACTGCAGGCGGGCATGCGCTGCGGTGGGCAGGGCTGCGAAGGATACCAGTGCGATGAAGGCTGCGACCATGTTCTTTAGCATGTGCAGCATGACTAAAGATTTTGGCGGATTCCGGGAGTCCTGCACGGCTCCGTTCATCCTGCGGCAATCACCGTTCATCTCGGTTCGTCGCAAATTGTGGAAAAAATCACGGTTTCATGTGTTGTCCGTCATATACGGCGATTGTTTGTGATCCGGGAATCGAAAAGGGCGCCCGGTTTCCCGGACGCCCCTTTGCACTGTCGCTGATCGCGTGGATCAGAGCGAGTAGTACATGTCGAATTCGACGGCCGAAGGCGTGGTTTCCCAGCGCATCACTTCTGGCCACTTCAGTTCGATGTACGCTTCGATCTGGTCCTTGGTGAACACGCCGCCCTGAAGCAGGAATTCGTGGTCAGCTTGAAGGCTGTCGAGCGCTTCGCGCAAGCTGCCGCACACGGTCGGAACTTCGGCGAGTTCTGCCGGCGGCAGATCGTAGAGGTTCTTGTCCATGGCTTCGCCCGGGTGGATCTTGTTCTTGATCCCGTCGAGACCGGCCATCAACAGCGCGGCATAGCACAGGTAGGGGTTGGCCATCGCGTCGGGGAAACGGAATTCCACGCGCTTTGCCTTCGAACCGGCACCATAAGGAATGCGGCACGAAGCCGAACGGTTGCGGGCCGAATAGGCCAGCAGCACAGGCGCTTCATAGCCCGGCACCAGACGCTTGTAGCTGTTGGTGGTCGGGTTGGTGAATGCGTTCAGCGCCTTGGCATGCTTGATCACACCACCGATGAAGTACAGGCACATGTCCGACAGACCGGCATAGCCGTTACCGGCGAACAGCGGCTTGCCAGCTTCCCAGATCGAGATGTGGGTGTGCATGCCCGAGCCGTTGTCGCCCTTGATCGGCTTCGGCATGAACGTGGCCGACTTGCCATAGGCATGCGCAACCTGCTGCACGACGTACTTGTACACCTGCATACGGTCAGCGGTCTGAACCAGCGTACCGAAGGTGAGGCCGAGTTCGTGCTGGGCCGAGGCCACTTCGTGGTGGTGCTTGTCGCAAGGCAGGCCCATTTCGATCATGGTCGAAACCATCTCGCCACGGATGTCCACGCAGCTGTCGATCGGAGCAACCGGGAAGTAGCCGCCCTTCACGCCAGGACGGTGGCCCATGTTGCCACCTTCGTAGTCCTTGTTGCTGTTGGTTGGCAGTTCCACGTCATCGATGCGGAAGCCGTTGCCGTCATAGCCGTCATAGAACTTGACGTCGTCGAACAGGAAGAATTCGGCTTCCGGGCCAACGTAAACGGTGTCGCCCACGCCGGTCGACTTGACGAATGCTTCGGCACGCTTGGCGGTCGAGCGCGGATCGCGTGAGTAAAGTTCACCGGTCGAAGGTTCGACGATGTCGCAAACAATGATCATCATTGGCGAGGCGGAGAACGGATCGATGAAGACCGAGGTAAGATCGGGCTTGAGGATCATGTCCGATTCGTTGATGGCCTTCCAGCCTTCGATCGACGAACCGTCGAACATCAGGCCGTCTTCCAACTCGTCTTCGCCGATGAGACCGGCAACCATCGTCAGGTGCTGCCACTTGCCCTTGGGATCGGTAAAGCGCAGATCGACCCATTCGATTTCCTCGTCCTTGATCCGGGCGAGAATGTCCTTTGCACTTGCCATTGCTGGTCCTTCTTCATGCCCCCGTTGGAGAGGTCCGGGGGGTATCTGGGGTGGTTGTTTTCTGGAGGCTTGCCCGTCCACAGGCCCACCCCCGCTTTGACGCCCTATCCGACAACTGCCGGGCAGGGCCAAAACCAGTCGCGATTATCAGATCGCGTCGTCGTCACGCTCTCCGGTGCGGATGCGCAGCGCGCTTTCAACCGGGATCACGAAGATCTTGCCATCGCCGATGCGGCCAGTCTGTGCGGCCGCCGCAATCGCTTCGACCACGCGATCAGCCAAGGCGTCGGTCACGACGACCTCAAGCTTCACTTTCGGCAGGAAGTCGACGACGTATTCGGCACCGCGATAAAGTTCGGTGTGGCCCTTCTGCCTGCCAAAGCCCTTGGCCTCGGTGACGGTGATGCCGGACACGCCGATTTCATGCAGCGCTTCCTTAACTTCATCAAGCTTGAAGGGCTTGATGATCGCTTCGACCTTTTTCACGTCGTTCAGACCCCTGCTACGCGGGCCGGGACGCACGGATATGGCGAACCGGCAGATTGTTCATAGACGTGGACACGACGTTACAAGAATCGTGCCACCTGCTGTCACAATTCACTAGGCCATCGCGCTGCATCGCGAAAGCCGTAAATTCGGGGCCGGGGAAAGAATTGAATCGAAAGTGCGTGCGATCCATGCGCAAGATTGCGCACCCTTGTTCTAATAGTGCACAAAATTTGCGCAGGCAGTGCCCTTTTTTTGGGCAGGCCAGATCAGTACGGCGGCTTGTGCAGTCCCTTGGGGCTGGCCGTAAAGATCTCGCACCCGTCCGCCGTAATGCCGATTGAATGTTCGAACTGTGCCGACATCGAACGATCGCGCGTGACCGCTGTCCATCCGTCTTCAAGGATTTTCACCCCGGGCTTGCCGAGGTTGATCATTGGTTCGATGGTGAAGAACATGCCCGGCTTAAGCTCCGGTCCGGTCCCGGCGCGCGCAGCGTGGATCACTTCGGGCGAATCGTGGAACAGGCGGCCAAGGCCGTGGCCACAGAATTCACGGACCACGCCATAGCGCTGCTTTTCTGCATGGGCCTGGATCGCTGCGCCAACATCGCCCAGCCTTGCGCCGGGCTTTGCCTGCTCGATGCCCAGCATCATGCATTCATAAGTCACCTCGACCAGCCGCTTCGCCTTCAGCGGAACATCCCCAACGAGGTACATCCGGCTGCTGTCGCCATGCCAGCCGTCCAGCAGCGGGGTCACGTCGATGTTGACGATGTCTCCATCCTTCAGCACCTTTTCCGAAGGGATGCCGTGGCACACCACATGGTTGATCGAGATGCAGCACGAATGCGCATAGCCGCGATAGCCAAGCGTTGCCGGGATCGCGCCCGCATCCAGCGTCATCTGTCGCACCACGTCATCAAGGTGGTCCGTGCGTGCGCCGGGGACGACGAGCGGCGCGAGCGCGTCAAGAATCTCGGCTGCAAGGCGGCCTGCCTTGCGCATGCCTTCGAACCCCGCCGGGCCGTGGAGCTTGATCGTCCCGTCGCGCATCAGGACATCGTGGTCTTCAACGATCATGTATTCGGTCATAGGGCGCATGTAGCGAATGTTGCCGTGAAATGCGAGGTGTTCGCAGTGACGTTTCTCATCGCGCAACGAATGACGATTTGAACTCCGGCTTCACGGCGGCCAGCACCTTTGGCGTGACAGGCACGGTGACTTCGTAATCGCCTTCGACATACGGTCCTGCCGAATAGGGCGCGACCAGCACGCCGATCCGGTCAAACGCCTTGCCGTTGGAAGAGCCGAGAATCACTGCCTCTTCAACCGGATCGATGCATTTGCTGAACTCGGCGATTTCGCCCCCGTCCTGCCCTTCGCGCTTCTTTGCACGCTGAAGATCAAGCTCTTTGCAGAAGGGCGCGCGGATCGCTTCGGATAGCGCGGCCTTTGACACGAAAAGGTCAGAAGGTGCGCGTCGTTTGCCTGCAATGCGGTCCCACAGCAGCGTGTTGAATGCATAGTTGGGGTGCGCACCGCCGCTGTAGGTGCCGATCAGCGTTGACATGCTCAGCCACGCCGACAGGTCCGTCACCACCTGCCATTCCACATTGTAGCTATAGGGATTGAACGGAAAGCCGCTTTCCTTTGCCAGCTTCTGCCCCTCGGTGGCATCCACTTTCAGGTCAGTCCGCGTCTTTTCCAGATCGGAGTCCAGCAGGGCTTTGAGCGCCGGGATTGCTCCGGCACTGGCAGGATAGGAATAATCGAACTGATACAGGTCGTTGTCCTCATGCACCTCTCGCGCAGCTATTGGCGTTTGTGCAGGCATCTCCGGCGCGGCGGGCGGAGCGATTGCTGACCCGCTCGCCTCTGGTGCGGGAGCCTCCTCTTTCACCGAACACCCTGCCAACACCACCACCGCTCCCATAAGGACTAGACGCATGGGGCAATTTCCTCTCGCAAGTGGCCGCGCGGTGCGGCATGAACTTCATCAACATGACCGATAGAAACGCGCTGATCCAGCCAGATCGCGGCCAGCAGGCCATTGCCCTCCACTTGGTAGACAAGGCGACGCTGCCCGACTTCCTCAAAAGCCTCAACGGCGCACAGCGTTCCGCGCTGGCAGCACAGAAGTTTGAAGGCGGGGGCTATGAACACGCCATCGTGCCAGAAGGCGATGGCTGGTTTGCCGTGGCAGGCGTTGCCAATGTGAACGACCTGTCTTCATGGTGCATGGCCAAGCTGGCCGATGTGCTGCCCGGCGGCACCTATCGCCGCGCGGGGCCAAGTGCCGAAACCGGGCCGGGCAAGGCGATGCACGGCTGGGTGACGGGCCAATACCGCTTTGACCGCTACCGCAAGGATGCCAAGGACGCCGAACCGCGCATCCTGCTGACCAAGGACGTGGCGCTGATCGAGCCTGCGCTGGCAGAGGCCACGGCGGTGCTGATGGTGCGCGATCTGGTGAACACGCCGGCCGAGGACATGGGACCGCTTCAGCTTGAAGCCGAAGTGCGCGCGCTGGCCAAAGGCCACCATGCCGAGGTTCATGTCATCTCGGGGGACGCCCTGGAGCGCGACTATCCGATGGTTCATGCCGTGGGCCGTGCGGCGGCGCGCAGCCATGCGCCGCGCATGATCGAGATGGAGTGGGGCGATCCCAAGCACCCCCGCGTGGCGATTGTGGGTAAGGGCGTGTGCTTCGATTCGGGTGGGCTGGACATCAAGCCATCGTCCGGCATGGCGCTGATGAAGAAGGATATGGGCGGCGCGGCCCATGCCATTGCTCTGGCGGGCCTGATCATGGCGCTGGGCCTGAAGATCCGGCTGCATCTGCTTGTTCCAGCGGTGGAAAACGCGATTTCGGGCAATGCTTTCCGCCCCGGCGACATCCTGCGTTCGCGCGAGGGGCTGTCTGTCGAGATCACCAATACCGATGCCGAAGGGCGGCTCGTGCTGGGCGATGCTCTGACGCGTGCGAGCGAGTTGAAGCCTGAACTGGTGATCGATTTTGCCACCCTGACCGGTGCAGCCCGCGTTGCGCTCGGCCCCGATCTTCCCGCAATGTTTGCGCGGCGGGATGAAACGGCAGCAGAGCTGATGCATGCAGGGTTGGAGCGCGACGATGCCTGCTGGCGGTTGCCGCTGCACGAAGGTTACCGCGAATACCTCAAATCCGATGTCGCCGACCTGCAGAACTCGCCCGCAAACGGCTTTGCCGGGGCGAGCGTGGCGGCTCTATTCCTCGATAAGTTCGTGGGCGAAGGCCTTGATTGGGCACACTTTGATACGTTCGCGTGGCGGCCTGTGGCCAAGCCCGGGCGGCCCAAGGGCGGTGACGCACTGGGCCTGCGCGCGGCGTGGGGGCTGCTCAAGGCACGCTATGGCTGAGGAACGGCGCAATGCACCATAGCTTGCCTGAACGCGCCGAGGCCGCTAATCGCCCCGTTTTCCTGCTGCGGGGGCACCCAGAATTGACCGTTGAAGCCATGCCTCTTCCCGTTGACGTGCCGGTTGGCCAGCTAACGCTGATGCGCCCGGCTGATCGTTCGGACAAGCCGCACCTGCCGGTGCGCGGCGATCTTGCGCATATCGGCTTGGCCGGGCGATACTTCGTGCCGCACTATGCGGTGCCGATGCCGCACATGGTCAAGGCGGCAGGCACCTTACGCGGCGCGGGCAAGCCCGATGGCGCGGAATTGCGTGCGCTGGCGGCTGGCGAAGTGTTCGACGTGCTCGACATTGCGGGCGGCTGGGCCTGGGGGCAAGCCGGGGCGGATATGCTGGTGGGCTATGTGGAATTTGCGCAGCTGGAGCCTTCGGCATGACCATCTCGATCTTCATCGATGGCGCGGCAGGCACCACGGGACTCGAAATTGCCGACCGGCTGGCAGGCCGCAGCGAATTCACCCTGATTGCGCTCGACGATACGCGGCGCAAGGACGATGCAGCTCGGGCCGAAGCCATCAACGACGCCGACGTGGTGATCCTGTGTCTGCCCGATGACGCCGCGCGCGATGCCGTGGCAATGATCCGCAATGATCGCACCAAGGTGATCGACGCTTCGACCGCGCACCGCGTGGCCGATGGCTGGACATATGGCTTCCCCGAACTCGTCGGGCGCGAGATTGTGGCGCAGGCCAAGCGGGTTTCGAACCCCGGCTGCTATCCCACCGGCTTCCTCGCCCTGCTGGCACCACTGGTTCACAACGGGTTGCTGCCCGCCGCCTGGCCTTACACCTGCACCGGCGTGTCCGGCTATTCGGGCGGCGGCAAGGCGCTGATCAAGCGGTTCGAGGATGATCGCGACATCGCGTGGCGCGGCTATGGCCTGAGCTTCGGGCACAAGCATGTGCCCGAAATGCAGCGCTATGCAGGCCTTGCCATCGCGCCGCTGTTCAGCCCCGCCGTCGTGCCTGCGCATCGCGGCATGGTGGTCGAAGTGCTGCTGCCGCTGGGCGTGATGCCGGGCAACGTGCCTGCCGAACTGCTGCGCGCGGCGCTGACGCAGTTCTATGGCGAATCGAAGATCGTCACCGTGGCGCAGGATGCTCCGGTCGAGGGCGAAATGTTGCTGCGCGGTTCGATGGAACCGTGGGACGGGCTGAAGCTGCATGTGATGGGCAGCGAGGACGGCGAGCAAGCGCGGCTGGTCGCGGTGCTGGACAATCTCGGCAAGGGCGCGAGCGGCGCTGCGGTGCAGACGCTGAACCTGATGGCCGGGTTGGATGAGACGGCGGGGCTGCGGCTCTAAGGCTGGAATGCCCACCCCCGACCCCTCCCGCTTGCGGGAGGGGAGAAGCAAGCACTGCCTGTGCCCTCCCGCAGGCGGGAGGGCCGCGAGACTTGGCGAGCCGCAGGCGAGCCTAGTCGCAGCGGGGTGGGCACTGCGCTACTTATGAAAAAGGCCCGCACTCCATCCAGAGGCGGGCCTTTTCAACACGCAAAGCGCGAAAGATCAGTCTTCCGGCGCAATCGTCACGCGCAGACCGTCAAGGTCACCCGTGATCTGCACCTGGCACGAAAGGCGCGAGGTTTCGTTGCGGTGATCCGAACTGTCGAGCAGGTCGTTCTCGTCTTCGCTCATCGGCGCAACCTTGTCGGCAAAGGCCGGATCGACATAGACGTGGCACGTGGCGCACGAGCAGCAGCCGCCGCACAGCGCCAGCAGTTCGTCAAAACCGTTGTCGCGAATGGCTTCCATCACGGAAAGCCCGGCATCGGCTTCTACTGTTGTTTCTTCACCAGCACGATTGACAACCACGATCTTCGGCATCGCTTGTTCTCCAAATGCGGCGCAGGGTCAAACGCGCCCTGATCACGCCCCCTGTTCGCCTTTAGGCGGGGCTGCTATCGCGCCATTCCGGCTTTGGCAACTGCTGAACCGGCCAAAACTGTTTTGCGGAGAATTAGGGTGGGCTTGACGGCTGAAGCGATACGCGAAGGGCTGGACTTCATCGCCGCCCGCAATCCTTCCCTTGCCGGAGCGATCAAGCGCGTCGGCTATCCCGAACCGCGCATTCGCGCCACCGGCTATGGCACACTGCTGCGCACCATCGTGGGTCAGCAAGTAAGCGTTGCAGCAGCGGCATCTGTGTGGAACAAGCTGGAAGCACTGCTGGGCGAGGAGATGCCCCCGCACGATCTGCTCGCCGCCGATTTCGATTCGCTACGCGCCTGCGGCCTTTCGCGCCAGAAGCAGGGCTATGCGCGTTCGTTGTGCGAACTGGTCGTTTCGGGCGAACTCGATCTTGAGGCGCTGCCTGAAGATGACGAGGAGGCGATTGCCGAACTGGTCAAGATCAAGGGCATCGGGCGCTGGTCGGCCGAGATTTATCTGCTCTTTGCCGAAGGAAGGCCCGACATCTGGCCCGCAGGCGATCTGGCGGTGCAGGTGGGCCTGGGCAAACTGCTGGGCCTTGAAGAACGGCCAAGCGAGAAGGAAACGCGCGAACTTGCGGAAAGCTGGCGGCCCCATCGCGGTGCGGCAGCGATCTTCACATGGCATTGCTATAACAATCCGGCGCTGTAATCTGCTGCTAACAACAATGTGAGCAGGGGATGGCAGTGGCGGGAAAGACGATCTTCATTACCGGCGGCGCTTCGGGAATAGGCCGCGCGGTGGCGCAGCGCTTTGCGCAAGGTGGCTGGTTTGTGGGGCTGGCCGATGTTAACGAGGCCGGCATGGCGCAAACCGCAGCATCGCTGCCGCCTGCGCAAAGCTCCTGCCACAAACTCGACGTGCGCGACCGCGCGGCATGGGATCAGGCGCTGGCCGATTGCGCCAAGGCTTCGAGCGGGCGGATCGATGTGGTGTTCAATAACGCTGGCGTTCCGATTGGTGGCGCAATCGTCGATCTCACGGCTGAGGAAATCGAACGCACCCTCGACATAAACCTCAAGGGCGTGATCTTCGGCGCACAGGCGGCGCACCCTTGGCTGAAGGCAAGCGCGCCGGGATCGTGCCTGCTCAGCACCGCCAGTGCGGCGGGCATCTACGGCTCGCCCGGAGCCTCGGTCTATTCCGCCACCAAGTTCGGCGTGCGCGCCATCACCGAATCGCTCGACGGTGAATGGGCCGAGGACGGGATCGCCGTTCGAGACCTGATGCCCAGCTTCATCGAAACGCCGTTGCTCGACCACGCCCCCAACCGCGCCAGCAACGAAGACATCCGCACCCGCGTGCTTGGTGCAGGACTAGAACTCACGCCGGTGAGTGACGTGGCCGAGGCTGCGTGGGCAGCGGTGCACGGTAGCCGGTTGCACACCGTGGTCGGCAAGACCGCCCGCAAACTGGCCTTCGCCTCGCGCTGGATGCCGGGGGCTTTGCGGAAACAGATGCGCGGTTCGGCAAAGCCGCTGGGGAAGTAGGGCCGACCCCACCCATCCGTTACCCCGGATCAAGCCCGGGGTGACGTCCGGTTTCGGGATCGCGCGTGAAGAACTTGAGCGACGGGAATTGGTTGGATAGGCGAACGGCGGCTCTATATCTTCGTCGTCAGCGATCCGCGTCTGTCGACGTGTCCATGCAGCCAATCCGTCGGACGCGGGATCAAGTCGAATGCCATTTTTATACCCCCCGTGAACTTTTAAATTTGTTCATCTTTTGAGAGCGCAAAGCCGCTAAGCTTTGCATATTTGACTGCGTCACCAAAAGCATTCGAGCAATTGACGATTCCGCGGCCGAAATAAGGATCACGCCACAGGTGACGGTCGCCGATGTCTTTCAGACTGAACACGGCTTTCTGCGGAGGCTGAGCTTCGGCATTGATGTGCCATCGACCGCGCCGCAGTCCATCTTCCATTCGCTCGTCGTAGAAGCCTCGCCAGGGTATTGTGGTATGGTCGGGATACAGGCTGTCGATCAACTGACAGCAGACAAACCAGTAGAAAGTATCAAACGGCTTCTCGTCCTGCTTGCTGAAGTACATCCCAACAGGCAAAAACTGATGAATACCGGGCTCGAAACGCTCCACCAAGTCTCGAAATCGAGACGAAACGAGCATTATTTCGTTGTTGCCAAAGGCATAGTCGGGCGGGAGTTTGGTCTTGCTTTTCCACAGCACGGCCTTGGGCGCAGTGTCAGGCGCTATAGGATAGCCATAACCTAAGCGCCTGCTGTGATTCTCCTCGCCATTCGCATGCCTGTCCACTGCATCGGGGTTTAGGTATTCAACCTTGTCCCAGATGCCTTCCCGTGTGCCGACGACCTCGTTGTCCGGCTCGGTTTCATAGACGCTCACTTTGCCAATCGAGTAAACCATCACGCTATCTCCTGGCTGCAAGCGCCATGCGCTCGAATAGGCGGGTCCGGTTACGGTTTTCTCAATGGCGGGATAGATTACTGGACTTCGTTCGGAACTGTGCGTCGTTCGTAGTTACTGCAACGGGGTCGTATCCTGAACGGCAGCTTTCAACCAAAGACCTCGAAAATCCGCCATTCCTCCGCGCGCCTCAACGCCTCAAACAAACCCCTCCATCGCCCGCGCCATCGCCGCATCTCTTGCCGACAACCCATCAGCATCGTGCGTCGTCAGCGTCACTTCCACGCGGTTGTAGACGTTGAACCATTCCGGGTGATGATCGGCCTTTTCAGCGTAGAGGGCGACGCGGTTCATGAAGGCCCAGCTTTCCGAAAAATCGCCGAAGCGGAAAGTGCGGACCATCGCCAGACCATCTTCGCGCAATTGCCATTCGGGCAGTTCGGCCAGCAGGGCATCGCGTTCGGTATCGGTCAGGCGGGCTATGGTCATGCTTGGTCCTTTGGCATCCTTGGCAGGTGCGCTCGTTTCCCCTATCGCCCCATCCTATGCAAGAGTGCGGTCTCGTCGCCACGGATATTGCCTGCAGGCGCGGGGACCGGATTTTGTTCCGGGGCCTGTCGTTGTCCGTGCGTTCCGGCGGGATCGTGCACCTGGCTGGACCCAACGGCATTGGCAAATCGAGCCTCATCCGCATCCTCGCCGGATTGTTGCGGCCTTACGCAGGGATGGTCGAGCGCACCGGCGGCATCGCGCTGGCGGACGAGCGGCTTGCACTCGACGGGCACCAGCCCTTGGCGCAGGCGCTGGCCTTCTGGCAGCGCATCGACCGCGCCGAGCCGGAGCAAGCCGATTTCGGTCTGGCCGACCTGCTCGACGTGCCAGTGCGCTACTTGTCTACCGGCCAGCGCAAGCGTGCAGCACTCGCCCGCGTGGCGGCCAGTGGCGCGCCGCTGTGGCTGCTGGACGAGCCGCTCAACGGTCTGGACACCTATTGGACGGAGCAGGCGCAGGCCGCGATCGATGCGCATTGCCGGGCAGGCGGCGCCGTGGTGATCGCCTCGCACCAGCCGCTGGCGCTTGAAGCGGTGGACGAAATCAAGCTGCTGGACTTTCAGGTATGATCCGCAAGCTCTGGCCCATCTTCACCCGCGATCTCGCGCTGCTGACCCGCGGCGCGCAAGGGCGCGGCGGGGCGGTGCTGCCGCTGTTGTTCTTCCTCGCCGTGGCGATGCTGTTTCCCTTTGCGGTCGGGCCGGATGCGCGGTTGCTGGCGCGGACTGGGGCGGGGGTGATCTGGGTGGCGGCGCTGCTGGCGGCGATCCTGCCGCTCGACCGTCTGGTGGAACCTGACGTGGAAGCGGGGCTGTTCGACCAGTGGGCCTTGCGCGGCATTTCGGAAGAGGCATTGCTGGCGGTGCGCGTGCTGGCGCACTGGCTGAGTTTCGGCGTGCCGCTGATGCTGGCCGCGCCGCTGTCGGCCGGGCTGCTCTCGCTCGATGCGCAGCAGTTGTGGACGGTGGAACTTGGTCTGCTGCTGGGCACACCGGGGCTGGCAGCGATAGGCGTGACGATTGCCGCGCTGACAGCCGGAATGCGCGCAGGCGCAGCGCTGGGCGGTCTGCTGGCGATCCCGATGGCGGTGCCGCTGCTGATCTTCGGCGCAGGCTCGCTCCAGCCAGACGGGGAGGGCGGTTTGGCCCTGCTGGCCGCATGCAGTCTCGTGGCGCTGGCCGTTGCGCCCTTTGCAGGCGGCGCTGCTATCCGGGCGGGGCGCGAGTAATCGGGCTTCATCGCGGACAAGCGCAAATTCGTTGGCAATTGCGCAAACAGCCCCTAACTCCGGCGCTATGAACGCTCCACAGATTGCATCCGATACCATATCCCTCATCGGCAACACGCCGCTCGTCCTGCTCAAAGGGCCGAGCGAGGCGGCAGGGGCCGAGATTTACGGCAAGTGCGAATTTGCCAATCCCGGCGCTTCGGTGAAAGACCGGGCGGCGCTGTGGATCGTGCGCGATGCTGAAGAGCGCGGCCTGTTGCAGCCTGGCGGCACGATAGTTGAAGGCACCGCGGGCAACACCGGCATCGGCCTTGCGCTGGTGGCCAATGCGCGTGGCTACAAATCGGTCATCGTCATGCCCGAAACGCAATCGCGCGAAAAGATGGACACCTTGCGTGCGCTGCGGGCCGAACTGGTGCTTGTTCCCGCCGCGCCCTTTTCGAACCCCGGCCACTTCGTCCACACCTCACGCCGCATTGCTGAGGAGACCGAAGGCGCGGTCTGGGCCAACCAGTTCGACAATATCGCCAACCGCCGCGCCCATATCGAAAGCACCGCGCCTGAAATCTGGGAGCAGATGGAGCACCGTATCGACGGTTTTACTTGCGCGGCCGGCACTGGCGGCACCATCGCGGGCGTCGGGATGGGCCTCAAGGCCTTCGACGAGAACGTCACCATCGCGCTCACCGATCCGCATGGCGCAGCGCTCTACAACTACTACGCCAATGGCGAACTTAAGTCCGAAGGGTCTTCAGTCGCCGAAGGCATCGGGCAGGGGCGCATCACCGCCAACCTCGATGGCGCGCCGATTGACACCCAGTTCCGCATTTCGGACGAGGAAGGCCTCTACTGGGTAGAGCGCCTGCTGGCCGATGAAGGCCTGTGCCTTGGCCTTTCCAGCGGGATCAACGTGGCGGGAGCGGTGGCACTGGCCAAGCAACTCGGGCCGGGCAGCCGCGTGGCCACTATCCTGTGCGACACCGGGTTCCGCTATCTTTCCTCGCTCTACAATGCCGAGTGGTTGAAGAGCAAAAATCTGCCGGTGTTCCCTTGGCTGGAGCAATAGGCTAGAACAGCCGATATGGCGCTTTTCGGCATCCGATCGGCAAGGCAGGCTTCCGCACAATCGCTGGCGGAGCAGGCCGCTGCCGAACAGGCTTCTGCGGCGAGCATGCTGGCGCACGTCCCGCCCAGCCGCCGCGAATTGCGCGCGCAGGCGGTTCACCGCTTGCAGGTGGGCATGTTCGGCCTTGCGGGCATGTTGCTGCTTGTCAGCCTCGCCAATGTGATCATGGACCGCGCCAAGTTCATCGATGCCAGCGCGGTCAACACGGCGGACCCGGTGATCGAGGCGAGCGAGACGTCGGCCAAAGACCCGCTGGCCGACATGGGCGTTGCCCCGCAACTTCCCGTGACCGCCGGTGAAAAGCCGACGGTGGCGATTTCGCCCGCCCCGCCGCCGACACCTGCACCCACGGTGCGCGCGCCGTAGCCCTGATGCGTTTCAGCCGCCGCACGGCGCTGGCTTTGGCGGCGTTCGTTGTTGTCGCTCTGACCGGCTGGTTACTTTTCCCGCCTTCCGCCGCCAGGCAGGACCGCGTGGTTGGCTTATTTACCAGTCTGCCGATCTTGTGGAGCGAGACTGGCGATTTCAAGAAACTCGTCGATGCCCCGGCAAAGCCGCACTGGGCGCGAACTGTGCTCGAAGAGCGAGGGCGGCTGGTCCCGCTTGATACGCTGCTGGATCTGTCCGCTTTGCGCGACCTTGTCATCGCGCAGCCTCGGCCGCTTGCGCCCGAAGAAAACGTCGCTCTCGACGCATGGGTGCGCACAGGCGGGCATGTGCTGCTCTTTGCCGATCCGATGCTGACGCAGGACAGTGCCTTTGCGCTGGGAGACCGGCGGCGGCCGCAGGACGTGGTGCTGATCTCGCCGATTCTCGCGCGTTGGGGCCTTGGTCTGACCTTTGACGAAGATCAGCCTGCTGGGCTGCGGGAAAGTGCGGGCGAAGGCCTGCCCGTCAACCTTCCCGGCGCGTTCACGGTGGTCTCAGGCGGGCATGACGCGGTTTGCCGGATTGGCCAGAACGGTCTCGTCGCCCGGTGTGATGTGGGGAAAGGGCGGGCCGTGGTTGTTGCTGACGCTGCGTTGCTTGAAAGCGGTGAGGGGGGGACCGCACGTATTTCAGGGCTAAAACGCTTGCTGGATGATGCGTTTGCGCGTTGATTTGCGTCTGGGAGCGGGAAACTGCGGGACAGCCACGGGCCGGAGAATCATGTTCGATCAGGACGCAGGGGATTCCGGGGGTTATTCGTGCCACTATTTGCGGCATGCTATGGTTACTCGCGCGTCAATAAGTAGAAAAAATGCTACGGATTCATAGATAGTCCGCGTTTTCCCGCATTTTCCCCTTTTCGCCCGCGCTATCCCGCGTTAGTAGTTCCTTTCATCGGGACGAACTCCAGTCGCATCCACGGGGGATGAGTCGGCATTGCGCGAAGGCGTGTTGCCGAGCGAGGGAGCTTTTCGTCCGCGAGCGGGGTGTCACGCGTGACGGGAGGGCCGGTAAATCTGGTAGGACAGGGCTTTTCGCCACGCGGCGAAAAGGGCCGCTTTGTCCTGCCTGCCGACTTCCGCGCCGACATCTTCACAGCTTCTGCCAACGCCCGCGTCCTCTGCCTCGACAAGCATCCGCGCCTGCCGTGCCTCACCGGCTTTGGCCTTTCCCGCCTTGCCGATTTCGCCGCCGAAATTGACCGTGAGGAAGAGAAGAAGCTGCGGCTTGGCCAGGATTTTGACCGCGATGCTGCCGAGGGGCAGGTCTATGGCTTCTATCGCGCCAGCTATGACGACAGCGGTCGGTTCGTGCTGCCCGATTATCTGTCCGAGTTGGGTCAAGTGGAGGACGGCCTCTATTTCCACGGTGGTGGCCGCCAAATCACCATCTGGAACCCGCGCATCCTTTTCGAACAGGGCGAGGCATGGGCCATCGCCCAAGCCGGTTGCCGCGCAAAGATGGCCGAAGCTGCCAAGGGGAAGCGCAAGTGAGCGCCCCTGAATTGACGCGCGCGCCGCACATTCCCGTTTTGCTTGATGAAGTCGTTACCGCGCTGAACCCGCAGGCCGGTGACCTGATCGTCGACGCCACGTTCGGCGCGGGCGGCTACACCCGTCGCCTGCTGGAATCGGGCGCGACCGTTCATGCCTTTGACCGCGATCCCGATGCGATTGCGGCGGGACAACTCTGGGGAGAAACCGGTGGAGAAGAGCCACGCCTCATTCTCCATCCGCGCCGCTTTTCCGAATTGGCAGAAGGGCTTGCTGACGTAGGGATTGCGGGCGTGCACGGCGTCGTCTTCGATATTGGCGTCAGCTCGATGCAACTCGATCAGGCGGCGCGCGGCTTTGCCTTCTCCTCCGACGGTCCATTAGACATGAGGATGTCGCAGGACGGTCCGAGCGCGGCTGATTTCCTGAATGAAGCCAGTGAGGAAGATATAGCGGACGTCCTCTATCGCTACGGCGAGGAGCGCCAGTCGCGCCGTATTGCCCGCGCAGTCGTCGCTGCCCGCCCGCTCACCACCACCGGCCAGTTCGCCGCTGTCGTGCGCAAGGCCGTCGGCTATCGCCCCGACATAAAGGGGCCGAAGGCGCAGAAGGATCCTGCTACACGCAGCTTTCAGGCCGTGCGCATCCACGTGAACGGAGAGCTGGACGAACTGATCCAGGGCCTCGCCGCTGCTGAAAAGGTGCTGCTGCCCGGCGGTCGCATCGTGGTGGTCAGCTTCCACAGTCTTGAAGACCGCATCGTCAAGCAGTTCCTCCGCGAGGCGGCAGGCGCGCTTCCGGCAGGCTCACGCCATATGCCCCAGATTGCGACAAAGTCCGTTGCAGTGTTCGAAAAGCCGTCAGCGGCGATCCGCCCTTCGGCAGAGGAAGAAGCGCGCAATCCGCGTGCCCGCTCGGCCACGCTGCGCTGGGCCGTGCGCACCGCCGCACCTGCGCGGGAAACAATGGGGAGGGCAGCGGCATGATCGCATCGGCTAATCGTCTCCGCTCGGTCGGCTGGCTGGTCCTGCTCGGGCTATGCCTTGCGCTCGTCCTCGTGCTGGCATTCCGCGTCAACGCACTGCGCAGCCAGATTCACCAGACCGAATCCCGCATCGTCGCACTGAAGCAGGAAAAGCTGTATCTCGAAACCGAGTTCGAAACGCGCTCCAACCAGCAGCAGCTCAAGGTCTGGAACGATGTCGAGTTCGGCTATGCCGCGCCCGGCGCAGGCCAGTACCTTGAAGGCGAACGTCAACTCGCCGCCCTCAGCGTGCCCACCCTGGCCGATGCCCCCGCGCCGATCCGTGTGGCGAGCGTCGACGACAGCGTGATCGCGTCTGCCGCGTTCCCGGCGATGGTCTCCCCGTTGTCGGGCAAGCCACTGGACGCCAAGGCTGAGAAGATCGAGGCAAAAGCGGAGCCGCGCACTGCCAAGGTCGTCCATGACGAAGCTGTCGAAACGCTCAACGAACGGCTCGGCAAAGTCGTCGATTCGCGCCCGCGCAAGCCGGTGCTGAACGAGACTGCATCTGACAAGGACAAGCCAGCGGCGAAAAAGGCCAACAAGCCTGCCAAGGTGGAAAAGGCCGTCGCCGCTGCGGATAAGTCGAAGACCAAGGGCAGCAAGGCGGCACCTGCCCCTCGCGCAGCCAAGGGCAAGGAGGCTAAGGCAGCCAAGTGAACGCACTCACTGCTTCCGCCGCCATCGCCTCAGGCCGGGTCAAGCTCGCCAACGTCCGCCAGCGCTCGCTGGTAGAGGCGAAAGTGCGCGTGCTGGTCGTCGCGTTCCTGTTCCTGTTTGCAGGCTTCGCAGCCTTCGCCCGCATTCTCCAGCTCGGCTTCTTTGAAGAAGCACCGGAACGGCGCTCGCTCGCCGAAGCGCTGCTGCCCCCGCGCGGCGAGATTACTGACCGCAACGGCGTGCCGCTGGCGCGCGCGTTCCCAGCCTATGCGCTGTGGTACAATCCCAAGGCGTTCGGTGAAAAGGGCCAGCCACTGGTCAAATCGCCCGAGGAAGTTGCCACTGCGTTGATGCAGATTTTCCCCGATGCCGACCAAGCCGATCTGCTGCGTCGCCTGAAATCCGACAAGCCCAGCTACCTGATCCGCCGGGTCATGCCCGAAGAGGCCAACCGCATCTTCGCGCTTGGCGAACCCGCGCTCGAGTTCCCGCGTGAGAACCAGCGCTACTATCCACAAGGCTCGCTCGGCGCGCACGTGCTCGGCTATGTCGATGGCGAGGGCAAGGGCCACGTCGGTATGGAGCAGGTGCTGGAAAAGCAGTTGCTCGATCCTGCACAGCGTGGCCGCCCCGTCTCGCTGTCGATCGACATGCGCGCGCAAGGAGCGCTTGAGGACGAACTTGGCCGGGGCATGATGGAGACCGAGGCCAAGGGCGCGGCGGGTATCATTCTTGATGTGGATACCGGCGAAGTGGTTGCTTTGGCCTCGCTGCCTTCGTTCAATCCCAACCGTTCGGACATGGCCTACAACGATCTGGTGTTCAACAAGGTCACCAATCAGGTCTACGAACTCGGCTCCACCTTCAAGCCGCTGTCGGTCGCCGCAGCGATTGATGCAGGCGTGGTGACTGACCTTTCGGTCCGCTATCCCGCCAATCGCCCGCTGGAAATCGGCGGCTTCCGTATTCGTGACAGCCACCCCTTCGGTGCCTCGCTCAATGTGCCAGAGGCCCTGATCCACTCGTCCAACATCGTCACTGCGCAAGTGGCAGACAAGCTGGGCGGGCCTGCGTTGAAGAAGACAATGGCCGCGCTCGGCATGAACGAGCGGCCCTATATCGAACTGCCTGCACGCGGCTTCCCGCTTTGGCCGCGCGGGCATGAGAAGTCCGGCGAATGGGCGCGCATCACCACAATGACGGTCAGCTACGGCCACGGCATCGCGGTCACCCCGCTCCACCTTGCCGCCGCTTATGCCGCGATGGTCAATGGCGGCGTGTGGCGTCCTGCCACGCTGTTCAAGGTCGATCCGGCAAAGGCCCCCGAAGGCCGCCGCGTGTTCAAGGCCTCCACCAGTGCGCGCATGCGCCAGTTGCTGCGCATGATTGTGGTCGATGGCACCGGTAAATCCGCCAACGCTCCCGGCTTCCGCGTTGGCGGCAAGACGGGTTCTGCGGAAAAGCCCGGCGGCAAGGGCGGCTACAACCGCACGTCGCTCGTTGCTACCTTTGCCGCTGCATTCCCGATGGACAAACCGCGCTATGTCGTGATCGCCATGCTGGATGAGCCAAAGGGCACCGCGGCGACCTCGTTCCAGCGTACTGCCGCATGGAATGCCGGTCCCATCGTTGGTCGCGTAATCCCCCGCGTCGGCCCGTTCTTGGGCGTTGTGCCTGATGACACGCGCGACATCGACATCTCCGATCTTTCGCCGCTGGTCGGCAATGGAAATGGCGAATGAAGCTCGGGCCGATCCTTGAAGCTGCGGGCTTTCCGGCAGCAGGCGGTGATGCAAACGTAACCGGCTTTGCCATCGATCACCGCAAGGTCGCCCCTGGCACGGTATTCGGCGCATTCCCCGGCGCGCGCTTCAATGGTGAGGATTTCATTGCCGATGCGGTGAAGGCAGGCGCCGTCGCCGTGGTCGCGCGCCCTGAAGCAATGGTCGAAGGCGCCGTCCACGTTGCCGATGCCGAACCGCGCCGCGCCTTCGCGGCGCTGGCCTCGCGCTTTTTCCAGCCGGTGCCCGAAACCGTCGTCGCCGTCACTGGCACCAACGGCAAGACTTCCACGGTCGAGATGACACGCCAGATCTGGCGCATGGCGGGCCATTCAGCGGCCTCTATCGGCACGCTGGGCGTCACCACGGCGGATGAAAGCGTCTCCACCGGCCTCACCACGCCGGATATCGTCACATTCCTTTCGAACATGACCGGCCTTGCCCGCGAAGGCGTGACGCACGTTGCCTATGAAGCCTCCAGCCACGGCCTCTCGCAGTTCCGCAACGAAGGCCTGCTCGTTGTGGCAGGAGCCTTCACCAACCTCAGCCGCGACCATCTCGATTATCACGCGACGATGGAAGAGTACTTCGCCGCCAAGATGCGCCTGTTCGATCATGTGGTCGCCGATGGCGGCACAGCGGTGATCTGGGCGGACGATGAGTGGTCGAAACGTGCAATAGGTCACGCGCAGAAGCGCGGCTTGCAACTGTTCACCGTCGGCCGCAACGGAACCGCAATCCGCCTTGTCGGCCGCACTCCCACGCAACTGGGCCAGACGCTCGATATCGAATGGCAGGGCAAAGCGCGCAAGATCGCCCTGCCGCTGATCGGTGCCTATCAGGCCGCAAACGCGCTGGTTTCAGCGGGCCTCGCGCTTGCCTCGGGTGGCGATGCCGCCGCGGTGTTCGATGCGCTGACACGCCTTCAGCCCGTGCGCGGACGGCTTGAACGCGCCGCCATCAACCGCGCCGGCGCGCCGGTCTATGTCGACTACGCCCACACGCCCGACGCCATCGAAGCCGCTATCGACGCACTACGCCCGCACGTGCAGGGCCGCCTGATCACCGTGTTCGGCGCTGGCGGAGATCGCGATGGCGGCAAACGCCCGGAAATGGGCCGTGCCGCTTGTGCCGGGTCCGATGTGGTCATTGTCACGGACGACAATCCACGCGGCGAAGATCCTGCGGCCATCCGCGCCGCCGTGTTCGCCGGGTGTGATGGCAAAGCGCGCGAGATCGGTGACCGCCGCACCGCCATCGCCGCCGCCATTGCCGATGCAGGACGCGACGATATAGTGCTCGTCGCTGGCAAAGGGCACGAACAGGGACAGATCGTGGGCAGGGGCGATGCCATGCGCGTCCTGCCGTTCGATGATGTCGAGGTTGCCAGGGAGTGTACGACATGACCGCTCATCCCGCCTTGATAGCATGGCCTGAGGACCCGTCCGATGCGGCGGGTCTTGCGCTATGGACCAGCGACGAAATCGCAGCTGCCACCGGCGGGCGCGCCAGTGCCCCGTTCGCGGTCTCGGGTGTTGAAATTGACAGCCGGGATGTGGTGGACGGTGATCTGTTCTTCGCGCTGAAGGGTGAAACTTCCGACGGTCACCGCTATCTCGAAGGTGCCGCCGGTCGCGGCGCGCCCGGCGCAGTGGTGGAACACGCCACGTTCGCCCCGCACGTGCTGGTGCCCGATACGATGGCCGCACTCGAAGCGCTGGGGCGCCATGCCCGCGCGCGCGTCGACGCCGGGATCATCGGCGTCACCGGCTCTGCGGGCAAGACCGGCGTCAAGGAAGCGCTCTACGCTGCGCTGGATCGCGCAAGCCGGGGCCGCGCCCATCGTTCGGTCAAGAGTTACAACAATCATGTCGGCGTGCCGCTCAGCCTCGCCCGCATGCCCGCTTCCACCCGTTTCGGCGTGTTCGAGATGGGCATGAATCACGCTGGCGAACTTGCCGCGCTGACGCGGATGGTTCGCCCGCACGTGGCCATCGTTACCACCATTGCGCCAGCCCACATCGGCCATTTCGCCGGTGAGGAAGACATTGCCGATGCGAAAGGCGAAATCTTCGAAGGGCTTGAACCCGGTGGCATTGCCATCATCCCTGCCGACAGCCGCCACCGCGAACGCTTGCGCGCCAAAGCCTGCCAGCATGCCGCGCGCGTTGTCAGCTTCGGGATCGCGGCCGACGCGGATGTCCGCCTGCTTGATGCCGTGCCCGCACCCGGCGGCGGCACGCTGGTGACGGCAGACCTCGGCGGTCGCAAGGTTTGCTACACGATTGCGCAACCGGGCGAACACTGGGTTGCCAATTCACTGGCAATCATGGCGGCGGTTGATGCCATTGGCGGCGATCTCGGCGCGGCAGGTCTCGCCCTTGCGGAGATGGAAGGCCTTGCCGGTCGCGGCGCGCGCCACACCATCCCGGCGCAAGGTGGTGACGCTTCGGGCAAGGCGCTTCTGATCGACGAAAGCTACAACGCCAACCCTGCATCAATGGCGGTAACGCTGCGCCAACTTGGGCAAACCGTCGCTACGCGCCGCGTCGCCATCCTTGGCGCGATGCGTGAACTGGGGGCTGACGAAGCGCGCTACCACGCGGACCTCGTCGGCCCGATTGCTGAAGGGAAGGTCGACCGCCTGATCCTCGTCGGCCCCGAAATGGCGGCATTGGCGCAAGCCTTGGGGAAAAGCGGCAATGCCTCGCTTGCCGCCCGAATCGATGTGGCGCATGTGCAGACGGCGGCCGAAGCGGCAGAATGTCTCGCGGCCGATGGCGTGCGTGGCGGTGATGCCTTGCTCGTCAAGGGGTCGAATTCGGTAGGTTTGGGCGCGATCGTGCGTTCGCTTGCCGCCAAGGAACAGTGAATGCTCTACCAGCTGGCCGAATGGCTGAATTTTGAAGGTTTCAGCAACCTCATCCGCTACCAGACGTTCCGTGCCGGCATCACGCTGCTGACCGCGCTCGTCATTGGCCTGATCATCGGGCCGCGCTTCATTAACATGCTGCGCGTGCGGCAGGGCAAAGGCCAGCCGATCCGCGAGGACGGCCCCCAATCCCACCTCGCCAAGCGCGGCACGCCCACGATGGGCGGGTTGATGATCGTGACTGCGCTTTTGCTGTCGCTGCTATTGTGGATGGACGTAACCAGCCACCTGTTGTGGGCCTGCATCGTCGTCACGCTCGGCTTCGGGCTGATCGGCTTTCTGGATGACTATGACAAGGTCACCAAGTATGCGCACAAGGGCGTGCCTGCCAAAGTGCGCCTTGCCGGTGAATTCGTCGTCGCCGCTGTTGCGGCGTGGCTCGCTGTAGGTGAAACGAACCTCTATGTGCCGGT
The DNA here is from genome assembly GCF_030696665.1 of Novosphingobium sp. Taxonomy (GTDB): domain Bacteria; phylum Pseudomonadota; class Alphaproteobacteria; order Sphingomonadales; family Sphingomonadaceae; genus Novosphingobium. Next base: position 39,843 of record NZ_JAUYRV010000037.1, read on the forward strand.
GTTCAGCAACCTCTACGTGCCGCTCGGGCCTTTCTATTACCTTTTCGCGATCTTCGTGATCGTGGGCGCGGGCAATGCCGTCAACCTGACTGACGGGCTTGATGGTCTGGCGATTATGCCCGTGATCATTGCTGCAGGCACTTTCGCGATCATTGCCTACCTTGCTGGCCGCGTGGACTATTCCTCGTATCTCGGCATTCCGCACGTGAAGGGTGCAGGCGAACTGGCGATCTTCTGTGCAGCGATGATGGGGGCGGGGCTGGCGTTCCTGTGGTTCAACGCGCCGCCTGCCGCCGTGTTCATGGGCGATACCGGCAGTCTCGCGCTTGGCGGCGCACTCGGTGTCATCGCCGTTGCCGCCCATCACGAAATCGTGCTGGCCATTGTCGGCGGGCTGTTCGTGATGGAAGCCGTGTCGGTGATCGTGCAGGTTGCGGTCTACAAACGCACCGGCAAGCGGGTGTTCCGTATGGCTCCGATCCACCACCACTTCGAACAGCTCGGCTGGAAGGAATCGACCGTCGTGATCCGCTTCTGGATCGTGTCGATCGTGCTCGCACTGATCGGCCTTGCCACGCTGAAGGTGCGATGATCGTCTCGTCTGCCTTTTCCGGCAAACGCTTTGCGGTGCTCGGCCTTGCCCGTTCGGGGCAGGCCAGCGTCGAAGCGCTGCTGGCGGGCGGGGCAGACGTTACCGTGTGGGATGCCCGCGAAGAACCGCGCGCAGCCTATGAAGGGCGCTGCCAGATTGCCGATCCGCTGACGATTGACCTCACCGGCTTTGCGGGCGTGGTCGTCAGCCCCGGCGTGCCGCTCAACCGTCATCCCATCGCCGCCCATGCTGCATCCTTCGGTGTGCCGGTGATTGGCGATATTGAACTGTTCGCACAGGCCCGCGCCGATCTTCCGACACATCGCGTGGTTGGCATCACTGGCACCAACGGCAAATCGACCACCACGATGCTGGTCCACCACATCTGCCATGCCGCAGGGCTGGAAGCACGATTGGGCGGTAACATCGGCCTGCCGATCCTCGGGCAAGAACCACTCCCGGCAGGCGGTGTTTATGTGTTGGAACTGTCGAGCTACCAGATCGACCTGACGCAAAGCCTCGATTGCGATGTCGCTGCGCTGATCAACCTCAGCCCCGATCACCTTGACCGCTACGAAGGTTTCGCTGGTTACGCAGCCGCCAAAGCCCGCCTGTTCCAGATGCAAGGCCCTCGCAACGATGCAGTATTCGGCTGCGGTGACGAACATACATTGGCCATCGCGCGCGAAACATCTGCACGCCACGATGTGGGCTATGTCCATGTGGTGCAGCCCGACGCGCTGGAAGGGCAGGGCGCTTGGCCCTCACTGCAGGGTCCGCACAACCTGCAGAACGCAGCCATCGCCGTGGAAATCGCGCAGCATCTTGGCATTGCCGAGGGGGTCTGGCGGCCCGCCCTTGCCAGCTTCGTCGGTCTGCCGCACCGCATGGAGCGGGTCGCTGAAGCGGATGGCGTGCTGTTCGTGAACGACAGCAAGGCCACCAACGCAGCCTCTACCGCGCCTGCGCTTGGCGCTTACCCACGCATCCACTGGATTTTGGGTGGCCTGCCGAAAAGCGACAATCTGGACGAATGCGCACCCTATTTCGGCAATGTGGTCGCGGCCTACACCATCGGTGAAGCCGGACCGATGTTCGCCGATATTCTCGATCCCCTGATGCCCGTCACCCGCAGCGAGATGATGTGCGATGCGGTGCGCCAGGCGATGGACGCATCGCAGCCCGGCGATGTCGTCATGCTGTCTCCGGCCTGTGCCAGCTTCGATCAATTCCGCGATTTTGAGGCGCGTGGCGACAGCTTCCGCCAGATCGTCGAGGCATTGATCGAAGATCGCGAAAGCCCCTGTCCTCCGGGAACCGGCAAATGAGTACCGCGCCCACGCCCACTCGCCTTGTCACCACCACCACACCCGATGGCGGTGTGCGCGTCACAGGCCACGGCGCGCGCTTCCGCCGCACCCGTCGCAGCGAATTGCTGATCTGGTGGCGCGAGATTGATCGCGTGCTGCTGACGTTGGTCTTCTCGCTCGTGGCCATCGGCTGCATTGCAGTTGCCGCTTCGTCGCCTGCCAGCGCGCATCGCCTTTCGACCACTGCAAAGAAGCTGGCCGACCTTTACTTCTTCTGGGCGCATTTGCGCTGGGTTGCGGTCGGCATGGTGGCAATGTTCTTCGCCTCGGTCCTGCCCAAGGAAGCGGCGCGGCGTGCGGCCATCCTTCTTGCCGCCGCTATGGTCATTGGTTTGATGCTCGTCCCGCTGGTCGGCAGCGAAGTGAAAGGCGCGCGCCGCTGGCTGTGGCTCGGTTTCAGCCTACAGCCTTCAGAGTTTCTCAAACCCGGTTTTGCCATTGCGATGGCCTGGGTGCTGTCGTGGCGCGTGCGCGATCCTAACCTACCGGTTATCCCTATCACCGTTGCCATGATGGCGCTGGTCGGCGCATTGCTGATGGCGCAGCCTGATTTTGGATCGACAGTGCTGTTCGGCGGCGTGTGGTTCGTGCTGGTGCTGCTCTCGGGCCTGTCGCTTACCAAGATCCTGTGGTCGATGGGCGCGGGCGTTGTCGGCGTGATTGCGGCCTATCTGTTCTATCCCAATGCCACCAATCGCATCGACAGCTTCCTGTCGGGCGGCAGCGAGTTCGATCAGGTTGATCTCGCCATGCGCACACTCACCAACGGTGGGTGGAGCGGCACTGGCCTCTGGCTCGGCAGCCGCAAGAACGCCTTGCCCGAAGCTCACACCGACTACATCTTTTCGGTGATCGGAGAGGAATTCGGGCTGATTGCCTGCGCGGTCATCGTGATGATCTATTGTGCAATCGCGCTGCGCGTGCTGATGCGCCTGCTTGACGAGGACGACCTGTTCACCATCCTTGCCGCTGCCGGGTTGACCGCGCAGTTGGTGGGGCAGGCGTTCATCAACATCCTCGTCAACCTGCAACTGTTCCCATCGAAAGGCATGACCTTGCCGCTGATCAGCTATGGCGGATCGTCAACCATCGCGCTTCTCCTTGGCGTCGGGCTGCTGCTCGCGATCACGCGGCGCAACCCCTATCTCTCGCGTGAGAAGTTCGACATTTCGGAACTGGTGCGCAAATGAGCGGCGCTTCACGGCACTACGTCCTCGCTGCAGGCGGCACCGGCGGGCACCTGATCCCGGCGTTTGCGCTGGCGGTAGAGCTAGAGCGGCGCGGCCATCACGTGGCTCTGGTCACGGACGACCGCGGCGCAAAGATCCCCGGCAAGCCCGATTTCATGCCCGCACACGTGCTTCCCGCCGGGCGTATGGCCAAGAACCCCGTCGCCATGCTCAAGGGCCTGCGCGCCATCTGGCAAGGCCGTGCGATGGCGCTGCGCCTGTTCGAAAGCTTCCAGCCCTCCTGCGTGATCGGCTTTGGCGGCTACCCCGCATTGCCCGCACTGCTGGCGGCGCGTGCGGCAAAGATCCCGACGGTGATCCACGAACAGAACGCCGTGCTGGGCCGCGTGAACCGCTACCTTGCAGGCCGCGTCGACGCCATCGCCACCGCCTATGCCGAGATCGACCGGCTCGATCCCAAGCTTTGGGGCAAGGTCCACCGCGTCGGCAATCCGGTGCGCCCCGAAGTGCTGGCCCTGCGTGGTGAGTCTTTCCCCGAATTCACCGACGACAGCCTGCTGCGCGTACTGGTGACCGGCGGTAGCCAAGGCGCATCGATCCTATCCGAAGTCGTGCCCGATGGCCTCGCCATGCTCCCGCCCGCGTTGCGCCACCGCCTGCAAGTGACGCAGCAGTGCCGCCCGGAAGACCTCGAAGCCGTCCGCGCACGCTATGCCAATCACGAAATCCCTGCCGAACTCGGCACCTATTTCGAAGACATGCAGGCGCGCCTTGCCGGAGCGCACCTGTTCATCGGCCGCGCCGGAGCCTCGACCATCGCCGAACTGACTGCCGTGGGCCGTCCCGCCATCCTGATCCCGCTGCCCATCGCCACCGATGATCACCAAGCCGCCAACACGCGTGAGATGGTGTCGGCAGGCGGCGCGCGGGCGATCCGCCAGTCCGGCTTCACCCCCAAGGAACTTGCCAAGCAGATTCAGGTCATGGCCCAGCATCCCCAAACCCTTGCCAATGCCGCCCACGCCGCGTGGAACTGTGGCCTGCCCAATGCCGTCAGCGATCTTGCCGATCTTGTAGAAAGCTTCGGCGGCGATCCAATCATGGACGTGATCCGCGTGGACAAGCGCAGCCCCGCCACCTCCGGGCAGGAGCAGCTGGCATGAAGGGCGTCGGCACCGAAATCGGCACGATCCACTTCGTCGGCATCGGCGGCATCGGCATGTCCGGCATTGCCGAAGTTATGCACAACATGGGCTATGCGGTGCAAGGGTCCGACATGGCCGAAAGCTATGTCGTTGATGGCCTGCGCAAGCGCGGCATCAAGGTCCTGATCGGTCAGAAGACCGAAAACGTCGATGGCGTGGCCGTGGTCGTAACCTCGACAGCTGTAAAGCGTGACAATCCCGAAGTCGTCGCTGCACTCGAAAACCGCATCCCGGTGGTCCGCCGCGCGGAAATGCTGGCCGAACTGATGCGGCTGAAAAGCACCGTTGCGGTCGCGGGCACGCACGGAAAGACGACCACCACCTCGATGATCGCATGCCTGCTCGATGCTGGCGGCGTTGACCCGACCGTGATCAACGGCGGCATCATCAACTCCTACGGCTCCAATGCCCGTCTGGGTGACAGCGACTGGATGGTGGTCGAGGCTGACGAGAGCGACGGCTCGTTCCTGCGGCTCGACGGCACGCTGGCGGTGGTCACCAACATCGATCCCGAGCACCTCGACCACTACGGCAGCTTCGACAAGGTGAAGTCCGCCTTCGTCGAATTCATTGAAAACGTGCCCTTCTATGGCGCGGCCATGCTGTGCATCGATCACCCCGAAGTCCAGGCGATCATCCCCAAAGTGCGCGACCGCCGCGTGGTAACCTATGGCTTCTCCGCCCAGGCTGACGTGCGCGGCGAGGCCGTGACACCGATCCCCGGCGGCAATCGCTTCGATGTCCTGCTGCGCCAGCGCGATGGCTCGTTCCGCCGGATCGAGGGTATCGAACTGCCCATGCCGGGCCGCCACAATGTCCAGAATGCACTCGCGGCCGTGGCCGTGGCAGCGGAAATGGGCGTGTCGGACGAACTGATCTGCACCGGCTTTGCGAAGTTCGGCGGCGTAAAGCGCCGCTTCACCAAGGTTGGCGAAGTAGCAGGCGCCACAGTCATCGACGATTACGGCCACCACCCGGTCGAAATCCGCGCCGTCCTCGCCGCCGCGCGTGAGGGCGTGCAGGGCAGGGTGATTGCCGTGGTGCAACCGCACCGCTTCACCCGTCTGCGCGATCACATGGAAGAGTTTCAGGGCGCATTCAACGATGCCGATGTGGTCTATGCCGCGCCGGTTTACCCTGCGGGCGAACAGCCGATCGAAGGCGTGGACAGCGCCGCAATGGTCGAAGGTGTCAAGGCGCGCGGCCACCGCAGCGCGCATCTCATCGCCGGGCCGGATGCATTGGCCAAGGAACTCGCTGCCACCGTGCAGCCGGGTGACATGGTTGTCTGCCTCGGCGCTGGCGACATTACGAAATGGGCCGCCGGGTTGGCCGATGCCATTGCGGCTGAGAGGGCTGCGGCGTGAGCGGACAACGTCCTTCGACAGGCTCAGGACGAGCGGATGTTGGGTTAAACGCCTTTCCTGAACCCGCTCGTGCTGAGCTTGTCGAAGCACCGCAGCGCAACGTGCGGGGCAAACTAACCCCCAACGCTCCGCTTGCCCCACTGGTCTGGTTCAAGTCCGGCGGCACTGCCGACTGGCTGTTCGAGCCGAAGGGCGTGGCCGACCTCCAAGACTTTCTGGCCAACCTCGCCCCGGACGTTCCGGTCATGGCGCTCGGCCTCGGCTCCAACCTTATCGTCCGCGATGGCGGGGTTCCGGGCGTGGTCATCCGCCTCGGCAAGGCCTTTGCCAAAGTGGAGAAAGTGGACGAAGTCACACTCAATTGCGGCGGCGGTGCCAGTGGCATCCTCGTTTCCTCAACGGCGCGCGACAACGGCATCGCTGGGCTGGAATTCCTCCGCTCGATCCCCGGCACGGTCGGCGGTTTCGTGCGCATGAATGGCGGTGCCTATGGCCGTGAGGTCAAGGACGTGCTGATCGATTGCGACGTGGTAATCCGCTCGGGCGAAATCGCCACGCTGCCGCTGTCGGAACTCGGCTACACTTACCGCCACTCAGACCTCACCGACGGCTGCATAGTTGTTGCCGCGCGCTTCCGTGGTGAACCCGGAGATCCGCAAGCGATCCAGACCGAAATGGACCGCATCAGCGCCGCGCGCGAGGCCTCGCAGCCGCTGCGCTCCAAGACTGGCGGCTCCACGTTCAAGAACCCTGATGGCAGGAAGGCCTGGGAACTGGTCGACAAGGCCGGTTGCCGAGGGCTGACCATCGGCGGCGCGCAAGTCAGTGAAAAGCACACCAACTTCCTCATCAACACCGGCACTGCCACCAGCGCCGAAATCGAGGAACTGGGTGAGGAAGTCCGCCGCCGCGTGAAGGACAGCGCAGGCGTGGACCTCGAATGGGAAATCAAAAGGATCGGCCGCAAGTGACTCTCCCCATACTCCACGTCGCCGTCCTCATGGGCGGCTGGTCGAGCGAACGCCCGGTAAGCCTGATGTCGGGCGAGGGCGTTGCCAAGGCTCTGGAATCAAAGGGCCACACGGTTACCCGTATCGACATGGACCGCGATGTCGCGCTGCGCCTGTCCGAAGCCAAGCCCGACGTCGTATTCAATGCGCTCCACGGGACGCCGGGCGAGGATGGCACGATCCAGGGCCTGATGGATATTATGGGCCTGACCTACACTCACTCGGGCCTTGCCACTTCGGTTATCGCAATCGACAAGGAACTGACCAAGCTGGCACTCGTCCCCCACGGCATCCCCATGCCGGGCGGGCGCATGGTCAAAACGGCGGACCTCTACAAGGCGGACCCGCTCCCGCGCCCTTACGTGCTCAAGCCTGTGAATGAAGGCTCCTCGGTCGGCGTCGCCATCGTCACGGCAGACGGCAACTACGGCAATCCGATCAGTGCAGAGAGCAAGGGGCCGTGGCAGGAATTCGACCAGCTTCTGGCCGAACCCTTCATCCGCGGCCTTGAACTGACCACAGCCGTCATCGGAGACCGCGCCCTCCTCGTCACCGAACTGCGGCCTAAATCCGGTTTCTACGATTTCGATGCCAAGTACACCGATGGCATGACCGACCATATCTGCCCGGCTGAAATCCCCGACGAGATTACCGACGCCTGCCGCCAGATTGCCTTGCGTGCGCACCAGTTGCTTGGCTGCAAGGGCACCAGCCGCTCCGACTTCCGCTGGGATGATGAACACGGCGTCGAAGGGCTGTTCCTGCTAGAGGTGAACACGCAGCCCGGTATGACCCCGCTCAGCCTCGTGCCCGAACAGGCGCGTGCACTGGGCATGGACTATCCCGATCTGGTCGAGGCGATCATCGCCGAGGCCCTTAAGGACGCAGGAAAGGCCTGAATCATGGCGCAGACGATCAAGCGAGGCGGAAAGGGTGTGCGGCGTGCAGCAGCGGCGCGCACAACGCAGCGCAAGGTCCAGACTGCGCGCAAGCAGACCGGATCGCTGCTCGACAGCGTGATGGTGTGGATGCCGTTCAGCGAAGAGACGCTGCACCGCGTCGCGATGGCGCTCATCCTTGCGGCCACTGTGGCCATAGTCTGGACCGTCGCGGTCATGGCAGGCGTTCCCGCGCTCGCTTCGGAACAGGCCGCGCTGATTGCGTCGGATGCCGGGTTCAAGGTCAGCCACCTCGAAGTGCGCGGCGTCAACCGCATGAACGAACAGAAGATCTACGAAAAGATCCTCGGCCAGAATGACCGTGCGATGACCACGCTGAATCTTGCCGCGCTGCGCGATGAATTGAACGACATTTCATGGGTCAAGGATGCGCGCGTCTCGCGCAAGTTGCCCGATACCCTGGTGATCGACATTGTCGAACGCAGTCCCCACGCGGTGCTGCGCAAGCCTGACCGGCTGGTGCTGATCGACGATACCGGGGCTGAACTTGAAACGGTCAAGCCTGATCGCGCCAAAGGTATGCTGATCCTTACGGGCATGGCTGTGGGCCAGCGGGTGCAGGATCTCACCCATCTGCTCGATGCTGCCCCCGCGCTGAAGCCGCAAGTGGCCGAGGCCGAATGGGTGGGTAACCGCCGCTGGAACCTGACCTTCAAGACCGGGCAAGTCCTCGTCCTTCCCGAAGGTGACGAGAAGTCGGCAGGCGCGCTGCTCAGCTTTGCGCGCATGGATGGCGTCAATCGCCTGCTCGGCGGCAAGGTTGCCGCGTTCGATATGCGCGCAGCAGACCGCATCTACATGCGCGTGCCGGGCCATGCCGAGGAACAGGCCGAAGAAAAACGCGCCGCCGCCCAGGCCAAGGCCGAAGCCAAACGCATCGCCGCCGCCGCCCGCGCTGACGAGGGCTGATCGTACCAGATGGCCACCCCGCGCATCACCAAGGTTTTTGCTGCCGTAAACATCGGCTCTTTCCGCGTGTCCGCAATGATTGCAGGCCTTTCGGAAACGGGCGAGATGGTCGTGCTCGGTTCTGGCCATCGCGCGGCGCAGGGGATCAAGCGCGGCTATATCACCGATATGCAGGCCGCGACGCACTCGGTCCGCGATGCGATCGAACGTGCCGAGAAGATGGCCAATATCGGCATCCAGAAAGTGTGGATCGGCTGCTCGGGCGCAGGCCTTGGCAGCACCACCGCCAAGGTTGAAGTCGACATCGGTGGCCGCCGCATCGAACAGGACGATATTGAACACCTGCTCGTGGCCGGGCGCGAAGTGATAGAGCCCGATGGCCGCACCGTTCTCCACGCTCAGCCCGCGCACTACACGCTCGATGGCGCACACGGCGTGCCCAATCCCAAGGGCCTCCATGCTGAACGGCTGGCCGTCGACATCCACGTCATGCTCGCCGATGGCGCGCCCATCCGCAACATCCGTGAAGCGGTGCAGAACGCGCATCTCGATGTGGAAGCCGTGGTTGGCTCGCCCATTGCCGCTGGCCACGCTTGCCTCACGCCAGAGGAGCGCGAACTCGGCGTCGCGCTGGTCGAATTCGGCGCTGAAGTGACAACTGTGTCCGTCCATGCCGCAGGCATGCTGTTGGGCATGCAGGTCATCCAATACGGGTCGGGCGACATTACCGATGCCATCGCCTCAGCCTTCGGCATCCGCCGCTATCAGGCAGAGCGCCTCAAATGCATGTCCGGCTCGGCCATCGCCAGCCCCGCCGACCATCGTGAGATGATTCCGGTCAACGCGCCTGGCGATCCCGAAGGCGGTCCGGTCGCGCGCCATGCCGATGACAAGAACCGCATTCCGCGCGCCGAACTGATTTCGGTCATCACCCAGCAACTCGGGTTCTTCACCGAGGAAGTATCAAAGTCTCTCAAAGCGATGGGCTTCGTCGGTCAGACCGGCCAACAGGTCGTCCTAACGGGCGGCGGTGCGCAGTTGCCTGGCCTTGCCGACTATGCGCAAGCGGCGCTTGGTCGCCCGGTCCGCATCGGCTCTCCGCCAACGATGGTAGGCCTGCCTCCCGGCCATGCGACTCCAAGTTCCACGACTCTGGTCGGCCTCGTGCTCTTCGCGGCGGCTGATCCGGTCGATATCCGAAGCATCGGCCCCGCCTACACGCCTGACGGCACTTACAAGGGCGTAGGTCTGCTCAATCGGCTCGCACGCGCGGTAAAAGATTACTTCTGAACGGCGTTTTCCACCGTTCCGGCCCAGAATAGCCGGAAACATTAGCCGTCATAGTGCTGCAACCTGTGGAAAAGGTTGTGGAGCCTTTGATTCGACAAGCCTGCTTGTGCAACAGGTTAATGTGAAATTGTCCAATCGCGCCAAAGACCGGAAACGGCCCACGGCGATAGCACTGACCCGCTTGGGAGACCGACTATGAGCATCAACATCGGACCGCCGGCCATCGACGAGCTTCGGCCCCGCATCACGGTGATCGGGGTCGGCGGTGCAGGCGGCAACGCCATCGCCAACATGATCAACGCGCAGATCGAAGGCGTCGAATTCATCGTCGTCAACACCGATGCGCAGGCGCTGAACAACGCCATCGCTGAAACCCGCATCCAGTTGGGGCCTGACATCACGCAGGGGCTTGGCGCAGGCGCACGTCCCGAAGTGGGCCGCGCCGCTGCCGAAGAAACGCTTGAGGAAATTGAGCGCGCGCTTGATGGCGTCCACATGGTGTTTATCGCGGCTGGAATGGGCGGCGGCACCGGCACTGGAGCCGCTCCCGTCATCGCCGAAGCGGCGCGCCGCAAGGGTGTGCTGACCGTCGGTGTCGTTACCAAGCCGTTCCTGTTCGAAGGCACGCGCCGCATGCGCGCTGCGGATTCGGGCATCGAGGAACTGCAGAAGCACGTCGATACGCTGATCGTCATTCCCAATCAGAACCTGTTCCTGATTGCCAAGGCGGAAACGACCTTCAAGGAAGCGTTCCAGCTGGCCGACGAAGTTCTGCAGCAGGGCGTCCGCTCCATCACCGATCTCATGGTCATGCCGGGCCTCATCAACCTCGACTTTGCCGACGTCCGCTCGGTCATGGGTGAAATGGGCAAGGCGATGATGGGGACGGGTGAGGGCGAAGGCCCCAACCGCGCACTCGCAGCCGCCGAACGCGCCATTGCCAACCCGCTGCTCGATGGCGTGTCGATGGCCGGTGCCAAGGGCGTGATCATCTCGATCATCGGTGGCGATGATATGAAGCTGCTTGAGGTTGACGAAGCCGCCAACCACATCCGCGAACTGGTTGATCCCAACGCCAACATCATCTGGGGTTCGGCTTTCAATCCCGATCTCGATGGCAAGATCCGCGTTTCCGTGGTCGCCACGGGCATCGAACAGAGCAACGAACAGGCCGAAATCGCCTCGCGCCCGGTCTCGATCCCCGGCACCTCGCGCGGCCCTGCCGTGCCTTCGGCGGCACCGGCCGCGCCGGCCTACACCCCGCCGCCTGCGCCAGAGCCTGCGCCTGTGCCTGCGCCTGCTGCCTTTGCCGCCCCGGCGGCACCTGCACCCGCGCCGGAACCGGAAGCATTCGATCTTACACTCGATCTGACGTCTTCTCAGGAAGAGCCTGTCGCACCGTCTTCGGACGAACTGTTGCTTGGTGATCCTCAGGCAGCGCCAGAGCCAGCGATGCCGCGTCTCAGCCGCAGCGAAGAACCAGCCCCGGCAAAGCCTGCTGGCGGCAGCACCCTGTTTGAACGCATGGCCAATCTTTCGCGCGGAAATCGGCCGGAAGATGAAGACAGCGATGAGGGCGGCTCGCTCAACATCCCGCGCTTCCTTGGGCGGCAGAACAACCAGTAAATGCGATGAGCGGCGGCACCGGTTGCCGCCGCTTCATCTGCAATGATGTATTGAGCGCGGCTGGATGACAAATCGCTTCCCCTTCGCGCAAGGCTCACGCCTCGCCGCATCGCTGCTGCTCGCCGCAGTTTCTTCGCACGCGCTCGCCCCGCAAGCACTCGCGCAGGCCGGTCCTGCAACCGTCTCGCGCCCGGTTGTTCAATCCACTGCGCCAAGCCCGAGCCGCGAACTGAACGCCGCGCTCGCGCTCCTCGCTACTGATCCGCGCAATGTTGCCGCGCTGTCCGATGCTGCCGAAGCTGCGCTCAAGCTGGGTGACAGCGATGCCGCAATTGGCTTCCTCACGCGGGCTGATGAAGTGCAGCCCGGCAATGCGCGCACCAAGGCGCTGATCGGCAAGGCGCACCTGGCCGCTGAAAGTCCGGTCGACGCCATCCGCGCCTTCGATGAGGCCGAGCGTGCCGGTGCCGAAACATTCAGCATGGCCGCCGAGCGCGCGCTTGCCTACGACTTGGTGGGCGACAATGGCCGTGCCCAGCGCTGGTATCAGGTCGCTCTCAGCCGTGGCCCGAATGATGAGATAACGCGCCGTTTTGCCATGAGTCTCGCCATATCCGGGGACCGGCGCGGGGCGGAAACCCTGCTCGCTCCGCTGATCGAGAAGCAGGACCGTGCCGCCTGGCGCACCCGCACCTTCGCAATGGCCGTCACCAATGGCGCGGACGAGGCTGTGGCCATTGCCTATGCTTCAATGCCGCAGGATCTGGCTTCTGGCATCGCGCCCTATCTGCGCTTCATGCCGCGCCTTACCCCTTCACAGCAGGCCGCCGCCGCCAATTTCGGCCGCTTTCCGCGCGCGGCTGAAATGGGCCGCGATGATCCGCGCGTGGTGCAGTACGCCGCGCTCAATCCTCGTGCCCCGCGCGGTGCCGAAGCGGGCCTGATCCCCGCAGGTGCGCCGCTTGGCCCATCCAAAGCGTCGGCGTCAGAAAAGCCCAGCCGCGAAAAGCGCCGTCGCCCGGGCCGTAGCGATGAAAAGACCGTGCTTGCGCAAGCCGCCCCGCGCACCACCGTCCCAGCGTCTGCAGCTTCGCAGCCTGTAACCGCCCAGCCCGTTACGCCACCGCGCGCCACCACGCCACAGCGGCCTCCGGTGCTATCAGCTCTTGATGTGCCACCCGGCACGCAGCGTCCGCCGGTCCCGCCGATTCGTCCTAGCGGCAGCGCGGCTGCTCCGGTCCAGTCTGTCGCCTTGCCTCAAGCTGTCCCACCGGCCACGGTTCCGCCAGTCCGCACCGCCGCGGCCGCCACACCGCCGCCCTTACCGGCACAGGCACGGGCACAGGCACCCGCAACGCCGCCAGTCAGACAGGCTGCGGAGCCTCCCGTTGCCACGCGGCCAACCGCGCCAACATCGGGCAGCTTCAATCTCGCACAGATTGGCAGCACCACCGTCACAACCTCGCCACCTGCCGCGCCTGCAGCGGTTACGCCAATCGCACCTGCGCCAACAAAGCTTGCGGCAACGGCGCTCCCGGCCACGAACCTCGCGCCTGGCACACCTGATCCGGTCCCACCTGCGTCGGCGTCTGCTTCATCCGTGCCTGCATATACCTCGGCCGGGGCTTCATTTGCCCAACCGGTTGCACCAAGCCCTGTACCAGCGCCAGCTTCGGCACCCGCCGCGCCCCAGCTTTCTGGCTCCGCGCTTGCCCAAACCGGCGCAGCAACGGCGTCACCAACGCCCGAGCCAGCGCGCCCCGTCGATTTTGCGTCCTTGTTCAAGACCTTCGAGCCGCCAGCTGAGGAGCGGGCAGCTACAGTCGCTGCTGTCGATATCACGCGCCTGCCGCCCAAGCCTGCACCCAAGGCCGATCCGCGCGGCGAACGTCCCGATGGACCGACCGACGTCTCGCGCACGCCAGCCAAGGAAGCTGAAAAGCCCGCCGCCAAGGATGCCAAAACTTCGGCCAAGGACGCTAAGGCAGCCAAGGACGCTAAGGCAGCCAAGGATGCCAAGGACGCCAAGGCTAAGAAAGCTCAGCCCAGCCACCCCAGCCGCATATGGGTGCAAGTGCTGACCGGCGCGAACAAGGGTGTGATGGACAGCGAATGGCGTCGTCTCGTGAAGGAAGCGCCTGCACTGCTACGCAGCCGAAAGCCGTACCTTTCACCGTGGCGCAGCAATTTCCGTCTGCTCACCGGCCCGTTCGAAAGCGAGGCAGCGGCGCAGGAATTCGTCACCAAACTTGGCAAAGCCGGCGTTTCCAGCTTCCAATGGACCAGTCCTGCGGGGCAGGCTGTCGATACGCTGGCCCTCAAGTGATGGCCTTGTTCTCAGACAGTTGTTCACCCCTTGTCCACAGCTTTCCCACAAGCTTGTCGAGTTTTGCCCAACCGCCTGTTAACCCGTGATTGTCGGGGCGGGGTGTTACCCCCATTGACGGTTTGAGCAGCAGGCAGGACATTTCGTCCCGCCCGGGCCAACCAGCCGAGGAGGCCCGATCACGTGTTCAGGGGACGGACGATGCGGACCGGTCATGACGAGAACGAGCGCGAGGAGGCAGCGCCCGTCGACATGATCGCGTCGCTGTTCGAAGCGCGCGGCTGGCCGTGCGAATTCGTGTCAGACGATGAAGTTACCGGGGAAATTCAAGGATCTTGGGCGAATTATCAGCTGCGTGCCATCTGGCGGGTTGAAGATCACGTCCTGCAGATTCTCTGCCTGCCCGATATTCGCATTCCCGATGACAAGAAGGCGGCCGTTTACGAACTGATGGCGCTGATCAATGAACAGGTGTGGATTGGCCATTTCGATATCTGGTCAAACGGCGCGGTCCTGCTTTATCGTCACGGCCTGATGCTGGGCGACGAAGGCCTGCTCAGCATCGGTCAGGCCCAGTCCGCTATTGAGGCGGCGGTGGACGAATGCGACCGTTTCTACCCGGCGTTCCAGTTCATCCTGTGGGGTGACAAGTCCCCCGCCGAAGCCCTCGCCAGCGCAATGGTGGACGCTGCCGGAGAGGCGTGAACGCCTAGAACCAAGGTATTGCGCCCCCGCGCAGGCGGGGGCCTCAGGCGTATCACGAAGCATCAGCGTAAACCTTCTGAGGCCCCCGCCTTCGCGGGGGCGCGCGGCGTCTGGCAAGTTTTGACATTGCGATGGACCGTCCACAGCGCCAATGAGCGCCCATAAGCGACTCAAGGAACCCGCCCATGACCAAGACCTTCCTCCAGTTCGGCTGCGGCAACATGGGCGGAGCCATGCTCCAGGGCTGGCTCGCTGGCGGCATCGCGCCTGAAACCTTCACCATCGTCGATCCGTACCTGAACGCCGCACCGGACGGTGTCCGCTTGCTCAAAGCTGCACCGCAGGGCGAAGGAGCGTTCGACGTGGTCCTGCTCGGCTTCAAGCCGCAGCAATTGCCCGATGCCGCCTCATCGGTGCGCCCTTTCGTCGGCACCAACACGCTCCTGCTGTCGATCCTGGCAGGTGTCGATCTCGCCACCCTGCGCAGCGCTTTTCCCGAAGCGCGCGCCGTCGTGCGGGTGATGCCAAACCTTGCCGCCGCGCTCGGCAAATCACCCATCGCTCTGGTTGGCGATCGCGATGAGGCCGCCCGCGCACAAGTCGATGCACTTATGGCACCCCTAGGTCAGGCCGAATGGTTGAGCGCGGAGGACCAGATGGATCTTGTCACCGCACTTGCCGGGTCCGGCCCCGCCTTCGTCTATCGCGTGATCGACGCTTTGGCACAGGGTGCCGCTGCCCTTGGCCTGCCGCGCGATCAGGCAGACCGGCTGGCACTGTCGATGGTCGAAGGCGCAAGCATGCTCGCAGCAGCGTCCGAACACAGTCCCGGAGAACTCGCTCGCCGCGTCGCAAGCCCCGGCGGCGTGACGCAAGTTGGCATCGATGTGCTCGACAAGGACGCCCGTCTGGTCTCGCTGATGACCGACACTTTGCGCGGCGCAAGGGATCGCAGCGCCGAGATGACAGAGCAGGCGCGGGCCTCCGCGTAAGCCTCGCAACAATTCGTTACAAATGATTGGTCGTCTCTGGCACCGGTTTCGCTTGAAAGCGGAACCCAAAGCGCCGATATTCCGTTTACGTGGCCATTGGGGCCATCTTACGGAGCTTTGAAAATGGCAAATTGGAACGACCCTCGGCCCAACGGGACGGGTTTCGGCGCGTCTCCGAGCCTTTCTGGCGCTTCCACACGCGGCGAAGTGTTCGACGCGGGTCTGCGCCGTCACATGCTGTCGATCTATAACTACATGGCTTCGGGCGTGATGCTCTCGGGCATCGTCGCGTTGCTGTTCGCTACGTCGGGCGCAACGCAGGCCGTGATGGGCACGCCGTTGAAGTGGCTGATCATGCTGGCGCCGCTGGCGTTCGTCATGTTCATGAGCTTTGGCGCGAACAAGTTCTCGACCACCGCACTTCAGGGCATGTTCTGGGGCTTCGCTGTTGCAATGGGCCTGTCGATGTCGACCATCTTTCTGGTCTACACCGGCACCTCGATCGCGGTGACGTTCTTCGCCACGGCAGGGGCGTTCGCCGGTCTCAGCCTGTTCGGGTACACCACCAAGAAGGATCTGTCCGGCATGGGCAGCTTCCTGATCATGGGTGTGGTCGGCCTGCTGATTGCTTCGGTCATCAACATGTTCCTGCAGTCGACCGGCCTTGCCTGGGCTGTCAGCTTCCTTGGCGTGCTGATCTTCGCGGGTCTCACCGCCTACGATACGCAGCGCCTGAAGGAACAGTATGCCTATGTCGCGGGCACGGATTTCGCGGGCAAGGCCGTCGTGCTCGGCGCGTTGAGCCTCTACCTCGACTTCATCAACATGTTCCAGTTCCTGCTGCAGTTCATGGGTGAACGCCGCTGATCTGCTGAAACAGCCGAACTGAACAAGATTGCCCGGCGAGCTGCAACGGTTCGCCGGGTTTTCTTTGCGTGGGGGATTCTCATTGCTGCGCAGCCGCGCTAGGTGTGGCTTCATCTTGCAGCAAGGTTTCCGGGTTCACACTTGGTTGGTGGGAATTTCAGGGCCGTCTGCCAATATGGTTGCCAATCGAATTCCTTGGGGGAATGCCGATGTTCGAATTCCGGCGCACTGTCGCGCCAACTGCCCTGATCGCTGCACTGGCCTTTGGCCTTGCCTCCTGCGCGCCCAAGGCTCCGCCACCACCGCCTCCACCACCGCCGCCGCCCAAGGTCGTGGTGATCCCGCCCAAGCCGCGTCCGCCAAACAACGCGTCCGATAATCTGTCGATCCCACCGGCAGATGCCAATGGCCTGCGCTATTCGATCAACCGCGACATTAGCCCCGCGCAGATGCTGTGGAACTTGCGTTCGGCCTACAATGTGGCCGCTCTCAACTGCAGCAAGCCGCAGCACGCCGATATTCTGCCGCGCTACAAGACGTTCCTGACTGCGCATGCCAAGACGCTGACGGCCACGAACAAAAAGGTCGATGCCGAATTCAGGGCCAAGCATGGCGCGAAGTTCATCGCCCCGCGCGAATCCTATATGACGTCGGTCTACAACCATTTCGCTTTGCCGCCGACGCTTACCGATTTCTGCGATGCGGTGGGTGCAGTCACACGCGATGGTGCGGCAGTAAAGTCTGCCGAACTTGAAGCCTTCGCGGCCCGCAGTCTGCCAAGCATCGAGGTCGTGTTCGACGATTTCTACCGTCGCTACGAAGTCTATCGCAATGATCTGGCGATCTGGCAGGCCCAATATGGCCAGCCCGTGACCACGGCCCAGCCTGCCATCAGTCTGCCGGGATCGGGCACCCAGATGACAGGTGGCGCAGGCAGCTGAGCGCCAGCTTGCGGTAAAAAATGCACAAGGGGTCTTTGCAGGCCGGGAGCGCTGCGCTAATGGCGGCGCTTCCGTTGGCGTGCCTCGTGTGCGTTCAGCGGGCGATACCGGGAACGGGGCCGTAGCTCAGATGGGACAGCGCGTCGTTCGCAATGACGAGGTCAGGGGTTCGATCCCCCTAGGCTCCACCACTAGGTATCATCGAACCGCCTGATCAGGCAGGCGCCTTGCGGTTCGAGGTTACAAGCTCTCCATGAACGGGTAAAAGGCTCGCTCCGGGGCGCGAAGTTGCATTTGCTCCGGGCCTGCCATTGGAATTGGTTACCCGCATGCATTTTCTCGATCAGGCCAAAATTTTCATCCGCTCAGGACAGGGCGGCGGCGGTGCTGTCAGCTTTAGGCGTGAGAAGTACGAAGAGTACGGCGGTCCCAACGGCGGCAACGGCGGCAAGGGCGGCGATATCATCTTCGAAGCGGTCGCCGGGCTGAACACCCTGATCGACTTCCGCTATACCCAGCATTTCAAGGCCCAGCGCGGCCACGGCGGCGCTGGCTCCAACCGCACCGGCGCCGGTGGCGAGGATCTGGTGATCAAGGTTCCAGTCGGCACACAGGTGCTCGACGATGACCGCGAGACTGTCTTGCTCGACCTTACCGAAGTTGGCCAGCAGGTGGTCCTGCTGCGCGGCGGCGATGGCGGGCGCGGCAACGCTTCGTACAAAACCTCCACCAACCGCGCTCCGCGTCAGCACGGTCCCGGCTGGCCCGGTGAGGAAATGTACGTCTGGCTCCGCTTGAAGCTGCTGGCCGATGCCGGCCTCGTCGGCCTGCCCAACGCGGGCAAGTCTACCTTCATCAACCAGATCACCAACACCAAGGCCAAAGTTGGTGAATACGCCTTCACCACGCTGCGCCCGCAGTTGGGCGTCGTGCGCCACCGCAACCGCGAATTCGTGCTGGCCGACATCCCCGGCCTGATCGAAGGCGCGGCAGATGGCGCAGGCATTGGTGATCGCTTCCTCGGCCATATCGAACGCTGCCGCGTGCTGATCCACCTGATCGACATTCACAGCGACACCGACCCCGCCGAAGCCATGCACATCGTTGAAGGCGAACTTGAAGCCTACGGCTCGGGCCTTGATGAAAAGCCGCGCCTGATCGCGCTCAACAAGATCGATCTTGTCGATGCAGAACTGGTCAAGGCCTTCAGCAAGGAACTCATCGCCGCCGGGGCCGACAAGGTCTATCCGATCTCTGGCGCAACCGGCAAAGGCATGGATGCCCTGATGGACGCGGTGCTGGGCTTCCTCCCCCAGGCCACCATCACCGAACGCCCGACGGGTCAGGTCGAGGATGGCGACGACGAAAAGCCCTGGTCGCCGATCTGATACTTCTTGGCGACCCTACCAACACTTTCGTCATTCCCGCGCAGGCGGGAATCCAGCGCGCAAGGCCTGAAACTGGATTGCCGCCTGCGCGGGAATGACGAAGATATTTGGGTGACGGGATAACCGCATGAACGGGTATTCCGCCCCACATATCCGACCGGCCACCCTTCACGCCTCGTCACAAATCCCCTAAGCGGCTCCCATGAAGATCAGCCAGCTTGCCCATTTGATCGACGCTTCCGCCTGTCCGCGCCTTGTGGTCAAGGTCGGCTCGGCACTGCTTGTGGGCAAGGATGGCGCGCCCCGCCGCGAATGGCTCACCGCGCTGGTCGCCGAAATCGCCGCTGCCCGCGCCGCCGGGCAAGAGATTATTGTCGTCTCCTCCGGCGCGATCGCACTCGGCGCGCGCAAGCTTGGCCTTGCCAAAGGCGGGCGCGGCAGCCTCTCGGACGCTCAGGCCGCCGCCTCGGTCGGCCAGATCGCACTCGCGGGTCTCTGGGCTGAACTCCTCGGCACCCACGGTCTCACTGCAGCGCAGATCCTGCTCACGCTGGAGGATCTCGAAGACCGCCGCCGCTACCTGAATGTCACTGCCACGCTCGGCACCTTGCTGGCAGCAGGCGCGGTTCCGGTCATCAACGAAAACGACTCGGTCGCCACACAGGAAATTCGCTTCGGCGATAACGACCGCCTCGCCGCCCGCGTAGGGCAGGCGGCAGGCGCATCGGGCGTGCTCCTGCTTTCCGATATTGACGGTCTCTACGACCGCGATCCCCGCCAGCCGGGAGCCAACCGCATCCCGGTGGTGCGCGGCGTTACGCCCGAAATTCACGCGATGGCCACCGGTGGCTCCTCCTCCGGCCTC
This sequence comes from Novosphingobium sp., assembly GCF_030696665.1. Lineage (GTDB taxonomy): Bacteria > Pseudomonadota > Alphaproteobacteria > Sphingomonadales > Sphingomonadaceae > Novosphingobium. Next base: position 59,445 of record NZ_JAUYRV010000037.1, read on the forward strand.
GGCTCGGGCGGGATGACATCCAAGCTGCAAGCCGCCGAAATCGCCGAACTGGCTGGCATGGCGCTTGCCATCATCGACGGCCAGCCCGGCTCTCCCATCAGCGCTGCCCTCGGCGCAGATCGCGGCACCTTGTTCCTCCCGCGCGGGCGCAAGCAAGCGCGCAAGGCGTGGCTTGGCGGGCGCATGCGGATGCGCGGCTCTGTTCACGTCGATGCCGGGGCCGCTGCCGCGTTGACCCGTGGTTCCAGCCTGCTCGCCGCCGGAATCACCGCCGTCGAAGGCGATTTCCAGCGCGGCGATGCCATCGCCGTCATCGGTCCCGATGGCCAGACGCTTGCGCGTGGCCTGTCCGAATACGATGCCGCCGAATGCCTCGCACTCAAAGGCCACCATAGCCGCGAACACGAAGCGCTGCTTGGCTACGCCCCCCGTTCTGCTCTGATCCACCGTGACCAGATGGTGCTGCTGTAATGGCCGCAGAACTGCTGGCGATTACCGGGGCGACCGGTTTCGTCGGCCAGACCGTCCTAGATTATGCTGCCCGCGCCGGAATAGAAGTCCGCGCTCTGGCCCGCCGCCCGCAGGAGGCTCGCGTCGGCGTGGAGTGGGTGCAGGGAGATCTGAATGACAAGCGTGCGCTCCAGCGGCTCGTCGGCAAAGCCAGCGTCGTCCTCCACATCGCTGGCGTGGTCAATGCGCCAGATCCGCAGGGCTTCGAGGACGGCAATGTCTGGGGCACGCTGAACGTCGTCAACTCTGCGCTCGATGCCGGCGTTCCGCGCTTCGTCCATGTCTCCTCGCTCTCGGCGCGCGAACCGGAACTGTCGGTCTATGGCCGGTCAAAATTGCGCGGCGAAAAGATCGTAAAGGCCAGCAGCCTCGATTGGACCGTCGTCCGCTCGCCGTGGGTCTATGGTCCGCGTGACACGGATACGCTCGAAATGTTCAAGGCCGCGCGGTACGGCGTGCTGCCCGTGCCGCCCAAAGGCCATGCCTCGCTGATCCACGTAAACGATCTTGCCCGACTGCTCCTCGCGCTGATCCCTGGCGGTGAAGATGTCACCCACAAAACCTTCGAGCCAGACGATGGCAGCCCCGGCGGTTGGAGCCACAACGACATCGCCAAGGCCATCGGCATGGCCGTGGGCAAGCGCGTCACCGCCATCAACCTGCCCGCAGGCATGCTCCGCCTCGGCGCAAAGCTTGACCTGCGCTTCCGGGGGAAGGGTGCAAAGCTCACGCTGGATCGCGTCGGTTACATGTGCCACCCCGATTGGCGCGTGGGCGAGGGGATGCAACCACCGTCCCACATCTGGACCCCGCAAGTCGAAACCCGCATGGGCCTCCACGCCACCGCCGCTTGGTATCGCGAGGCGGGCTGGCTGAAGTAACTGCGGCCCAGGTCACTGCGGCCCGGCTAACTGCGGCCCAGCTAACTGCTCCAATCTGACGGCGCATGCTTGCAGCAGCGCGCAATCCGTGGTGACTTGTCCCCTCAATACCTGTCGAGGGGGAATTACGATGGAATGGATGCTGTTGCCTTACCGGCGTTATGCCCAGTTTTCGGGCCGCGCGCGGCGCAAGGAATACTGGATGTTCGCGCTGTTCGTGGGGATCGTCTACATGATCTGCGCTGCGCTGATGCTGGCTGGCGGCGGAATGGCAGCACTCACCGCCGGAATTCCCGCGCCCGACGGACCTCCGGTGTCCGCCCCTGAATTCAACCCGCTGTTCTGGCTCGGTGCAGCTCTGTTTGGTATTTTTGCGTTGGCAAGTTTCATCCCTTCCATCGCCGTCGGCGTGCGCCGCCTGCATGATCGCAATATGTCGGGCTGGTGGTATCTTGGCTTCATCCTTGGCGGAGCTATCCCGGTCATCGGTGGCCTTATCAGCCTCGGTTTTCTCGTGCTGATGTGCCTGCCGGGGACCACGGGAATGAACCGCTTCGGCGATGATCCCAAGAACCCGGTCGGCTACGACGTGTTCGGCTGATCCCATCGGGCGCGGCCTTTCGGGGCCGCGCCAATATGCCGGAAAGCGCCATGAACTGGATGATCCTGCCCTACCGTCGCTATGCCGAATTTTCCGGCCGCTCACGCCGCCGCGAATACTGGAGCTTCGCGCTGTTCTACTTCCTCGTCATGATCGGCCTGAACATCGTGTTCGGCACCAATGATGTGAAAAGCGGTGGCGGCGCGTTCGTCTACGGCACGCGGCTGGTCGGCGCGGGCAGTTGGATCGGCAGCTTGTTCTGGCTCGCCAGCCTGATCCCCGGCCTTGCCGTATCGGTCCGCCGCCTGCACGATCAGGACCGCACCGGCTGGCTGTTGTTGCTGTGGATCATCCCGTTCTTGGGCTGGTTCGCCATCCTCGTGCTGATGTGCCTCGACGGCACACGCGGCCCGAACCGCTTCGGACCTGACCCGAAAAACCCCACTCCGGCAGATGTGTTTTCCTAAACTCTTGCTGGCGCAACTCGAAACCAGGACAATATCCCGTTCGTGTCGAGCGAAGTCGAGACACT
>NZ_JAUYRV010000040.1 GCF_030696665.1 Novosphingobium sp.
CCGATGGCGGCCAGCGAAGCCGCATATCCAGCGCCAACGCCCTTGACGGTAACGTTGCCGCCCGCCGTCAGCGTGTTCGCCTGGACAGCGCCCGCACTGGTGACCGTGATATCGCCTGTGGCATCAACCACCTTGGCCGCAACCGAGCCTGCCATGATCGCCGCGTTGCCATTGGCATCGACGAGGTTAGCCGTGAACAAGCCCCCCGCATCGGCCATGAAGTCTGCCGAAAACGCCTCATCAATCGCCGTGCCGTTGACTGACGTCAGCGAAATGTCAGACGACTGCGTGGTGCCACCGTTCAGCGTAGCATTGGCCAGCGAAATCGCATTGCCCGCATCCAGCGTCAGCAGTTCGCCACCGGCATTGTCGTCGTTCGAAGTGACGATGACCGCCGTAGTGCCTTCGATGATCGAACCGCTCGCGCTGTCGATGGTAACCGCGCCACCCGCCGTCTGCGTCTTGGCACCCACGCGGCCAATCGTGATGTTGCCTGTCGCCAGCGCACTGTAGTCCGTACCCGCATCAACCGAGCCGACGGCAATCGTGCCGCCCGTGGTTAGCGCGTCAAGCGTGGTGCTGGTGCCAGACGTTGCCGAGGCTACGTTGATCGCGCCTGCCTTCACGCTGATCGCGCTTCCGGCATTGATCGCAGATCCAGCGGTCCCACCAATCGCTGCAAGCGATGCAGCATAGCCAGCACCCACACCCTTGACGGTGACGTTGCCGCCCGCCGTCAACCTATTCGCCTGAACAGCGCCTGGGGTGGTGGCCGTGAAGTCTGCCGAAAAGGCCTCATCAATCGCCGTCCCGTTGACCGAAGTCAGCGAAATGTCCGAAGACTGCGTGGTGCCGCCGTTCAGTATAGCATTGGCCAGCGAGATTGCGTCGCCCGCATCCAGCGTCAGGAGTTCGGCACCAGCATTGTCATCATTCGACGTCAGCGTGACGCCCGTGGTGCCTTCAATGATCGAACCGGTCGTGCTGTCGATGGTAACTGCATCGCCCGCTGTCTGCGTCTTGGCGCCAGCGCGGCCAAGCGTGATGTCGCCATCGGCCAACGCGGAATAGCTCGTTCCGGCATCAACCTTGCCCACACTGATCGTGCCGCCAGCAACCGTCGCGTCCAGCAATGCGCTGGTGCCCGAGTTCACCGTGCCAACGTCAATGGCGAGAGCCTCAAGGCTCACGGCGCCCGCTGTTGCCTCGGCAGTGCCTGCGGTAAAGGCTGCCGCATGAGTGCCAGTCACACCCGAAACCGTCAGACTTGTACCAGCCTCAACGGCGCCATCTGCGCTTATTGCGCCATCGGACCGCAGCGAAATTGATGTTGCAGCAGTAGCCTTGTCCAGCGTCATCGCCCCGGCGAAGGCGCTGATGGAACCGGCAGTTGCCGTAAGGATTGGCTTGAGCGAACCCGAGCCAATCCTGCTCGCGGGGTTGCCCAAGGTCGAGATCACGATATTGCGTGACGCATTGATCGCCGCAGCATCAACCGCGCCGGTCGTGATCAGCCGAATGTCCTGATCGGTGCCATTGGTCTTCGCCGTGGCCAGCGCAATATTGGCCGCGTCAATCTGTATGGCGTTGCCAGCGCCGACGGTAGAGTTGTCGGCGGTGATCGTGCCCGTGGACGTAAAGGTTCCAGCCAGCGCCGACCCTGTAAACTTGGTCGCATTGGCCGTGCCCAGCGTCACATCACTGGTGGTTGAAGTAACCGTTACCGCAGCCGATGGGAGCGTACCACCATCAAGCCGCGCATTGCCCAGCGCAACCGCGTTGTTCGCCGTGACCGAAAGTGCATCCGTCCCGACACCGTCGGCATTTGAACGCAGCGTCAGCGACGTTGACCCAGTGCCCCGATTAACCGCGCCGAAGGTTGACGTCACGGTGATGCGCCCGTCGGAAACAATGCTGCTCGCGCCGCTCGCGCCCAGCGCAATATCACCCGCAGCATTGTCGAGATCGGTTTCGACGGTCAGGTTTCCGCCAAGCAGGCCTGATCCAAGCGCGATGTTGGTCTTGCCCTGAAGCGAACCGGTTGTGCCTGCCCGCAGAGCGCCGACATCAATAGCGTCGGCGGTTACAGTGACCGAACCGGTGTTGGCCTGCGCCGTGCCCGCCGTGAACGATGCAGCGTAGGCCGTGGTGATGCCATTAGCGAGAAGCGTGTTGCCCGCCTCCACCTTGCCGGTCACCGCAATTGCGCCATCCGAACGAAGCGTTACGTTCGTGCCTGCTGTTGCCGCTGCAATTGACATCACATCGGCGAAGGCAGTGATGTTGCCCGTGGTCGCGGTCAGATCGGTGTTGACCGTCAGGCTGGAAACCGGCGCACCGGAACTGCCGATTACGACGGTCCGCTCTGCCGAAAGCACATCAGCCAGTACTGCGCCGCCGGTCGTCAGGCGCAAATCCTGATCGGTGCCGATAGCCCGCGCAGTCGTCAGCGTAATGCCACCTGCCGCTGTGATCGAAACCGCGTTGCCAGCCGCAGCCGTACTGTTCCCGCCATTGACCGTGTCATTTGCCGTGAACGTCGTGGCAGCTGTGCCGGTGAATTTTGAAGCGCTGGCCCCACCAATCTCGACGGAGCCGGTATCCGAGTCCACCGTGACGGCTGCCGTGCGCGTTGCGCCGCCAGCAAGAGTCGCGTTGCCAAGGGCGATGGCGTTCGCCGCGTTGATCACCAGCGCGGCGGTGCCAGCATCCATCCGGTTGGAACGGATCGTCACGTCTGTCGCGGTAGAATTGATGGCTGCGCCGGTCGATTCCAGATCGATCGTGCCTCCTGCAAGAATCGTCTCGGTTCCGGCGATGCCCAGCGTCAGGTTACCGGTCGCTGCCACATCGATACCGCCATCGGTCTGTATCGTACCGACTGCAACAGTATCCGTTGCACCTGTGCCCGAGCGCACCAGCACATCACCCGTAGCGGTGATACGCGCTGCTGTGGCGCTGGCGTTGGACCGGACACTAACGCCGCCATTAAGGCCCGTGGCCGAAAGCAGCCCCTGACTGTCGATATTCGCAGCAGCCACCGGATCAAGGGCATTGATCGGATCGGAGGACGTGGTCAGCGTAACACCGCCGTTGTCGGCAGACGCAATCAGCCTGCCGCCGGTATCTACCTGCAACAGTGTGCTCAGCGTGTTCGTCGCGTTCGATGCCGCAACCACGATGTTGCGCCCGTTGACCTCGCCGGTGCCAAGCACCTGCACGCCGCCCATTTCGGTGCCAGCCAGAATGTTGAAGCTGATCGGGCTACCGGTCGTTGGCGTGAAGCTGACATCGCTTGCCGCGACAATCAGCACTTCGCCATTGGCGTCAACGTCCTTACCGATGTTGATTTGCTCACCCAGCAGGACGAGCGAGCCTTCGGTAGCAATCGTCCCCGCGCCGGGAACAAGCTTTATTTCCATTGCGGTCAACGGGTTGCCATCAACGTCATTTTTGAGGCCGAGTGCCTCACCCAGCCCCAAAGTCTTGCGCTGGAGCCTGACTGAAGTGCCGCTGAAAGCATCGCTGCCATCTTCGGCTCCGATGAAATCAAGCGAAGACACCACAAGGCTGCCGCCGCTGAACGCCCCGGTCGGACCGAAAGTAATTCCCGACGGGTTGATCAGCCACACAGAGATGTTGTTGTTGCCGCCGTTTGAGGCGTTGACCGCCCCATTGATATAGGACGGGAAGAAAGTCTGCGTGCCCGATACGTCCATGCCGATCACGCGGTTAACGACCGTAATCGGCGTAGCGTCGGTCACCGCCGCAGCCGTCGAGACGAAGTTCACCGTGTTCCCAGCATCAACCGAGAAGGTATTCCAGTTTATGACCCGGTTGGCTGCCAGCGCATCCACCGTCAGGGTGTTACCAACTGTGCTGACGTTCGCTCCGCCGGCATTTGCCAGTTCCGGCAGCGCTTGCCCGAATGCCGTATGCGCAAGGAAAACAGAGGAAATGCAGGTTGCGATGCCGGTGCCGAGGCGGAGGGCACGACGCTTGCCGTTGATGGCGTTGTTCATCGATTTAACTCCCCGGACTATCACAGGCTGAATGGAACGAACTGGAACGTCAGCGACACAAGCACCCGATCTTCGGGACGCTTTGCGAAGGCGCCGGTCAGCAGCGGTTTATCCAGCGCATGGGTATAAGTGACATCAAGGCGGATCGCCTGCGCCAACGACAGGCGCGCACCACCGCCAAGCGAGGCGATATAGCGCTCCTTCTCGGACGCGTTAGGTCCGATGTTCCACAGCTTTACGCCTTCATAAAAGCCGTAGACCTGCCCCTTCACCTTCTCGTCGAGCTTGAAGTTCAGGCGCGGCTCGATCACGAAACCGACAGCACGATCCCCGGTATTCGCACCCGGATCATAGCCTCGACCGATGGTAAAGTTGCCAATGGCGTAAGTGTCGTAGTTCAGCAGTGCGCGGTTGGCCCACTGGCCATTGACCTTGCCCGACAGCTCGAACACCGGCCCGGCCTTGTAGAATCCTTCGATGCTGCCGCGCACAACAGTAGCCAGCGCGCTGCCATCGGTACGGGAAATCCCGAAGCCGCCTACAGGGACGTTGTCGCGGGATGCCCCGAACACGTCAATGCCGCGGCGCAGTTCGAGCGAACTTGAAACGCCGGCGATCTGCTCGCCTGCCACGCTCAATTTGGCCCTCGAACCATCAACGCGCAGAAAAAGTGTGGAAATACGGTCACGCGAAAGCGGGCTGGAAGGCAGGCCCGGCTGGAAAAAGCGCGAACGTTGCTGCGAATATTCAAACCCGCCGGTCAGCTTCACGCGGTCAGTCACGGTGCGCACCAATGGGTGCGAAAACGCCAGTCCGCCAACGAGCGAAACGGTGCGCTGGTCAAGCGAAAGCAAGTCTGGCCGTGCTTCGGCGATGGTCGCGCGCAGGTCCATCGTGGTCCCCGCGCTGTTCAGAATCATGGAATGGCGCAGCGCCGCGATGCGCTGCTCCTTGAAATCAAACGTGCTCTGGCCGGTCAACGTCGTGATGTCGCCCTGCCCGGTCAGGCCGTAGAATTCGGCATGGACCAGCCCAGTTTCGCGACCGAGGAAATCGGCATTGTAGTTCTGCAGATTGGCCAGCAAAGAGAATGACCGGAACGAGACCGAAAGTTCACCGATGAGATCGCCGGGACGGCCACTCGCCGGGCTTAGCGCCAATTCGACTGACAAACCCGGAATGTCGTTGGCCAGCAAAAGAATGCGCTCGGCTTCCGCTTCGTTCAGCGGGTCAAGGTCCTTAAGCCGCTCGATCCGCCGCTGCAGGAGCGCTTCATACGGCCCGACATCGCCGCGCACGCGCATCTCCACGATTCGCCCGGACACGACCTCAAGCTTGAGCACGCCCGAATCGATCCGCTGCTGCGGCACCTGCACGCTGGCAACATAGCGCGCGGCGCGCAGGCGGGCCTGAACTTCGTCACGCAGATCGCAGACCTGCCGAATCGGCTGTTCGCCGCCTGCCGGGCTGATGCCGCCCAACAGTTGCATGATCTCGCCAGAAAGCGGGACGCCACCGGGCGCGGTAATCTCTACGCTGGTGATCGTTGTGCGAATATCGCTGGTGGCTAGCGGGCATGGCCCCGGCTCTACGCCCTCGGATCGCACTGTCGCAGTGGCTTGGGGCGTCTCGGGCTTGCTGACTGGCAGATCAAGCTGATCTCTGGTCTGCACAGCCTGCTGCGCTTGGGCAGCAGTTGCAGAGATACCAATAGCAGCGACGCCAGCAACCGTGGCGAACAAAGGCTTCTTCAATTCCGTGCCCCCTGGAATACGCTTTCCCGGCGGCAAATGCATACCGCCTTCGAAACTTCCTTGTGCGACCCGAAATTGTTTTTGTTATGGTTGTTACCTGCCTCAGCGCCAATTTGGAGTCAACGTGTGTTAACCTTTTTGGCACCGAGCTGAAGCGTACGCTTTGACGCATCGCTTCGGCTAATCCCTTAGCATCCGCAAACGCCCGATAATGTGACACAGCACACCCGCCTTCTCGCACGGCTTCCGCTGTGACTACAGTAAACGCAGCAACGGCCGGACTTCCGCCCGACCGTTGCAATCTGATCCAGTTTGGTTTTAGCTTCGCATGGTCACGCTGGCAGCAGCTTGCGCTCCACCGCAATCCGCTGAATCGCCTTCTGCAACTTTTCAAACGCCCGCACTTCGATCTGGCGCACGCGTTCACGGCTGACACTGTAAACCTGCGAAAGTTCTTCCAGCGTCTTGGGATCGTCAACGAGACGGCGGTCGGTCAGAATGTGCCGCTCGCGCTCGTTCAGGCTGTCCATCGCCTCGACCAGCAGTTGATGGCGATAACTCGCTTCCTCAGCATCGGCCACGGTCTCGTCCTGCAAAGGACGATCATCGGTCAGCCAGTCCTGCCAAGAACCCTCGCCATCTTCGCGCATGGAGACGTTGAGCGAAGCATCGCCGCCCATCATCATGCGCCGGTTCATGTTGATCACTTCCTGTTCGGGCACGCCCAAGTCAGTCGCGATCTTTTTCACGTCATCGGGATGAAGGTCCGAATCCTCGAACGCCTCAAGGTTCTTCTTCATGCGGCGCAGGTTGAAGAACAGCTTCTTTTGCGCTGCGGTCGTGCCCATTTTCACAAGCGACCAGCTGCGAAGGATAAACTCCTGCATCGAAGCCTTGATCCACCACATGGCGTAAGTGGCCAGACGGAAACCGCGATCCGGCTCAAACTTCTTTACGCCCTGCATCAGGCCGATATTGCCTTCGGAAATCAGCTCACTCACCGGCAGGCCATACCCGCGATAGCCCATCGCGATCTTGGCCACGAGCCGCAGATGGCTCGTCACCAGTTGCGCGGCAGCTTCGGGATCCTGATGTTCCTGAAAGCGCTTGGCGAGCATGTATTCCTGCTCAGCCGTCAGCACGGGGAACTTGCGGATTTCCGATAAATAGCGGTTAAGGCTGGGTTCCCCGCCCAAGGCAGGTACGCTAACCTTCTTGCTTCCCTCACTCACCTGAACACGTCCTTTCCTTGCGTCGGCTCCCAATGATCGGCCCCCTGATGGGCGACCGACGGCGGGACCACACTGTGCGGAGTCGCTTAGAGATATTAGGGCCGACTCCAGAACCTGTCTTCAAACATCCGCTATTACAGCAGAGCCTTAATCTTTGCATCCTGACCTTCAGCGCACAGTTCGACGATGAGTTCCCGCATATCGACGGGCGTCGTGCTGGTGAAGTGGTGCGCCTTGCCGCTGACGGGGTGAATAAACCCCAATTCCGCCGCGTGCAGCGCCTGCCGCTGAAATCCCAGCCGCCCCAGCAGCGGCCGTAGCTTTGAAGGTGTCCGTCCATAAACTGGATCACCCAGTAGTGGATGGCCAATTGACGCAAGGTGAACACGGACCTGGTGGGTTCTCCCCGTCTCAAGCCGACACTCCACCAACGCCGCACCCTCAAGCGCTGCCAACGTCCGGTAATGCGTCACCGCATGCTTGCCGCGCCCATCTTCAACCAGTGCCATCTTCTTGCGATCATGGCTGGACCGCGCAATCGCCCCGCGCACCGTGCCTGCCACTGGCACCGGCAACCCGGCCGTCACGCACTTGTAAGCGCGCACGATCGAATGATCGGCAAACTGCTTGGCCAGCCCCTCATGCGCCACATCGGTCTTGGCCACGATCAGCAGCCCGGACGTGTCCTTGTCGATCCGATGCACGATCCCCGGCCGCGCCACCCCGCCAATGCCCGATAGCTGCCCCCGGCAATGGTGCAGCAGCGCGTTGACCAAAGTCCCGTCCGCATTGCCCGCCGCCGGATGCACCACCATTCCCGCAGGCTTGTCCACCACGATCAACGCCTCATCCTCATAGACGACCACCAGCGGAATATCCTGCGCCACTGCATAAGACGGCGCGGCCTCAGGAATGGAAATTGTAAACGCCACACCCGCAGGCGGTTTGGCCGAAGCATTGGCAGCCCGCACACCGCCAATGGCAACACGCCCCTCACCCAGCAACGCCTTCACCCGCTCACGAGAAAGCCCGCTCGCCTCGGCCACCGCCTTGTCAAGCCGCAACCCGCCGGGCGGGATCACTCCGGAAATTATGTTGTCAGATGCCCCCATTATGCACGGGATATGGGGCGTTCGTGTGTGACAGACAAGACCGGGGAACCACCGGCATCAAAGATGTGGCCGTTTCGCCGTCTCTCGGTAGCGGCCAAAAAAAGTAGTTCGAACCGCTATCTAATCGCATTGGACTTTGCTTGATATCGTCAACGGTCGGCATACCCATCAGCGACAATTGGATTCTACCGTCAACGCACGACAGTCGATAAATCAACGCGCGGTCAGCCAACTCCAGCGTGCTAGCCTTGAATTTCATTGTACGTGTCCGGGATGTATAAGTCTTTACGGCATAACGTAGACCGTCTGCACCAAGGACATCCCAACCGCGCTGATTAATTGCTGTTGCGCGCTCCCCGCCTAAAAATAAGGTCGCGCTATACTCCCCGATAATACTGGTGTTGGCGCGCAGTTCTTGTAGAGATTCTCAATACGCAATGGACTTTTCAAGCAACTTTATATGGAGCGCGAGAAGTTCCCGCATCTCGTCGTTACTCATTCGCAAGTCCTCTGATTTACAAGGAGATCATACCCACTTTGTGAATCTGTCCCAAAAAACCAAACACACCCTTACATGCGCTGCGCCGACTTTCTCAACAAAGCCTCCAAATCGCGCGCTGCATGTAGGACACGGGCAATGCCGATGGGGCGCATCGTCGGCGTATAAACAATCAAGTACGAAAACACCGGCCAGAACCGCACATCTTCGTCGGTCAGGTCATCACGACGATGTCCTGAACCCGGTGTGGACGCCAGAAAACGCAGCGCCTTTGAGAGTTTTCCCATCACATGGCGCGCCATCTGCACCCCGGCTTCTTCCAGGCAATAGTCGCGGATTTGCACGATGTCCCGCTCCGCCTCAGGCGAAAGCACATAGCTGTCGGCAACTATCGGTCGCGGTGCTCGATTGCGGCCAGATCAGCGTCAATCTTTGCCATAAACGCCTCACCGTCACTGCCCTGCCCGGCGCGCAACGATTCCATCCCGGCGGCAATCTTTTCACGCATGGACGCCTTGTGCAGTTCCTGCACCTGATCGCGCTCTTCCATCAACCGCAGCGCCTCGCGCACAACTTCACTGGCCGATGTGTAGCGTCCGTTGCTGACCTTCCGATGGATCAGTGATTCCAGTTCGGGTGTCAGGCTCACATTCATGGCAAAACTCCTGTAGAGCAAAACTCCCTACCAGAAATAACGAAAAATAGTAAAGTTCGCTATTGAAGCGTGCCGAAGCCCACCCCTCAACCTCACTTGATCTTCGCACGCATCCGCTTCGCCCGCTGGGCAGGATCGGGATGCGTTTTGAGCAGTCCAATCCCGCCACCGCCACCCAGTGCCGCCAGTTTGTCCATCGCGGTCGCGCAGGCTGGTTGCGGGTAGCTCTTGGCGGCCATGAAGGTCAGCGCGTAATCATCGGCTGCTGTTTCGGCCGCCTGAGAATGTTGAGCCGTCAGCACATTCCCGATCAGCCCGCCCAGTTCCGAACTGGCAAGTTTGCGCACGCCGCCGCTGGCTGTGCCGGCCACGCTCAACGCCGCGTCCTTTTGCAGCGCCATCTTCATCCGCTTCTTGCCGTGTTCGAGCTTCACATGCCCAATTTCATGGCCGATCACGCAACGCACTTCATCGTCGGTCATCTTGTCCATCAGCCCGGAATAGACCCGTACCGTGCCATCACCCATCGCAAAGGCATTCACATCATTGGCAAGGTAGGCCTTGATATTGAGGTTCAGCCCATCATAGCTCGCCAACCCGGTGGTCAGTTTGGCAAGGCGAACCGCATAGGGGTTCTTGGCCGGGGGAATCGTGTTCTGCCGGTCCATCTCGACCGACATCTGCGAGAAATAGGACACGATCTGCGCGTCCGAGACCGTTGCAGCCTGCGCAACTTTCTTGGCTGAACCGAGCACGTCGCCGAAGCTCTGTGAATGGGCCGGAGCCACCAGAACAAACGCTGCAACCCCAACCATGCCGGTAGCTGCGAGCATCGACGAAAGGCCGGTCAAAAGTCCCAATTTAGTGCGCATAGTCATCCCCTCTCGGCTCACGATGCCCGCACCTCGGCCTCCGGGCAAGCAGGGAAGTTACCATATTGGATTGCAATGGAGAGACGGCGATGCCTTGCCAGCGCCACGCCAAGCAGCCAAACCGGCAGCATGGCCCTGACCATCAGCCAACCCGCCCACGCCATCATGCTCGCTGCGGCACACCGCGCCGCACCGCACGAAGCCTGCGGCCTTCTCCTCGGCTCCGCCTCGCGCATCGAAGTGGCCGTCCCGACGACAAACGTCGCTCCGGATCCCGCGCGCCACTTCGAGATCGACCCTGCAGCCCTCATCGCCGCGCACCGCGCGGCACGCGATGGCTCGGGCGCGCAAGTCATCGGCTATTTCCACTCGCACCCCAACGGCCTTGCCCGGCCCTCTGCCACCGACGAGGCGAGCGCCGCGCGTGATGGGCGGGTTTGGGTGATCGTGGCTGCCACAAACGACGGCGCTGACGCGATTACCTGTTGGCGCGATGGGGCAGATGGGTTTGAACCGCTTTCCTACTGCGTCGTGCAAGGCTAAGGCATAGGTTGACTGATGAGCACCAAGCCGCCCTTCCCCTGCACCAAGGCCGCCCCGGCGGTCACTTTGCATGGGCACAAACGGGGGTCGGCGAAGTTTCTCTGGCCAGATTACTTTCTCCGGACAGTGTAAACTGTGTAAACCCCCTTCAGGAAAAAGGCGCGAAACCTGAACATGCCCGCATCTGCCCTCGATCTTGCCAGCCTGCTCTGCTCGCGCCTCTGCCACGATCTGCTCAGCCCCGTGGGCGCGCTTTCCAACGGTCTGGAACTTCTCGCTGACGAGAAAGACCCAGAAATGCGCAAGCGTTGCATGGAACTGCTCGAACAGAGCGCCAAGGCTTCTGCCGATAAACTCAAGTTCTTTCGCCTCGCCTTCGGTGCGGCAGGCGGCTTTGGCGAAGCTGTGCCGGTGGCCGAAGCACGGGCGCTGGTCGATGCCTTGGCGGGCAACAACGGACGCGTTGCCGTGAATTGGATGTTCGGTGTCGACAGCCTGTCCAAGCCTGCGGTCAAGACTTTGCTCAACCTCGCGCTGATCGGCCTTGATTCGCTGGTGCGTGGCGGCACGCTGGATATCGGTGCCGAAGTGCGTGATGGCGTAGCCGAAATCGTGGTGCGCGCCGCAGGGCAGCGCGTCGCGTTCGACCCAACAATCGGGCAAGCGTTGGAAGGCACGCTGGCGTCTGCCGACCTCTCCAGCCGCACGGCCCCTGCCGCGATGGTCCAACAGCTTGCCGCATCAGTGAACGGCGCAGTGCAAGTTCACGTGACAGCAGAAAGCCTTGTCCTCGGCGCGGTCCTCCCGGTCGCCTGACCGATGCGGCGCTGGCTCGTCCATCGCGAGGTGCCATCGCCCAACTGGAACGAGCGCAAGTGTCCCGTGTCGATGGTGGTGCTGCACTACACCGGCATGGAAAGCGCGCAGGCGGCACTAGAACGGCTGTGCGATCCGGCGGCGGAAGTCTCGGCGCACTATCTCATCGACGAGGACGGGACGGTCACCGGCCTTGTCGATGAAGACAAGCGGGCGTGGCACGCGGGCCGGGGATCATGGCGCGGAATCACCGATGTGAACTCCGCCAGCGTCGGCATCGAACTGGTCAATCCGGGGCACGAATTCGGCTACAGGCCCTTCCCCGATGCCCAGATCGAAGCCCTGCTGCCGCTGCTGGCAGACATCGTGAAGCGCCACAACGTGCCACGCGCCAATGTCGTCGGCCATTCCGACATTGCGCCTGCCCGCAAGGAAGACCCCGGCGAACTGTTCCCGTGGGAACTCATCGCCCGCCACCGCCTATGCCTGCCCACGCCCAAGCTGTCGATCCGGCTGCTGTTTGATAACGAGGCCGCGTTTTACCTTGCGCTCGAACGCTTTGGCTATGACATCTCCGACCAGAAAGCCGCGGTGCGCGCGTTTCAGCGACGCTGGCGGCCGCAGCGGATCGATGGCGAGGTAGACGGACAGATCGGGGCATTGCTTTTCGAACTCCTGTTGGAACGCGATCTGGGTCATGCTAGGTGACCGCTCGCCAGGGGGCCGGGCAGCCGCGTGATCGCAAGATCCCGAGGAAAGTCCGGGCTCCACGAAACAAGGGTGGCGGGTAACGCCCGCCGGGCCTGACGCGCAAGCTGAAGGTCAAGGGAAAGTGCCACAGAGAGCAAACCGCTAATCCCGCAAGGGACAGCAAGGGTGAAAGGGTGCGGTAAGAGCGCACCGCGCGACCGGCAACGGAAGCGGCAAGGCAAACCCCACCTGGAGCAAGATCGAATAGGGACTGCGCGCCTTTCGGGGCAGGCCTGTTTCGGGCCAGCAGTCCGGGTTGATTGCTTGAGCGTTCCGGCAACGGTCCGCCTAGAGGAATGGCTGCCAGTGCCGATACGGTCCACTCGTGGGATACCGTCGGCGCTACAGAACCCGGCTTACAGGCCCCCTGGCGCAACACTTGTTTCCTACATGCCCGCGAGGCGTTAGGAAGGCCGCATGTCTGCCGACCATCACAACCATTCGCACAGTCACGCGCACGGCCACAGCCACGCCCCCGCCAGCTTCGGGCGTGCATTTGCCATCGGGATCGGCCTGAACCTCGCTTTCGTGGTGGTAGAGGCGGTCTATGGCGTAATCTCCGGCTCAATGGCGCTGGTGGCTGACGCGGGACATAATCTTTCGGACGTGCTGGGCCTCGTCATCGCGTGGATCGCCAGCGTGCTGACCAAGCGTCCGCCCTCCGCGCGATTCACCTACGGCTTCAAGTCCAGTTCGATCCTTGCCGCACTGGGCAATGCCGCGTTCCTGCTGGTCGCGCTGGGCGCGATTCTGGTGGAGACGATCCGGCGGCTGTTTGAACCCGAACCGGTGGTCGGCGGAACGGTGATGATCGTCGCCGCCGTGGGCATCGTCATCAACACCGCCACCGCGCTGATGTTCATGCGCGGGCGGGACCACGATATCAACATTCGTGGCGCTTACCTGCACATGGCAGCAGATGCCGGGGTTTCAGCGGGCGTGGTCGTGGCGGGGCTACTGATTATGCTGACCGGCCAGACATGGATCGATCCGGTCACCAGCCTGCTGATCGTTGGCGTGATCGCGTGGGGTACATGGGGTCTGCTCAAGGACTCACTGCGGATGAGCCTGCTTGGCGTCCCTACTGGCATCGACGAGAGCAGCGTGCGGAATTTCCTTGTCGGCCTGAACGGCGTTGAGGCGGTCCACGATCTGCACATCTGGCCGATGAGCACCACAGAGACGGCGCTGACAGCCCACCTCGTCATGCCCGGCGGCCACCCCGGCGACAGTTTTCTGCACCAGCTTGCGCACGAGCTTGAACACGATTTCGGCATCGGCCACGCCACTGTGCAAGTGGAGACCATCGACGGCCACGAATGCGTGTTGTTGCATGATCATTCGGTCTGATGTTCTGACCTGACCTTGCGGGCATAGCCCCAAGGGCCATGTCGCCATCGCCGGCGCACAGGTTCAGTTGTCTCCCCGGAGACGTTCCAACCGGGGTTGAATTACCCCTCTACCCTGGTTCCTCCCTCTGATTTCCGGCTATCTCGTTCCCTTCAGCCGGAGTCGCATTGTGCTAGGCGCGCTGCATTCGTGCAGCGCGCCTTCTTTTTGTTTCCGCTTTGCAATCAACAGCATGCACCAATGGTCATGTGGTTCAGTGGAACATCGACCCCACCTTGTCGTTTGGACGGGCAGACCGGCAGCCCTCTACCTCGCGCCGGACAAACTCATGTTTTCAGCAAGGAGTTACCCATGACCCGCAAGTTCCTGATCGCCGCCCTCGTCGCCACCGCAGCCACTGCCGCACCTGTGTTCGTCTCGCCCGCAATGGCCAACCATCATGAAGGCGTGAAGGTTGGCGGCGCAGAAATGCTCCCAACGCGCACCATCGTTGAAAACGCCGTGAACTCTGCTGATCATACCACTCTGGTCGCCGCCGTGAAGGCCGCCGGGCTGGTTGACACGCTGAACAGCGCCGGTCCGTTCACCGTGTTCGCGCCGACCAACGCCGCCTTTGCCAAGCTGCCCGCCGGCACGGTGGACACGCTGCTGAAGCCTGAAAACAAGGCCACCTTGGCCAAAGTGCTGACCTATCACGTAGTCGCAGGCAAGGTTGCAGCGGCCGACCTCGTCGCCAAGATCAAGGCCGATGGCGGCACCACCAAACTGACCACGGTTGCCGGTGGCACACTCACCGCCTCGCTCATGGGCAGCACGGTGATGCTGACCGACGAAAAGGGCGGCATGGCGCACGTGACGCAGGCCGATGTGATGCAGAAGAACGGCGTGATCCACGTGACGGACGCAGTTTCGCTGCCAAACTAAGAGCCGGACTGAGGGTAGCAAACCCACCCCCAACCCCTCCCGCTTGCGGGAGGGGAGAAGGTAAAAAGAAAAAGGGCGGGTGCCATGCGGCCCCGCCCTTTTTGCTATCCGGCTTCAGCCAACCCTCAGGCCGCTTCTTCCTTGCCCTTGTGGACGCGGACGGGGTCCTTGCGCCCTTCGACGACGTCCTTGTCGACGACAACTTCGGCGATGTCAGTTTCGGTCGGCACGTCGAACATGGTGTCGAGCAGCAGGCCTTCAACAATCGAACGCAGCCCGCGCGCGCCGGTTTTGCGCGCGATGGCCTTCTTGGCGATAGCTTCGAGCGCGTCTTCGGTGAAGGTCAGGGTCACGTCTTCAAGTTCGAAGAGCTTGGCGTACTGCTTTACCAGCGCGTTCTTCGGCTCGCTCAGGATCTTGACCAGCGCTTCGATATCAAGGTCTTCAAGCGTTGCGATCACCGGGAGACGACCGACAAATTCGGGAATGAGGCCGAACTTGAGGAGATCTTCCGGTTCTGCCTTCTGCAGCAGTTCGCCAACCTTGCGCTTGTCGGGATCGGCCACGTGCGCGCCGAAACCGATGGAACGCTTCTGGAGGCGATCCGAAATGATCTTGTCGAGGCCCGCAAACGCGCCACCACAGATGAACAGGATGTTCGTGGTGTCCACCTGCAGGAATTCCTGCTGCGGATGCTTGCGTCCGCCCTGCGGCGGAACCGATGCGGTGGTGCCTTCCATCAGCTTGAGCAGGGCCTGCTGCACGCCTTCGCCCGAAACATCGCGCGTGATCGAAGGATTCTCGGCCTTGCGGCTGATCTTGTCGATCTCGTCGATGTAGACGATGCCGTGCTGCGCCTTTTCGACATTGTAGTCGCTGGCCTGCAGCAGCTTGAGGATGATGTTTTCCACGTCCTCACCCACATAACCGGCTTCGGTCAATGTAGTGGCATCCGCCATCGTGAAAGGCACGTCGAAGGTTTTGGCGAGCGTCTGCGCGAGCAGGGTCTTGCCGCAACCGGTCGGTCCGACAAGCAGGATGTTCGATTTCGAGAGTTCGACTTCGCCACCCTTGCCGCTGTGCTTCAGCCGCTTGTAGTGGTTATGGACCGCCACCGAGAGCACGCGCTTGGCGCGGTCCTGGCCGATCACATAGTCGTTCAAGGTCTCGAAGATGTCACGCGGAGTGGGTACGCCGCCGTCCTTCTTCCCGGCGATACCGGCCTTGGTCTCTTCGCGGATGATGTCGTTGCACAGTTCAACGCATTCATCGCAGATGAACACAGTTGGCCCGGCAATGAGCTTGCGCACTTCGTGCTGCGACTTCCCGCAGAAGCTGCAGTACAGGGTGCTCTTGGTATCCGATCCAGAAAGCTTGGTCATTCGTCCATCCCAGGCGCCCCTCCACGAGAGGCGGGTCCGGCTATCCTACTACCGCAAGGGCATTAATCAACCGGACTCGATAATGTGTATCACGTCCTTACCGGCCAAAGCCTTTCGCAGGGCTTAAGACTTTGGCCGCCGAAGGAATTCGATCAGGTCGGTGCGCCGCCCGAACCTGTTTCTTCACCAGTCGCATCGGTGGCCGGACGCGATTCGAAGACCTTGTCGACGAGCCCGAACTTCAAGGCCTCTTCGGCTTCGAGGAACGTGTCGCGGTCCATTGCCTTCTCGATTTCATCCAGAGTGCGGCCGGTGAACTTGACGTACAGATCATTCATGCGCTTGCGGATGCGCAGGATTTCACGAGCCTGAATCTCGATGTCCGAAGCCATACCCCGCGCCCCGCCCGAAGGCTGATGCACCATGATGCGTGCATTCGGCAGCGCAATGCGCATGCCCGGCTCACCAGCGGCGAGCAGGAACGAACCCATCGACGCAGCCTGCCCGATGCACACCGTGGACACGCGCGGGCGGATGTACTGCATGGTGTCGTAGATCGCGAGACCCGCCGTCACCACGCCACCGGGCGAGTTGATGTACATTGAAATGTCCTTCGACGGGTTTTCCGATTCGAGGAACAGCAACTGGGCGATGATCACCGAAGCCATGTGGTCTTCGACTTCGCCCGTCACAAAGATGATGCGTTCGCGCAGCAGGCGCGAATAAATGTCAAAGCTGCGTTCGCCACGGCTAGATTGCTCGACCACGACCGGGATCAGCGCGCCGGTCACTGGATCGTGGCTAAACTTGCCCTGGGAACCATAAACACTGGCGCCGGAAGCGCCGAACAGGTCGAGCATGGGAATCCTCATCTGGTTAGACCTCGCTATGTCGCGTGCCACGACCAGATGTTCAAGGGCGTTAACCGCGAATCCGGGGATTTGCGTGGAACCGTAGTCACAGAAAGGTGTTGAGGGGCGCTAGAAGCGTTGTCCGAAGAGGGTTTTCGGCCGCCTGTCGCACCTATGTCGATGCGGCTTCGTCTGCGCGGGCGGATTCCCGCAAAGCTTCCAACGCCTCGAACTGCGACTGCAGCGCGCGTTGGTGGGCAGCAGCGTGGATTAACGCAGCGCGCGCCGAACCTGCGCTTCGCCGATTGCCGCGCCAGCGCCCTAGCCGGTTGGCAACATGGCGCAACCAATCACCAATCGCATCGATCAAGCCGCTGCCTCGCACCGGTGCGGGGGCACGGGAACGAGGCAGCGGGATGTTCCCTGCGTCCGGGGAGGCACCGCAGGGGACAGGGGATAAGGGGGGCTGGCTTGGACCAGCCTCAGGCTGAACCGCCAGTGCGCGGTCGAGCAGGTCGATCGTGGTCATGGGTGCGAGCGCGTCCTTTGCGGCGGTTGCCGGGGGTGGGGCTGATCGGACCTGCTTTGCAGCAGCCGTCCGCGGCTTTTTCCGGGAGCCGCCCTTTGGCGCAGTCTTCCGGGTGTTTGCGACCTTTCGGGGCTTTTTCGGTGCAGATGCGGCCTTCGGCTTGGGCGTTTCAGGCCAAGGCACGGTAGAGATCACCGCACCGCGCGGTGGCGGCACGATGAGGTGTGCCGGAAATGCCGGCGGATGGGGCGCGCGCAGCAAGAATGCAGAATCCTTGCCGCGCGATTGCGGGGTCTTTGGCGTCTTTGCCTTGGCGCCTGCGTGCTTGCTTGGTGGACGTGGGCGCGAGGCCACTCTGTTGCGTACCGTATGCATGGCAGTCACCCTCAAGGAGGTTCCTTGCGGCAGGATGATCCCACAATGCGACTCGGGCGCGAATCGGGAAAATGATCGGAAGCCGAGGGATCGGCCGGAACACCAGCAAAATACGCATTCAAACGGCGCGCAGCTACGTAGTTTTGGCCCGAAAACGCCAACGGCCCGGCGTGTCGAAACACGCCGGGCCGTCCGATATCCAGCCCCGTCAGGCCGGATCAATCCGATATGGAGATCAGTCTTCGGCCTTCTTCTTGGCCGGTGCCTTCTTCTTGGGAGCAGGCGCAGCTTCTTCAGCGGCGGCTTCAGCAGCCGGTGCGTCGTCAGTCGCAGCCTTCTTCTTGGCCGGAGCCTTCTTCTTCGGAGCTTCCTCAGCCGCTTCAGCAGCAGGACCAGCGTCTTCAGCCGGAGCTTCGTCCGTAGCGGCAGCAGCAGCTTTCTTCTTCGGCGCGGCCTTCTTTGCGGCGGGCTTGGCTTCGGCGGCAGCGCCTTCCTCAGCTTCGATCGCGGCCTGCAGCTCTTCCTTGGTCACTTCACGCTCGGTGACTTCGGCCTTGTCGAACAGGAAATCGACAACCTTGTCTTCATAAAGCGGCGCGCGCAGCTGGGCGGCGGCGAGTGGTTCCGAACGCACGTATTCGACGAAGCGCTGGCGATCCTGTTCACGGTACTGCTGCGCCGCCTGGCGGATCAGCATTTCCATTTCCTGTGCCGAAACCTGCACGCCGTTGGCTTGGCCGATTTCCGACAGGAGCAGGCCGAGGCGCACGCGGCGCTCGGCGATCTTGCGGTAATCGTCCTTCTCGGCTTCGATTTCCTTCAGCGCGTCTTCCGGATTCTCTTCGTTCTGGGCTTCCTGCTGAAGCTGGGTCCAGATCTGTTCGAATTCGGCTTCGACCATCGAAGGCGGCACGGCAAAGTCATGCCCGGCGGCCAGCTGATCGAGCAGCGCGCGCTTCATCTGGGTGCGGGTCAGACCGGCAGTTTCCTGCTCAAGCTGGCCGCGCAGCAGGCCCTGCAGCTGCTCAAGGCTTTCAAGGCCGAGCATCTTGGCAAATTCGTCATTGGCTTCGAATTCACCAGCAACCTTCACCGCCTTGACGGTGATGTCGAAGGTAGCATCCTTGCCCTTGAGGTTTTCAGCCGGATAATCTGCCGGGAACGTTACGGTGATGACGGTTTCGTCACCGGCCTTCACGCCGACCAGCTGCTCTTCGAAGCCGGGGATGAAGCGGCCCGCGCCGAGTTCCAGCGGGGTGTCTTCAGCAGCGCCGCCTTCAAAGGCAACGCCATCAACCTTGCCGAGGAAGTCGATGATGATCTGGTCGCCGTCCTTGGCCTTCGCGCCCTTCTTGGCGTCGGTGAAGGACTTCTGGCCCTGCCCGATGCGCTCAACCGCTTCGGCCACTTCGGCGTCGGTCACGGGAACGGTAAGCTTTTCCAGCTTCAGCCCATCGAGCGAAGGCGCTTCGATCTGCGGCAGAACTTCAAGCTCAACCGTCAGCTGCGCGTCCTTGCCTTCGTCATAGCCTTCGCCCATCGAAACGGCGGGCTGCATGGCGGGGCGCAGCTTGTTGTCAGCCACCAGCTTGTCCATCGCTTCGCGGATGGAGGTCTGCAGCGCTTCCTGATGAAGCTGCGGGCCGTGCATCTTGCGCACGAGGTTGGCGGGCACCTTGCCGGGGCGGAAACCGGGCATCTTGATCTGCGGCGCGATCTTCTTGACCTCACCTTCAACCCGGGCGGCAATGTCCGCAGCGGGGATGGTGACGGTGTAGGCGCGCTTCAGGCCCTCGTTGGTGGTTTCGACGATCTGCATCCTGATCCAACTTCCATGTCTGTCTCGCGCCCTTTAGCGCGGAAAAAGCTGACTCGGACGCCGGCGCGCGGACTGGTGCGGGCGAAGGGACTCGAACCCCCACATCTTGCGATGGCAGGACCTAAACCTGCTGCGTCTACCAGTTCCGCCACGCCCGCATCCGGCGAAAAGCGAGCGGTGCCCCTATCGTAGTGGCTGGAAAAGGGCAAGCGCCTTGGATTTGGCCCATGAAAGGAACGGTGGAACTGGCTGCGATAGCGGCGAGTTGTGGAAGAAGCACCGCTTTTGAGGAGCCGAACGATGGCCACGACCCCCGATTTTCCGCAGCCCGACCGAATCGAACCACAATCCCCACCCGAAAGCCCACCCGTGACCGAACCGGACGGCGTGCCCCCGGTCATCCAGCCAGACGAGATGCCGGTGCTGGAGCCGGACCGGGTGCAGCCCGGCGCGCCAGATGAGGTGCCAACCGCGCCGGATTGATTCGGATGGACGGGCGAGTTCCTCTCGCACCTGCACTCCGCAAACCTACCCGTCACCCCGGGCTTGACCCGGGGACCTGCTCCCTTTTCCACGCCTCAGAAAAAGCGGGACCCCGGGTCAAGCCCGGGGTGACGGCGGAGTTATGGTGTAGCAGGAGGGGATTGGCACACGCTGAGTTGCGGCATATTCTGAACCCCCACCCCAAGGGAGTTCACCATGTACGATGCGTTCGATACCGTGTTCACCCAACTCCGCGCGATCCTGGTGGAGCAAGCGACCGGCATGGTGGTCACGCAGGACGCCCCCGGCCATCTGGTGATGAAAACGCCGTGGAACGAGCCGGGCAAAAAGGAGCGTGCGTGGTTCGGCATGGTGCAGGTCAAGAAAGCCTATGCCTCATTCCACCTGATGCCGCTCTACGCTCTGCCCTCCCTGCTGGACGGCACATCGCCCGATTTGCGCAAACGAATGCAGGGCAAGAGTTGCTTCAATTTCAAGAAGGCGGACGCTGACCTCTTCGCCGAACTCACCACCCTCACCCGCCGTTGCGCCGAGGCCTATGCCGAGCCGGTGGGGGCGACGGGGTGTTGAGCGTTGGGCCCTGAAGATGGAAAGCGGAAAGGGCCCGTTGCTAGCCCCAACGCACCAATTAGAGATTGAGTAAATTGCTACCGTGAACCGAAGCAGCGCTAGCTGTTAGAAACACACCGAACCGAAAAATCATCACGCAATATATCGTATGATCCAAATGCAACTATTCTTAGATCAGGGTTTTCAACAAATGGGTTATTTGTGACTGCATAAACACCGCGTGGAATTTCGTCAAATATCGCAAATTGTACACGGTTCGTGTTTACAACATATCCACGCTCTTCCGCGATAGCGTCATACCAATAATATCTTGCAAATTTTGCTTTATCTATACCGCAAGCTTTGAGTTCAAGTCTATTATCGGCAATTTTGGCCTCGCTTCCGCGCAGTATAAATGGAGCCACCCCCAACTGCGAAATCGACATTAGCATAAAGGCCGTGGTTTTTAGCATTCATGGCCTCCATGTGCGATATTCAATGCCGTATCGTCTGTAGAGTGCGGGATTGGGTTAGCTGGTAGTTTAATAACTGCACCAAACATCTCCCGGATTCTCATATCTCCGGCCTCAAGAACCCTAACCGACAAATAGGGCAAGAAGCCGAAGCAAGCCCCCACCCTGCCCACCGCGCGCTGGAACCACAGTCCGCTCCTCACCCGCGCATTCCAAGCAGTAAGCCTTGATCCCGCCGTCGGTGGTAAGCCGCGCCAGATCCGCCTCCAGCCTCACCAGCAGACCTTGCTGTCGAGCCGCAAGCGCGCCTGCCAGATCGTGCGAACCCGCCGAGGGGGCCTCGCCGCTTTCCATCTGGCGGAAGAACTGGGCGAAGGGGCTGGGTTCGTCGACCACATAGGCCGCGTGCCATTCCTTGGCCTTGGCCTGTTTGGCCACCCACGCCACGGCCTGATCCAGACCGCCGAATTCATCGACGAGGCCAAGCTGGCGGGCGGTGCCGCCGTCCCAGACGCGGCCTTGGGCGATCTTGTCGATCTCTGCCGATGATTTGCCGCGCGATTTGCTCACCAGACCAAGGAAGCGCGCATAGATGCGCTCCACCTGCCCTTGCAGCACAGCGGAGACTTGCGGGCTGAGGCCGCCAAGGATGTCAGGCTGGCCCGAAAGCGGGGTGGTGCCGATCGAATCGGTGGTGACGCCGATCTGCGGCAGCGCGTTTTCGAAGCTGGGCAGCACGGCGAAGACGCCGATCGAACCGGTGATCGTGCTTGGCTCTGCAAAGATGCGCTGGGCGGGGGTGGAAACCCAGTAGCCCCCGCTGGCCGCAAGGCTGCCCATCGACACGGCAACCGGCAGGCCCTTGGCCTTCACCCGCTCCACCGCGTTGCGGATGCGTTCGGACGCGAGGACCGAGCCGCCGGGCGAATCGACGCGCAGGACGAGCCCTGCGTAATCATCGCTCTGCGTTACGCCATCGATCAGGTTGGCAATGCGGTCCCCTCCGGCACTGCCGGGGCCAGCATCGCCATCGACGATTTCGCCCGCGACAGTGACCACGGCAATGGCCTTGCCCGCCGAGGATGCCGTCTTGTCGGCCAGATAGACGGGGAGTTCGGTGGACTTGAACCCGCCAAGGCCCGCGTCCTCATCCGCGCCGACCAGTTCGGCCACGCGCTTGCCGAAGGACACGCTATCCCCCACGCGGTCAACCAAACCGGATTTCTGCGCGGCCTGTGCAGCATCGCCGCCGCTATCGGCCACCCACTTTTCAGGGTCGGTGAGCATGGGGGCAAGGTCTGCCTTGGGCCGCGCCTTCTTCACCTCGTCCTGCCAGTTCTGCCAGATCGCGCCATAGACGCCCTGCATCGCCTCACGCGCTTCGGGTGACATATCGGCGCGCATGTAGGGTTCGACCGCGCTCTTGTAGGTGCCGACCTTGAACACGTGGACCGTGGCTTTCAACTTGTCGATCAGGCCCTTGTAATAGAGCCGCGACCCGCCGGGGCCGGTGACGACCACGCCGCCCATCGGATCGACCCACACTTCGCTGGCATGGGCGGCAAGCTGCATCGCATCGTCGGTGTAGATCAGCGAGCGGACCAGCACGGGCTTTTTGGCCGCGCGCACTTTGTCCATCGCCGCGCCGACCTGGCTGAGGTGGACCGACGCGCCGCCGCCGAAAGCTTCAAGATCGAGCACGACCGCCTTGATGCGCTTGTCCGTCGCCGCTTCGGTGATGGCGCGGGACAGATCGCGGGCGGTATATTCCGCCACGGGCGTCTGGCCAGACAGGAACGCGGTGGGCGAAATGTCGCTCGCCTCTTCAACCACCACGCCCGACAGCGGCAGATACAGCGCGCCGTCCGTCACTTGTCCGGGAGCCGGGCGGATCGACAGCACAGCATATAGCGCAGCGAAGAACAGCAGGAGAAACAACAGGACGAGACCGTCCTTGATGGCGACGAGGATCTTCCAGACCGATTTTGCAAAGCTCATACGTGCAACTCTATTGTGGACGACCCGGCAAAGCCAGCGGGAAACCGCTTGAGCGCAACGCACCTGCACTCTAGGGAACTGGTTTCAATGCAAAGCTCAACCACACCCCAAGCAGGCCGCTATCCAGCGGGCGGCCTCGCCTTTCCGCACCGTGACCTGACCGGCATCGGCCAGCTTGCGCGCCACGAGATCCTCTATCTGCTCGACGAGGCGGAGCAGTGGGTAGAACTGAACCGGCAGAGCAAGAAGAAGGTCGAACTGCTGGGCGGGCTGACGATCATCAACGCCTTCTTCGAAAACTCCACGCGCACGCTGCTGAGCTTCGAGATTGCGGGCAAGCGGCTGGGCGCGGATGTGGTCAACATGCATGCCGCCACCAGCAGCGTGAAGAAGGGCGAAACGCTGATCGACACGGCGATGACATTGAACGCCATGCGCGCCGATGCCATCGTGATCCGCCATGCCAGCTCGGGCGCGGTGCGGCTGATTGCCGAGAAGGTGGATTGTCCGGTGCTGAACGCGGGCGACGGGCAGCACGAGCATCCGACCCAGGCCTTGCTGGATGCGCTGACGATGCGGCACGCTTTGGAATTGCCGGTGGGGTCGGACCTGAACGGGCTGAAAGTGACGATCTGCGGGGACATCCTGCACAGCCGCGTGGCGCGATCAAACATCCTGAGCCTGACGGCGCTGGGTGCTGATGTGCGGGTCTGTGCGCCGCCTGCGCTGATGCCGGCAGAGGTCGAGGCGATGGGTGTGACGCCATTTTATGATTTCGACGCGGCGCTGAAGGGCGCAAACGTGGTGATGATGCTGCGCCTTCAGCAAGAGCGCATGTCCGGGCAGTTCATCCCCTCCCCGCGCGAATACCGGCACTTGTATGGCCTTACGCCAGAGCGGCTGGCCAAGGCCGAGCCGGATGCCTTCGTGATGCATCCGGGGCCGATGAACCGGGGTATCGAGATTGATTCGACCGTGGCCGACCATCCCACGCGCAGCCTGATTACGCGGCAGGTGGAGATGGGCGTGGCGATCCGCATGGCCTGCCTTGAAGTGCTGACGCGCAGGACGCGCGGCGTTGCGGGCTGGGAAGCAGAAGGAGCGGCAGCATGATCGCGCGGCCTCTCACGATTACTGGCGGCAAGCTGGTGCTGGGTTCGGGCGAGCCTGTCAGCGGCGCACTGCGCTGCGAGGAAGGGCGGATCGTCGCGCTGGGCGATGTCACCCCGCAGGACGGCGACGAGGTGTTCGACGCTGGCGGAAAGCTGGTGGCACCGGGACTGGTCGATCTGGGCGTCTTCGCCATCGACAAGCCCGCGTTCCACTTTGGCGGGATCACCCGCGCCGCGCTGATGCCCGATCAGGGGCCAGTGCTGGACCATCCGGCGCGAGTCCGCTTTGCCGCACAGTCGGGCAAGCCCGACATGTGGGTTCACCCGCTCGCCGCCGCCACGCGCGGGTTGGAGGGTTCAGAACTCGCCGAACTGGCGCTGATGCGCGATGCAGGGGCGAAGGCTGTGGCCACCGGGCGCGGGTGGATCGGCGATTCGGGCGTGATGCTGCGGCTGCTGCGCTATTGCGCGATGCTGGGGCTGGTTGTGGTCACGCACGCCGAGGATGCCGGGATTACTGGCGGCGCGGTTGCGACAGCAGGCGATGTGGCAACACGGCTTGGCCTTCCGAGCGCTCCAGCAGAGGCCGAAGCGCTTGCCGTGGCTCGCGACATTGCGCTGGCCGAGCTATCGGGCGCGCATGTGCATTTCCGGCAGGTGACGACAGCGCGCGCACTTGATCTGGTGCGCGCAGCCAAGGCACGGGGTGTGCGGGTGACGGCGGGGGTAACGCCTGCGCACTTCATCCTGTCGGACCTTGAACTGGTGGGCTTTCGCACGTTCTGCCGCATGTCCCCGCCGCTGCGTCAGGATGCAGACCGCAAAGCGGTGATCGCGGCGATTGCCGATGGCACGATCGACGTTATCGCCTCTGGCCACGATCCGCGCGGACCGGAAGACAAGCGCCTGCCCTTCGCCGATGCCGAACCCGGCATGGCAGGCGCGGAAACGCTCCTGCCCTTGACGCTGACGCTGGTGCGCGATGGCGTGATCGGCATGGGCCGCGCCTTCGAACTGCTGGCGACCAATCCGGCAAAGCTGCTGGGTGTCGAGGCCGGGCGTCTTGAAGTGGGCGCTGAGGCGGACATCGCGGTGGTCGATCCGGTGCGCCCGTGGATCGTCAATTCAGACAAGATGGCAGCGGCAGCGGGCAACACCCCGTTTGACCGGCGGCCAGTGGAAGGCCGGGTGACCGCACTGTTCAAGGGCGGAAACCGGGTCTCTTAACAGGCACGCTCCAATAAAGGCACAGGGCGCGGAACCGGATGGTCCCGCGCCCTGCTTCGCTCTCAACGAAGTTGGTGTATTCAGCGCTTGGCCATGCGCGTTTCAACGGCGCGCTGCTGGCCGGGGGCATTACCGCGCAGCACAAGGCAAGTGCCGCCGCGTGCCTTGACCGAGCCGCACATCGAACTGGCCGATGCCTGACCGCCAAAGCCCGCCGCCTGCACACGCCAGTATTGCTTGCCATTCACGGTGACCTGCGTGGTCACGTTGGAAAAGCCCTTCAGGCCGGGATTGCGCGAGCTGTAGTGACGCCATGCACGGCGCGCGCCTTCAGCTGTGGCGAATGAGCCGAGCTGGACGAGATGGGTGCCACCCTTGGCCGCGACCAACGGTTTTGCCGCAGGAGCAGGTGCAGGTGCAGCCACGCGGCGTGGCGCAGCTTTACGCGGGACGGACTGAACGAACGGCCGCGCTTCAAACTGGGCCGTGTTTGCCGGCGAAGGCTGCGAAGGTGGAAGATCGATCAGCGCAAGTTGCACCGGCTTTGATTGCGACGACGAATCGGCCAGTGCAGGCGCATGTGAACCGTGTTCACTGATCGCCGGAAGTTCATACACGGCAGCTTCGGCAAGCGCTGGGGCTGCGGCAATGGCGGCAGGCTCGGCACGGGTCGCAGCTTCTGCTGCCAGCTGCTGCGTGGCGGGGAAATTCGCCAGTGCAAGCGCGGTGGGCTGGCCCTTGTCGGCACGCACCGGCACATCCAGCAAGCTGGCAACGCGGCCACGGCTGTTGTCCGAATAGCCCATCAGCGCCCACTGCTCCATGCGATCACCAAGCTGGTCAGCCGGCACATCCTGCGCAGCCATCGCGCGGGCTTCACGCCACCGACCGCTCAGCGCATAGGCCAGCGCGAGGTTCTGGCGCACCTTCGGGGTATTGTCGCCACCGCGCAGCGTCTCGCTCAGCACGGCAACCCCCTGTGCGGGCTGCCCTGCCAGTGCCAGCGCCAGACCATAGTCCGATGCAGCAACCGTATCGCGGTAAGAGTTGAGCGTATCAATCGCTTCTGAATTGAGACCAAGCGCGAGATCAGCGAGCGCGAGGCTCAGCGCCGTGCGGCTGCTGTCTTCACCCAGTTCC
This sequence comes from Novosphingobium sp., assembly GCF_030696665.1. Classification (GTDB taxonomy): domain Bacteria; phylum Pseudomonadota; class Alphaproteobacteria; order Sphingomonadales; family Sphingomonadaceae; genus Novosphingobium. Next base: position 26,489 of record NZ_JAUYRV010000040.1, read on the forward strand.
ATCGCATCGTCATAGGCCTGCCGCGCCGATTCAAAGCGTCCAGCCTTGAGGTAGGAATTGCCGAGCAGCACGCGGTAAGCCGGGTTGCGGGGATCGGCCAGAACAGCCTTTTCAGCATTGCCGATGGCTGCTTCGGAATCACCCTTCACCATCGCTGAATGCGCTGATGACGCAAGCTTATCGGGCTTTCCACCAGCCGATCCGCAGCCGGTGAGCAAGCCTGCGGCAAGCGCAGTGGACACTATCAGCCGCGTAGTACGGTCTGGGGCGAAAGCGAAAAGGCGGATGCTCATTCTCAAAGGTTCCTTCGAAAGGCTCAGTTCTGGCCAACCGCGCGGCGGGCGAGAGCTTCGACTTCGGGCAATTCTGCGAGGTAGCGATCAAGTGCCTCGGTCACGACTGCCTGCGCGCTGCGGTCGGCAAGCGTGGAGGCAAGACGCAGGCGCAAGTGACGGTAGGTGTCGAGACGCAGGGTAAAGGCGGCCTTTCGACCTTCCTGCAATGCAGAGCGCACTTCCTTGCCGCCTTTTATGCGGCGGCGGGGCGCTGGTTCCAGTTCGTAAGGCGCCACGGCTTGGGCCAAAGCTTCTTGCTGCTGAACAACAACCGGCTTTTCAGCCTGAGGCGCTTCGGATTCGCCCAGATCGTTCCAGCCCAGATCGTTGAGATCGGCTTCGGCGCGCGTCAGCGCCGGAATGGCCTGACCGTTGCCGACGACAAGCTGCGGCTGATCGTCGTTGTCCAGCACGAACTGCGGGCGCATAGCGGGCTTGGCCGCGCCTTTGCGGGCAAGCAGGCTGGACGAAAGCGATGCTAGTGGTTTGACTGCGCTCATAACCGGCGCCTCCTTCTCACGAGCCGACCCCCTCACGAGCCGACGACGCGGCGACCGAAGCCGCCCATCGGACGCTGCGCGCCCGCCATCGGCATCACGGCGGCCTGCTGCGGCACGGCAAAGACGGTGCGACGGAAGTTCTTTTCGAGTCGTTCCGAAATGTAGGTCCACAGCGATGTCACTTCGGCAGCGGATTTCCCCTTCGGATCGACTTCCATCACCGTACGGCCATCAATCATCGATGCGGCAAAATCTGTGCGGTGGTGCAGCGTGACCGGCGCGACGGTGCCGTGCTGCGAAAGCGCAACGGCAGCCTCAGCCGTGATCCGCGCCTTGGGCGTGGCGGCATTGACCACAAAGATCAGCGGTTTTCCGGCGCGATCACACAGATCGACCGTGGCCCCGACAGCGCGCAGATCGTGCGGGCTGGGCCGGGTAGGCACGACAATCAGTTCGGCGACCGAGATAACCGACTGAATCGCCATCGTAATTGCAGGCGGCGTGTCGATCACCGCAAGCTTGAAGCCCTGCTGCCGCAGAATCGCAAGATCGCTGGCCAGCCGCGCAACGGTGGTCTGGGCAAAGGCCGGAAACTCGGCCTCACGCTCGTTCCACCAGTCCGACAGCGAGCCTTGCGGATCAATGTCGATCAGAACCACCGGACCTGCCCCTGCCCGCTGGGCCTGAACGGCGAGGTGCCCGGACAAGGTGGTCTTGCCTGAACCGCCCTTCTGCGATGCCAATGCCAGTACGCGCAAAGCCAAATCCCCTGAAAATCAAAAACTCTTGGCCAGAGGATTCGCAGATCGGGTTGAAATTTTGGTTAACACGGCGGATTATCGATGATCGCCCTGCACCGCATGACCGCAAGGAAAGATGAAGACGATACCGTGAAGTCACGCTAAGACTTCGCTAACGCCTTGTTGACTATACTTGCCGGAAAGCGATCCGGTGTAGATTGGGCAACAATATCAGGCACAATCTGTCGCGCTTCACGGTTCGACGATGACCGGTGCGGGTTGCAACGTGAACAATACTGTTTTCTTCAGCACGGGCATTTTGAAGATGAGTGATTTGAGGCAATCGGCCGCAACGGTCGCAACAATGGGTCTGGTGCTCGGCGCAATGCTTGCGGCACCCGCAGCACGCGCCGACGTCAAGACCGGCGTGGATGCGTGGTCACGCGGGGAACATGAGACTGCGGTCAAGGAATGGCTCGGCCCTGCGGCCAAGGGCGATGCCGATGCGCAGTTCAACATGGGCCAGGCCTACAAGTTGGGCAAAGGCGTGCCGCAGGATATCAAGCGTGCCGAAGCATGGTATCGCAAGGCCGCGCAGTCGGGCCATATCAAGGCTTCAGACACGCTGGGCCTGCTGCTGTTTCAGGACAACCGCAAGGCCGACGCGCTCCCGTTCCTTCAAGCCTCGGCCGAGCGGGGGGAGCCGCGCGCCATGTATATCCTTGGCATTGCACACTTCAACGGCGATGTTGTGGGCAAGGATTGGGTCCGCGCCTATGCATTGATGAGCCGCGCGGCGTCGAATGGGCTGGAACAAGCCACGCGCGGCCTTGCCACGATGGACGGGATGATCCCGCTTGAACAGCGGCAGATGGGCGTATCGCTGGCCTCGGAACTGGAACAGAAGTCTCAGGCAAAGCGCAACGAGCAGTTTGCCGCCGCCGATCTTGGCGTGAAGTCGATCCCGACAGCGCCGATCCGCGCCAGCGTGCCGGGTGGCGCACTAGAGCGAGCCGATATGCCGCCTTCGGTGGTCACGGCGGGCGCTGCCTATGCCAACCCGGTCACGATGCCGCAGGCCAAACGCTTGCCTGCCCCTGTTGCCGCCAAGCCCCAGGTTGCGGTTCCAAAACCCGTTGCGCCAAAGCCCCAGATCGCGATTGCACCGATCACCCCGACACCAGCCCCGCCCGCAGCCAGAGGAAACTGGCGGGTCCAGTTGGGCGCGTTTGGCGTCAAGACCAACGCCGATGGCCTATGGAACAAGGTCAAGGGGCGTCCGGAAATGGCAAGGCACAGCCGCATCGACCTGCCCTCCGGCAGCGTCACGCGTCTGTTGGCGGGCGGCTTTTCCGGTCAGGCAGAGGCCGAAAAAGCTTGCGCCGCGCTCAAGTCTGGCGGGTTTACCTGTCTGGTGGTAAAGCCCTGATGGCTTGGCCCAACACCCACCCCCGAACCGCCCCATAGCCCGAATAGAAGCGCTGGATTTCCTGCGCGGCGTCGCCGTGCTGGGCATTCTGGCGATCAATGTGACAGGGTTCTGGGGACCATCGCTGGCCACCTTCTCCCCTACGATTCCTCATTCTTCGCCCGGTTCTGAATGGTGGTTTGCGCTGTCCTTCGTCCTGTTCGAAGGCAAGATGCGCGCGCTGTTCACGCTGCTGTTCGGGGCAAGCATGGTGCTGTTTGCCCAGGCCGCAGAGCGGCAGGATGCTGACCCTGACATGGCGCAGGTGCGCCGCCTGCTCTGGCTCATGCTGTTCGGCTACCTGCACTTCGCGCTGCTATGGTGGGGAGACATCCTGTTTGCCTACGCGCTCTGCGGGCTGGGCGCACTGGTGTTCAGGCAGCTTTCACCGTTGCAATTGCTGGGCATCGCGCTCCCGTTCTATGCGCTCTCGCAAGGGGTTGAAGCGCTGCTCGATTTGCCGGGGATACTGACTGAACAAGCGGTGCTGGCAGGCACCGCGCCAGCCGCCGAAGTGGCGCAACAGGCCGCGATGATGGGCCGAATCGCGGATTCCCTGACGCAGGACACCGCCATACTGAACGCTGGGTTCGTCGAGGCAATCAGGCTGAAACTCGGCCAATCGGCACTCCAGCCGCTAACCACCACGCTTTCGACTTTCACCGAAACGCTGCCATTGATGATGACCGGCATGGCGCTGCTGCGGCTGGGCATGTTTTCCGGTTGGAGCCAAAAGCGGCTGGCTCTGATTGCAGCGTTCGGCATTGGTCTTGGTTTGCTACCAACACTGCTGGCGGTGCAATGGCTGATGGCGCACCAATGGCCACCGCGCGCGATGTTCGCCGCAATCGAGCACGGCATGGCGCTGCCGCACCTGCTCATGTCCATCGGCTATGCCGCAGGGCTGGTGATGCTGTTTCCACGGTTGCGGACGACAGCTTTCGGCCTGTGCCTCACTGCGGCGGGGCGCTGCGCCTTCACAAACTACATCGGCACCACGGTGCTGATGGGCGCAATCTTCAGCGGCTGGGGACTTGGGCTGGGACCGGAACTGCCGCGCCAGTGGCTGCCCGCCTTCGTCATGCTGGGCTGGATTGCGATGCTTGTCTGGCCACGCTGGTGGCTCGCCCGCTTTGGCCAAGGCCCGCTGGAAGCGTTATGGCGCAGGCTGGCCCTGCCCCGCCCTAAATCGCCTCACCCTAACCGGCGTTAACCCTGTTCGGTAACCTGCCTGCCCCCCGCCGTCCCGGCGCGGGACGTGGCCGGATCGGGACTCGCAAGGCCCTGCATTAACGCCTATTCCTTAAGGCGAAAGGAGCAGGCAGGATGACGAAGCAAGCAAATCTCTGGAGCAAGAGCTGGGTGCGGATGCCATTGGGCCTGCTCGCCACCGGTGCCGCTTCGCTGCTCGCATTCAACGTCGGGCAGGACATTGCCGGCACGCTGTTTGGCAACAGCACCGCAGAAGCCGCCCCGATGGTCACCGCCGCCGCCGATCCTGCTGTAATGACGCCCGCCGTCGCAGCGCCCAAGCCGGTCGACAGCCCCTTCGTCGTCAAATCGATCCTGCCGATCAACGAGCCGATCAAGTTCGGCAAGTTTTACTGGGACGAAACCCGCGCCCCGGCCACCGGCCCGCTGGTAGTGACAGTAGACCTGACCGCCCGCGTGATCTCGGTCTTCCGCGACGGGCACGAAATTGGTGCCGCTGCCATCCTGAAAGGCTACGGCGAAAAGCCCACGCCGACCGGCGTCTTCCCGATCACCCAGAAAGACGCTGATCACGTCTCGAACATCTATGACGCGCCGATGCCGCACATGCTGCGCCTGACCAACGATGGCGTTTCGATCCACGGCAGCAAAGTGGAAAAAGGCTATGCCACCAACGGCTGCGTCGGCGTGCCGGACGATTTCGCCGCCAAGCTCTTTGCGCAGGCCAAGCTGGGCGACAAGGTCATCATCACCGATGGCCGCAAGATGACCGTTGGCGACCCGATCCTGACCGGCGAACACGCGAGCTGATCAAAACCCTCGTCATTTCCGCGAAGGCGGAAATCCAGTCCTAAACGAGAGCCGTCGCAAACCGACGACATTCCATCTTGCTGGATTCCCGCCTGCGCGGGAATGACGAAATGAGGGCTCAGGCCAGCCCCTTGGCTGTGCTCGTCCGCGATGCATCGCCGACTGAACTGCCGCCATCGACATCCAGAATTGCCCCGGTGACATAACTGGCTGCAGGCGTAGACAGAAACACTGCTGCCTCGCCGATCTCAAACGATGTGCCCCAGCGTTTCATCGGAATGCGCGCATAGTGCGCCTGCCGCGTTGTCTCGTCAGGCGCAAGGCGGGCCATCCCTTCGGTGTCCGCAATCGGCCCGGGAGATATGCCGTTGACGCGCACGTCCGGTCCCCATTCGATGGCCAGCGTGCGAACAAGCTGGTTGATCCCAGCCTTGGCCGCGCAGGCATGCGCCTGCATCGCCATCGCATGTTCCGCCTGTCCCGCCGTGATCGCGATGAGCGATGCGCCGGGGTTCAGCAGTTCATGGCAACCCCGAAAAACGTTGAAGGTGCCGAGCAGGTCAATGTCTACGACGGTCTTGAAGGCATTGGCCGACATGCCCAGCACCGGCGCAAGGAAGTTCCCCGCCGCGCCAGAAATCACAATGTCCAGCGCTCCAATCTCGTCCCGAACCGACTTCATCGCCTCGCACAACGCGCCATAATCACGCACGTCGGCTGCGCGCCAGATAGCGCCGCGGCCTATCTCGTCCGCAGCGGCAGCGGCCTTTTCAGGATTGCGGCCCAGCACCGCCACGCGTGCGCCCAGTTCGGCAAAGCGCTTGGCGATGCCAAGGTTGATGCCGCTGGTACCACCCGCGATAAACGCGGTCTTTCCGGCCAGAACATCATCACGAAAGGGAGATTGGGTCATGGCATGCTCCTCACATCGCTTCTTCCAAAGCCAGTTTAATCAAGCGATTAATCCGGTCAGAAAGCGATAGCAAGAGCGTCAGAGAATATCGTACCCCTCACCCAATCTGGCGCGCAGCTTATCGAGCGCCTGCGCCTTAAGCTGATGAACGCGCGGGATGCTCACGCCCAGCACTTCGGCGATTTCGGCAAGGTTCAGTTCTTCAACGAAGTAGAGCTGAATGATCATCTGCAACCGTTCGGGCAGGTCGGTGATCGCGGCCACCACCGATTCCCGCATCTCGGCATCGGCCAGCAGCGCAAAGCTGTCTGGCCGGTCATCGGCAAAGGCGGCGTTGCTGTCCGAATAGGCATCGTCGATGGCCTCGAAGCGAAGCGGCTCGTCCGCCGCCTTCTGGTCGGCCAGCTCGCGCTCGGTCAGGCCCACCGCAGCGGCAAGTTCGGCATCGCTGGGCGGGCGGCCCAGTTCGTTGGTCAGCACGGATGTCTTCTCCCGCAGCACCCTTCGCCGCTCGGTGGCAGAGCGGGACAGCGGCGTGGACCGGCGAACCAGATCGACCATCGCCCCGCGCACGCGCAGCTTGGCATAGGCGGCAAAGCCGTCCTCGGTCGGCCCGTCATGCCGTTGCGAACATTCAGTCAGCGCGACAAGGCCTGCCTGGATCAGGTCTTCCAGCTCGATCCCGGCGCGGCCCGATCCGTGGACGTGCCACGCCAGCCGCTTCACCATCGGCAGGAAGCGCCGGATGCGGTCTGCCGTTTCGTCTTTTTTATATGCACGTGCGGCTGCAAAACCGCGGTGGTCGTGTTTCATGCGGCAATTCCCTCAAGGGTCGGCTGCTCTTCATGGATGGGTTGCGGGGCCTCGCCGCCGATCACGGTAATCACCTCGATCGGTTGCGAAGGCGGCAGTTCGGCAATGGACAACACCAGGCAATTGGGCGCGCGCAGGCGCAGCAGGCTGGCAAGCGGGCGGCGGGCGCGCGGTTGCACGATCAGCGCAATAGGTGGCGCGCCGGGGCCGCGTTCGGCGATCAGGTCGGACACCCGCTCACCAATCCCGCGCGCCAGATCCGGCTCGATCACGGGCTGCCCGGTGGCCGGATCGTGCATGCCCGAAACGATCATCTGTTCGAGGCCCGCTTCCAGCGTAACCACCGGCAGGCGGTCGTTCGGCCCGCAGGCGCGGCCTACGATCATGTTGCCAAGATCAGCGCGCATGAGATCGATCAGCCGTTCGTGATCGGTGGTCTGCTGCAAGGCCTGGCTGAGCGCGGAGAGGATCGGCAGCGGATGCGCGATGGAGATGCCGTCATCCAGCAGCGCGTGGAACAGGCGGGTGAGCGCACCCAGCGACATCGGCTGCGGATGGATCGTCTCGATCAGCCCCGCCGAACGGTCCTTCACCCCTTCGAGGATCGACTTGACCTCATCGGGTCCGAGCAGTGCCGAGGGCCGATCGCCCAGGACCTGATTGAGGTGCGTGGCAATGACCGTGCTGGCATCGACCGTCAGGAACCCTTCGGCAATCGCCAGATCGCGCTGCGCCGGTTCGATCCAGATGGCGGGGCAGCCAAAGCTGGGATCGCGGGTCGCTTCACCGCGCAGCCCATGATCGGGATTGGCCTCGCCCGCATCGATGGCGAGCACCTTTTCGGGTCGCATATCGCCCACCGCAATCGGCACGCCGCCCAGCAGCACGCGATAGGTATTGGGCGCCACCTCCAGCGAATCGCGCACGCGGAACTGCGGCACGATGAAACCGAAGCCTTGGGAGAGTTGCTTGCGCACCCCGGTGATCCGCGCCACCAGCGGCGATCCGCGCCGCTCGTCCACCAGATGGACAAGGCCATAGCCCATTTCCACCGTGACCAGCGTATGATCGCTGACATCGTCGAGCGTGATGCGGCCCGGATCGATGACGGCCACAGGTTCGATCACCACCGGCACCGGCCGGTCGGCGCGCTTCTTCAGCCCCCACCACAGCCATCCGGCAAGGCCCGCTGCGGGCAGGAAGATCGTCTGCGGCATGGCCGGGATCACCCCGATCGCGCCCATGATGATCGCCACCGGCAGCCAGATTGCCGGGTTGGCAAACTGCCCGCTGATCTGGTCGGTCAGGTTGCGGCTGTCGGATACGCGGGTGACGATGGTGGCCGCTGCAATCGAGAGCAGCAGTGATGGCACCTGCGCCACCAGCGCATCGCCGATGGCCAACGTAATGTAGAATTCAGCCGCCTGCGTGGCGGTCAACCCGTGGGTAATCATGCCAAGGCAAAAGCCGGCGATGATGTTCACGCCCAGGATCAGCAACGCGGCAACCGCATCGCCCTTCACGAACTTGGACGAACCATCCATCGAACCGTAGAAGTCGGCCTCGGTCGCCACTTCGCGGCGGCGCGCCTTGGCTTCGTCGCCCGACAGCAGCCCTGCGGCAAGATCGGCGTCAATCGCCATCTGCTTGCCCGGCAAGGCATCGAGGGTGAAACGCGCGGACACTTCCGAAACGCGGCCAGCGCCCTTGGTGACCACCACCATGTTGATGATCATCAGGATCATGAACACGAACAGGCCGACCACGAAATTGCCGCCGATCAGGAACGCACCAAACGCCTCGATCACATGGCCCGCCGCCGCGCCGCCTTCATGCCCGTTGACCAGCACGATGCGCGTCGATGCCACGTTGAGCGCAAGGCGCAGCAGCGTGGCGAACAGCAGGACCGAAGGGAACGACGAGAAATCGAGCGGCTTTTCCGCATTCATCGCCGCCATCAGGATCGCCACCGACAGCGCGATGTTGAGCACGAAAAACACGTCGAGCAGGATCGACGGGATCGGCACGACCATCAGCACGATCAGCGTGAGAATTCCGCCGGGCAAGGCAAATGCAGCAGGAGAAGCAATGCGCTTGAACATCGCTTAAAGCCCCAGTGCCGAAAGGCGGCCATAGGCCTGTTTGACGTGTGCCGGTGCAGAGCCGCCCTCGTTCAGTGCGAAAGTCCGGCGGAGCGTGTCGGCCATTGAACCACTGCCGGATGGCAAAGGATTGCCGCTCGCTGCCGCCGCACCCTGAAACTCACGTGCGATTGGCCCGCCAGCGAACTGTTGCTGTGCTGCGGCAGAAGTAGGCGTCACGCCCATGCTCGCAGCCCACTGCAAAGCATCCTCGCCGCCTACACTGTCGCTGGCCCGTGCCATGCGGGCGCGGATCACGCCCATCACTTCGCCCACCGAACGTGCGCCATTGGCCCCGTAGAAGGTGGAGCGGTTCGAAGCTGCCGCTGCAGGCAGGATACCCGCAGCGCTCTGCGATGGGTCGCTGGCCAGCGCCGAGAGAAACTTCCCCGCTCCTTCGGCGCCAAAGAAGTGCGCCACATAAAGCTCGGCATGATCGGGTGCACGGCCCAGCACGCCGCTCAGGTATTCGCCGTTCTCGCCCGCCAGCTCGCCCGCCATGACCGATGCGATCTGCGGATCGAAGCGCAGCGCCAGCAATTGCGCGCGCTGGGCGGGATCACGCACCGTGCCGCCCTCGATCATGTCTGCCGCCCAGCCAAGGCCATGCTGTGCGCCATGCTTGTCAAGCGTGCGCAGCCAGGTGCCGCTGGTGAACTGGTACAGCCCGCTGGCGCTGGACGTGCGCGCCTTGGCCGAAGGGTCGAGGCTCGATTCCAGCTTCGCCTGCGCCATCAGATAGGCAAAGTCGGTCCCGGTGGCCTGCGCCGCCCCGGCAATCGCCGAACGCACATTCGCCCCGGCACCGCTGGTTGCGGCCGGGGCGAATGGTGTTCCGGAAATCTCGGCTGAACTCACTTGTCTGTCCTTCCGGTCGCTGGTCTGCGACGCTTCGGAAGGACTTCAGCAAGCCCCGTGCCAAATCGAGAAACGCTACTGCCTACTCTTCCAAGTTCGTCACCCTGAACTTGTTTCAGGGTCCATCTCTCGACAGAATCGGCAGTTTGATCGGCAAAATGGATCCTGAAACAAGTTCAGGATGACGGTCTAAAATTGAAGTAACCGGGCGATGTGATCGCTGTGGCAGCGCCAGATCAGGCGGTCCGCAGGCGATGAACTTGCGCACTGGCCTTATAGAGCTGCGAGTTGCCGGTCAGCGCATCCAGCCGCGACGACACGTTCGCCGCAATCAGGTTGCGCACCTTGCGGTTGGCCTCGTTCAGACGGCGCGCTGAATCCAGCAATCCACGACATTCCTCGTCCACCAGCGCGGTATCGACATCGGCCAGCGTTCCGCACAGGTCTGCCTTGTTCGATGCGCAGCCCATGATCATGTCGAGATCCAGCCCGGCAAGCGCGTGCCGTTCCTGTTGCAGCACGGCAAGCATCTGCCGCAGCGTGTCACGGATCTCAACAGGGCGGGCAGCAGCATGTTTGGTCATTACTGGGCAGTCCTCAGCAGCATCTGGGCAGCAATCATGGCGTCGGCAATCTTGGTCGGGATCACGGGGTAGTTGCCCGCTTCGATCGCCTGCCGGATGACCTTGACGCGCTCGCCATCGACCGGGGCCGATTGTCCTGCATCAAGGGCGCTCGACCGCTCGATCTGGGCGGCAGCACCACTGTCCGCAACGGCGGCAGGAGTGCCATCTACCGTTGCGACCGTTTTTGCATTCCGTGCAGTGTTAACCTGCACCGGCCCAACCGGGCGCATTGCACCGATTTCAATAGGTGACATGGGGTCCGCTCCTAGCGTTTCATGAACAGGAGAACGGACGCGATGAAGGTCTTTTAAGGGATCATGCGGAAAAATTTTGCCGGTTCGTTAAAATGCCCCCGGCAAATCCTTTCAGTCTATCGGCACAACCACAAGTCCGGGGCGCTCAATCCGCGCACGGATCGGCACGGCCTTGGCGCTGGTGCGCACGCGGATCCATCCACCCAAGGGTCCAGCCTCCATCGCCTCGCCGGATTGTGAGACGGCAAAGCCTTCACCCGCAACAGAGATTGTCACCGCTTCGCCGCGCGCAACGGCAGGCGGTGCGGCAGCTTCCTGCCGTCCATTGCCGGATGTGGCAATGAACAGCCGCCAGCCGCCGGGATCGGGGCAGCGCACCATCACATTGTCCTGACGCATTCCATGCCACGATGCGACCAATGGCGAATAGCACGGCGCAAGTCGCAACCGCCGGTCCACCGGCATCACGGCACCACCGGGCTGGCCTGCGCCTGTCCCGGTAAAGGCTGCCACGGCAGCGTCGATGGTGGTCAGATCATGGAAGCCCGGCGGCTGCGCCAGCGCGGGCGTTGCGGCCAGCGCGCAAAGGACAAATGTAGGAGCAGGAATGCGCATCTGGGTTCATCCGGATCGTTGTGTTGCCCTGAACACAGCAATCATCGTGCCAAGGACGCTGGTCCCTGCGCCGCAAGCTCGCTGGCGTAGTAAAGCGAAACGCTCGCCCCCGCCCGCTCGCCCGGTTCGACAAGGATGCGCGCCTGCCCTGCGCGGGCACCGCCAGCCTCGGCCATCTGCAACGCTTGCGCCACGGCGGCATCGCGCCCTCCGTTGGCATAACGGACCACGACGCGCACTTCGAGCCGGGGGTCGCTGCCGACTTGGCCAAGCCAATTGGCCAAGGGCGGTGCACCTGCCCCCGCACTCCACACGGCCACCGGCTCGCTTTCCAGCGCAGCGGCAATGGGAGGCAACGGCGGTGGGGGCGGTGCCGGCTTGTCGGCCTTGCCTGCCATTGCCAGTGCGGAGGCCGTCGCCAGAAACAGGATCAGCGAAAGATCGGCCAGCGCATATTGCCAGCCGGTCCCGGCCCGGATCATCATGCGGGCTGCCTTTCGCGCACGGCCTCGACATGGCGTAATCCGCGCCCCGCGCCGTTCTGCACGGCTTGCGGCATCGCGGGTTCCAACTGGCGCGTCAGCCAGTCGATCACATCCTGCCGCGCCTGTTCTTCGGCCTGCGCCTGCCGCTCGACCATGCGCGCCAGCGGGGCCAGCACAAGATTGGCCAGCAACAACCCGTAAAGCGTAGTCACCACCGCCATCGAAATCGCCCCATTGAGCGCGGCAGGATCAAGCCCATCGCTCGGCAGGCTGCTGAGCGAAACCAGCGTACCCACCATCCCGAACACCGGTCCCAGTTCCGCCGCCTGCGCCAGCGTGCGCACGGCAGTGTTCGATTGGGCCAAGCGGCTGCGGCGATGCGCATGGTGCCGCTCGACCACTGGATCGAGTGAGCGGGTGCGGATCATCGCATCGTTCGCCTCGTCAAATTCACGGTCGCCAATGGCGCGGGGATTGACGCGCAGCACACCGTCACGACGGATAGCCGTAACCTGCCCGGCCAGATCCGCCTTGGCTCGCTCTGCCGAAAAGCGCCGGGCAAACAGGCCCAGCAGCGCCCGCGCCGTCAGTGCCAGCTCCTGCGGGCCAGACCGCAAGACGGTGGCCAGCCCCGTTCCGCCCAGCACAATGGTGGCGGACAGGCCGTCGATCAATGCGTGAAATGCCATGCGCAGCGAAGCTCCTCAAACCCACAGGACGGCAGCGCGCGGCAAAAATTCACCCCTTCGCCTGCAATTTGCCGCCCTCCGGCAAGCCTTTGCCGCTTCCCCGTCCAGCCTCCGCCCAAAGCCCCGCATTCCGGCATTTGGCACGAGCCTTGCTGAAACACCGGCAGCAATCCGTCAGCCAATGAAGGCACCACGTATGAGCGAGACCCTGTTCGGCATCCACGGCACTGCGCTGGAACTGCGTTCGCAGCGCATGGGCCTGCTCACGTCCAACATCGCGAACGCCGCTACGCCCGGATACAAGGCCAAGGACATAGACTTCGCTGCCGCGCTCAAGGCCCGCACTTCGGGTGCGAGTGTTGACAAGGCGATGGAGGGCGCAACCCGCTACCGCGTGCCGGTGATGCCCAGCCTCGATGGCAATACGGTTGAGATGGCGACCGAGCAGACCGCCTTTGCCGAAAACGCCGTCGGCTATTCCGCCACGCTCAGCTTCCTCAAGGGCCGGGTCGAAACGATCACCCGCGCCATCACGGGAGAATAAGCCATGCCCGCCAACAGCCCCCTCACCCTGTTCCAGGTCACCGGTCGCGCCATGTCGGCCCAGCTGGTGCGGATGAACGCCGCAGCCTCGAACCTTGCCAACGCAGGTACGGTCACCAGCACCGAAGCCGAAGCGTACCGCCCCTTGCGCGCGGTCTTTTCCGAACAGCTCGATCAGGCCAACGGCCTGTCCACCGTGCGCGTCAACGGCGTGATCCGATCAGACGCCACGCCGATCCGCCAGCACGATCCCGGCCACCCGCTGGCCGACGAGAACGGCGATGTCTGGACCGCCCCGGTCGATGAAAACGCCGAGATGGTCGAGATGCTCGAAAGCAGCCGCCAGTACCAGAACGTGGTCGAGGCCATGCAGACCGCCAAGCAGCTGATGCTTGAAACGATGAGGATGAAATAATGTCGATCGCTTCTGTCACCTCCACCACTGGCGTCAACGGCGCCACCACATCCTCCAAGGCCGGCCAAGGCTGGGGCGGGATGGGGGCCGAGGATTTCGTCAAACTGCTCACCACGCAGCTGCAGAATCAGGATCCGACCGACCCGGTCGACAACTCCCAGATGCTCGCGCAGCTGGCGCAGTTCTCCTCGCTGTCGAACCTCAACGACATCAAGGATTCGGTCAGCGGCAATGCCGAGCAGTCCGAAACGCTTTCGACCATCGCGACCAAGCTCGACACGCTCAACAGCACCGTCGCGCAGCTGCTCGCGCAGCAGTCTTCTTCCACCACAACCACCGCCTGATCATCCCAGCAGGAGACCCCAATGTCCTTCTACACCTCCCTGAACGGCCTCAAGAACGCCCAGACCGACCTTGGCGTGATCAGCCACAACATCGCCAATGCCGAAACCAACGGCTTCAAGAAGAGCCGCACCGATTTTGCCGACATCGTGGTCGGCAGCGCCTTCTCCAATCCCAAGCTGACCGTCGGCATCGGCGCAGCGGTCGAAAGCGTCTCGCAGAATTTCGCGCTTGGCCCTGTGGAGCAGACCGGTTCCGCACTGGATCTGGCCATCAACGGCGATGGCTTTTTCACCACCAAGAATGTCATCACGCAAGAAACGCTCTACACCCGCAACGGCAGCATGACAGTGGATGGTTCGGGCTTCGTCAGCGATGGATCAAACAACCGCTTGCAGGTGTTCCCGACCGACGCCGCCGGTGCAATCACCTCCACCACCCCCACCGACGCGCTGATCCCGGCCACCAATGGCGTTGATGGTGCAGGCAATCCGATCGAGTTCGCCGGGATCAGTGTCGGCGATGATGGCGCGGTAACCGCTTCTTATGCCGATGGCTCGAACCTCGTCATCGGCAAGATTGCGCTGGCCAGCTTCATCGCACCGCAGGGTTTGAAGCAGATCGGCTCGTCCAACTGGGTCGCCACAGGCATCTCAGGCGCTGCAAATTACGGCCAGCCCAGCACCGGCCAGTATGGATCGCTGCTGTCGGGCGCGCTTGAACGTTCGAACGTGGACATTGCCGAGGAACTTGTCGGCCTGATCACCGCCCAGCGCAATTTCCAGGCGAACGCCAAGGCCATCGATACCGCCACCCAGATTTCGCAAACCGTGATCCAGCTGCGCAGCTGATCCTTGACGTGACCGGAGCCTGACGCATGGACCGCCTGATCTACACCGCCTATTCCGGCATGGTCGGATCGACCGTGCGTCAGCGCGTGATCGCCAGCAACATGGCCAACGCGCAAACCATCGGCTTTCGCGCCGAACTGCTCAACGCCACCCCCATGACGCTCAAAGGCCCCAGCCTCGAAGCGCGTTCGATGACCGAGGGCGAAGTGCGCGGCGCTTCGATGAAGCAGGGCACGCTGATCTCCACCGGCAAGCCGCTCGACGTGGCGCTGACGGGAGACACCATGCTCAGCGTGCAGGCCGAAGACGGCACCGAAGTCTACACCCGGCGCGGCGACCTGACGGTCAGCGCGGGCGGCGTGCTGGAAAACGGCGATGGTCGTCCGGTGATTGGGGAGAACGGCCCGATCACCGTGCCGCTCGGCTCGAAGGTCACGCTTTCGCCGGATGGCGGGGTCAGCGTCGCCAATCCCGAAACGCCCGAAGCTCCGCCCCAGCAGGTCGGCCGCATCAAGATTGCCTCCACCGTCGGCACGAAGATCGACAAGGGCCTCGACGGCCTGTTCCGCGTGGCCGGGCAGGAAGGCGGCGTCCTCCCGCAGGACGAGGAAGCCAAGCTCATGGTCGGCAGCCTCGAACAGTCCAACGTCGATCCCACCCGCATCCTTGTCGAAATGGTCGAGGCGCAGCGCCTGTTCGACATGCGCACCAAAGTCGTCAGCCAGGCGCGAGAGATCGATGAATCCAGCGCCTCGCTGATGCGCATTACCTGATATCCGAAAGGTTTGAACCCCGATGCCCAGTTCCGCTCTCCACGTCGCCCGCACCGGTCTCGAAGCGCAGGACACGCGCATGCGCGTGATCGCCAACAACCTTGCCAACGTCGGCACCACCGGCTTCAAGCGCGATCGCGCCAACTTTGCCACGCTCGCCTATCAGGACGCGCGCGTGGCCGGGCAGCAATCCTCGAACGAAACCGCCTTTGCCACCGGGCTGAACCTCGGCACCGGCGTGGCCGTGCAGGCCACCACCCGCATCGACAGTCAGGGCACACTGCAGGTCACCAGCAATGCGCTCGACCTCGCCCTTGATGGCGATGGCTATTTTCAGGTGACCATGCCCGGCGGACAGCTCGGCTATACCCGCGCGGGCAATTTCTCGCGCTCTGCCGAAGGCGTGCTGGTGACGGCACAGGGCTATCCGCTCAACCCCGCCATCACCATTCCAGAAGGTGCCAGCGCCATCACCATTTCGCAGGACGGCACCGTCTCTGCCACGATCGACGGACAGGCCGAACCTGCGGGCCTTGGCCAGATCACCATTGCCAGCTTCGCCAATCCCGGCGGCCTGCGCTCGATGGGTGACAACTTCCTGCAGGAAACCGCCGCATCCGGCGCAGCGCAGGTCGGCGTGGCCGGAGAGCTTGGCCGCGGCAACATCCGTCAGGGTTACCTCGAAGGCTCCAACGTCAACGTCGTCGAGGAACTGGTCGACATGATCGAGACCCAGCGCGCCTACGAGATCAATTCCAAGATGATCTCGGCTGTCGACGAAATGCTCCAGAACGCCAACCAGACCCTTTGATCCAGATGGAAACCCCGATGGAAACCCCGTTTGACCGCCACTTCACGCTTAACCGCAAGGACGCACCCCGCCGCCGCGCAGGGCCGCCGCGCGGGCTTGTGGTCGGCGCGATTGTCGCCGCAGCGCTGGCATGGTTCGTCGATCCCGCCTCTGCCGCCAAGCCCAAGAAGGGCTTCGAACCCGTCCTTGCCCCACCGGTCGCGGTTCAGCCCGCGCCACCCACCGCCGGGTCGATCTTCAACGCCAGCACCGGCTACATCGGCTTTGTCGAAGGCCGCCGCGCTCATGCTCTGGGCGATACCTTGCGCGTGATGCTGGTCGAATCCATGACCACCGCCAAGACCGCCGGAGCCAAAACGCAGAAGCAGGGCCAGTTCTCGGTCACCCCACCCACGGCCGGGCCGCTGTCATTCCTCAACCCCAACGCCCTTAATGCTTCGGGCGGATCGTCGTTCAATGGACAGGGCAACGCCTCGCAAACCAGTTCGCTGGCCGGCGAGGTCGTGGTGACCATCGCCGAAGTGCGGGCCAACGGTACGGCATTTGTCCGGGGGGAAAAGCGTATGCTGCTGAGCCAGGGTCAGGAATGGGTGCAGTTTTCCGGCATCGTGCGCCTTGGCGACATCGATCAGGAAAACCGCGTGCTTTCCACCCAGATCGCGGATGCGCGCATCGAATACGCCGGAAACGGGTCGGTCGGCCGCGCCAGCCGCGAAGGTTGGTTGAGCAAGTTCTTCAACGCAATTTCGCCCTTTTAAAGAGTGCTGACGATCATGGTCCGGTTCCTAGTCCCCCTGCTGCTCAGCCTCGCGGCCCTCGTGCCTTCCCCGGCATTGGCAGAGCGCGTGCGCGATCTCGGCGAGTTTCAGGGCGTGCGCGCCAACCAGCTCACGGGCTACGGCATCGTTGTCGGCCTTGCGGGCACGGGTGACGACAACCTTGAATACCTGACTCAGGCGATGCGCGGCACCGCAGGCCGCCTTGGCGTGCAACTGCCCGCAGGCATCTCACCCGGGCTGAAGAACGCCGCCGCCGTGCTCGTCACCGCCGAACTCCCCGCCTTTGCCAAGCCCGGCCAACGTATCGACATTACCGTCTCGACCATCGGCAAGGCCAAGTCCTTGCGCGGTGGCGCGCTGGTCATGATGCCGCTCTATGGCGCGGACGGACAGATCTATGCGATGGCACAAGGCAACCTCGCCGTCGGTGGCCTTGGCATCACCGCGCGAGATGGGTCGCAGCTGACCGTCAATGTCCCCACCGTCGGCCGCATTGCCGAAGGGGCGAGCGTCGAACGCGCGGTTGCCACCGGGTTTGACAGCGGCGAAGTGCTGCGCTGGAACCTGTTCGAAGCAGACTTTCTCACCGCCCAACGCGTGCGCGATGCGATCAATGGCCAGTTCCCGCAGTCCGCCACCATCGAGGACGGCGTCACGCTCGCGCTGCGCCTGCCCGCAGGAGCCGATGCCCGCGCAACAACGATGGCCGCGATCGAAATGCTCGACATCACGCCTGCTGAGACCCCGGCCCGCGTGATCATCAACAGCCGCACCGGCACGGTCGTGATCAACAGCGCGGTGCGCCTCTCGCCCGCCGCGATCAGCCACGGCCGCCTTGTCGTGAAGATCGATGAAAAGCCGCAAGTCTCGCAGCCAAACGCCTTCAGCCGGGGCCAGACCGCAATCACGCCCAGCAGCGACATCAACGTCGAGGAAAAGGAAGCCAAGGTCGCCATGTTCAAACCCGGCGCTTCGCTGTCCTCGCTGGTCGATGCGCTGAACAAGCTCGGTACCAGCCCGTCAGACCTCGTGGCCATCCTCGAAGCACTGAAGCAGGCGGGCGCGCTCAAGGCCGAGATGGTGGTGATATGACCGCGATTTCCACCACATCTGCGCCTTCGCTCTCGCTCACGCCCGTCACGGCGACCGACCGCGAGAAGCTAGCGGGCGCTGCCAAGCAGTTCGAGGCAATCTTCCTGCGCCAGATGCTCACCGCTGCCCGCTCTGTCGATTTCGGCGGTGATGACGTGTTCGGCAAGATGGACGAGACGTTCGTGCAGATGCGCGATGAACGCTTTGCGGAAATCGCCTCGCAATCGGGCGCGCTTGGCCTTGCCGCGCAGATCGAACGCCACCTTGCCGCGCTGCTTCCCGCAGATCCCACGGCAGCCACCACGCCAAAGGAGGCGAAGTAAGTCATGGCGTCAGACCTCCTTTCCATCGCGCGCAGTGGCGTTCAGGCGGCCAAGATCGGCCTTGATCTGACCGCGCAGAACATCGCCAACGCCTCGTCTACTGGCTACGTCCGCCGCTCTGCCAACTTCCGCGAAGTGGCGCAGACCGGCGGCGCAAACCGTATTGGTGACTTGTCGCTCTCGGGCGTCCGGCTTGATGGCATCGTGCGCAATGCCGATGCCTTTCGCCAGGCCGAAGTGCGCCGCACCGGATCAGACGTCGCCCGCGCCAGCGCCGAGGTAACGGCGCTCCAGAACATTGAATCCGCCATCGAACAATCGGGCGTGTTCGAAGCGATCATCGATTTTGAATCCTCGCTGCAACAGCTGACACAAGACCCCGTCGATACCTCTCTGCGCGCATCGGTGATCGAAAAGGCTCGCACGATGGTCGGCACCTTCCAGATCGCCGGACAGGAAATGGACGCAGCGGGCGAAGGCATGCGCTTCCTTGCGGGCGATGGCGTGACGCAGGTCAACCGCATCGCGCAGGAACTGGCACGGACCAACACCCGCCTTGCCCGCGCATCCGATGCCAGCAGCGATCAGACCGCCCTGCTCGATCAGCGCGATACGCTGCTCGAACAGCTCAGCACTTATAGCAACATCGCCACCACTTTCGGCACTGACGGGCAAGTCGCGGTCAAGATCGGCGGAGCCAGCGGCAGCGATCTGGTCGTTGGCAACAGTGCCGCCAGTGTCAGCATGGCCACAGCTGCCGATGGCACGATCAGCTTCGATGTCGGTGGCACCCCGCTCACCCTTGCCGGTGGGTCGATGGCCGGACAGCAGCTTGCGCTCACCAAGAACGCCCAGCTCAAGGCCGATCTCGACACGCTGGTCGATAACATGGTGACCGATGTCAACGCCGCGCAAACCGGTGGCGACGATCTGGATGGCAACTCCGGCACAGCGATATTTTCGGGCAACAGCATGGCCACGCTCACGCTGGTGGCAACCGACGGTCGCAAGATCGCCACCGCGCCTGCGGGCAGCGCCCCGCGCAGCCGCGATGCATCGAACCTCACTGCCATCCGCACCGCGCTGGCCGGAGTTGATCCCGCTGGCACGATGGACGCTATCCTGTTCGACGTTTCAGGCACGCTTGCCGGCCGCAATGTCACATTGGGTGCGCTTGAGACCATCGCCGATACCGCCAAGGTCGCTCTTTCGGCGCAATCGGGCGTCGACCTCGATCAGGAAGCGGTCAACCTAGTAAGATTCCAGCAGGCCTTTCAGGCGTCTGGAAAGGTCATGCAGGTAGCATCCGATATCTTTGACACTCTTCTCGCCATCAGATGAACGGCAGGTAATCAGCCATGAGCACGATCTTCGGCACTTCAACCGCTGCGTTCTATGAACGCTCGCTGATGAATCTCAACGCCCTGCGCAGCCAGGCCGAAGAGACGCAGGCCGAAATGTCGAGCGGGCAGCGCCTCCAACGCTCTTCCGACGATCCCGTCGCCGCCTCGCGCCTGCGCCAGCTCGCCCGGGCCGATGTGTTCGACGCAATCGACACCACCGCCACCAATCGCGCCACGACTGACCTTACGCTGACTGACAATGCCATGTCGCAGATGACCAGCTTCGTCACACGGCTTCAGGAACTTGCCACGCAAGCCGCGTCAGCCACGCTCAGTGACAGCCAGCGCGCCGGAATCGGTGAGGAAGTGGCGCAGATCCGCGAAAATCTCGTTTCATTGGCCAACACCCGCGATGGCGCGGGCAATGCCCTGTTCGGGGGCGAAAGTGCAGGCGATGCCTATACGCTCGATGCCGCCGGGAACGCTTCTTACATCGGCACCGGACAGGCGGGCACCATCTCGCTCGGCGGCGGTCAGGCTGTTTCGCGCGGGCTGACCGGCCCGGAATTCCTGCAATTCCAGTCTGGCGGGGCCAGCGTCGATCTGCTCACCATCACCAAGACTCTTGCCGACGCGCTGACCAGCGGCACTGGCGGTGCAGCAGCCGCCAATGGCGCGCTCGCCGCGCTGGGCGATGGCCTCAACGCCATCACCACCGCGCAAACCGTGGTCGGCTCGCGGCTCAACTGGATCGATCTCAACACTGATCGCCGCACCGCGCTGTCCGAACAGCGCACTACGGAAAAGACCGAGGTGGGCGGCGCAGATCTCACAGAATCCATCGCGCGGCTGCAAAACACCATGCTCGTGCTCGAAGCCAGCCAGGCCAGCTTTTCCAAGCTTGCCAACCTTTCACTGTTCAGCGTGCTGCGTTGATCGCAGTTCTGCCAGACCGGGATAGCATTTCATGTTCGTAGCCATCGGTATCGTCATTCTGCTCGCAATGGTGTTTGGCGGCTTTGCCATCACCGGGGGCGATCTTGGTCCCGTGCTGCACGCATTGCCGCACGAAATGCTGATCATCGGCGGCGCGGCTGTGGGTGCAATCGTCACCGGCAACTCGATGCACGAATTGAAGGGCCTCGGCGGCGGCTTTGGCAAGGCGTTCAAAGGGCCAAAGCACAACAAGCAGGATCACGTAGACGCCATCGTGCTGTGCACCAAGCTCATGAAGATCCTGCGCAGCGATGGTCCGGTCGCGCTGGAAAGCCATGTCACAGACCCCAAGAACTCGCCGATCTTCGCCGAATATCCGCGTCTTGTCGCCAACCACGCGCTCACCTCGCTGATCTGTGACACGCTGACGCTGATCGTCGTGTCCTCCGGCACGCTTGAGGTTCACGCGGTGGAAGACGTGATGGACCACGCAATGAAAACGCACTTCCACGAAGAGCACGAAGCGCAACACGCCATTCAGGGCCTTGCCGACGCGCTTCCCGCGTTGGGCATCGTCGCCGCCGTGCTTGGCGTGGTCAAGACGATGGGTTCCATCGACAAGCCACCATCGATCCTGGGCGGCATGATCGGCTCGGCACTGGTCGGCACGTTCCTTGGCATTCTGCTCGCCTATGGCATCGTCGGCCCTATCGCAGGCCGCCTCAAGCAGGTGCTTGAACAGGACGAGATGATCTATCAGGCGGTCAAGCAGGTGATCATCGCATCCTTGCACGGTTGGCCGCAGCCACTGGTCGTTGAAAGCGCCCGCTCTGGCCTCGGCCACGCCTATCGCCCCGGTCTGTCAGAACTCCTTGATGCCCTGCGCGGGCGCTAGGATACCTGAATCATGGCCAAAGCACCCGCAAAAGGCAAAATCGAGCCGCCCAAACCGATCATCGTCAAGAAGATCACCATTGTTGCAGGTGGCCATCACGGCGGCGCGTGGAAGGTTGCATATGCCGACTTTGTGACCGCAATGATGGCGTTCTTCCTGCTGATGTGGCTGCTGGGTGCTACCACCGAAAAGCAGCGCAAGGGCATTGCCGATTACTTCACACCCACCCTTGTGAAAGTACGGCAGGGCAGCGCGGGCGGCTCTGGCGTGCTGGGCGGCTCCTCGCTCACCGATGTGGACGATTACCCACACCGCGCCGGGCAGACCGGCAACAAAACCCTCACCGTCCCGCGCGATGCCACCGGCGGCCCCAAGGAAGGCGGCGGCAAGACCAAGCGCACGCAAGCGATGAAGGAAAAGATCGCGCAAAAGCTCGCCCAATCGGAAAAGCTGCGCAAGCTGGCGCGGCAGGTTCGCATCTCCGAAACCGCCGACGGCGTGCGCCTCGATCTGGTCGATGATGCCGATTTCTCGATGTTCCTGATCGGCACCACGGTGCTGACGCCCGACGCTGCCGAACTGCTGCGCGCCATCGGCCAGGCTATTGCAACGGAACCCATGCAGATCACCGTGCGCGGCCACACGGATTCGCTGCCTTGGAAAAACGGTGTGGCCAACAACTGGTCGCTTTCGGCCGGCCGCGCTGAATCCACCCGTCAGGCGCTGACTCGCCAGGGCATCGCCGAACCTCGCTTCCGCCGCATCGAAGGCGTGGCCGACCGCGAACCGCTGATCCAGAACGATCCGGCAGACCCCCGCAACCGCCGCATGTCGATCCTGCTGACAGGGTGAACGTCCGAAAAAGCCTATTTCTCAAACGCTTCGTCGCACCCTTACGAAATCGTTAACTTCCACGCGCGCATCTGGTTTTGCAAAGCCGGATCGGAGTCGTCGCGTGTACCTGCTTGATAATCTGCTCGAAGCCCGGGATGAAGGCCTCGCCGATCTGGTCGAGGCAGGCAGTGTGCTGTTCGATTGCCCGATGGCGATTGTTTCGGCGCTCGATACAGATTGCCAGCGGTTCCTTGTGCGGCGCGGCATTGCGGCAGAGCAGACCCCGATAGAGCAGTCCTTCTGCCGCATCGCCGTGGCGCAAGACAGCCTGCTGGTCGTGCCCGATACGCACCTCGACGCCCGGTTCCGCGAAAATCCGCTGGTCACCGGCGATCCCAACATCCGCTTCTATGCCGGCGCGCCGCTGCGCCTGCGTCCGCACCCCGATGCCCCGGCCACCGGGATAGGCGCGTTCTGCGTCATTGATTCCAAGCCCCGCGCCTTCACCGCCGCCGACAGCGCGCGGCTCATTTCCTTCGCACGCGGCGTCGAAGCCATGCTGCAATCGCGCCTCTCCAGCATCGCCCTGTCTGAAGACGCCGTGCTGCTCAAGGCCATGTTGGCTGAAAAGGAACGCGCCCAGCGCCAGTTCCGGCAGGCAGAGCGGCTGACCTCCATCGGTTGCTGGCGGCTCGATCTGGGCACTGGCCGGGCGATCTGGTCAGAAGGCATCTACGACATTCACCGTGTTCCGGTTACCGAAACCGAAGCGCTCGACGATGCGCTGTCATACTATCCACCCACCGATCGCCAACGGCTTAAGGCTGCGCTCGATGCGGCGGCCCAGTCGGGCACATGCTTTGATCTTGAGCTGGATTTTGTCGCGGCCAACGGCACGGCAAAGCGCGTGCGCACGATTGGCGAGCCTGAACTGGAGGAAGGCCGCGTCGTGGCCCTGATCGGCGTGTTGCAAGACGTGACCGAACGGCACCGGTCGATCACAGAGCTTTCCAAACGTGCCAATACCGATGAGGTCACGCTGATCGCCAGCAGGCACAAGTTCGTGTCCTACATCGATTCCTGCGTCGACAAGGCAAAGATCTCGCGCGAACGTCTTGCCCTGATGCTGATTGATCTCGACCATTTCAAGCAGGTCAACGATACGCTGGGCCACGCCGCTGGCGATGATCTCCTTCGCGCCGTGGCATTGGTGCTGCGCTCGCCCTGGCTCAACGATTCACTGGCGGCGCGCCTTGGCGGTGATGAATTTGCGCTGGTCCTGACCGATCCGGGCCTTATCGCCCGGCTCCCCGAAATCGCCGCGCAACTGGCAGAGCAATTGCGATTCCCAAGAAAGTCCACAGCCGGAGACTTCACCGTTTCCGCCACAATCGGCTGTTCCGAACTTATTGGCCCAACCGACAACCGCCACGATCTGCTGCAACGCGCAGACCGCGCACTTTACCGCGCCAAAGCACAAGAGCGCGGCTCCTTCTGCATAGATAAACCTTTGGCCGCCTGAACGCAGAAAAACCCGGCGGCCTTGGGAAAGGGCCGCCGGGCAATTTGACCAGCGCCCGGTGGAGACGGGCGCCAATCGTTTCTGTAAGCGTCTGTTCTGTGGCTTAACGCAGCAGCGACAGCACGTTCTGCTGGCTCTGGTTGGCCTGTGCGATCATCGCGGTCGATGCCTGCGAAAGGATCTGTGCCTTTGCCATCTGCGTCGTTTCTGCCGAATAGTCGGTGTCTTCGATGCGGCTGCGGGCGTCCGACAGGTTGGTGATGTTGTCGTTCAGGTTGTTCACCGCCGATTCCAGGCGGTTCTGGCCTGCACCCAGCGTTGCACGGGTCGCGTTCACGTTTGCCAGCGCATCATCGACGTTGTCGATCGTGGTCGAGGCATCGGTAACCGACGAAACGTCAAGCGCCTGTGTGGTCGAAGCCGGGTCGTAGGTCGTGTCCGTGCCGCCAAAGATCTTGGTGCCGTCAAACGCCTTGCTGACGATGGTAACCGTATCGGCGGTGTTCGCACCGGTCTGGATTTCAAACGTGGCATCGTCCGAACCGTCGGCTGCAGGTGCAGCAGGAGTCACGGCGAACACGGCGTTGCCGTTGAACTTGGTGTTGTTCAGCACGTCCGAGATCTGGGCATTGAGGTTGCCGACTTCCGACTGCATCGCATCGCGGTCAGACTGCTGGTACGTGGCAGACTTCGACTGCACAGCCAGTTCACGAACGCGCTGCAGCATGTTGCTGACTTCGTTCAGAGCGCCTTCTGCGGTCTGGGCAAGGCTGATGCCGTCGTTGGCGTTGCGCACGCCCTGGCTCATGCCCTTGATCTGTGCGGTCATGGTGGTGGCGATGGCAAGGCCAGCTGCGTCGTCCTTGGCGCTGTTGATGCGCTTGCCGGTCGAAAGGCGCTCCATTGCGGTGCCGAGCATCTTGTTGGCGCTGTTCGAGGAATTGGTTGCCTTGATGGCGCTGATGTTGGTGTTGATAACGGCCATTGTTCAGTCTCCGGTTGGGTAATGTGTTCCCGAAAGGACTGCCGGGCCAGAAGGATCGACGCGGCTGTCGAGACAAAGACCGGCAAAGTGCAGCCGGTTTTAAGCCACCCCCCGGCAAAAGACTGCCGCCCCTAGGTATTGGCCCTAGGGGTTTCCCGCCCCCTTAAAGTTTCAACCTGTTTGCCGGTTACGCGCGAAAGATGCGTCACGGACTTGATGGTTAACAGGGGTTTCAAAATGATTCGCGATTGCGGAATTCTGCAGTTCACCGAAGCGGCTTCAAAAGCCCACGCAGCGCTGGTGCAGCGCGCGGCATCGGTGCTTTCGAGCTATGGCGCGGAAGGTGAAGCCCTGTTGGCCGATGCTTTCGAAGGCGCAACCATGCCCCCGCGCAAGCAGATCGTGCTGCTGGAACGCGCAACTGTGCCCCAGATCGAACGGCAAAGCGGCAGCCGCATCGCCACCGTGCGCTATGCCGATGGTGCGGGCGAGGCTGCCCTTGCCGCGCTGCTGGCCTGTGCCGCCCGCCCCGGCGCACCGATTGCCGCAGATCCTGAAAGCCTGTCCGTCCTCGCCTTGGCTGAGCGTATCGCCGCCAGCGACATCCCCGTCCTGATCAACGGCCCCACCGGCACCGGCAAGGAAGTGCTCAGCCGCTTCATCCACGAACGCTCGGCCCGCAAGGACAAGCCGTTCATCGCCATCAATTGCGCCGCCATGCCCGAAGCCATGCTCGAAGCTTTGCTGTTCGGCCACCAGAAGGGTTCCTTCACCGGCGCGAACGCCGCCAGCGAAGGTTTCTTCCGCGCGGCCAACGGCGGCACCCTGCTGCTCGATGAAATCGCCGAAATGCCGCTGTCGCTGCAGGCAAAGCTGCTGCGCGCGCTTCAGGAAGGTGAAGTGGTGCCCTTGGGCGCAACCCAGCCGATCAAGGTGGACGTGCGCGTCATCGCCTGCGCCAACCGCGATCTGCCGCTGGAAGTAGAGGAAGGCCGCTTCCGTGCTGACTTGTTCTACCGCCTCAACGTCTTCCCCCTCGCCCTGCGCCCGCTGTGTGTACGGCCCGACGATATTGCCCCGCTCGCTTTCGCAATGGCGCTGCGCCACGCCGCCACCGCACCGTGGATTTCGGACGCGGCACTGTCCATGCTTGCCGCACACAGCTGGCCGGGCAACGTGCGCGAACTGGAAAACGTGGTCCGCCGCGCGCTGGTCCTCGCTGGCAACGCCCCGATGATCGGGCCGGAACACATCGCGTTTGACCGCACGACCCGCCTTGTCAGCGCACCCGTAGCCGCGCCAGAAACGTCAGACGCAAAGCTTTCGAACATCGTGCAGATGTCAGAAGCCCGCGCCATCATCTCCACGCTTGAGGCCTGCAACGGCAGCCGCGTCGCCGCCGCACGCCAGCTCGGCATCTCAGAACGCACCCTGCGCTATCGCCTCGCCAGCTTCCGTGAAGCCGGTATTGCCGTGGGTGGCCGGCGATGAGCGGCATCTCAGGCATCGGAGGACGCGCCTCCGGCATTCAGGACATCATGGCCCTGCGTCAGCAGATCATGGAGCGCTCGCAACTGCTCCAGCAGGTCAAAGCGCCCGACGCCACGCAAGGCGCGCAGGCCACATCCGGCCCCGCAGGCTCCTTCACCGACAGTCTGAAAGGCGCGCTCGATACCGTCAACGCCACCCAGCAGAACGCCAGCGCGATGAGCGCGGCCTATGAAAAGGGCGAAGTGGTCGATGTCGCCAAGGTCATGCTGGCGCGGCAGGAATCGAGCGTCGCGTTCGAAGCCACGCTGCAGGTCCGCAACAAATTGCTGAACGCCTATCAAGACATCATGCGGATGGGAGTGTGATCTAAATGGCCGACCTAGCCGATCCCGCATCCCCTTCGATGCTCAGCACGTTAAGCGATCCCGCTGGCGGCAGCCCCGCCACGCGGGCGAAAGCATTCCTGTCACTCCCACCCGTGCGGCGCATGCTGCCGTGGTTCGCAGGCGTTTCGGCTGCGGGCCTTTCCGCCGTGGTGTGGATGGCCATGTCGCCTGCCCCGCAGCGCATGCTCTACAGCCAGCTGTCCGATGGCGAACGCGCCGAAGTGATCGCCAGTCTGGAAAAGGCTGCCATCCCCTATCAGATCGACAGCGGCACTGGCGCAGTCACCGTTGGCGAGGATGACCTCTATAAAGCGCGCATGGCCGCTGCCTCTGATGGCGCCATCGCTACGCCCGAAACCGGCATGCAGATGCTCGACAAGCTGCCGATGGGCGCCAGCCGTGGCCTTGAAGGCCAGCGCCTGAAAGCCGCGCGCGAGCGGGAACTGGAACTGACGATCATGGAGATCGACGGCGTGGAATCGGTCCGCGTCCATCTGGCCGAGCCGGAGAAGTCGGTCTTCGTGCGTGATAACATCGCCCCCACTGCCTCGGTGATGACCAAGCTGAAAAACGGGCGGCAACTGTCCGACAGCCAGGTCCGCGCCATCGTCAACCTCGTCGCCGGATCGGTGCCGGGGCTTTCGATCGATGCCGTGCGCGTGGTCGATCAGCATGGCCGCCTGCTGTCAGAAGCCGGTGGCGTCGATGGTGACCGGCTCGAACTGCAGCAGCGCATGGAAGAAAAACTGCGCCAGCAGATCGCGCAACTGCTCACCCCGATGCTGGGCGATGGCAATTTCTCGTCCGAAATCCAGGTCGATCTCGACATGGATCAGGTCACCTCGGCGCGCGAGTCTTACGACAAGGAAGGCGTGGTCCGGCAGGAAACGCAAACCGCCTCGCAGCAGGCCAATGCCGCCACGGCGCAAGGCGTGCCCGGAGTCACGGCCAACACGCCGCCGCCCGCCACTGTCGCTCAACCGGGCGCACCGGCAGGCACACCGCCCACCGCCGCCGCCCCAACGCCGCAGAACACAGAGTCCAGCTCGGCAAAGACCTATGAATTGGGCCGCGAAGTTGCCGTATCGAACAAGACACCGGGCAAAGTCCGCCGCCTCTCCGTCGCCGTGGCGCTCAGTGCGGAGATGATGGCCAAGGCCAAGCCTGCCGAAATCGAACAGATCAAGCAACTGATCAGCGCTGCCGTCGGCGCAGACACCGCGCGCGGCGATCAGGTGGCTGTGGCGGTGCGCGCGTTCAAGCCTGTGGTGGTGGAACCTGCGCCCTTCTGGGAAACCCCGTGGTTCGCCACGATCCTGCGCAATGGCGTGGCGCTGCTGTCCGTTCTGCTCGTCCTGCTGCTCGGCGTGCGTCCGCTGATCAAGGCATTCAAGCGCGAACCGGCCAAGGCCGATGATGACGCCAAGGCCAAGAAAAAGAAGCGCAAGAAGGGCGAGGCTGCCGAGGACGACGATGCTGATGAGGATGACGAAGCCTCTGAAGACGCGAACGAAACCCCGCCAGTCACCGCGCAGGAAGTCGCCGCTGCCATCCAGCCTGCGCAAGACCCGGAGACCGGCGTGGTCGATGCCGAAGCGCTCGCCCGGCAAGTCAGCCTGGCCCAGCGCCTCGTGGTTGAAAAGCCCGACAACGCGCTGGTTGCGCTGAAACAGATGCTCAAAGAGCCTGAAGAGGAAGGTGCCGCATGAGCGAGATGAGCGAAATCATCGCCGATGGACCGCAGATCTCCGATCCCGAACGCGCCGCTGTCATGGTGATGCTGCTGGAAGACGATCAGGCGGCCCACATCCTGTCGCAACTGGAACCCGCCGAACTGCGCCTGCTGGGCGAAAAGATGTGCGCGCTGGGCGAAATCGGCCCGGTCGCCATCGCGCAAGCCATCGCGGGTTTTGTTGAAAAGACCGAACGGCTCGGCCTGATCGCGCATGATCGCGTGGGGCAAGTGCGCTCGCTGATGACGCGCGCGGTGGGCGAAGTGAAGGCAGACAGCCTGATGCAGCGCATCGCGCCCGATGATCCTTCGCAAACCCCCACCATCGAACTCGCCCGCTGGCTCACGCCGCAAGTGATCGTGCCGCTGATCCGCGATGAACACCCGCAAGCGATTGCCGTCCTGCTGGTCCAACTCGATCCCGAAGTGGCCGCCGCCGTGCTGCACGGGCTGGCCGACGAGATTCAGGGCCAGGTCGTCCACCGCATCGCCTCGCTCGGCCCGGTCGCGCCCGAAGCCATTGCGATGCTTGAGGAAATCCTCGACCGACGCATCGCCGAATGCCACGGATCGGCTGCGCTCAAGATGGGTGGCCCGCGCGAAGCGGCAGACATCATCAACGCCTCGGCCCGCACGGTCGAAAAGCGCGTCATGCCCGAAATCGCCAAGCAGGACCGCCAGCTGGCCAAGGCCATCGAGAACGAGATGTTCAAGTTCGAACACCTTTATGTGCTCGACGACAAATCGATGGGCGCACTGCTGCGCGAGGTGGACAGCGATGCGCTGATCGCCGCGCTCAAGGGCATTGCCGAGGAACTGCGCGAACCGTTCTTCCGCTCGATGTCCGCACGTGCCGCCGATGGCATCCGCGATGAAATCAACGCGCGTGGCCGCATGAAGATGGCCGAAGTGATCGAAGCCCAAAAAGCCATGATCACCGCCGCCCGCCGCCTCGCCGCCGAGGGCGTGATCGTGTTCGGCGCGGGCGATGATGACTATGTCTGACAGGCTTAGAGCGGTGTCCTTGGCGGACCTCGGACACATGTCCGCAGGCTTTGCCCGGGACCGCCGTTTCTTCCGCGATCTGGTGATTCCTGAAGTGCACCTAGATGCACCTAGCGCGCACCAAGACGCACCAGACGACACCGAAGTGCCTGATCCCGTGGCTGAAGCATGGGCCGAAGGATACGCGCGCGGCATGGGTGAAGCGCAGGAAGCAGCAGCGCAAATCATCGCCGAACAGGAAGCCGCGCGGAGCAAGATCGAGCTGTCATTATCGCGCCTCGACGCCGCGATGCAGTCCGATCTGAAAGACCGCTTGCGCGAAACTGTCATCGCCTTGTGCGAGTCCGCCATCGCCCCCGCCGCGCTTGACCCCGAAGGCCTCACCCGCCGCGTCGAAGTCGCCGCCGCGATGCTCGCACGTGCCGAAGATGCACGCGTAATTCGCCTTCATCCTGAAGACCTTGCGCTGATCGCTGCGCGCCTGCCCGAGGACTGGCACTTCGAACCCGACGCATCGCTGGAACGCGGCGCGGTGCGGGTCGAAGGCGCGATTGGCGGGGTTGAGAACGGGCCGGAGCAGTGGCGCTTGTCCATCGTGGAAGCGCTGCGGCAATGCTGAACTTTATCGAACCGCTGCTGGATGGCATGGCGCTGTGCGAGCCGGATTTCACCCCGCCGCGCTATGGCCTGTTGGCCGCCTGCGATGGCGGAATGCTTGAAGTTTCAGGGCTTTCCGTGCCCATCGGCACGCAATGCCGCATCGCGCACGGGTCTGGCTCGCTCACCGCCGAGACCATCGGGTTCCGCAATGGACGCACCTTGATGATGCTGCTTGGCGATCCCGTGCTGCTGCGCCCCGGCGCAAAGGTCCGTCCCGAAGGCCGCCCCGGCATGGTCCCGGTAGGCGAGGCGTTCTTGGGCCGCGCGGTGGATGGCGAGGGCAAACCCATCGACGGGCGCGGCCCCATCAACAGTCGCCGCGAATGGCCTGCGGGCGGGGTGCGCTCCGCCGCGCTGGATCGCTCACCCGTGCGCGTCAGTTTCGATACCGGTGTGCGCGCGCTCAATGCGCTGACCACCTTCGGCGTAGGCCAGCGCATCGGCATCATGGCGGGGTCCGGCGTGGGCAAATCGGTGCTGCTCGACATGATCGCGCATGGGGCCGAGGCCGAGATCGTGATTGTGGGCCTGATTGGCGAACGCGCGCGCGAAGTGTCTGATTTTGTTGAACGGCACATGCAGGGAGCCAAGCGCGAACGTTCGGTCATCGTCGCCGTGCCTGCCGACCACGCGCCGAACCTGCGCATCCGTGGCGCAATGATGGCCACCGCCTTGGCCGAGTATTTCCGCGCGCAGGGCAAGAACGTGCTGCTCATCATGGACAGCCTGACGCGCGTGGCCCACGCAGGCCGCGAAATCGCGCTGTTGCTGGGCGAACCCGGCGCGGCGCGCGGCTATCCGCCCTCGGCGCTGGCCACGATCACCAAGCTGGTGGAGCGCGCTGGCAATTCGGCGCAGAGCGGGGGTTCGGTGACGGGCCTTTACACCGTGCTGGCCGATGGCGACAACCAGGACGATCCGGTGGTCGATACCGCCCGCTCGATCCTTGATGGGCATATCGTGCTGTCGCGCGATCTGGCACAGCGGGGGCAATATCCCGCCATCGACATCGCCGCATCGCTAAGCCGCGTGATGAACGACATTACCGCGCCCGAACACCAGAAAGCCGCCCGGACTTTCCGTGCGCTGGTGGCGAGTTACGAGGCGAACCGCGATCTGGTGCTGATGGGCGCTTACCGATCCGGCGCGGACCCGCAGCTTGACCGTGCGATTACCATGCATGAAGCGCTGACCGGCTTCATCAGCCAGCCGCAGCGTGAGATCGTGCCGATGGCACCCAGCGTTGCCGCGCTGACGCAATTGATCGGGCCGTGAAGGCCGAACGCGCGCGGCTCGCCCGGCTCAAGCGGCTGGAGCGCATCCGCGACATCGCCCGCCAGACCGCGCTGGCCGAGGCAGGCAAGGCCGAAGGCACACTGGCGCAGTTGCAGGGACTGGTAGAGCGTACCAGCCGCCTGTCCGCCGACTATTCCGCCCGCACCGATGCACGCGATGCCCACGGGCTGCAGCAATTGCGGCACTTCATCGCCGGGCTGGACCGCATCACCACCGGCACCCGCGCCGATGCCGAAACGGCCAAGCGCATTGCCGATGCCAAGGCGCAGGAAGCCGCCGCCGCCGAACGCCGCCGCGCCGCGGTGGAAGAGCGGGCCGAGGCGCAGGAGCGCCTGATCGCACGGAAAATTGCCGCAGGCACAATTCCTGTCACCGGCAAGAAGCCATCTGGCACGGGTCTTGAATAGACAGGGTTAACGCAACCGCCGGAGACCCTTGCAATGCCCGAAATCTCTGCCTTTTCCCTGCAGACAGCCCTGACCCCGGGGCTCGCCGCACCGCTGGAAAACGCAGGCGTTCCGGCAGAACCGGGCAGCGGCGCGCCCTCCCCCAGTTTTGATGCACTGCTAGCGCTACAGGCAGCAACGACACAAACGGCAACCGCTCTTTTGCCGGAAAGCGGCAAGACTTTGCCGGATGCGGCAAACATGGTTGCCGCCCAATCGCAAACGCCCTTGCCCCAAGCGATGCTGATGAAAGCCGCAGCGGCGAGTCCGGTGCCTACCCGCAGTGGTGAGGCCGATGCGCCGGCAGACGCGCTGCCCGAAGTTCCCGACGAAACAGCGACTTCCGCAGCCGAAGTTGCACCCCAGCCCGACATTGCCCTGTTCGCCGCAATCTTTGGCGCGCCTGACAGGCTGGCCCCGGTTGTGCCCGAACCACCAACCGCCGCCCCGGCTGCCACGCCCAGCACCGCACTTGCCACCGCACCGGGCAGCGCCTCACCCCCCTCTGCCCCCACTGCTATCGCCGCTGCCATTGCCAACAGCGCGCAAATCGAGCTGATCCCGGCGACGCCGAAAAACGCGTCGCCGCGCGTCGCTTCCTCGGCTGTGAAAGCATCGACCCCGATAGTAGCGCAAGCATCGGAAGGCGAGGCACCGCCCACAGCACCGCTAACGTCAGCGTCAACGGTGCCGTCTGCAACGCAGACTGAGCGCTCTGTGCCTGCCGCAGCGGAGGCAGACACGCAGACCGCCACGCCCGGCGATTCAGCCCCGCGCAAGGTCGCACCAGCTGCCACCGAAACCATCAAGCCACAGCTTGCAGAAGCCGCCCTTCCGAGCGCCGTCATCACCGATGCGCCGCTCGCCGTCGATGCTCAGCCGGTTGCCACAACCACCCGCAGCGAAGCCAAGGCCGAGCGCATCGACTTTGCCACGCTGGTCGACACGCTCAACCGCGCACGCGAAGACGCATCGCCGCGATCAATCAACGTGGCGGTGACCAACACCGATTTCGGGCGCGTCTCCATGCGCTTTGACAGCACCGATGCTGGCCTGTCCGTGGCGATGAGCGCCGCCGATCCCGGCTTTGCCCGCGCGGTCAACGCCAGCAGCGAAGCCGCTGCGACATCGGCGGACACGCGCGGCCAGAACCCATCGCAAAGCCAGCAATCACAGGCTGATGCGCGCGCGCAGGCGAGCGACGCCAACGCCCAACGTCAGCAGCAGGGCCAGCAGCAGAACGCGCGCACCGATGCCCGCATGGCCGCCAGCGCGCAAACATCCACTCGCCGCGAAGATCCAGCCGACAAGACCGGCGACAGCGGCATCTATGCCTGATTTTGGGCCTGATCCTGACTTCCCCATTCTGAGAGACAGACCATGAGCGACAAAGGCGACAAGGAAGAAAAGCCCAAGAAGAAAAAGGGCGGCGGCATGATGATCAAGGTCGTCGGTGCGATTGCGCTGTTGGGCGCAGGCGCGGGCGGCGTGTTCGGGCTGGTGGCCGCTGGCGTGATCGGCGGCGGCGGTCCGCATGAGGTCATCAAGGTGGACAACAACCCCAAGCTGATCCGCAAGGGCGAGGAAGATCCCTTTGCCCCTGCCGCCAAGGAAGGTGAAGGTGAAGCGGGCGGTGCCGATACCGATGGCGACGGCGGCAGCGAATTCCGCACCATCTACTACAACTTCCCCGACGATTTCACATCGAACCTGCGCGATTCCGACGCGCTGCTGCAGGTCAATATCTCGGCCTCTACCCGCCGCGATTACCGCGTGGTGCTGTGGATGAAGAAGCATGAACTGGCGATCCGTTCTGCCCTGCTGATCGCCATTGCCGACACGCCGGAAGAAGAAGTGGTCAGCCCCGAAGGCAAAGCGCGTTTTCAAAAGCGGATGACCAACACGATCAACAAAGTCCTGACCGAGAACGAGGGCTTTGGCGGGGTCGAGAACGTCTACTTCAAGTCCTTCATCGTCCAGTAAAAACCCCGATTGCCACCTGAGGCCAACCGTACCCATGAAACCAGAACGCGCCTTTGTTGCCGAACGTGCCCTTGCCCAGCACGATCCGGCCTTGCTGCGCCCCGGCCCGGACACGTCTGAACTTGTCCCAGCGCTGGCGCGGATGAGCGAGCGTCTGGCCAAGGCTGTGCGCGGCGCATTGTCGCCACTGCTGGGCGGGGCGGAGCCGCAGATCAATCCGGCCAAGCCAATGAAGACCGATTTCGAGGATTTCTGTTCGGAAATCCCGCGCCTTGCCGCCAACAGCCTGATGCAGATTGGCAGCGGCCCGTTCATGGTCAGCATCGAGGGCGAAAGCGTGCTGCGGCTGGTGGATCGTGCCTTTGGCGGCCCCGGCGATACGCCCGGATCACTGCCCAAGGAGTTCCCGCTTTCGGCCGAACTGATGATCGGGCGGATCGAACAGCTTATCGCCACCTGCCTTGCCGTGGCGCTGGGCGGCAGTTGCGGTGCCATCCGCGCGGTGCGCCGCGATGCCAGCCTGGCGCAGCTTCAGGCGATGCCGGGCAGCACGCCAGTGGCTGCGCTGACGCTCAACGTGCTGGAACAGGGCCGCATGCCCTGGGTCATTTCCATCGCGTTCCCGATGGACACGCTGGGCCAGATGTTTGCGCATGGCGAAGGCAAACGCCCGGCCAAGGCGCCGCGCGGCCCGGCCAAGGCCACCGATGCCCCCTTTGCCGATATGCCGATCGATATGACCGCGGTGCTGGTGGATATGCGCCTGCCGCTGGCCACGATCTCGCGGTTGCAGGTGGGGCAGGTGCTGCCCGTGCCCATCGCGCGCAGCGTGCCGCTGGTGGTGGGCGACAAGACTTATGCCCACGGCTCGATTGGCGCACTCGAAGACCGTGTCGCCATCCAGATTTCCCACCTTTCCTGAATAAAGAGGCAAAGACCCCATGACCTTCCAGCCCCGCGGTTTTGATTTCCTCAAGGATGTCGATGTCCGCCTGACAGTTGAACTCGGCCGCACAGCCATGAAGCTGAAGGACGTGCTTGGCCTGTCCGAAGAATCCGTCGTGATGCTCGACAGGATGACCGACGAACTGCTCGATGTGATGGTCAACGGCAAGCTGATCGCGCGTGGCGAAGTGGTGGCGCAGGGTGACCGCTTTGGCCTGCGCATCGTGGAACTGGCGGGGTCCGATAGCGAGGAACCTGCTGCCGCATCGCCCGAGAAGAAAGCCCCCAGAGCCACCAAGGGGGATGACGCCTGATGTTCTGGTATGTGCTGAAGCTGCTGGTCCTGCTGCCGCTGATCGGCGGACTGATCTGGGCCAGCCTGAAATTCGCCAAGCGCATGGAAGGCCGCTTCATGGGCGGCAATGCGCCGAAATCGGTGCGGATCATCGAAACGCAGATGCTTTCCCCCACGCTGCGGCTGGCGGTGCTGGAATTCCACGGGCGCGAAATTCTCGTCTCGGCGGGGAAGAATGGACTTGTGCGGCTGGCCGAAGCGCCCGCGCGTGAAAAGACTGACGTGCCAAAGGTTGAATCGGAGGAAGTGCAGTGAAGCGCCTTTTTGCCACACTGACGACCGCGTTGGTCCTGCTGCCGCATCACGCGATGGCGGCGGTAGGTCCGGCTCCCACACAGGAACCTGCGGCCCTTTCGGGCGCGCTTGACCGCGCGTTCGGCCAGATGGCAGGCGCACAGAGCGGCGGTTCGCTGTCGCTTTCGTTGCAGCTCCTGCTCATCATGGGGCTGCTGACGATCCTGCCCTCGCTGGTGCTGATGATGACCAGCTTTACCCGTGTGCTGATCGTGCTGTCCATCCTCCGTCAGGCGATGGGCCTGCAGCAATCACCGCCCAATCAGGTGCTGATCGGTCTTTCGCTGTTCCTTTCGCTGTTCATCATGGGGCCGACGCTCGACAAGGTGAACGCCAATGCGATCCAGCCTTATGCCAGCGGCCAGATCGGCGCGGAGCAGGCGCTGGCGGCAGGCGGGCGTGAATTTCACGGCTTCATGATCCGCCAGACGCGCGAGACGGACCTGCGCATGTTTGCCGATATGGCCAAGGCCCCGCGCTTTGCCAGCACGGCGGACGTGCCCTATTCGATCCTGCTGCCGGCCTTCGTTACGAGTGAACTGAAGACCGCTTTCCAGATCGGCTTCATGCTGTTCCTGCCATTTCTGGTGATCGATCTCGTCGTCTCATCCGTGCTGATGAGCCTTGGCATGATGATGATGAGCCCGACGATTGTTTCTTTGCCGTTCAAGCTGTTGCTGTTCGTGCTGGTCGATGGCTGGGCGCTGCTGATGGGCAGCCTTGCGGCGAGTTTCGGATGATGGACGACACCGCCTCCCTCCTCTCGCTGGCAGACCGGATGCTGTGGATCACCGCGCTGGTGGCGGCGCCCGTACTGCTCGCATCGCTTGCGGTCGGCTTGGTCGTCGGCGTCATTCAGGCCGCCACATCGGTGAACGAGCAGACGCTGACGTTCGTGCCCAAGCTGGCGATTACTGCGCTGGTGCTCGTGCTGTTTGGGTCGGCCATGCTTGGCCTGATCGGGGATTTCACCAAGGAAATCTTCGAGCAGATAGCGATGACAGGCAAATAGCGCAGTGCTGCAACTCAACTTCGGTTTTGGCGCGCTTGAGGCCGATTTCTGGCGCTGGATGTTCGTGATGACGCGGATTGGCGCGGCGATGTTTGCTGCGCCCCTGTTTGGTGCAGCAACAGTGCCGCCGCAGGTGCGCGTGATCGTGACCGGAGCGATTGCGCTGCTGATCTGCGCGTGGACGCCAATGGCCGCGCCGCCTGCCTTGCTGTCGGTGAACGGCTTGCTGGCGACTGCCAACGAAGTGGTGATCGGCCTGGCCATCGGGTTTGCGTTGCAGCTCTCGTTCGCCGCGCCGACGCTGGCTGCGGAAATCATCGGCGGCGGCATGGGTATGTCCATCGCCACCACCGCCGATCCCGTCAGCGGCGCAAGTTCGCCCGCAATGGGGCAGTATTTCGCGGTGGTGCTGACGGTGATCTTTCTGGGCACCGGGGCGCATCTCAACTGGATTGCGCTGCTGGTCGATAGCTACGCCACGTTCCCGCCGGGCACGCCGTGGCTCGCACCGGGCCGGATGGAGCTGATCACGCAGTTTGCCGGGCAGATGTTCGTCACCGCGCTGCTGATCGCGCTGCCGGTCACGCTGATCCTGCTGCTGGTGCAGGTGACGACGGGCATCATCAGCCGCTCTGCCCCCAGCCTCAACCTGTTCTCGCTGGGCTTGCCTGCGGGCGTGCTGGCAGGCCTTGCCGCGATGATCGCCGCCGCGCCGATGCTGACCGACGTGATGGTGGAAATCTCCGCCACCGCTGTCGGCCAGGCCGCCGCGTTGATCGCGCAATAGGGGGCGCGCTGCGATGGCCGAGCAGGAGGGCGAGAAGTCCTTTGCCCCTACAGAGAAGCGCAAAAAGGACGCCGCCAAGAACGGCGACGTCTTGCGCTCGAAGGAACTGGCGACGGCGGTGGGCGTGGCTGTGGGTGCGGTGTGGCTGAAGTTTGCCGGGCCGTGGCTGTTCGATGCATTGCAGGACACGCTGCGTGCCTCGTTCACGCTGGATCGCGCGGCGATTGAGGATTTCACGCCGAACAAGCTGCTGATCGGCGCGTTGGTGGCAGTATTGCCGCCGGTGTTCGTGCTGGGCGCTGTCGTGCTGGCTTCATCGGTGTTTGCGCAAATCGGCCTGTCCGATGGCCGCTGGAACATGGGCAACCTTGCGCCGAAGGCATCGCGCATCAACCCGATGTCGGGGCTGAAGCGCATGTTCGGCACGCAAGGGTGGATCGAGCTGGGCAAGGGTCTGGCCAAGCTGGCGCTGATGGGCACGATTGCCTGGTGGTGGGGTTCGGGCGAGGTTTCGAAGCTGATCGGCCTTGGCCACGGCGACATTCACGGACAGCTGGTGCAGGCGTGGGACGCGATCACCTCGCTGGCCTTTGCGCTGGCGGCGGGGCTGGTCATCATCGCGCTGCTGGACTTTCCGATCCTGTGGATCCGCCGCTTCTTCCGCCTGCGCATGACGCTGCAGGAGATCAAGGACGAGCACAAGGAATCCGAAGGCTCGCCCGAAAACAAGGCCGCCGTGCGCAACAAGCAGCGCCAGCTGGCGATGGGCGCGATGCAGGGCGCGATGGCCAAGGCGCAGTTCGTCATCACCAACCCGACGCACTTCTCGGTGGCGCTGACCTATGACCCCGACCTTGCCCCTGCCCCGGTGGTGCTGGCAAAGGGGCGTGGCGAGAAAGCGTTGGCGATGCGCCAGTTGGCCGCGGAACTGGGCGTGCCGACCATCGAGATCCCGCCACTCGCCCGCTCGGTCTATTTCACCACGCGCGAAAACCAGATGATCCGCGAGGATTTGTATGCCGCCATCGCCTCGGTGCTGGCCTTCGTCATGTCCTTGAAGCGGGGCGACAATCCGCAACTGCCGTCGATCGATTTGCCCATCCACATGCAGTTCGATGCCGAAGGCCGTCCTGAAGCGATTGTGCAGCTTAACCGCACCGCCGCCCCGCCGTTCTAGTCCTTATGGAAAGCGCATCAGCCACAGCATCGACATCGGCAACCGCCCAGATCGTCCAGACTCTGGGCGCAGGCAGCGGCATCAACACGGCGCAGCTGGCAGAGCAGCTTGCCGCCGCGCAGTTCGCCACCCGCATTGATCAGCTTGCGGCGAGAAACGAGAAGCTGACCGCACAGATCTCCAGCGCGTCGAACCTCAAGTCGCTGATGAGCACGCTGTCCTCATCCATCGGCTCGCTGATCCGCACCGGCGATCTGGCGGTGAAGCCGTCCATTTCAAACGCCAATGTGGCCACCGTCAGCAAAGGCACCGCCACCGGTAGCGGCAGCTACAGCCTTGAAGTGTCCAGCTTGGCCAATTCGCAGAAGCTGCTGACACCCGCCTACACTTCGGCCACGTCCACGGTCGGATCGGGCACACTGACGCTGCGCTTCGGCACGGTATCAGGCACGTCCTTCAACGCTGACACCACGCAGGACGCGGTCGACATTGCCATCCCCAGTGGTGCGACGCTGACCGATGTGGCTGCCGCCATCAACGCTGCGGGCACCGGGGTTTCGGCCTATGTCGCCAATGGCACGTCCGGTGCGCAAATCGTGCTGCGCGGCAAGGAAGGCGCGACCAGCGGCTTTCAGATCGAGGCGACCGAGACCGTCGGCGAGGAAGGCCTTGCCAATCTGGCCTGGACGCCCGCCACGGTTGGCACCCGCCTGAAATCCACCGCAACCGATGCAGCATTCACGCTCGACGGGGTGGACTACACGTCAAAAAGCAACACCGCCAACGACGTTGCGCCCGGCCTCAACCTGAAGCTGACCGCGACCAACATCGGCAACCCCGCAACGATCAACTTCAGCGATCCCTCCAGCGGTATCACCACCGCCATGACCGATCTGGTCGCTGCGCTGAACGAGGTGGCATCGCAGTTGAACGCCGCGATGAACAAGGACAGCGGCGATCTGAACAATGATCCCGGCGCGCGCGCGCTGCGCACATCGCTGATTACGCTGGCCGGTTCGACGATCATGCCCAATGCCGCCACCGGTGCGCCTGCGACGTTCTCGGACCTTGGTCTGAAGACCGAGCGCGACGGCACGTTCAGCCTCGATACTGCGCGCCTTGCCAAGACGCTGCAGGATTCACCTGATGAGGCGGGCGCGATGTGGACGACCGGACTTTACGGCGTTTATGCCTCCATCGACAAGATCGCGCGCTCCGCCTCGGCGGTCAGCGGCACCTCTCTCGGCAGTTCGATCACGCGCTATACCGCGCTGCAAAAGACGCTGACCGAGAAGACCGAAACGCTGTCCACGAAGCAGGAGGACTTCCGCCAGCGGCTGGTCCAGCGCTTCGCCTCGATGGACACGCGGGTCAGCAATTCGCAATCGACGCTGTCCTTCCTGAAGGCCCAGATCGACGCGTGGAACGGGAGTGACAACTGATGCTGCATCACCGCAATGATCCATCGGAAGCCTACCGCCGCGTCGATTTCGATGCGCGGGTTTCAGGCGCGAATTCGGGCCAGTTGGTCGATCTGTGTCTTGAACAGGTTATCGGATCGATCGGCCGCGCGCTGCACGCGCAGGAACGCAGTGACAATTCGGCCAAGAGCGCCGCGCTCACCCGCGCCATTTCCGCGCTTACCGCACTGCAAATGGGTATCGATATGTCGAACCCTACAGCCAAGGCGCTGGTGCAGCTTTATCAGTCCGCACGCGGGGCGATCCTTGATTGCGTGACACGGTTCAACCCCACCACGCTCAAAGTGATCCGGCAGGACTTCATCGAAATCCGCGAGGCTATGCTGCGCAGCATTGCTGCGTAAGGGCCTTCAAGACGGCAACAATTTGCAGCTACCAAATCGTCATGCTGAACTTGTTTCAGCATCCATCTATCAACAATAGCTACAGTGTGGGTGGATAAATGGACCCTGAAACAAGTTCAGGGTGACGAAGTGACCCGTTCAACGTCACCCGCCTTACACAGAAAAAGCCCGGAGCCGGCATGAGGCTCCGGGCTTCCTTTCTACCCGCGCGAATGGGGACGGTTCGCGCGGGAAGCTGGATGCGGGAAGAATGTCAGCCCGTATGGCAGCAGGCGATCAGGGCCTCGCCAAGATCGCCAAGCCCCAGTTCCTTGTCAGCCGCTTCCATGTCCATTGCAGCGTTTGGCGCTTCGGCCACCATTGCGGTCTTGCGATCCTGCACGAAGGTTTTGCACCCGGCATCGCGCATCAGGCGCAGGCCCTTGGCACCATCGCGGCCCATGCCGGTCAGCACAGCGCCAGCCGCCGGGATCGCACCGCGCGCGATTGATCCGAACAGCAGGTTGGCCGCAGGGCGCACGCCGTCCACCGGATCGCGGTCGATCAGGCGCAGCTTGGCAGGTGTGCCCGGTTCAATCACCGCGTGACGCTCAGGGTCATAGGCGATGTGGATTGTGCCCGGCACAAGCGGCGTGGCATCCTTGGCGGCCTTTACCGCGCATTTCAGCTCGCCATCCATGCGTTTGATGAATGTTTCAACCACCGCCGGCTCGGCATTGAGCGTGATGATTGTGGGCGGGCACTTTTCGGGAAAATCGCCGAGGATCTGCGTCAGCGCATCGATCCCGCCCATCGATGCGGTGATCGCAAGGATGTGGCCGTTCCATTCGAAGTTCGTTTCTGCCACCTTGGCAACCCTGGTGGTGTCACGCGGGGCGCGCCGGTCCTTGACGTTGCTGTTGGCCGCCGCCAGCACGATCTTGCCCAACTGGCCCACGGTCTTGGCAAACTGTTCGGGCGTGGCCTTCAAAGGTTTGGGGAAGCATTCCACCGCGCCCAGCTCATAGGCCTTGAGCGAAGTTTCAGTGCCCGCCTGCGTAAGGCTGGAGAGCATGACCACCGGAATCGGGTTCGATCCCATCAGCTCTTCCAGGAATTCGATCCCGCTCATCCCCGGCATTTCCACGTCGAGCGTGACCACGTTGGGGCGCAGTTCCTTGATCTGCTCTCGGGCGTCGTTGGCACTGGACGCCGCACCGACAACCGTCACGTTCTTTGCCTGATCGAGAATATCGGCAAACAGCGCCCGCATAGCGGCGGAATCATCGACAACGAGTACGCGAGCATCATGCATTTGAAGGAACCTCTTGAACTGGCGTGATTATGCCGTCCACATTCCTTTACGCGCGCAGAGCCGACCAATTCCTGTGCCGCCCCTTACGTATCTCACCCTAAGGTACGCGAAAGGCGGCCTTTGCCCTCATGCCCTATCTCTTCGAACCATGATGCCGTGTCCGATTCCCCCGGACCGGCCAAGTAGAGCCGCCTTAGTCGAGTCGGAGGAAGAGCATCTTCATGTCGTCGGTCACGCCATCGATCACTTTGCCCGCGCGCTGCGATCGCGCCGCAGCCGAAGCGCTGCTGCCTGAAATGATTGCAGCACTCGGCTCCGGCCCGCTGCGGATCGATGCGCGCGAGTGCCAGCACATCGGCCAGGCCATGCTCCAGTTGCTCGTCAGCGCCCGCCAAACCGGTGAAGGCGCGGTGATCGAGCCTTCGCAGA
Source organism: Novosphingobium sp. (assembly GCF_030696665.1). Classification (GTDB taxonomy): domain Bacteria; phylum Pseudomonadota; class Alphaproteobacteria; order Sphingomonadales; family Sphingomonadaceae; genus Novosphingobium. Next base: position 68,509 of record NZ_JAUYRV010000040.1, read on the forward strand.
CATTGCGCGACGTGGCCCAGCTCACCGGGCTTGGCGAGGAACTCTTTTCAGGGATTCACGCATGACCGCCGAAGAAATCCAGGCCATCTTCTTTGCCGAGTGCGAGGAGTCGCTCGAAGCCGCAGAGCAAGGCCTTGCGGCCTGCCGCGATGGCACGCAGGACAGCGATACCGTCAACGCGGTGTTTCGGGCAGTCCATTCGATCAAGGGCGGCGCGGGCGCGTTCGGCTATATCGCGCTGCAGGGCTTCACCCATACTTTCGAAACACTGCTTTCGGATGTGCGCGATGGCACCGTGCCGATTACCGAACCGCTGATCGACCTGATGCTCGGCGGGCTTGATACACTGAGCGACCACGTTACCGCTGCGCGCGATAGTGGTGAGCCGCCAGAGGATGCCGCGCTGCAGGCGGAAATGACCGCTGCGATGGCGGCCAATGCGGGTGCAGCACCAGCAGCGCCAGTTGCTGCCGCTCCCCCCCCTCCTGCGCCCGCCCCTGAACCTGAAAAGGCCGAAGTGGCTGACAGTTCGGGCGACGATTTCGACTTCGACTTTGATCTCGACGCCCTGCTGGATGACATTTCGGATGACATGGCCCCGGCTGCTGTTGCCCCCGAAGCCCGCTGGCAAGTTCGCGTGCGGCCCCATGCTGCGGCGATGCGCAATGGCAGTGAACCGCTGCTGATGCTGCGCGAAATGAGCGAACTGGGCGGCGTTTGCGAACTGTGTGACATATCCTCGATCCCGCCCCTCGACGGCTTTGATGTCGGTACGGGGTATCTTGGCTGGGCATTCAGCTTCCCCGCCAGCGTGGGCGAAGATGCGGTTCGCGACATCTTCGATTTCGTCGGTGACGACTGCTCTTTGGCCTTTGGTGCCCAAGCAGACATGCCGCAGGTGCAATATCCTGAACCGCCGGTACCAATTGCACCAGTGGCAACCGCACCCATTGCAGTTCCTGTTGCCGCGCCCGTGGCGGCGATGGTGCAGTCTCCTGCCTCCGCCGTTCCGGCGCCCGTCGAAGCGCCGCTTGCCCCGGACCCCGAATTGGCGCGCACGGGTTCGGCACCGCCAGCACCGCCTGCACCCGGCCAGTCAATCCGCATTGAACTGGGCAAGCTCGACAAGCTGATCGACGCTGTGGGCGAACTCGTTATCGCGCAGGCCATGATGGCACAGCGGCTGGCCGATCAGGGCCTCGCTGTGGCCGAAGACATGACAATGATCGAAGGGCTGACCCGCGACATCCAGGAATCGGCCATGGCGATCCGCGCCCAGCCGATCGGCTCGGTGTTCAGCCGCGTGCCACGCATCCTGCGTGAACTTGCATCTTCCACCGGCAAGCACGTGAAGCTCGAAGTGTCGGGCGAGACGACCGAACTGGACAAGACTGTCATCGAGCGTCTGGGCGAGCCGTTGACTCACCTGATCCGCAATGCGGTAGATCACGGCATCGAACAGGCGGACGAACGCATCGCTGCCGGAAAGCCCGCCGAGGGCACGCTGACGCTTTCGGCAGAGCACCGGTCTGGCCGCATCCTCATCCGCATTGGCGATGACGGCAAGGGCATCGACCGCGAACGCGTGTTTGCCAAGGCGGTCGAAAAAGGCCTGATCTCGCCCGATACGGTGATGAGCAAGGAGGAGATCGACCTGCTGATCTTCGCACCGGGCTTTTCTACCGCGCAGACCGTGACGAATGTGTCCGGTCGCGGCGTGGGCATGGATGTAGTCCGCCAGAACGTGAAGGATCTGGGCGGGCGCATCACCATCGATTCCGAACCCGGCAAGGGCACCACATTCACGCTTACCCTGCCGCTGACGCTGGCCATTTCCGATGGTATGGTCGTCAACGTGGGTGACCAGACACTGGTCGTGCCGCTTGCCAATGTGGTGGAAAGCCTGCGCCCCGAACCCAACGAAGTTCAGGGCCTTGGTGCCAGCCGCTGCATGATAAACGTGCGCGGACGGTTCATTCCGGTGATCCCGCTCAGCCAGTCCGTAGGAGCAGCCGGTGCCTGCACCGACCCGCGCGATGGCGTGCTGATCGTGGTCGAAACCGAGGGCGCAGGCCGCGCCGCACTGCTGGTCGATGCGATCTGCGATCAACGCCAGGTCGTCATCAAAAGCCTCGACACGCATTACCGCTCGGTCGAGGGCGTGGCGGGTGCTACCATCCTTGGTGATGGCCGTGTCGCGCTGATTGTCGATGTCGACAGCCTCGTCTCGCGCAGCCTCGCGTCTGCGGGCGGCAATTCTCCGCTGGCAGAAGCCGCATGAGCCTGATGGACGCCCTTGATGCGTCGATGCCCGGGGTCAGCCCCGGCGTGTTCGACGAGGCAGACTTCCGCGCGATTTCGGAAATCACGCACAAGGAAGCCGGCATCGTCCTGTCCAGCGGAAAGGCCATGCTGGTCTATTCACGCCTCGCCCCACTGGTGCGCAACGCCAATTGCGCGACATTCGGTGCCTATGTCATCCGCATTCGTGAAGACGCGACTGAGCGCACCAAGGCGATCTGCGCACTGACGACTAACCACACCTTCTTCTACCGCGAAGCCCACCACTTTGAACACTTCGCCCGCGAAGTGCGCCCAGGCTATGTCCAGCGGCTGCAAAGCGGCGGCAAAGTGCGTCTGTGGTCGGCAGGCTGCTCCAGCGGTGAGGAAACGTGGTCCTTGCTGATGACGTTTCTGGGCGAAGACGCTTCCGCTGGCGCAAACATCGCCAAGCGCGATCTGCGTCTGCTGGCCAGCGACATTGCCACGCACGCCATCGCCAAGGCCCGCGCAGGCACCTACCGCACCGAGGATCTGAAGCCCGTACCCGATGGCTTGCGCCGCCACTGGACGCGCAGCACCGGCGAGGAATCGACCATCGCGCCCGAAGTGCAGCAACTTGCCCGCTTCCGGTCGCTCAACCTGCTGGGTGATTGGCCGATGCAGGGGCAGTTTGACACGATCTTCTGCCGCAACGTGATGATCTATTTCGATAATCCCACCAAGGAACGGCTCGTGCATCGTTTTGCCGAGAAGCTCGCCCCCGGCGGCTGGCTTTACATCGGTCATTCCGAACGCGTGACCGGTCCGGCGCTCGATCTGCTGTCGACCCAGGGTCCAACCATCTACCGCAAGAGGGCCGCATGACCATCCGCGTCGTTATCGTTGAAGATTCTCCCACCATGCGCGCCATCCTGATGAACCGGCTGGGCAAGGAGCCGGACATCGAAGTTGTGGCCGCCGCCGCCAACGCCGCTGAAGGCCGCGAAGTGATCCGCGAGCTGGACCCGGACGTCGTCACGCTCGACATCGAAATGCCCGGCATGAACGGCCTCGATTTCCTCGCCAAGATCATGCAACTGCGCCCGACCCCGGTGATCATCGTCTCCGGCTCCACGCAGAAAGGCAACGACATGAGCGCCCGTGCGCTCGCTCTCGGTGCGGTTGATTGCTACGCCAAGTCAGGCGGCGGCATGGGTCTCGACGATGCCGGAATGCTGGCACAGATGATCCGCGAGGCCGCCAAGGTCCGCTTCTCACCCCGCGCACCCGCCGCAGCACCCTCAACCATCACCCGCATAGCCGCCGAAGTGCGCGGCACGCTGGCCGATCGCCCCGCGCTGATCGCCATTGGCTCGTCCACCGGCGGCGTGGAGGCACTGCAGACGGTGCTTTCCGGCTTTCCTGCCGATTGCCCGCCCACCCTGATCGTGCAGCACATCAACGCCCGCTTCGCGCCTGCCGTCGCACGCACGCTCGACCAGTCGTGCCCGCCCAGGATCATGATTGCCGAACCCGACATGCCGCTTCGGGATGGCCACGTCTATCTCGCGCCCGGCGATGATCGGCACCTCTCCATTGGCGGCAGCAGCACCTTCCACTGCAAGCTGCGCAGCGGCGAACCGGTCTCCGGCCACATGCCCAGCGTCGATGTGCTGTTCGCTTCGGTCGCCGAGATCATCGGTCCCCGTGCAGTCGGCATCCTGCTGACCGGGATGGGCGCTGATGGCGCACAAGGCCTGCTCTCGATGGCCCAGAAAGGCGCGCGTACCATTGCGCAGGACGAGGCGACCTGCACCGTCTTCGGCATGCCCCGCGCTGCAATCAACCTTGGTGCCGCGCGCATCGTCGCGCCTTTGGGTTCCATCGCCCGCCACGCCTTCAGCAAGGCGGCGTAAGATGAGCTTCGAATCCCCCATCCCCCCAAATCCATCGGGCGCACCGCCGCTTGAACGGGTCACCGTCATGCAAGGGCAGGCCCTTGCCAGCGCCAACGCATCAATCGAATACTCCACCGTGCTCGGATCGTGCGTGGCCACGTGCCTGTTCGATCCGCAAAGCAAGGTCGGCGGCATGAACCATTTCCTGCTGTCAGAACCCCCCGCCAATCTGCCCGGCACACAAGTGGACGAACACTACGGCGTCTATCTGATGGAGCTTCTGGTCAACCAGATGCTCAGCCGTGGTGCCCGCAAAAGCAACCTCAAGGCCCACCTTTATGGCGGGGCGAACGTCAATCGCAACATGATGAAGATTGGCACGATGAACGCCGAATTCGCCCGCGAATTCCTCCGCCGCGAAGGCATTGCCCTGATGCGCGAGGATTTGGGTGGCACCAGCGCGCGCCGTGTCGATTTCCGCCCCGCGTCGGGCCAGGTCCGCCTGCGCACGGTAGAAGACCGTTTTGCACCACCCGTCCAACCCACCCTGCGCCCGGCCTTGTCCACTGGCGACGTCGAACTGTTCTGATCGGAAAAGCGAGCCTCTCCCATGACTACAACCACAACCCGGATCCTTACCGTAGACGACAGCCCATCCATGCGGGCGCTGCTCAATCACGCCCTGTCGGGCCACGGCTTCGATGTGTCGCAGGCCGAAGACGGCATGGCTGCGCTCGATTGGCTGGCGATGAACGAGGTCGATGTCGTCATCACCGATATCAACATGCCGCGCCTCGATGGCTTCGGCCTGATCGAACGCCTGCGCGAAGGCAGCCGCCATCGTGACCGCCCGATCCTCGTGCTGACAACCGAAAGCTCGGACGAGAAGAAGGCCCGCGCCCGCGCCGCCGGTGCCACCGGCTGGATCGTCAAACCGTTCGACCCCGAAAAGCTCGTCGCCGCGGTCCGCCGGGTTGCCCACTAAAAACTCCGCCCACTAAGCCAACCAAGGAGCACAGAACCATGCTGCGCGAACTGATCACCTTCGAAGTCGAAGGCCAGGTTTTCGGCCTCGATATCATGGCCATCCGCGAAATCCGCGCATGGTCCCCCACCACGCGCCTGCCGCGCGTGCCCTCCTATGTCGCAGGCGTCGTCAACTTGCGCGGCACCGTGCTGCCGGTGATCGATCTGGGCGCACGCCTCGGCTGGCGCGAGACCGAGGCCACCCCGCGCCACGCCATCATCGTGACGCAGCAGGGCCAGCAGATCTCCGGCTGGATCGTCGATGCGGTGAGCGACATCGTCACGCTCGACAGCGAAACCCTGCAGCCCCCGCCGCCCACTTCGGCAGGCGATACGGTGGTGCCGTTCCTCGAAGGCCTTGCCGCGATTGACGACAAGATGGTCATGGTCCTGAACCTTGCCGCGCTGTCAGACGCCGTCGTGGTGCCCGAAGCCGCCTGAGGCTGAAAAGTCCCGGCGTTGATCCCGTCCCTTCAAAAGCTCGTCATGCTGGACTTGTTTCAGCATCCATCCCTCCCCACGAACCGCAATGCGAGTGGCCAGATGGACCCTGAAACGAGTTCAGGGTGACGAAAACACAAGAGCAAAAGGTCCACCAGATGGCACAAGCAACACACCGCCAGATCGCCGTCGTGCTGGAAGAGCTCGCCGAAGAAGTCGAAGCCCTGGGCGCCGCCCTGTGCATGGACATGGACATCGCCATCAAGCACATGGACAAACTTCAGGCGATAGACCTCATCGCCCAGAAACAGCGCTCATTGGGCAACCTGCTGGTGGCAGAACGCCCGGCTGAGGAAATCGAGCGGATCGCGATTGACGTACTGCGGGATCGGATGCGTTTGTCGGGGCGATAGTCGAAACCCTCAGCGGTGTGTGATCCGCAATTTGCGGAAGTGCGCCACCGTCCCGGTTTCAACCCACAACCCGATACCACCACGCTGATCCGGTCCCAGCTTCAGGTCGCTGACGATCAACACCGGCACCGGTCGCTTGTCCAGAAACAGCACTGCCCTGCTTCCAGACACTTCAATCCGCATCGTCGTCCACCGCCCCGGTGCGATATCTGCCGCAGTTTCGTACCGTTCCGGGCTTTCGCGCCGCAGCCGATCAAAGCGCCATTCCGGCCACGCCACATATTGCACCGAATGGTTTCTGCGTACCTGATCTTCGGCGATGCCGTTGGTGGGACGCAGATAGATGCTTTCGAACCGGCCCTTCCCCACGCGGAACGCCAGCCCCACAAAGGCCCGCGCAAATTCCGGCGCGCCTTCGGCCAGTTCACCTTTCACCTCGACTTCGATCACACCATCGTGAAAATCGATGGGCAGCAATGCCATGAAGTCACGGTCAGCCAACGCTTCGCGTGCGGGATCCTGCCAATACCGTCGCGGCAGTTCGATCCGCCAGCCTTGTGCATCCGTCGTCAGTTCCACGCCTTTGGCAGCAAAATCGCTAATGTTTGGACTACGCCACGGCACAGTCCCTGCGGACAGGCCGACAGCGGACAAAACCAGAAGACACATGCGCCGCCACGTCACCCTCATCTGTCCGATCCCGAAGTCACCGCCGCCTGAACCGCCAGAATTTCTGGCCATACGGCGAAAGCATCGGTCTGCCGGTTGATGAAAACCAGCCCGAAACGCCCGGTTGGCAGATCGACCCACGGATAAGTGCCGAACGCACCGATGCTGGAGCTCCGGGTGCAGCGCCCTTGGACGTCCCACGTTTCGCACCAGTTGCCGAGACCGTAGTGTGCGCTTTCCAGCAAGGCCGCATTCGTTGGCAGCATCTTTGCCGCAGGCGTCTGGTCGCGCATCATTTCGGTCACGGCCTGCTCGGACAGCACGCGGCGGCCCTTGTAGATGCCCTTGGCAGCCAGCATTTCAAGGAAGCGCACATAATCGTCGGCAGTGCTTATAGCCCCACCCTGTAGCACGGGATTGCGGGTTTCGTCAGCTGGCGGGATTGCTTCACCGAACTTCAGATGTGCCCAAACCGTCCCGGTCATGCCAAGCGGGCGTGCGATGCGGGACTGGAACACCTCTTCCCATGCCTGCCCCGTCACCGCTTCGACCACGGCACCGGCTACCTGAAACCCCGGCCCACCATAGTTGAACACCGCGCCGGGCGTCGTGGACAATGGTCGTGCAAGCACCTCGTCAGCAGACTGGCGCAGCGTCATGCGATGGTCCTGTTTCAGGTCATACATCTCGCCAAGGCCGCCCGCGACGCCCGATGTCTGCGCCAAAAGCTGGCGGAGCGTCAGCTTGCGCGCCCTGCCCCGTGCCCCGCGCAACCATGTGGAAACCGGCTTGTCGAGCGAAAGCCTGCCTTCGTCCACCAGCGCCATCACTGTAGCTGCCGCCAGCCACTTTGAAGCGGACGCAATGGGATAGCGCGTGTCGGCTGAGATCTGTCCAACATCGGCCCGCACCGTTTCTTGCCCCGTCCCGCCAAACACCACAGTCACGCCCGGTGTGCCTTTGGCAATCATGGCATCGACCGCAGCCCTTGCCGCAGGTGGCAATGTGCGCGCGCCCGGTGGTTGGTGAGCAGCCAGTGGCTCGGCGCTGGCGAGCGCTGCGTTTAGTGGCAGTGTGCCTAGCAGAAATAGCGAGATCAATGTGCGTTTACGCATGGTGCGATCCTTGGTCCGCCCACCAATCGGGCTTTCCCCGCATGTGCCATCATTCCCATATTGACGGAATAAGCTGTAATGTCCGATCAATACGGACACAATGTCCTCATTCAGCCTCGAATCGCTCTCCGGCCTAACCGCTTTCGTGGTGTCAGTAGAAACCGGCGGCTTTGCGCCTGCTGGTCGCACGCTTGGCCTTTCCGCGTCCGCCGTTGGGAAGGCCGTCGCACGGCTCGAAGCGCGCCTTGGCATGCGCCTTCTGATCCGCACGACCCGCCGCTTGTCCATGACGTATGAAGGCGAAGAGCTTTTTGCGCGCGCCACCCGCATGATTGACGATCTGCGCGAAATCGAAGCCATGCTGGGCGATCAGTCGCGCGCGCCTTCAGGCCGGGTCCGCATCAGCCTGCCCGCCACGCTGGGGCGGATGGTCATACTGCCCCGTCTGGCGCAGTTCACGCAAAGCCACAGCGGCATCGAACTTGATGTTGGGCTGGATGATCGCAAGGTGGATCTGGTAGAAGGCGGGATCGACCTTGCCGTGCGCACCGGTACACTCGACAGCAGCGGCCTGATTGCCCGCAAACTGGCACCGCACAACTTCCTGCTTTGCGCATCCCCCACCTATCTGGCGCACCGTGCCGCACCGCAAACTTTGGGTGATCTTGCCGGGCATACCTGCATTCGCTTCCGCTATCCGTCTACCGGACTGCTGGAACGTTGGATGTTCGACGACACCGAACTTGATCGTGAGCTGGGCAGCGGGCCTACGCTCAACGATGGCGAAGCCGTTGTCGTGGCGGCCATCGCGGGCATGGGACTGGCACAAGTGCCTGATTATTCAGCGCGCGCCGCCTTGTCCGCCGGTCAATTGGTGGCTGTGATGCCGAACTACCGCACAATCAGGGGCGATATCTGGCTCGTCCGCCCATCCCACCGCGCCACCCCGCCACGGGTGCAGGTTCTGGCGCAGTTTCTGGTCGATATGCTGGGCCAACTTTGAAAACCAGTCCCCGCCGGATTGCCACACCCCCTAGACTTCCCCCCCATCCCCGCGCAATGCTCCGGCGCATGTGGCAGCTTCATCAATTCCCCCTGTGTCCCTTCAGCCGCAAGGTTCGGCTTCTGCTCAGCGAGAAGGGTGTGGCCTATGATCTCGTGCGCGAAAATCCGTGGGAGCGGCGAGAGGGGTTTGGGGGCCTCAGCCCCGCCTATCGCACGCCCGCGATCCACAATCCCGAACGCGGCATCTCGCTGGCTGACAGCCGGGCGATCTGCGAGTACTTCGAAGAGACGGTCGACAAGACCCCGATGATCAACGGCACCGCCCCCACCCGGGCCGAAATCCGCCGTCTCGTCGCCCTGTTTGACGAAAACTTCTATGCCGATGTCACCGGCCCCCTGCTGGAAGAGCGCATGAAAAAGCGCCTCGTCTATCGCAGTTCGCCCGACAGCAAGCGCCTGCGCGATGCACTGCGGCTGGCCGACGAACATCTCGACTATATCGACTACCTGATCGACAACCGCCCCTGGCTGGCCGGTGCCACCATGAGCCTTGCCGATCTTGCCGCCGCCGCGCAGATCTCGGTCGCCGATTACCTTGGCGGCATTGACTGGTCGGGCCACGAACAGGCGCGCGGCTGGTACTCGGTCTTCAAAAGCCGCCCCAGCTTCCGCCCCCTTCTGGCCGAACGCATGGACGTGATCCAGCCGCCCGCCCACTACGCCGACGTGAACGCCTGAGCGTCAGTTCCTCCCTGGACCGGGGAGGGGGGACCATCCGCAGGATGGTGGAGGGGCACCCACGCCCCCAAAAAACCGCTGTCCTACAGACCCGCTCACGGCATAGCCTCCCGACCATGCCCCACCCTGCTCCCTCGCCAAAAGCGCAACCCAAACTCCCCTCCCGCAGGCGGGAGGGGCTGGTGGAGGGAATGATCCCAAACCCTGAGCCGACACGCAAAAACGGCGGAAGAACCCTCCCGCCGCTTTTTCTCATGGACTGTGTAAACTGTGTAAACCTGTTCAGGTTCAGGCCGACTTTGCTTTCACACCGAACCGTCCGAACTTGCGGAACTGCGTCATCCACCGATCCAGGAACAGGCCGAGCGGACGCGCGCTCACCCCCAGCGAATCGATGCCCGGCAGCGTGCCCGTGGCAAAGTTCCCGGCCTTCAGCAGCTTCCACTGGTCCGTGCTCATCGGCGCACCCGGCAGCCACCCCGTCATCGCCGCAAACGCGCCCGAAACCGCATCGGGCAGGTCCAGCCACACCGGCGAGCGGCCCGCCGCCTTGGCAATCCGGCGGTTCAACTCGCCCATCGTCACCACTTCCGGCCCGGCCAGTTCATACGTCTTGCCGCCATGCGCCAAGGGATCGGCCAGAGCATTGCCCACTGCCTCGGCCGCATCATCGACAAACACCGGCTGCAGCTTCGCATCCGGCCCGAACACAGGGAGGACTGGCAGCTTTACCAGACCACCGAACATGTTGAGGAAGTTGTCATCCTCACCAAACAGGATCGAGGGCCGCACCACGGTGGCAGACGGAAACGCCGCCAGCACCGCCGCCTCACCCTCAGCCTTGGTCCGCGCATAAGGCACATCCGACGACGCATCGGCCCCCAGTGCGGAGACATGGACGAACGCCTTCGCGCCTACGGCCGTCGCCGCCTCGGCCACGCGGCCCACGCCCTTGCCCTGCAGCGAATCGAGATCGCCCGTGAACGCACCCACCAGATTGACGACCGCATCCACACCCGTCAGCGCCTTGGCCACGGTGTTCGGCTTGGTCACATCAATCGCAACAAACTGCGTCTGCCCCAACCCGCCCAGCGTCTTGAGCCGGAATGCGCGCTCAGGATGGCGGCTGCACACCCGGACCCGCGCCCCGCGCGCCAGCAATTCCTGCGCCAGATGCGTGCCGAAGAACCCGCTGCCGCCGACGAGCGCCACCAGCATCCCGTCCAGATCGCGCGTCTTGTCATTTGCCATGTGCAAAATCCTGCCTGTCCGCCCGCAAACCGGGCAAGTCACGCCCCGCCTTTGGCACAGCCGGGGCAAAGCTTTCAATGCCCAAACGCTGCGTATGCGGGTGCTTTACAAAAAGAGTTGGCACCAACCGGATTTGCCCCGTTGACACCCCGGCGTGCGTGCCTTAGTGGCGCCCTCCTACCCGGCGGACGGCGCTTTTGCCTTCCGCCCCGTGCCCAGATGGCGGAATTGGTAGACGCACCAGCTTCAGGTGCTGGCGCTCGCAAGGGCGTGGAGGTTCGAGTCCTCTTCTGGGCACCATCGCTTCACAAAGCGTTGAAAACGTTGAAGGATCGTCGTCAAGACGGTCCTTTCAGCGTGCCTGCTGCGATTTTCTGTTGCGATCTGGTGCACATGTCGAGCCACGCAGCGAGATATCCGCGACCAAGGGGATCGCGGCATTTGTGCTGCAATTGTGCGATCTGATACTGAAAGAAATGGTGGACCCGTCGGGACTCGAACCCGAGACCTACAGATTAAAAGTCCGTTGCTCTACCAACTGAGCTACGGGTCCACACCGTTTTACGCCGCGACCAACGCGTGGCGTGGCGCGTCACCTAGGGGGCGCGGCGCGGGTGGTCAAGCCTGCGCTTGAGGCGGTATTCAAGATGCGCAAGATTGAGGCCCGTGACGGGATCGCGCCAGTGCCGCGCAATGCGGTTAGCGGGACCGAGGACGAAGGTGCGCTTGCGGAATTCGCGGTGGGGGATCGCCAGTCGCGCGTCGCTCCAGCAGCCACCGGACCACAGCACGATGTCGAGATCGAGCGTGCGCGCACGCCAGCGCTGGCCCTGTCGCTTGCGTCCGAACTGCGTTTCGATTGTCTGCAGCACGTCCAGCAAGGCTGGCGGATCGAGCGGCGTTTCCACCAAGGCCGCGCCGTTCGCATATTCGCGCTGTGATGGCCCGATGGGGCGGCTGCGGATAACGGGACTGACGGCAAGAACCGCAAGGCCTCCGGACGCCATCGCCTCAACCGCGGCGCGCAGAACGGCAGCGGGCGCTCCGTATTGCGGGTGCAACTGGTTGGAGCCGAGCGCAATCAGGAAACGGTGAAGTGTCAGATGTCTTCTGCCAGACGCCCGTACAATTGCGGGCGGCGATCGCGGAAAAAGCCCATCCCTGCGCGGTGCGTGGCGGCGCGTTTCAGGTCGATCATGGCGTGCAGCACGCCGGTTTCAGCAGCGCCGAACTCAGCAAGGAAATCGCCCCATTCGTCGCTGATGAAGCTGTGGCCGTAGAAGCGCTGCCCGTCTTCCATGCCGATGCGGTTGGCGGCGATCACCGGCATGCAGTTTGACACCGCGTGGCCCAGCATCGCACGCCGCCACATGCGGCTGGTGTCGAGGTCTGCGTCGTAAGGCTCTGTGCCGATGGCGGTGGGATAGAACAGCAGTTCCGCGCCCATCAGCGCCATCGCGCGCGCGCATTCGGGATACCACTGGTCCCAACACACGCCCACGCCGATGCGCGTGCCGAACACGTCCCACACCTTGAACCCGGTGTTGCCAGGGCGGAAGTAGTACTTCTCTTCATAGCCGGGGCCATCGGGGATGTGGCTCTTGCGGTAGATGCCCATGATCTCGCCATCGGGGCCGATCATGGCGAGCGTGTTGTAGTAGTGGTGGCCGTCCCGCTCGAAGAAACTGGTAGGGATGGCTATGCCGAGCGCCTTGGCGAGCTTTTGCATCTCGCGCACCGAGGGATCATCTGCCAGCGGATAGGCGAGGTCGAATAGAGCCTCGTCCTCGACCTTGCAGAAATAAGGGCCTGCGAACAGTTCGGGGGGCAGCACAATCTGCGCACCGCCTTGCGCGGCCTCTTCGACCAGCGCGGCAGTGGCGGCGATGTTTTCGGCCTCGCCCCCGGGGAGGGCGAGTTGCAGGGCGGCGACGGAGATGGTGCTCATGGCAGGTGACCTAAGCCCCCTGCCCCGGCAATTCAACCGTCGCCGCGCATTGTCACGTCAGACCAACGATCACGGACGCTTGCGGAACAGGAGCGTCATGCGGTCGCTCTCGCCGATGGCGTTGAGCTTTGCCTTTTCGGCATCATCCTTCGCACCTGAGAGCACCGGCGGTAGTGTCCAAACACCATCCGGCCAGTTTGCGGGGTCTTTGGGATTGGCATTGGCCTCGCTCTTGCCGACGAAGGTGAAGCCGTGGACCTCCATGAACTTGATGATGTCGGCCTCGCGCAGATAACCTTTTGAGCCATCGGTGAAGGCGTAAGGCGCATCGGCCTTGGCGCGGTGCTGCTCAATGCCGATCATCCCATCGGCTTTCAGCAGATCGCGCATCTTCTTGATTTCGCTGTCTGCCACGTTTGCGCGGAGCATGTTGTGCAGTGCACGCATGACGAGAATGCGGTCGAAAGTCCCCTTCTCCCCATCGGGGATCGCGCCGAGCGAGAAGGCGCTGAACTTTTCGGCGGGCTGCTTGGCCCACTCTGCCACTTCGGCGGGGAATTTGGCGACGGCCGCCTTCGCCGCTTCCTGACGCTGGGCATTGGCGGTGCTGGCATCGGCGAAAAGGCCGACAAGTTTGCCCTTGGGGGCAAGGTATATGCCGAGCAGGCGCGAATACCAGCCGCCGCCGGGTGCATATTCGCCGACTTTCATCGCCGGGCCGACATCGAAGAACGCCAGCGTCTGGTCGGGCTTGCGATAGATGTCGCGCGCGGCATCATCCTTACGCAGCGGATCGGCGACGGCGGCGGCGAGCGCAGGATCAATCTTTGCCGCAGCGTGATCGGCGTGCTGGGCGAATGCTGGCGTGGCAAGGCTGCTTCCGGCAACGGCTGCCAGCAGGGCGAAGCTAAATCTGCGCATGGGGGGTGATTCTCCAAAGGGCCGATGACAAGCGGGGTGCGCCTGCCTATCTCAGCGATATAGCAGGAGAATAAGGCACATGAGCGAACAGGCAACAGCCATTCTGGCAGGCGGGTGCTTCTGGTGTACCGAAGCAGTGTTTCGCGACGTGATCGGCGTGACCAACGTGGAGAGCGGATACATCGGCGGCTGGCAAGAGAACCCGACCTACAAGCAGGTGTGCAGCGGGACGACCGGCCATGCCGAGGCGATCCGCGTCACGTTCGATCCCGATGTGGTCGGTCTGGGGCAAATCCTCGACATGTTCTTTGCCACGCACGATCCGACGCAGTTGAACCGGCAGGGCAATGATGTGGGCACGCAGTATCGTTCTGCCGTGTTCCCGCTGGACGATGCGCAACAGGTGGAAATGGAAGCGGCCATCGCACGGGCGCAGCCGGGCTGGCCGCAGCCGATCGTGACCAAGATCGAGCCGGTGTCCACGTGGTATCCGGCGGAAGACTACCATCAGGAATACTGGGACGGCGAAGGGCAGCGCAACCCCTATTGCCTTGCCGTGATCCCGCCCAAGCTGATGAAGTTGCGCAAGAGTTTTGCCGACAAGGTTAAGAGTTAACCGGCCAGCGCGGCCAATGTGATGCGGCGGTAGATGCGTTGGAGGGTTACCAAATCTTCCATCGCCACCGCCTCGTCCTTCTTGTGCATCGTGGCGTTGCACAGGCCGAATTCCACGACCGGGCAAACCGCGCGCAGGAAGCGGGCGTCCGATGTGCCGCCGCTGGTGGACAGTTCGGGATCAATGCCGGTTTCGGCCTTCACCGCATCGGCAATCAGCGTGGAATAGTCGCCGGGCAGCGTGATGAAGCTCTCGCCGGAAATGACGGCGCGCACCTCGCCCTTGTGGCGGCGGGCGATCTCTTCGACCATCGCGACAAGGCCTGCACCGGTGTGACGGTCATTGAAGCGGATGGAAATGCGGGCGCGGGCTTCGGCGGGGATCACGTTGGTGGCCTTGTTGCCCACCTCAAGGTCGGTCACTTCAAGGTTCGAAGGCTGGAACCATGCGGTACCCTCGTCCAGCACCAGCGCATCCAGATCGGCCAGCAGCGCGATCAGGCGCGGGATCGGGTTGTCGGCAAGGTGCGGATAGGCGACGTGGCCCTGCGCGCCGTGGCAGGTGATCCACATGTTGACCGAGCCGCGACGGCCGATTTTCACCATGTCGCCCAGGCGGTTGACCGAGGTCGGCTCCCCCACAAGGCACAAGTCCGGCTCGGCCTTCAATTCGCGGATCAGCTCTATCAATGGCACAGTGCCGTAGCGCGCCGGGCCTTCCTCATCACCGGTGATAATGAAGCTGAGTGTGCCTGCTTCGGCGGGGATTTCAGCCGCTGCGGCGACCATCGAGGCGATGGAGCCTTTCATGTCCACTGCGCCGCGCCCGTAGAGCAGCTCGCCCCGCCTTTCGGCCTTGAACGGGCCGGAGGTCCAGCCTTCGCCCGGGGGGACGACATCGAGGTGCCCGGCAAAGGCGAAGTGGCGAGAACCTTCCGGACCTTTGCGGATGGCGAAGAGGTTTTCGACCGGGCCATCAGGGGCCTCACCGGCAATGAAGCGGTGGATTTCGAAACCGAGAGGGGCGAGCATCGCTTCGAAGCAATCGAACACCGCGCCGGTGGCGGGGGTGACGCTTTCGCAGTCTATCAGTCGCTCGGCGAGAAGGACGGGATCAAGAGCGGACATCAGCGGGCAGGCTCCTCGAACTGTTCGATGGTCCAGCCCTCGCTTTCCGCCGCCTCGATCCAGGCCTGCATCCAGTCGTGAGTCCAGACCGCTTCCATATAGGTCATCGCAAAGCCCGGCACAGGCACCCCGTAGGTCATGAAGCGCGAGACGACCGGGGCATAGATAATATCGGCGGCGCAGAAGGTGCCGAACAGGAACGGACCGCCCTTGCCGAAGCGGGCGCGCGCCTCGGCCCAGAGGGTGAGGATGCGGACGATATCGGCACGGACTTCCGGGATGATCTCCACGCCTTCCACCCGCTTGCGAATGTTCATCGGCAGGGTGCTGCGCAGGGCGAGGTAGCCTGAGTGCATTTCCGCGACCATCGAGCGGGCCATCGCGCGCGCGACGTCATCCTTGGGCCAGAAGCGGTCACGCCCGACCTTGTCGGCAAGGTAATCAATGATCGCAAGGCTGTCCCACACCACCGGCGCATCGGGGCCTTCGCCGTCCCACAGGATCGGCACTTTGCCCGAAGATGGAGCAAGATCATCGGCGCGGCGCAGGTGATCCCACTCCTCACCATAGAGTGGGACGGTGATTTCCTCGAACGCGAGGCCCGATTGCTTGGCAGCCAGCCAGCCGCGCAGGGACCAGCTGGAGTAGTTCTTGTTGCCGATGATCAGCTTCATCGTGTTGGCCCCTTTGCGCTTTCGGGGCGCGTAGCCGTTCAGATTTGCTGTGTCGAGCATGAACAGGTTTACACAGTTTACACGGTCCTGAGGGGAAAGTGTCAGGCGCTGTTCAAGGAGTTCTCGGAGGCGCTTTTCGGTCAACGCAGGCGCGGTTGTGCCGTGACGTGCGAGGACGTTGCGGGCGGTGTGGCGGGTGAGCGGGATGGGATCGCGGTGGGGCATGGCACGCAGGAGCGTGGGCTTGGGCGCGGTTTGTAGGACAGCGGGGATTGCGCCGGAATGGCGGGGTGTTGGGTTTCTGTCCCGCTATCGCGGGATGCCCACCCCCGGCCCCTCCCGCCTGCGGGAGGGGGGAAATCACTTTAAATCACGCTTCGCTTTGGCATTCTCGTCACCCTGAACTTGTTTCAGGGTCCATCTCTCCACGCCAACGGCGGCTTGAGTGGCAGAATGGATCCTGAAACAAGTTCAGGATGACGAAGTGGACGTTGGCTGGCTGTTGAGGGCAGTGATTAGCCCAGCGCGTCCTGCAAAACCGCAGCGCGCAATTCCTCGATGCCCATTTTCTTTTCGGACGAAGTGACGAGGATTTCGGGGTAGGCGGCGGTGCGTTTGCGGGCAGCCGCAATGGTCTCGATGGTGACCTGCTCCAGCTCGCTGGCCTTGATCTTGTCGGCCTTGGTCAGGACGAGGCGATAGCCGACACCTGCTTCATCGAGCATCTGCATCATGTCTTCATCGACCGGCTTCACGCCGTGACGGCTGTCGATCAGCAGCAGGGTGCGCTTCAAGACCACGCGGCCGCGCAGGAAATCGCGCACCAGACGGCGCCAGATTTCAGTGACCTTGGGCGGGGCCTTGGCAAAGCCGTAGCCGGGCATATCAACCAGACGCAAGCGGGTGGGATCACCCACTTCGAAGTAGTTCAATTCCTGCGTGCGGCCCGGCGTGACCGAGGTGCGCGCAATGGATTTGCGGCCCGTCAGCGCATTGAGCAGCGACGATTTTCCGACGTTCGACCGGCCCGCAAAGGCGATTTCCGGCACATCGGGATCGGGCAGGAATTTGAGCGCCGGGGCAGACTTGATGAATTCGACACGGCCCGCAAACAGCAGGCGTGCCTGTTCGATCATCTCGGCCTGCAGTTCGGCCGCCTGTGCTTCTTCAGGTGTCATCGCGCTTTCGGTTTCTGGCCGGTGGTGGCCTTCTTTTCGCGCGTGGCAACGCGGTCAATGTCCTGCTGGTCCTTGTCCGTCTGCGCCTTCAGCTGCGGGTGTTTGCTGTAAAGGTACTTCTGCTGGGCAATGGTCAGCACGTTCGAGGTGATCCAGTAGAGCAGCAGGCCGGCCGCGAACGGAGCCATCACGAACATCATGATCCACGGCATGAACGCGAAGATCTGCTGCTGCGCAGGGTCCATCGCCGCAGGTTGCAGCTTGAACTGTGCCCACATGGTGATGCCAAGCAGGATCGCCAGCACGCCGATGGCAAGGAAGCCCGGAGGATCGAACGGGAGCAGGCCGAACAGGTTGAGAATGTGCGCAGGATCAGGCGCAGAAAGATCCTTGATCCACAGCACGAAGGGCTGGTGGCGCATTTCAATCGCCAGCGTCAGCACCTTGTAAAGCGCGAAGAACACCGGGATCTGGAGGAAGATGGGCAGACAGCCGGCGAGAGGATTGACCTTCTCCGTCTTGTACAACTCCATGATTTTCTGCTGCTGGGTCTGCTTGTCGTCCTTGTAGCGTTCCTGCAGCGCCTTCATCTTGGGCTGCAAGGCGCGCATGGCCGCCATCGAGGCAAACTGACGCTGGGCGATGGGGAACATCACGCCGCGCACGACGAGCGTGAGCAGGATGATCGCCACGCCGAAGTTCTTGACCAGCTTGAACAGCGAATCGAGCAGCCAGAAGATCGGCTTTTCGAACCAGCGGAACCAGCCCCAGTCGATCGACAGGCTGAAGTTGGTGACGCCCGCCGCTTCGTACTTTTCAAGGACCGTGTTTTCCTTGGCGCCTGCAAACAGGCGCACGTTCTGCGACTGCTGCTTGCCCGGCGCGACCGAGACGTTGGGGAAGATCAGGTCTGCACGGAACAGGCCCGGTGCGGTCGAACGCAGCGCGCTTTCGGCCTTCGATCCGGCATCGGGGATCAAGGCTGACAGCCAATAGATGTCTGTAAAGCCGATCCAGTTGGTCGCGCCCTTGAGCGGCAAGGCTTGGCCCGGTGCTTCGGTGACGGTCGCATAATTGTTGTCGAACGTGACCGAACCATCGAGCGCCGCAATCGGGCCGGAGTGGAGCTGCCACGTATCGAGGCTGGCCGTCTTGTCGGTGCGGCTGATCAGCGCGAAAGGCTTGACCACGACCGGCGTTGCGCCCGCGTTCGCCACAGTCTGTGTGGCAGTGACCATGTAATCCGCATCGATCGCATAGCGGATCGAGAAGGTCTGCCCGGTGGTGTTGGACCAGCGCAGGGTGACCGGCGTTTGCGGCGTCAGCTTTGCACCGTCTGCCGTCCACACTGTGTTCGCATCAGGGGCGGCAATGCCTTCGCCGACCCAGCCCATTTGCGCATAGTGCTGCGCAGGCGTTCCGGCGGGCGAGAACAGGCGCACAGGCGCGCTGCCCTTTTCCACCGTCTCGGTGTGGCGAGACAGCGTCACGTCATCGACCAGCGCACCCTTGAGGTTGATCGAGCCTTTCAGGCCCGGCGCATCGATGGGGACGCGATTGCCTGCGGCGAGTTCGGCGCGCAGATCCTTCTTTTCCAGCGCGATGTCTGCCGGGTTCAGCAGGCCGCCTTCACGGGTGGGCTTGCCGGGTTCAGCAGGAGCGGTGGCTGCCTGTTTGGGCGCGACCGCCGCTTCCGGATAGAACCAGCGCATCGCGCCTTCCCAGCCGAGCAGCAGCAAGCCGGTGAGGACCACTGCCAGAATGACGTTGCGCTGATTCTGCACCGGTTTTTACGTCCTGTAAGTCTATGCCGCGCCATTCAAAAGTGAACGGCCCGGACTGAATTCGAAAGCGTCAGGGGACAGGGTCGTAGCCGTGCCCACCCCACGGGTGGCAGCGCAATAGCCGCTTCGTCGCCAGCCAGCCACCCTTAATCGCGCCATGCTTTTCCAGCGCTTCTATCGCGTATTGCGAGCAGGAAGGGCTGTAGCGGCAGGTGGGTGGCAGCACCCGCGAAGGGCCAAGTTGCCAGCCGCGCGCGATGAGGATGAAAAGGCGCTTCACTTCGCCGGACCTTTGCCGCGCCCGTGGTGGGCGCGGGGTCCGCCGCGTTTGCGGGGAGGATCGCCTTTGCCTTCGGCAGCGCGGGACAGCGCCACGGCCAGTTCATCGCGCAGTGCCGCGAAATCGCGCTCCACCCCGCCTTCGCGGCCGATCATCACGTGATCGGCACCAACGATGCCTGCTTGCGGCAAAGCCTCACGCAGAAGCGCGCGAAAACGGCGCTTCATGCGGTTGCGGACAACCGCATTGCCGATCTTCTTGGTGACGGTCACGCCGAAGCGCATGTCCGCCTCATCGGCGGGGGCTGATTCGCGGTTCACCAACAGCACGAATCCGGGCCTTGCGACCCGGATCCCGCGATTGGCAGCAACAAAGTCTGCCCGTTTCCGGATGGTGGCGATCCGGGTCATCCCCGTGCCAACCTGCGCCGGAATTATGCTGTCAGCGATCAGGCCGAAAGCTTCTTGCGGCCACGCGCACGGCGGGCACGCAGGATGTTGCGGCCACCAACAGTGGCGGTGCGGGTGCGGAAGCCGTGACGGCGGGCACGCACAAGATTGCTGGGCTGGAAAGTGCGCTTCATCGGTTTTCTCTTCTTTTCGAATCTGTGGACAGGCAATTGCCGCTGGAAGCAGCACGCCGGAATCAGGGGGTGGCCGATAGGCGAAGGCCGCGGTTGCGTCAACCCTGCAGGCCAGCGCACAGCGCGTTGCATTGCCCGCTGCTGCGTTAACGTTTAGGCACGCTTGATGCAGAAGGAAAACGATTCCGAAAACGCCGCCGTGCGATTGCGGTGGTGGCAGCGAGCGCCCCGCATCCCGACTTTGGCTCTGTTTGCGGTTGTGGCGCTGGCCCTGCTTGGCACTTTCTCGCTGATTCTCGCCACGGTTGAAGCCGAACGCACGCAGCGTCAGCAGGCGGCGCGGACGAGCGCGATCCTCGAATCGCTCGACCAGATCGTGCGCGCTGCGATGAGCGGGGAGACCGGGCAGCGCGGCTATTTCATCACCAGCGACACGCGCTATCTTGCGCCCTATCGCGAGGGGCAGCAGCGCTATGCCGCAGAGATGGCGCAGTTGCGGCGGCAGATGGGCAATGACCTTCCATCGGATCAAGCCGAACTCATGGCTGAAATCGCGCGATTGGGCGATGCCAAGTGGGCGGAGATGGCGGGCGTGATCGAACTGGTTGATCAGCGGCGCATCCCCGATGCCCACGCGCGCGTGCTGTCTGACGAAGGGCAGTTGGCGATGAACGGCTTGCGCCGCGCCGTGGCGAAGCTTGAGGATATCGAGCGTGTTCGCCTGTCGCAGGCCGTGCAGCAGGCGTCACAGGCCGAAGGGCGCATCCTGCCATCGCTGGCGGCGCTGTTCGTGGTGATCGTCTGCGCGCTGGCGCTGGGCCTGTGGCAGGCCATCCGCACTGCCGAGGCAGAGGCGCTCGCCGCCAATGCTTCGGTGATTGCCGAAGCGCGGGATCGGGCTGACATTCTGGCGAAGGAACTCAATCACCGGGTGAAAAACCTGTTCGCGGTGATTCTGGCCATCGTGAAGATGAGCGCGCGGGGAGACAAGGCTGCCGCGCCAGCAGTGGACCGTATCGCCAAGCGCATCCACGCGCTGGTGACCGCGCATGAAGTGACGCAAGGGACGGGCAAGGACCAGACCGTCGATTTTGCCGACCTGATCGGCAAGGCTATCGCGCCCTATCGCTCCTCATCGGAAAAGTGCGAACTGGACGGCGGCGAACTGGTGCTGCCGGGCAAGCATGCGGTGCCGCTGGGGCTGGTGCTGCACGAACTGGTGACCAACGCCGTGAAATACGGCGCGTGGGCGCAGCCCGGCGGGCTGGTGCGCGTGGGCTGGAGCCGCGACGGCAACCGGGCGCGCGTGCTGTGGGAGGAGATTGCCGCCGAGGGCGCCACTGTGCTGACCGAGCCGGGCGGCGAAGGTTTCGGCTCGGCGCTGATCCGCTCGTCCGAGCGCCAGCTGGGCGGCACCATCGTCCGCCGCTTTGCCGAGCGCGGGATCGTGGTGGAAATGGACTTCGCGCTGGAGGGCGGAGAAGGCTGACCCCTCCCAGCCCTATTGCTCAACCGTGCTTGGATTCGCGCGTGGGCTGAACCATGCCCGGTGTGATGAAGCCCAGCGGACCGGGGTTCATCGCGCGTTTTTTGAGCTCGCCCTTCATGCGGGCGTATTCGTCTTCCATCTGTTCGGTCACCGTGGCGCGTGAGGCTTCGAGCGCAGCGGTGAAGTCCTCGCCCGTGACCAGATCGACATTGCCGCCGCCACGCTTGATGGCATTGAGGCCTGCGCGGCGCACCACGTCTTCCAGATCGGCACCGGTAAAACGCTCGGTCTCCCGCGCAATTCTGCCGAGGTCCACATCGCCTGCCATCGGCATGTTGCGGGTGTGAATGCCAAGGATATGCATGCGGCCTTCCATGCTGGGCGTGCCGACATAGACCAGTTCATCGAAGCGGCCCGGGCGCAACAGCGCCGGATCGACGAGGTTGGGCCGGTTGGTCGCGCCGATCAGGATGACCGATTGCAGTTCTTCCAGCCCGTCCATTTCGGCAAGGATGGTGTTGACCACGCGGGCGGTGACCCCGGGTTCGCCCTGCCCGCTGCCGCGCGCCGGAACTAGGCTGTCGATCTCGTCAATGAACACCACGCAGGGCGCGACCTGGCGGGCGCGGGCGAAGAGCTTGGCGATCTGCTGTTCGCTTTCGCCGTACCATTTGCTGAGCAAGTCTGACGATTTGATCGCGATGAAGTTGGCCTCGGCCTCCTTCGCCACGGCCTTGGCCAGCAGGGTCTTGCCGGTGCCGGGCGGACCATAGAGCAGGAAGCCCTTGGCCGGACGGATACCGAGACGGTGGAACGCCTCGGGGTTCTTCAGCGGCAGTTCCACGCCTTCACGCAGCTTGTCCTGCGCTTCATCCAGACCGCCGATGTCGGCCCAGCCGATGGTCGGGGCCTGCACCATGACTTCGCGCATCGCCGATGGCTGGACGCGCTTGAGGGCCTGCACGAAATCATCGCGATCGACGCGCAAGCTGTCGAGCACGTCCTGCGGGATCGTCTGCTGTTCGAAATCGAGGCGCGGCATGATGCGGCGCACGGCTTCGATGGCAGCTTCACGTGTCAGTGCGGCAAGGTCTGCGCCGACGAAGCCATGTGTGGTGCGGGCCAATTCCTGAAGGTCGACGTCCTCGGCCAGCGGCATGCCACGGGTGTGGATGCCGATGATCTCGCGGCGGCCAGACTCATCCGGCACGCCCACCACGATCTCGCGGTCGAACCGGCCGGGGCGGCGCAGCGCTTCGTCGATGGCATCGGGGCGATTGGTTGCCGCGATGACCACAAGGTTGGAGCGCGCCTGCAGGCCGTCCATCAGCGTCAGCAGTTGCGCGACGAGGCGCTTCTCGGCCTCACCGTGGACTTCGCTGCGCTTGGGCGCGATGGAATCAATCTCGTCGATGAAGATGATCGAAGGGGCCGCCTTGGTCGCTTCCTCGAACACTTCGCGCAGGCGTTTCTCGCTCTCACCATAGGCAGAACCCATGATTTCCGGGCCATTGATGGTGAAAAACGACGCATCGCTCTCGTTCGCCACCGCGCGGGCGAGGCGGGTCTTGCCGGTGCCCGGCGGGCCATGCAGCAGCACGCCCTTGGGCGGATCGACGCCAAGACGGGTGAACAGTTCAGGGTAGCGCAGCGGCAGTTCCACCATCTCGCGCAATTGGCGGATGGTATCGCCCATGCCGCCGACGTCATCATAGTTCACGTCGGCACGGCTGCTGCGCGGCTCTTCATATTCGGGCCGCAGTTCCACCTCGGTGTTCTCATCGATGTGGACCACGCCTTTGGGCACAGTCGACACGACAGTGAGGCGGATCTGCGTGAGCGCGAAGGCCGGGGCGTTGAGCATCTGGCGCAGCTGCGGCGGCATGTCGGTGCGGTTGACCTGCTGCTGCCCGGCGGTGGCGACGAGATCGCCGGTTACCAGCGGCCGGCCCGCGAAGTTGCGCTTCAATGCCAAAGCAGGCCCCTGCAGACGCAAGTCCTTCTGCGCCGGGGCAAAGACTACGCGCTGTGCAGGGCGCGAATCGATCTTGCGCACTTCTACATGGTCGCCCGATCCGACATCGGCATTGGCGCGCTGTAATCCGTCGAGCCGGATCAGTTCGAGGCCCTCGTCCTCTGGATAGGGCTGGATCACGCGGGCAGCGGTCGAGCGCTTCCCGACAATTTCGATCACATCGCCCTCGGTCACGCCAAGCTGGGACATGACATGACGGCTGACCCGGGCAATCCCGTGCCCGCTTTCTTCCTGCCGTGCGCCCGCCACTTGCAGGCGCATGCTGCGTGCTTCGGTCCGGTTCTCGGTTGCCGCATCTGCCATGAGTTGTGAAATCCCCTTTAGCTGCCAACGACACCCGATGTGGGTAGGCACATGCGGGATTTCAAACGGCGGGCAAGCAGGAAGGTTGCGTGCAAATCTTACGGGTGCGGCTGGACGACCCGGATCACAGACAAAAAAAGACCCGGCAGTTGCCCGCCGGGTCGGAAAGTTTTGGGAGAGGATGCCTGAAAGGCAGGATCTGTATGCAGCGCACACAGGATTTGTGCAATTGCGAAATGCTCTGAAATGATTGTAATTTTTGCAACTGACGCTCTAAACCGCTGATTTGGCTATGTTTGCAGGTTGTATCAAACGAAACAATACACCTCTGCCCCGTTAGCAATGGATTGCAGAGATAGGTTGCGAATCCGAATGATGCGCCGCAGCAGGCCAAATTGTAGGCAATTAGCGCGCGCAGCCGCGCTGGATGTCTGGCCCGATCCGGCGAATCACGGCCAGAGGATAGACGGTGTCAGACATGCCGTCCGAGCAGGTCTGCCGCGAGACTTCCAGTTCCAGCGGCTTGCCATCGATCGTGGCCGAATAGGTCACAATCTGGCCTGAACGGCGCAAGGTGGCCGGGACAGTCAACCCATCGGGCATATCAGGCGTGGAATAGGTCAGCGTGCCATCCTGAACCTGCACCGACCAGAACGGTTCGGTGCCAAGGGCACGGAACCGCAGCGGCAGATCATCGCTGGTCGCCTGTGTTGCCATAGGGGCGGGTGGCTCGACCGGCGTCGGTGTTGCAGCGGGCCGATCGACCGAAACCGATGGCGCGGCTTGAGGCTCGGACGGCTCTGAACAGGCCGAAACCAGCGCGAGCGGGGCAAGGACGAGAGCGAAGGAAGGCGGCAGCGGGCATTTCATCCCCGCCGTCTTCCCCACGCCTGGCCGCAGGCCAAGCCTTAATGCGCCAGCAGCAGCGGAATCTGCGACCGGTCGAGCATATCGCGTGAGACACCGCCAAGCAGCAGTTCGCGCAAGCGACTGTGCCCGAACAGGCCCATGACGATCAGGCCTGCGCCAAGTTCGCGCGCGCATTCCTCGATGGTGAAGGCGATGGAGCCATTGCGTTCGCGCTCATGCGATTCGGCGTGAATGTCATGGCGCGAGAGGTAACGGGCGGCATCGGCGGCAGGGAAAGAACTGTCCTTCTCCCGCACGGTCATCAGATGGACTTCGCCAGCCATCTGCAACAGGGGCAGCGCAGCGCGCAGGGCATTCGCGCCTTCGTGGCCACCGTCCCAGGCAATCAGCGCCGGTTTGTCGAACGCCAGCATGGGCATTCCGCGCGGCACGCCCAGCACTGGCGCGCGCAGGCCCAGCGCCATTTCCTCAATTGTGGGGTCGGACAGGCTCCCTATCACGATATCCGCAAAACGTGCTGCTGCGGCGGCGGCAGTAATGCGTTCCTGATCCAGCACTTCAATATCGAACGGGACGTCCTGCGTGGCGAAACGCGCATCAAGTTCAGCCGCCAACTTGTCGTTCGCCGCACGCGCTTCCTTCAAGGCATAGGCCGAGACGGCAACACCGCCGAACGGCTCCCAAGCGGCCATCTGGGCAAAGGGCGTAGCGATCTGGAACGTGACGTGGCCGTCGCAGGTGCGGGCGAACGCAAGTGCGGTTTCGATCCGGTCATCAAGTTGCTCGGTAATGTCGAGCGGGCAAAGAATGGAGCGCATGGGGATCCTCCTGTCTTTCAATGACCCCACCCTTGCCACGGATGGTGGACCCCACCATGATCCACGTCAAATCACGAAAGATTTCCGGCCGAAAATCCACCAGTTGCCGAAATTCATCGGACGATTAAGAGTGGCCGGGGATATTCGGGAGGATACATGGGCGTTTCGGCGGTGATTTTCGATTTTGGCGGCGTGATCACGTCATCGCCGTTCGACGCGTTCAACCGGTTGGAGGCAGAGCGCGGCTTGCCAAAGGACACCGTGCGGCGAATCAACGCGCTTAACCCTGATTCCAACGCCTGGGCCTTGTTCGAACGTGCCGAGATTGATGCAGCCGCGTTTGACCGGATGTTTGCCGAGGAAGCCAGCACGCTGGGCCACGCGCTTGACGGTGCATCAGTGCTGGCGGTGCTGGCAGGGACCGTGCGCCCGGCGATGGTTGCGGCGCTGGATCGGTTGAAGTCAGAAGGCTATCGCCTTGGCTGCATCACCAACAACGTGCCCACCGGCCACGGCGCAGGCATGGCCCGCAGCGGCGACGCGCATGACGAGATGGAGCGGATTTTCGCGCGGTTCGAACACGTGATTGAAAGCAGCAAGGCCGGTGTGCGCAAGCCCGATCCGCGCATCTATCTGATGATGTGCGAGAAACTTGGGCTGACGCCGGACGCATGCATTTATCTCGACGATCTGGGGGTCAACTGCAAACCGGCGGCTCAGCTGGGGATGCATGCGATCAAGGTGACGAGCGGAGAGCAGGCGCTCGCCGATCTTGGTGCAGCACTCGGCATCGCGTTCTGACGCGAGTCCTTGCACCACAACGTCGGCGCGACAACAGAAACACACTTTGAGGCATACGTCATTCGACCCGTATACGGGGCCGAACACCCGATGATATTACTGTCTATGCAATTGGTATTACTAGCAAAGCTGGTAAGTAATACGGGACAGCGCAGATGGCAGGAACGCAGGTAGGCAAGCGGATCATCGGGGCGGATTCGCCGGTGACGATCGGTTGGGAAAACCTGCCCAAAGTTGAAGGCGGGCCGTTCAAGCGGTTCTTCTTCACGTGGTTCCAGCCGGTCACGTTCTTCGCATTGCTGGCCTTCTGGTACTATGCCCCGAACGATATTGCCAAGGCTTCAACCGCCATCGGCATCGGCATCGGTTTCAAGCTGCTGCTGCTGGGCCTCGAATGGGTCAACCCGCGCCACAAGAGCTGGCAGCTGACGTGGAAGGAGCTGGTCACCGACCTGTTCTATGTCGGGCTGGGCTATACGGTGCTGCGCATTGTGGATGGCTTCATCGGCGATGGCGCGATCATCGGCATGGTTCAGGAACAGTGGGCTATGGACAAGTTCAGCTGGTTCACCGGCCTGCCGCTGCTGCTTCAGGCGTTCCTGATCTCGTTCATGTTCGATTTCGGCCAGTACTGGATGCATCGCGGGATGCACAACTGGTATCCGCTGTGGCTGACCCACGCGCCGCACCACTACATCACGCAGCTGAACATCAACAAGGGCGCGGTCGGCAACCCGATCGAGCTGTTCCTGATCGGCCTTGGCATTGGCGGCTTCTTCGATTTCCTGCCGCGCGCCTTCCTGCTGGCCGGAACCTTCGGCCTGACGGTAAGCATCTACCAGCACATCAACGCGCGCTTCAACACGCCGAACTGGTGGCGCTTCCTGTTCAACACCACCGAACACCACAGCGTCCACCACTCGCGCGATTACGAAGCGAGCCGCAGCAACTATTCGGGCACCTGGATCATCATTGACCGCATGTTCGGCACTTGCGTCGACGGTGAGGCTGAGCTGCTGGGCCTTGAAGGTGGCCGCCGCATGTCGATCCGCGAAACGATGCACTATCCGTTCACCGAAGCGTGGAAGTCGATCAAGTCAAAGTTCGGGCGCGGTAGCTTTGATGCCCCCGAAAGCGCGGTGCCGGCAGAATGAGCGGGATCGCAGCGCAGAGCATCTGGCAACAGCCCGCCCCGCAACCGGTGACCCGCATGAACCTGCGCTATATCGACTGGATCTGGCATGTGCGCGACAGCGTGCCACTGCCAGATGGCCAGACCACGGACGACGCGCTGGACCGGATTGAGCCAATGCTCGACCAGATGGACACCACGCACCAGCGCGGCGAGGATACCCTGACGTTCCACCGCAAGGCGCCGACGCCGCAAGACCCGCTCTCGGTTTTTGAGGATGGCATTTTGCAGGTTGAGGAAACAACGCAAGGCCGGACGTTGCGCTATCATCTGGTCAGCAAGGCGCTGCTGTTCTGCTTCCTGTTGCCACTGCTGTTCGTCGGCTTCGGGCAACTCACGCTTTATGTCGGCGCGTACCAGAAGGCCGCAGCCGAGGCCAAGGAGAAGGCGGGCGGCGACAAGAAGAAAAAGGACGAGGCTAAGGTTCTCCAACTGAACCCCATCGACAAGATGCTGGGCGCGCCTGCCCCAGAAAAGCCGAAGAAGGGCGAGGAAGGTGGCCGCAAGCCATCGGCCACGGCGGCCTACGTTTTCGCCGGGATCTTCGCGTTTCTCTACGTTGTCGGACGCTTCCTTGAACCGTGGCTGGTCCGGCGGCGGTTTCGCGCGCGCCTTACAGCAGGCTGACGCTCAGCTTTCCAGCCGGTAGTGGAACAGGCGTGCGGGGCCGTCTTCGGGCAAGAGGTAGAGGTCGCGCCCCTCAATCGCCATGCCTTCTCCGGTCAGCGGCCCGCCTCGTCCGAAGGGCCGCACCGGGCCGATTGCCCCTGCTTTGATCGAACGCACCAGCTTTTTCGAACGCCAGTCGATCCAATCGACCGTGCCGCTGAGCCAATCGAGGTTTCCGCCAGCAACCAGATGGTCCCCGACGAATTTCATGTCCTGATACCGCGTCTGCGAAGGGTTGGGCACCACCCGCACCTTATCGCCCGTAACGGCATCGAATTCATACAGTTGCCGACTGTCCCAGTTACCCGCAACGATCCTGCGGCCTGATACGGCGACGCAGCCAAGGTGATCGTCCACGGCAATCCGTCGGCGCACCTGAAGCGTCTGGCTGTCGATCCCCACCAGCACGGCCGAACTGTTGGGACGCATTTCTGCAACCGGCACCCAGATCAGGCCATCCGCGATAGAGACGCCGCCCGGATGATAGCGCGCGCCATCGGTCAGCTCGATCTGGCGCAGAGCCTTGCCGGTGACGCGATCAAATTCGTGCAACCACGCCTTGTGGTTCGCATTGTCAACCGAAGTCGCCCAGACGCGGGTCGGCTCAAGCGCAAGGCCCTGCACATGGAAGAGGCTTCCGCCAAGCTGCCGTGCTTCCAGCAATGTTGCCTGTTCGATCAGGCTGCTGAACGGAACGGCGGCCGCCGCCGAAAGGCCTGAAATTACCAGAAACGCCGCGCCAAAGACAATCCGCGTCCGCTTTCCAAACATGCTGACGGCCCCGTTTTGCAAGGCCCCCTTTGGCCCCCCCAGCAATTGGCAGGGGGGCGTTGCAGATCAGAGTCGGTGTTTCAGCCATGTTGCACCGCAGCGTGATTTTCTGCGATTGCGAAGTACTACGTAGTATCAGACGGTCGCGAACCAGATCACGTGCTTGGCACCCTTGCCGTTTGCACGCGCGCGCACTTCCACTTCGTCCACGTTGAAGCCCGCCAGTTTAAGCCGCTGCGTGAAGTTGGGATCGCGCGCGGCGGACCAGATGGCCAGCACGCCGCCGGGGCGCAGCGCGTCCCTGGCCATGCGCAGGCCGCGCATCTTGTAGAGCCGCCCGTTGCCTTCGCGCACCAGCCCATCCGGGCCGTTGTCAACGTCGAGCAGGATTGCGTCATAGCCCGTCCCGCCGACCGAGAACGCATTGGCCGAGATCACATCGGCCACATCGGTCATCACCAGCCGCACGCGCGGATCATCAAGGCATCCAGCCTCAAGCTCTTTCATCGGCCCGCGCGCCCACTGGATGATTTCGGGCACGAGCTCAGCCACAGTCACGTGTGCATCGGCACCCAGTTTTTCCAGCGCGGCGCGCAAGGTAAAGCCCATGCCATAGCCGCCGATCAGCACGGCCTGCCGTTCGGTCTTGGCAATCCGCGCAATGCTCTGTGTGGCAAGGGCAATTTCCGAGCCGTTCTGGCGCGTGCTCATCAGTTCATTGTGGCCCACCACGATCATGAAATCGCGGTCATGGCGGTAGAGGCGCAGATCCTCGCCATCGGGCACAATCGCGGTGCCAAGAAGTTCGCGTGCGATCATGGGTGTGGCTCCGCCTGAAACATATCCCGCGCGCCGTAGGGGGTCGCGGGGGATTGCGCAACATGCCCTCCCCCAACCCCTCCCGCTTGCGGGAGGGGAGCTTATTTCTGGCGGCGGATGAAATCGCGCAAGTCCGCCGACAGCTTCCTGCGGTCAGCATCGCGCACGTACATCATGTGCCCGGCGTCGTAGTAGTGGAACTCCACCCGGTCCTGCGGCCAGCCGGGGCGGTTCATCGCATATTCGGCGAAGTAAAACGGCGTGGCGAAATCGTACCAGCCCTGCCCCACCCAGACCTTGGTCTTGCTGTTCTCACGCAATGTGCGCGCAAGGCCGGGGGCGACGTTGACATAAGTGTCGCGGCCCACCCCGATGCGCCAGTCCCACGGACCGACCGGACCGATGGAAACATAGCTGCGGTCGGTCTTGTATCCCAGATCGCCGCGCAGATAGGTGTTCACCGCCGCCGGATAGCTGGCGTCGATGCCATAGAAGCTGGGATCGTTGTCCGGCTCTTCGCCCGCGTTGTCATAGTCCTTGCCGGTATAGCGCGCGTCCAACCGGCCGATGGACAGGCCCCGATCGCGTAGCAGTTCCTTGTAGAACCGCCCCGGCGTGACGCGCAGATTGGCACGTTCAAGGTAGTCTTCGGACAAGCCCGTCAGTTGCGCCAACCGCGCGCGGACGCTCGCGCGCTCTTCGGCGGGCAGGCTGTTGCCCTTCAGCAGGGCAGCGACATAAGGCCCGCTGGCAAAAGCGCGGGCCTCTGCCACCACCGCCTCGACCGTGGCAGGCCGTGGGTTCAGCTTGTTGTGATACCACGCTGCAGCCGCATAGCTGGGCAGGTTGCCCATGTGCTGCAACTCGTTGCCTTCATCCTCCGCCTCCAGCCCGAAATCGAGCACGGCGGAAATCAGGATCACGCCGTTCAGCGCAACATCGTTGTACGCGCGGTTCAATTCGGCGGCGACGGCGGCAGAGCGGGTGGTGCCATAGGATTCCCCGCCCAGAAACTTCGGCGCATTCCAGCGATTATGCTCGTTCAGCCACAGCCGGATGAACTGGGCAATGGATTCAGCGTCCGCCTTCACGCCCCAGAATGTCTTGGGATCGGTGCCGCCCAGCGCATGGCTCCACCCTGTGCCAACCGGATCGATGAACACGAGGTCGGCCACATCGAGCAACGATTCCGGGTTGTCGGTAATGTCATAGGGCGGCGCGCCATCGTCCAGCGCATCGGGCAGGTTCACCCGCTTGGGTCCGAACGCCCCCATATGCAGCCACAAACTTCCCGATCCGGGACCGCCGTTGAACAGGAAGAACACCGGGCGGTTCGGCTCAGCACCGTCTTTCAGATAGGTGGTCGAGAAGATCGCGGCGGTGGGTTTGCCGTCTTTGTCCTTGAGATACGTCTCGCCCGCGATGGCGGTATAGGCCACGCGTGTGCCGCCGAATGTGCCGCTGCGCTTGGCCGTGACGCGATTGGGTTCGGGAATGGCAGTGTCAGCAGCCTTCTCGGCCGGCTTGTCAGCCGCCTGAAGCGAAGCAGGTGCCAGCAGCAAAGCGGCTATGGTTGCAAGCGATACGAAGCGCGACATCGGAAACTCCCTTTCCAAAGGCGATAACCGCGCCTTGGGCCGCACGCAATCGGCACTTTTTGCGGCCCACACCACGCGCCCCCGCCAAGCCCACTTGCCCTTACGGCTTGGCGGATCACCGCACGGAGAGGCAATCGGACACGTTTTGACCGGGCATCAGGAACACCTCGGAGCAAATCGCGGTTGCACCGCTTAACTGATCGCTTAAAGTCTGCGCGAAAGAGGCAGCCTGAGTCTGCCCGAACGAGAGGACGAGGCCGTGCAGGCAATTGGGCAGTTCCATCCAAAGTATCATGCGGCGACCCATCCGGATCGCCCCGCCGTGATCATGGGCGGCAGCGGCGAGGTGGTGACTTATGCCGAGCTTGAGGCGAAATCGAACCAGTTTGCCCAGTTGCTGCGGTCACGCGGGTTGCAGATCGGCGATACCATCGCGCTGTGTCTGGAAAACCGCGCAGACTTCTTTGCATTGGCCTGGGGCGCACAGCGCGCCGGGCTGGTTTATGTCGCGGTATCCAGCCGCCTCGCCGCGCCGGAAATCGCCTATATCGCGGGCGACAGCGGCAGCCGGTTGCTGATCGGATCGGCCTATACCGCACAGTTGCTGGACGAAGTGACAAAGCTCGCGCCCGATGTTGCGCAACTGCGCTTTGACACCGATGGCCCGCTTTCGCTGGATGCGGCACTGGCAACGATGCCGGAAACACCCATCGCCGATGAACGCGCCGGGTGCGACATGCTCTATTCCTCGGGCACCACTGGCAAGCCCAAGGGCGTGCGCATCCCCCTGCCCGAAGACCCTGAGATTGGCGCGGTCAATTCGCTGATCGGCATTGCAAGCCAGGCCTTCGGGATCACCGGCGATGCCGTCTATCTCTCGCCCGCACCTTTGTATCACGCCGCGCCCTTGCGCTGGTCGATGACCATTCACCGGCTTGGTGGGACAGTGGTGGCGATGGAAAAGTTCGATCCCGAACACGCGCTGCAACTGATCGAGCGCTACAGGGTGACCGACAGCCAGTGGGTGCCCACCCATTTCGTGCGCATGCTGAAACTTCCAGACGATGTGCGCACGCATTACGACACCTCTTCGCTGAAGTGCGCAATCCATGCCGCCGCGCCCTGCCCCGTACCGGTGAAGCAGGCGATGATCGCCAACTGGGGACCGGTGCTGCGCGAATATTACGCCGGGACTGAAGGAAATGGCTTTACCTTCATCACCAGCGATGAATGGCTGAAACGCCCCGGCTCGGTCGGGCGCGCGATCCTTGGCACCATCCGCATCTGCGATGACGAAGGCAATGAAGTGCCACCGCGCACCGAGGGGCAAGTGTTCTTCGAAGGCGGCAGTCCCTTCACCTACCACAACGATCCCGACAAGACCCGCGATGCCACCAACCGCCACGGCTGGACCAGTCTTGGCGATGTGGGCTGGGTGGACGAGGACGGCTATCTGTTCCTGACAGACCGCAAGAGCTTCATGATCATTTCGGGCGGCGTGAACATCTATCCGCAGGAGATCGAGAACCTGCTCGTCACGCATCCCAAGGTGGCAGACGTTGCCGTGATCGGCGCGCCCGATCCAGACATGGGTGAAAAGGTCGTCGCCGTGGTCCAACCGCGAGACATGGCAGAGGCAGGCCCCGCGCTGGCGGAGGAACTGGCCGAATGGCTGGGGCCGCAGCTTTCACGCGTGAAGATGCCGCGCCAGATCGATTTCCGCGCCGAACTGCCGCGTGAACCCACTGGCAAGCTGTTCAAGCGGCTGCTGCGCGATGAATACAAGCAGGCCTACGAGGCTGCACAGACGGCAACGGTCTGAACCAACAGGAACAGGGACAGGATTATGGCAAGTGTTCCAGTGCTTTCGGCTGATACAGGCCGGGCCGTGATCGATCCGAAAAGCTACGGCGCGTGGGAGCCGCTGCTAGACCGGTTCGATGAACTGCGCGCGGCCAACCCCGTGGCGCGCGTGGTCGATCCCGACGATGTGCATGAACCGTTCTGGCTGGTTTCCGGCTTTGACGAGGTGATGAAGGCGAGCAAGGACAACGCCACGTTCCTCAACAACCCGAAGTCCGCCGTCTTCACCGTGCGCGTGGGCGATGCGCTGGCCCGCTCGATCACCGGGGGCAGCCCGCATCTGGTGGAATCGCTGGTGGCGATGGATGCGCCCAAGCATCCCAAACTGCGCCGCCTGACGCAGGACTGGTTCATGCCCAAGAACCTGTCAAAGCTGGATGGCGAAATCCGCAAGATCGCCAATGAGGCCGTCGACCGGATGCTGGGCGCTGGAGAAGAGGGCGACTTTATGGCGCTGGTGGCCGCGCCCTATCCGCTCCACGTGGTCATGCAGATCCTTGGCGTGCCCCCGGAAGATGAAGCCAAGATGCTGTTCCTGACCCAGCAGATGTTCGGCGGGCAGGACGAGGACATGAACAAGTCCGGCCTGAAAAACCTTCCGCCTGAACAGATCAGCGCCATCGTGGCAGGAGCCGTGGCCGAATTCGAACGCTACTTCGCCGGACTTGCGGCGCAGCGGCGCAAGAACCCGACCGAAGACGTGGCCACCGTCATCGCCAATGCCGTGGTCGATGGCGAACCGATGAGCGACCGCGATACGGCGGGCTACTACATCATCGTCGCCAGTGCCGGGCACGATACCACGTCGGCCTCGTCCGCAGGGGCCGCGCTGGCCCTCGCCCGCGATCCAGACCTGTTCGCCCGCGCCAAGGCCGACCGCAGCCTGCTGCCGGGCATCGTGGAAGAGGCGATCCGCTGGACCACCCCGGTCCAGCACTTCATGCGCACGGCCGCCACGGATACCGAGCTTGGGGGACAACAGATCTCTGCCGGTGACTGGCTGATGCTGAACTATGTGGCGGCAAACCACGATCCGGCGCAGTTCCCCAACCCCCGCGCCTTTGACCCGACACGCCCCGCCAACCGTCACGCCGCCTTCGGTGCCGGATCGCACCAGTGCCTCGGCCTGCATCTGGCGCGGCTGGAAATGCGGGTGCTGTTAGATGTGCTGCTGGACCGGGTGGACAGCCTTGAACTGGCGGGAGAACCGGCGCGGGTGAACTCCACCTTTGTCGGCGGGTTCAAGAAGCTGCCGATGCGGTGGAAGGCTGCCTGACCAACACCACAACACCGCCTTCAAAGACAGCGCTCCCCCGCGAAGGCGGGGGCCTCAGGCCGCCTGACACAACCCCTGTGTAAACCTCCTGAGGCCCCCGCCTTCGCGGGGGAGCGCTTGGTTTGGGGCGGTGTGTCAGGGGTGCGGTGGCGCAATCACCCTTCCATCGCTTCCAGTTCCTTGCCCTTGGTCTCCTTGACCGAGGTCCACACGAACACCAGCGAGATCGCCGCAAACAGCGTGTAGGCCGCATACGTCACCGGCAGTCCGATGTTCCCTGCCATCCACGGGAAGCTGGAGCTCACCGCAAAGTTCGCCAGCCACTGCGCCGCGCCTGCCACCGCCAGCGCCGATCCACGCATCTGGTTGGGGAACATTTCGCCCAGCATGACCCACATCACCGGACCCCAGCTCATGTTGAAGAACACCACATAGATGTTGGCGGCATAAAGCGCGATGGTGCCCACGCCATCGGGCAGGACCAGCGCACCATTCGCTCCGGTGGAGGCCTGCGCAAAGCACCATGCCAGCACGCCCAGCGTCACCGTCATCCCCGCAGAGCCGATCAGCAGCAGCGGCTTGCGCCCCAGCTTGTCGACCAGACCGATGGAAACGAGGCAGGCCGCAATCGACACGACGCCTGACAGAATGTTGATCTTCAGCGCGTCAGCTTCGGAAAAGCCGACCGCCTGCCACAGCACCGCACCGTAATAGAACACCACGTTGATGCCGACGAGTTGCTGGAACACGGCCAGCCCGATGCCCACCCACACGATCGGCCGCCAGCCGCCGCCGGGCTTGCGGATATCGGCAAGGCTCGGCTGGTGATCTGCGGCCAGCGAGGCGCGGATTTCGGCAAGCTTGGTGTCGGCCGTTTCTGCACCAAACAGCTTGGCCAGCACTGCGCGTGCCTCATCATGGCGGCCCTTGGCGACAAGGAAGCGCGGGCTTTCGGGGATCAGCAGCAGGGTGACGAGAAACAGCACAGCGGGCAGCGCCTGCACCCAGAACATCCACCGCCACGCCGGATACCCGCCCCAGAACACACCTAGCGACGATCCAGCAGCACCTGCCAGCCAGTAGTTGGCCAGAAACGCGCCCGTGAGGCCCGAAATGATCATCACCTGCTGCGCGCTGGAAAGCCGCCCGCGAATGTGCGCAGGCGTCACCTCAGAGATATAGGCCGGTGACAGCACGCTCGCCGCGCCCACCGCCGCGCCGGCAAAGAACCGCGCAATCGCCAGCACCAGCGCAGAAGGTGCCGCGCCAGACGCCAGCGCCGAAAGCACGAACAGCGCGGCTGCCATCATCATCACCGCACGGCGGCCCCAGATATCGGCAAAGCGCCCCGCCAGAAACGCACCCAGCGCGCAGCCCGGCAGCAGCGAGCTGACTGTCAGGCCCAGCTCTGCATCGCCCAGCCCGAAGGCGTGCTTCAGCCCGTCCTGCGTGCCGTTGATAGCGCCTGAATCGTATCCGAACATGAAGCCGCCAATCGTGGCGACTGCAACGATCAGGCCGATGAAGCCGATGTTGACCCGATCCTGAGGCGCTTGCGACATGCTCTCTCCCAACGGCTTTTCTCATCAGCGCCTTGCGGGCACTCCCGGTGCAGCCCCGATTGATACCGCTAACGGCACAGACCGCAAGCCCCGTTAGCGCAAGCCTCAGCCCTCGCCGTTATCCCGCGCGTTCAGCTTGGCCCACAGGCCTTCGGTCCCCGCCTCGATGGCGTTGTTCACATATTGGGAGGCGACTAGCCAGCCCTTGAACGGGCGCAGCGTGGCAAGGCAGCCCAGCCCCAGGATCGGCACAGACGTGAGAACATGCACCCACCACGGCGGGGAATAGACCACTTCCATCCACACAACGAAGAACGTCAGCGGAAAGGCGGTGATGCACAGCGCGAAGAACGCCGGTCCATCATCGGCATTGGCAAACTGGTAATCCAGCCCGCATCCCGGGCAGGTCTTCTGCAGCTTGAGCCAGCCGTTGAACATCGAAGCCTTGGCACAGCGCGGACATGTGCCCTTGAGGCCGGACCGGAAGATCCAGTCAAACTTCGGATTCTGCGTGAAAAAGGCCATGCCGATGCGTCCCGATTAGCTACCGGATCGCCATATGCCCCTGCCCCGCCAAGGCAAGTCCTAACGAACAGATGGAACGAAAGCGGCCGTCATGCGATTGTCATTCGGTGCCAAACCCCCTCAACAGCTTCCGCGAACGGTTCCTCGATGTGCTCGCATCGATCTATCTCTATAACGAGCATCGCGGATACACCTCGCTGGACCGGGTGCTGGACGCCGTGCGCCAGCGCTGCCCCGACAATCCCGCCTTCATCGCCGCCATCGCCAAGCACCGCGCCGACGAGCGCAAGCACTACGTGATGTTCAAGCGCTGGTTCGAACTGCGCGGGCACATGCCGCTAGCGGTTGACAGCACCTGCGGCCACATAGATCGCTTTATCTTCAAGGTCTTCGGCTGCAGCATCGACGATCTGGACACACAAGGCGTGATCGCCAGCCCCGATGCCTTTGAAAAGCTGTGCCGCGTCATCATGCTCACCGAACAGCGCGGCATGCGGCAGGTGGAGATCCTGCTCGGCAACCGCCACGTGCGTTCGGACAAAGCGATGAAGCGCATCTTCGAAGTGGTGGAAAAGGACGAGCCGGACCACTGGATGCCCTACGCCGCTTGGCTCGACACACAGGGCCGCGCCAAGGCAAAGTGGCGCGAACGCTGGGCCGATTACTGGATTCACAAGTCGCTGATGCTGGTAAAGCTGCCCAGCCTGTTCCTGCGGCGCTCTACCCCGCGCATGGTCGAATGGCCGGATGCGTTGACGGGTTAGACAGAGCGTTGCACCCGCGCTAACTTGCCGCCGGGGAGACAAGGATGGACGGGGCAATCACAGACCGCAGGCCCAGCCTGCTATCGCGCATGGTGCGCAAAGTGCTGGTGTGGTTCTATCGCAAGCGCGGGTGGACAGCGCACGGCACGCCGCCCGCCGATGGCCGCTGCGTGATCGTGGCCGCGCCGCACACGTCGAACTGGGATTTCGTCAACTTCATCGGGCTGACCGAAGACTTGGGCCTGAAGCCGCACTTCATGGCCAAGGACAGCCTGTTCCGCTGGCCGCTGGGCGGCTTCATGCGCGATATGGGCGGCGTTTCGATAGACCGGAAGGCGCGGCGCAACGTGGTCGATGCGATGGTGGCAGAATTCGCCCGGCGCGACCGCTTCATGCTCACCATCGCGCCCGAGGGAACGCGCAGCCAGGTAGGCCAGTGGCGCAGCGGGTTCTATCACATCGCGCTGAAGGCGGGCGTGCCCATCGTGATCGGCATGATGGACTATGGCAACAAGACCGGCGGCCTTGGCCCGGCCATCTGGCCATCTGGCGATTATGCGGCAGACATGCGCAAGTTGTTCGAATTCTACAGCAAAGTCACACCCCGCCATCCGGGGCGCGGGTTGAAAAGCCTGCCGGAGATTGCATGATGCCAGACCTGCACTTCCTCACCCACGGCCCCACACTCTGGGGCGCGCTCGGCCTCAACGCCGCCGTGCTGGTGCTGGGAATGCTGGCGCTGTGGCGCGTGGCGGTGAAGATCGGCGATGTCAGCTTCATCGATGCGGTGTGGGGCGGCGGAATGGGCATGCTGGCGCTGATATCGTGGCTGCACGTGCCGGGAGGCCCCGGCGCAAGGGCCAGCCTGATCGCCGCGATGGCCGCAATCTGGGCCGCGCGCTTGGCGTGGCACCTCTACACCCGCTGGCGCGGGCATGGCGAAGACCCGCGCTATGCCAAAATGCTGGGCAAGGCCAAAGCGAAGGGCGAGTTCGCCGCTGCCGCACTGAAGTTCGTCTTCGCCCCGCAAGCGCTGCTGCTGTTCATCACCTGCCTGCCCGCACAACTGGGCGTGCTGGCCAGCCCCGCCCCTGCACCGCTCGGGCCTCTGGCCCTGGCCGGAGCCGCGCTGTGGCTGGTCGGCATCGTGTTCGAGGCCGTGGGCGATGCGCAACTGAACGCCTTCCGCGCGGATCCCGCCAACAAGGGCAAAGTCCTCCAGACCGGCCTGTGGCGCTACACCCGCCACCCCAATTACTTCGGCGACGCCTGCGTCTGGTGGGGCATCTGGCTCGCCGCCGCCGACGCCGGCCTTTGGGTCGCGCTGGCCAGCGTGATCGGCCCGGTGTTCCTGACGTTCACACTGACCAAATGGTCGGGCAAACCGCTGCTGGAAAAGGGTATGGAAGAGCGGCGGCCGGGGTATAAGGCATACGTGGAGCGGACTTCGGGGTTTGTGCCTTGGTGGCCGAAGGGGGGGTAGGGCTGCCAAAATCTATCGTTCAGGAAACGACGCCTTTGTCGTCGAGGATCTTGGCGTGGGCAATTTTGGTCGGGCAGGCGCGACCGTGTTGTTTGCCGGGCTTGGCGTGGCATCGGTACCGGCGGTGCTATGGCTGCGGCGGCATTGGTTTCAGGGATGAGGGTTTAGGCGGTGGTGTTCGGGAAATGGCGGCGTGACCGCACGCAGGACAGTTCAGGATCGGAAGGTATCGGCAGGAGTGGCGGCGTGTGGATGAGCAATTTGCTGAGCAACCCGCATATTGGGAATAAGCAAGGGCTACGTTCGAAATTTTTCGGTCACCCGTGGCAGCCTGCCAGGTTCGAGATACCGCTTTCGCCGGCTGAAGTTCGTGCGGCGATGCAGCGCTATGCGCAAGGGCACGCACTTGAACGTAATGAATTGCCAGAAGCTGCTGCCGTATGGGATGAAAAGAGCTTCAAGAAGGTAAAAGACATTTTTACATGTGGCGGTGGGGTTTACGTCGTCAAAGGTAAGCTTGCGGAAGTCTTGTCACGTTTCGATCTTGGCGACGGCGGATTGATTCCGTTTTCGATTTTCAAAGCTGATCTGGAGACACCTTATCCCGGTGAATTTTTCTTGCTCAATTTTGGTTGCATCAAGAACAGTCTGCTCCCGGAGCAATGTGAGGATGCGCAGAAGTTCTTTGTTGATAAGATTAGTGGATTGCAAGTCTGGAAGGTCAATCAGCTGCGCCCTGAGGGGGAGGTTGTAGTATCCTCGCGGGCGTTAGTTGGCCCGGATTTGTGGTTCGAGGAGGCTGTCCATTACAGGATATTCGTGAGTGATGCGCTTGCTCAAGCGTTGATTGAGATCGGCATGGGAGAAGTGTTTAAGTTGAAGCGGTGCCAGATCGCCTGAACCACATCAGTTAACCCGCGAGCCAACAAGGAAAAGTTGACCCCCGGATCAAGTCAGGGGTCACAATGTATGGATAGCTGGAATCCGCTCAGAATCAGCCATGCCCAGTCGAAAGCGACGCGCCGGAAGCCGCCAGCGGCACTCCGAATGCGGGGTAGGATAACGGCGAACCAAGCTTACCCTTTCCCGTCACCCTGAACTTGTTTCAGGGTCCATTTCTCGCAACAAGCGGCAGCTTAATCGGCAAAATGGATCCTGAAACTAGTTCAGGATGACGAGTGTGTGCGTGAGCGATTTACCCCTTCACCCCTTCACCACAACCCGCGCCTCCTGCGGCACGCCGCGCACCGGCACCGCCCTGATCCAGCCTTCCAGCGCGTCGATGTCGGTCGGCCCGGTCACCGTGTCGGGCTTGCCCACGAAGCCCGAGAAGCCATCGCCGCCCAGCCCCAGAAAGCCGTTCACCGTCACGCGATAGGTCGCCGCCTTATCCAGCGGCTTGCCGTCCAGCGTGATCGAAACGATGCGGTCGCCCGAAGGCCGCGCCGGGTCATAAGTGAAGACGAAGCCGGTGGAGGGGGCGAGCGCCTGTTTGGGGCCAGTGTCGTCCAGACCCTCTTCCAGCACGGCCTTGATCTGCGCGCCGGTCATGCTTTGCGTCACCACGTTGTTGCCGAAGGGCTGGCACAAGTAGATGTCGCCGAAGGTCAGCGTGCCGTCTGCTGCGGGGACCAGCGCGGCGCGGATGCCGAAGGGGTTCATGAAGGCGATCTGCGCGCCCTTGTCGCGCGTGGCCCCAAGTTGCGCGTCGGCGATCAGGTTGCGCAAGGCATCGCCTTCAGGGCCATCGGCCTTGGGCGCTGCGCGGTCCAGCTTGCCGATGGGGCGCTGGGTATAGGCCTTCGATGCCTCTACGTACTTCGCCACATATTCCGCCACATCGGCGCGCGGCTGAAACTGCGGGAACAGCGGCGTGTTGGCCAGCGGCCCGCGTGACGAGGTGTAGGGCACCGACTGCACGATCACGTTCTCGGCCTTCTTCGAAACCACGCGCCCCGCCACTGGATCGATCTTCAGCGTGATATCGGTGACCAATTC
The DNA here is from genome assembly GCF_030696665.1 of Novosphingobium sp. Taxonomy (GTDB): domain Bacteria; phylum Pseudomonadota; class Alphaproteobacteria; order Sphingomonadales; family Sphingomonadaceae; genus Novosphingobium. The sequence continues at coordinate 109,274 of NZ_JAUYRV010000040.1, forward strand.
GCCATAGACGCCCGCGCTGGTCAGCAGGAACGGCTTGGCCGGATTGAGCGCGGCATAATCGCAGACATAGGCCCAGTGCGTGTGGCCCGAAACGACCACGTCCACGCGGGTGTCCAGCCGGTCGAGGATCGGGCGGATGTCTCCGGCAAAGTTCTCGCACCCTTGCGGGTTCGGCTCGCCCTTGGTCCGCCCGCCTTCGTGGATCAACACGACGATGGCGTCCGCGCCCTGCTCTTTCAACAAGGGCACAGCGGCGTTGATCGTGTCGGCCTCGTCCTCGAAGGTCAGGCCCTGAATGCCGGTGGGATTGACCAGATTGGGCGTGCCTTTCAGCGTCAGCCCGATCACGCCCACCGTGACAGCATTGCGGCCAGAGCCGAAGGTCTTGAGGCCGGTCGCCGGAAACAGCGTCGATCCATCGACGCGCTTGGTGCTGGCGGCGAGGTACTTGAACGTCGCGCCGGTGAACTTCTCCAGCGCGCAGGGTTCCTTGGGCGTGAACTTCTCGCACCCGCCGGTCTGCTTGCGCAGCAACTCCTGCTGGCCGTTGTCGAATTCGTGATTGCCCACCGCGTTGAAGTCCACCCCGATGCGGTTCATCACGCCGATGGCCGGTTCATCGAGATAGAGCGAGGACGCCAGTTGCGAGGCGGAGATCATGTCTCCGGCCGAAACCGTCATCGAGCGCGGATGCTTGGCCCGGACCGAATCGATGGCCGATGCCAGCCACGCCGCGCCGCCCGCCGGAACCGCGATCAACCCGCCCTTGCCATCGGCCACGTTGACCGATTGGCGCGGCGGTTCAAGGCTGCCGTGGAAATCATTGAGGCCAACGATGCCCACTTCAACCGGCTCTACCGGGGCATTGCTCGCCATTGGCGCGGCGCAGGCGGCCAGAAGTCCGGGCAGCAGGAGAGCAAGGACGGAACGAAGCGGCGTGGGCATGAACGGAACGGCCTTTGTATCGGGTGCAACCGGTTGCCCTCGGCCTAGCCGATCACGGTTATGCTTTGAAGGCACCACGGCCCTCTTTCTTCGTATGCGCAGACATTGCCTGCGCTTGCCGCCATCACTACAATGGCAAAAGACCCCAGACGCAGGACGCAACGCACGCAATGGCATTATCCGGCAACGAAAAAGACGCCACCCGCGCGCGGCTGGTCGATCTTGCGCAAGCGATGGTCGAGGAGCGCGGCGGCTCGGGCCTGAACCTGTCCGAACTGGCCGCGCGCGCCGGAATGTCGCAAGGGCACCTCTCACGCTATTTCGAAACGCGCGAAGCCCTGATGGAGGCGATTGCCGACCACTGGTTCCAGCCAATGGTCGCCATCATGGAAGACGTGCTGGCCAGCGACCTGCCCCCGCGCCGCAAGATGTTCGAATTCTTCGCCCGCCGCTTCGTGGCGATGCGCAAGAAGTGGGAGGACGATCCGGTCAAGCTGCAGACCTATATCGAAGTGGGTTACGACTACTTCGAACAGGTGCGCAGCTATATCGATCTGGCCGACCACTACCTTGGCGAAATCATCGGCGAAGGCATGAGCGACGGCGCATTTGCCGGGCTGGACATCGATGAAACGATTAGTCTGGTGAACCAGATGTGCGCTCCCTATTGCGCGCTCAACACCATGATCATGTTCATGGAGCGCCTGAACGAGGACAAGCTGGCCCGCATCATCGACGCCGTGTTCGACGGCCTGTCCGCCACGGATCGCGGCGCGAAGGCGATGACCGGCCTGCGCGCTGCCTGAAGATCAGGCCTGCGCGCCAAGCAGGACTTTGCGCATGTCGCCCCGGTGGCGCACGTGCAGCACCAGCAGCGTCGCCATCACCACCACCCCGCCGCCGATGAATGCTGCCAAGGCGTGAACCAGCGCCAGCGGCGTCCACTTCCCGCGCCAACCGCACCACAGGCCTGACAGCCCCAGCAGGGTCATGAAATCGGCGTTGAACTGCCCGGGCCAGCCGCCCGCGGCAATGTCACCGAAGAACACCGGAAAAAGATTACCGCCGTGTGCGGCCATGACCACGCCGGTAAAAGCCACCAAGGCGCACCAAGCCGCCACCAGATAGACCCTGAACAACACCAGATCGCCTCCCCTCAACCCATGAGAGAGGAAAGTTACCGCATCAGGCCGCCGCGCACCAGTCGCCGCGCTTGCCCTTCCACCGCTCGGCCAGCCCTTCGGCCACCAACGGTTCGGCCAGACTGCTGCCCCGGCGCGTGACGACGCGCAGCGCGCGGCCATAGCGGTCGGTCGGGCGGCCCTGCACTTCCAGCGTGAACGGCCCGGCATTGAGCAGTTGCACCAGCCGCCGCGTGGCCCGCGCGCCCAGTTCAGCCTCGGCCACGCAGCCGGGGTGCGAGGTTTCCGGGGTGTTGATGTCGGCAATGCGGAACTTGGTGCCCGCGTACCAGAAGGTGTCGCCATCCACCACGCAAGTGACGCGCGGCCCCGGCCGGCACACGTCAAAGCGCGCTTGCTCAACGTCGGCAGTTGGGGCGGCAAAAGCACCGTGAGGGATGGTGGAAAGGGCCACAGCGGCAAAGGGTATCCAAGGCTTCATGCGCCTGAATCTGCATGAAACGAAAGGAGAACGCGCCTCCGTATGGGCACTAAGTAGCCGCGCTCAGGGTAACGCCTTGATAACCTCTGCGTGGCATTCTTGGCGCATGTTCAGCCCGCGCCTCAACACTGTGTTTGCCAGCCGCTGGAAAGCGTTGTGGTGGTCAGGGTCGATGCTGCTGTTTGCGTGGTCCGTGGTCCCATCCGCTGACGAAACCGGCCATGCCTCACACCGGCAAAAGGCAGCCCATGCCGATCCGTGGGCAAAAGACACCCCGGCAAAATAGCGCGCCATAAGGCAGGATTTTTGGCGAAAGTTAACCTCTGGCAGGCAATTCTACATCCGATTCGGGGAATATCTGCATGAGTTCAGAACGTCACACCACTGCGGCCTGGGTGCTGGCCATCAGCGTGATCGGCTTTGCGGCGCTTGTGTTCAACGGCGTGAGCGAGGCGCGCAAGAACCCGGATCCAGGTTCCGCCAACAGCGTCACCGTGTCGTCTGACCCCCTGCCCGTCGAAGACCCGAATGCCGAGAGCATTCCGCTGGACAAGCAGGAAGGGCCAAACGCGCCCGACGATACCGCACCTGCCGAATAGGTTTCAGCTTCCGCGCGGTGTGTCGTCGTCGATGCCGCCCTCGCCCAGCATGCCTTCCTCGTCATCGTCGCTGCGCTCGCCCCGGAACGCGCTCATGTCGATCACGCCGCTGCTGACCATCTGGTTCATGTGATCGACCAGATCGGGCATCCCGCCTGAATCGTCCTCGCCGCCCGGTGCACGCTCGGTTTCGCCCTGTTCGCCCAACACGCTTGTGGCGCGGGCAATGGCTTCGTCTGCAACGGTCTGGGCTTGCGCGTCGCCGTCTTCCTGTTCGGTGTTGACGGTTTCAGGTGCAATAGTTTCACGGTCGATCACGATGCATCTCCTTGTTGAGGAGACTACGCCCTGCCTGCAAACCCGTTCCTGCCCGCCTGTTCCGCTCCTATCGCGTGGGGACAGGCACATCCCCCGAATAGTCATAGAAGCCCCGGCCTGACTTGCGGCCAAGCCAGCCTGCCTCGACATACTTCTGCAACAGCGGCGCGGGGCGATACTTCGGGTCACCCGTGGACGCGAGGTAGATCTTCATGATCTCAAGCAAGGTATCCAGCCCGATGAAGTCCGCCAGTTCCAGCGGCCCCATCGGATGGTTCAGGCCCAGCTTCACGCCCTTGTCGATGTCGACGACCGACCCGGTTCCGCTGCCCAGCACAAACGCCGCCTCGTTGATGAACGGCACGAAGATGCGGTTGACGATGAAGCCCGGCTCATCCTGCGAAAGCACGATTTCCTTGCCGATAGCGGCCACATAATCGCGCACCGATTCAATCGTGGCAACCGAAGTGGCAAGGCCGGGGATGACCTCCACCAGCTTCATCAGCGGCACCGGGTTGAAGAAGTGAATGCCGATAAAGCGCTGCGGATCGGGCGAGGACACAGCCATGCGCGTGATCGGGATGGACGAGGTGTTAGAGGCCATGATCGCATGCGCGGCCAGATGCTTGCCCGCGGATTCAAAGATCTTGTGCTTGATGTCCTCGCGCTCGGTCGCCGCTTCGATCACCAGATCGGCCTCGGCCAGCGCCGCGTGATCGGAAAAGGCGTGAAGGTTGGCCACGGTCGACGCTGCCAGCGCCGCGTCGACCTTGCCCTTCTCGACCAGCTTGGACAGGCCCTTGGCGATCTTGTCCTTGGCCTTTTCCGCCAATTCCACTGACACATCGCCCAGCAGCACTTTCATGCCCGCCTGCGCCGAAACCTGCGCGATGCCCGCGCCCATCTGGCCCGCACCGATGACCGCAACCGTCCTGATCATGTGATTTCCTCGCCTGTGAATAGCTATGCAGAAAGGCGCGTAGCGAGGCGGAGGCGGCGAGTCTACCTGCGCCTAACGCGAGGCGCGTTCTATCCGCTAGCGCGAGGCGCGTCCTATCCGCTAGCGCGAAGCTCCGGGCACCCACAGCGGGTCGTTGCCTGCATTGGTCGCGCGGGCCAGCACAAACAGATAGTCCGACAACCGGTTGAGATAGGCCAGCGCCTGCGGGTTTACCGGCTCAGCCGCAGCCAGCTCCACCGCGCTGCGTTCAGCCCGTCGCGCCGTAGCCCGCGCCACATGCACACGCGCCGCGGCTTCAGACCCGCCCGGCAGAATGAAGCTCCGCAGCGGTGGCAGGTTCTCGTTCAGCGCATCTATCGCGCGTTCCAGCCAATCCACCTGCGATGCCACCACCCGCAGCACCATTTCCGATGGCGCAAAGTCATCGCCCGGCGTGGCAAGGTCCGCGCCCAGATCGAACAGGTCGTTCTGAATGCGCTGCAAATCGCGGGCGCTCCCCTCAGCACAGGCCAAAGCTGCCAGCCCGATCAGGCTGTTCACCTCGTCCACGTCGCCAATTGCCTGCATCCGCGCATCATGCTTGGCACGGCGCGATCCATCGACAAGGCCGGTGGTGCCATCATCCCCGGTGCGGGTGTAAATCTTGTTGAGCTTTACCATGACCGGTGCGGACCCGCGCGCTTCAGCGCGAAAACGCCAGCAGGATCGCCACCGTCACCACGGCCAGCCCCTGATACTTGATGCGGTTGAACATCATCTTGTTCTGCAACAGCTGGTTGGGCGATGCTCCCTCCGAAGGATCACGGTTGAGATCATCCTTCGTGCTGTTCAGAAACGCCACAATCCCGCGCACCAGCGACACAACGGTAAGCGCGACGAAGATGAGGATGAGCGGGATCAGGAAGTAGTTCATGACAACTGATTTATGGCGTCGGACAGTGAAATACCAGTGTCAAATAGGCCATGACCAGACAGAGACGCGCGGACTTCGGCAGCAACCGCCCGCCCATCCTCGCCCGCGCGCCGCCTGTCCGCCAGCGCCGGGGCATCACGGCGCTTCGCCAGCTTGCGCCCGTCGCTCTCCACCAGCACCGGATGATGGTGCCACACCGGCACCGGCAGGCCCAGCAGGTGCTGGATCAACCGGTGAATATGCGTCGCCTGAAACAGGTCCACGCCGCGCGTCACATGGGTCACTCCATCGGCGGCATCATCCAGCGTCGCGGCAAGGTGATAGCTGGCCGGCGCATCCTTGCGCCACAACACCACATCGCCAAACAGTTCGGGCCGCGCCAGTTGCACACCGTGGCGCTCGTCGGTCCATTCCAGCGGCCCCGCCAAAAGTGTCGCCTGCTCCATGTCCAGCCGCCACGCCACGTCCGGACCGGGCACCGGCCCCCGCCGCAGGCACGTGCTTGGGTAAAGCGGACCGTCCGGCCCCTGCGCCACGGCAGCCGCCGCCACTTCAGCGCGAGTGCAGGTGCAGGGGTAGAGAATGCCCATCGCGCGCAATTCATTGGCGGCTGTGCGATAACTGGCAATGCGCTCGGATTGCGGGGCTACCTCGCGGTATTGCAACTGCAGCCAGTCCAGATCGTCACGGAATTCCTGCGCCAATTCCGGGCGAGACCGCGCACCATCAATATCTTCGATTCGCAGCAGAAATTCCCCGCCGTCACGCATCGCCCGGTCGTGGGCGACGATTGCGGAATACGCGTGTCCCAGATGCAGCGGGCCATTGGGGCTGGGGGCAAAGCGGGTGACGGTCATCGCGGCCAAGCCTAGCGCCGCTGCGCCGTGGCTGAAAGCCCGTCAAAAAGAACGCGCACACCACACAAACAAAACGGCTGCCCCACTGGGGCAGCCGCTTTTGTGTCTTGCTTGGCGTTCCTTGGCCCTCGGGCCGAACCGCTGCTCAGACGAGCGTGGCGGTGAACATCATGCCGCTGAGACCAGCAGCAAAAATGATCGGAAGCGCGATCGCGGTAAAGCTACGCATGGTGTACCTCCTGTTGTGGTTCACCTTTGCAGGCATTCTCCCCAGTTCGTTTTCATCCGGCAGGGTGGGCTGGAAGCATCGGAACTGACGCCCAAATACGCCGAATGACGTATGCTGCAAGTGCGAACGGGGCAACTACAGTTGCATGTAACGCAACTGTCACATTTCGGGCACCATCTGGACAGAAAAGGCCAGTGCCACTATCGGCCACGCATGAGCATCCAGCCTTCAGAATCGATCCTGATTGTCGACTTCGGCAGCCAGGTAACGCAGCTAATCGCCCGCCGCGTGCGCGAAGCCGGGGTCTACTCCGAAATCGCACCCTATACGCAGGCCGAAGCCGCGTTCCACCGGATGAAGCCCACCGGCATCATTCTGTCAGGATCGCCCGCCAGCGTGCCCGCCGATGGCTCCCCGCGCGCACCGCAAGTGCTGTTCGATTCGGGCCTGCCAATCCTCGGCATCTGCTACGGCCAGCAAGTGATGAGCGAGCAGCTGGGCGGCAAGGTAGAACCCGGCGATGCGGGCGAATTTGGCCGCGCTTTCCTCACCGTCACCGAACCTTGCGTGCTGTTTGACGGACTGTGGGCGGAAGGCGAACGCCATCAGGTGTGGATGAGCCACGGCGACAAGGTCACCCAGTTCGCCCCCGGCTTCCGCATCGTTGCCGTGTCAGACGGCGCGCCGTTTGCCGTCATCGCGAACGATGAAAAGAAGTACTACGGCACCCAGTTCCACCCCGAAGTGGTCCACACCCCCGATGGCGGAAAGCTGATCGCCAACTTCGTGCGCCACGTCTGCGGCTGCACCGGCGATTGGACGATGGCCGAATTCCGCAAGACCAAGATCGCCGAAATCCGCGAGCAGGTCGGCTCCAGCCGCGTGATCTGCGGCCTTTCGGGCGGCGTCGATTCGGCGGTGGCCGCCGTGCTGATCCACGAAGCCATCGGCGAACAGTTGACCTGCGTCTTCGTCGATCACGGCCTGATGCGCATGGGTGAGGCCGAGCAGGTCGTCAGCCTGTTCCGCAACCACTACAACATCCCGCTGGTCCACAAGGACGTCTCGGCCCTGTTCCTCGGCGGCCTTGCCGGGGTGACGGACCCGGAAGCCAAGCGCAAGTTCATCGGCAAAACCTTCATCGACGTGTTCGAGGCCGAAGCCCGTCAAGTCGGCGGCGCAGACTTCCTGGCGCAAGGCACGCTCTACCCGGATGTGATCGAATCGGTCAGCTTCACTGGCGGGCCTTCGGTCACGATCAAGAGCCACCACAACGTTGGTGGCCTGCCCGAACGCATGAACATGAAGCTGGTCGAACCGCTTCGCGAACTGTTCAAGGACGAAGTGCGCGCGCTGGGCCGCGAATTGGGCCTGCCCGACATTTTCGTCGGCCGCCACCCCTTCCACGGCCCCGGCCTTGCCATCCGCATCCCCGGCGAAGTCACGCGCGAGCGCTGCGACGTGCTGCGCAAGGCGGACGCGATCTACCTCGAAGAGATCCGCAATGCGGGCCTCTACGATGCGATCTGGCAGGCCTTCGCCGTGCTGCTCCCGGTCAAGACAGTCGGCGTGATGGGCGATTTCCGCACATACGACAACGTCTGCGCCCTGCGCGCCGTGACCAGCACCGACGGCATGACCGCCGACATCTACCCCTTCGACGCCGCCTTCCTCAGCCGCGTGGCAACCCGCATCGTCAACGAGGTAAAGGGCATCAACCGCGTGGTCTATGACTACACCAGCAAGCCGCCCGGCACGATCGAGTGGGAATGACACGCCTCACCGCAGTGGCCACCATCGGCGCAATAATGCTGTTTCCAGCCAGCACGGCAATCGCTGCGCCGGCTGAGGAGCCGCCATATGTTCGCATTGCCGAGCTTGAGATCGACCCGCGCAAGCTTGACGAATACAAGCAGATCCTTGCGGTGGAGCAAGAAGCTTCGGTGCGCGAAGAGCCGGGCGTGGTCATGCTCCATTCGGTGGCGCTGAAGGATCGGCCCAACCACATCCGGCTGCTCGAAGTCTACGCCAGCCGCCGCGCCTATGAAGCGCACATCACGTCGCCGCACTTCCTGCGGTACAAGCAAACGACGGCGGACATGGTGCTGTCGCTCAACCTGCTCGACACCGATCCGATCCTGTTGTGCGCCAAGATTCCCGCCAAGGATGGGACCGCAGCCAACTGCCAATGAAGCAGGCCGAATGCCGGGAAGCAGGGGCAGTGGCGGCGGGAGGCCGGATGATCGCGATGAAGTGATCGCCTTTTGGCCCGCTCATCGATCCCGAGATGCCGAGAAAAAGCTGTAATTCCAACAAGCAGTTGGACACAGGACGCCAAGCGAACCTGCCAACTTTGCATGCGCGGCATTCTTCAACATCACGGCGCATTCACTGGTAGCGCAAAGTGTTCTCGAACCCTTCGTTGGCCTTGGTCATCTTGGTGAGTTTTCTAAGGTTGGCCCGGACATGTCTTTCGAAACGCCGATCATCGTAGATACCCGTGACAGGATACTCGTCCTGGCCCAGCAATTGTTTGAGCCGATCGGCAAACGCGGCCTGATCATCCTTGCTTGCAACGGCCATCAGACCTCGGCAGACCCATTCTTCAGCAGCGGCCTTGTCATAGTCGTCCTGGGCCTCATACCCCCGCCTGTCGGCTGCCGCCTGATCGAGGCGCGCTGCATCAATGCGGCATTCCAGCCATTTGCAGACCTGTTCGCTGTTCCATGTTTTTGACGGAATGCTCATGACGCTCTCTTGCCCCGGCACCGCAGCCAGTGGCTAGTTGCCATCCGCATCGACCATGAAAACCATCGGTTTTCCGCGAGATGTAGGCTCCCAACCGGCTTGCAGTGCTGCCTGAATTCCCCGAATCACAACCGCGTCGCTGATCTGAAGGCGGCCTCGCGGCATGCCTTTCATCAAACGCTTCGGCGGAGGAAATTCCAGCATGGCTCCGCGCTGGGTGTGCTTGCGCAGCAACGCAATGGTCACGCCTTTCCAGCCTTCAGACTCGCTCCACTGCGGCTCGCTGCGCAGTTCCCACTCGTATTGAAGGCCGTCAACGTCGACGATACCGGAAAGCCTGTGGATGTTGGTCATGTGGCGACGCCTAGCAGATTTATGGCCACAAACCACCGCGTGGTTGCGGATTGGGTTTGAGCCTGCCGATCTTCCGGTGACCGTCGGCACCAAACTGGCGGGAATGACGCTGGTTTCGGCTGATAAATGCATCCGCCGCTATCCGGTCACGGTCGCCTAAATCGCCACGAACTTCCCCGCTGCGCGGTCTTTCCTGACTTTAAGGCCGTTGAACACCTGCCCGCTCATCGCGATCCATACACCCGGCGGCGCAACCTGCGCGGTGGCGAAGGCCATGCCGAGGTTGAAGGGTGCGTCGGTTTCGGCAAAGCGGGCGGGGGAAAGTGCGCCGGTGAGGACCGTCGTCTTGCCGGGAATATCGGCCAGCGCCTTGGCGGTTTCTGTCATGGTATCAGTGCCATGCGTGATGACGACGCGGCTTTCTGGCGCCTCGCGCACGGCGGCGGCAATCAGCGCGCGGTCGGCGTCAGTGAGTTCGAGGCTGTCCTTGCGCATCAGTTCCATCACCCGGAACGGCAGGGCGACGCGCGCCTGCGCGATCAGCGCGGGGATGCCGCTCTCGACTATCTGATATTCGCTGAGCGCGTCGAAATAGGCTTTGTCGATGGTGCCACCGGTGGTCAGCACAAGGATGGGATTGTTTTGCATTTCCGGGCCTATAGCCGGGTTTTCCGGGCAGTTACAGGCCGATCAGGGATGCCCGCCACCCGGCGGCGGAGGGGGCATGGAGCCGGTGGTGTGGCTCGGCATCGACTGGCCGCCCGGCAATGTGCCACTGCCCGGCGCGCCGCCGGTGAAGGCCCAGCCCTGCTGCGGTGCGGGCGGTCCCATCAAGCCGCCGCTGGGGGCCACGCGAGGGGCGGATGGATCGACATTCGGACCTGCCACTTCGCGCGGCGGACGGTCACCCGATGTGGCGAGTTGAGGGGCTTCGACCGGCACCGGAGTAACATCGATTTGCGGCGCGTCGGGAGCGATTTGCACTACGGTTTTTTCAGTGCGCGGCGCGGCTGTTGAGACAGGCGTTGCTGCGGCCAGACGCGGGTTTGGTGCAGCTTGGTGCGCTTTAGGTGCATCTAGGTGCTGTTCAGAACCCACTGCAATTTCGGCACTTTTCGGCATATCCGGCGCTGGAGTGGTCTGCTGACCGATCACGACGACCGCAGCGAGACTCGCCGCCAATGCGGCAAACCCTCCGCCAAAAATCAGACGCCGGTTGCGCGGCGGAGCGGGTTCGCTGATCGCCACTGCGGGAGCGAAAGGAATGACCTGCGCGGTGGGTGCAACCGGTTCCGGCACCGCAGCAGCTTCAGGCGCGTGAGCGAACTGCGGCTGCGCGGTGGCCTGCGCCACGATCCGCGCGGCGAGGCCCGGCGGCAGTGCGGGGCGCGGGGCGCGGGAAAGGGCCGCGTCGAGCGCGGCTTCGGTCTGTGCGGGCGAGACGGGAACCTTGCGCGCCATCAGGCCTGCGCCTGAAGATCGGCGCACGAAACATCGCGCGCCTCAAGCAGTCCGCGCATCTGACGACGCGCTCTGAACAGAAGTGATTCCATAGCCTTGATATTGAGATCAAGCACCTGCGCTGCAAGGGCGTTCGAAAAACCTTCGTAATAACAGAGCACTAGCGCGGCCCGATACCGCTCTGGCAAGTCCGCCAAAGCCGCACCCACGGCAACCGCCGCTTGCTCTGCTTCGATTCGCCGGTCCGCCAGTGGCGCATCGTCCGCCGGATCGGGAAGTTCATCGACCGTCACCACACGGAAGCGGCGCTTGCGATCAAAACACAGGTTCATCACCACGCGGTGCAGCCAGCCAACCAGCCCTGCCCCGCTCGGCTGCCAGCGCGGCGCGTTTTGCCAGAGGCGGGTGAAGCAGTCCTGCGTGACGTCCTCAGCCTCTGCCGCATCGGCCAGCATGCGCATGGCCACGCGATAGAGCGCAGGCGAATGGCGTTCGACAAGGATCGAAAAAGCTTCGACCGAGCCGGTCGCGACTTCGCGCATCAGCGCTGAATCGTCGAGAGTTTCGCGGTGGATCGAGTCAGCCGGTTCCAGCAGGCCATCATCGCCCGCCAAAACTTCCGATCTCACGTCGCCGTAGAACGTCAAGGATACCTGCCGTTTTGCACCAATGCCTCTTGCGGGCTGCGCGGCCTTGCCTGCCGGTTCCCACGTGAACGCCGGATTTACCGAGTGCGCAAAAGACACAGCCGCAGATTTTTTCGCAAGGCCCGCGAAGGGTTGCCTGAGTGCCCCCGTTAGACGCGGTGGAGGCCGGACACACGGCGCACAGCCGGACCACCTCCAACCTGTCGATCAACCCGCACGAGTCCTCCTGCGGGTCGCACACTGAATGGCCCGCGCCGACCGCACCCCGGCGCGGGCCAGCTTTTCCTGAATGGATGAGGGGTTTATGGACCATCTTCGCAGCACCACTTTCCTTGCCACGCTGGCTGGAGCGCCCATCGCGCTCGCCCTGCTGGTGCCGCAGGTGGCGCGCGCAGCCACTGACATCAGCGCCGACCGGACCACGCCGGTCAAGACATCGGAGGCGGGCGACGTCTGGATCGGTGATGACGGTTCAATCACGCTGGACAATGGTGGCACGGCAGTGACCGTCGATTCCAACAATACGGTGGGGCTGGATGATGGCGGCTATATCGAGAACACCGGCGGGAACGATGGCGATACCGGCATTCTGGTAAACGCAGGCCGCACCACCGAAATCAGCAACGCGGGCGCGATCACCGTGACCGAGGATTTTACCGCCGAGGACACCGATTCCAACGGCATTGCCGATGGTCCCATCGCTTCTGCCAGCAACCGTTATGGCATCCACGTGGCAGCGGGCGCGGCCAGTGCCGGGTCAATCGAAAATTCAGGCACAATCAAGGTCGATGGCCTGAACTCGGGCGGGATCGTGGTGGATTCAGACTTTTCCGGCGACATTTCCAACACCGGCACGATTGCCGTGCTTGGTGACAACAGCGTGGGCATTTCCACCCGCAATGTGACAGGCGATGTCAGCGTGGAAGGATCGGTCAGCGTGATCGGCGCGGGCGCGCAGGCGGTGGTGCTCAATGGCGATATCGATGGCGCGTTCACCATTCAGGGCACGATTTCCCAAGCCTCGACTTACACCACCGACGACAGCACATCGCTGACGCTTTCGCGCACGGCGCTGCGCACGGGCAAGGCGGTGGTCGAAGTTACCGGCAACGTATCGGACGGCATCCTGCTGGCCGGTGTGCCTTATGATCTGAGCGATACCGACACCGATGAAGACGACGACGGCGTGGCCGATACATCTGAAATCAATGGCTCGATCTCGTCCGTGGGCAACAGCCCGGCGCTGCTGGTGGGCGGCACGGACAATATCGTGATCGGCGGCGCGGTGGCGCGCGATGGCACGTTCTCGCTGGGCATTGACGGCGCAATCACCGCCAGCAGTGTTTACAGCAATACCGATGCCTTCGCCGTGGTGATCGGCGGCAAGGGCGGCACGGTGAGCATGGCCAACGGCATCGGCGTTTCGGGCAGCGTCACCGCCACGACAGTGGACCAGAAGGCCGTGGCGATCCTGATAAATCAGGGCGCGACGGTGCCCAGCCTGACCAACAGCGGCACGATCAGCGCTACGCTCAGTTCGCCGGGCGAAGGCACCGCCTATGCCATTCAGGATCTATCAGGCACGCTGAGCACGATTAACAACAGCGGCTTCATCACGGCTTCGGGATCGAGCACCGACGACCTGCGCGCGATTGACCTTTCAGCCAACACATCGGGCGTGACAATCAAGCAATCGCTGAACGCCATCGACAAGGATGCGCAGGAAGAAGAGCAGGCCGAGGACGATTACGACGCCGACAGCGCCACGGTTTATACCGCGATCACCGGCGACATTCACACCGGCAGCGGCAATGACATGCTGGATGTGGCTTCGGGCCGCATCTATGGCGACAGCTACCTGAACGCCGGGAGCGATTCCGTGCTGCTTTCTGGCGACAGCGGATATGAAGGCGACATCTATTTCGGCACCGGCACCGCCACGATGGGTATGTCGGGCACGTCATACTTCGAAGGCAACGTGGACCTTGCAGGCAGCCTTGGCACGCTGACGCTGGGCGATACCGCGCGGTTTGCGGGCACGCTGAGCAATGCCGATAACCTTGATGTGATCGTCAACGGCGGCAGCTTTGGCGCGAGCGAGGTTGCGGTGCTGCGGTTTGACAGCCTGACTGTGAATTCGGGCGGCGCGCTGAATGTCTATATCGATGGCGAGAAGGGCACGGCATCGCAGATCGTGGTGAACACCGCCAATTTCGCCAGCGGATCAAAGGTTTCGGCGACGATTTCATCGCTGGAAAACGCGGAAGGCAGCTATACCATCCTGACCGCCGGAACGCTGGAAGGATCGCCGACCTTCGATGCCACGACCACCGAACTGCCGGTGCTGTTCAATGGCGATGTGAGCGTGGTGGGCGAGACGCTGGTGCTCGACGTTTCACGCAAGACCGCAACCGAGCTGGGCCTGACGGCACCGCAGTCTGCCGCTTATGAAGCGATCTATACCCAGGCGACAGCAGTGGAATTGCTCGGCAGCAGCCTGTTGCAGGTGGACGATGTGGCCGGGCTGCAAGGCCAGTTCAACCAGTTGCTGCCCGATTACGCAGGCGGCGTGTTCGACTTTGTCACGCGCAGCGGACGCCTCGCCTCGCGGCATCTGATGGACGACAGTTCGCTGTTCGACATCAGCAACGCGGGCGGCTGGCTTGAGCCGATCTACTTCCGTGGCAGCAAGGATGAAACCGGCACGGCTGGCTTCAAGGTCAAGGGCTTTGGCATGTCGAGCGGGATGGAGCGGGTGACCGACATCGGCAACGTGGGCCTGTCGTTCGCCTATACCAAGGGTGACATCGCAACCGGTGATTACCAGACCATCGATGCCAGCAACTATGAACTGGGCGCTTTCTGGCGCATGGCCAGCGGGCCGTTCTATGCCTATGCCAAGGCTTCGGTCGGGCGCGTTTCGCTCAGTTCCACACGCACCTTTACCGGCGAGGTCGATACGGCAACGCTCAGCTATTCGGCGACGGGCAGCTGGAAGGGCTGGACTGCCGGGGCGCAAGGCGGCGCTTCGTATAAGCTCGATCTGGGTAGCGGACTTTCGCTGCGCCCGATGGCAAAGTTCGACTATTATCGCCTGAGCGAGAACGGCTTTACCGAGAGCGGATCGGAAGCGATCTATCTGGAAGTGGCCAAGCGCACATCGAGCCTGCTGACCGGCACCGGCAGCATGACCGCATCGTGGAGCGCGGGCGAAGTGACGCGCGATGCCCGCCCGCTGACGCTGGAACTGGAAGGCGGCTACCGTTCGCGGCTTGCCGGGAAGCTGGGCGATACCGTGGCGAACTTTGAAGACGGGGACCAGTTCCGCCTGACGCCCGATTCCATGAAATCGGGCTGGACCGCCGAAGCGCGCGTGCTGGCGGGCGGGATGGACTATACCTGGCAGTTGGCAGGCGGGGCCGAGCAGATTCAGGGCACTGTCGATTATTCGGTGCGCGGATCGCTGAGCATCGCGTTTTGATGGGATGCGGGGGCGGCTGGCGCTGCCCCCGCTGTTTTTCATGTTACGCCAGCGCATTGGCCTTGGCGATGGCGGCATAGACCGCAGCGCTGGGCTTTGGCGTGCGCACGAAGGTTACCGGATCGACCGAGGCCAGCCCGAATTTGGGCTTGTACCCGAAGATCCATTCGAAGTTGTCTATAAGCGACCAGTGGCAATAGCCAAGGACGGGCACGCCCTGGTCCATCGCCTGCTTCAGGCCCACAAGCGCCGCCGGGATGAGGGTCGCGCGCACAGCATCGCTATCGGTGCCGACGCCATGTTCGGACACCAGCACCGGGCGTCCGGTTACGGCGTGGGCATAGCGCACCGCGCCTGCAAGCGAGCCGGGCCAGACTTCGGCCCCGCCCCAGTTGACCGTTGCGCCAGCAGGCGCAGGAACACGGCCCTTGGCATCCCACATGGCGCGCTCATAATTCTGCACACCGATGAAATCATCCGCTTTGGCAAGTTCCAGCCATGCGCCGTAGAGTTCTGCGCGAATGCGATCACGGATCGAATTGCGACCGACCGCCTGATCATCCAGCATGGCAAGTGAAACGCCGACAGGCAGATTGGGGCGCACCGCCTTGATCGCCGTGCGAGCGGCGGCATGGGCGGCGAGCAGGCCTTTCTGCAAATCGGGCAGGTCTTCGATTCCCGCGACGTTGGCGCAGACAAAGCGCTTTACGCCGAGGCGGCGGGCGGCGGTTTCGATGGTGCGCTTTTGCATGTCCCACACCGGCGGGGGGAGCATCGGTTTGAGGATCAGCAGGATGTTGGGTTCGTTCAGCGTGATGACCGAATGCATCACATCGCCCATCGCCTGCGTGACGCGGGTGCAATAGCGGGCAAAAAGTTCGGTGCTTTCCGGGTTCGTCCAGCCACCTTGCGCGCTGAACCAGAGCGGCGCGGTGAAGTGGCTGTAGGTGACGATGGGGGCCAGCCCGCGCGCCCGGCAGCCTTCGATCACGCGGCGGTAGTGGGCGAGCATCGCGGGGCTGAAACGCCCTTTCTCAGGTTCGATGCGCGCCCATTCAATGCCGAAGCGGTAGCTGTTCAGGCCAAGATCGCGCGCAAGATCAAGGTCGCGTTCCCACAACAAGAAACTGTTGGCCGCATCGCCCGATGGCTCGGCAAAGATGGTGGGCTGCTGGTTTTCCAGAAACCACAGGTCCGAGGAGGTGTTGTTGCCCTCAATCTGGTGCGGTGCGGTGGCCGCGCCCCACAGGAAGCCCGACGGGAAAGCTTTGGAAGCGGCTTTGCCTTGCGGTGTGCGGGCGATGGCGGGCGTTGCGGCCAGTGCCATGCCCCCGGCAAGGGCGGTGCGGCGATCAAACATGGACTCTCCCGTAGAAATGCTTTGATTCCATCGTATCGGATTTTGTCCATCACGAGAAATAGCATATTGTCGGCCTGCCATCGCCTGAGCCTATGCATCGCAACCGCCAAACCTAACGGCCATTGTCATGGGCATGACAGGACTGTTGTGTGGGAGTCAGCCCCGCCAAAGCGCATTGTCACCCCGTAGCCGCCAACACGATGCGGCAGGTTTATCGAGGGGTGTCGGTCCATGTTTCGCAAGATCAGGTTTATCGCTTCTGTTGCCCTTGCCGCAGGTCTGCTGGGGGGCATTCCGATGGCTGCACAGGCAGCCGACAAGGAACCACCGGTTTCGCTGACCAAGTGTGACAAGGCCATCGGGTCGGTCGCGCTGGTGGATGGCGATACGCAGGGGTGGACCAAGTATGGCCTCAGTTCCCCGCGTGAGCTGATCGCCGCGATGGCGCGTGAATCCGGGTGCTTTACCCTGCATGATCCGGCCAGCGGCAAGCCTGCCACGTTCCTGATGAACGTGATTGCGGGTGACAAGGAAGAGGTCGACAAGTCCATCGAGACGGCCAAGGGCGTGGCGATGGAAGGGCTTGTGCGGTCTGGCGCGGCCAGCGGCCTGATCCGCGGCGTTCCAGGTGCGGGCGCGATGATGGGCATGTTCGGGGGCTTTGGCGGCAAAAAGAAGGTTGTGGCCGCCGGCATCCGCCTGATCAGCCCGGCCAGCGGGCAGACCGTCGCGCAAGGGGCTGGCGAGGTGAAGAAAACCTCGATCTCGTTTGGTGGCGCAGGCGGCACGATTGGCGCTGTGGCCAATGGCGCAACCGGCGCGGCCTATGCCGGGAGCAAGGACGGGCAGATGCTGATTGAGGCCTTCATCAAGGCGTTCAACGGCGTTTCGGCGCAAGGCCCGGCGCTGGCCTCGATGGTCCCGGCGGCGGCAGCGGCTGCCCCTGCCCCATCGGCTTCGGCTGTGACCGCCGTCGATACCAAGATGTTCGCTTCGGCCGATACCAAGTCTGCAACGCTCCGCACCGTGCGCGCCGGAACCGCTCTCACCCCCACCGGGCAGCGCACGGGTCTTTTGATCGAGGTCAGTGACAGCTTTGGCACAAAAGGCTGGGTCTCGGTTGAGGACATGCGCTGACTTTCGCGAGAAACTGAGCAGTTGCAAGACCACCGTCCGGCGTGAATAGATCACGTCGGGCGGTCTGGTCTGCGGAATGGATCACGCCGGGGTGCAAGGCTGATGGGCAATCTGAACATCCTCTATGTAGAGGACGATCCGCGCGCAGCGGACGCGGTGCAGGCGCTGATCTGCGCCGATGGGGACCGGCTGGCGTGGGAGCAGACCGGCACGGCAGGCCTGCAACGGGCCGGAGCAGAGCCGTTTGACGTGATCATCCTTGACCGGATGCTGCCCGATCTTGATGGGCTGACCATCGTATCGCGCCTGCGCGCCGCGGGCGTGGGCACGCCGGTGCTGATGCTGAGTGCGCTGGGGCGCAGCGAAAACCGGATCGAAGGGCTGGACGCCGGGGTGGATGACTACCTTGCCAAGCCTTACGAGCCGCAGGAACTGGTGGCGCGGGTGCGGGCACTGCACCGGCGGGCGGCAGGCGCGGTGCATGGGGCGGTGATCATCTACGGCGCGTTCGAATGCCACGTAAAGGCGCGCACCGGATTTCGTGGCGGCAAGCACATCCCGCTGTCCCCGCGCGAATTTGCGCTGTTCCGCTATTTCATGGAAAACGCGGGCGAAACGGTGACGCGCGAAATGCTGCTGCGCGATGTGTGGAACATGAACTTCGATCCGCAGACCAACGTGGTGGACGTGAACATCGGGCGGCTGCGGCGCAAGCTGGAGGACGGCTTTGCCGCACCCGCGCTGGAAACCATCTGGGGCGCGGGATACCGGCTGACGAGAGGGGAATGAGCGCAGCACGGCCCTTGCGGCGCGGCAAGCGCTCGATCTTCGGACAGTTTACCGCTGCGGCCATCCTGATTGCAGTGATTGCGGTGGTGGTGCTGTTTGCGGTGACCACGATCACCGTGCAGCGCCAGACGCGAGCGTCGCTGTCCGCCACGGTCTCCACCGACATGGCCGGGCTTATCGACATATACGCCACGGGCGGGCGTGAGGAACTGCTGCGCCGCGTGGCGGACCGGCAGGCGGTGGTGAGCCTTGATGCGCGGCGATCACACTATCTGCTGGCGAATGCGGCCGGAAAGCCGCTGGCGGGGGATCAGCCGCGCTGGCCGCAAATCAACGCCGCACGTTCGGAACAAGGGTTCATCACGCTGGCCGATGGCACAGCGGTTTATGCCCAAGGAGCCATGCTGGCGCCCGATCTGCAACTGCTGGTGGCGCGCGAATATCAACGCGATCGTGCGGCGCTGGTCGTGCTGTCCGCCGCGTTTCTGGGTGTAGGGGCGGCGATTGTGGGGGCGGTGGCGCTGGTGGCGTGGATCACCGCGCGGCATCTGGCCCGGCGCATGAACGCGGTGAACGCAGCGCTGGGGGCCGCCGCTGATGGCCGTGCGGCCAGCTTTCCCGCTCGCCAGCGCGGGGGCGACGAGATTGACGAGATGGCAGGCCACGGTACGCGGTTGCTGGCACGGCAGGCGCAATTGCTGAAAGCCTACAAGCAGGTGTCCGAACATGTGGCGCACGAGATCCGCACGCCGCTGATGCATCTGGATAATCGGCTGGGCGCGGTGATGAAGGAACGACCCGAACCGCCCGGCGGACCGCTGGCCCATGCGCGCGAGGACATTCGCGGCATTGCCACGATGCTCGATTCGCTGCTCGACATTGCGTCTGCCGAAAGCCGCAGGGGCGATCTGGCGGGGCTGGCAGAGCTTGATCTGAGCGCGCTGCTGACCGGGCTTGCCGAACTGTATGAGGCAAGCGCAGAGGAAAGCGGCCTTACGTTCGAAACTGCCATCGCGCCGGGTGTGACCATGCTGGGCGAGCGCATGCAGATCACGCGGCTTGTCTCAAACCTGCTCGACAACGCGATAAAGTATGTGCCCGAAGGCGGGCATGTGCGGCTGACGCTTTCCCCCGGTCCGCGCGTGGCGGTGGAGGACGATGGCCCCGGCATCCCGCGCGATCAGCATGAGCGCATCTTCCAGCGCTTTGCCCGTGCCACGCTGCCCGGCGAGAAGCCGGGCCACGGCCTTGGCCTCGCGCTGTCCCGCGCCATTGCGCAGCGCCACGGCATGCTGCTGCGGCTGGGCGATGGTCCAACCGGCGCGCAATTCATTCTGGAGCCTGCACCATGACGATGAAACCAATAGCGCTGTTCACACTTGCCGCGCTGCTGGGTGGTTGCATGGCTGGCACGTCCGCATCGGCGGAACGGTCGCTTCCCGCAGCGACAGAACGTGCCGAAGCCGTAGCACAATTGCTGGCGCTGGCTGATGCGGCGCAGGGCCAGCCGCAGCGCCTTGGCACGTTGATCGCCACGCTTGATGCGATGGGCGCAAAGCCGCTTGAAGGTTCCGCCGATCCCGTGGCGCAATGGCGCGCGCAGGCCGAAATGCCCAACTCGCCGCCCTATCGCGGGCGTGTTCTTGGCCCTGCCTACAAGGCTGGGAAGCTGAACCCCGGCGCCACGGTCCGCCTGCCGCAATTGTTCGACGGGGGCCGCGCGGCGCGGGTGGCCGTGGCGACGCCAGACAAGGCCCCGCTCGATTTCACGGTGCTTGACCGCGAGGCCAAGCCGGTCTGCCCTCCCGCCAAGGCGCGCAGCCGCGAATGCAGCTGGACCCCGCTGTTCAGCGGCAGGTTCGAGATCGTGCTGAGCAATACATCGAGCAATGAGGCGGGATACTACCTCGTCATCGACTGAGCGATGGCCGCTGCTTCCACCGGCGTATCCACTGGCTCGTCGCGATCCTTGCGTTCGGAATAGCGATCGACCAGCTGGTCTGCGTGTGGCCGCAGCAGCACGGTAAAGCGCACCAGCTCTTCCATGACATCGACGATCCGGTCGTAATAGGCTGATGGCTTCATCCGCCCGCCCTCGTCAAACTCGTCATAAGCTTTGGCCACGGACGACTGGTTGGGGATCGTGAACATCCGCATCCAGCGGCCAAGTATGCGCAAGGTATTGACGCTGTTGAACGATTGCGAACCGGCGCAAACCTGCATGACCGCAAGCGCGCGCCCCTGTGTGGGACGCAGGCCCTTGTAGGCCAAAGGCAGGTGATCGATCTGCGCTTTCATGATGCCGGTGATCTGGCCGTGGCGTTCCGGGCTGCACCAGACCTGCGCCTCTGACCACAGCGCATGTTCGCGCAGTTCATGCACGGCGGGGTGATCGTCACCCCTGACCTGATCGGGCAATGGCAGATCGAACGGATCGAAAATGCGCGTTTCGCACCCGAAGAACTGCAGCAAGCGGGCCGATTCCTCCACAGCGAGCCGGGAGAACGACCGGTCCCGCAAGGAACCGTAGAGCAGCAGGACACGCGGCGGGGGATCGAGCGCGCCCAGCCCGAGGGCGGGTTTGCGATGGGCGTATTCGGGCTTCAGCGCGGGCAGATGGTCGGCATCTATCAGCGTGCGCAGGCGCGTGAAATCGGCGGAATTCATGCGCGGCTGTCCGCTGGAACCGTATCGGGAAACCAGCGCCGCCCGAACCAGAAGGCAACGTTGACCAAGAGGATCAGCACCGGCACTTCCACCAGCGGGCCGATCACTGCGGCAAAAGCAACCGGTGAGGCAAGGCCGAAGGCCGCAATGGCCACCGCAATCGCCAGTTCGAAATTGTTGCCCGCAGCGGTGAAAGCCACGGCGGTGGTGCGCGGATAATCGCTGGCGATCAGCTTGCCCATGAAGAAGCTGATGCTGAACTGCACCACGAAGTAGATCGTCAGCGGAATGGCGATGCGCAGGGCGTCCCCCGGCAGCGTGACGATTTCGTTGCCCTTCAGGCTGAACATGGCAACGATGGTGAACAGCAGCGCGACCAGCGTGATCGGGCCGATTTTCGGCAGGAAAGTCCGCTCGTACCATTCCTCGCCCTTGGCTTTTGCCAGCCATTTGCGGGTGAGGAACCCGGCGAGGAACGGGATGCCAAGATAGATCAGCACCGCTTCGGCAATGGTCCAGAAGCTGACATCGATCACGCTGCCTTCCAGCCCGAACAGCGGCGGCAGGAACGAGAGGAAAAACCACGCATAGAGGCTGAAAAACAGGATCTGGAAGATCGAATTGAACGCGACCAGTGCGGCAACATACTGGTTGTCACCTTTGGCCAACTGGTTCCAGACGATGACCATAGCGATGCAGCGGGCAAGGCCAATCAGGATCAGCCCGGTCATGTATTCGGGCTTGTCGCTGAGGAAGATGACGGCCAGCGCGAACATCAGCACCGGGCCGATGATCCAGTTCTGAATCAGTGAAATCGCCAGCACGCGCTTGTCCTCAAACACGCGCGGCAGTTCATCGTAGCGCACGCGCGCAAGGGGCGGGTACATCATCAGGATCAGGCCGACGGCGATGGGGATATTGGTGCTGCCCCATGACAGGCTGTCGATGGCCGCAGGCAGCCAATCGAAAGCCGAAGCCAGCCCGACGCCAAGCGCCATCGCGAGGAATATCCACAAAGTAAGATAGCGGTCGAGGAACGACAGGCGTTCGCGCTGGGGCTGATCGGTCATGGTTGTTCCTTGCGTCAGTTGCCGACGCGATTGCCTGCGGCGTCCACCACCCGTTCACCGTCTTCCTTGGCAAAGGCGGCGCGCTGTGCCGCCGGGATCAGATCGAGCACTTCTTCCGAAGGACGGCACAGCTTTACGCCAAGCGGCGAGACTACCAGCGGGCGGTTGATCAGCACGGGATGTGCCATCATCGCATCGATCAGGTCCGCATCTGTCAGATCGGGGTTGCTCAGGCCAAGATCGGCAAAGGGCGTGCCTTTTTCTCGCAGCAGCGCACGCGGGCTGATACCGGCGCGCGCGATCAGGCTTTCCAGCAAGGCGCGCGATGGCGGCGTTTTCAGGTATTCCACCACGTGCGGTTCGATCCCGGCGTTGCGGATCATCGCCAAAGCGTTGCGCGACGTGCCGCATTCGGGGTTATGGTAGATCACGATGTCGGTCATGCTTGATGCTCCGGTGCGGGGGTTCACGCAGGGTTGCAAGTTATGGTGCCGAGCAGATCGGCACACATTTCGGGCGCGCCCTGGCAGCAATCCTGCATCAGGAAAGCCAGCAACCGGCGCATTCCGGCAAAATCGGTGCGGTAATGGATGAGGCGGCTTTCGCGTTCAGACTGGACCAGCCCGGCGCGTTCCAGCGTGGCCAGATGGTGCGACAGGGTGGAAGGCGGCACGCCCAGATGTTCGGCAATAGCGCCAGCAATCATGCCATCAGGGCCTGACTGAACCAGCAACCGGAACACGGCCAACCGCGTCTCATGCGCCAGTGCGCCAAGCGCATCGACGGCCCAATCCTGCGGTTCAAGATCGCTCATCACACCACCTTTCGAGAAGTATGGAAATATCATGGCAAACAGATGCGTCAAACGGTAATTCGAAAGAAGTCGAATTATGCTTGGTTGCTGTCCGGCGATTCCGGGTAGGTTGAAGAATGCGCTCTCAGCGCTTTTCCCGACTGTCCGCAGATGTTCGCGCGACAGTTTCTGGAGGCCCGAGCCGGAATCGAACCGGCGTAAACGGATTTGCAATCCGGTGCGTAACCACTCCGCCATCGGGCCTCGATCGCAGGTGTCTTGCGTGGTTCGGGGCGGTTAGCCGGAACGGGGCGGTGTCGCAAGTGGTTCTTGCGCCGGGTTCAGGTGGTTGGGGCGAAAGTCAGGCGGCGCTTGGTGGAGTCGACTGCTTCGAGGCGCAAGTCCAGGCGCTGGCCGGGGGTGGCATTGGGGATCTTGGCGCGAGCGACCACCGGCAGATCAATCAGTTGAACGCGGGCCGAATCGCCATCGGCGTCGGTGATGCAGGCGGCGAAGTGTTCCCCGGTGCGGCCGTGGAGCATGACAGTTTCGGCAAGGTCGATCACCGCGCGTTCGATCTGCCCGGACAGCGCGCCGGATCGGGCCATGACGGTGGGCAGGCGCTGGAAGGCGTCTGCGACTTCTGCAGGGACGGGCTGGCCTTGGACGACGGCGAGAGTGGCGCGGATCACATAGCGGTCTGCCAGACGGCGCAACGGGGCGGTGGCGTGGACATAAGTGGCGGCGATGGCTTCGTGCCACGGTGTTTCGCCCGCTGTCCACGGTGCATAGCCCGCGCCGTTGCCCGCGCGGCGGACGGCGAGCATGAAGGCGGCGTGGTGCGGGTTCGTCTGATCGAGGCGGCGTTCGAGTGACTTCAATTCTTCGCCGTGTTCCCACGCGATGCCCAATCCTGCGGCAGTGGTGCGCAGGCGGGACACGGCGCGCTGGTCTGGCCCGGCCATGACGCGGAACAGGCCGGTGCCCGCCTGATGCAGTGCATCGGCGATGGCGAGGTTTGCCGAGAGCGACATGGCCGCATTGCGGCGTTCGGATGGCAGCAGCGGGCGGAAGGCGAGCGCATAGCGGCCATCGCCCAAGGCTTCGACTTCCTGTTCGGGCGGATCAACGCGAGCGGCCCCGCGCGATGCTTCGGCAGCGTTCACGCGCCGCGCGTATTCGGCGAAAGCGGGTGGAAGTTCGGCGTCCTGCACCGCATCGTAGGCGAGCTTGGCGCGGCTGCGGATCAGCGCGCGTTCGGCATGATCGAGGCGCGCGGTGCCATCGGGGGCGAGGCGCACGGTGAAGACCACCGCCGGGCGCGGGCCATCGGGCAGGAGGCTGGCGGCGCGTTCAGACAGGACCGAGGGATAGAGGCCGGCCTTGCCATCGGGAAGATAGAGCGTCTCGCCGCGCTTCCACCCTTCGGCATCGACTGCATCGCCATCGTCCACAAACCATGCGACATCAGCGATGGCATAGTGGAGGATCAGGTCTGCGCCCGATTGTTCGATCCACAGGGCCTGATCGAGGTCGGTGCTGCTGGCGGGATCGAGCGTAACGAAGGGGATGGCGGTGCGGTCAACATGCGCCGTGGGCGCGCGCATTGCCGATGCCTCGGCCACGGCCAGCACTTGCGGCGGGAAGCCCTGCGGCACTTGGTACTGCTGGCGGATCGCGGCGAGGCCAGCGGTGAGCGCGCCGGACGGATCGTGTATGGCCTTCATGCTGGCAGGCTTAGCAGCAGATCACGGATCGACAAATTCTGCTGGCCGCTTTTCCATTCCGGCGCGCACGGCTTCCATCTGGTTCTTCGAATACATCAGT
>NZ_JAUYRV010000004.1 GCF_030696665.1 Novosphingobium sp.
GCTTTGCGATGATCCGTGGCGGCAAGATCGATCTGACCGTGCTGGGCGCGATGGAAGTGGCCGAAAACGGCGACATCGCCAACTGGATGATCCCGGGCAAGATGATCAAGGGCATGGGCGGGGCGATGGACCTTGTGGCCGGTGTCAAGAAGATCATCGTGGTGATGGAACATTGCGCCAAGGACGGCAGCCCCAAGTTCATCCCGGCCTGCACGCTGCCGCTGACCGGGCGCGGCGTGGTGGACATGATCGTGACCGACCTTGCGGTGTTCAGCCGCGCGGATCACAGTTCGCCGTTCCGCCTGATCGAATGCGCGCCGGGCGTTTCGGCTGCGGACGTGCGGACGATGACTTCAGCACATTACATTGGCGAATGAGGATACTGACATGGCGAATGCTCTTACCGAAATTCCGCTGAACCGCCTCGACGGCAGCGCCGATTCGCTTGCCAGCCATGCGGGCAAGGTGCTGCTCATCGTCAATGTTGCATCCAAGTGCGGACTGACTCCGCAATATGAAGGGCTTGAAACCCTTTACAAAGACAAGGCCGACCGCGGCTTTGAAGTGCTGGGCTTTCCCGCCAACGATTTTGGCGCGCAGGAACCGGGCACGCACGAAGAAATCGCCGAGTTCTGCAAGCTGAACTATGGCGTGTCTTTCCCGCTGTTTGCCAAGGCGGATGTGACTGGCCCTGCCAAGCAACCGCTCTATGCCGCGCTGACGCAGGCGATGCCCGCCAAGCAAGGCCCGGCCGAAGAGTTCCGCGAGAAGCTGAAGGGCTATGGCATGACGCCGACGCAAGACCCTGAAGTGCTGTGGAACTTCGAGAAGTTCCTGATCGGACGTGACGGCGCTGTGGCCGCGCGCTTTGCCCCCGGTGTTACCCCGGACGATCCGGAATTGGTTGCAGCGATCGACGCTGAACTGGCGAAGTGATCGCGGGCTTGCTTGGAGTTCGTGGGACGCCAGTTCCATGAACTGAAGTGCGTTGCATTGTCGTCATCCCGGGTCAAGCCCGGGGAGACGGTATAGAACGGTCAGCTTTAGCTGCAGTTGAAGAGGGTTGCGCCCCATGAGCTACACACTGATTACCGCGAACCGGAACTATTCGAGCTGGTCACTGCGGCCGTGGGTGCTGATGAAGGCGCTGGGCATTGCCTTTGACGACCGGATCGAGCCGTTTACCAAACCGTCGAACTATGACGAGTTCCGCGCGTTTTCGCCCACGGGGCAGGTGCCGGTGCTGATCGATGGGGCGCGCACGGTGTGGGATTCGCTGGGGATCGCGCTCTATCTGGCCGAGCGTCATGCGGGCGTGTGGCCTGCGGATGAAGCGGCGCGCACCTTTGCGATGTGCACCGTGGCCGAGATGCATGGCGGGTTTTCCGCCCTGCGCAACGATTGCACGATGAATGTGGGCGTGCGGGTAAGCCCGCGCCCGATGCGCGAGCCACTGCTGCGCGATGTGGCGCGCGTGCGCGAGATTTTCGAACAGGGGCTGGCGCAGTTTGGCGGGCCTTGGCTGGCGGGCGATGCCTTTACTGCGCTGGATGCATTCTTTGCGCCCGTGGCGTTCCGCATCCGCACGTATGGCCTTGATGTGGGCCAAGGACAGGCTTGGGTCGATCATGTACTGGCCCATCCGGCCATGCAGCAATGGGAAGCCGAAGCACTGGCGGAAGCATGGCGCGAGGAGAGCCATGAGGCCGAACTGGCGGCTGCTGGCGAAGTGATTGCAGACCATCGCAAGGGCTGAAAGCGTAGCCTGACACAATTCCCTGTTGCTTCCTGAAGCACTTCCGGCAAGATCGCGCGCAACGAAAGCGGGATCGAGGGGCCTGAATTGTCAACGCTGTCACTGAAAGTTCGTCTGTTCGCCATGATGGCGCTGCAATTGGCGGTCTGGGGCGCATGGGCGCCAAAGCTGTTTCCTTACATGGGCATGCTGGGTTTCAGTGCCGGTCAGCAAGGCTTGGTGGGCACGTGCTGGGGCATTGCCTCGGTGCTGGGCATCTTCTTCTCTAACCAGTTTGCGGACCGCACGTTTGCGGCTGAGAAGTTTCTGGCCGGAAGCCACGTGATCGGCGGGCTGGCCCTGCTGGGCGTGGCGTTCAGCACCAGCTTTGTGCCGTTCTTCGTGTGCTATCTGATCTACAGCCTTGTCTATGTGCCGACGCTTTCGGTCACGAACACGGTGGCCTTCACGCACCTGCCCAATCCGGCAGAGTACGGCTCGGTCCGTTCGGGCGGCACGGTGGGCTGGATCATGGCGAGTTGGCCGTTCGTGTTCATTCTGGGCGCGCAGGCCGATGCCGCGCAGGTGCGCATGATCTTCGTGGTTGCTGCGGTGATCTCGTTCGTGATGGCGGCGTTTTCGCTGACCCTGCCGCATACTCCCCCAAAGCAGGGCGGGGATGTGGACAAGCTGGCATGGCGGCGCGCGCTGGGCCTGCTGAAGACGCCGGTAGTGGCGGTGCTGTTCCTGGTCACCTTCATCGATTCAGTCGTCCACAACGGCTACTTCGTGCTGTCGGACGCTTTCCTGACCAACCGCGTGGGCATTGCCGGAAACCTGTCGATGGTGGTGCTCAGCCTTGGGCAGGTTGCGGAAATCCTGACCATGCTGGTGCTGGCCAAAGTATTGGCGCGGATGGGCTGGCGCTGGACCATGATCGTCGGCATCCTTGGCCACGCAGCGCGGTTCCTCGCGTTTTCATTCCTGTCTGACAGCATCCCGGCGATCATCGCGGTGCAGCTGCTGCATGGCATTTGCTATGCGTTCTTCTTCGCCACCGTCTATATCTTCGTCGATGAGGCCTTCCCCAAGGACGTGCGTTCATCGGCGCAGGGCCTGTTCAACCTGCTGATTCTGGGCGTGGGCAACATGGTGGCAAGCTTTGCCTTTCCGGCGCTCGTCGCGCGGCTGACCGGGCCGGACGGCGTCGTCGATTACACCACGGTGTTCCTTGTGCCTTCGGCGCTGGCGGCAATCGGCGCGCTGCTGCTGCTGGTCGCGTTCCGTCCGGCCACGCATGGCCCGGCAAATCCTCAGGAGATTCATTGATGTCGCAAGGTTTGATCAATCGCCGGTCGTTGCTGGCAGCGCTGGCAGCTGGCGGCGCGCTGGCGATGGGCGATGCGCCTGCGATGGCCGCACTGCGCGGGGGCAAGCCGTTCTTCAAGCGGATCGGCAAGCCTATCGGGCTGCAGCTCTACACACTGGGCGATATGCCAACCAAGGATCTGGACGGCACGCTGGCCAAGCTGGCGGCGGTGGGCTTTACCGACATCGAACTGCCCAACTTCTACAACCGCAAGCCCGCCGATCTGCGCGCGGCGGCTGACAAGGCGGGCGTGCGCTATAGTTCGATCCACATGAACATGCCGGGGCCATTCACCGGCGGTGCGCTTTCGCTGATGAGTTCGCCGCAGGAGATTGCCGACGGTCTGAATGCGCTGGGCATCTATCAGGTGTTCATGCCGCTGTGCCCGCTGCCCGATGGCTTTTCGATCCCCGAAGGCAAGAACCCGCAAGTGGCGATTGGCGATGCATTGCAGGCGGCGGGCGCGGACCACTGGAAGCGCACGGCGGCGCTGCTGAATGAACGGGCGGCAGCGCTCAAGCCGTTTGGCATCGCGCTGGGATACCACAACCACAACATGGAATTCGCGCCGCTGCCGGGCGGCACAACGGGGTGGGAAATCCTGATGAAGGAGACCGATCCTGCGCTGGTGAACTTCGAACTGGATCTGGGCTGGACATCGGCAGCGGGGCTTGATCCCGCGGTTGAGTTGGGCAAGCTGAAGGGCCGGGTCAAGGCTGTCCACATGAAGGACGTGAAAGCGACGACCAAGACCAACTACGTGATGAGCCAGGATCCGACAGAGGTTGGTTCAGGCCGTCTGCAATGGGCCAAGATCCTGCCTGCTGCGCTGGCTGCGGGCGTGGAGCATTTCTACGTGGAGCAGGAGCCGCCGTTTGCGATGGACCGGCTGGCCGCAGTGACCAAGAGCCACGGGTTCCTGTCGCGCTTCGTGGCCTGAACTTCAGCGTATCGGGAATGGGAGAGGGAGGCCGCCGCGCCTCCCTTTTCTGTATGCGTCACACATGAGTGAATTGCGCAAAAAGAAAGGCTGGTCCGAAGACCAGCCTTGGAAAGTTTGGGAGAGGATGCCTGAAAGGCCTGCTCTATTTGCGGTTCAACGCCCCATTCGGCAAGTGCGAAGGACGGCAAAGCAGTTGCGTTTTGCGCAATCAGAGCTTCCCCGTAAGTTCCGGCACGAGCGTGAAGAGATCGCCGACGAGGCCGATGTCTGCGACCTGGAAGATGGGGGCGTCTTCGTCCTTGTTGATGGCGATGATGGTCTTGCTGTCCTTCATGCCCGCAAGGTGCTGGATCGCGCCGGAGATGCCGACCGCGATGTAGACTTCAGGGGCAACGATCTTGCCGGTCTGGCCGACCTGGTAGTCGTTGGGCACGTAGCCTGCGTCCACCGCAGCGCGCGATGCGCCGATGCCTGCGTTCAGCTTGTCGGCCAGCGGGGTGATGATCTGTTCGAACGTGGCCGCGTCCTTGAGCGCGCGGCCGCCCGAGACGATGATCTTGGCGCTGGTCAGTTCCGGGCGCTCGGACTTGGCGATTTCGGCGCTGACGAAAGTGGACAGGCCGCTGTCGGCGGTTGCCGCGATGGCTTCTACGCTCGCGCTGCCGCCGGTCGGGTCAGCCTTGGCGAAGGCGGTGCCGCGTACGGTGATCACCAGCTTGGCGTCCGAGCTTTCCACCGTGGCAATGGCGTTGCCGGCGTAGATCGGGCGGGTGAAGGTTTTGGGGCCTTCGACCGAGAGGATGTCGGACACCTGCATCACATCGAGCAGCGCGGCGACCCGCGGGGCGACGTTCTTGCCGGTGGTGGTGGCTGGCGCAACGAAAGCGTCGTAATCGGCCATCAGGCCTGCGATCAGGGGGCCAAGGTTTTCCGCCAGCGCGTTTTCGAGCGCGGCGTCATCGGCCTTCAGCACCTTTGCCACGCCAGCGATCTGCGCGGCGGCGCTGGCGGCACCATCACAACCTGCACCTGCGACCAGTGCGGTCACTTCACCAAGCTGGCTGGCAGCGGTGACGGCGGCGAGGGTGGCATCCTTGACGCTGGCGTTGTCGTGTTCGACCAGAACGAGAACCTTGGACATCAGGCTACTCCCATTTCCTTGAGCTTGGCGACCAGCGTATCGACATCGGGCACCTTGATGCCCGCGCTGCGCACCGGCGGTTCGGTGACCTTGAGCGTCTTGAGGCGCGGGGCCACATCGACGCCGTAGTCGGCGGGGGTCTTGTTGGCCAAGGGCTTGGACTTGGCCTTCATGATGTTGGGCA
>NZ_JAUYRV010000026.1 GCF_030696665.1 Novosphingobium sp.
GTCTACGCCGCCGATGTGGCCGTGGAACAGGTCTGCCGCGTCGATGGACTGGCGGCGCACCTTGGCATCGAAGTTGAACCCGCCATCGGTGAAGCCGCCGGCGCGTTCGATTTCGATGCAGGCCAGCGTCAGTTCCTCGACCGAGTTGGGGAACTGGTCGGTGTCCCACCCATTCTGCGGATCGCCGCGATTGGCGTCAATCGAACCGAAGATGCCGAGCGCGCGTGCCATCGCGATTTCATGTTCGAACGTGTGGCCCGAAAGCGTGGCGTGGTTGGCCTCGATGTTGACCTTCACTTCGTTTTCCAGCCCGAAGCGCTTGAGGAAGCCGTAGACGGTTTGCGTGTCGAAATCGTACTGGTGCTTGGTCGGCTCGTGCGGCTTGGGTTCGATCAGGATGGTGCCCTTGAAGCCGATCTTGTGCTTGTGTTCGACCACCAGCGACAGGAAGCGGCCGAAATTGGCCTGCTCCACCGCAAGATCGGTGTTGAGGATGGTGTCATAACCTTCACGACCGCCCCACAGCACGTAGTTCGCGCCGCCGAGGCGGTGGGTTGCTTCCAATGCATCGCGGACTTGCGACGCACCCCATGCGTAAACTTCGGGGCGGGGGGAGGTGGCGGCACCGGCCAGATAGCGCGGGTGGCCGAACAGGTTGGCCGTGCCCCACAGCAACTGGCGGCCATGTGCGGCTTGCAGTTCCTCAAGATGATCGACCGCGCGGGCAAAGCTGGCGCGGAATTCGCCAATGCTCTCTGCCGGGGCCATCACATCGACATCGTGGAAGCAGTAAAACGGCAGGTCCAGCTTTTCAACGAAGGCGAGGGCGGCTTCACGCTTGGCACGGGCGGCACTTTCGTCCTGCGGTCCGTTCAACCAGGGGCGATCAAACGTGCCTGCGCCGAATACGTCGCTGCCCGGCCAGCAGAAGGTGTGCCACATGCATACGGCAAAGCGCAGGTAATCTTCCATGCGCTTCCCAAAGACCACGCGGTCCTTGTCATAATAGTGATAGGCAAGGTCGCTGGTGCTGTCTGGCCCTTCATAGCGGACCGTGTCGAAAGCGTCGAAATAGGATGCAGACATGGGGGCTTACTCCTTAGAGGGCGGCAAGCGCGGCATAGGCGGCGCGGAAGCGGGTGCGTTTGGGGGTTAGCAATTCGGCCAGGGCGGCGTCGGGTTCGATCACCGCGCGCACGGGTGGGCGGGTGCAGACTTGCGCCGCGCTGGCCCCGGTCACGCCGATCTGGGCGAGGCGTGCCGCGCCGAGCGCCGGGCCAACTTCACCGCCATCGAGATAGACGAGCCTTACGCCCAGCGCAGTGGCAAGGATGCGGCCCCAGTGGGTGGAGCGCGATCCGCCACCGATGACGCAGAGTTCCTCGATTTGGGTGCCAGCGGCGCGCAGCGCGTCGATGCCATCGGCATGGGCAAAGGCCACGCCCTCCAGCACGGCGGCGGCCATTTGCGCGGTGGCGCTTTCATTGCTGAGGCCGAGGAAGGCCGCGCGGATGTGCGGATCGTTGTGCGGGGTGCGTTCGCCCGAAAGGTAGGGGAGGAACAGTTCGCTGCCGGCCTGCACGCCGTGGGCTTCGGCCAGCGCGAACAGGTCTGCCGGGCCGGGGAGATTGCAGGCTTTGGCCGCCCAATCGATGCACGATGCGGCGGAAAGGTGAACGCTCATCTGGTGCCACACGCCGGGCAGGGCGTGGCAAAATGCGTGGACGGCCTGCGCGGGGTTGGGGCGGAAGCGATCATTGCCGACGAAGATCACGCCCGATGTGCCGAGCGAGAGCATGCCTTGGCCTTCGCCCGTCACGCCAACGCCCAGCGCGCCTGCGGCGTTGTCGCCCGCACCGGCAACGACAGGGACGGTGCCCATGCCCCACGATTGGGCCACGTCGGCGCGGAGCTGGCCGGTCACTTCCGGCCCTTCGTAGAGGCGCGGCATGTGGCTTTCATCAAGGCCGGTGGCGGCGAGCATTTCGGGCGACCATGCGCGGCTCCCCACATCGAGCCAGAGCGTGCCCGCGCTGTCCGACATATCGCTGGCCTTTTCACCGGTGAGGGCGAGGCGCACGTAGTCCTTGGGCAGCAGGACGGTGCGCGTGGCGGCGAAGATGTCCGGTTCGTGCGCGCGAACCCATGCCAGTTTGGGCGCGGTGAAGCCGGGCATCATGATATTGCCGGTGATGGCGCGGCTGCGTGGCTGTGCGGATTCCAGCGCAGCACATTCGGCAAAGCTGCGCCCATCGTTCCACAGGATCGCGGGGCGAAGGGGGGCGTCGTCCGCGCCGAGCAGTGTTGCGCCGTGCATTTGCCCGGCAAGGCCAATGCCCTGCACTTGCGCGCGGATCGTGGGATCGAGACCGAGGACGGCGGTATGGGTGGCTGCGACCCAGTCCGCCGGAGCCTGCTGCGACCACAGAGGATGCGGGCGCGAAACATCAAGCGGGGCGCTGCTTTGCGCAAGGACATTGCCGTCCGCACCGGTCACCACGGCCTTCACGCCGCTTGTGCCGATATCCAGCCCCAGAAACATCGCCATCATCCTCTCTCCGGCCACCGAAGCGGCTCTTGTGGGTGTATGATAGCGCTAACTAAAAGGCGTGGCAATCACCGTTGGCGTTTATTCCGTTTGCATGGAATCCCTTCCAATCTTCGTCACCCCGGACTTGATCCGGGGGCCATTTCTCGATCAGGCGCCTCGGTCTGATTGGCGAAATGGATCCTGAACCAAGTTCAGGATGACGGCCTGGGGATTATGCTGCCGGGCGGATACCCGGAATCGCCGTTCGGGCCGTTCGTCGCAACATCTTGCGCATGAAAGCATCACCGTTCTGCCACACCTTAATTTTTCTGACGCCAATCTGACCAACGCCTGTAGCGTTGCGTGCCTAGCAGCGCCCCAACGGCCAAGTCGGCCGACCAGTGGGGGTCATCATGGTTCATCGTTTTCTTGTCGGTTGCGCGCGCGCGGCCATCGCGCTTTCGTCGGTCGCAGCACTTGCCGCCACTGCCCATGCACAGGATATGGCACCGGCAGATGCCGAAGCTGCGCCGGAAGAGCCGGGCGATGTTATCGTCGTCACCGGGGCCATCGCGCAATCGCAGGCCGCTTCGATCCGCGAAAAGCGCATTGCGGTGAACCTTGTCGATGTGGCCGCCGCCGATGCCGTGGGCCGCTTTCCCGATCAGAACAGTGCAGCAGCGCTTTCGCGCCTGCCTGCCGTGGCGGTGCAGCGCGATCAGGGGCAGGAGCGCTATATCCAGATCCGTGGCGCGCCCAACCGCTGGACTTCGGTGATGATCGACGGCGTGCCGATGATCGGCGTGGACGAAGGCGGCGATACCCGCGCGTTCCGCTTTGACGCGATCCCCGCCGTGCTGCTTTCGTCAATGGTCATCAACAAGTCGCTCACCCCGGAAATCCCGGCGGACGCGATTGTCGCCAACGTCGATCTGCGCACCTATTCGCCGATGGAGCGCAAGGGTCTGCATGTGACCGGCGATCTGGGCTATGGCTTCATGGATCTGGGCAAGGGCGAGCAGCGGCAGGCCTCGCTGCGCGTCAGCTGGTCCAACGACAATTTCGGCGTGGTGCTGGGCGGATCGCACTATCGGCGCAAGCAGTTGACCGACAACCGCGAAGTGGGTGCCTATGATGCGCCATCGAGCGCGACCGACACGACCTTTGGCCCGACCGAAATCGACATTCGCCAATACGAGATCGAGCGCTGGAGCAACGGTCTGTTCGGCGGCGTGGAGTATGAGCCGGTGGCTGGCCAGAAGATCTGGGCCAAGGCGATCTTCACCGAATTCAACGATGATGAACAGCGCAACCAGTATGAGTTGCGGCTTGATCGTGCCGCCAGCGGCACGCGCAATCTGGACAACGGCAATCTGGTGGGCGTGCCGATGCGCGGCACTTTCAACTATGGCGAATATCGCAACCGCAACTACATCGGCGCAATTGGCGGCGATTATGAAACCGACGATGGCTTCACCGCCAATGTCCGCCTGAACTATGCGCGGACCGATAACACTTCGTACCTGCCGCTGGTGCAGGCCAGCACATCGGGTCTCAATTCGCCGTCGCTGAGCTATGATCGGTCGGACCCGCTGTTCCCGGTGGTCACGCTTTACAACACGGTGAGCAACGCGGGCGTGCTGGCACGCGGCACCAATGTGCTGGGCGCATTCAACCAGACGACGCTGAACAACGCGGGCACCATCTACATCGCCGCGCGGCAGCGCACGGTGTCTGACAGCTACACGGTGAAGCTGGACCTTGCGAAGAAGTATGAGAACCTGACGCTCGCAGCGGGCGGCTTCTACGCTGACCGCAAGGTGGCGGGGAACAACTTCTCCACGGCAAACGTGGCCGCCATCGGCGCGCTGGGCGCAACCGTGGGGCAGCCGTTTGACGTGAACAGCTTCGTCACCAACCGTCCGTGGGACACCGGCTTCCCGCTGGGCTTCACGCTTAACTATGTTGATAACCGCGCGATGCGGGCGGCGATTGATACGCTGCTGCCGAAACTGGAAGCGGCAGGTCGGTTCAACCCCGCCAACGATGTGCCGGTGACGGATCGTTACAACCAGAGCGAGCAGACCGCTGCGGCCTATGTGATGGCAACGGCTGACATGGGCGACCTGCTGCTGGCAGGCGGCGTGCGGCTGGAGCATTACCAGTTGAACAATGCAGGCACGGTGCTGGCGGCGGGGCAGCAGGTGCCGCTTTCGGTCCGCCGGACGGCCACCGATCTGTTCCCGAGCCTGAACGCGCGCTACTCGGTGGGCGATGATTTCGTCGTGCGCCTTTCGGGTCAGCGCGGCGTTTCGCGCCCGGCCTATGGCGCGATCCGCGTGGGTGCTTCGATCAACGACACCAATTCACCCGGCACGATCACCGGTGGCAATCCGCAGCTAGACGCCGAGTATACGTGGGGGCTGGACGGCAGCCTTGAATACTACCTGCCCGGCAATGGCCTGATTTCGGTCGCCGGGTTCCACCGCTGGGTGGACAACGTGTTCTACGCCAACGCGCAAGTCGTGGGCGGAGACGTGTACAACTTTGGCGGGGTGAACCGGAATGGCTACCTGCTGACCTCCACCTTCAATGGCGAGAACGGGCGGCTTTATGGCGTGGAGCTGAGCTACCAGCAGCAGTTCAGCTTCCTGCCTTCGCCGATGGACGGGCTGGGCTTTCAGGGCAACCTGACGCTGCTTGACGGCAAGTTCGATACGCAAGTGGTCGGCGGCGTGCAGCAGAAGGGCATCGCGTTTCAGGGCTTGTCGGACACGATCTACAACGCTTCGGTCTATTACGAAAAGTACGGCCTGTCGGCGCGAGTCAGCTATCAGTGGCGGTCTGACTGGCTGGATAGCCTTGGCGGATTTGGCAGCGGGGAATCGCGCAAGTCCTATGGCAACCTTGACGTATCGCTGCGCTATCAGCTGAACGATGCGTTGACGCTGTTCATGGATGCGGCGAACCTGACGAACGAGAAGTACATCGCTTATCAGGATACGCTGGAACAGCCGACCGAGGTGGAGCAGATCGGTTCACGCTATCTGTTCGGCGTGCGCTTCAACTTCTGATCAACCGGCATAGGGAGACGACCATGCGCAAGATCCTTTCACAGAGCCTGTTTCTGGGCCTGATCACCGCTGCCACACCGGCTTTTGCTATCGACAATGCGGTGGTGACCCGCGTTGATGCCGGGCATGTGGCGGTGGAATGGAAGGACGCCGATCCGGTCAGCGTGTTCGTCTCCTCCAGCCCGAAGGCCGATGTGAAGAAGGCCGAAGTTGTGGCCAAGGCAGACCGTACGGGCCGGGTGGTGGTGCCCTATGCCGCCACGGATCGCCGCTACTTCATCCTGCGCGATCATGGCGACAAGTCCGTGCTGCACGTGGCCGAACGGGTGCTGCCGCTGGAACAGGGATCGAATTTCCGCGATGCGGGCGGCTATGCAGGTGCGGGTGGCAAGCATGTGGCGTGGGGGCGGATCTTCCGTTCGGGCGCGATGCCGCTGTTGACCGAGCTGGACTATACCACGCTCGAAAAGCTGAAGATCATGACCATTGTTGATCTGCGCTCCACCGATGAACGCATGATTGCGCCGAACATGCTGGATGACCGCACAGGGGCGACTTTCATCAGCAACGACTATTCGTTGAAGGGCCTGATGTCGGGCTATGGCAAGGGCGATGGCGAATTTGCCTATCGCGGCATGGACCAGTTCCTGAAGCCGCAGTTGAAGCAGGTGTTCCGGGCGATGCTGCGCGATGAAGGCGCGGTGATGTATCACTGCTCTGCCGGGCAGGACCGCACCGGCATCACCACCGGGCTGATCCTTTCTGCGCTGGGGGTGGACCGCGCAACGATCCTGAAGGATTATCACCTGTCTACCGAACTGCGCCGCCCGCAGTTTGAAATGCCGCCGCTCGATCCTGCCGACTGGCCGGGCAATCCGATCGTCCCGTATTATGTGGCCTCGATGAAGAAGCCGGGCGGGCCGAAGGCGGAACCGCTGTTCACGGCCAAGGGCAATTCGCACCTCGCGCAGTTTTTCGAGATGGTCGACAAGGACTATGGCAGTGTCGACGCCTATCTGGACAAGGAACTGGGTGTCGGTCCGCAGCAGATCGCGCAACTGCGGGCGCTCTATCTGGAATGATAGGCGCTACTACTTAGCCTGTGGGCGAAGTGAATTTCAGGAAAGTGCTCCATTCCCTGCAGCTTAACCAATCCTCAAGGGGTGGTGGGCGAAAAGCTGCAAGATGCGGGCATTGCTGGACTTTTTCAGATTGGATACCAGCGACGCGGAGCTTTCGCGCGCGCAGTTCCGCTCGATCTCGATGCACCTGCCGCTGCTCTATGCCATTCTGGTCTGCAACGCGCTGGCCATTGCGGTCATCTTCTTTGATTCCGGCAAGCTGCTGAAAACGCTGGCAACCCCGGCGGTGATCTGCGGCATCGCCATTTCACGCGGGGTGTGGTGGTGGCGCAGCGGCGATCCGGCGGCGTTTTCCGACAGCGAAATCCGGCTGCATCTGCGGCGGACCGGCGTGCTGGGTGTGGTGATGACGCTGGCGTTCGAGGGCTGGTGCATCTGGGTTTACAACGATGGCGATGCCTATGCGCGCGGCAGTCTGACATTCTTTCTGGGCCTGACCGGCGTTAGCACAGTGTTCTGCCTGATGACGCTGGGCGCGGTGGCGATGCGCGTGGCGGTTGTCTGCACGTTCTCGTTCATCTTCTATTTCTCGTGGGTCGATAACGGGCAGATGCTGACACAGGCCATCGTGCTGTGTCTGGTCAGCGCTGGGATGGTGGTGGTGGTCCACCGGCACAACCTTTCGTTTGCTGAACTGATCCGTTCGCAGCGCACGTTGCGCATGCGCCAGCATGAGACCGAAAAGCTGAGCGAGGAAAACCGCCGCATCGCCTTCAGCGATCCGTTGAGCGGGCTGCCCAACCGGCGCGAATTGCTGGCCCGGCTGGACCGGCTTGAGGGACGGGCCGATCTTCAGCCCGACAGCTTGGCGGTGGTATTCATCGATCTTGACGGGTTCAAGGCGGTGAATGACGAACATGGCCATCAAGCGGGCGATGCGCTGATCCGCAGCGTGTGCCTGCGGCTGAGCCAGCATTGCCCGGCCAATGCCACACTGGCGCGCGTGGGCGGCGATGAATTTGCGGTGGTGCTTGAAGCGCCCGATGCACAGGCCACCGCGATCAGTCTCGCCCGCGCCATGCTTGAGGAAATTGCGCTGCCGGTGCTGGTGGACCGGCATGTGCTGCAAGTGGGCGGCTCCATCGGCGTTGCCGCCAATGTCGATCCGGATGGCCGCCCGCGCGAACTGCTGCGCCGCGCCGATACCGCGATGTATCACGTCAAGACCAAGGGCAAGGGGCAGGTTGCCATCTATGACGCCGGGTTCGATGAAGGGCGGCTGCGGCGGCTTGAGATCGAGGCGCAGATCGGATCGGGCCTGAACCGGGGCGAGTTTGACGTCTACTATCAGCCCATCGTCGATGCCGCGACCGGGGAAATCGTTTCGGCAGAGGCGCTGCTGCGCTGGCCGCGCCGACCCGAGGGGCCTTTGCCGCCCGACGAATTTATCGACATTGCCGAAGCCACCGGGCAGATCCACCCGCTGGGGCTGTTCGTGCTGGAACGTGCCTGCCGCGAGATCGGGCCGTTGGGCGATCTGCTGTTGAGCGTCAATGTCTCACCCGCGCAGTTCCGCGATCCGGCGTTTGAACGGCAGGTGATGCACGTGCTGGAACAGACGCGGTTTCCGCCGCAGCGGCTGCAGTTCGAGATTACCGAAGGCTATCTGCTGGCCAATCCCGAACGGGTGGTCAGCGCGGTTGAGGCATTCAAGGCGCAGGGCATGTCGGTTGCGCTCGATGATTTCGGCACCGGGTTCACCAGCATCCATTACTTGCGGTCCTACGGGTTCAGCCACATCAAGCTGGACAAATCGCTGCTGGCGGGCCTTGCCCCCGGATCGAAGGCGACGCTGCTGGTAACCGGCGCGATTACGCTGGCGCGCGGGCTGGATATGGCGGTGATTGCCGAGGGTGTGGAGAGCGAAGCGCAGGCGGCGATCCTGCGCGACGCCGGTTGCCACGAATTGCAGGGCTTCCTGTTTGGCCGCCCCATGCCGCTGGACCAGTTCGCGCAGGTTTGTCGCGCGGCTGGCCGGTCCGTCAGCGAGGAGCGGCGGTTGCGGGCTTAACCGCCTTGCTTCTCCATAAAGACCTTCGCCCGGTCTGCGGCCCAGTTCTGCAGCGCTTCGGTGCGCAGGCGCGCGCCTTCGGGATCAGCTTCCAGTGGCAGCACTGATTCCACGATTGCATCGAAGTGGGCGCGCAGGCCCTCCTTCGCTTCGGGATAGGGGATGATGTAAAGCTGGTTCGCCACGATTCCGGCCTTCACATGCTCGGCCAGTTCAACAGGGTCCATGCCGTGCTGGTGAATCGAATGGAGCGAGGCGATGGAGTCCTCGTTTTCCACATAGCCGCTCTGCCCGAATTGCGCGGGGCGCAGGCGGCTGGCTTCGGCGATGTTCGATTTGATGTTGGCGGGGCACAGCACCGAAACGCCGATCTGGTGCTTGGCCAATCCCTGCTGATAGCTTTCCATCAGGTTGACGACCGCAGCCTTCGCGGCGGAATAGGGCGCGGCCAGAGCGCTGCCCATCAACCCGCCCAGCGATGATGTGGTGACGATATGCCCCGGCTTTCCACTGGCAATCATGCGCGGCACGAACGTGACCATGCCGTTGATCACCCCGCCCAGATTGACGCCCACGATCCAGTCGAAATCGTCATAGCTGGTGTCCTCCACCGGGCCGAAGCTGTTGACCCCGGCGGTGTTGAACAGCAGCGTGGGGGGCGCGCCGAACACGGCCTCAACCTCGTCAGCCGCGCGGGCATAGGCGGCGCGGTCCATGATATCGAGCGTGATGCCGTGCGCGGTGATGCCTTCGGCCTGAAGATCGGCCACCGCCTTTGCCACCGCATCGGCACGAATATCGGCCACCACGATCTTCGCGCCTGCCCGCCCGAACACCAGCGCCTGCCCAAAGCCAGCGCCCGATGCGCCGCCGGTGATGAACGCGATCTGGTTTTCAAACGATTGCATGGCGCGGCTCCTCTGCCTGTAATTATTGTTAGTGTTACTTACAATATTTGGAAAAGGGCGGCAAGTGCGGCCTTGCAAGCAAATCGGTCCGTGACCATCTGCAGGCAAGTTCGATGTGGAGACCTTCGCCGATGACCCGATTGCCCAGCCTGTTCCTTAACCACGGTGGCGGACCCTGGCCGTGGATGGAAGGGCCGATGCGCGACGCTTATGGCAAGCTGGAAGCATCGCTCGCGGGCGTGATGGGTGAACTGCCCGAACTGCCGCGCGCGGTGCTGGTGGTTTCGGCCCATTGGGAAGCGCCGGTTGCGCAAGTTTCGTCGCACCCTGCGCCGCCGATGCTTTATGACTACTACAACTTTCCCGAACACACCTACCACATCCGCTATCCCGCGCCGGGCAGCCCGGAACTGGCCGCGCGGGTGCGTGATCTGCTGCGTGGCGGAGGCATGGCCTGCGAGGAAGACGCAGAGCGCGGGTTCGATCACGGCACGTTTTCGATGATGCAGCCGGTGCGCCCGCAGGCGGACATTCCGGTGGTGCAGCTATCGGTGCTGGAAAGCTTCGATCCCGCCGCGCACATCGCGATGGGCCATCTGTTGCAGCCGTTGCGCGATGAAGGCGTGCTGGCGGTGGGGTCGGGCCTGTCCTACCACAACCTGCGTGCGTGGGGACCGGCGGGGGCAGAAGCTGCGGCGCTGTTCGATGCGTGGCTGCGCGAAAGCCTGGCCGGAAAGGACGAGGCTGAGCGTGACGCCGCACTGTTGCGCTGGGCCGATGCGCCGGGCGCCAGGGCTGCGCATCCCCGGCCCGAACATCTGCTACCGCTGATGGTGGCAGCAGGTGCGGGCGGGGCCGACGCCTGCAGTGTTCATTTCCACCAGAGCGATTTCATGGGCAGCATGGCTGTAACCGGGTTCCGGTTCGGCTGAATTTTGCGTAGGCAACGTTCTCCAGCTCTCGGCCGGATCGCATATTCATGAAGAAGAAGCGCCGGTATCTCACGGCCACCCTGCCCGATGGCTATGTGAAGACAATCGGGCCAACGACCGACAGCTTCACGCACTACTGGCGAATTGTGGCCGAACTGGAAAACGGCAAGACCGAAGTTTTCTGGGGGCACGCGCGGTCGCTTGCCGAGGCGAAGCGCAAGCGTGCGCCAGCGCAGGACGCTGCGCGCACGCGAGGTTGGAAAAGCTTCGCTTTCGAAATTGCCGAACTGGTTGAGACGTTCGACTAACCCAGCTTGCGCAGCGGCTCTGTTCCGTCCCAGTCCTGTCCAGCGTCCTTGATCATCTGGAAGATGGCATCGGCGCCGGTCATGTTCTGCAGCAGTTCGATCACGTGACCGGGACCATTTCCGGCATCGACATAGATCACTTCGCCATCCGCGCCGACAGTGCCTTCGACAAGGATTTCCGCGCCTGCCTCGGCACAGGCGGCGCGGGCCTCGGCGATGGATTCAACGAAGATGCAGATGTGGTGCAGGCTGTCTGTCACCGCATATTCGCCGGTGTAGATCGATGGTTCGGCGTTTTCAGGCCGGATCAGTTCGATCTGCACATCGCCCCAGTATGCGATGGCGATGGAGAAGACCGCAGCCGTCGGCACGCCCTTGTACTTGCAATCCCCCAGCGCGACGTTTTCCATCAGGTAGAACGGGCCGACGCCCATTGTTTCGGTCCAGTACCGCACCGCCGCATCGAAATCCTGCGGGAGGTAGGCAAGCTGGCCGACTGGCCCCAGCTGCGTGATCTTGCGGCTCATGCGAACAATCCTTCCGGCGCTTCGAGCAGGCCCTTCAAGGTTTGCAGGAACTGCGCGCCTGCTGCGCCATCGATGGCGCGGTGATCGACCGAGAGGGTGAACGATATGCGGCTTTCAAACGCAATGTCGCCGGCTGCCGTTTCCACCGCCACGCGGTTCACCCCGCCCACGGCGATGATTGCGCCCTGCGGCGGGTTGATGATGGCATCGAAGTTCTCGATCCCGAACATGCCGAGGTTGGAGACGGAGAATGTGCCGCCGTCCATATCCTCATACCCCAGCTTTCCGGCCTGTGCCTTGTCGATCAGCGCGCGGGTGGTGGCCGCGATCTGGGCGATGTGCATGCGGTCTGCCTGCCGGACAATCGGGGTGACGAGGCCCTTGGGGCTGGCCACCGCGATGGACACATCTGCGTGCGGGAACGAATGCACCGCATCGCCATGCACCTGCACGTTTACGTCGGGGTGCTTTGCCAATGCCAGTGCCACGGCCTTGACGATGTAGTCGTTGATCGAAGCTTTCGTGCCCAACACCAGATTGGCGGTCTTGCGCAGCGCCATCAGGTCATCGACCGACGCGGACATGCGCAAGTAGAAGTGCGGGATGGTCTGCTTGGCCTCGGTCAGGCGCTTGGCCACGACCTTGCGGATCTTGTCGAATGGCTGGACCTGCGGCTGATTGGCCACCAGTTCGAACGGAGCGCCAAAGCTGGGGGCAGAGGCGGTGGTCGGTTTGACCAGCGCCAGCACATCGGCCTTGGAAATGCGGCCGCGCGGACCGGTGCCGTTGATCGTGCCAAGTGCAATGCCGTGCTGCGCGGCGATGCGGCGGGCGAGGGGGGAGGCGAAGGCTTCGGGTGTGTCGTCCACCAGTTGCGCAGCGCCGTGGAACGAAGCGGCGCGTTCCGGGCGCAGGGCCTGCATCACATCCTGATACGTGATGCGGCCATTGCGGCCCGATCCGGCGATCGGTTCAATGTCCACGCCTTCGGCCTCGGCCAGCTTCAACGCTTCGGGGCTGATCGCACGGTTGGTGACGATCTTCGCAGGCGTGCGCGCCGGGGTAGGAGCCGCAGCAGGTGTTGGCGTGGGAGCCGGCGCGGAGCCACCGCCCTTGGCCGCGACCGATGTTTCGGCAGGCTTGAACCCTTCGATAAACGCATCGATCTCGGCATCGGGCGTTTCGGCATCGGCAAACACGCCCAGCAGCGCGCCCACAGGAAGGGCCTCTTCGCCAGCGGGAGTGAGCAGGCGCTTGAGCACCGCGTCGTATTCAGCTTCGACCTCGTTGGTGATCTTGGCTGTCTCGATCAGGCACAGGACCTGGCCCTTGGTAAAGGCCTCGCCTTCGTTGACCATCCATTCGGCGATGGTGCCCTCGGTC
This sequence comes from Novosphingobium sp., assembly GCF_030696665.1. GTDB lineage: Bacteria > Pseudomonadota > Alphaproteobacteria > Sphingomonadales > Sphingomonadaceae > Novosphingobium. The sequence goes on from NZ_JAUYRV010000026.1 coordinate 12,816, forward strand.
ATTTCGATGCCCCATTTGGGCATGCAGAACGGGCGGATATTGGCCATGTCGCGGCTCCTCAGCGGTAGCTCAGAACCTTGCGCACCGCCGCTTCGATCTTGTCGACCGAGGGGAGGTAGGCAGATTCAAGCTCGCGCGCGAATGGGACGGGGGTGTGCGGCGGGTTCACCGACAGCGGCGGGGCTTTCAGGCTGGCAAAGGCCTTTTCGGCAACCATCGCGCAAATATCGGCACCAAGGCTGCAGCGCGGCGGGGCTTCATCGACCACGATCAGGCGGCCTGTGACCTCTACGGAATCGAGGATCGCTTCTTCATCCAGCGGGCTGGTGGTGCGCAGATCGATCACATCGCAGCCGATGCCTTCTGCCACCAGCTTGTCAGCAACTGCCTCACAAAAGCCCAGCAGCAGGCCGGTGGAGACGATGGTCACGTCCTGCCCGGCGCGGCTGAGGCGCGCGTGGCCGAAGGGGATCATGAAATCCTTGTCGTCCGGCACTTCGCCCGTCACGCCGTAAAGCGCCTTGTGCTCAAGGAAGATCACCGGATCATCGTCGCGGATCGCGGTGCGCAGCAGGCCTTTCACATCGGCAGGCGTTGTCGGCATGACGACCTTCAGACCGGGCATGCCGGTGAGGATCTGGTGGACGGCCTGGCTGTGCTGCGCCGCTGCGTTATAGCCCGCGCCATAGGCCATGCGGATGACGGCGGGGCACTTGGTCTTGCCGCCGAACATATAGCGGAACTTGGCCAGCTGGTTCCAGATCTGGTCGAGCGAGACGCCGATGAAATCGGCAAACATCAGCTCCGCAATCGGGCGCTTGCCCGAAAGCGCAAGGCCAGCGGCCGCGCCCATGATCGCGCTTTCCGAAATCGGCGTATCGATCACGCGGTCTGCGCCGAACTTGCCGAACAGGCCGGTGGAGGTGGACCAGATGCCGCCGATGGCCTCAGGCCCGCCGGGCGTGCCCATGCCGCCGACAATATCCTCGCCCAGACAGACGACGTTCTCGTCGCGCTCCATTTCCTCGGCGATCGTCGAAACGACGGCGTCGCGATACATCATCTTTGCCATTGTCGTGTCGCTCCCGCTCAGTACGAAATGTAAACGTCGGTCAGGACGTCTTCGGCGGTGGGCCGGTCGGCGGCCTTGGCTTGTCGCACCGATTCCTCAATGGCTTCCAGCACTTCGGCATCCAGCGCGTCGAGGTCTGCGTGCTCAAGCAGACCCGCGTCGGTCACGCTTTTGCGGAAGTTCTTCAGGCAATCGCGGAATTCGCGGATGCGGTCCAGTTCGCCGGGGCCGCGATAGCGCTGCGGGTCGCCTTCGAAGTGGCCGAAGAAGCGCTCGGTATCAAACTCCACCGCCGCCGGGCCATTGCCGGGCACGCGCACATATTCCAGCACTTCGCGCATGGTTTCAAACACGCTGAAGAAATCGGTGCCATCCCCGCGCCACACTTTCATGCCGAACGCCTCGGCGCGGCTGGCGATGTCCTTTTGCGTGCCGACCGCATATTCAAAGCCGGTGTGTTCGGAATAGTGGTTGTTTTCGAACACGAAAATGGTGGCGGCCTTGGTCACCACGGCCATGTTCATGGCTTCGAACGTGGTGCCCTGATTACACGCGCCATCGCCCGAAAAGGTGATCGCCACATGGCCCTTGCCATCGATCTTGCAGGCAATGCCCGCACCCACCGCGATGGGGGAACCGGCGCCGACGATGCCGTTGGCGCCCAGCATGCCCTTGTCCACGTCGGCAATGTGCATCGATCCGCCCTTGCCCTTGCACAGGCCTTCGCGGCTGCCCCAGATTTCCTTCATCATGCCGTTCACATCGCAACCCTTGGCAAGGCAGTGGCCGTGGCCGCGATGGGTGGAGACGATCTTGTCCTCAACCGAAAGATGTTCGCACACGCCCACGGCAACAGCTTCCTGACCGCAATAAAGGTGCGTGAACCCGGCGATCTCACCGGTCTGAATGTCGACGTGAAGGCGTTCCTCGAATTCGCGGATCACCTTCATCTGGCGATAGGCGCGCAATAGCGCGTCACGGCTCAGTTGCATCCTGGTTCCCTGCCTTCCGGTTTGGTCTTGGTGTTTTCAAATGTTGCGTGCGGCACAATGCCCACCCCGCTGCGACTAACTTCACTGCGTTCAGCAAGTCTCGCGGCCCTCCCGCTTGCGGGAGGGCAGACGCCGGGTCTTGTTCCCCCCTCCCGCAGGCGGGAGGGGCTGGGGGTGGGCATGGTCCAACACAATGTCATAGTTCTACAGCCCAAGCACAGTTCGCGCGATGATCGTCGCCTGTACTTCGTTGGTTCCGCCGAAAATGGTCCACGCGCGGCTGTTGAGGTAGCGTGCCGCCGCAACTTGCGCACCCTTGGAATGGACGCCTTCCGGTGCATTGCTGCCATACAATGGCCGCGCGAAATCGAGTTGCAGGCCCGCTGCGCCATAAAGATCGACCGCCAGCAGATCCACGTCCTGCCGCAGGTTCGATGCCAGCAGCTTGCACAGCGAGGTTTGTGGCCCCGGTGCGCGGCCCTTGGCCACTTCGGACAGGATTTTCAGTTCGATCATCTCAAGGCTCTGCACGCCAAGGCGGACCTTGGCGGTGCGGCGCTGCCAGTCTGCATCGTTGGCCAGCTTGCCGCCCCGGCCATCGGGTTCGTGCGCGGCGGCCTGTTCGATCTGGGCAAGGTCATATTCCAGCTTGGGCGCATGGCACGATCCGCCGCGTTCGTTTTCCAGCAGGAACTTGGCCAGCTTCCAGCCATCGCCCTCTTCGGCCACGCGGTCTTCCACGGGCACGATGGCGTCCTCAAGGAACACCTGATTGACCTCGTGATCCCCTGCCAGCGTCAGCAGAGGCCGCACCGAAACGCCGGGCTGGTTCATATCCACCAGCAGGAACGAGATGCCCGCCTGCTTCTTCACATTGGCATCGGTGCGGACCAGCGCGAACATCTTGTTGGCCCAGTGCGCATGCGTGGTCCAGATCTTCGATCCGTTGAGCTTGTAATGCGTGCCATCGTCAGACAGCACCGCGCGCGTTTGCAGCGAGGCAAGGTCCGATCCGCTGCCGGGTTCGGAAAAGCCCTGACACCAGTAGTCTTCGCCCGACAGGATCTTTGGCAGGTACTTGGCCTTCTGTTCAGGCGTGCCGAAAGTGTAGATCACCGGGGCGACCAGTTTCAGCCCCAGCACCGTCAAGTTCGGCGCACCCGCCTGCGCGCATTCCTTTTCAAAGATATAGCGCTGCGTCGGCGTCCAACCCGTGCCGCCAACCTCCTTTGGCCACTGGTATGCCAGCCAGCCCTTGGCCGCCAGCACCGCATTCCAGCGCTGCCCAATGTCCGGCTCGACAAACACGGTAGGCGATGCCGCAGCGCCGTCTTTCACGTCTGCTGGCAGGTTTGCGGCCAGAAACGAGCGCACTTCATCGCGGAAGGCCAGTTCTTCGGGGGAAAGATCAATGTCCATTGGAATCAACGCTCAAGAATGGTGACGGCAGAGACGCCGGGTGCGCCATAGACGTGGCTGTAGGCGGTGTTGGGATTGCCCGGCACTTGCCGTCCGCCGCCATCGCCGCGCAATTGGACAACGTTTTCATAGACCTGTCGCAGGCCCGATGCGCCGATGGGTTCGCCGCAGGCAAGGCAGCCGCCATCGGTGTTGACCGGCAATGCGCCGCCAATCTCGGTGCGGCCCTGTTCCAGCCAAGCTTCCTGCTCGCCGTCCTTGCAGAACCCGTTTTCGGCCATGTGCATGATTTCCGCGCCGCATTCGGTATCCTGCAACTGCGCGAGCGAAATGTCCTCCGGTCCGATCCCGGCCATGCGGAAAGCGTCTGCGCTGGCGATGCGGGTGGCAGTGGCGGTGCCGCCGCCGATGTCGATGGAAGGGGTGAAGACCTCGAACGATTTGGGCGGGCGGGTGCGCATGGTGGCCGCTTTCAGCCGGACCAGCGGCTTGCCCAGTTCGCGCGCCTTCTTCTCGCTGGCAAGGATCAGCGCCACGCCGCCTTCTGCCGGAGAGCAGAACATATACTTCGTATAAGGATCGGAAACCAGCGGCGCATCAAGGATCGTCTCGATGTCCACCGGTTCACGCCGCCATGCGTGCGGAGCGTGAACGGCGTTGCGGAACGCCTTGTTGGCCACCCGCGCCAGCGTGGTCTGACTGATGCCGTGTTCGTGCATATAGCGCATGATCTTGGCCGCAAAGAATTGCGTGGTGATCATGTAGCCGGCATCGCCGTACCAGTCTGGCAGGTTGTATTCCGATGGCAGCGCGTTGAACGCCCCGCGCGGGTGCTTGTCGAACCCGACGGCCAGACCTATTTCGAACTCGCCGCTCTTGATCGCCATTTGGGCAGAAAACAGCGCCGATCCGCCCGCCGCGCAGCCATTGCGCACGTTAATGAACTGCACGCCGGTCAGGCCGAGCCGCTCGACCATCGTATCGGGATTGCCCGCCGAATCCGATGATCCATAGGCGAACTGCACGTCAGGCCACGCGATCCCGGCATCGGCCAGCGCTTGATTCACGGCGAACACGCCCTGATCAAGGCCCGATAGCCCATCGGTGCGGCCAAACGGGTGGATGCCCACGCCCACGATGCAAACGTCGCCGCTCATGCTGCTGCTCCTGCGGGACGGAAGGCGGGGATCATCACCGGGTCTGCGGCGTCTGGGTCGAGCGGGATCAGCGTCAGCTCCAGCGGCATGCCGATGTGGATGTCTTCAAAGGCAACGTCGGTAAGCCGCGCTTCGACGATCACCTCGCCGGGCAGTTCGATATAGCCGACCGGCCACGGACGGAATGCCTCAGGCCCGGTATAGGGCGGGGATTTCGGGCGGTAGCGCTGGATCGTGTAGGACCACAGCGTGCCGCTGCGCGAAAGGGCGACCGGTTCATAAAGCGCGCCGGAAGGGCAGGGAAATACCACGCGCCCGCTCGTCCGCTCACGCCCGCCAATCAGGCGCGGTGGCGAATCTTCGGTAACAAGCCCTTGGGCGATAACGCGCATCTCTCTCCCGCTTCACTCAATTCCGGCCCGATTCATCCGATTCCGGTTTGTCACACTAGACCGGGCGCGGAAGCATTTGCCGACTCTGCAAAACGCTAGGGTGAGCGAATGGACAGGTGCGGAATGATCGCAGCAAAGTTTCACATAGTGGAACGCGCAGCCGCACCACCGATGGCAGCGGCGGCAACCCCGCGTTAGCTTTCCTCCAACGCGAAGTTGCGCCGGACAGAGCGCACCGCAAAACGGAGGGGACTTATGTCCGAGACGAGAAACCGTGCGTCACATCGTGCCATGTTGGCCGTGGTGGCGCTTGCCGCCACAGCCTTGGCCGCGCCGCTGCTTGCCGGGCAGAAGCTGGGCGAAGTGCAAGGCACGCGCACGCCTGATGAAATCTATGCCAAGACCTGCGGCTATTGCCACGGTCGCAATGTCGGCCCGATCATCCTTGGCCGCGCGCTGCCGGCCGATACCGTCAAGCACATCGTCCGCCACGGACAGAACGGCATGCCCGCCTTCCGCCCCACCGAAGTGACGCCAGCAGAACTGGATGCGCTGGCGATGTGGGTGGAAAAGAGCGCGGCGCGCAAGCAGGAGCACGGATATTGAGCGGCATGGAACTCGATCGTCGCGGCCTTCTGGGCGCAGGCATCCTCGGCGCGGCCAGCCTCGGCCTTGGCACTGGCGCATCTGCACAGAACCCCGCCCCGCTCGCCCCGCATATGTCCAAGGCGGACTTTGCCGGCGCAATGAAAGCGTTTCGCGGTGTCGTGGGCGCGCAATGGGTGTTCGGCGATGAAGAGGCGGTTGCCCCTTATGCCAAGGTCTACGTCCCCGATCCGCTGAACCGCCACGTGCCCATCGGCGCGGTCTGCCCTGAAACGGTGGAGCAGGTGCAGGAAATCGTCCGCATCGCCAACACCTACAAGCAGCCGCTCTGGCCGATCTCCACCGGCAAGAACATGGGCTATGGCATGGCCGCGCCCGCCACGCCGGGGCAGGTGGTGCTCGATCTGAAGCGGATGAACCGCATTCTGGAAGTGGACGCCGATCTTGGCACCTGCCTGCTGGAACCGGGCGTCACCTATCAGCAGCTCAAGGACTATCTGGTAGAGAACAACATCCCGCTGTGGATCGATGTGCCCACGGTCGGCCCGATTGCCTCGCCCGTTGGCAACACACTCGATCGCGGGGTGGGTTACACGCCCTATGGCGAACATTTCATGTTCCAGTGCGGCATGGAAGTGGTCCTGCCCGATGGGCAGGTGATGCGCACCGGCATGGGATCGATCAAGGGCAGCACTGCGTGGCAGGCGTTCAAGTGGGGCTACGGACCCTACCTCGATGGCCTGTTCACCCAGTCGAACTTCGGCGTCGTCACCAAGATGGGCCTGTGGCTGATGCCAAAGCCCCCGGTCTACAAGCCGTTCATGGTGCGCCACGCCGAAATGGGCGATGTGCCGCGCATTATCGAGGCGATGCGCCCGCTGCGAGTCTCGAACCTCGTCGCCAACTGCAACCTGATGATGAGCGCTTCGTACCAGCTCGCCATGTTCAAGCGCCGCAACGAGATCGTGCCCGATGGCGCGATGCTGGATGAAGTGTCGCTGAAAAAGGCGGCCAAAGCCAATGGGCTGGGCATGTGGAACACCTATTTCGCGCTCTATGGCACCGAACAGACGGTAGCGGCGGTAGAGCCGATCATCCGCGCCACCCTGACGGCCAGCGGCGGCGAAGTGCTGACCTCTGCCGAAATGGGCGACAATCCGTGGTTCCACCACCACGCCACGCTGATGGAAGGCGGGCTGAACCTCGACGAGATCGGCCTGCTGCGCTGGCGCGGGGCGGGCGGGGGCCTTGCGTGGTTTGCGCCTGTTGCCGCCGCGCGGGGGGTTGAGGCTGAACGGCAGACCTTGCTGGCCAAGGAAATCGTCGAAAAGTGGGGCTTTGACTATACCGCCGCCTACGCCATCGGCTGGCGCGATCTGCACCACATCCTTGCGCTGCTGTTCGACAAATCGGACGCCGAGCAGGAGAAGAAGGCCGACGCCTGCTATCGCGAACTCGTCACGCGGTTCGGCGCGCAGGGCTGGGCCAGCTATCGCACCGGCGTCAATTCTATGGACCTCGTCGCGCAGCAATATGGCGAAGTGAACCGCGGCTTCAACGCCAAGATCAAGCACGCCATCGACCCGAACGGCATTCTTGCCCCGGGCAAATCGGGGATCATCTGATGATGCGCTTTGAAGGAAAAGCCGTGCTGATCACCGGTGCCGCCACCGGCATCGGCCGTGCCACCGCGCTCGCCTTTGCACGCGAGGGCGCTTGCGTGATGATCGGCGACATTGATGCGCGCGCCGCTGAAACCGTGGACATGATCGTGGGGGAAGGGGGCCGCGCCGCTTTCCGCCACACCGATGTGCGCAAGTCTGCTGAACTGACAGAACTCGTCTCCGAATGCCTCGAACGCTTTGGGCGTATGGATGCGGCGTTCAACAACGCAGGCGTCCTGCCTCCGCAGCGCCCGATCCACGAAGTGCCAGAGGACGAACTGGACCTTGCCATCGATGTCGATTTCAAGGGCGTGTTCTTTGCCATGCAGGCGCAGATCCGCCATTTCCTCACTGTCGGCGGCGGGGCCATCGTAAACACCGCCAGCGTCGGCGCGCTGATCGCCGATCCGAACATGAGTGCTTATTGCGCGATGAAGCACGCGGTTGCAGGCCTGACCAAGGCAGCGGCGGTCGAATACGCGCAACAGGGCATCCGCGTAAACGCCATCGCGCCGGGCTTCGTCGTCACCCCGATGACGCAGCACTGGGCCGAAAGCAATGAATTCACGGAAATGTTCTTCGCCCAGAACATCTCGGGCCGCGCTGCCCGGCCAGAGGAAATCGCGCCCACGGTGCTGCACCTGTGTTCGGACGGGGCGAGCTTCATCAACGGGGCCACGTTCACCATCGACGGCGGCCAGACTGCCCACTGACGGGATTCAGTTCATGCGCAAAGTTCTCACACTGCTTGCTGCCTCCGCGCTATCTTTCAGTGCGGCACAGGCCAAACCGCTCGACTACAAGGTCATCCCCACCAGCCCGCTCAGCATGGTCGCCAACGTCACGCTGGTGACCGGCGAAAAGGACGCGGTGCTGGTCGACGTGCCCTTCGCCCGGTCCGATGCACTGCGGGTGGTGGCCGACATTCTCGACAGCGGAAAGACGCTGAAGGCCATCATCATCACGCACGATCACCCCGATCACTTCTTCGGGCTGGACGTGCTGCAGGACGCTTTCCCCGACGCCAGGATCGTCGCGCATCCCGTCGCGGCCAAGGACATGGAACGCTCCATCCCGATCAAGTTCAAGCGCTGGAGCGGGCAACTGGGCATAAACGCGCCCAAGCGCCCGGTGCAGCCGGTGGCGATGAGCGGCGACAGCGTGGACCTTGAAGGGCACAAGCTGCAAGTGCTCGGCCCGATGCAGGGCGATCACGTGCATTCCACCGTGGTGTGGGACGCCGAATCGCGCACGCTGATCGCCGGGGACATCCTCTATAACGGTGTCTATGTGTGGCTGGGTGAACATGGCCCGGCGCACTACGATGCGTGGCTCAAGGTGCTCGACCGGCTGGAAGCGATGAACCCGGTGAAGATCGTGGCGGGCCACACCCGGCCCGGCCTGCCCGATGATTCCATGAGCATCGCGTGGACACGCGGCTACATCAAGGCCTTCGTCGATGCGCGCGCGCGCAGCAAAACGTCAAAGGAACTGGCCGCGATCATGGCGGAGAAATACCCCAACGCCACCGAAGTCTACGGCGGCTTCCTGCTCGGCATTTCCAGCCAGGTCGGCGCGGGCGAGATTCCGCCCTGGGATGAGTGAGGGGGGCCTGTCACCACCACATTTTTCGTCACCCTGAACTTGTTTAGCTGCGCTGGTCTTCGGCTCAGGGTCCATCTCTCACCCGCCCCGGCGGCCTGATCGGCAAAATGGATCCTGAAACAAGTTCAGGATGACGGTGTCGTTGGTTGCGTGACTGGTTGGAAAAACGGCCCGCCGCCGCTCACGTCGCCAGCGAGATATACCCCAACTGCGCGGCCTTGAACACGGTCTGGCTGCGGTTCACCGCGTTCAGCTTCATCGATGCATTGTGGATGTGGAACCGCACCGTGGCGCGGCTACGGCTCATGATCATGCTGATTTCAAGATCGGTCTTGCCGATGGCGGCCCAGCGCAGGCATTCCACTTCGCGCTTTGACAGGCGCGATCCCGATGGCAGGGCCTGCGCCGATCCCATCGCGTGGACATAGCTGGCGATGAACGTGCGCGAATAGACGCCAAAAGCATCGCCGTTTTCCAGAAACACATCGTCCAGCTCGGTCAGTTCCGGGTCGACCGGGTTGAAGCTGACTGCGCCGATCTGTCCGAACGGCAGATGCACCGGCACCACGATGGCCGCACGGGTCATGGCGCGGTTCTCAAAGTTGGTGAGGTCAATCGCGGTCAGGTAATGGTTGGGCTGGCGGGTGTGGAACCCGCTGGCGTTGACCCAGAACGGCTCGCTTTCAAACCGGCAGGCCGAAGTCAGCGGCGAATCGAGCGCGATGCGCGAATTGCGCCACCACACCTTTTCATCGTTCCACCCGAACACGTCACGCGCCAGAATGTTGCCATCGGCGTCCACCGGCGTGCGCTTGTCGGCGATGTCGTGCGCGGGCGCGGCGCGCATGCCCGCGCCCGTGGCGATCACGTTCAGCGCCTCGGCCGCGCGGCGCACATCCTGCGGTCCGGTAACCCTGACCGAATCGATGGCTTCCATCGAAAGCTGCACTGACCTCTCCTTTGATTATGCGCGCGACCCTACCGGTGCAGCCCTTTGGAAACAACGACGCACTTGGCCAAACCGCCTAGTCATTTGCCCAGCGTGGCTAGGCGTGCGAACTTGTTACAGAATGATCCCTTGAGGAGAGGGACGTGAATTTCGACCTGAACGAAGACGAGGAAATGCTGAAGGCGCTGGCCGAGCGTTTCGTCGAAGATAATTACGACCTTGATCGTCGCCGCCAGTATCTTGGCGGGCCGAACGGCTTTTCGCCGCAGATGTGGGCGTTGCTGGCCGAACTGGGCCTGATCGCCGCCCCGCTGGCCGAAGAAAGCGGCGGGCTGGCGCTGGACGCCACGGCCATCGCCACCGTGTTCGAAGCGCTGGGCAAGGGTATTGTCGCCGAACCGCTGATCGAAAACGTGATGGTCGCCGCGCGCCTGTTTGAACGGGTCGCGCCCGATGCGTTGAAGGCGCAATGGATGGAAGCGCTGGCGATGGGCAGCCGCCGTCTTGCGCTGGCCCATGCCGAACAAGGATCGCGCGGCGGCAGCCTGTGGGTGGCGACGAAAGCTGGCGCGGATGGCTCGCTGACCGGTGTAAAATCCTGCGTGCCTGCGGGCGCGGGGGTGGATGGCTATATCGTGTCCGCGCGCGAATCTGGCGCGGAAGGTGATCCGGCCGGAGTCGCGCTGTTCCTCGTCGCCGCCGATGCACCGGGCCTTGTCCGCACTGCATGGCGCACGGTCGATGGCGCACTGGCGGTCTCGCTTGAACTGAACGGCGCGCCCGCGCTGCGGCTTGGCGGAAGTGCTGCCGATGTGGCAGCAAACGAAACGCTGGCCTCGCTCGCCCGCTCGGCAGAGGCGCTGGGGATCATGCAGGGCCTGTTCGATGCCACGCTCGATTACTTGCGCACGCGTCAGCAGTTTGGCGCAACACTCGGTTCATTCCAGGCGATCCAGCACCGCATGGCCGCGCAATATGCGGCAATTGAACAGGCGCGCGCGCTGCTGAACCTTGCCATTGTCAGCCAGGGTTCGGACCGATTCGCCAGTGCGGTCGATGGCCTGCGCGCTTTCATCGCGCCTGCCTCGGTCGAACTGGGGCACGAGATGATCCAGTTCCACGGCGGCATGGGCGTGACCGATGAACTGATGATCGGCCACGGGCACAAGCGCTTGCTGATGCTTTCGCGCTGGCCCGATGATCCGCAGGCCGCGCTGGACCGGTTTGCGGGGGTGGTTTGAGGGGGCGGCGCTAGCGACCTAAACGCCGTCATCCTGAACTTGTTTCAGGATCCATCTTGCCACTCTAGCCGCCGTCCGTGCGGAGAAATGGATCCTGAAACAAGTTCAGGATGACGTTAGTGGGCAGGCAAACGCGCCGCGATGCTAAACCTTCGCAGGCCGCTCCTTCAACCAGCCAATCCCGCGCCGCAGCAGGTCATAGAACACCGGCAAATCCCACGCGCAGCGGTCTACCGTGGGCCACCAGTCCAGCATCGGCTGCAAGTCATAATGCCCCCGGCAATGGCCCAGCGTGTTATACAGCACCGCGCCTTTGCCGTGGTCTTTCAGATACATCACCGCATGTTTGCCCAGCGCATCCTTGGCTTCGACAAAGCCGGTGCCCTCAACCGTGCAGTCTGTTTCCAGCAACACGTGCAACGCGCCGTGGTATTCCATGTGGTAAAGCTCGTCGGTCGTCTCGAACGGCTCCACGCCTTGCACCAGCGGGTGGTCCGGGTCGGCCACGGTCACGGTATAGGGTGCGATTGGCGGGTGGCTGATGAACTGGCTGCCCAGCAGGTCCATCATCAGCGGTGCCCAGCGTGGCGCATCCCACAGCCCGGCATGCGGCTCTTCGCTCAGCAGGCGTAGCACCGAGTTGGTGCCGTGCAGCGCATACCAGCGCCCGCCCGCGCGCAGCCAATCGCGCAAGGCTTCCTGCGCGGGCAGCGATGGTGTCACGTCGCAGGTGTAGGTGATGAGAATATCAGCGGCACGGATCGCCTCGATATTCTCGTAATCCTCGAACACGCGGGTGCGCACGGCAGGATCTTCGGCCAGCAGCTTGAGCAGTTCAAGCCGCGCAAAGTCCATGTCGTGCCACACCCCGCCGCAGATCAGCACGCAGTTTATGCGCGCAGGGTGGTTCTCCTCGCTCATGCGTTCAGATACTTGTCGAGCGTCTGGTGGAACTGGCGGATGCGGATTTCCTGATAATCGCCAAGGTTCACTTCACCGGTTTTCGAAGCATGCAGGCCGTCCTGCACATAGGGCAGGTTGTCCATGTCCTGTTCGAACACGTGGCCCAGCACGCCCAGTTCCGGCGCGTCGCTCCACTTCTGATCGTTGGTCAGCAGCTTCATCGGCACGCCACGCGGCATAGGATCGCCCTTCTTCACGCGGGCCAGGATGCGCACTTCCATCAGGCAGGTGTCGGGCGTTTTCCCGGGACGCCAGCGATAGACGATGTTCGGCATGAACCCGCCCCACGGCGCAAAGTTGGGGAACACGTTGTAGACCAGCCCGTCGAGCAGTTCGGCGTCGGTGGCGTGATCGTGGTCGTACCCGGTCTGGGCGGTATAGCCCGCGCGCATGGCTGCACCCAGCGCGGCGCGCGCGGTCATTCCTTCGGGCACGGTCACGGCAAAGGGATCGGCCCCTTCGTAGTTGTCGCCCGACCGGCCGTTGTATTTGACGAACTCGTCAACGATCCACTGCTGCGTCTTGCCTTCGGGATCGACATGCGGGGACATCACGCCAAACGGCACGTGGTTGACGTTCACATTGTCGCCATAGGTCCAGTATGCCCCGTTGGCATCGCCGGTGAAGGGCAGCAATTGCGGGTGGGTGACGACGGTGTGCCATGCCTCCATAAAGGCTTCGGCGGTGACTTTCCAGTTGGCCTGAACTTCCTTGGCCACCCAGATCACCGTGGTGCATTCCTCATGCCGCCAGCGCTTGAAAAACTCGGGCAGCGGGGCAAGGTATTCCTCAAGGCTCGGCCCGCCCTTTTCCTCACGCAGGAAAATGTAGCCTGCCCAGCGGCCTACTTCAGCTTCGGGCAATGCCATCTTCTCGGCCTGCAAGTGCTTGAAGTCCCACGAACAGGGCATGCCGTCAAAGCTGCCGTCCTTGTTCCAGGCAAAACCGTGGAACGGGCAGGTGAACTTGTCCGCCGTCCCGTCCTCTGTCCGCAGCTTGCGCCCGCGATGGAGGCACACGTTGTGCATCGCCTTGACGCTGCCGTCTTCCTGCCGCGAAATCAGCCATGAACGGCCCGCGATTTCGAAGACCACGTAGTCGCCCGCTTCGGGAAGATCTTCCTCTCGCGCGGCGAACTGCCAGACGTGGGGCCACATCTTTTCCCGCTCAAGACGGGCAAAATCCTCGGAGGTATAGCGCGCTGCCGCCAGCGGCTCCGATCCGCGATACTGATAGCTTTCCTCGGTCAGGATCGCAGGTGCGGGGCGCGAATCCTGCGCCAGCAGGTCTTGCCAGCTAATGCCCTCGCTGCGGGCCAGCCCGCCGCCCATGTTCGGATCGCTCTCAGCCATTATGATTCCTCGCCCATTTTCCGGTCTTGGTGCCGGTTTTGCCGTGCCCGCACGCGCGCGTCACCTTGCTGAAAGCATAGGTTGCACAGGCGCGCATGGGGCGTAACCACTCTTTCCATAAATCATGCGGATTCAGCTCATGCGGATTCTCTGGGGAGAGAACAGTGTCGAAAAGACTTGAAGGCAAAGTCGCGCTCATCACTGGCGGCACCACCGGCATCGGCGCGGCCACGGTTGCGCGGTTGACGGATGAAGGCGCAAAGGTGTGGTTCACCGGATCGAAGGAAGAGCCTGCCGCCGCGCTCTGTGCGCAAACCGGCGCGGTGTTCCGCAAGCACCGCGTGGAGGACGCTGCTGCGTGGGCACCGCTGATCGACGAGATCATCGCCAGCGAGGGCCGTCTCGACATCGTCTTCGCCAATGCCGGAACCGAAAGCGGCGATGGCAGCATCGAGGACGTCGGGCTGGAAGGCTGGAGCAGTATCGTTGCCGTCAACCAGACCGGCGTGATGCTGACCGTGCAGAACGCCATTCTGGGCATGAAGCGCAACCCGGATGGCCCGCGCGGCTCCATCATCATCAACTCCTCGATGAACGCCACGCGCCCGCTGGGCAATTATGTGGCCTATTCGGTGACCAAGGCCGCCGTCTGCGCGCTGGCCAAATCGGCGGCGGTGCATTGCGGGCAGCAACGCTATGCCATCCGCGTCAATGCGATCCTGCCCGGCGTGGTCGAAACCCCGCTGATCCAGAACATCATGAACGCGCAACCAGATCCGGCTGCCGCGCGCGCGATGTACGAAGGCATGGCTCCGTTAAAGCGCATGGCGCAGCTTAATGAAGTGGCGGGCCTCGTTGCCTACCTTTCGAGCGATGAGGCCGGGTTCATTTCCGGCGCGGAATACGCGATCGACGGCGCGACCACCGCCGGCATGATGGGAGTCTGATCCAGATGGAACTTTCCGCACAACGCCTCAAAGGCCGCGTCGCTTTCGTATCGGGCGGCCTGCGCGGCATCGGCCTTGCCTGCGCCGAGCGGTTTTTGGCCGAGGGCGCAGAGGTAGTGCTTTCGGACCTCGACGCTGCTGACAGCCCGACGGCTACCGAAGTCATGGCAACGCTGGGCCAAGCCGCCAGCTACATCAGCGCCAACGTGGCCAAGGAAGAGGACTGGGAACGCGCGGTCGCTTTGGTGAAAGAGCGCCACGGCAAGTGCCACATCCTCGTCAACAACGCCGGGATCGATCTCACCGGCCCGGTTGAAGAGCTTTCGATGGAAGGCTGGCGGCGGATCATGTCGGTCAACGTCGATGGCGTGTTCCTTGGCACCAAGCATTTCGTGCCGCTGATGGCGGCCAGCGGTGCCGATTTTCACGGCGGTGCTTCGATCATCAATGTCAGCTCGATCATGGGCATGGTCGGCATGAACGAGGTTTCGGCCTACAACGCCAGCAAGGGCGCGGTGCGGCTGTTTACCAAGGGCATCGCCATTGAATTTGCGCAAAAGAAAATGCCGATCCGCGCCAATTCGCTGCACCCCGGTTTCGTCGAAACCCCGCTGCTCAAGGCCGGGTTCCAGCGCTGGGTCGATCAGGGCTTTGCCGAAAAGCCCGATGATCTGGTGGCAGGCGTGGTGGGCATGACGCCCATCGGACGCCTTGCACAGCCCAGCGAACTGGCCGCCGCCGCCTTCTTCCTCGCCAGCGAGGATTCCAGCTACATGACCGGTGGCGAACTCGTCATCGACGGGGGATACACCGCACAATGACAATCGCTCTCGACAACGTGGTGGCCGTCGTAACCGGCGCCGCAGGCGGCATTGGCCGCGAACTGGTCAAGGCGCTGAAAGCGGCCAATGCCATCGTCATTGCCACCGATCTTGCGGCGGAAGCGGAGATCGAAGGCGCGGACCATTACCTGCGCCATGACGTGACCAGCGAAGCCGATTGGCGCGCCGTCGCAGCGCTGGTGCAGGATAACTATGGCCGCCTCGATGCGCTGGTAAACAACGCGGGCTATTCCATCGTCACCAAGTTTGAAGATACCCCGCTGGCCGATTTCCACCGCGTCAACGCCATCAATGTCGATTCCGTCATCATCGGCACGCAGATTTTGCTGCCCTTGCTGCGTGAAGGCGGCAAGGCGCGCAAAGGCGGGGCGTCGGTGGTCAATTTCTCCAGCGTCGGCGGCCTTCGCGGTTCAGCCTTCAACGCGGCCTATTGCACCAGCAAGGCGGCGGTGAAGATGCTGTCCAAATGCCTTGGCGCTGAATTTGGCGCGCTGGGGTACAACATCCGCGTCAACTCGGTGCACCCCGGCGGGATCGATACGGCGAT
This sequence comes from Novosphingobium sp., assembly GCF_030696665.1. GTDB lineage: Bacteria > Pseudomonadota > Alphaproteobacteria > Sphingomonadales > Sphingomonadaceae > Novosphingobium. Next base: position 28,564 of record NZ_JAUYRV010000026.1, read on the forward strand.
GCTTGGCTCGATCATGGACCGCTATGTCGAACTGGGCGCAGTCCCCTCGCGCGAAGTGGCGATGCAGGGCATCGTTGCCAACCATCCCATCGGCCGCATGGGCCGTGCAGAGGAAATGGGCGGCGGCGTGGTCTATCTCTGTTCCGATGCAGCCAGCTTCGTGACCTGTGCCGAATTTCTGATGGACGGAGGCTTCAGCCAGGTCTGAACCAATTTGCGTTAACCTCGAAAGGCCTGCTTTCCGTAACGGAAAGCGGGTCACCTTTAATTCCAAAATGAATGTATCTATGTTGCGAAGGCGCAACACCCTTCCGCTGATCGTGACATCCGCAACCAACTTTCGTCGCAATCCGGCTTGACCGCAAAGCCACCTTTGGCGACTTGCCCCAATTCAACACATTGCTGTGTAATGAATTTCGGGGACTCGCCATGCATAACAAAAGTTCATTCCGTTCAGCTATGCTCGTTTCGGCAAGCGTGCTTTCGGTTTGGTCCATTCCGGCGTTCTCGCAGGAAGCACAGGTCACCGATACCACCGCAGCGCAGAGCGCTGACGATGCAGGCGAGCAGACCATTGTCGTCACCGGCAGCCGCATCCAGCAGCGCGCCGATTACAACACGCCCAATCCGCTGGTGGCGGTCACCGCTGAAACGCTGCAGCAGGCCGGCAACATCCAGATTGTGGAAACGCTGGCCCAGAACCCGGCGCTGCTGAACTCGCTTTCGGCTGGGCGCACGTCCGGCTCGAACGCCGATTTCGGCGCAGTTGGTGTGCAGCTGCTCGATCTGCGCGGCCTGGGTGAAAACCGCACGCTGACGCTGGTCAACGGTCGCCGCCATGTGTCGAGCCTTGCAGGCACTGCCGCAGTCGATGTGAACTCGATCCCCACCGACCTGATCGAAAGCGTTGACGTGCTGACCGGCGGCGCATCGGCGATCTACGGCGCGGATGGCGTGTCGGGCGTGGTCAACTTCCGCCTGAAGCGCAATTTTGAAGGCCTGATGGCCAGCGGCCAGATCGGCGTATCCAGCGAAGGCGATGCCGGGCAGCGCTTCGGCTCGGTCACCTATGGCCGCAACTTTGCCGATGGACGCGGCAACATTGCTGTGGCCTACGAATTCCGCGAGATTGATCGCGTGAACGGCACGGCCCGCGATTTCGCTGGCGATCCGCGCCGGACGTTCGGCCTTGTGCGCAACCAGAACGACATTCCTGACAATCCCAGCGTGCCTGATCGCGTGCCCACCAATGATCTGCGCTATGCCGACAGCTCGATTGATGGCGCGGTCGATCTCGACCTCGATGGCATCCCGGATTTCACCGGCTCGGGCACGCGCTATCGTCGCGGCCGTCTTCTGTCATCGGCCGGTGGCCTGACGCAGGGCGGCGACAGCACGCCGCTGGCGGGTTATCAGGGCGATCTTCAGGCCTATAACCGCACGCACAATGTCAACGTGCTGGCGCATTATGATTTCAGCGATGCGCTGTCGTTCTATGTCGAAGGCAAGTACGTCAAGAACCGCACCTTCACGCAGAACCAGCCCTCGTTCGATTTCTTCACCTACCTGACGCCGGAAAATCCCTATCTGCAGGATCGCTACGCCGGTATCGCCGATACCAGCAGCGGTGCGCTGATCTCGCGCGATAACTATGATCTTGGCGTGCGCGGCGAACAGAATGATCGCGAGACGATCCGCGCGGTCGCAGGCTTCGAAGGCCAGATTTCGGACCACGCGCGCTATGACATTTCCTATGTCTTCGGCCAGACCAAGTCGAACATCCTGCTGACCAACTACCGCATTGCTGACCGCTATTTTGCTGCGGTCGATGCTGTGCGCGATGGCGCGGGCAACGTGGTGTGCCGCACCAACATCGATCCCACCGGCAATATCGATCCCAACAACTTCGATTCGCCCGCCACCAGCTTCACCGCCGGGGCAAACAGCGGGTGTCTTCCGCTCAACCTGCTGGGCAATGGCGTGCGCAATCAGGCAGCGCTTGATTGGGTGAATGCCGACATCACCAACCGCGCCACCATCCGCCAGCATGTTGTCTCGGGCGCGATCTCGGGCGATTTCGGCCAGTTCTTTGAACTGCCGGGCGGCCCGGTCGGCTTTGCCATCGGTGGTGAATACCGCAAGGAAAGCAGTGCCTTCACGCCTGACCAGCTGCTTCAGCAGGGCGCTCTGGCAGACTTCTCGCTCCAGCTTCCCGAACAGGGCGAGTTCGACGTGAAGGAAGCCTTCGCAGAACTTCAGGTGCCGGTGCTGCGCGACATGCCGTTCGCCCACAACCTGGCGTTCGGCGCAGCAATTCGCCTGTCGGACTATTCCACCGTGGGCAAGACCACGACGTGGAAGGTCGACGGTACCTACGCGCCGATCAAGGACGTCACATTCCGTGGCACATGGTCAGAAGCGGTGCGTGCGCCGAACATCACCGAACTGTTCGCCCCGCGCAACGGCGGCTTCTCGTTCATCAGCGATCCGTGCGATCCGGTGTTCATCACCGAAGGCACGCAGTTCCGTGCGGCCAACTGTCAGGCAACGCTGACGGCCGCTGGCCTCACCCCTGCGCAGATCGCTGCGTTCAACCCCGAGAACGACCCGACCGCAACGGTCAGCCTTCCCGGCTTCTCGGGCGGCAACCGCAACCTGCGTGAAGAAACCGCCCGCACCTGGACCGCAGGCGTCGTGCTGCGTCCCAGCTTCATCCCCGGCCTCGTCGCCTCGTTCGACTGGTACGACATCAAGCTGGACAACGCGATCAACACGCCAACCGCGCAGGACGTTGCCGAACTGTGCGTCGACCAGCCAGACCTCAACAACGTGTTCTGCCAGAACGTGACGCGTGCTGGCGGCAGCGGCTATATCTCCAGCTACTTCGTGTCGCCGGTGAACGTCGCCAATTTCCGCACGGCGGGCGCGGACTTCAAGCTGAACTACAACTTCCGCACCGACAACTTCGGCTCGTTCAGCATCGGCCTTGTCGGCGGCTACCTCGATCGGCTTGAATTCATCCCAACCCCGGGCGCACAGGTCGATGTAGACCGTGAAGAAGCCTACAGCCCCAAGTGGAACGCCACCGGCGATATCACGTGGAAGATGGAGAACTTCTCGATCAACTACGGCATCAGCTGGTTCAGCAAGACCCGCCGTTACGAGCTGGAAACGCTGGCCGCCAACCCCGATCTGGTTGCGCCGGAATATCTGATGTTCAAGGAACGCTGGCAGCATGACGTGCAGGTCGGCTTCGATGTGAACGACAAGTTCCGCTTCTACATCGGCGGCAACAACATCTGGAACCAGAAGCCCGATATCGCATCGCTGAACTACCCGATCAGCTATGTCGGCCGCTACCTCTATGCAGGTGCGCGCGTCACGATGTGATCGCAGGCTTGCGTTGAAAATGAAAAAGGCCGGTTCCCTAAACGGGGAGCCGGCCTTTTCATTTTCAGGTGTGAAAGCCCACCCCCAACCCCTCCCGCTTGCGGGAGGGGAGTGCAGGCGCTGCTTATGCCCTCCCGCAGGCGGGAGGGCCGTGAGACTTAGCGAGCCGAAGGCGAGGTTAGTCGCAGCGGGGTGGGCATACACGCTGTCAACGCGCTTGAACGGCCAGCACCTCAATCGCGTCGGCCTTCCCGCCAAAGTCCGCAAAATCACCTGCCTCGGCCCCCATCACTGCGCGGGCCAGCGGCGCGGAAAAGGCGATCAGTCCCGCCGCCGGATCAGACTCGTCATCGCCCACAACGGTGATAACCCGCTCCTTGCCGTTCAACCGAAGGCGCACAGTGGAGCCAAACGCCACCACGCCGTCATCGCTCGTCTCGACCAGCTCCGCCGTCGCTTGCCGCGTGCTCCAGTAGCGTAGCGTGCGGCGCAGCTTCTTGACCTCGGCCTCGTCGCTCACCCCCTCAAGCGCGGCCTCTGCTACGGCCAGCTGCTCGGCAATCAGCGCCAAACCCCGCGCCGTCACAAGGTTCGGCCCCGGCGGAATCGGGATTTCGAACTTTGGCTCCATATGCTCGTCATCGCCTTCGCGGCGGAACGCGACACTCATGCTTATCTCTCCACTGGCGCGGCTCGGATTTTGACCCGGCGCGCGCCATCTGCAACAAGCCGTCCGTCATGGCACAAGTCACCCGCGCAACAAAAGCGCTTGAGCAGGCAGGCGTAGCCTTCGAACTGCGCACATATGAATATGATCCCGCAGCCCCCAGCATCGGCCGCGCCGCCGCCGACGCGCTGGGCGTCGATCCGGCACAAGTGTTCAAGACGCTGATGGTGCTTGCCGATGGCAAACCGGCCTGCGCGATTGCGCCGAGCGATGGGGAAGTTTCGCTGAAGCGTGTGGCGGCGGCGCTTGGTGCAAAGTCCGCCGCGATGATGCGTGGTCCCGATGCGGAACGCCTCACCGGCTACAAGATCGGCGGCATCAGCCCGTTCGGCCAGATGCGCCGTGTGCCCGTGGTGATCGATGAAACAGCGCTGCTGTGGGACGCAGTGTTCCTCAACGGCGGACAGCGCGGGTTACAGGTCATGCTGGCGGCTGAGGATGCGGTGAGGGTGCTGGATGCTGCGGTGGCAGATATCGCGGCCTGATCCTTCCCGCGTCGGAACGCAGCCATGCGCGGCCTTACTTTGCGTTTTCAAGGGAACCTGAAAGCGGCATAAGGAAATCCATCGTGTAGCGCGTGGCCTTCCACCCTGCCGGGGTGCGGCGCACGGTGAAGTAGTATCTGCCGTTGACGGTAACGCCCTGTCCATCCTTGCCCTGCCCCATGCCGATCACATAGGCGCGCATCGCGGCGGTATCGCCGTCATAGGCAGTGACCGCAAAGTTCGTCAGGTAGTGGGCGTGGTGTGCCATGTTGGCAAAGACGTTGGTGAAGAAGGCGCGGATGCCATCGTGGCCTTCGATTGCGGCAAGGCCGATGCCCGAAAGATCAAACACCGCATCGTGCGTGAACACGTCGCAGATGCCGTCGATGTCTGTCATCGAATCGACCGCGTGGGCATAGGCCACCATCAGATCCTGTATGGCGATCCGGTCTTCGATCGGGCACTGCATTTTGCAATCCTCTCAGATATTTATGGATTTACACCCGGTGTTTCCCCGGGGAAACATAGGGAGAACATTCAGTCAAAAAGCGGGCGGATCGGATCGGTCACGCCGTCCCAGTCGGCAGCGCCCTGGGCGATCTTGGTGAAGGCCGAAGTCTGGACGTCATCCTGCTCGACAATCTCGATCATGCAGCCGAGCGTGGCCGAAGTATCGATGTAGCAGAAGCGCATTACACCAAACTTGCCATCGATCGCCACAGCATGGCCTTGATCCACATAGCGCTGGCGGCAGGCGTCATAGTCATCAGTATAGACGCAGAAGTGGTGGAAGCCGGTCTGCCCTTTGGCAATCGTATCGCGATAGGCGCTGGGCCGGTCGCAATGCTGCTGGATCAGTTCGATCTGCATTCCGCCCGATTGCGCCAGTGCCACCGAGAAATCGATGCCTGCAGATGGCTCGCCGCGATAGCTGGCCTCGGCCAGTTCGATATGCGGGACGATAAAGAATGGCCCTATGCCGGTTGTGGCGATCCATGCCCTTGCCGCTGCCTCCACGTCATCAACGATGAAGGCGGCTTGCATCAGGTGCGGGCCAGTCTGGCCGGGGGTGACGGATATGCTGGTCATGGGTTCTGCCTATCCTCGTCCAACGCAGAGTGGTGCCCACCCCGCTGCGACTAACCTCGCCTGCGGCTCGGCAAGTCTCGCGGCCCTCCCGCCTGCGGGAGGGCAAAGATCAGTTCTTCGTCCCCCCTCCCGCAGGCGGGAGGGGTTGGGGGTGGGCATTCACGCCCTTGGCATCTACCCCGCCGCCGCTGTCGGATGGCCCAGCACCATGTCGTTCAGCTTCTCATGGAACCGCTGTACGCGCTTTTCCTGCCCCGGCAGAATGCAGCCCTTGAACCCGCGTGAGTTGAGGCCCTGCTGCTGCGTGGTGCCGATGGACAAATCCTGATCGGCCACATAGCCCACCGACACGCCATCGCCGTAGCGCGAATGGCGGGCGATGGCATCGTGGCGCAGCGGCGCGGGGCCGACCGGGGTTTGCACTTCGGCCAGCTTGGCGTTTGGCGGGTAGAGGCACCAGTGCTGGAAAATGCACTTTTCAGGGTCCGTCGGATGCGGTTCGGTGCGCAGGATCTGGCACTGTTCGGGCGACATCGTGATCGTCAAGTTGGGGAACAGCGTGCAGTGGAAATAATCGACCAGTTGCTGGTCGGTCATCGTGGAATAGTCATAGCCCGCATCGGCCCCGCGCTCGCGCTTGGCCTTGATCACGGCTTCGCGGATATCGGCGGTGCGCCCGCGATATTCCTTGGGATCGATGCCCCATGCCTCTGCCGCTTCATAAAGCCCCGGCGGCACATCGCCGCTCACGTAATCCTTGCGGCTGGTGGCCTGATGGCCGATCATCCACATCGCGTTGTGGCCGTTCTCGTACATCTCGAACACGGTCGTCGGCAGGCCATCGTTGATGAATGTGGCCAGCTCCGGGTGGATCGTGGGCAGGTGATAGCTCTCGTTAAAATTGTCGCGGATGATCTTCCAGTTGAAATCGCAATCCGCCGATACGTTGAACGCGCGCACCCAGTTGTCGAGTTTGTAGCCCGCCAGCCGCTCGGTATAGGGCCACAGCCATTCGTGCAGGGGCGCCACATCATCGTCCATGCACCAGAACACGAACGGCCCCCACGTCTCGCAGCGTAGTTCGGAAAGCTTCACTTTGCCGCAGGGGTTGCCGCCTGCAAAATCGTCCGGGTCTTGCACATGCACCAGCGTGCCGTCGGGCGCATACTGCCAGCCGTGATAGCCGCAGGTGATGCGCGGGGACGAACCGACATCGCCCAGCACCAGCCGGTTTCCGCGATGCGGGCAGGTATTGTAGAACGCCTTCACACCGCCATCAGCCTGACGGACCATGATGACCGATTCCTTGCCGAAGTTGTGGCGGATCAGATCGCCCTCTTCCTCAAGATCGGCCACCACGCCGCCCAGATGCCAGACCTTGGGCCAGAGGTTCTTGTTCTCAAGCTCCATCCATTCGCGCGTAATGTAACGGTCAGCGGTGATCACATCGCCGCGCACGGCCACGTCAAACTCGGGAGAATAGCGGGAAATCGTTTCGTGAACGGTCATTTCGGCGTCCTCAACTTTTGTTCTCAAACCGGCCAGTTGCGGGTCTGGCTGAAATCATCTCCGCGCCGTCCGGGCCGGCACAGCGGGTTGCCTTCAAGGAATCCGTCTGCCGCCGGGTCGGTACGCGCCCAGTCCACTATTTCGCGGCGGCGGCTGATGCGCCACTCACCATTCTTGCAGGTGTATTCGTCGACATAGCGGCCCGCGACGACAAGATCCTTCGGCTCGCCATCCTCGCGCGTGCGGTGCCAGGCGTAGAAGTAGACCTCGCCGCTGGCCTCGTCCCCGCGCACGGCAATCTGCGCCTGCCCGATAATGTGCTGGCTGCCTTCCAGATCGGCCAGGAACCCTTGCGCAAAACTGACGAATTCATCGGCGCTGCCCTGCATCAGCCCGCAATCGACCCATGCATCATCGTGAAAGGCACTGCGGTGCAATTCGGGATCGAGCCGGTCCTGCCCGCGCATGTAGCGGCACAGCGCATCGTGAATATCGCGCCGGGCGCACAGATCGCGGACCTCGGCCTCCATGTCGAATGCCATCGGTTCAGCCCTCCGCCGCCAGATATTTGTCAATCACCATCTGGAAATGGCGGATGCGCGATTCCTGATAGTTGCCAAGGTTCTGCACGCCGCGCGCGCTGGCGCGGAAGCCCTGCTGCTGGGCGCGCAGATTGTCGGTGTCCTGATCGTAGACGTGGCCCATCGCAGGATCGAAGCCGGGCGCGCTGGCATAGCTTTCATGTTCGGCCACGCGATAGGGTTCGGGCGGGTCGGGCACGCGTCCGCCTTCGGGGTTGGGGCGCAGGAACAGGATTTCGAACAGGGTGCGGTTGGGGTCCGTGCCGATGGGACGGAAGCGGTAGACCATCGGCAGCGACAGGCCCGGGAACAGCACCATGTTGGGGAACACGTGATATTCGATGGTGTCGATCATCTCGCTGTCAGACACGGCGGACAGATCGGTCTGGTAAGCCTCGCCCATGATCTTGCGCAAGTGGCGTGCCATGACGGTGCGGGCGGTTTCGCCATCCTGCACATCAAGGCTGTCATCGCGTGAATCCTTGTCGCCAAGGATCATGGTGGCGAGCAGTTCCTTTTCGGAAAGCGGCTGCGCAAGGTGGGGGGAATTGACGCCGCTGGCGGCATAGAACCGGGTCACGTGATCCGAATGGCAATCGTACTGCACGTTGGCATCACCCACGCCCTTCAGCAGTTGCGGGTGCGTTTCAAGCACGTGGTACGATTCCAGAAAGGCTTCCTGCGCGGTCTTCCAGTTGCACGGCAGTTCCTTGGCCACGTGGACCGAGACGTGCCGGCCTGCAATGTCCCAATCCTTGAAGTGTTCGGGCAGGGGGGCAAGGAACTCCTCAAGGCTTGGCCCTTCGGCGCTCGGATTGATGAACACGAAGCCGCCCCAGTGCCCAACGCGTGCTTCGGGCAGGTTGGTCTTTGCCGCATCGATGTGCTTGAAATCCCACGCGCAGGGCACGGCCTTCAGAGTGCCGTCATTGTTCCACGTCCAGCCGTGATAGGGGCAGCGGATATTGTCGCCCGATCCGATGCCCTCACCGCGCTTGAACTTGGTGCTGCGGTGGAGGCAGGAATTCACGAAGGCGCGGACCGACATATCGTCCTGCCGCACGACGACATAGGAAAGATGCGCGACTTCATAGGTGTAGTAATCGCCCGGTTCGGGAATGTGATCTTCGCGGCACACCCATTGCCAGGTCTTTTTCCAGATTTTCTCGATCTCGGCGTCGAAGATCGTCTGGTCGAAATAGCGGTTCACGTTGACAGGTTCGCTGCCGAGGAATGCCGGTTGCTCCATCGCCAGAACAGCAGGCGGGGGCATGGCATCGGTGGCGATGATCTGTTGCATGCTCGGCGCATCGGGGCAGCGGATGGCGGCAAGGTCTGCACCTTGCGCTGACTCGGGCAAGCCGTGAGGAATGATTGCGTCCAGCATGGGTCTCTCCGATGTGCTGCTCGATAAAACCGGCAACACTGCCGGTTTTATGGTCCATAGCCCGATTCGCCTCAACCTGTCTGTTGCGCTAGGTTGGGGCGGCGGCGTTCACGCCATTGTCTCGCCGTTATCGATGGTGATGGTGGTGCCGGTGATGTGGCGGCCATCGTCACAGGCGAGGTAGAGCACCATGCTGGCAATATCGGCGGGCTGGCCCATGCCGTGGCCCTGCACCTGATCCAGCCCGGCGTTGTCGGCGGGAAGTTCGGCCAGCGCCTGCGCGGTCATCGGGGTGACGATGCCGCCGGGCGCGATGGCGTTCACGCGGATGCGGTTGGCCTGTTCGCGGCAGTGGACCGCGATGGAGCGGGTCATGCCGATGATCCCAGCCTTGGCGGCGGTATAGGCCGGGATCGCGCTGATCCCTTTCAGCCCGGCGACTGACGCCATGTTGATGATCGAACCTGACCCGTCGCGGCTCATGTGCGGAAGCGCGGCCTTGCAGCCCAGGAACGTGCCGCCGACCATCACATCGGTCTGCAGGCGGAAATCGTCGTAGGACAGATCCTCCACCGTGCCGAAGCGGACGAGGCCGGCATTGTTGACCAAGGTATCAAGGCGGCCAAAGCGAGCCAGCGTTTCGGCCACGACTTCGGCCCAGCGCGCCTCGTCGCGCACATCGTGTTGCAGGAACACGCAGTTCGGGATTTCGGCGGCGACCTGTGCGCCAAGTTCTGCCTGCATGTCGGTGATGACGACGCTGGCCCCTTCGCGCGCCAGCACGCGCGCATCTTCTGCACCGAGGCCAGAAGCGCCGCCGGTGATGAGCGCGACTTTGCCGTTCATTTTGCCCATGCTGATAACTCCTTATGCGGCCCAGTGGGCATAGACGGGATCGGACGGGCCGAAGCAGCCCCGGTTGGTCAGCGCTTCGTAAAAACCGTCACGCTCCATCGTTGAGGGGTGCGAGTGGCTCCAGTCGGATACGAAAGTACGGCTGTGGATCAGCCATTTGCCATCGCGGCGCTGATAGCGGTCGATGTAGCGGCCGCCGGTGAGGACTTCGGTGCCTGCCTGCACCATTTGCGCGATCACGTAATGCTCGCCAACTGCCTCGTCCCCGCGCACATCAACCCATTCGTTGGCGACCGAGTGGAAGCACATTTCGAGATTGCTGCTGACAAAGGCGGTGATGTCGCGCGCAAAGGCCGCGCCCGAACCGTTGACCACGCCTGAAATGACCGTGGAATCTTCGGTGAAGATCGCGGCGAGCAGCGCTTCGTCCGCCCGGTCCACTCCGCGTGCATAGGCCATGCACAAGTCGTGGATTTCGGCGCGGGCGAGCGCGGCATCGAGTGCGGCTTCACGGTTGGGTGTGGCGGTCATGGTGATGGCTCCGGCAGAGGCGGAATGGAAGGCGAGCAGGGCGCGGCCCGGATCGGCGGCCCCTTTGGCGCCTGCGGGCACGAAGTGTTCGAAACCGGTTGGTGGATCGGCGCGTTCCGAGGTGCCGGGGCGGTTGACGTTGGCATCGAGCACATAAGTGCGGTGCGTCAGCCGCCATGCGTCGTCGCGGCATTCGTGGGCGTCGAGATAGCGGCCCATGACCCAGCGTTGCAGGCCGGGTTCTTCTACATAGGCGACGACGTAGGATTCGGACGTGGCGCGGTTGCCGTCGACCCGGATCCAGCAGTTCGAGGTGCGGTGCAGCGTGGGCGGCGTGCCCTTTTGCGCAGCGGCCAGCATATCGACCAGCGCGGCGGCGGGGCCTGCGTAGAAGCCGTAATCGACCGTGGCATCGGCGTGATAGGCGCTGCCGAGCAGGTTTGCATCGGCGCGGTCCACGCCCCGGCTGTGAACGGCCAGCGCGTTCAGGATATGGTGGCGGGCGATGAGGTCGTCGGGACTGATCAAGACACGCTCCTGAAGAAAAAATGCCCCGGCTGCTGGTGAAGGCAGCCGGGGCCAGGGAGGATCGTGCGAACTTTAGAAGTTGTAGCCCACCGTCACGCCGAACTGGCGCGGCGGGGCATAGCCCACCAGACCCATGTATCCGGGGCTGTCGAAGACGGTCGAGATATAGCGCTTGTCGAACAGGTTCTTGCCCCACAGGCCGATCGAATAGCGCTTGTCCGGGCCGTAATAGGTCAGCAGCGCATCGACATAGTAGGTTGGCTGGATCGACGAACGCTGCGTGTTGACCACGGCGGTGTAGAACTTCTGCGCGGTGTACATCCAGCTGACGTCGGCCACGATGCTGGCACCGCTGGCAAACTCCGTGGTATAGTTGGCACCCAGCGTCGAGGCCCAGCGCGGTGCGTTCTGCAGCGCAAAGCCTTCAAGGCTGATCGTGTTTGCAGCAACCGGATCGAAGTAGAGGAAATCCTTGTATTTGGTATCGAGGAAGGCGAGCGAGCCGCGCAGGGTGAGGCCATCGGTCGGCACGGCCTGCAGTTCCAGTTCGAAGCCCTTGATCTCGGATTCGGCGGCGTTGAGGATGCGGTTGCCCTGCACATTGGTGGCCGGATCGAAATAGATCTGCGCAACCTGCATGTCGCGATAGCTGGTGTAGAACGCAGCCAGATTGGCACGCAAGCGGCGGTCGAGGAAATCGGCCTTCAGACCCACTTCGAAGGTATCGACCTTTTCGGGGTTATAGGGCGTGTCACCATCAGCCGCCACACCGATGCGGCCGGTAAAGCCCCCCGATTTGAACCCGCGCGCCCAGTTGGCATAGACCAGCTGGTTCTGGCCCATCTCGTAATCGAGGCCGACTTTCCAGCCGACGTTGTTCCAGCTTTTCTTGCCGCCCACATCGATGCTGCCGGGGAACAGCACATCGAACCTGTCCCAGTTGGGTGAAGTCAGCGGCTCGCTGCCAAGGCCGGTGTCGAGCTTGGCGCGGGCATCGATGCTGTCGTGCGTGTAGCGGATGCCAGCGGAGAGCTTCAGGCGGTCGGTGATCTGGGTGTAGCTTTGCACGAAGGCGGAGAACGATTCGGTGCTCTGGTCCTGCACGTTGTACTGGATCAGCCCGGGCACGGCGAAGTCCAGGTGGTACATCTGGTAGTGGTTGAAATCGGTCTTCAGGTAGAACAGCCCGGCCACCGCGTTGAAGCTTTCGCCCACATCGAATGCGGTGCGCAGTTCCTGGCTGAACTGCCAGCCACGGGTGCGGCGGCGGGTGGCGTTGTTGGTCTTGGCCGTGCCATCCTGATCGGTATATTCGAACAGAGTGAAGTTCTTGTAGCCGGTGATTGCGGTAATATCGCCCAGCGGGGTGTTGTCATACTGGATCGTGCCGATGAAGAACTTTGTCGTCATGTCGGACTGATCGGGCACTTCGTTGTTGCCGGAAAAGTACTTGTCCGGCGCAACGCAGGGCTGGCCTGCGGTGGCGCAGGGGCTGCGATACATCGGCAAGGCCGCGCCATTCCAGAAGCTGCCCTCGGGCACGAAGTTGGCTTCACCCGGCAACCCGCCGTTGACCACGATGGGGGCGCCGTTGCGCGCTTCGACATATTCGCCCTGCAGCGTGACGGTAAGATCGGAATTGGGCGTGATGCGCAACTGGCCGCGCACGGCGTCCACATTCTTGCGGCCCATATCCTCGCCGTTCCACACGTTCGTGACCCAGCCATCGCGCTGCGTGTGAATGCCCGAAACCTTGAGGCTGACCACATCCTTCACTAGCGGCGCTTCGATTGATGCGTTCACATCGAAGCGGTTCCAGTTGCCATAAGTGCCGCGCACATAGCCGCCGAATTCGCCGCTGGGCTGGTTGGTGATCACGTTGACCACGCCGCCGGTGGTGTTCGCGCCGAACAGCGTGCCCTGCGGCCCGCGCAGGATTTCGACGCGGTTGGTGTCATAAGTATCGAGCAGCGCGCCCATCGAGAAGAACTGCGGCACGCCATCGACCACGATCGACACGGTGTTGCCGGCATAGGGATCAGGCTCGATCACGCCGATGCCGCGGATCGTGAAGACCGCGTTGTTGGGGGTGTTGGCAAAATTGTCGATCTGCACGTTGGGCACCGCGCCCTGCAGCGCCTGCAGCGTGGTGACGTTCATCGCCGAAAGCGTTTCACCGCCGACAGCGGCAATCGAGATCGGCACAGACTGGATGCTTTCCGAACGCTTTTGCGCGGTCACGATGATTTCAGACAGGCCGCCGGTGGTGACGGTATCATCAGCCTGCGTTTGGGGCATTTGCTCTTGCTGGGCCATCGCCGCAGCTGGCAGTGTGGCCAAAGCCAGCAGCGACAGGCTGCCGAGCAGGCGTGAGGCGGTGTTCGCGTTCATGGTCTCTCCCTCCGAAATGCGCCGGGCTTGATGCCGGTCGCCTGAATTCCTGCTGTGCCTGCAAAAACAGGTGTTACTGCCGGTTTTATGAACCGGTTTATGGGGGCAACGTAACTGGCGGTTTTGTCAGGAGGTATTGTCGGCGGTGAAAAGGCATGACAGGACAATGACGATGGCCGGAACCACGATGCAGAAGCGGATGCTTGCCGCGATGCGCCCCAACGGAATGGGTGAAGAGCCTGTACGCTGGCAGCAGCGCAAATCGGCCCAGACGCGGCTGAAAATGCTGGAAGCGGCGGTCGATTGTCTGGTCGAAGGTGGTTATCAGGGGCTGACAACGGCGCAAGTGGCGGAACGTGCGGCGGTTTCACGCGGGGCGATGCACCATCATTTTGCCACGCGCATCGATCTGGTGGCAGCGGTGGTAGAGCATATCTTCTATCAACGCATGCGCCTGTTCCTTGAAGATTACCTCGCCACGATGGCGCAGCAGCGCGATGCCGAACTGATCGATCTGGCAACGCAGGCGTATTGGCGCAGCGTGCAGACGCGCGAATATGCGGCGTGGCTGGAACTGGCGGTGGCTGCGCGCACCGATGCGGAACTCAACGCCGCGTTCGAACCGGCCGCGCGCCGGTTTGACGAGGTGTGGACCGCCGAGATGATCGAGTCGTTCCCGCAATGGCAGGACCAATGGGAAGCGATGAAGCTGGGCAATGATTTTGCCATCGCGGTCCAGTCAGGCCTGCTGCTGCATCGCCCGGTGTTCGGGCAGGAGCGGATCGACCGCGTGCTGGCGCTTGTCATGACAGCGATTCGCGGCCTTTACCGGATGTGATTTCAGTTTTCGGCGGCTCACCCACAGGTGGGCAGCGTTACGCAACAAGGCCGCATGACGGCGCAGCATGGGAGAATCGGATCATGGCAACCGTAGCAATCACTGGCGCAGGGCGCGGCATCGGCCTCGAAATGACGCGGCAGCATGTCGCGGCGGGTGACCGCGTGCTGGCGCTTGTGCGCAATCCCGAAAGCGCAGGCGCGCTGGCTGATCTGGCGGCAACCTCTGGCGGAAGGCTGACCGTTCACCAAATGGACGTGAGTGATGACGCATCGGTCAAGGCTGGCGTGGCTGACAGTGGCAGTGACGCCATCGACATCCTCTATAACGTCGCGGGCGTTTCCGGTCCTGACGGTGCCGAACTGGAAAGCGCCGATTGGGACGCGTGGGATGAAACCTTCCGCATCATGGTGCAAGGCCCGCTGCGCGTGTTGCAGGCGTTCCTGCCGCGCATGGGTGCCGGATCGAAAGTCATCAACATTTCCAGCCAGTTGGGCGCATCGACCTGGCCCTACGGCGGATTCTATGCCTATGCCGGTGCCAAGGCCGCGCTGAACCGCATGATGCGCTCGGTCGCCATTGATCTCAAGGATCGCGGCGTGATCGTCGGGCTGGTCCATCCGGGCTGGGTGCAGACCGATATGGGCGGCGCGGGGGCTGACATCACGCCACAGGCCAGCGCGCAAGGCATTCTCAAGGTTGCCGCCGACTGGACGCTCGACCGTTCGGGCGATTTCCTCAACTGGAACGGCGAAACCCACGCCTGGTAAGGACCATAACCCATGCCATTCACCGGACCCATCGAGGACCGTATCGCCATCCGCGAACTGATGGACACCCACGCCCACGGCGTGATGACGAAGGATGCCGAAGTCTGGGGTTCGATCTGGGCCGAAGACGCCTATTGGGAACTGCCCGATTATCCTGATCTGGGCGGCTTTACCGGCAAGCAGGTGATCGTCGATGGCTGGGTGGAGTCGCTGACAGCCTATGGCCTCGACAATTGCACCAAGCCGATGATCTACTTCATGCAGCCCGGATCAATCGAGGTGGACGGCGATTCAGCGACCGCGGTTGCCTACACCATCGAGATCTACGACGACCCCGCCACCGGCAAGCGCATCCACACCACCGGCCGCTACAACGACGAACTGCGCCGGATCGACGGGGCGTGGAAGTTCACGCGGCGGGCATATCGGACGGTGTTCGCGGATTGAGCAAGTTGGTGCGTTGACTTGGTGAGGCGGCGGCCGTTCGCCGGTTCCCCGCACGCAAACCGGACATTCCGGACACGACGCCATTGCGGCCGTTGCGCGCACGGCTTAGCATCCATGCGTGAGCGATTTATTTAATCTTATCTTGGTCGCAATTCCCATTGCCCTTGCAGCTGTGGTCGGCCGATTAACTGCAAACCATGCCTTTTTGCCAATGGGCCTCATGTTGTTGGTTGTTGCCTCGCTTTATCCATTGGCGCACTGGTACTTACTCTACTACTGTCTTGGTATAGGTAATGACCCTAACGACAAAGATGATGTCGTTGGTGCAGGCTTGATTTGGCTGTTGATGCTCGCCGAGGTTCCGCTCTGCTTTGTAGCGTCGCTAGTCGGGCGTACAGTCGGCCGCCTAGCGGACAAATCATACGGTGACTTCTAACCACCCAATTCCGGCCATCCAGCAGCTCTGACCAAATCACATAAAGCTGCCTTTGGTTCATCTCTTTGATGAACGACCACTTTCCGTCATTCGCGCCCAACAGTTGACTGTCAGGACACAACGCCATTGCGGACATTTGATTTCGTTGTCAGCTTGCTCGCATGATTTCTTCAAAGCGCCAGCTTCGGATCACATTGGGAGCGGCAGCGGTTCTTCTCATTTGCATCGACGCTTGGTGGTTGATCACCCAGCACAATCGCGAAACCCAGCAGTTCAGCATTTCCCTTTTACCCACTGCCGTAGAGTATTCAGAGGAGAGCGATTTCCCTCAGTATGATCCGGCAACAGGACGTTGGGCTTTCCAAGGCCATGATTTGAAAGAGCTTAGACCATATCTCCGAGATTCCGACGGAGGTCCTCATCGCGTTGGAAAATTCTTAGTAGTTAACGTTACTGAGCCAACCACGGTAGATGATGTTCGGAAGACGTATCACGCACTAATTGAGAATGGGATTTGCCAAGTCGCGGTCACCGACAAAGATTATCGTCCCGGTGGTACCCGCACCGTCCTTGCAGTTCATATCGACTGGGCCGTTGACGAGCGAGGCGACAGAATTCCTTGCAAGTCAAAGTTCGGCTAACCACCCATCTCCCGCCGCTGCCATGCGCATGGCGCTACATCCAAAGCCGTCATTCGCAGCGCTACTTGCCAATGTCCGGCAAAGCCGAACAGCACGCCTCCACCGCATAGGTCCGTATCCGCGACCGGTCGAACAGCCGTCCTTCGTCGTCGACGATTTCAGCCATGATCGCCGGATTGGCCATTGCGGCAAAGCAGGCGTCGCAGGTGGACTGATTGGGGAAGTCCATTTCGAGGACGACGTCGAAGTCGTGGTCCACATCGGCGCCGTCCAGCGGGTGCAGGTGTTTGCGGACATAACGGGTCGCCCAGCCGGAGAGGACTTTCTCGCCGATCAGGCGGTGGTGTGATTCATAGTAAGCGTTGAAATCCGCCTTGCTCATGCCCTCGCGGCGCTTGAGCAGGGTGAGGACGGTGATGGTCATGCATATGCCTCAAGCCAACGCCGTGTTGCATCGGCCACGGCGGCGGCGCGCAGGGCAGGGTGGGGGAAGGCATCGCGCAGGGCTTCGGAGCGTAGTTCGATGGCCAGCGGAATGTTTGCGGGCCGCGCCTGATGCAGCGCGGCCAGCGGCAGCGCGCCTTCGCCGCACTGTTCGCGCAAATTGATTGCGTCGTGGATTACCGCGGCGAAATCTGCGGGATCGGGGCGCTGCGCCGGGGCATCGCAGAACTGCGCATAAGGTAGCAGTGCGGGATCGACCTTGGCGATTTCTGCGATGGAACTGTCCGAACGGTCCACGTGGATCGGATCGATCAGCAGCGCGCGCAAGGGATGCGCCACCTGATCCAGCACCGCCATCGCCGCGCGCAAGTTCTTCACTTCGGTGAAAATCCCGAACTCCAGCGCCACGCGCATGCCGCTGCCTTCGGCGTGGCGACAGAGGTCTGCGAGCCGGGCGGCGGTGCGGGCGTGGTCCGGGTCTGACGATACGCACAGCACATTTGCCGCGCCCAGTTCGGCGCCAACGTCTATGACCTTGCGGTGGTCATCCATTGAAGAGTCGGGCTTGAGCCAGATCACCTCCACATCCAACAGTGGCAGGCCGGTGGCGGCAAGCGCGGCGCGGGCATCGTGCGTGTGGCGCGCGGTCCATTCCGCCGGATCGACCCACAGCCCCACCATGTCGAAGCCGCCAGCACGGGCGGCCTCGATGGTGTCCACGGGGCCGAATTCGGGCACCACGCCCGATGCAAGACTGATGGGGTTCATCGCGCCGCTCACATTTCCGGCTCGGGCAGGTCTTTGTCATCTTGCAGATACCAGTCCAGCCATTCGTGGAAGTACTGGTTCCCGCGCTCGTTGCGGCCGAACACCAGTTCGTCATGCGCGCCGCTTTCGAGGCCTTTCTGGATTTCCAGCCCGATCAGGTAGTCCTCGTTATATGTCACATCGCGGAAGAAGTTCATCGCCGCTTCCACATTCGCGCGGTCTTCCTCGTCACGGATCGGTTCGCGGCGCAGGTAATTCAGCACGGTGCGATTCTCCCCCGGCGTCGGCCCGGGGAACAGCTGCGCCACTTGCGTGATCTCGGGCGCGATAAAGGCCGATACGTTGGGGAACATGATCCGCACAAAATCGAAGCCGTTGTTTTCCTGATTGCCCCAATCATCACGCGGCACATCCTTCAATGCTTCGGCAATCTTGTGGTGCGGAAAGCCGATGCGCTGGTGCGGGCCAAAGCCTTCGTAATGCATGCAGTTGGATGGCGTGCGCGGGAAGATCGTTTCGGGATGGAGCGATGAGAAGTGGTAGCCTTCAAGGTAGCCGTCATAGGCCACCTTCCAGTTTGCGCCGTGGATCGTGCGGCTGCCCATGTAGGTCCACTTGCCGAAATCGAGCGCATCGAAATCATCGAGGAAGCCGCGGAAATAGGTGTCCACATCGATCGGCGCATTGGGCGTGAGGACCACGAAGATCATCCCCGCTTTTTCCTCGCAAGGCAGTTCACGCAGCCCGAGTTCTGACTTGTGGACCTCGCCAAACTTGCTCGCTTCGGAAATGCCGATCAGCTTGCCGTCCGGGCCATACGTCCACCCGTGGTATTTGCAGGTGAAGCGCGGGCAATTGCCATGCCCCTCAGCCGCCACCGGCGCTGCGCGGTGCGAACAGACGTTGAGGAACGCACGGACTTTGCCCGCCTTGTCGCGGTTGATCAGCACCGGCATGCCGACCGCGTCCATCGCCTTGTAATCGCCCGCATTTGGCAGTTCGGCGGTGAAGGCAAGCATCAGCGGCACGCGCTTGAACACCAGCTCCATCTCGGCCTTCCACTGGTCCGGGTCGGTATAGCTGCGCGCCGGCACGCGCTTGGTGCTGTCCGTCAGGAAGGTTTGTTTGTTCTCAACATAGTCGCGCATGATTTCAGCGACTTGTCCGATGCGTTCGATACGGTCCATGCTGGTATTGCCTCTCCGTGGCCTTGTGGCCCAATGTTGCTGGCAACCATGCCGCGCACAAGGGCAGGGGGGAAGCTGTGACAGGGGCTAGGTTCAGGCGAATTGCCCACGCCGCTGCGGGAGGGCACACAACTCCCGTCGCATTCCCCTCCCGCAGGCGGGAGGGGGCAGGGGTGGGCGGCGTCGCTAAGCCAAACTCGCCTTTTCGCCAATTGCGGGGCAGGGGTGGTGCTTGGAACAAGCGGGCGCATGAACGAGAACAACAAAATGCCTTGGGACTGGCTGCCGATTCCCGCCCCGCACCAGCAGGCCTATGCCGCAAATGGCGCGTGGGCAATGAACACACTGGCCGATCTGGCGCGTGAACGGGCGGCGCAAGCACCTGATTTCGTGTGCTTCATCGATGGCGAGGGGCAATACACTTTCGCCCAAGTGCTGGAGCAGGCCGAGGCTTTGGCTGCGGCGCTGCACGGACGGGGCTTGCGCGCCGGAGACGTGATTGCGTTCCAGGTGCCCAACTGGCGCGAGGCGGCGGTGATCAATCTGGCGGCGGTGATTGGCGGCATGATCGTCAACCCCATCGTGCCGATCTACCGCGATGCCGAAATGCTGATGATGCTGGGCGATTGCCGGGCCAAGGCGATCTTCGTGCCGCAGGTGTGGCGCAAGCTCGATTATGCCGCGATGGCCATGCGGTGCCGCGATGCCCTGCCCGATCTGGCCCATGTGTTCACCGTGCGCGGGGAAGGGCTGGACGATTTTGCTGCACTTGTTGCGGCAGGGAAATGTGCAGCATTTGCCGCACCCGCAGTCGATCCGATGGGCGTGAAGATGGTGCTCTATACATCGGGCACCACCGGGCGGCCCAAAGGCGTGCTGCACAGCCATTGCACCCTGACGCGCATCGTGGCCGAAAGCGGGCGGCACTGGGGGCTGGCCGAAGGTGAGACGACGCTGATGCCATCGCCGGTCACGCACGTGTCGGGCTATGCCAACGGGCTGGAAGCGCCATTCATCTGCGGCATCCGGTCGGTGCTGATGGAGGCGTGGAGCGCCGCAGAGGCGCTGGCGCTGATCGAGCAGCACCAGTGCGTGGGCACGGTTGCAGCAACGCCTTTTCTGGTGGAACTGGCAGCGGCGGCACGAGCGGCGGGCACGGGCCTGCCAAGCTTCCGCTTCTTTGCCTGCGGTGGTGCCGCGGTTCCGGCAGACCTCATCCCGGCAGCCAATGCGGCATTCGAAAACGCCCGCGCTTTCCGCGTGTTCGGCGCGTCCGAAGTGCCGCTGGTCACGTTTGGCTGGCCGCAGGATGAGCACCTTGCCGCGACGACGGATGGCGCAGTGGTCGATTACCAAGTGCGCATCGTTGACCATGACGACGCGCCGCTACCCGCAGGGCAGGAAGGCGAAATACTCGCCCGTGGCCCCGCAATGCTGCTGGGCTATGCCGACGCCGCCCAAACCGCCGAAGCCATCACCCCCGATGGCTTCTTCCGCACCGGAGACCTCGGCGTGCTGACCGCAGATGGCGCGCTGACCATCACCGGCCGCAAGAAAGACCTGATCATTCGCGGCGGCGAAAACATCTCCGCCAAGGAAATCGAGGACGTGCTTCACAGTCATCCTGCGGTGCGCGAAGCCGCCGTCATCGCCATGCCGCACGAGCGCTTGGGCGAAGGCGTCTGCGCCTATGTCATCCTGTGCGGCGATGCTGACGCTGCTGCACTGGCCGCCCATGTCGGCGCATCGGGCATGGCCAAACAGAAAATCCCCGAACGTTTCGAATTCGTGGAAGACTTCCCCCGCACTGCCAGCGGCAAAGTGCGCAAGGACTTGCTGCGCGCTATGGTGCGCGATGTGTTGCACACCTGACCGGAGCAGGCCGAGGAACATAATCCCGCGTCGGGAATTTTCTGCTTGTCGACCGTTACGAAAGTGCGGCGATGAACAGGGAGACGCAGATGTCCGGATTGGTGCACGAAATCGCTGCGGCTGCGGACATGATCACGCCTTCGGGCGAACACAATATTCTCATGCTGCGCCACCACCTCAATGAAGCGTTTCTGTTCAGCGAGGAACTCGGCATGAAAATGACGGCCAGCGATCTTTGCCGAATGTTGAGGTTGCTGGAGGACTGAAGGCGGTTCGTCCAAGCCTTCCAGCTTCTGATCCTCAACTGTCCAGATCAACCCTCCCCCATTGCCTTCGCCACCGCCGCGTTGATCTCCTCACGCATCGGATTGCGGCGCAAGGTCAACCCGCCGTTCACTTGCAGGTTTTCGCCGGTCATGAAGCATTCGTCGCTGGCGAGGAACACCACGGCTGCCGCCACATCTTCCGACGTGCCCCAGCGGCCCAGCGGGTAGGAATTGCGGAAGCTTTCGAACAGGCCAGGCACCTGCTTGGCGTCTGCGTTCATCGGGGTGTCGGTCAGGCCGGGCGAGATCGAGTTGGCGCGGATGCCCTCGTGGCCGAATTCATGCGCGATGCAGCGCACGATGTGGTCGGTCCCGGCCTTGGTGCCCATGTAGATGGCGTGGTCGTTCAGCATGATCGTGGCGGTGGCCGAACTGATCGTGATGAGCGCGCCGCCATTGCCGCCGTGCGACTTTGCCATCGTGCGGACCATCGCCTGAAAGAACTGATGCGGGCCAACCAGTTGCAGCGCGGTCATCGCGTCCAGCTCTGCGCGGGTGACTTCAAGGAAGGGCTTGAGCAGGCCCCATCCGGTGGCGTTGATGGCAATGTCCACGCCGCCCATCTTTGCCACTGCCGTATCGGCAAGCGCGTTGACGCTGCCTTCATCGGTAATGTCGCAAGGCGCCCAATGGCAGCCGGTGGTTTGCGCAAAGTCCTGCAACACCGCTTCCTTGCGGCCGGCTACCAGCACTTGCGCGCCCTCTGCCATCAGCCGCTGGGCAATCACCTGCCCCATGTTGCCTTCGCTGCTGGCCCCCAGCACAATGGCTTTTCTGCCTTCGAGACGCTGCATAGTTCTTGCTCCCAAACCGGTTTTGCTCCCACCGGTTTTGGCAGGGCTACCACCAGCCACGCCTTGCCGTTTCCTGTTCAAAAGGGGAGTGGCTTGGCTGCGGCGCGCGCTTCAAGGATGCTGTAACGGAATCTGAACGGGATAGAGGAGCCAAGCGCATGGATCTGGGACTCAAAGGCAAGAAGGTGATCCTCACCGGCGGCAGCCGTGGCATTGGCCGCGCCACCGTGGAAATCCTTGCCGCAGAAGGCGCGGACATCGCGTTCTGCTCGCGCAATGCCGATCAGGTGGCCGAAACCGCCGCCAGCCTCTCGGCGCACGGCGGCAAAGTGTTCGGCTCCGCATTCGATATGGACGCAGGCCACGATGCCTACCGCGCATGGCTGGCCAAGGCCGCCGAAGACCTTGGCGGCTGCGATATTTTCATCCCGATGATCTCCACCAGCGGATCGGGCCAGACCGGCGATTGGCAAAAGGGCCTCGATCACGACATCATGGGTTCGGTGGTCGGCGTGGAAGTGCTTGAGCCGTTCCTTGAAAAGTCTGCAGATGGCTCCATCATCATCACCGCGTCCACCGCAGGGCTGGAAACCTTCATCGTGCCGCAGGGCTATAATGCGCTCAAGGGCGCGCTGATCGTCTATGCAGGCCAGCTCAGCCAGGCGCTGGGGGCCAAGGGCATCCGCGTGAACACTGTCTCACCCGGCCCGATCAAGTTTACCGGCGGCAACTGGGACGTGATCGAAACCGCTGTGCCGGAACTCTACAAGTCGGTCGAAGCAGGCTTTGCGCTGGGCCGCTTTGGCGGGCCGGAAGAAGTGGCCAAGGCCGTGGTGTTCCTTGCCAGCCCGGCATCGTCTTACACCACCGGCACCAATTTGGTGGTCGATGGCGGCTTCACCAAGCGCGTGCAGTTCTGAAGCCATGAGCATCGGCGCACGGGCAATCCAGCACATTGGGGTGTCCGTGCCCGATCTGGAAAAGGCGCGGCACTTCTATCTCGATCTGCTGGGCGCGGTAGAAGTGGGGCCGCCGCTGGAATGGCGGGACAATCCGTTCATCGATGCGGTGGTGGGGCTGGAGGGCAGTGCGGCGCGGCAGTTCATGTGCCGATTGGGCAATGCGCATATCGAAGTGTTCGAATATTCCGCACCAGAACCGCAACGGCAGCATGGCGATCGCCCTGTAAACCATCATGGTTACACGCACTTTGCGGTGCAGGTTGAGGATATTCAGGCCTGCTACCAGCGCCTGCTTGCCGCTGGAATCCGCGTCCACGCACCGCCTTCGATGGCTGGCATTACCATTGATGGCGATGGCAATAAGCGCGGCTATGCCGCCACTTATGCGCGTGACTTCTTTGGCAATGCCTTTGAAATCATGGAGATATACGACGATCCGCAGATTCGCCCGGTCTGGCGCGCGGGTGAGGGCGTGGTGCTGCCGGATTGATTGCAGGGTCTGAGTAACAACATCCCGTTCGTGTCGAGCGACGTCGAGACACCAAAATCCCAGCAGTGGTGCGTGGTGTCTCGACGTCGCTCGACACGAACGGACTCAGACACGTTTTCAGTGCCGCACCATCGCCCCGCCATCCACCCACACGCCGTGGCCGGACATGAAGCGCGCATCGTCGCTGCACAGAAACGCGATCACATCGGCAATGTCAGCGGGTTGGCCAAGGCGGCGCAGGGCGGCCTTGTTCTCCCAGAACGTGCGGAATTCGGGCATGTCTGAAAACGCAGGTGCGGTCATCGGCGTGGCAATGGCACCGGGCTGCACGCAGTTGACCGTTACCCCGAATGGTCCCAGTTCCGCCGCCACCGATTTGGTCAGGCCCAGCACCGCGTGCTTTGACGCGGAATAGGCGCAAAGCCCTTCATCGCCGAAGCTGGATGTGGTCGATCCGATCGTGACGATCCGCCCGTTCCCCGCTGCTTTCAGGTGCGGCACCGCATCACGAATCAGGCGGAACACGGTGACGAGGTTGACCTCTATCACGCGCAGGAAATAGGCATCGTCATGCCCCTCCAGCGGGTGAAACGCGCTGATCCCGGCGCACGGCACCAGCGTATCCAGGCCGCCCATCGCATTCACCGCCGCATCCACAAGCCGTGCATTGGCATCGGGTGCGGTAAGGTCGGCCACGAAATCCACCTCGCCCTGAACGTCGGCGGTAAACACTTGCGCCCCGTCGGCGCGCAGGCGTGCAGCGGTGGCGGCCCCGATACCCGATGCTGCCCCGGTGACCACGGCCCTGCGGCCCGCCAGACGATCAGAGGCCATCGGCGATCTTCAGCACAAGCTTGCCGGTGTTCGCGCCGCTGAACAGGCGCATGAATGCCGGGTAGGCATTTTCCAGCCCCTCCTGCACGTCCTCGTCGATTCGCAGGCGGCCCTGTGCCATCCACTCTGCCATCACCGCACCCCCTTCGGCAAAGCGGGGTGCGTAATCCATGATGAGGTAGCCATAGAGCGTGGCCTGCTGCGCCAAAATCGACCACAGGTTGCGCGCCCCGATCTTGGTTGGCGAGTTATATTCGCTGATCAGCCCGCACAGCACGATTCGCGCGTGCTTGGCCAGGTTCAGCAGCGCGGCGTCCATCACATCGCCGCCCACATTTTCAAACACCACGTCCAGACCACCTGGGGCGGCTGCGCGAATCTCTGCGGCGAGCTGATCAACCGACTTGTTCTTGTAGTCGATAGCCACGTCGAACCCGTAATCGTCGATCAACCTGCGGCACTTGGCCTCGCCACCGGCAATGCCAATCACGCGCGCGCCCATGATCTTGCCGATTTGGCCCACGGCCGATCCCACCGCGCCCGCCGCGCCCGATACCAGCAACGTCTCACCGGGCTTGGGCTTGGCCACGTCGGTCAATCCGAAATAGGCCGTCAGGCCCACTGCACCCATAGCAGAAAGGAACCTTGATGGTGATTTCACGTGTGACACATCAACCTTCATGGTGAAGCCACCGGTGCCGTTGACCGAGTAATCCTCAAGTGCATTCAGGCCCACAACCCAGTCACCGACGTTGAAATCAGGCGATTTTGACGCAGCTACTACCCCGATGGTCGATGCCCGCACCGGATCGCCGAGCGGGATGGGCGGCATGTAACTGGGCGCATCGTCCATCCAACCGCGCTGCGCCGGGTCCAGCGAGGCATAGCAGTTGCGCACCACGAAGCCCCCCTCGGGAGCATCTGGAACGGCTTGTTCCACAAAGGAAAAGTCGTCTGACACCGGACTGCCATGAGGGCGGTGGGCCAGCAGGAAGCGGCGGTTCACGGTCATGGCGATCTCTCCGGGTGGTGGTTTGCAACAATGCAACATCGCGCGTTGGGGGCACCTGTAACAAGTCGCAGTTGGTTCCTGCGCCTGTGCAGTGGATGAAAGAGGGGAGCAACGGCCCAACGAGGCTGATGACCTTTTTTAGGGAGGATACCATGAAGACCCCAGCCACGCGGCGGCTGATCGCCGCTGCCCTTGCCACATCCGCACTTGCATTCGCGCTTCCGGCTTTCGCCGCCGAAGCTGACGAGCAGCAGGTCAATGAACCGCAGGCTGACCAGAGCGACGCCGCTCCGCAAGAGACCGGCGCGATCATCGTGACGGCGCGCCGCCGTTCGGAAACGCTGCAGTCCACGCCGGTTGCCATCACGGCGGTGAACACCGCCATGCTCGAAGCCAAGGGCGCGATAAATATCGGCGATCTGCAGGGCGCAGCACCAGGGCTGCTCATTACCCAGCAGAATTCCGGCGCGCAGGCTGCCAACATCTCGATCCGCGGCCTGACTTATGCCGACGTTGAAAAGTCGCAGACGCCCACGGTGGGCGTGGTCGTCGATGGCGTGACCATCGGCACCAACACCGGCCAGTTGCAGGATGCGTTTGACGTGGCGCAGATCGAAGTGCTGCGCGGCCCGCAGGGCACGCTGTTTGGTGCCAACACCATCGGCGGCGTTATCAACATCACCCGGTCAAAGCCGACCAAGGAACCGGGCCTGAAGGCCGAGGCCACCTATGGCCGCTTCAACACCCTGTCGCTCAAAGCCATCGCAAACTACGGCAACGGCGAAAGCTGGGGTCTGAAGGCATACTATTTCCACAACGAAACCGACGGTTTCTACAACAACGTGGTGCAGGGCAAGAACGGCGGCTGGAGCAAAGGTGACAGCTTTGGCGGCAGCCTGCTGTTCACGCCGGTCGGCACCGGATTCGAAGCACAGTTGACGGTCGAAAAGGTCAATCAGACCTTCGATCCGGTTGTGGCCAACCTTGCCAACAGCAGCGAAGTGTTCTGTGCGTTCGAACCGGCCATCGAGTGCAACCGCAACAACACGTCCGATCTTTACACCGTGTTCAGCGCCCCTGCCACCAGTAGCTACAGCGCGCCCAACGCCACGCTGGAACTGAACTACGATCTCGATGCCGTAAAGCTGACGATGATCACCGGCTGGCGCAAGAGCACCGAGGCCCAGACCCAGGACTTCGATGGCTCGTCGGCCGATCTCTATTACGTCGATCGCCGCCAGCACTACGAACAGTGGAGCCAGGAAATCCGCGCGGCGGGCAACCTGTTCGATGGTTTCGACTACGTGGTCGGCGGCTTCTACTTCAAGTCCACGTATGACCTGACGCAGTGGAGCCGCGTGTTCGGCTTCAGCCCCACTGTCGTGCCGACCTTGTTCGATCGCAACGCGCAGCATGTTGAAGGCAAGACCGAAAGCTATGCGTTCTTCGGGGACTTCAACTGGAAGCTGGCAGACACGGTTCGCCTGTCGTTCGGCGGCCGCTGGAGCCATGACAACAAGCAGCTGTTCAACGGTTTTGCCGGCGGCAAGCTGATTGATCCGGACAATGTGGATCGCACGCAGTTTGTGCCTGTCGGCACCGGCAATGCCAACTTCAGCAAGTTCACGCCCAAGGTCGGCCTCGATTGGCGGCCCACCAACGATCTGATGGTCTATGCCTCATGGTCGCGCGGTTATCGCTCGGGTGGTTTCAGCCCGCGCGCTGCCACGGCGGCCACTGCCAGCACGCCGTTCCAGAACGAAACCGTGGATTCCTACGAAGTGGGCCTCAAGCTGGCTGCGTTCGATCGCAAGGTCGAACTCAACCTTGCCGGGTTCGTGTCGGATTACAAGGACATGCAGCAGAACCTGACGCTTCCCGGCGGTCCCACCGGCAACCAGACGGTCACCGGCAACGTCCCCGGCGGCGCGCTGATCAAGGGCATCGAAGTGGACGGCACTTTCCGCGTGACCGACAACTTCAAGCTGACCGGATCGGTCGCGGTAATGGATTCGAAGTTCCGCAACTTCGTGGCCAACGGCGTGTTGGGCACGGCCATTGTGCCCTTCGATTATTCGGCCAACCGTCTGATCTATGCACCGAAGTTCACGGCATCGCTGGGCGCTGAATATACCCAGCCCACCAGCTTTGGCGATATTGCGGCCAACCTCGGCTGGCGCCATATCTCGCCCTATGACCAGCAGCTTTCGGCAGCCTCGCTCACCCCGGTGATGTCGGGTGGGAACGTGACCAAGGTCATCGTCAACGGCAACGATCCGCGCGTGCGCACCACCACGCAGGATCTGGTCGATGCAGCGCTGACTTTCAACTTCGATCTGAACAGCACCAAGGCTTATGTCCGCGTGTTTGGCCGTAACCTGCTGAATGAACAGACCACCACACACGCCTTCACCGTTGCAGGCCTGTGGTCGTTCGGCATGGCGCTTGAACCGCGCACTTATGGCGCAACGATCGGGTTCAAGTACTGAAGCTGACAGGACAATATAACTGATCCACCTTGCCGGGGGGACAGGGCAGGCGCTTCATGCACCCGTCCTGCCCCCCGCCCTTTTTTCAGGAGTTACCGCGCATGGCTCGTCTTTCCGGCAAAATCGCCCTCATCACTGGCGCAGCATCCGTCCCCGGCCTCGGCAGTGCCACCGCCCAGCGGTTTGCCGAAGAAGGTTGCAAGGTCTGGCTGACCGACCGCGATCTGGCAGGGGCCGAAAAGGTGGCCGAAGCCATCCGCGCAGCAGGCGGGCAGGCCAAGGCGATGCTGCATGATGTGACCGATGAAGCGCAGTGGGATGCGGTTTTTGCCGCCATCGAGGCCGAGGACGGCAAGCTTGACGTATGCGTGAACAATGCCGGCATCGCGGTGCTGCGCCCGATTGAGGATATGACCACGGCGGACTGGGCGCTGCAGAACTCGGTCAACCTCGACAGCGTGTTTCAGGGCACGAAGCGCGCGGTGGCGCTGATGCGCAAGACCGGCATCAAAGGTTCGATCATCAACATTTCGTCAGTCGCCGGGCTGATCGGCGTGCCTGCCTGCGGGGCCTATGCGGCGGCCAAAGGCGGCGTGCGCCTGTTTTCAAAGACCATCGCGGTGGAAACCGCCAAGCAGGGCATCCGCGTCAATTCGGTCCACCCCGGCATGATCCTGACCAATATTCAGGGCGTTGCAATGGAAGACAATGCGGCCAATTATGACGCCACGCTGGCGCTTGTGCCGATGGGCTACATGGGCGATCCGCTGGACATCGCGAACATGAACCTGTTCCTGGCGTCTGATGAAAGCCGCTATGTTACGGGCACCGAACTGGTGGTCGATGGCGGGATGACGGCGCTTTAAGCGGGGCTTCCAGCCCACCCCGCTGCGACTAACTTCGCCTTCGGCTCAGTAAGTCTCGCGGCCCTCCCGCCTGCGGGAGGGCTTGGATCTTGCGCTGATTTGCTCCCCTCCCGCAGGCGGGAGGGGTCGGGGGTGGGCTGCAACACAGCACGGCTCAAGCCACCCAACGAATCGCATTCTCCACCAGCCGCCGGTAATGCGGATCGTCATAGGCCGCCTGCCCATCCCCCGGCTGCAGGTAAACCAGCTTGCTGTTCAATGCCTGCTTGGCCCAGCCGACAAGGTTCGATCCCGGCGGATGCTCCCACCCCTCGCGGCTGAACATCTGCCCTTTCACCGCCAGATCGGCAGACCAGAAATGCTCCCGGTCGAACGTGGCGGATGATCGCAGCAGCGGGGTCACGCCTTCTTCAAACACCTGTCCCAGATACAGTTCATCGGTCAGCGTAAACCGCTCGGGCAATCCCGCCGTCACCGGATGATCTGCCACCACCGAAATGTCGTGCGTCACATCGTGGCAGTAGCCGCTATCGGCCACCGCCTCGCCGGCCCGCCTGCCGGGGTGATAGAAAAACTGCCCGCCCAGCCATTCGTGATACGCGCCCCATGTCGGCCACCCGGCCAGCGCATGATGCAGCGCCACCACGCCCTTGCCCTGCTCCAGCAAGGCCTGAAATCCAGACTTCAAGTCCGCTTCAGGTTCGAGGTAAAGTGGCGGATTCTCAGGGCTTTCAAAGTCCAGTCCCGGCATATCGTACAGGATCAGCACATCGAATCCGCGCATGCCATCGGGGTTCATCAGACGCGCCGCAGCGGGCTGATCCACCATCGTGGCGGAGATCCCGTCCATCGCCTGAAACACCGCGTCGAAGGCGGTGCGGTCAAACGGATGGCCGCGCACGGCAACAAGGCACTGCAACGGCGCGCGGTGTTTGATGATCGGCATTAATCCGCAACCTTTACGATCACCTTGCCAATGGCCTTGCCCGAAAGCATCCGGTCATAGGCGACAAGCGTGTTTTCCAACCCGAAAGTCTCGTCCAGATTCACCGTCAACGTCCCGGCATCCACCCATTTGCGCAACACCGGCAGGAACTCTGCCCCACGATGCAGGAAGTCTGGGATGAAGAACCCCTCGATCCGCAACCGCCGCATCAATACCTGATCGAACCGCGCCGGGCCGGGCAGGGGAGTGTCGCTATCATAAGCCGCCACCATCCCGCACACCGCCACGCGTCCATAATGCGCCATGTTGGGCAGCACGGCATCCAGCATCGGCCCGCCAACATTGTCGAAATAGGCGTGAACCCCGCCGTCGACTTCCGCCAGCCGGGTGGCCACATCCTCGTTTTTGTAGTCAATCGCCAAGTCCACGCCGATCACGTCGCGCAGATAGCGGCACTTGTCCGGCCCGCCCGCAATGCCGATCACCCGCGCGCCCAGATTGCGCCCTACCTGACAGGCCATGCTCCCGGTCGCGCCCGCAGCGGCAGATACCACCAGCCATTCGCCCGGCTGCACCGCCGCCACTTCCTTCACGCCCACCAGCGCGGTCCAAGCGTTCATCCCCAGCGCGCCAAAGTGCTGACGCACATCGGCAAGGCGTTCGTCCACCGCCTCAAGCCCGGCCAGAGCTGACATCACAGTGGCATAATCCGCCCACTGCCCAAACCCGCGCACCAATGTGCCAATCGGAAAGCCTGCGTCCCGGCTCTCGCTCACGCGGCCCAGCACGAGTCCGGCCATCTTCGATCCCAGCGGCAATGGCGGCTGATACCCGTCCGTGCGCGGACTCATCCACATACGGGTGCCGGCGTCCATTGAAAGCCAGCCGACTTTCACCCGCACTTCGCCTTCAGCCAAAGGCGCAAGCATTTCATCCTGCAAACTCAGGGCGTTGGCAAAGTCGGACCCTTGCGGATGGTGGTCCAATTGCCAGAAACGGTTCACGGTCATCGGCACGTCCTCTCATTCAAGGACGTGCCGGTCACACCGGGCAATGGCACCTGTTCAAAGAGTGAGGCGCAAAGCCCTGCGATCAGAAATCGAACCGCAGCGCCGCCGAAATCGTGCGCCCGTTGGCCGCGCGGGCAAAGCCCACCCCGTTGGCCGGAACGGCGGACTGGTTCACTTCGAAAATGCCCAGCGTATCGAACAGGTTCTGCGCGTTCAGCGTCAGCCGCAGGTTATCGGCGGGACGCAACTGTGCAAACGCACTCACCGTGGTGAAGCCGGGCATGACCAACAGGTTCGAATCCTGCGCATAGCTGCTGGTGATCTTCACCACGCTGGCACCTGCGGCCACTTTGCCGAAATCGACCTGCGGCACCGCTATGAACGTCCAGTCGGGCTGGTGGCGCGGTTCCTTGCCAGTCAGCGTCGGGTCCAGCCGGTCGAGCGTGATCTTGCCCTTGGTAAATGTCGCGCCCACCATCATGCTGAAGACGCCGCGCTGCACATTGCCTTCCAGTTCAACACCATCGGCCCTGTATGTGCGGTCGGTGCGGTTGGCCGATCCATTCAACACGTTGTGATCGTCGGCGGTCACGTGGAAAGCCGTGGCGTTTAGTGTCACGCCGCCCATGCGGAATTTGAAGCCGCCTTCGATCTGCTTGACCTTGTCGGCCTTGTCACGGTCAGTTGCCGGTTCGCCGGTGGCGTTGTTGATGACCGGGGTGAACAGGATCTTGTCGGCATTGGCCCGCGCGCCCAGGCTATAGCGCGCAAAGACCGAGAACGGCTCTGCCACGCGATAATTCACGCCCGCCGAATAATTGAGATAGCCGTAGTTGTAGCTGACCGGGGCGGGCCGGTCGAACGGCAGGAAGGCGACGCGCGTTTCGGCGGTGGAGATCACGCCATCGCGGTTGATGTCCATTGACGTCAGCCCGACGCGCCCTTGGCCAAGGTCCGCGCCGACCAGCTGGCCGCGCACGCGCCCGATGTCATACCGCAGGCTGCCGCCAATCGCGATCTTGCCGAAGTGATAGTTCACCGAACCATAGGGCGCGACCACGCGATAATCGACATCGAAGGCGCGGCGGAACAGGCTGCTGGCGCGGCCGAACGAATAGTATCCGTTCAGCGTCTGGTTGACGCCTGCCGCATTGGCAATGTTGACCATCGCGGTTTCGCCGCCGCCATTGGCGTCAATGTTCATCGCGGTGTGCAGCCAAGTGGTGTGCAGCGCCTGCGTTGCCGAATAAAGGCCAGCCGTGGTGGTCAGCTTGCCGCCCGAAAGCTCCCACACCCGCGATGCGCGCAGATCGTTGGTGAAATTGTTCAGGCTGCGCGCGCGCACGTATGACACGAAATAGAGCGCCAGCAGTCCGTTGCCGTTGATCAGGCTGCCACCCGGAATGGCCTGTCCGGCCAGTGGCCCGCTGGCATAGCTGGCGGTTGCGCCCGCGCCCGCTTGCCCTGCGGCAAAGGCCGAGACGGTGTTGGCGCTGTTGGGGAAAGCGCGGTTGAAATCGCCGGTATTGGCGGCATAGCGCGCCCGCTCGGTCACGGTCCAGCCACCCACATCGAACTGTGCTTCAAAGCCGAGCGACTTGGAAACCGCATGCTGCCCGGTATCGAGCGGCAGCGCTGCCAACTGGTTGTTCTGATCCAGCGTGATCACCGGGCCGAGATTGGAAGAAAGCACGGAATCATGGCGCAGATCGAAGCCGGGAAAGCTTTGGTATTCCGGCTTGTCGTTGGTGCCGGTGATGTTGACGAAATAGGGCGCATAGGTGGGCGAACGGTCGTCGAGATACTTAAGGTAGACGCGGACATAGCCGCCGCCTTCGAACTCGCGCGTGACGTTCAGCTTCACCTGCCCACCGCGCCAACCGTCAAAGCCGATGTCGCGCGGGCCTTCGCCCTGCCGGTAAAAGCCGCCGATGTTGAAGCGGGTATTCTTGCCCAGCTTCGCGCCGTAGTTGAAATCAAGGCGCTTTTCGTCAAAATCCAGCCCGGTGGAAACCTGCACGGTGCCGCCTTCCACATCGCCGGTGCGCGATATGAGGTTGATAAGGCCGCCGGGCGAATTGGACGCAAAGGTTGAGGCTGAGCCGCCTCGGATCGTTTCGATCTGGTTGATGGTGAAATCGTTGCGGACATAGACGTCGGTGCCGACATTGAACAGATCGCCGAACTCAAGGACGGGCAGGCCATCTTCCTGAATCTGCATGTATTTCGATCCGCCTGCCGCCAACGGAAGGCCGCGCACGGTGTAGTTGTTATTGCCCTCGCCAATGCCGCTTTCCACGCGCATCCCGGCCATCGCGCGCAGCACGTCGCCCAATGATCGCTGGCCGAACTTCTGGATTTCATCGCCGCGCAGCGCACTGGTCGAAGTGGCGCTGTCCAACCGGTCGCGGCCCTTGGCAACGCCGGTGGAGAAAATCTCCTTCGGGGGCGCAGTGGGCGCGGTCTCGACAGACTTCGCTTTGGATTCAGCCTCTTCGGCAAGCGCGGGTGAAACCAGCGCGATCTGCGCGGCGCATAGAAATAGTGCGGTCTTCTTCACAGGCGATCATCCCCTTCATGTCCGCCGCGTGGATGGGGCGGACAGCCTTTGGTATGATCGCCGGTTTAGGCCGGCTGCGTGTGAAGCTGCCTAAACCGCGCTAGGCATTATTGCGGATCAATGGCTTAGCAGCCTTTGGGTGCGTGCTGACGGTGGATGTTGCGGAAGGATCGCGTCTTGAACAGCCACTGGCCGTCCACTTTGACGCAGGTATCTTCATAGACGCCGCGATCGCGCATGGTGGTGCCGTTCTGGTCATAAACTTCGGCGGTGTAGCTGCGCATCGTGGCGGCATCGCCGGTCACTTCGATGGAACCGGGCCAGGCTTCGAACATGATGCCGGGATAGCCTTTCATCGCCTCGACCCACATCGCCTTGATCGCCGGACGGCCCGTGGTGGTGCCAAGTTCGGGATAGTCGGGGAGAGACCATTCGGCGTCTTGCGCCCATGTGGCGGCCCATGCATCGGCGTCGCAGCGGGTGACGGCATCGGCATATGTTTCAAGCAGTTCGCGGATGGCGAGGCGGTCTTCGGCGGGGCCGGTGAAGGGCATTTTGTCTCTCCCACTGTGTTTTTCTGAACTGCACCTAGATGCACCTAACAACACCTAACGCACACCAAGTGCGCGCGAACCTGCGCTTTGGGTGAGTTCAGAGGACTACGGGAAGCTCATCCATTCCGGGCGCTGCGTCGGGCACGCAAACCTCGATCACGCCGTCTTCGATCCGCACCGGAAAGCTGCGCAGATCCTTGTAGGCCCCGCCGATGCACTTGCCGCCATCCATCTCAAAACGCGCACCGTGCAGCGGACACATCACCGCCCCGCGCCGCACTCGCCCGGTTGAAAGCAGCGCGGCTTGGTGTGTGCAGCGATCATTGACCGCGAAGATCCCGTCGTCGGTCTTGGCCACCAGCACGTGCCAGCCGCCGATCTTGGCGGCGAGCTTGCCCTCGGCGGGAAATTCGGCTTCGGAAACAAGGGTATGCCAGGTCTGGGTCACGAAGGGTCTGCTTTCGTTACGGAGCGTGCCAATAGTCAGATCGATGCGCCGCCGTCCACGCGGAATTCTGCCCCGGTGGCAAAGGCGCTGGCATCGCTGGCGAGGAACACCGCCATCGCGGCGATTTCTTCGGGTTTGCCGAGGCGCCCCACCGGGTGAACATCGACGAAGCTTTGGTAAAGCGCTTGCGGATTATTGCTTTGTGCCAATACCTTGTCGATGATCGGCGTGTGGATTGCGCCGGGGTGGATGGAATTGCAGCGGATGCCGTATCCCTTTTCGGCAAAATGCAGCGCGCACGATTTGGTCATGTGCGTCACCGCCGCCTTGGCCGCGTTATAGGCGCACAAGTTGGCCGAGGCTTTGACGCCCGAAAGTGACGACATGTTGATGATCGATCCGCCGTGCGCCTTCATCCGGGGCAGCGCGGCCTGAATGCCCATGAACACGCCGAGCACGTCGATGTCGAGTTCGTGCCGGAATTGGGCGAGCGTCAGGTCTTCAACCGAGCCGAGCGTGGTGATCCCGGCGTTGTTGACCAGCACATCGATCCGATCAAACGGCGTAACCGCTTGTGCCCATGAGGTTTCCTGCGTCACGTCCAATTGCACGAAGCGCGCGCCGATGTCTGCCGCCAATGCCTCGCCGCCCGCAACGTCGATGTCGGCGATAACCACCGCTGCCCCTTCGGTGGCAAAGGCGCGGGCGATGGTTTCACCCAGGCCCGATGCGCCGCCGGTGACGAAGGCCAGCTTGCCGTTCAGCGCGCCCATCAGATCAGCACCAGCGTTTTGCCGGTGGTCGTGCCGCTCATCAGTTCGATGAAAGCTTGCGGCAGTTTCTCCAGCCCATCGCGCACGTTTTCCAGCGGCTTAAGCTTTCCTTCGGCGAACAGGCGGTCGAGCATGGCTTGCGCTTCGCCCAGCACTTCGGGATGATCGTAAGTGATGAAACCGCGCATTGTCAGGCGGTTGACGACCAGTTGCCACAAGTTGCGGTTGCCGTGGGGATTATCGGCATTGTTGTATTGCGCGATCATGCCGCACACCGCGATGCGGCCATGCAGGCGCATCAGAGGCAGCACTGCGTCGAGCGTTTCGCCGCCGACATTGTCGAAATAGACATCAATGCCATCGGGTGCCGCCTTGTGAATTGCAGCGCTGAGGTCCGGTTCAGCACGGTAATCAATCGCCACATCTGCGCCAAGATCGCGCACGATCTGCGCCTTTGCCGCCCCGCCCGCCATGCCGATCACGCGGCACCCGGCGGCTTTGGCGAGTTGCACAACGGTGCTGCCCGTGGCCCCGGCAGCCGCGCTGACCAGCACGGTATCGCCCGCCTTGGCCTTGCCGATTTCAAACAGGCCGACCCATGCCGTAAGCCCGACCGGGCCGAGCGCGCCCATGTAGTGCTGCAGGGGAACGCCGGGGGCCTGCTCCACGCGTTCGATACCCAGCGCATCTGCGCCAACGACGTAATATTCAGACCACACGGCGAACGTGCGCAGCAGCGTGCCGACCGGCCAGTCTGCGTTGTTTGATTCGACCACTTCACCCAGCGACATGCCGTTGATCGGCGCGCCCAGCGCGACCGGCGGCAGATAACTTGGCCGGTCATCCAGAAAGCCGCGAATGGCCGGATCGCAGGAGCCAACGCGCATCCGCACGAGGATTTCGCCGGGGCCGGGCACGGGGCGCGGCACTTCGACCAGCGCGAAGTCTTCTGGCACGGGAATGCCTGTGGGGCGGCGAACCAGCGTGATCTGGCGGGTGACAGGTGCGGTCATCAGGGCAAAGTCCTCTCTTTGCCCTATCCTTAGCGCGCCGTGACGCGGTGCTGCGCTATTCATATCGCTAGGTTTCGCCGCGCCCCGCATTGGTGGAACGTGCGGGCAAAGAGAGAGGGCCTGAAAATGACCATGACCGCGCAGGAAATGATCCAGTTCGTCGATGACCTTTATGGCGCGACGGCGGTGGGTGACTGGGACAAGGCAGCATCGATGCTGACTGACGACTTTTTCGTGACCGAAGCGCCCGGCCTGCCGATGGAAGGCGTCTATCGCGGAAAGAATGCGCTGCAAGAGCTGTTCGTGAAGGTGATGGGCATGGCAGATGTTGCCGCGCTTGACCGCGTGGAGACCACGGCGGGCAAGGATCATGCGGTGACAATCCTGTCCTTCCGTTTTGCCGATCCTGCGCTGGCCCCGGCTGAGCTGTGCGAGATGTTCCGTTTTCGGGACGGGAAGTGCTGCGAGATCAGGCCGTTCTATTTTGACGTGTCGGTGTTTCGTGCAGCGGCCGAAGCCAAGGCGCGCGCGGCGGCCTGAACCGCAGCGCCGCACATTACAGGCGATCAGGCGATCTTGCGCAGGACTTCCAGCAGTTGCGCGTAAACGTCCGGGCCGATCCCGGCGGCCAGTCTGGCCTCACCTTCCCGTGATGCGGCATGCAATTGCGGCATCATTGCCTGCCCTTGTGGAGACACGGTGATGCCAATGGCCTTGCCGCGCCCCGGGTTGCGTTCGATCCACCCGCGATCTGAAAGACGGCTGATGATCGGGACCATGTTGGACCGCTGAATTTTCAGCATGCGTCCGATGGCGCTTTGGCTGATGCCGGGGTTGGCCTCTATCACCATCATCACCGCCGCATCGGGATGGCGGATGGCAAGATCGCCATAGGCGGCATTGACGGTGCGCAGCCCGATCCCGGCAGTGCGGACGAGCTGAAAGCCGACAAGTTCTTCCAAAGGATTGCGCATTGCGCGCCATTAGCATCTCTGGTGCCAATGTGCATCACTGCGCACGCAATTCTATCCTATCATTCTATGCTATTGACTATAGCATAGAATCGGACTTATCGTCCTGTTTGCAAGGGCCATGATCGAAGGTCACGATTCCGAAAAATCGGACCGTGCCGTCAGGTGAAAAGATCTCAGACCAACTGGGCCGTTGCAGAGGGAGGACAGGATGATGAAACTGCTTTGCGCGGGCGCGAGCCTGCTTGCGCTATCGATTTCCGGCACCGCACTTTCCGGCACCGCACTGGCGCAGGAAGCGAACGAAACCCCGCAACCGGCCCCCACAACTGACGAGATCGTCGTTACCGCACAGTTCCGCGCGCAGAACCTGCAGGATACGCCGCTGGCGATTACGGCGGTCAGCGGTGAATTGCTGGCAGCGCGCGGGCAGACCAACGTTTCCGAAATCGCTGCGCAAGCGCCGAACGTGACGCTGAAGCCGCAGGGCCAGGAATTGGGACCGGGCATCATCGCCTTTATCCGTGGCGTGGGCCAGACCGACCCGAACTTTGCGCTGGAACCCGGCGTTGGCATGTACATCGACGATGTCTATCTGCCGACGCTGACGGGATCGCTGCTGGACCTGACCGACCTTGACCGGGTGGAAGTGCTGCGCGGGCCGCAGGGCACGCTGGCCGGGCGCAATTCGCTGGGCGGTTCGATCAAGCTTTATTCCAAGAAGCCGACCGGATCGAACACCGGATCGATCGAAGTGACATATGGCCGGTACAACCGGCTGGATGCACGCGGATTGTTCGACGTGAAGCTTTCGGACAACCTGTTCATGCGCGTGGCGGGCGTGACCAAGAACGTCGACGGTTATGTAAAGCGGCTGGATTACAACCTGACCCATCCGGGCACCAATGTGCCGACCTTTGCGCGCGGCGCAGACCCTGAACTGGGCACGCTGGGCGGCCAGTCCTATGCCGCTGGCAAGGTTTCGCTGCGGTGGCAGCCGACCGAGACGGTGGATATCAACCTCAGCGGCGATTACACGCGCGAGCGGAACGAGCCGGGTGCGAACGTGCTGTATTTTGCCAATACTTCGGCGGCGTTCGATGGCCCGAACGCCACGTTCACAGGCGGGCGTCCGTTCCTGCAGGGCACCAACGGGGCAGGCATTCCGCTGAACTGCGCCTTCGTGCCCAATGGCGTGAACAGCTGCGACACGCTCAGCGGCTATGACCGGCGCTATGTCTCCTATGCCACCTATGGCGATCCGGCGCGGCCTGACAGCCAGATGCCGTTCAAGCCGACGTTCAACGATCCGCATTCCGATCTGGACAACTATGGCGCGGCGCTGACCATCGATGTGGACCTTTCCGACGAGCTGAAGCTGAAATCGATCTCGTCGTGGCGCAAATATACCGCCGATTGGTCGTATGATTCTGACGGATCGCCCATTGCCAACAACAACCTGAACCAGACGCAGAAGAACCGGCAGTGGAGCCAGGAGCTGCGCCTTTCGGGCAAGGTGATGGATGACCGGCTCGATTTCACCGTAGGGGGGTTCTATTTCGATACGCGCGGCACTTTCACCGGGCGCATCAACCTGAACTATGCCGGGATCGATTTCCTGCACGGACCTGACCCAACGCCTGCCAAGAACAAGGCGCTGTTCGGCAACTTCACTTTTGCGCTGGCCGAAGGGGCGAACCTGACCGGCGGCATCCGCAAGTCCTGGGACGAAAAGGATTATGGCTATGCCCGCCGCAATCCCGATGGGTCTGCAATTCAAGGGCCGTGCAACTTCTTCCTCGGCGCGCCGACTGCAGGCCCGACGGGTCTTGGCAACCAGCCCAACTGCCTGTTGTTTGGCCTGAACGGGCTGACCGCCAGCTTCCGCGATAGCCGCGTGGATTGGCGCGTGGCGGCCGATTACCGCTTCAGCCCCGATCTGATGGCTTATGCGCAGGTTTCCACCGGCTATCGTGCGGGTGGGGTGAACCCGCGTCCGTTCTTCCCGAGCCAGGCGACTGCGTTCACGCCAGAGACGATCACCGCATACGAAGTGGGCTTCAAATCAGACCTGTTTGACCGCAAGCTGCGTGTCAACGTTTCGGCGTTCTTCAACGATTACAAGAACATCATCCTGTCGAGCGTGAACTGCCTTGATCTGGTCAGGGCTGGGCCGGGAGGGTCTTCGCAGGCGACACCTTGCCTGCGGCCTTCAAACGTCGGTTCTGCCCACGTGAAGGGCTTTGAAGTGGAGACGCTGATCCGTCCGGTGGAGAACTTCACCATCGACGGTTCGGTCAGCTATCTCGATTTCCAGTACCAGAACGTGGATACGGCATCGACTGGTGTGACGCTGAACGATGTGACGCCCTACACGCCCAAGTGGAAGGCGGCGGTCGGGTTCCAGTATGACATTCCCGATGTTCTGAAGGGCGATGTCGTGCTGCGTGTTGACGGTGCCTATCAATCGAAGATCTATACCGAGGCGGCGAATATCGACAGCCTTGCCGTGAGCAGCACGGTGGCTGCCGGACAGTTTGGCTTCAACAATCCCGGCGGTGGCGGATCGATTGCCACGCTGCGGCTGTCAAACCGGATCGATGGCTATATCCTTGCCAATGCGCGCATCGGGTGGACTTCGGCGGACAAGGACTGGGGCCTGACGTTTGAAGTGCAGAACCTGACCAACAAGTACTACTTCACAACGCTGCTGCAGGAAGCGTTCGGATCGGGCACCGCATCGGGTGCGCCGGGCCGGCCGCGCACATGGTCTGTCACTGCGCGCCGTTCATTCTGAGGGCGGCGAGGGTGGCGGACTGCGAAAGCTCCGGCAGACCGCCACTCTTCAATCCTCAATTCAGGCCGCCGTCTGCACCCCCGTGCAGGCGGCGGTCAGCGTTTCAAGATCTGCGGGCGTGGGCTGCCATGTTCCTGCGAGCGGGCCATTGCCGGTGAACAGGGCGGTGGCGGCATCGTGCGGGTTTGGGTTGCGGTTGACGATGGCGGTCAGCTTTTCGGCCAGCGGATCGTCTACCGGGCCGTTTGCGCCGGTCAGATGGTGGAGCCATGCGGCGATGGCTTGCAGGATGGCGGGGCAATTGCGGCCTTGGGCGGCGTTTTCGGCGAGGGTTTCGAGCCAGCGCTGGGGGATTTTCTGGCTGCCGTCCATCGCGATCTGGATGAGGCGGTGGTTCAACGCGGGGTTGGCGAAGCGGGCGATCAGGGCGTCGGCATAGGCGGCGAGGTTCTGGTTTGGTGCAGGCGTGATGGTGGGCGCGGCCTCGTGGCGCATCAGCGTTTCGGCCAGATGGTGCAGGGCGGGGTCGGCCACGGCTTCGTGAACGTAAGTGTGGCCGGCCTTGAGGCCGCAGTAGGCGAGCGCCGAGTGCGCGCCGTTGAGCATGCGTAGCTTGGCGGTTTCATAAGGGGCGACGTCTGCAACCAGTTGCGCGCCGACCGCTTCCCATTTGGGGCGGGGGCCAGCGAACTTGTCCTCGATCACCCACTGGCTGAACGGTTCGGTGACGACGCAGGCTTCATCCTGCAGGCCGCCGAGGGCTTGGGCGATGCCTGCGCGGTCCTCGTCGGTCGTGGCGGGCACGATGCGGTCGATCATGGTCGATGGGCAGGTGCAGTTGGCCTCGAACCATGCGACCAGATCGGGTTCGTGGCGGGCGAGGTATTGCCCCATCAGCGCGTGGAGCTTTGCGCCGTTGTCGGCCAAGTTGTCGCACGGGAGCAGCGTCACGCCCGGCAGGCCTGCGTTGCGGCGGCGGAGCAGGGCTTGGGTGACGAAGTAGTAGAAGCTGAGCGAATGCGCCTGCTCGAAATCGAGGTCGCCGCTGGCGGTGCGGCAATAGCCTTTCTCGGTGACGGTGAGGCTGATGATGTGCGTGGTGGGAGCGGCTACGGCGGCGATGACGGCGTCCGGCTCCTCGCTGGCGACGAGGACGTTGCGGACCGCGCCGATGATGCGCAGCGCGGAGCCTTCACCCGATTGCTCGGCCACGGTGTAAAGCCCGCCCTGCGGGTTCATCTGCCGCGCCACGCCGGGGGAGCGGAGCGAGACGCCGGTGATGGCCCAATCGCGCTCGCCCAGATTCCCATTATCCAGATTTAGGGCGGCATCGGTGTACCACGCCTGATGTGCGCGGTGGAACGCGCCGATGCCGAAGTGGACGATGCCCACGGCTTGGGCGTCACGGTCATAGAGCGGGCGGGCGACTTCGGCGGGCAAGC
This sequence comes from Novosphingobium sp., assembly GCF_030696665.1. Lineage (GTDB taxonomy): Bacteria > Pseudomonadota > Alphaproteobacteria > Sphingomonadales > Sphingomonadaceae > Novosphingobium. The sequence continues at coordinate 69,727 of NZ_JAUYRV010000026.1, forward strand.
TGGCCAGCGTTTCGGGCGAAAGCCTCACAGCTTGTAGGCCTTCCTGGCAAGGTTGTAGGACAGGTCTTGCGCCAGTTCAGCCGCTTCCCAGTCCTCGATGCGGTGTTCCATCACCAGTTCGGCAAGGAAGCCGCAGTCGATGCGGCGGGCCACGTCGTGGCGCGCGGGGATCGACAGGAAGGCGCGGGTATCGTCGTTGAAGCCGACGGTGTTGTAGAAGCCCGCCGTCTCGGTGGTCATGTGGCGGAAGCGCTTCATGCCCTCGGGGCTGTCATGGAACCACCATGCCGGGCCGAGCTTGAGGCAGGGATAGTGGCCCGCGAGCGGCGCGAGTTCGCGGGCGTAGGCGCTCTCGTCCAGCGTGAAGAGGATGATCGAGAGGTTGCGGTCGTTGCCGAAACGGTCGAGCAGCGGCTTGAGCGCGTGGACAAAATCGGTGCGGGTGGGGATGTCCGCGCCTTTGTCTCGGCCAAAGCGTTCGAAGACGGCGGCGTTGTGGTTGCGGAAGCTGCCGGGGTGGATCTGCATGACGAGGCCATCGTCGATGCTCATGCCCGCCATCTCGGTCAGCATCTGGGCGCGGAACAGTTCTGCGTCGGCGGCTGAGCAACCGCCCGCGATGACGCGGCCAAACAGCGCCTCGGCTTCAGCAGGCGAGAGGTTGGCGGTGGCGGCGGTGGGGTGGCCGTGGTCGGTGCTGGTCGCGCCCATGCTTTTGAAGAAAGCGCGGCGGGTGCGGTGGGCGGCGAGGTATCCGCGCCACGTGAGGCAATCCTCGCCGGTCAGTTCGGTCAGCGAATCGAGGTTCGCGCGGAAGCCTTCGAAGTCCGGGTCCACCACCGGATCGGGGCGATAGGCGGTGATGACGCGGCCTTTCCAGCCCGACTGACGAATGGCAACGTGGTGTTCCAACGTGTCGATGGGGCTTTCTGTGGTGGCCAGCACTTCAAGGTTGTAGCGATCAAACAGCGCGCGGGGGCGGAATGAATCCGTGGCCAGCATCTCGGTGATCGTGTCGAAGTAAAGATCTGAAGTTTCTGCGCAAAGCTGCACGCCCATGCCGAACGCTTCGGCGAACACCCAATCGAGCCACATGCGCGAAGGCGTGCCCCGGAACAGCCAGTACGCTTGCGCAAACAGCCGCCACGCCGCGCGCGGATCGACGGTCTTGTTGCGCACGCCCAGGTCTTCCATCGCCACGCCCTGCGAATAGAGCATGCGGAAGACGTAGTGATCGGGCACCAGCAACAGGTCCGTGGCGTTGCCGAACGTCTCGTTACCCGCAAACCAGCGCGGATCGGTGTGGCCGTGCGGGCTGATGATCGGCAGGTCCCTGACGCTGGCATAAAGCTCCCGCGCCAACGCACGCACCGAGGGTTCGACCGGCAACAGGCGGTCGGGGTGTAAGTCCAGATTGCGGGGCATTAGTCAGTCTTTCGGGTAGCGAAACATTTCAGGCCGTGGCGCGGGCATAGCGGTCACGGCGGGCCTGCGTCGCTTTGCGCGCTTCGGCCAGCGCACGTTCTTCGGTGGCAAAAAGCAGCCCTTCAAGTACGGCGGACAAGTGCGCGCGCATTGCCGCGCGGGCCGCATTGGGATCGCGCGCGCGCAGCGCTTCAACCACTGCGGAATGTTCCTCGACCACAGGTTTGACATTCGCATGCCGCGCCTTTTCGTGCAGGAGAGCCGCTTCGGGCGATGAAGCGCGCAAGTCCCACAGGCGTTCGATGGCATTGAACACGGCCACGTTGCGCGTCGCGCGTGCGATCGCCAGATGGAATTCCCGGTCGGCGCTTTCCGTACCGTTGGGATCCTGATTTTCCTCGGCAATGCGCTGCACCAGCAGTTCGATTTCGGCAACATCAGCATCGGTGACCTGCGTTGCCGCCAGTGCAGCAGCCTCACCCTCAAACAGCAGGCGCGCCTCGGTCAACTCAAATGCGGTGACGTTGAAGCCCGGGCGATCTTCTTCACCCGGCAGGCGCCTGACGTATGCACCCGAGCCGATGCGCACTTCGACCAGCCCTTGCACTTCAAGCGCGATGATTGCCTCGCGCACTGTCGGGCGGCTCACTTCATAGCGGACCGCAAGGTCGCGTTCGGCCGGAAGGCGCGAACCAACCGGATAGCGCCCGCTGGAAAGTTCTACGAGCAGCGAACGCGCAAGATCCTGATAAAGCCGATCGTTCGATTTGGTTGCTGCAAGAGCCATTCGGGAAACTTTCTGGTAATACCAATTCTCGGAACTTGACAGACCGAAATCCGCGCGTCAATCGGTCTTACCACATCGTCAAAGTCAGCGCGAGTTCCTGTTCCATGAAAATCACCGCCGCCCGAGTCATCGTCACCTGCCCGGGCCGGAACTTCGTGACGCTCAAAATCGAGACGGATCAGGGCGTCTATGGCATCGGCGACGCCACGCTGAACGGGCGCGAGCTGTCGGTCGTTGCCTACCTTCAGGAACATGTGGTGCCGTGCCTGATCGGGATGGACCCGCGCCGCATCGAGGATGTCTGGCAGTACCTGTATCGCGGGGCCTATTGGCGGCGCGGGCCGGTGACCATGCGCGCAATTGCGGCGGTCGATATGGCACTGTGGGATATCAAGGCCAAGATGGCCGGCATGCCACTTTACCAATTGCTTGGCGGGCGCAGCCGAGACGGGATCATGGTCTATGGCCATGCCAACGGATCGGACATTGCCGAGACGGTCGACGCCGTCGGCCACTATATCGACATGGGCTACAAGGCGATCCGCGCGCAGACCGGGGTGCCCGGCGTGAAGGATGCCTACGGTGTCGGGCGCGGGAAGCTCTATTATGAACCCGCCGATGCCGCGCTTCCTTCGGTGACCGGCTGGGATACGCGCAAAGCGCTGAATTATGTGCCCAAACTGTTCGAAGAACTGCGCAAGACCTATGGCTTCGACCACCACCTCCTGCATGACGGACATCACCGCTACACGCCGCAGGAAGCAGCCAACCTTGGCAAGATGCTTGAACCGTATCAGCTGTTCTGGCTGGAAGACTGCACACCTGCCGAAAATCAGGAAGCGTTCAAACTGGTCCGCCAGCACACCGTCACTCCGCTGGCGGTGGGTGAGATATTCAACACGATCTGGGATGCCAAGGATCTGATCCAGAACCAGCTGATCGACTATATCCGCGCCACCGTGGTGGGAGCAGGCGGGCTGACGCATCTGCGCCGCATTGCTGACTTTGCCAGCATGTATCAGGTCCGCACCGGCTGCCACGGCGCGACTGATCTGTCGCCCGTAACGATGGGCTGCGCGCTGCATTTCGACACATGGGTGCCCAACTTCGGCATTCAGGAATACATGCGCCACACTGATGAAACCGACGCCGTTTTCCCGCACGACTACTGGTTCGACAAAGGCGAGTTGTTCGTCGGCGAAACCCCCGGTCACGGCGTTGACATCGATGAGGCGCTGGCGGCGAAGTATCCCTACAAGCCCGCCTATCTTCCGGTTGCCCGGCTGGAAGATGGTACGATGTGGAACTGGTGAGATGACGAGGACCGTATTCGTCGGGGAGGCCATGTTGGAACTGTCGCAGGATGGATCCAACTGGCGGCTTGGCTATGGCGGCGATACGCTGAACACCGCGATCCATCTGGCGCGTGCGGGGATTGAAACGGCCTATCTCACAGCGCTCGGCACTGATCCCTTCAGTGCGGATCTGAAGGCGCGCTGGGCGGCTGAAGGACTGGACACAGGCCTCGTGCTGTCGGACCCTGCGCGAAATCCGGGGCTTTATGCGATCACCTGTGACGAAGGTGGCGAACGCAGTTTCACCTACTGGCGGGGCGAAAGCGCCGCGCGGGAAATGTTCGCGTGCGAAGGAATCAAACCGGCACTGGAACGCGCGGCGAGCGCTGACATTCTCGGTTTTTCGCTGATCACCTTGGCGATCCTGCCCGAAACTGGCCGCCTTGCGCTATTGAATCTTGCCCGAACAGTGGCCGATCGCGGCGGCATGGTTGTCTTTGATGGCAACTATCGTCCGCGCTTGTGGCCAGACCGGGCAGAGGCGATGCGGTGCCGCGACGCCGCCATTGCAGCCTCGACCGTCGGTTTGCCCACGCTGGAAGACGAAAGCGCGCTTTCTGGCGAAACGTCCGGTGCCGCAGTGGCCAGCCATTGGGCCAGCCTTGGCTGCCGACAAGTGGTGGTCAAACTCGGAGCCTTGGGCGCGCACCTTCCGGACGGCACGGTCATTCCGCCGCCCGAAGTGCTCCGGCCCGTGGACACATCGGGCGCAGGCGATGCTTTCAATGGCGGTTTCCTTGCCGCACTGGCCGGTGGTGGATCAGTCGCCGATGCGGTGATGGCGGGTCATCGCCTTGCCGGATGGTGCATCATGCATCGCGGCGCGATTCCGCCGAGGCGCGATCCTGGCCGCAAAGCATTTCCCGAACGTACGGTTTAAGCCTTGCGTTCGCGCAGCAGGCTCCACAGCACCACCGCAGCCAGCAGATCCAGCGCAGCCAGCGCGACGAACAGCGGGTTGTAGCCAAACACGTCTGCGCTCTGCCCGATCAGCAGCGTAAACAGCATGCCGCCGATCCACGCCGAAGTGCCCGCCATGCCGCTCGCCGTGCCGACAGTACGGCTGTCGAACACGTCGGCGCACAGCGTGATCAGCGCGCCGTTCAGCATCTGGTGGGCAAAGCCGCCGATGCAGAACAGGGCAATCGCCATGCCCGGCGTCGTGGCAAGGCCGATGCAGGCGGGGCCGACCATGCAGATTGCACCCAGCGTCATCGTGATCTTGCGCGATGACAGCAAGGATTTGCCTCGGGCCATCAACCACGGCGGCAGCAGTCCTGCAGCAAGGCTTCCGAAATCGGCAGCAAGGAACGGAAGCCACGCCCACAGCGCAATGGATTTGAGGTCCAGCTTCCACACCGCCACCAGATAGAGCGGGATGAAGAAGTTGAAAGTCTGCCACGCCGGCTCCGCCAGAAAGCGCGGCACGGCAATGGCCCAGAAGGAACGGCTGCGCAGAACGTCGCCTTTGGTCGCAGGCTTGGTGGCATCGGGCTGGTTCATGGCTGCGATGGCGTCCCGCTCTGCTTGCGACAGCCGGGGATGAACTGCCGGATCGCGATAGCCCCACCACCACATCCCGGCCCAGACAAGGCTCAGCGCGCCGGTCACGATAAACGCCGACTGCCAGTTCCATGCAAGGATGCAGAAGGCCACCAGCGGCGGGGCAATCATGTTGCCTACGCTCGTGCCCATCTGGAACAGGCTGGTGGCCAGCGGGCGTTCCTTTGGCGGGAACCACTGCGCCACGGTCTTGGTGCCTGCCGGTATTGCCGCAGCCTCGCTTGCGCCAAGCAACGAGCGGAAAAACGCAAGGCTCATCCAGCCCGTGGCAAAGGCATGGGCCATGTTGCTCAATGCCCAGCCAACCGCAAACAGGAAGAAGCCTAGCCGCGTGCCCAGTGCATCAAGCACCGCGCCGGCAACCGTCTGCATCACCGTGTAGCTGGCCTGAAACGCCAGCACGACCCAACTGTACTGCTCGGTGCTCATCGCAAATTCGGCTTTGAGCGTGGGTGCCGCCACCGACAGCGTCGAGCGCGCAAGGTAGTTGAGGATCGTGCCAAGCGTGATCAGCGCGATGATCCACCACCGCAGCGGAAGTTTCCTGAGCATGTGTTGTTTCCGTTGCGTCAGCAGATCAGCGCAGCCGCTCAATCTCGATCATCGAGACCCGGGCATCGCCGGTGCCTGCTGTGAAATCCAGCGCAAGACCGCCCTTGGCCTTGACCGTGAAGGTCTTTGCTTCGGCCACAGCACCTGCAGCCGGTGTGGCAGGCTGGAATTTGCGCAGCACCGCCTTCCTGCCGATCGTCACGTCGAATGTGCCGGGTTTCTGCGTCGAAGGCGTCGCGAACCACAGGGTCACACGGTAGCGGCCATCCGCCACCGGCACGCGATAGGCAAAGCTGCCGGTACGAAACGTGGCCAGTGCTTCACGCTCCTGCGTTCCGGTGATCACGGCAGGAACCGAAGGTTTGCCATAGTTGGCGGGTATGTCGAGCGAGCCGACATCGCCGCCCTCGAACCAGTTGTCCGAGCCAAGCACGCGATCGTTGCCTTTCCCGGCCACAAGCGTGCCGGTGTCGATCACCATGTGGCGCTTTGTCAGCGGAGCCAGTGTCCACGCGGCGGTGTCTTCGATCTGACCGCCCGCATGCGTGCCCCGTGCGACAAGGGCATTGGCGCCTTCGTCCAGCGCCACGGCGTTCCAGACGCAGATCTTCTGCGGGCAATCGCTTTTGACGCCCATCGAACGCCCGTTAACCAGCAGTTCGGTGCTCGCCGTGTTGCTGTAAACCTTCACGTCCGTCACCGGATAGGCGCGTGCGGCATAGCGCTTCGACGTGATGTGGACCATCGGTGCCGGGTTCCAGTTCGCCTTGTAGAAATAGTAGGCGTCCTTGCGGGTCTTGTGATCGTAGGCGACAAGGCCCTTGGTGTTGATGTCCTGCGCATCACCTTCGGTGCGGACGGTTGTGGCAAAGTCGAACGAATTCCACAGCCAGGTGGCATAGAGCCAGGGCCGCGCATCTAGCTGCGCCAGTGCGGTTTCGTGGATATAGCTTTCGTATTCCTCGGGCTGCGCCGCCCCGCGTGAATCCACCGGCGCGCCCAGCACGTTGTCAGTGTGGATCGTCAGCGCACCGCCCGCGCCATATTCGGTCACGGCCAGCGGCTGGTCCGGACGCTTTGCACGCAGTCCGTCCAAATGCCCTCCAAGGTCGCCCGCCTGCCCGAAATACCAGCCAAAGTAACGGTTTGCGCCGCCAAGGTCAGCCGCCGGTGCGGTGATCGGAATTTCGATGTCCGATCCAAACAGGCGTCCCTCGCAGCAGGTGGCCAGCGCGGTCGGGCGCGAAGGGTCTTCCTTCTTCGCCAATGCGTGCAATTCGTCCAGCAGGGGCAGGGGATTGATGTCCTTGCCGTCGGCACCGCCGGTAAGGAAGGCCGGGAGGGAATTGCCGAAATCGACCTCGTTGGCGATGCCCCAGATGGCGGATGCTGCGTGGTTCTGGTTCTGGCGGATAAGTTCGGTCAGTTGTGATTTGGCATTGGCGACAAAAGCAGGATCGGCCTCGCGCTTGCCCCCCAGCGTCCACATCGAGACCAGCGGGATCTCGTCCCACACCACGATTCCGGCACGGTCGGCAAGGTCGTGAATGTCCTGCCCATGCTGGTAGTGCGTTAGCCGGATAGAGTTGGCACCCATCTCGCGGATCGTGGCGACGTCTTGCGCAACGTCACTGCGTGAAATCGCCCAGCCTTTGCTGTCGCGATCCTGGTGATAGCCGACGCCTCTGAGGCGATAGGACTGGCCGTTGAGGAAAAAGCCTTGGGCCGGGTCGAATGCCATCGTGCGGACGCCAAAGGGCTGGCGCAAGGCGTCAGTCACCTGTCCGTTGGCCTCGGAAAGCTGGACCACCAGATCGTACAGGTAAGGGTCGGTTGTACCGTGCCAGAGGTGGGGGTTCGACACGGTGAGCTTTGCGCTGACGTTGCCGACTTTGCCCGCAGCAAATGTGGCGGGGATCATGGTGGAGGCGGCTTCGCGGCCCTCGCGGTCAACCAGCGCAATCTTGATCATGGCCTTTGTTGGACGCGCGCCATCGTTGGCCACCTTCACCGCAACATCTACAACTGCCTGCTGTGCATTGGCCGATAGGGTCGTTCCGCGCACGCCCGGCCCTCCGGAATCGGCCATATCGATATGCAGCAGTGCGGTGGTGACAAGGCGAACGGGGCGATACAGCCCGCCGTGCACAAAGAAGTCACCGGTCAGCGGCAGGATGTCTGCCGTGGCACCGGCAGCCTTGGGTTGGCTGCTGTCAACGCGGACCACAAGCACGTTGTCGTTGCCGGGGCGCATTGCCGATGTAGCATCAAGCCGGAAGCGTGAGAAACCGCCACGGTGCTCTCCCAGATACGTCCCGTTGAGCCACACCTTGGCGGTGCGGCTGGCGGCGTCGAATTCCAGCCACTGGCGCTTGCCCGCGCTGCCCGCTGGCGCGGCAAAGTGCAGGCGATACCAGCCGATGCCCTGCCGCTTGTTCACGGTGGCGGGCGTATTGGCACCGCCAAGGTTGTGATGATAGTACCCCACACGGTTCCACGTATGCGGCACGGATACGGCCTCCCACGCAAGGTCACCGAAATCCGGAGCCACTGCTTCGGGAACATCGCCATTGAAGAAACGCCAGCCGGAATCCAGCTCCACAACCGCGCGCGTGTCCTGCGCAAGGACCGGAACTGCGGCGAAAGTGACCGCCAAAGCCGATGCGGCCAACAGCATCGGACGCATCACATTCCTGCGCCGAACTGACGAAAACGTAGGCATCCTGGCTTCTCCGGCGTCACCTGATTTTGGTAAGTCCGATTTGTGGAGGAATTCATGCGGCTTTGCAAGATGCGTTCGTGGATTCAAGAAGATTTGGTAAGACAGGTGGCGTTGCCCGTCGCTCATTGACCGGCCGGGGCTGGCTCTGAAAACCGATCCTTGAAGAATTCCAGCCTGTTCCTGTCCGGCCATGCTTGCTGCGTAACCGACCCGCCAAACTCGACAAGGCGGGGTCGTGACGGCGCGAGCCTTGGCCACAGCATGCCCTGCAGCGCAGGCTTTCCGGTGCGCGCGAATTCGACCAATGCCCGCACCATCGTCTGGCTCATCGCGCGATCCGCACTGGTCCATTCGCGCGTGCGGCGATAACGGTTGAATGCGTCAAGCGTCCCTAGCCAGAACGGCACTTCCGATGTGTGGTACGCCCCCGCCGTTGCAGCATCGAGATCCGGGAACGACACGCCTTCCACAAAGGAATGCGCCCGGGCGAACTCGTAAGAATAGACCGGCGCGCTGCCATAGGCGTGTTGGAGCTCTGCCCAATCCAACATGCTGACGGCCACCGTCCCGTCCCGGTCGGCCGTTCGGGCCTGCACTTTGGCCTGCGCGTCTGTACTTGCTGAATAAAGCGACAGAAACCGCTCCGCTCCGCTGCCAAACTGCGCCCTGGCCTTTTCGCGATAGTCGGCCACGCCACTGACCGCGCCGATGCCGCCAAGGGCCTCGTCACGGGTGAATCCCACGATCAGCGGGACGTCACTGTGTGACTTGCGGGCAAATAGCTCTGCGATCGGCGCGGGCAGCAAATGGCCGTCAATCGTGGGGCCGGTTGTGGGGCCACCCGGCACGCGCGGCACGACGAGGCGGTCTGCCGGCATGGTCCGCAATTGGGCGAGATATTTTGCCTTCCACACCGCCACGAGTCTGGTGCCGTCCTGCTCTGCCTGTTTGAGTGGCGGCATCCGGATGGGGCCGCCGATCATCGCGCCGCTCATGCCGAATGCGCGATGGAACAGCCCTTTGACGAGCGGGCTGGCCTGAAGCGCCAACACCGACATTGATCCTGCGGACTGGCCGACGATCGTGACGTTGCCGGGATCGCCCCCGAACTTTTCGATATTGCGCTGAACCCAGCGAAGGGCTGCGACCTGATCGAGCAAGCCATAGTTGCCTGAGCTTCCATTGGGCGATTCAGCGCTCAGTTCCGGCAGGGCGAGAAAGCCTAGCGGGCCGAGGCGGTAGTTGAGGTTTACGAAGACAGCGCCCTGTTGACCAACGGCTTCCCCACCGTAGATCCCGGTGCTGCCAGAGCCGACAAAGAATGCGCCGCCGTGGATAAACACGATGACGGGCGCCTTTTTGAGATCGGGCCGCGTCCAGACGTTCAGGTAAAGGCAGTCTTCGGATACGGTTTCCGCGCCGGAGTACTGGTTGGCATTGCTGTTGCGCAGCGGCTGGATGCATTGCGGAGCGAAAGCGGCTGCGTGGAGCACGCCGTTCCATGATGCGGGCTGCATCGGCTCTTTCCAGCGCAGGTCGCGCACCGGCGGGGCGGCATAGGGAATGCCAAGATACGCTTGCACGCCCGAAGGCAGAACAGTCCCTTCGATCAGCCCGCTTTCAATCCGGAGTTGATCGGGCGCGGTGTGATCCTGAGCAAGGACTGGCGAAAGTGATGCGGAAAATGCGGCGAGCGCGCCCGCCAACTTTGCAATGCCCACGCCGCTTCCCCTGATCTTCGATTGGACCGCTGCGTTATCGTGCGCTGCGTGTAGAGGCTGTCCAATAGCCAATATTTGGCCTTACCACAAGCCTGCGGTGACTAAGCTCGCGTCGAGGCGGCAGTGCGGATGTTTGGCTGAGCGCTTAAAAAACTGGGCTTTAGCCTAGCTATTTGATGCACCAAATGCCGCACTTTCCAACGATCGAACCTGCCCGGCACGGCTTTGGCTCTTCAAAACGGCACGCCGATCAGTGCGGCAATAAAATTCGGTAAGATGAATTTTCCGGTTGAATGGCCTCTGGTCCTGTGTAATTGGCCTGTCCAAAGCGGTAAAAGAGGGAGGTTCCTGATGTTTACGAAATCACGCCTGATTGCTGGCCTGTCGGCGCTGGCCATTGCCCAGTCTGCCTATGCGCAAGACGTGCCCGAAGGCACGCTGGACGAAATCGTTGTCACCGCGCAGAAGCGCGAACAGAACCTGCAGCAGGTTCCGGTGTCGGTTACCGCGCTTTCTGCCGAAGCGATTGCAAACAAGGGCATCACCCAATTCGAGAACCTGTCGCAAGTGGCACCTGGCCTCACCATCACGCAGGGCACGCAGCGCACCGGCAATAGCATCAACTTGCGCGGCATTGGCACTTCTGCCTTCAGCATCGGCGTGGAACCGGCGGTCGCAGTTGTTGTCGATGATGTGCCGATCCTGAATCAAGGGCAGGCCTTTGCCACGCTGACCGACATCGAGCGCATTGAAGTGCTGCGCGGGCCGCAAGGCACGCTGTTTGGCAAGAACGCTTCTGCAGGTGTGGTAAACATCGTGACCCGTGCGCCCAGCGACACCCTTACCGGCCGCATTGCCGCTTCGGCGACCACCGATGAAGAATATCGTTTCGAAGCTGGCATTTCCGGCCCGCTGGCCGAAAACGTGGGCTTTCGGCTCAACGGCTTCTACAGTGATTTCCGTGGCTACGTGAAGAACCGTGCGACCGGCAACTACCTTGGCGCTGACAAGAACTGGGGCATCCGGGGCAAGTTGGTGGCCGATCTTTCGGACAAGGTGACGATCAGTCTTTCGGCCGAACATTCGCAAACCGAGGGCAATTCGACGCCACGTACCGTGCGCAGCTTCACGCCCGGCAGCACGGTCTTCGGCGCTTCGCTGGCAAACAATTTCGCCGGTGTCCGTGTCGGGCCAGACAACTACGTGGTCAACCAGAACGACGACGGTTTTGCCAAAGGCGAGCAGACCAATGTCAGCGGACGAGTCAGCATCGACCTTGGCGGGGTCGACCTGATCTCTATTACCAGTTACCAGAAATGGGGCCTTGATACCCGCGACGATGTTGAACAGATCAACCTCCCGGTCTTCGGTTCAGCAACAGGTCTTGTGCAAAGCAGCCCTTACGACACGAAGTTCTTCACGCAGGAACTGCGTCTTGTGTCGACGGCTTCAGGCCCGTTCCAGTACATCCTCGGCGCATTCTATGCCGATGGGCAGACGGACCGTTCGTTTGATCGCGGGCCAAGCGGCCCACTGCTTTCAAAGTGGGTTTCCAATGCCGGGACCAAGACATTGGCGGCTTTTGCGCAGGGGACGTATGACCTTGCCGAAACGACCCACCTTGATGCCGGCATCCGCTATAATCATGAGAAGATCGACGTGGCCTTCCAGCGCCTGAATGGCGTTGCGGTGCCGCCTGCCAACAACGCCGTTTGCCTTGCCACCTGCACTGGGAATGCTTCGGATGACCACGTGACGGGCAAGGTTTCCTTGCGTCAGGACGTGGCCGAGCGCGTGATGGTCTACGCCTCGTTCGCCACGGGCTACAAGGGGCAGGGTTACGACGTGTCGTCCGGCTTCAATCCGGCGCGGGCGGCCAACCCGGTCAAACCAGAAACGTCGCACGCCTATGAAATCGGCATGAAGAGCCGCTTCTTTGATAATCGCGTGCAGTTGAATGTCACGGGGTTCTGGACGGATTACAACAACTTTCAGGCCCAGGCTGCCGTGGTGCAGCCGGATCAATCTGTGCAATTCCAGCTGAACAATGTGGGCAAATTGCGCACGCGCGGCGTTGAAGTTGAACTGCAGACCAAGCCGACCCGTGCACTTTCGTTCGATTTTGCCGCCACCTATCTGGATGCCAAGGTGAAGGAATATCCCTTCGCCAACTGCTACACCGGCCAGACGGCTGCACAGGGTTGTTTCGATGTTGACGGCACAGGCCCCGGCACGGCCACGGCCCAGAACCTTGCGGGCAGACCGCTGGCAAACGCGCCGAAGCTGATGTTCAACACTTCGGCAATGTACGACATTTTCATGGACGCGATGCCGTTCGATGCTTTCGTGACTGTCGATTACCGCTACCAGAGCAAGGTCAACTTCGACCTCGCGCAGAACCCGCTTTACGTGGAAAAGGCTTATGGCGTGCTGAACGGCAGCATCGGCATCCGTCAGCGTGAAGATGCCTACCGTGTGACGTTGTTCGTCAACAACCTGTTCGACAAGAACTTTGCCTCGAATGTCGGCGGTCTTGTCGGCGGTCCGGCAAGCGCAGCGAATCAGGTGCTTTCGCGCAATTCACGTCGCTACTTTGGCATTCGCGCGAACTACAACTTTTGAGTGCTTGCCTTGCCGGTCCTTGCTGAAGGGCCGGCAAGACACTTCTGCCAAACCTGCAGGGCAGCCGCACACGGAACAGCCGCAGCAGGCACATCGCCAATCGCTGAATTCACCTGCGTGCGAAAAATCTGTGGCGAGTTGCAAGGCCTGTGGTTGTCCTCCGCCTTGGCGATCTGACGGGCGTTCGCGTATCCAGAGGCGAAGGCTGGCCGGTGATCACGGGCCGTGGCTGCTCAAGCCACGCCGCCTCCCGGGCATGGATGCTACATCGCCCCGTCACCCTTGCGGATAGCTTTGATCGTGCGGATGATCAGGGCGAGATCAAAGATGAATGACATTCGGCGAATATAGCTGATGTCCAGATCGCTGCGCTGATCGAAGCCGATGTTGGCGCGGCCGGAGGTTTGCCACAGGCCGGTCAAGCCCGGCCGGACGGCAAGGCGCGGGAGATGGCGCATGGAATAGGTTCCGGCGTCAAAAGACGTTGGCCGTGGACCCACAAGCGCCATTTCGCCGCGCACGACGTTGAACAGGTTGGGCAGTTCATCAAGGCTTGTGCGGCGGAGGAATCCGCCGATCCGGGTGATGCGCGGATCATCACGCAGTTTGAAGTCGGGCGAGGAATCGCCGTGGATGTTCTGCGCCTGCAGGCTCTGCTTCAACTCTTCGGCGTTCATCACCATTGTGCGAAACTTGAACAGGCGGAAGCGCTTGCCCAGATACCCCGTGCGGTTCTGCACGAACAGGACCGGGCCACCGTCACACAGTTTGATCGCCAGCGCGACTCCGGCCAGAACTGGTAGCAACGCCACGATGGCAGCCAGCGCAACTGCGGCATCGAACCAGCGCTTGAGCGTTGATGCATACGTGGGATTGGCGACTTCAAGGGGCAGGGGCACTGCGTTCATATCGCATTCGAAACGGACGCGTCGTGGCATGTCGGTGCGACGTTCCCCGATCGGCGGTGCCAAAAGCGCGATTTCTTCCTGAATTGCCGATAGTTCAGCCTCATCAGACAGAACCTTTGGCAGCTCATCGCCCGCTGTGGGAAAGCGGGTCGAAAAATCGTTCATGTCGTCTGCTCCATCGAGATTGCGACGCTGCGCTGGCGCGTGGTTTGGTGCGTGCCGACCGTGATCTGTCCGGCTAACCGGACGATCCGGCGGGTGAGTTGCATCGCCAGCAGCACCGGATACCAATAGAGATTGCCGTGCATCGCCCCGATCAGCGCGCGCAGGGCGAAGCCTTCGGCGCGTGGGCTGGAAAATCCAAGTGATCGGTCCGGCACGTGTACGCGGGACAGAATGCTGTCTGCCTCGGCGGTGGCGTTGCGCCCTTTGCCGCCGGTGGTTGCTGCATATCCCATCTGGTGGGCTATTGCCCGCCCGGCGGCGGAGCACTTGTTTTCGGGCCAGCAGAAAATGAGCGGCTGGCGGCCCAGTTCACGCACAAAAGTTGCGTTGCATTGGTCGAGCGTTGCGCGGATGCGTGTCGCCAGATCCGCTTCGGTTTCCATGCCGTTGGCCGACAATCCCGGCGACGCGAGTGCCAGACGGGATGGAGGCACTTCGCTGCCGATTGGCACAGCCCAAGCTGTTGGGCGATCATGCCAATCATGTTTTGGACCCGGCGATGCGGCCCATTGCAGCCAGAGATGATCGCGCCAGTTTTGTGCATTCAGCCGCGCCACCGGGGGGCCTGAAACCGCAATCCGTGCGTGATCGATTCCATGCGGTTCGACTTCCAGCCCCGGGATTGTCTCGATTTCTCTCAGTTCGGCCCAGGACATGTAGCCGGGACGATCAGCGCGCGTGCGCACCTGATCGCCGGGTTCCACGAAGTTCAGCGAGACAAAGAACGTGGCGGGAAATCCGTGCTGGATCAGCAGGGGCACCGCATTGCACCAGTTATCAAAATAGCCGTCGTCAACGTGCAGGACCACGGCGCGGGCCGGAATTGCTTCTCCGCGCTGGCGCATCGCCGCGTAATCACGCGTTGCAAGAACCGGCACGGCCATTGCCTTTAGCGTTTGCAGGTGGGCGGCAAAGCTGGCCCGGCTGACGGTGATGTCGTTTGACCACGGCAACCACGCGGCGTCGTCGCTGATCGAATGATATGTGAGGATCGCCGTGCCCTGTCCAAGAATCATCCGGCTGTGGGCCAGCCCGAGCAGGATCACGGCCAGAAGGATGCCCGCCCACGGGGCGACCGGCCACAGGATTCGGCAGGCGGCCACTGCTGTAGTTGCAGCAAGTAGTGCCTGAAGCAGGCGCAGTCTTCGTTCCGTCTTGCGGCTCATGCGCATTGCCTTGCCACAAACCGCTTAACGCTCCGTAAGCGCAATCGGGCCTGCCACATGAGTTGCAGCAACCGTCCACGCCAACCCGGGGCGAACAGGATCACCCGCCACAGCAGTTCCTGCCGATCCGCATAGCGCAGCAGGTGGGGGGCAGGGCTCAATCCGTTGCCGGTTACATCGTAGAGGCTGACGGTGTCGTCGGCGCAGCAGTGACGGATATGCAAAAGAGCCAGAACATGGCCGGGCGAAAGATCCAGATGCTGCTCGCTGCATGATGTCTTGAGTGCGATCAGGCGGCTGTCCCAAAGCATGCAGAATTCGAAGGCAACAAGTTGCCCCTGACGATCATGGAGCAGTGCGAGCCGGAGCAGGCCTGCAGCGGCAAGGTCTTGTGCCAACTGGCGATAGAAGCGGGCATCATCGGACCGGTCAAGAATCGCGGTGCCTTCGCGGCCTTTCCAACTGGCTTGCTCAAGCGCAAGGCACTGTTCGACAAGCGTTTTGACTTGATCGCCGCCGCTGACGAGGGAGAAGCGAAGCGGGCCGTCGGCTTCGTCTGCCAGTCGCAACAGACGGCGGGTCCGTTGGCGTTCGCGCTTGCTGCGCTGTTCGACAAACTGATCGAAGGCAATGCTGCAGTCGGTGACGGGGATGGCGGCATGCGGCATCGCCAGATGGCGCAAATCTGTGATCTGGCGCGTATCCCTCAGCGCTTCCAAATTGGATTGCGGGAGGTATTCGAAAATGATGCCTGCCGCGCGATGGCGCTTCAGGGCAAGTCTCATGTCGGCGCTGCTGACGAGGGGGGGCAGATGCGCGCTGTGGCGCGGCGTCTGGAGATTGGTGGCGCTGTGCAGCACGCTTTGCGAGATGACGGCTGGGCCATGTCGTCGCCGCACCAGACGCACATTTTCAATGCATACTCCGCCCTCAGGAGCATAGGCAGCGAGCCAGCACTGCATCCACACGGCTTGCGGCTGCGTGTCTTGGCTGTGCGACAACTCTGATCGATCGAGAACGCAGCCAGACTGGGCCGTAGGGGCCGGTGCCAGCGGCGCTTCAACCATAACGGCCCTGCCTTTCCGGCGGCCCTGCCTGCAAACATCGCTCATCTTAAGGGTCCATCAACGGCTGCCTGCTAACCGCTAACGGCAACCTCAAAAGATTCAGTGAACAGTTCAGGGACCGATTTTAGCAATGCCGTCAGAAGCGCTTCTCCTGGACGAACTGGACAATGGCCAACGCGCTGTGCTTGACGATTTCGTCATGGCCAGCCCCCATGCTGCGTATCAGCAGACCAGCGTGTGGGCCGATATTCAGAAACGGCAGTGCGGCGCGCATTACAGGTTCTTTCTATACAAGCAGCACGGGACACTGTGTGCGACAGCGGTGATCCGCGAGGTGCGCATGTCGCCCTTCCACTGGATGGCAAAGATCGTTCGCGGCCCGATTGTCCACGATATTGCCAGGCTGGGCACGGTGGTTGCGGCGCTCAAGGAAACGCTGGCAGGGGCAGGGTGCTGCGCGATCCAACTGGCCCCGCGTGTGCGCGGCAGGGATGTTGCGATGGCTGCAGAGACAATCCGCATCGAGGCGGGCGTGCCGCTGCCGCTGAGCCAGCAATCACTGCATGTGTCGACCGGTATCGTGTGGCTGGACAAGCCTGAAGCGGATATTCTTGCAGGGTTCAAACAGCGCGCCCGGCGGCAATTGCGCAAGGCCGAGGCTTCGGGGCAGATTGTGCGCGTGGCCGATCCTGATGATCCCGCCGACGTTGCACTTTATCAGAACCTGCTCGACAGTTTTTATGCGGCCAAACCGCTCTATGCCAGTCGCGACCTGCCAGATGCTGTAGCTCAGGCCGGGCTGGTGAAACGTTTGGGCGGGGCGCTGCTGATTGCTGAAACAGATGGCGTGCCGACCGGAGGCCATTGTTTCATTCGCCAGGCTGATGAGGCCATCTGGCTGTCCATGCCAACGGTCGATCCCGGAGCGCCGGTTCCGCGCGCCTATGGGCTGTTGTGGGAAGCGATGCGGACTGCGCGCGCGATGGGCTGTGTCGGGTTCGACCTTGCCGGATTGCCGCTGGAGATTGCGCTTGACGAGAACGCCAGCGGCAGGCTGCAATTCAAGCGATCGTTCAATCCGCATCGCCGGATCATGGTGCCGGTCAATTCCATCGTGCTCAAGCCCGCGGCGCACGGACTGCTCTTCAACGCCCGCCGCGCCGCTGTGAGCGTAAGAAACCAGTTGATCCGCACGAGGCAGCAGTGGGCCTGAACGCGCCGTTTCAACGCATGCGCGCGCGCATTGCCAACCAAGGTTTGAAAGCAACGCTGGCCAAAGTGTGGAAGGATCACATCTTTCGCATCACGCATAGCGTCATGGTCGAATTCCGTTCTGAATGGCAGGGAGCAGTGGGCGAAGGCGCGCTACCCCCCGGTGTGACGTGCGTGCGCATTGCCAAAGGCCAGCAATTGCCTGAGCTTTGCGAGTGGCTGGCCCATCGCCAACCGGCTTTTGAGCAGATGCTGGACGACGGCAAGCAAGCGCTGTTCATCGCGCGAGACGGGATTGCTTATGGCTGCGTGTGGATCTCGTTGACATCGCACCGGGACCGCAAGGCACATGAATTTTATCGGGTGCTGCCGGGCGAAGCGTACCACTATTGCTGGCTGCTCGATCCCGACCATCGCAACAGCAGGCTGGGTATGCTGCTGTGTCGGCAGACCATACATCACTTGCGCGATCTGGGCATACGTCGCCAGTTCGGCATCGTCGATCTGACCAATGCCGCGTCGTATCTGGTGCAGTACTATTTCGGCTATCGCGAGTGCGGGCAAAAGGTGACGCACCTTTACGTGCTTGGGACGCAATGGACCGTCACGTCCGCTTATAGCGGCACGCTGGGACCGCAACGCAAATCACGGAATGCCGTGGCGTGAGCGGTAGAGGCAGGCAATCAGGCTCATTTGCGAAATCGACCACGGTGGTGTTTGCCATCCGCGTGGTGGATCTGCTGTTCAGTTTTGCGATGTCGACCTTGCTGGCTTCGCGGTTCGGGGCATCTGCGCAGTTGGACGCTTTCTTTCTGGCGCGGCGCAGCACCAATGGCGTTGCCGATGCCACCGGCAAGCTGGTTCACATGGCGCTGATGCCGCATCTTGTGGCGCGGCTGGATTCCAGCGCTTCGCTGCTTGGCCTGTTCCGCAATCGGCTGGCGGGCGGGGTTGCCGCGATCATCCTGTGCATCGTCAGCATTGCGCTGATCTGGCCTTCGTCGTTTGTGACGATATTTGCCCCCGGATTTTCCGGGGAACGCCACCTGCTGATGGATCAACTGGTGCGCATCATGGCACCATTAGTTGTCCTGACCACGTTGATCTGGATACTCAACGCGATGCGGCAGGCCAGTGGGAAGCATGGGCTGGTTGAATTTGCGGCCATGTCGCAGCGCATCTTGCTGGTCGGGGTTCTCCTGTTCCTTGTGCCACCGCTTGGCATCATCGAAGTTGGCGAAGTGCTGGTGGCAGGGGCCTTTCTGGCGCTGGCCATCATGGTTGCCGGATCCTTGCCGTTTATCCACCGCATGCGTGCCGAAAGGGCTTCGGATCGCGTAGACGGGCGGAAGCCGGAACAGGACGGCGCGGCGGTTCAGCCGCGTGCAAAAGCATCGGCAGCCACCGCAGGGGCCGCCGGTGGATTTGTTGCAGCGGTCGTGTTTGTGGTGTTCAACCAAGCCACCACGCTGATGGATTTCATGGCCGCATCGACTCTTGCCGCTGGCAGCGTTGCGGCGTTGGAATATGGCTCGCGCCTTGCCTCGCTAGTGCCCGGCCTTGTCATGTCCAGCGTTTCGACGGTGATGTTTCCAGACCTCGTTCGGGTAATGCAATCAAGCGATCAGCGCGAAGCGGCGCTGGGGTTTGCCCAACGTCAGCGCAGCGTGTTTGCGATCCAGACAGTGGTGTCGATCAGCATGGCGTTTTCCACCGACTTCATCGTCCGGTTGCTGTTTGGCTACGGCGCGTTTGGCGCAGAGGGGCTTTCCGCGACGATCGCGACCACCATCGGTTACAGCGCTGCCGCGATGTTTCTGACACCGCTTCTGGCAACGACGTCTGCAATCTTTGCCGATGCACGTGGCAATTCTCGCGGAGACATGATCCGTATTGCCGCAACGGGGATCGCGCTGCGGGCAGGGGCGCTGCTTGCGCTGATCCCGCTGCTGGGCGTGGCGGGGATAGCCTGGGGCGCTGCGCTGGCAACTGCGCTTAATCTTGCGCAGGCCATGCGCGTGGCCAAGGGCCGCTTTGCCGACTATCCACTGGCGGGCCAGTTCCGCGCATTTGCAAAGACGCTTGCGGCGGCTGGTTTTGGAAGTCTGCTGGCTTTTGCGCTTCAGCAACTGATGCCGTCGGCTGATACCCAGTGGCTGAGGCTGTTGCTGCTTGGCCCGACAATCGCCACTTTCGCGCTGGGGTATGCCGCTGCGGAACTGGCCTTGTTCCGCGATGAGGAATGCCTTAGCCGCCAAGCCCTTGCACTGGTTTTGCGGCGCACCGGCCGTGCCTGAACATCGCATCAAGGTGGCGTTCCTCCTTCCCCATTTGCGTCCAGGAGGCGCGGAGCGGGTGGTTATCAACTGGCTTGGCGCGCTTGATCGCTCGCGGTTTACGCCGCATCTTTTGCTGGGACGCGTAGAAGGCGCTTTTCTCGAACTGCTCCCACCCGACGTCGAGCCACTGCGCATTGGAGCCAACCGTTCGCTTTGGCGCAGCTTCGATATTGGCAGGCAACTTGATGCACTGGGCATCGATGTTGCGTATTCGGCCACAAATGCGATGAATCTGGCGCTGATGGCAGCGCCAGCCCGCAATTGTGCGCGGATCATTTCAGAGCACACGACGCCGACTGCCTATCTTGCCGGGGCCAAGTGGCCGTGGCTGCGCAAGTCTGCGATGCGGCTGCTCTATCCTTCGGCTGCAGTGGTTGCCGTGCCTACACACGCGATCGCAGCCGAACTGAACACGCTGCTGGGCCGGGAGTTACCGATCCGGTGTCTGTCCAACCCGGTGATCGACGACCATGCACCACAAGCCGCTGCCATTCGGCGAGGGTCTGTCGGGGCAGGGGCTTGGCAGATCGTCAGCGCCGGAAGGCTGGTCAGGGAAAAGGGCTTTGATCTGCTGATCGCGGCGATTGGCAGACTGGTTTTGCGCAACCACGATTGCCGATTGACGATTTATGGCGATGGCCCTGAAAAGGCGCGTCTTGAAGGCCAGATTGCCGCTGCGGGTTTGAGCGACAAGGTGCGGCTGGCCGGCCATGTAGCCGACCCCGGCAGTGCTATGGCGGCTGCCGACCTGTTCGTCCTGGCATCGCGGCGTGAGGGATTTGGAAATGTCCTGATCGAGGCGATGCATCAGGGCGTGCCAGTGCTTGCTACCCGTTGCGGCGGACCAGACAGCTTCATCACCGATGGCGAGAACGGCTGGTTGGTGCCCCCCGGCGAAGCGGAGCTTCTTGCCGCGCGCATCGAACAACTTCTGGGCGATGCGAGCCTTCTGAACCGGACAGTGGCTGCGGGCCGGACCACGGCCGCGCAATATGGCATCCAGCGTTCTACCCGCGCGTTCGAGCGCCTGCTGGAAGGCGTTGCACATGCGTGAGACAGGCTGCTGCCGGAAGTTGAGTTAACGATAAATTTAGCGAGCCTGGCCTAGGAAAACTGACGTTCAGGGGATTATCGAACCGTGTCAGACGACCTTTGCTCCTTCACAGGCAGCGCATTTGCAGCGGCAGCGCTGGCCACGCTGTTGTTGGCGGGCTGCGCCAGTCCCACTCAATATCAGCCGCAAAGCAATATTGCGCTTGTGCCACAACCGGGGGCAGCCGCGCCGCGCGCTGCACTGGGCGATCAAGTGAGCGATACGCTTAACCAATTGCTTGAACGGCCCGGTGATTTTTCGCCCAACGATCTGGTGCGCATCCGCTTCCCCTATATGCCTTTGCTCGACAGTGAGCAGCGAGTGCTGGTGTCGGGCGAAATCAGCCCACCGCTGCTAAAGCCACTGCAGACGCGCGGCTTGACCGCAACCGAACTGCAGGAGCGTTTGCAATCGCTTTATCGCCCTGTGCTGGAGCGGCCGGCGGTATCGGTTCAGGTGCTTGAATACGCGCGCCCGCCATTGCCGCCTGAAATCTTTGTGATGGGCGAAGTCGCCCGTCCCGGGGCGTTTGCCTATCGTGATGGCAGTTCGCTGTTCGAAGCGCTGGCCCGTGCCGGTGGTGCATCGCGTGATGCCGACCTTTCGCAAGTGGTGCTGCTGACCCCGGTCAAAGGGCAGCTTCAGGCAGAAATGATCGACCTGCGCGCCGTTCTTGATGGCAGCAGCGCGCAGCTGCGCGAACTGCGGCCGTTCAGCGTTATCATCATACCGGCAACGCAGGTTGCGCGCATGGCAGATCGCGCCCGGCAGATCCGCCAGATCATCGGGTTCAACGGCATCAATCTGGGTTCCAATGTCACGCTGGTGTCACCCTGATGCCCGTCGGTCTGTATTACTGGCGGCTGATCATGTCGCGCTGGCGGCTGGTCAGCGGCCTCGTTGTCGGCTGCACGCTGGTTGCCTGGCTGTTCAGCGTGGCGGTGCTGGCGCAGCGCCCGAGTTTTGAGGCGGCTGCGCGTCTGAATATCGTGCCGACCAGTGCCGAACTTGGCTTTGCCACGCGGTTTGTGCGCGGCCAGACGTTTGATGGCGGCGCGGTCATGGTCCAGACTTATGGCGAATACGTTTATACGCGCCCGGTGTTGGAGCCAGTCGTCGAGCGCTATCTGGGGTGGGAAGCAAAGCGTGCCAACGTCTCGCTCGAAACCTTGGAGCGCAATGCCTCGGCTCCCAGTTTCTTCACGCCGGGGCAGATCCTGAGCTTTTTGAACTATGGCGAAGTGGTGAAAGTGCCGCTGCGCGAAGATCTGATGCAGTCATTGATTGAGAACACGACCATAGAAATGGTCGAAGGCACTTATCTGATGAAGGTATCGGTCGCATGGGACGATCCGCAGGCCGCCGCGTGGTTGGCCAACGCGCTTTCCCAAGCCATCGTGACAAGAGCGCAGACGCAGTCTGAGGCCAGCGAGCAGCAATTGTCGACCACGCTGGGCCAGAACCTCGTGGCCAAGCGTGCAGAACTTGCCACGCTGCTCAACCAGTCCCGCCTGCTCAAGCAGCGCAGTGGCGTCGTCGATGTCGATACCCAGAAGCAGGGGCTGATGCAGGAACTGATGGCCGAGGAAAGCCGCCTCACCAGCGACCGCGTTGCGCTCGACAGTGCCGAGGCAGAAGTTGCAGCGCTTCGGCGGCAGGCGAGCGGACGCATGAGCACATCACAGCAGGCCGTGGAGCAGGCGCTGGCCATCGCGGCACCCAAAGCCGACGGTCTGCGCCAAGGCATTGCGATCCGGCAGGGACGCATCAGCGCGTTGCGCGGGCAGTTTGGCAAAGTCAGCGGCAGCGAAATGACGATCAAGGAAATCGACGACCGCATCGCTCTTGCCAGCAAGGAAGTTGAGGAACTGGCGCAGCGCGTCAGCTTCAACCTCAATGAAAACCAGTTCAATGCGCCAAAGATCGAGGTGATCGAGCAGGCGACACCACCGCTGGTGCGTTCGTCGCCGAAGGTCTTTTTCAATACACTTGCTGGTTTTGTTGCCGGTGCGGCGCTGGCCGCCATCGCGCTGTTGCTCCTTGGTCCGGGCCAATCGCTGGCAACGGCGCTGAACGGCGCAAATGCGAACGATGACGACGCTGTCGACCACCGTTCCATCGCCGGGGCGGCAAAGCACAGGATGGCTGGCGACGGGCCGGAGGACTTGCCCGAGAACATCTCGATCTTCCGCCAGCGTCCCGGCAGGTCTCCGGTAGAGTCCGCAGCGGTTTTGCCCGTGGTCGGGCCGGGCTCCGGGCCTGCGCGGCACTATGGCGCTACCATGACATCGGGTGCGAACGCGCTGGCCCGTGACGACGAGCTCGCCGGACCCGTCGCCGAACAGATGGACACGGCAACAGCGGTGCCGCAGCCTGCGCCACCAGTGGCCATCGCCGGGCTGATCCCGTCTCCCGCAGATGGCGTGCAGTACAATCTTGGCGAACGCCGTGCGGCCAGTGCCACGCTTGGCGATGCGCTTGTGCGGTCAGGGCTGACCTCCGGCGACATCTGCGTTGCGGTGTCGGTCGGTGGACACACATTTGCTCGGCTGCTGACCCAATGCGCGCTTGAAGTGGCGAAGGGGGCAGGGCGGCCCATGACGGTGGCAGATGCTACGCGCGCCAGCTTCGATCCCGCCAATGTGTTGCCGGGGACGCTGGTCTATGCCGGAGCTGTCGATCAGGAATGTCCGCAAGGCCGGCTTGCTGCGCTGGGCGGGTCAGTGCATTACTTCATCGGCATTCCCGCAAATGCTGCTGCTGATCCGGCTTGGCTGGCTGCAACCGGTGATCGCTGGAAGCAGGACATCGGCGGCGAACCGCACTTCTTCATAGGCTGATCGTGGCGTCGACCGCGCCTTTTGCAACCATGCCTCATGGTGCGCCGGACCGGCTGATGGCGATGCCGGTGCAGCACCTGCTGTTGTTGCTGGCGCTGCTTTATGCTGCGCTTACGCAACTTGATGCCGTGGGCAACAGACTTACCGCCAGCCTGCCCATCAGCGCGGGCGAGATGCTGTTTGCAGGGCTCGTGGCAGGAAGCTTGATCTGGCTCCTGACCATTCGCCTCAACATCCCGGATCAAGGTCTGCACCTGCTGCCCTACGGCGTCCGCCTCATCGCGATCCTTTCGGCATGGATCATCGTGTGCTGGACGATGAGCGCACACAAGTCCGAAGGTGTCGACTATATCATCAAGCTTTCCGGTTCGATCCTTCCGGCGCTGTGCGTGATGCTGGCCATCAGTTCACCACGCCATCTGACGCTGGTCACAGGTTCCATCGTGCTGGCGGGAACGGTCGCAGCTGTGATCGTGTTGATCGAATACAAGACCGGTACGCGCCTCGTTGCCACATCCATCGCTGCCACCACCGCCGAATTCGAAGGCGCGGCCCGCTCCTCGGGCGGATCGGATGAAAACCCGACTACGGCTGCGCAGATGCTGATGGTCAGCACGGTGCTGGCAATGGTTATGACCATTTATGCGTCGCGGCGCTGGCAGCCGGTGCTATTGGGCGCGACGGCGCTGGGCATCGTGGCGCTGGGTCTGATGTCGGCGCGTAGCGCGCTGATCGGGCTGGCGCTGGCTGCTGCTCTGCTTGGATGGCGATTTCGTGGCCATCGCGCGTTTCCGCTGATGATCCTTGCGGGCATAGCGGCCGTGATCGGGCTGATCGCAATTGCCCCGCCCGAACTGGTTGAGCGTTTCATGGCTATCGGCGATTTTGCCAAGGACCGCACGCTGTTTCGCCGCATCACCTATCTGCGCATCGGCGGTGATCTGCTTTCAGGATCACCGATATGGGGCATCGGCCCGGGCAATTTTCCCAGCTATTATGTCGGTTCGGAGTTTCGCTGGTATCCCGGCCGCATTCTGGAACCGCGTGAATTGCACAATACGTTCCTCGATACGGCGGTGGAATACGGACTGGTAGGCCTTGCGCTGTTTGCACTGCTGGTGCGGGAAGTCTTCCGCCAACTGCTGCAGGCCGCCCGTTCCGCCAGCAACGAGCTTTCCGCCATCGCGATTGCCATAATGCTGGCGCTGGCCGCTTTGCTGGCGGCATCGTTTTTCATGCCGCACAAGGATTTGCGCTACCTCTGGCTCCTGCTTGCGCTCGGCTTGCGCGCGGGCATGCTGGCACAGGTTGAGCGGCACAACAGGACTTTACCATGAAGATCGCCGTGATCGTCACCGAGTTTCCCAAGTCGACCGAGACCTTCATTTACCGCGATCTGATGAAGTTCATCGAGCTGGGCCACGAGGTGCGCCTTTATCATGTTGCGGCCTGGCGACACAGCCAGACCCTGCACGGCTTTGCCGAACCTCTGCGCGAGCGGGTGCGATCCATTCCGCTACTGGGCAGGGAAAGCCTTGTCGCCTGTGCATCAGGCGTTGCACGTCGCCCGCTGGCAATGGCGGCCATCGTCTGGCGCATTCTGACAGCCTATGCCCCCCTGCCGCGCATTGCTGCCAAGTCTCTGGCGCTTGTGCCCAAAGCGCTGGCGATTGCAGCAGATGCAAAGGAATGGGGCGCCGAGCATGTCCATGCCGAATTTGCCGGGCACCCCGCAACAGCGGCGTGGATCGGGCGGCGGATGGGCGGCCTGCCCTATTCAGTCAGCTGCCGCGCGCATGACATTTTTCGCACGCAGCGCCTGCTTGATGCCAAACTATCCGAAGCTGGAGGTATCCGAACGGTAAGCGAATTTGGTGCGGCTTTCCTGCATCGGACAGTGCCTGCAATCGCCGAACGCTCGATCCAGGTCATCCATTCCAGCGTCGACACGGCACGCATTGATCCCGTTGACGCCGCGCCCCCAACCGACCCGTTCCGCATACTTTATGTCGGCGCGCTGGAACCCAAAAAGGGCGTCGAATATCTTCTCGATGCGCTCTCCGCTGTTGGTGAGCCGCTTGGCAACTGGCAGCTTGACCTGATCGGTAGCGGTCCCAGCGCCGATGCGCTGAAGGCGAAGGCCGCGTCGCTGGGTGACCGCGTCAACTTTCGCGGTATGCAGCCATTCGAAGTGGTGGCCGAAAGCTATCGCACCGCCAGTGTCTGCGTTGCGCCCAGCGTGATCGGCCCGAGCGGTCGGCAGGAAGGCATTCCCAATGTGATGATCGAGGCTCTTGCCTATCAGCGCCCTGCGATCACCACGGCCATCTCCGGTATTCCGGAACTGATCCGCGATGGTGAAACCGGCTTGCTGGTGCCGCAACGCGATAGCGCGGCGCTTGGCCAGGCGCTGCTGCGCATCTTCTCCGATCCTGCCGCCGCGTTGGAAATGGCCCGGCGCGGGCGACGTCATGTGGAGCAGGAGTTTGATCTTACGGCCAATGCATCGCGCCAGCTGGCCATGATGGCGGCTGCTACGACCTGAACGCCTAATACGCGGTACGGTCCGGCTGGCGGCCAAGCGCCCGCTTGATACCATGCGTCACCGCCTTGAACCCGCGATGCGCGCTGACCTTGGCCTGATCGGCCAGCGGGTTTTGGCCGGGCAGGGCGGGTTGCAGGCCAAGCTTGCGTAACTGGTGGTTCACCAGATGAAGCCGCGCCTCGCCGTCGCTCAACTGCGAACGCCATGTGACGCTGAACGAAACCGACACGGTCGGGCCGTTCTGGACCCAGTGCGGAGCTTTGACCGGGACGTAAACGGCATCACCGGGGTGCAACGAAAAGGGCCGAGCCTGCGCTTCAAACTCGTCGCGGTGCGCCAGATTTCGGTGCGCGCCGCGATGGAATGCTTCATGCGCAAGTTGCGGCACCAGATCGGTGTTGTCCGCCGGATAGACGTTCATCGCCTTGCTACCTTCAAGCTGCAGCAGGATGTTGTGTTCCGGATCGAAATGAAACGGCGTGACCGATCCGGGTGCAGATAAAAACACGAAGGATTCCGGTCGGATGATCGGACCGGTCAGGGGTGTCACTTCAGCTGCGATGTCGGCCAGCAGCTCTTCCAGCAACCGGGCATAGGCGGGAATGTATTCAACCTTTTTCATCACCATCCAGCAGCGGTTGGTGTCGATGGTCCGCACCACTTCCGCTGCCGTCATCGGCACCACCCGGGTGGCCGACGGGTCTTGGTTGACCGGCACATCTCCAATCGAATGCTCGATATGGGTTGCAGGCAGGCTGGCAGCCAGTTGTTCGAGCGCCGCGCGCGTGAACAGCGGATGGCCCACAAGCCCGTGGTTCAGGCCACAGGGCAGGGCGGGGTAGGCGCAAGCGAGAGCATCGTGCCCGGTCGCTGTGAAAAGGGCGGTGGTCTTGGTCATGTTTCAGCTCGTTGCCATCTCTGGAACAGTTGCGGTTTCCGTCGGCGATTTGGCCTTGCGCCGGTCGAGCAGCGCGGTCAGCCCCACGATGCCGCGACCGACCAGTGTGGGCTGGCCGATCACCACCGAGCAGACCGGCATGCGATCTACCCATAGCCGGTTGATCATCGGATGGTCCGGGCGGGCGCAACTGTCGCACTTGGTCAGTCGGTCCCCGTCTAGCAGCGCCTGCAGATATTCCAGTTCGAGCAGCACGCCCGGTGAACTGGCGGCGTGAAGCTCGTCATAGCTGATCTTGTACTGAAAGGCCTGACCCTGCCCGTTTTCGAGGCAGGCCAGCATCGATAGCGGCGCGCCATCCAGCGTCATACGCCAGAAGTCCAGGCGGCCTTGCCGGTGCGCATTGTCCAGCAAGTGATGAACGCAAGCCTGCAACACCGGGTCGCACGCGGCGGCAACGCCATCGCGGCCCTTCCATCCTGCCGCTTCCATTTCGAGCAACTGTTCGGTCCAACCGGTCGCGGCAATTCCTGGGGCAAGCTGCTCTACGCGCAAGTCACCCCGGTCGGCCAGTCGTCGCTTCAACCGGCGATATTCCTTGAGCACCTTGCCGCGGATGTTGGTGGCGCAATAGTCTGTCGCGGATGGCCCCCGGTTCAGGACTGCCCGCTCCAGCCTCCGACTGATCCGGTGCGGCCAACGACCGTCGCCCAGAATATCGAGCAGGGCGCGCCCGACCGGGCCTTGTTCGTCCAATGTGGAAAGCCGCAACGTCGGCTGCCGTCCGTCCTGCGCGAGCATCGCCAGCATGGCTTGCCATACCTCGGTCTCGTGGCCGTTCACGATCAGCGGATCGCCCAGTGCCCGCACGCGCTGGTCCCAGTTCTGCCAGCCGATAGTCACCCCTCCCGCGCGCCACGGCATCAGCGGCAGCAATCCAGCCCATTGACCATCGCTGTGTTCAACAAGCAGCAGCTGCAGGCCAGTGCCTTCGGGTAGGGCCTGACAGGCCTCGACCGCCCAGTGTTCAAAGAACACGTTCGCATTGGCACATCCCGCCGCCAGCGCCTGCCAGCGCGATGCATCAGCGAGCGCCTCGTGCGGGTCTATCCAGCGGGCCTGCAGCATCACCGGGCTTTCCCGACAGGTGCAGCTACATTGATCTCCACATTGTCGATCCACAGTTCAGCCGGTTCAGGATTGGAATTGGCGGTCAGGCCCACTTGCACCCGATCAATCCACTTCATCCGGTTGGCCATCATCGTGCGCCCGGTGCCGCCAACGACTTCGCGCCCGTCAAGAAAGGCCCGCGCCCAGCCATCTGCTCCTGCCGAAACGTGCGTTTCATAGTCGATATGATGCCACTGGCCGTGCCTCATCTGCGGCCCGGCATCGTTCATCCACGCCCGCGCAACATCAATTTTCGACCGGTCTATCCGCAACCTTCCATGCCGCAAATAGAGGCGGACGCCCGGATTGTGCGACCACCCGCAGTCCGCGCATTCCAGATCCACCAGTTGCAGCGAATTGCCGGGGCGGCCATGCGGCACCATCATGTCAAACGACACGCGTATCACGCTGCCCGTGCCCGCAGGCGCAATGCGGGCCACCAGCGCCGCCTTGGCAACCGTCTCGCCCTGCTTCGGACCCGCCAGCGCATGCAGCGCAAGCCCGCCGCGTTCCGGGACCGGATCGGCACGAACCTCGCCATTGACGCGCTGCTGAATATACCAAGGGCAGTTGTCTGATCGGGCGCACAGGCCATTGTCGAACGTATCGGTGATGTGCTGATCGTGCTTTGCGGGCTGGGCCGATCCGGGCGCAAGCATAAGGCCGAAGCCGATCACGGCAGCAGTGCCGATAAGCGCAAATCCCCACTTCACTTTGCCGGTGTCCACTGGCTATAGCGGCGGCCCGTGGCGAACTGCCACACGCCCGTCAACTGCCCGGCAAGGTGCAGCGCAAGCCCGTGCAGCATGCGCACCGGGCGCGGCCAGCCAATGCCCTCGGCCAGCCCGGCAAGGCCGCATAGCACAAGCAGGCTGAGGCCGCTGCACGTGGCCGCCCAGAACCATACTGCAAACCCCTGCGCTTCCACTGCCGCCATCAGCGAAAGCGGCCACAGCGCGACGAGGAACAGCGGGGCCAGCCGCCGCAACAGCTTGTGAACGATAAGGCCAATGGCATAACCGCCGGTAACGAGGGGATTCATCAGCCGCCGTCGCCGCCAAAGTCCGGTCATGCCGCGCACGGTAATACGCACGCGGCGCCGGAAGTTGCGGCGGCTGCCCGCAATGCTTTCCTCCACCACGCGCGCGGCAGGTTCAAACACGATACGCTGCCCGGCGGCTACAGCGGCTGTGCTGATATAGAAATCATCGGTGACATCGCCCGGCACCACCGGAAACAGCGTGCGCCGAATTGCAAAAAGTCCACCGTCAGCGCTGCTGCATCCGATCAACTGGCTCTCTGCCCTGCGCAGCGACGATTCATAGACACGGAAAAGACTGTCGAACTGTGCCAGTCGCCGCTTTCCATCGCTCGCACGGTTGACTGCAACCGACCCGGCGACCGCACCAACGGCAGGATCGGCAAAGGGCCGGATGATCGCACCAATGGTGTCGGGCAGGAACAATGGGTCGGCGTCCGTCAGGACCACAATGTCGCCCTGCGCGATGTCGATGATCCGATTCAGGACGGATGCCTTTCCTCCGCGCGGGCAACGCACCACTGTCAGGCGCGGATCATCAATGCTTTCTGCCAGCAAAGCGGTGGCATCGGTAGAGCCATCATCACCAACTATGACGGCAACCGGCCAGGGGCTGTTGTCTGCTGCTGTCAGCACGGTCTGCAACTTGTGAAGGATGCTGGCCTGCTCGTTATAGGCGGCGATCAGCACAGTGACGGAAAAGCCGTGAGGCAACGCAAGGCTTGCGCTATCGCGGTGCGTCGGCTTGAAACTGTGCAGCAGGAAAAGCACCAGTGGATAGCCGACATAAGTCGCAGCCAGCAGAAGCACTAGCGCTGAGGAAACGGCAGCCGATGTCATGCAATTGCGTTAGCCGGGCAGAGTTGAAAAGCGCTTAACATCCGGGCGCAAACGCGCAACCTGCTGCTCCTTATTGAAAGCTGGATTTCACACGTGAAGATGAATGCCGCAACCCATCGCCTTGCCAGCCGAACCCACAAATGGCTGGCGCTTGTCATCGGATTCCAGTTGCTGCTGTGGTTTGCCAGCGGTGCCTTGATGGCGTGGCTGCCGATTGGCGAGGTGAGGGGCGAGCATCTGCTGGATCGCAATGCGCACGCTGTCCTTCCCGCCGAGATTGGCCGGATTGACCCGGCGAGCCTGATGAAAGCTGCTGCGGGAAATGCTCATGCCGTGACCTTGCGCGTCGTCGACGGACGGTTGCTGGCCGAGGCCAGCAGCCGTGATCAAACGTGGCTGTTTGATCCGCTCACTGGCAAACGCATCGGCATGGTGGATGCAGCCACGGCGCGCAAGATTGCCACCGCCGCGTGGAAGGTGCCTGTTCCGGGGGTGGCGAACGTCGGCCTGATTCGGGCCGAAAGCACAGAATACCGCGCCGCTCTGCCCGCGTGGAAAATCACCTTTGCCGATCCGGACAAAACCTCGGTCTATGTCGCGGCAGCCACCGGGCGGATTGCGGCCGTGCGGAACGGCACGTGGCGGCTGTATGATTTCTTCTGGGGCCTGCACATCATGGACTGGAAAAACCACGAAGACTTCAACTCGCCTTGGCTGCTGGCGTTTGCCGTCGGCGGGTTGGTGATGAGTATTACGGGGACGATTCTGTTGCTGGCACGGTGGCCGATACGGCGCAGGCGCAGGCCGGCGTGATCGCGATTGGCCATCGGCAATATCCGCGTTCCATCAATAGGACGCTATCGACCGAATGACTTTGATTTTCGCTTTCAAGGCCATCTACCGAAAGCCTGTCAGTCTTTGCGCAGGAGAGGGCTGCGTCGCTTGGCGTGTCAATGCTTCTGCGCTTTGCAACAGAGGAGCCATTAGTGGAACTGTCCGATTCCGGCCTGCCGCCGGTCCAGCGTGTTGTTACCGGCCACGATGCCAGCGGTCGCGCCGTGTTCAAAAGCGAAGACATCAGCCCCACGCGGATGATCCCGTCTGGCGATGCGTCTTTCCTGCTCATCTGGACTACGCCGACGGTTCCGGCTGACAACAATGATGAGACCGACGGCCGTCATCGTGACGCAGGACTTACGCTCGATGGCGGCTCAGTCATCCGGATTGTCGACATGCTGCCGGGCAAGGAAAGCCCGATGCACCGCACCAATTCGATCGACTACGGCATCGTGCTGGAAGGCGAGATCGAGCTTGAACTGGAAGATGGTGCGAAGAAGGCGGTGAGGCAGGGCGGCATCATCGTGCAGCGCGGCACCAACCATTTGTGGCGCAACATCACCGACAAGCCATGCCGCATTGCCTTCATCCTTATCGAAGCTCCGGCCTATCTGCACAATGGCGAGCCGCTGCCTGAGGATAGGCCCGAACACAAATGAGCAGCCCGTTCGACCTTGCAGGGAAGGGCGCGATCGTCACCGGCTCCACGCGAGGGATAGGCTTGGCAATTGCCGAGGCGCTGATTGCGGCGGGTGCGCGCGTCGTCATATCGAGCGAGGATGCCTTGGACACTGCGCAGGTGGCGGACAAATTGGGGATGCCAGGCATTGCCTGCGACGTGACCGATCATGCTGCGATTGCTGCGCTTGTCCACAACGGGGCAGCCGCGCTCGGCGGGCTGGACATTGTGGTCTGCAATGCCGGGATCACTGGCCAGCCGGGACCGTTCGCAGAGATCGACATGGGCGATTATGAGCGAGTTATGGCGGTGAACCTGACCGCGCAAGTGGTGCTGTGCAACCATGCCCTGCCGCTGATCGCAGCGCGCGGCGGAGGGGCGGCGATCCTTGTTTCAAGCCTGTCCGGGCTGCGCGGCAACGGGCGGATCAATGCCTATGCGCTGAGCAAGGCTGGCGTGGCGCAGCTTGCGCGCAACCTTGCGGTGGAATGGGGGCCGGAGGGTGTGCGAGTGAACGCGATTTCACCGGGCTTCATCGCCACCGAGCTATCGCGTCCGCTGCTTGACGATGCCGCATTCATGGCGCGGCGCATGGCGATGACCCCGTTGCGGCGGCCCGGAACGCCGGCCGAAGTGGCGGGGACCGTCGTGTTTCTGGCCTCGGCTGCTGGCGGGTTTGTGACCGGTCACAATCTTGTGGTCGATGGTGGGACGCTGATCACCGACGGTTCTTGACCGGATACGCGCCTCCCTTGCCAATCTTGCCGGGAAGACGGTCAGCCATGCGCGGTTTTGCGCAAGGCCAGCAGCGAGAGCGCAGCCCCTGCGGCGGCGGCCCAGCTCAGCATCTGGAAGCTGTTCATCAACCCGCCAGTGCGTAGCGCCAGGAACGTGACGACCAGCGGGCTGAGCCACTGGCCCAGCGAGAACGCCGATTGCCAGAAGCCCGTGCCACGGCTGCGGAATTCGAACGGCAGGATGCTCATTGACCACACCAGCAGCGTTGGCAGCAGCATGCCTGCGCCCAACTGGTTGATGAAGCAGCCGATAAGGAAGCCGGTGACCGTGCCGCTGCGCCCCATCAGCAGGAACCCGACGGCGAGCAGTGCAAATTCGGCCAGCAGCAGCTTGCCCACGCCAATACGGCCGATCCGCGAATAGACCAGCGTCCCCAGCGGCACGCCGATGCTGGCGACCGATGCGAGAAATCCGATGCGCGCCGCGCTTGTCAGCCCGAGTTCGGTAAGGCCGCTCGCCGCCTGAATCTGCATCGTGTAGAAGAACACCGAGCCGTAGATCGTGATTGCCACGATCATCGCCATGCGGCTCCACGGGAAGCCCTGCCACCCCAGGTTGCGCGGTGGGGCCAGCGCTTCGGCGGCGGGATGGGCGTCGTCCGAAGGCTCCCAGGTGTAGCGCCAGACCAGCACGAACATCGCCAGTGCCGAAAGGTATACCCAGAACGGCGCACGCCAGCCGAATTCCCCAAGCATCCCGCCCACGTTGAAGAAAAGCAGGGCCGACATCGAGGCGAATGCAGTCTGCCCGGCAAGCCACCGGTCACGCTGCTGGCCCTTGAAGTAATCGCCGATCATCGTGGTGGACAGCACATAGATCAGCGCTTCGGCAATCCCCACGCCCACGCGCGAAATCAGGATCGATGTAAGCCCGGTCAGGAAAACCGGTGCGACGCCGACCAGTGCGTAGATGATGAAGGACGCCAGCAGCAGCTTTCGCCGCCCGAAATAGTCGCCCAGAATGCCTGCGAACGGGCAGAGAATGGCCACGCAAAGTGCGGGCAGGGTAAGTACCATCGGCACGAGGTATTCATGGTGCGGGACGTGCGAAAATTCTGCCATCAGTTGCGGCACGATCGGTGCCAGCAAGACAATCGCCATCGTCGTCAGGGTGATCGGCAAGAGCAGCGCGATACCCGTCATGAAGCCCGGTTCGTGGTGCCTTGTCATGGCCGTATCCTCATCCCAAAGGAGGGTTCGGCCCTCCGTATTGTGTTTTGAAAAGCGCTGTCAGAACGGCTCGTTGAGACGGCTGAGCGCGCCTTCGAGCATCTTGGCATGGATCTGTGGATCGCCGTGATCGAGTTGCAACTGGCCAACCGCGACACTGGTTTCTATCACATCGCGGCACCGGCTGTAGCGGCGGTCCTGATAGGCGCGCAGGGCCGTGGATACATCATCGGTCCGGGCCAGTTCTTCGGCCAGCACGATGCCGCTTTCCACCGCCATACCCGCGCCAGATGCTAGGTGCGGCGTGGTGGCGTGAACGGCATCGCCAAGGAGCACAATGCGCCCATCAAACCAGTTCGCCGGTTGCAGGGCAGCGGCAAGCGGGCGGTAGTTGATCCAGTCACTGCGCGTCATGTTATCGCGAATCCAGCCAGCATTGCCGCCGAAATCGGCCAGCAGCAGCTTCAGTGTATCGAATAGTTCGTCATCCGACATGAAGCTCTCGCGCTCTTCATGCGCGGTGAGCATCCACATATAGACCATATCAGGTGCACAGGCGGTGATGCCGCAGGGATTGGCGTGGCCGAGGAAAAACTCGCCCATTTCCAGCCCCGGTGGCTTGCGGATCGAGATGCGCCAGCAGCCCTGCCCGGTGGGCTGCGCCTGCCCCATGTGCGGAAAGGCCAGATCGCGCACTTTCGAAAACACGCTGTCGGCACCGACGACGAGATCGTAACTGCCGCAGGTTCCGTCTGAGAAGCCGACGTTCACATGGTCATCCATGTTCTGAAGCGCATCGACAGTCAGCCCCAGCCGCACCGGGATGGCCAGTTCACGCACGCGTTTTTGCATGATGTGATGCAGCACCGGGCGCATTATCCCGCCCGTGGCGGGGAGGCCTTCCTCGATCACCGGTTCATCCAGATCGAGCATGTGCGTGCCATCATAGCGGAACAGGCGGGTCTTGCTGGTGATCGCGCCCTGCTGCTTGATTTCCTCAAGCAGGCCAAGCCGCCGGTATGCGCGTAGTGTCGGCCCGGTGATCGTGATGCCTGCGCCATAGACGCGCCATTCGGCATCAAGATCGATCAGATCGACCGCCACCCCGCGCTCGGCAAGGCTGATCGCCGTTGCCATGCCGCCAATTCCTCCGCCCACGACAAGCGCCGTTGCGATGCTGCTGATGTTCTCCCCGGTCATGGTGTCATGAACTAGCGAAAGCCGCTGCGGGCACAAATCCGAACGGTGGATAGGAACCCATCCATACAAACGGCGGGCGTTGGCCGGGTAATGGACGTAGGGCGAAACATGCAGGCTTCGCTCTTGTGGCGCATGAGGACGCACAGGTTCCGGCTATGGAAGCATAGCGAGAATGGGTGTTTTCCTTTTGGCTGAGGCTGTTCAGGTAGATGCAGTGATCGCGGCCCGGCCGGGCTGCGGTTTGGGCTGGGGTCTTTTGCCCGGCGGCAACACAGTTTGGATTATTCGACCGGCAATCGCAGGCGAACATTTGGGGAGGATCATCATGAAGTTTCGCAACACCCTTCGGTTGATGGCATCTGTCGGGGCCGTGGCGGTCGCCTGTTCCGGCGCGATGGGCCAGGCCTTCGCGTCAGATGTGGAAGCCGCCGATCAGGCCCAAGCTCGTGACGACAGCGATGCCGCCATCATCGTGACCGCACGCAAGCGTGAGGAAAACCTGATCGACGTGCCGCTGCCGGTGACGGTCGCCACGCAGGAACAGCTGCAGCGCGATCAGGTCTATTCGATCACCGATCTGCAGCGCACCACCGCATCGCTGGAAATCAGCCAGACGTCGGGCGGCGAAGTCAACGGCGGCGCACGCCTGCGCGGGCTTGGCACCGGCGTGTTCAACGCCAGCGTTTCGCCATCGGTGGCATTCGTGGTCGATCAGGTGCCGCAGGGCAACCTGACCTTCCCGCTGCTGTTCGATCTGGCGCAGGTTGAAGTGCTGCGCGGCCCCCAAGGCACGCTGTTTGGCCAAGGCGCATCGGCAGGCGTCATCAACATCACCACCGTTGCGCCATCGACCGATGCTTTTGCGATTTCGGGCGGGATCAACGCTGCGGACAAGGGCACAGCCGGTTCGGAAGTGAGCGAGTTGACCATCCGTGGCGGCGTGAATGTGCCGCTGGGTGAGAAGGCAGCATTGCGCGTTGCCGGCCAGTTCAAGCGTGAAGCCGGGCTGCAGCGCAACACCTTCCTCGATCTGGACAACCGCACCAAGGAATACGGCCTGCGCGGCAAGCTGCTGCTTGAACCTTCAGAGACGGTGACAATCAACCTGTCGGCTGAAATGACCGAACAGAAGATCAACGGCTGGAACTTCTTTGCCATCGCCATTGCCCCGTCAAGCGGCACGCTGGTCGATCCAGATGGTCCGGGACCGGCGCCACGGCTTCCCGTCTCGGTCTTTTCCAATGGCGCGTTTACCGATCCTGCCGGTTGCGGGATTCCGGTCATCAACGAACGGGCCGAGTTTTACTGCGAGGATACGCAGGCAACGATGCGCAACAGCGCAAGGGGCTTTTCGGGCGCGGTCGATTTCGAGCTGAACGACAACCTGTCGCTCACCTCGGTCACGGCTTATCGCATGCTTGATCGTGAAACCGACACGGTCAACTTCTCGCGCCGCTTGGGTGTTGCCGCCCGCAATGAGAACATCGAAAGCGAATCCAAGCAGTTCAGCCAGGAACTGCGTCTCGATTATCAAAACGAAGGCCTCAACGTGCTGGTCGGCGCGCTCTATTCGCGGTTCGATCTGGAAACGACGCCGGTCAATGGCAACACCTTTGGCAATGTCACGCTGGGCAACCGCACCGGCTTTAGCGTGTGCCAGAACCTCGGCATCTTCTGCGCGGTCCCGCTTTCATTCAGCTATGAAGACACCAACAATCGCATCTTCGCGCTGTTTACCGATGTAACCGTGCCAGTGTCCGATCAGGTCGATCTGTTCGGCGGTCTGCGCTATTCGAACTATCGCAATACCACGGGTGTCGGCGTGAATACGCTGACGGCCACCCGCACGGTCGAACTGAAGGACAACGACGTTTCGGGGCGTGTGGGCGTAAGCTTCAAGCCAAGCCCGGATTCGACGATCTTCCTGTCCTACGCCCGTGGATACAAGCCGCCCGCTGTGGTGGTGCCGACCATCGCCACTGATCCGGTGGTGCTGCTGAAGCCTGAAAAGGCCGATGCCATTGAATTCGGCGCGAAGGTGCAACTGGGCCGCGTGCAGCTTTCGGGCAATGCGTTCTGGAACAAGGTGGCGAACTTCCAGACGCAATCCAGCGTGTTCAACGCCGCAGGCGCGCTGATCTCGGTCACGCAGAACATCGACAAGGTGGTGTCAAAGGGCTTTGAACTGAACGCGCTGGGCACGCTGATGCCGGGCCTGACGCTGAACGCCGGTTATCAGTTCAACGATGTCCGCTTCCCCACGGGCTTTGTCGGCAATGATGGCGTTTCGCTTTCGAACAAGCAGTTCATCAACGCGCCAAAGCACAAGTTCACAATCTCGACCGAGTATTCGGCAGCGGTCGGCGGCAATCTGGAAGCGTTCATCAACGCCAACCTGGTCTACAAGAGCAAGGTGCTGCTGGGCCAATACGGCAGCGATGCCTACCGCTATCCGGCGCACGAGCTCATCAACACCGGCATCGGGGTGCGTGATGCGGACGGAAAGTGGAGCGCTTCGATCTTTGCCCGCAACCTGACCAAGGAGCGCGAACCGACCGCCTATCTTGCCAGCGACTTTGCCGGAACTGCCGATGGCGGCATCCGCGCATGGCCAGCAGCGGGCATCACATCGCGCGTGATCGGGTTGACGGTAGACTTCAACTTCTGATGGTGAAGCAGGGGCGGTGACCAGCCGGTTTGCCGCCCCTGTTCTTTCCTGCAAAAGCAAGGATCAAGGCTGTGCGCGTTGTCGTTACCGGTGCGGGTGGGTTTGTCGGCCGCGAAATTGTCGGGCTGTTGCTGGCGCGCGGTGACGAGGTTGTCGGTATCGATACAGCAGCGGGCGGCATTGCAGCAGGCGCGCGCGCGATTGCAGGCGATCTGGGCGATCCGGCAGCGCGGGCCGCTGCGCTTGATGGTGGGTGCGATGCGCTGATCCATCTGGCAACGGTGCCGGGCGGTGCGGCAGAGGCAGACCCGGCTGCATCGCGGCGGATCAACATTGATGCGATGTACGACCTGCTGCTTGAGGCATCGGCGCTGAAACCCGGCGTGCGCGTGGTCTATGCCAGTTCCATTGCTGTGTTCGGCGATCCGCTGCCGCCATTGGTTGATGATGCGACGCCGCTTAGCCCGAAGATGATCTATGGCGGGCACAAGGCGATGATGGAGCATGCGGTGGCCATGCTGTCCAACCGAGGCATGATCGATGGCGTCACCGTGCGCCTGCCCGGCATTCTGGCGCGGCCAAAGGGCCCATCGGGCATGAAATCGGCGTTCATGTCCGATATGTTCCATGCACTTATGGCGGGTGAGGGCTTTACCTGTCCAGTTTCAGCCACAGGCACAATCTGGGCGCAATCGGTGCGCCAGTGCGCAAAGAACTTTGTCCATGCGCTGACGCTCGACAGTGCGCTTCTGCCACCGGGCCGCGCCGTGACGTTGCCAGCGCTGCGCATCGCGATGGGTGATCTTGCGGGCGAGATTGCAAGCCAATGCGGCGTTTTGGCCGATCTGGTCAGCTATGCCCCGGATGGCGCGCTTGAAGCGGCCTTCGCCGCGCAGCCGCCCTTGCTGACGCCTGCTGCCGAACTTGCGGGTTTTGCACATGACGGAGACACTGCTACACTCGTCGCCAACGCCCTGCTCGCGATCAAAAGCGCAACGAATTGAAGGGCGAGGGAGATGGCGATGCGCTTCGGACGGCTTGACCTCAACCTGCTGGTTGCGCTCGATGCACTGCTGACGGAACGCAGCGTCAGCCTTGCGGCAGACCGGCTGTGCCTTTCGCAGTCCGCCACGTCGAGCGCGCTGGGCAGGTTGCGGGAATACTTCGGCGATGAATTGCTGGTGGTGAAGGGGCGCAACATGATCCTCACCGCCCGGGCAGAGGAACTGATCGAACCGGTGCGCACCGTGCTCGAACAGATCCGCACCACGGTGGCCGTCGCCCCACCGTTCGATCCCGCCACGGCGGAGCGCACCATCCGCATCATGGCATCGGACTATTCAACCGAAGTCCTGCTGGCGGGTGTGCTGGTTGATCTGGAAAGCGAAGCGCCCAACCTGCGCTTTGAAATCCAGCCGATGCACGATGCCCCGATCGAGGCGATAGAGCGCGGCTATATCGATCTGCTGCTGACCATCGATCTGGCGATTTCCGCCGATCATCCCAGCCAGCTCCTGTTTCAGGACGATTACGTGGTGGTGGGCGACCGCGAAAATCCGGCGATGGCAGAGCCGATGACGCGCGACCTCTATTTCAGCCTTGGCCATGTCACTGCCCGCTTTGGCAAGGCGCGCGTGGCCGCGTTCGACGATTGGTTCGTGCGCCGCCAGAAGCAGCAGCGCCGGATCGATGTGGTGGCGCCCACATTCCTTTCGCTGCCCGGCCTGATCGTTGGCACAAAGCGCATTGCCACGATGCACCGCCGCATGGCCGAGAAGGTTGTGCGCAACATGCCGCTGGTGCTGCGCGATGTGCCGTTCGACATTCCGCCGATCCGTGAGACGATCCAGTGGAACCTGACCAACAACAACGATCGCGCCCTGCGCTGGGTGGTGGAGCGGCTGCATGCGGCGGCGAGCAGCGCTCCGACAGAACCGCTGCAGGTGGCGAGCAATGTCATTTCGCTGGCTTCTGGTGAAGCCATCGGCCGGGACGAAATCGAGGTCGAATACCGGATGAACCATCCCCAACACTGACCGGCAGCATTGAGCGGCGTTCAGTCCTCGCTGCGGTCAAAACCTTCGCGCGCATGGTGGATTGCACTGGCGCGCGCGTTGATCCAGTCTATCAGCCGACGCGCTTCGCCCTGCAATTCGCTCCCCAGCGGTGTCAGCTCATAGCTAACCTTTGGCGGCACCTCCGCGCTGGCGGTGCGCGCAACAAAGCCATCGCGTTCCAGTGTGCGCAGTTTCAGCGTCAGCACGCGCTGCGAGATAGCCTGTTCGGCTGACAACTGCCCCAGCATGCGGCGCAATTCGGCATGACGCCACGTACCGGTTGCCAGCACCAGCAGGATCAGCGTGGACCAGCGGTCACCCAGCAGGCCCATCACTTCGCGCACGGGCGCATCACGCTCCTTGCCGTGCCGCTCCATATCATCGGCCAGCACGGCGATCTTGTTCCCGGGTTGTGAATTCTCGATTTTCAAGCCCGCCTAGCCCCCGATCACGGCACAAAAAAGTGCCGTCTTCCGCATTGTAACCGCGATCCTATGACGTTGCAGGAGACAATAACAGAGGGAGATGGCCGTGGCTGGCGATGCAATCCGCATGGACGGCAAGATCGCAGTGGTGACCGGTGGCGCAGGCGGCATCGGGGCAGCCACCGCACACCTTTTGACGGCGCGTGGTGCGCGCGTGGTGATTGCCGATATTGCGGCGGACCGGGCACAGGCGCTGGCCGCACAATTGCCCGGCGCGCTGGCGATTGCGCTCGATCTTGAGCAGGAATCGTCCATCGAAGCGCTGATCGCCCAGACCGTGCAGCATTTTGGCAGGATCGATGTGCTGCACAACAATGCTGCACTGCTCGGGCCAGACATTGCGCAGGCCGATGGCGATATTGAGCATATGAGCACGGCGCTGTGGGACCGCACCTTTGCGGTGAATGCACGCGGCACGATGATCGCTTGCCGCGCCGCGTTGCCGCATCTGGTTCGCACGCGCGGATGCATCGTCAACACGGTCAGCAATCTGGCGCTGCAGGGGCACCTGATCCAGGCCGCCTATTCCAGCAGCAAAGCCGCCGTGATCCAGATGACGCGCGCGATTGCGGCCAGCCACGGCAAGCAGGGCGTGCGCTGCAATGCGGTTGCGCCGGGCATGACGATGACGCCTGCCCTGCGTGAGGCGTTCCCACCCGCCTTGCGCAAGGTGGTGGAGGACGAAACCCTGCGCGATCAGTTGGGCGATCCGCAGGACATTGCCGAAGCGGTGGCGTTCCTTGCCAGCGATGCGGCACGCAACATCACCGGACAGGTGCTGGTCTGCGATGGTGGCGGGGCCAGCCACGTGCCGGGCATTTCCGGCTTCCGCAGCTTCTTTTCCGGGGAACATTGAGATGAGCCAGTACGATATCGTCGTCATGGGTGCGGGCCACAACGGCCTGGTTGCCGCAGCATACATGGCCAAGGCGGGGAAGAAGGTGCTCGTGCTGGAACGCAAGCCCCACTACGGCGGCGGCGTTTCCACGCGGGAATTGCTGCACCCCGGCTTCTGGCATGACGAGCATTCCAACGTCCACATCATGATCCAGGGCAACCCGATGCTGCGCGAGGACGAACTGGGTTTGCTGTCCCGGTTCGGGCTGGAATACATCTATCCCGATCTTGTCCATGTATCGATCTGGGAGGATGGCACCGTCATCCGGTCCTACAAGGATCTGGATAAGACGTGTGAGGAACTGGCCCGCGTGGCCGGTGCGAAGGACGCCGAGGCCTATCGCAAGTTCGTGGGCATGAGCACCACTGCACTGCCCATGCTGATGAGCGGCATGTATGCCCCGCCGTTCCCGTTGGGCGCGTTCGTGGCGATGATGGATCAGTCCGATGAAGGGCGCTTCCTGCTCGATCTGATGCAGCGCTCCGCGCTCGACATCGTGGACCAATATTTCGAAAGCGACATGCTCAAGCTGCATATCGTGCGGATGGTGACCGAGAACCTGCAGATGCCTGATGAGCTAGGCACTGGCATGGGCGCGTTTGTGATGCCGGGGATCATCCACACGTTCGGTTGTTCCATGCCCAAGGGCGGCTCCGGCCAGCTTAGCCATGCGCTGGTCCGCGCGATCGAGCATTTCGGCGGCGAAGTGCGCTGCAATGCCGAAGTGCGCCGCGTGATCGTTTCTGGCGGGAAGGCCACCGGGCTGGAATTGGTCGACGGTGAAACCTTCATGGCCCGCGATGGCGTGATCGGTGCAATCCACCCGCATGTGTTGCGCAAGTTCGTGTCCGAAACGCCAGAACCGGTGCTGCAACGCGCCGAACGCGTGACGCAATCGACCTTCTCGATCAACCTGACGCACATGACGCTGAAAGAGCGGTTGAAGCTGAAGGTCGGCAATGAATGCAACGCGATGATGACCGAACTGATGGACTTCTATTCAGTGCGCGACATGCAGCTGGAATATGACAAGCTGCGCCGGGGCGAGGTGAGCCATCGCCTGATCGCGGGTGGTGATAACACCATCTTCGATCCCACCCGCGCGCCGGAAGGGGCAGGGGTGTTTTATGGCGTGAACTTTGCACCCTACAACCTCCATCCCGGCGGCCCACAATCGTGGGATGCGTGCAAGGAGGAAGTCGCTGACAAGGCGCTGGCCCAGTACCGCAAGTTCTTCGTCAACCTTACCGATGACAACATCACCGGCCGCCTGATCCGATCACCCATCGACCACGAGCGTGACAGCCCGGCCAGCTTTGTGCGCGGCGACATCCACGGCTGCGCGCCGTTTTTCTACCAGTCT
This sequence comes from Novosphingobium sp., assembly GCF_030696665.1. Lineage (GTDB taxonomy): Bacteria > Pseudomonadota > Alphaproteobacteria > Sphingomonadales > Sphingomonadaceae > Novosphingobium. Next base: position 111,970 of record NZ_JAUYRV010000026.1, read on the forward strand.
GCCGGCCACCGCCCGACCCCTGACCTTGGCTCGCTCCGCGTGCCCGAGATCGAGGGCCTCTACCTTGTAGGCCCATTCATGCATCCCGGCGGCGGGGTGTTTGGGGCAGGGCGCGCCACGGCGATTCAGATGATGGACGATATGGGCATCGATTACGACAAGGTCTGCGGGAGGGCCGTGCAGTGAGCAACGCGCGCAACAAGGTGCCGGTGGCACGCATCCTCGATGCCAATGACAAGGAACTCATGGCGATCCGCAAGATCGAGCCGGACGGCAATACGCTGGTCATCCGGGGCAAGATCTTCGGCGCGATGCCGATGGTGGCAAAGCTGACGCCCGAAGAAGCGCGTGCGGCGCTGAAGCTGCTGGATTTCAGAACGGTGATCTTCCTGCTCACTCTGCTTTTCCGCAAGAGCTGATCCATCGGCATTATCGATAGCAAGGCAGCGGAAACTTCGGTTTCCGCAAGCTTGCTGCGGCGGGCATGAGGGGGGCTTGTAGAATTCCGGGAGATTTCATGCCCTTTTCCAACGCGCCCCTTGAGGCCACACCCGCCGTCCTTGGTGTTGAAAGCGTGCTGTTCGGCGTGGCCGATCTGGCCGAACACACGCGCTTCTGGGCCGATTTTGGCCTGCCGCTGGAGAGCAGCAGCGAACACGAAAGCGTGTTTCGCCTGCAATCGGGCAGCCGAGTGGTGATCGTGCAGCACGGCGATGCACGCCTGCCTTCGCCCGATCCTTTTGCCGGTGATGGGGTGAAGGAAACCGTGTGGGGCGTTGATACAGCGGAAAATCTCGGGAAGATCGCCGCCAGCCTTGCCAGCGAAGTCCCGGTGACGCGCGATGCCGATGGCACCGTTCACTGCCTGTGCCCCGATGGTCAGCCCATCGCGTTGCGGGTGTGGGACAAGCGGCAGGTCGTTTCCAAAGCCAGCCCGGTCAACACGCCATCAAGCTGGCCGCGCTTCAACCAGCACCGCATCTGGCGCAAGAAGGCCATCCCCAGCACTATCAACCACGTGGTATTTTTCAGCCCCGATTATGTCGGCAGCTTCGAATTCTACGAACGGCACTTGGGCTTCCGCTATGTCGATCATTCGAAAGGGACAGGCATCTTTGCCCGCGCAGGCGGCACGTTCGAACACCATTCGATCTTCTGGGTGAATTGCGACCTGCCAATTGCACCAGACCACTTCAAGTTCATGCACATCGCGTTCGGTTGCGACGATATCGACGAGGTCATGCTCGGCGCGAACATCATGGACAACAAGGGCTGGAAGAACACCACCATGAACACCAGCGGCGGCATTTCCCGCCACCGCATTTCCAGCGCGATTTACTACTACTGCGAAATTCCCGGCCACGCGGGAGAGGCGGAATACCACGCAGATACAGACTATGTGGACGACAACTGGGTGCCGCGCGCGTGGGACTTCAAGTTTGGCTCACTGCTGTGGTCGCACAACGCACCTGCGATCTTCCGGGGTGACGACATTCCGTGGGACATGGCATTCGACCATGATCGCAAAAGCTTCGACCCGTTCCGCCGCGCAACGCCGGGAAAGCAGCCGATAACGGGCGATCTGGCCAACCTCACCGAAGAGGACGAACACGCGCTCTAAGGTCAAAATCCTCCCCGCCTTTGCGAAGCGCAGGTGGGGAGGGGGACCGCCCGCGCAGCGGGTGGTGTAGGGATGAAACCGTCCGACTGCCCCCTGCTGCTGTCACTCCGCCCCTTCTTCCACAAACTCAATCAGATTGCCCGCGCAGTCCCGCACGAAGCAGCCCTTGCCGAAGCTTTCGCGGACGACAAACGCTATGTCAGCGCCCTTAATCTCCATCTCGGCCAGAAACGCTTCAAGGTCCGCGACGCGGAAAGCCACGTGCTTGTTGCCGTGGGTGCGCACGTCTGCAGGGGGTGACCGGCGGTCTTCGGGAAGGGGCGCTGCGCCTTCCACCTCGAAGATCTCGAACCGCAGAGGCCCCTTGCGCACCATCGCGGTGTGGCTGCGCGCGGCTTGGATGTAGAACCGCTTTTCAACCTCGAAGCCCAGGACGCGCCCGTACCATTCAATCGCCTCATTCAGCGAAGGCACCGAAACACCGCCGTGGTGGAACGTGAAATCAGCCATCAGCTCAGCTCGGCAAATGTCTTTGCGCACCAATCCGCGATGTAATCGCGCATGCCTGTGCCGTTGTCGGCACCGCAATGCTCTACTTCGAAATCAGCCTTGGTGAATATGCGCACGTGCCGTTTGGGGCTGTTAACCGCCTGATCGTAGGACATTTGCGCATTGTAGGCGGGGATCTGCCGGTCGTTCTGGCCATGCGTGATGAGGAACGGCACGCGGATTTTCTCCACCTGCCCATCAAGCGTGATCTGATCGGCATATTCGAGGAAGGCTTGCTGGTCGTTGATGCCGAACACCCACATCACGTGGTCCCAGTAGTGCGGAACGGGATTTTCACCCTCGTTGGCCACACGCTCACGCTGGCGCTGGCCCCACACGTGGTTTGCGCCCATCACTGCACACAGCGCATAGCGCGGATCGTTGGCGGCGATGCGCGGCGCGTGATAGCCGCCGAACGACAGGCCAAAAATGCCGATCTTCGAATGGATCACGTCCGGCCGGGTCAGCAGATAATCGAAGGCCGGGCTGCCCCAGCGTTCGGCGTCGAACACGGCGGGCAGGTTGCGCTTGCGGATCGCCTCGCCTGTGCCGGGCTGATCCACGAACAGCGTGTTGATCCCGCGTGCAAGGTTCACCGCGCCGTGGCCTGCCATATCGACCTGTTCCTTCATGGAATCCAAGCCGTTGACCGATACCAGCGCAGGGCGCGGCGTGCCCGAACCGTCATGGACGAAGATCGCCGGATAGCTCGATCCTTCGTAGGGTATCTCCACCTTGTCCACGTGCAGCCCGCTCAGCGCGCTGCCCTTGTGGTAGAGTTCGAGACCTCTGTCATAAGCGGCCCAGCGCGGTGCGTAATCACGGCTTTGCAGGCGTTCGGCGCCCAGATAATAGCCCGACGCGCGCAGATACTTCGCCCCGGCAGACAGCAGGAACCCTTCCGCCTCGTCCCGTTCTGCATTGCGAGCCACCTGATCGGCCACGGCAATCCAGCTGTCGAACAACTCGGCAGAACCTGCGTCGGCCCCGGCTTTCGCAGCTTCGCGCACCGGGCGGCACACTTCATCCAGTTCGCCATGATTGCCGCCCGCAATCAGCGCAAGGTTGATGCCAAGGTTCCAGACGTAGTTTCCGGGGAAGGGTTCAAACATGGGACGATTTCCTATTCTGCGGTCCAGCCGCCATCGACGACAAGGCTGGTTCCGGTCATCAGGGCAGAGGCATCGGAAGCCAGGAACAGCACCGCGCCCATCAGGTCTTCCACCCTGCCGATGCGGCCCAGCTTGATCTTTGAAAGCACGCTGGCCTTGAACGCCGGGTCGGCGAACATCGGCTTGGTCAGCGGGGTTTCGATGAATGTGGGCGCTATGGTGTTGCTGCGGATGCTGTGGGCCGCAAGATCGAGCGCGAAGGACTTGTTCATGCCCTCCAGTGCCCACTTGCTGGCGCAATAGAGGCTGCGGTTCGGCCCGCCAACGTGGCCCATCTGGCTGCCCATGTGGATCAATGATCCTTGCGTGCCCGCCGCGATCATCCGCCGCACACAGGCTTGCGCCACAAAGAACGCGGCCTTCACGTTCAGGCCCAGCACCGCGTCGTAATCGGCCTCGCTCACATCCCACATCGGTTTGGGCCGGTTTGTCCCGGCATTGTTGACGAGGATGTGGAACGGATCGCGCGCGGCAAAGAACGCGGCCACGGCGGCAAGGTCCGATACGTCGAGCGTTGCGGCCCGCGCACCGTTGCCGATCGCGCTGGCCGCCTCGTCAATCTCTGCTGAGGACCGCGCCACCAGCGTGACCTGCGCGCCCGCCTCGGCCAGTGCAGCCGCAGCGGCAAGGCCGATGCCGCGCCCCGCGCCGGTCACCACCGCGCGCTTGCCATCAAGCCGGAACGACGGCGTGCGGGGCAGCGCCATCACGCCCGCGTCAGCTCGCTCGGCTCTGCCTGTCCGGCATAAGCCACGTTGCGCCCGCCATAGCGGCGCACGCGGATATTGGCCTGCTCGCCATGCCCGGCAAAGCCTTCCAGCGCGCACAGGCGGCTGCAATATTCACCGATCAGCGCCGACGCCTCATCGGTCAGCACGCGCTGATATGTGCAGGTTTTGAGGAATTTGCCGACCCACAGCCCCCCGGTATAGCGCGCAGCCTTCTTCGTCGGCAGCGTGTGATTGGTGCCGATCACCTTGTCGCCGAACGACACATTGGTCCGGCTGCCAAGGAACAGCGCACCGTAGTTGGTCATCTTCTGGAGGAAGTAATCAGGATCGGCCGTCATCACCTGCACATGCTCGCTGGCGATGTCATCGGCGATGCGGACCATTTCCTCGTAGCTGTCAGCCACGATCACTTCGCCAAACGTCTCCCACGCCTTGCGCGCATGGTCGGCGGTGGGCAGGATCAGCAGCAGCCGCTCGATCTCGGCCATCGTTGCGCGCGCAAACTTTTCGCTGTTGGTCAGCAGCACGCCGGGGCTGTCTGGCCCATGCTCCACCTGGCCAAGGATGTCGGTCGCTGCCATTTCTGGATCGCAGCCAATTTCGTCAGCGATGATCAGCGTTTCGGTTGGCCCTGCGAACAGGTCGATGCCCACGCGGCCAAACAGCTGGCGCTTGGCTTCGGCCACAAAGGCGTTGCCGGGGCCAACCAGAATGTCCACCGGATCGATGCTCGCCGTGCCGATGGCCATTGCGCCCACCGCTTGAATGCCGCCCAGCGCATAGATCGCATCGGCGCCTGCCATTGCCTGCGCCGCCACGATGGCGCGCGCGATTTTGCCCTGGAACGGCGGCGCACAAGTGATGACGCGCGGCACGCCTGCCACCTTGGCGGTGATGACGGACATGTGCGCCGATGCCAGCAGCGGATACTTGCCGCCCGGCACATAACAGCCTGCGTTCTGGATCGGCAGGTTCTTGTGCCCCAGCACCACGCCGGGCAGGGTCTCGACCTCGACGTCCTTTATGCTGTCACGCTGGATCTGTGCAAAATTTCGCACCTGCGCCTGTGCGAATTCGATGTCCTTGCGCTCCTGCGCGCTCAGACTGTCCACCGCCGCATCGATCTCGGCCTGGCTCAGCCGATAATCCTCGCGATCCCAGCCATCGAATTTGATCGACATATCGCGCACGGCGGCATCGCCCCGCTTTTCGATATCGGCGAGCGACGCCTCCACGATGTCGCGGACCTTGCGATCCGCCTGCGCCTTAACGTCCGCAGCCGCGCCGCGTTTGAGCCACTGGGCCATAGTTCTCCCCGCATGTTGCAATGCAATTGCCTTGCCCTTGCATCACGCGCCATGCGGCCACCATCGCATTCTATCGATGCAACGCTATCGACCGAATGCCTTTGCCGCCCCCATGCTGCACGCGTGCGCTGCAAAGGCGATCAGTTCCTGCTCCAGCCTGTCATCATCGCCACCGATGTGCATGGTGATGCTGTAATGATTATGCCCGCGCACCACCCCGCCTGCAGGCAGGCCGCCATTGTGCCTCAGCAGATCATCCATCAGCCCAATCCATTCCGTCTGGAACCGCACGGGATCGAATTCAGCGCAACACGCCATGATCGGCAACTGCACTTGCGCCAAAGCATCCTTCGTCCACCGTTGCGGATAGAGCGCCGGATCGCCTGTATAAAGCGCGTCGCGTGCATCGGGCGGGGTGTATCCATAAAGGCCCGACAGCAGGATCAACCCCCGCACATCGGCCTCGGCCTGTGCAGATCCCACATGCTTCACATAGCCCGAAACATGGACCGCCCCCGCCGAAGTTCCGCAGAGGATCACCTGCCCCGGATCGCCGCCGTGATCCGCTGCGTTCGCCTTCAACCAAGCAACAACCGCAGCAACGTCTTCCGCACCCGCAGGCCACACGTGGTCGGGCGCAAGGCGATAGTTGATCACCACACCAAGAAAACCGGCCCGCGCGGCAACGCGGCCCATGTTGGTGTTTGCCAGACTGCCGTTGTCGCCCTTGTCCCCCTTGAGGAAGCCGCCGCCGTGTACGAACACAAAGATCGGTGAAAGCGCATCACTCTTGGGCCGGTAGATGTCGAGCCGGTGCCGCGCGTGCGGACCATAGGCCACGTCCTGCACCGAAACCGGCATCGCATCGGCCAGCGCGCGTTGCTGATCGCCGTAAAGCGCCCCCAAGGCCTGCAACACCTGCGGTCCCAACTCACGCCCCATTTCGGCAATGCGAGCGGCAGTATCGGCAGACTCTTCCATCACGTGTCCTCTGGTTCCCGGCACCTTGGTAACCATTGCTGCTCATGCTGCATAGTACTACAAGGCGATGCAGCTATAACCATCGGGAATGATCATGGACATCGACACGCGGCATTGGCGGGCCTTGCGGGCGGTGATCGAACATGGCTCGTTCAACCGCGCGGCAGAGGCGCTTGGCGTCACTCAACCCGCCATTTCCAAAAGCATCGCCCTGATCGAACGTGTGGCCAAGACGCAGGTCCTGGAACGCGGCCATCGCGGGGCCGTGCCCACGGCGGCAGGCGTCATCCTCGGGCGCACAGCCATTGCGATGACCAATCTGGCCACGCAGGCGCGCGATGAACTGTCCTCGCTGGGAGAGGAAGCGCGCGGCCCCCTGATCGTCGGGTCCACGCCCAGCGCCATGCCCGGCCTGATGCCAGCGGTGTTTGGCCGCCTTTGCGCCGACAGTGGACCCTTGCGCATCGCCCTTCGTGAAGGGCTGGATTCCGAACTTCAGCCCGCGCTTGAAAAGGGCGAGATCGGGCTGCTGGTTGGCCCTGTTACCGATCTCGGCGGCACCGACGCAGGCAGACCATTACCCAACATCGTCGAAGGCGTGCTGCTGACTGAGCGCATGTATGTCGGCATGGCGAAGAGCAACCCTCTGGCAAGCGCCCAAACCTTGCGCATTCAGGACTTGCTCGATCAATCGTGGGTCTTGCCAACTGGTGGCAGCCGCTTTCACCAGCTGATCGAGGCGCTGTTCCTCAGCCGGGGCCTGCCTTGGCCCGCAGACGTGATCCGCACCAACTCACTCTACCTGCAAAAGCAGATCGCGCTGGCCAGCAACCGCCTATTCCTGCTGACTGACGTGGAACTGATCGGCCACGAACCGCAATTCGCATGGGTTCCCCTGGCAGACAGTCCCATCCGCAAATTCGGCTGGAAGCGCCTGAAGGCTGTCGTGCCCAGCCCGATGGCGAAGGCCTTCATCGACGTGATGACAGACCTGATCGCCGCCCACCGATAGAGTGGCGGCGCACCATCAGAAGCCCGCTTCCTACAGCCCGCCTCCCACCACCCGCTCATGCTGAGCTTGTCGAAGCATGCGGCACAGCGCAGCCGCAAACACCCTTCGACAGGCTCAGGGTGTGCGGGCGTGGGGAAGTCGAAGCAGTCAGCCCGCGCGGTACATCATGCTTCGTCGATCACCGGGTTGGTCAGCGTGCCGATCACGCCCACCGACACTTCGCAAACGTCGCCTGCCTTCATGTAAAGCGGCGGCTGGCGCTTGTCGCCCACACCGCCGGGTGTGCCGGTCACGATCACGTCGCCGGGAGACAAAGGCGCGAAGGTCGAACAATATTCGATCACGAAGGCCACATCCCAGATCATGTCCGAAATCGGCTGATCCTGCACCAGTTCGCCGTTCAGCCGGGTCTGCACCCGCTGGCTGCCAAGGTCGGCCACATCGTCGGGCGTCACCATCGCCGGGCCGAACGCGCCTGTGCCGGGGAAGGTCTTGCCCGGTGTGAACTGGATATTGTGGCGCTGCCAATCGCGCACCGATCCATCGTTGAACACCGAATAGCCCGCTACATGATCCAGCGCATTGGCGCGGGGAATGCGGCGGCCACCCTTTCCGATCACCACGGCCAGCTCGCCTTCATAATCGAAGCGGGTGGTTTCGGGCGGGCGTACCAGCGGTTCGCCGTCAGCAATCAGGCTGTCGGCCCAACGCGTGAAAATCGCCGGAAATTCCTTCTGGTCGCGCCCCGTTTCGGCCACGTGGGTGGCATAGTTCAGGCCAACGCACAGGATCTTGCCGGGGTTCGGCACAACGGGCAGCAGGCGCACATCGGCGCGTGCAAAGCTGGCTATGGCGGGCAGCGCCGCCAGATCGCCGCCCAGCACGTCCTTCAGGAAAGCGGGCGCGCCCTGTGCGCCCAGATCCTGCACGGTTTCACCATCAAGGCGGCCAAAGCTGGCGGTGCCATCGGGACGGCGGAAGCTGATGTAACGGGCCATTCTATTGTCTCCTCGGAGGATTTGCTTTGCGTGCCCCGGCATTCCCGCCAGCGCAAGTGCGGCCGCGCCGCCCACAAATCCTCGCCTGTTGATTGTCAAAGCGCTGCAGGTTCCCAATCGCGACGGCAGCGGAAACGCTCTTCCGCCACACGCAAGCCATCGAAATCCTTGTCCGAAACGCCCCATTGGTCGATGCGCTGCTCGGGCCACGTCCAGTCGTCCGGCACGCCGGTTACATAATCCGCAGGCACCTTCTCGACCGGCGTGGAATACTCGATCACCGGGCCGAACGGCGCGATGTAATAGGCATAGACATTGTCGCCCGGACCATGCCGCCCCGGACCCCACGCTGGTGCAAAGCCATTGTCGCGCATCCAGCCAATGCCGCGCATCACCGCGTCCAGATCGTCCATCTCGAACGCCACGTGGTTCAGGCTGGCAAAGCCCGCGCGGGCAAAGGCGGTGGAATGGTGGCTGTCGTTGCAGCGCACGAAAACCATGCCCTTTGTCCGGTCAGACACGCGGAAATCCAGCACGTCTTCCACCGCATGGCCCATCATTTCGGCATCGGCGGCGTTGAACACCACGTGCGTCAGCTTCACCGGGGACACGCGTTTGCTGGCCTTGGCAAAGCCGTCAATCGGAGCCACTTCGCTGGTGCCCGCCAGAAAGCGCAAGATCGTGCCTTCGGGCAGTTCCACCACAATGCCCGAACCATCGCCGGGATCGGTTGAAGTCACGGGCCGTGCTGCCCAACCCTGCTGCGTCACGCGCACCTTCAGTGCGGCCATCTCTTCGTCTGAACAGACAAACGTGGTTGAACGGACAAATTCAGCGTCCGATTTTTCGAACGCCACCAGATAGGGAAACGGCCCGGTCCCGCGCAGATAGTGCGTTTCGCCGCGCACATCTGCGGGATAAAGCCCCCACACGTCCACCATCCACGCCGCCGCGCCCGCCGGATCGGGCAGGGCCAGTTCGATGCTGCGCAACTTCATTTCGCATTCTCCAGATTCGCATTCGGCTCCAGATTGAACCCGGCCGCTCGAATGCCAACCAGCGCGCACTCCTCGTCACAATCGCCGGTATCGCCGCTGATCCCCACCGCGCCGATCACTGCGCCAGCATCGCGGATCAACACGCCGCCGGGCGAGAACGCGATATTGCCACCAACCACTGCCGTAACGCTTTGAAAGAAGGCGGGATTGCCTTTGGCGCGCTCTGCCAGAATGCGCGTATCGTCGCCCATGCCGATGGCGCCGAGTGCCTTTGCCCGTGCGATGTCATGGCGAAACATCGTCGCCCCATCCTCACGGGCAAAGGTCACCGGTTGCCCCCCGGCGTCCAACACGATCACCGCCAGCGGCTTGGCAGCACGCGCACGTGCCTCGGCCAGCGCTGCGGTGGCAATGGTCTGTGCGGCGGAAAGGGAAAGGCTCAAGCCGCAATCTCCTGCTTGTTTTTCAATAACATATCGCGCACGACAATAAGGTCGGCGGCATTGCCCGTGCCGAACACATAATGATCAGGCCGCACCAGCACAGCTTCTGCACCATGTGCATCGAGCCACGCCGCCACTGCACCACCATCGGGCAAGTCAGAGGCAACGAATGTGCTGACCGGGCTGAGGCCCCCGCCTTCGCGGGGGCGCGGTTCGGCCACGAACAACCGCCAGCCCTGACCGGTCAGATCATCCAGCTTGCGTCCGTCGCTCAGGATCGGCTGCACAAAGCGCGCACCTGCACCCGAAGTGCCCGGTGCGACGAAGCCCGTTGAAATTGCAGGGATTAAATCCGCCGCCGTCTCACCCGCCTTCTGCGCCGCCTGCTCGCGGATCGCGGCATCGCGCGCAGCCGCCTTGCCCGGATCTAGCTCGCAGATATAGCGCCCGGCCGCCACCGCCGCGCCAATCACCCCGCGCACATGCGGATCGCGTTCCGGCTGGTAGGTGCCAAGGATCGCCTCGTCCGCGCCATCGTTGACAATTGCCGCCATTTTCCACGCAAGGTTCGCCACATCGCGCAATCCATGACACATGCCCTGCCCAAAGAATGGCGGCGTCTGGTGCGCGGCGTCGCCGGCCAGAAACACCCGGCCCACCTGCCATTTTTCGGCAACCAGACCGTGAAAGCGATAGGTGGCAGCGCGCACGATCTTGTGCGGAACGTCCTTCATCCACGCGCCAACCAGCGCGGCGACATTGTCCGACTGCATCATCACAGCATCGTCTTCACCGGGAAGCAGCATGAATTCCCAGCGGCGGTGATTGCGCCTTCCGGGGACCACCGTGGCGGGGCGGGAAGGGTCGCACATCATCACCGAAAGGCGCTGCAGATCAGCGTCGGCGGGCACGCCGGAGATTGGCGGGAAGGTCACCGGGCCTTCCACTTCGGCATCGACAACAAGCCACGGCTCCTCGAAATCGAGGTCGTCCAGCTTCACGTTCAACGCCTTGCGCACAGGGCTGCGCGAACCGTCGGCTGCGATCACCCAGCGCGCGTCCAGATGCATCTCTGTGCGCTCTAGGTGCATCTTGGTGTCGTTCAGGAAATAGCGCACCCGCACATGGCTATCATGCTGTTCCAGAGAGGAAAATTCGGCCCCAAGCAGCAGCTTTATGTCGCCATTCTCGGCAAGGGCATCACGCAGGTGCGTTTCGAATTCCGGCTGGTAGAAAAAGTAATCGTTGGACCAACCGAACGGCTTGGGCTTCCCCACGGTGCCCATATAGCGGATCACGCCATGATCCGCGCCCACATGCAGATGGCCGTCCGTCGCCACCATGTCCGGCAAAACGCGGTCGATCACGCCCGCGCTCTGGAACAGGCGCATCATCTCGTGGTCAAGGTGAACCGCGCGGGGAAGGGGGTAATGCTCGGTCTCTTTTTCCAGCACGACGACCGAAAGACCCTGCCTTCCCAGCAGGTTGGCGGCCATAGCTCCGACAGGTCCGCAACCGATGATCGCAACGTCGATCATGCCGCAGGCGCTTTGTAGAGCGCGCCGCCCTGCATGATCATCGCCAGCCGCGCCTTGTCCTGCAGGATGCTTACGTCCTGAGTCGGGTCACCATCGACCAGGAGCAGATCAGCCAGCCAGCCTTCGCGGACGCGGCCCACTTGCAGGTCCATCAATTCACCGCCCAGCGCGGTCGCAGCGGTCAGCGCCTCGGCGGGAGTATAGCCGAAATGATCGACGAAAATCTGCAAGTCACGCGCGTTGCGGCCATTGGGATTGAACGGAAAACCATAGTCCCCGCCGATCAGGATGCGCATTCCGCGCGCCTTCAGTGCGGGCACCAGCTTGGCCTCCAGCGCCATGCGTTCGGCAGCGCTTTTCTTCATGTGGCTCATGTCGATATGCGGCGGCGGAGTGGCTTCAAGCGCGGCGATGGAGACGCCGGGCGAGGGGGCATAGAACGTAGTGTCCTTGGCCGCGATCATCACATCGGCCGCGGCCTCATCGGCATAGGATGCGTGGTAAATGATGCGCGCGCCGGCCTTTAGCGCAAGGTCGATGGCCTTGGGATAATAGGCGTGCGTGGCGATCCACAGACCGGCGTCGCGCGCGGCTTGTCCGGCGGCTTCCATTTCCTCATCGGTATAGAGCACATCGCCCGCAGAGCCGGGCTTCAGCGCATCTTCGCCCGAGACGACAAGTTTGAGCGAGCCGACGCCCTGTTCCTTGCAATAGGCCACGAAACTGCGGATGGCGTCCGGCCCGCGCCCGTTGAACACATCGCCGGTCTCGACGCCTTCCGCGCCTTCGGGGCTGCGTTCCAGCGTGGAGGGAATGAGGCGCGGTCCCGGCGTTTCACCTGCTGCGATGGCGCGGGCAAGGCCTACCTCGATGCCATCGCCCAGCGCGCCTGCGGAATAGGCGCTGGTGAAGCCGTGATCGAGCAGCACGCGCGCATTGCGCCACGCCGCCACTTTCAATTCGTCAGCCGGAAGGATGAACTGGTGGTAGATTTTTTCGACCGAGGATCCCCAGGTGAGGTGCGCATGCGATTCCACCATGCCGGGCATCAGCGTCATGCCCTTGCCTTCGATCACAGTGTCGAAAGCCTGCCCGTCAAACGCATCTGCGGCGTCTGCAATAGCCTCGATCCGGTCACCCGCCACGACTACAGCGTTGTTTCCGCTGCGCAATGTCTCGCCATCAAAGATCGAGACATCTCGGATCAGGGTACGCATGGTCTTCTCCCGGAGTGCTTTGGCTTGTTCCGGGGTTCTAGGGGGCGGAGACTATGCCGCCTAGTTCTATTGAATGATAAATGTATTCCGAATTGGAATGTTCAACATCCCCGCAAATCCGGCTCAATAGAGCTTCACTTCGATCAACCTCGGCCCGGCCTCGCCGTTCGCATTCAGCAGCGCGCGGGCCAGATCCTCGGCGGTTTCCACGCGAACGCCGGGGACGCCCATCGATTTGCCCATCGCAAGCCAGTCTATCGTCGGCCGGTCAATGTCGATCATGGTCAGTGCGCGTTCGGTGGGGGCGGGGCCAGCACCCATGTTGGAATATTCGGCCTTGAGGATATTGTAGCTGTTGTTGGCAAAGACCACCGTGGTCACCGGCAACTGCTCGCGCGCCTGCGTCCACAACGACTGGATCGTGTACATCGCGCTGCCATCGCCGACCAGACAGATGGTGCGTCGGTCAGGGCAGGCCATTGCCGCGCCGGTGGCCACGGGCGGGCTGTAACCAATTGATCCGCCAAGGTTGTTGATCATGTCATGCGGCAGCGCGCCCAATGTATAGCTCATCGATTCCCGCCCACTGGTGAGGGATTCATCCACCACGACGGCGTTTTCGGGAATGCCTGCGCACAGCGCATGGGCAATGCTGATCGGGTCCAGCTTGCCACTGGGCGCAATCCGTTCCGCCGATGATTGCAGGTGCGGCGCGGTGCCGCCAAGGCCAAGCGCATCGACCAGCATTTCGAGTCCCAGAATGCTGTCCTCGTCCGGTTCCACCAGCGTGTGGACGATGGCGTCGGGCGCTTTCATCAGGCTGGGTCGGTCAGGATAGGCAAAGAAGGCCACCGGCTCACGCGTTTCCACGGTGATGATGTGCTTGAAATCCTTGAGGAACGCCATCGCAGCGGGGACGGCATAGGGAATTCGCTCCAAGGACACGCGGCCCGCGCCCCGTTCAATCCGGGTGGTGAAGAACTGCGACCCCAGCCTGCACCCGGTCCCCGCCGCCACCATTCCGGCGAGTTCGAGCGGGGCGGTGCGCGCGGCCTTGTTGGCAAGGATCATCAGCGTCGGCTCGCCCGAGCGCAGGACGTTGGCAACGGCTTCGATGCGGGCAGCGTTCGGTGCCTTGCGCGGTTGTGCGGTGAAGCTTGGCGTGACCGAACCACTGGCGTCCTGCCACGCCGTGTCGCCCGGCAGGATCAACGTAGCGATCCGGCCCGGATGTTCGGACGCTTTCGCCACCGCCGTCGCCGTGTCCCACGCGATGCTCTGCGCGCTTTCGGCCCGGCGCACCCAGTGGCTGAGCGGGCGGCCCAGCCCTTCGATGTCGGACATCAGCGGCGGATCATGGCGCAAGTGCGAGGCGGAATGTTCGCCCACAATGTTGACCATGCCCGAACTGGCGCGCCGGGCATTGTGGATATTCGCCAGCCCATTGGCGAGGCCGGGGCCGAGGTGCAGCAGCGTGCAGGCGGGCTTGTCCCGCATCCGATACCAGCCATCGGCAGCGCCGGTACACACGCCCTCGAACAGGCACAGCACAGATTTGATACGCGGGGTTTCCAGCGCGGCCAGAAAGTGCATTTCCGACGTGCCCGGATTGGCAAAGCAGACTTCGATCCCGGTGTCGGCAAGCGTGCCGACCAATGCGTTGGCGCCGTTCATTCCGATCAATACCTCGCCCATTTGTGGCCATGATCGATAACACCACAAGAGCGCGCCAGGGCCAATACCAGCCAAGGCTAGCCGCCTTGATCAAAAATCACCACCCATATGGGGCAGCGGCACCAGATCCCAAAGGCGGGAACCATGTCTTCACGCGCTCGTTCAAAGCGCAAATAGGAGGACACATGCTAGGCAAGATCATATCGGCAATGGTCGGCAAGAAGATTGCCGAGCGGACGCATGGGATGAGCGACGGTAATGGTGCGCTGGTCGGTCTGGCCATCGCGACGGTTGCCCCCAAAGTGCTGCGGCGCATGGGACCGGGCGGCGTGATCGCTGCTGCTGCCGGTGGCTGGGTGGTTTCGCGATACCTTCGCAAGAAGCAGACCCGCCAGCGGGATTTGCCATACTGATCTGTCGCGAAGAGCGACGCACCAGTAACTATTCTCAACGTCCGGGCAAGCCAGCCGGGCGGGGCATGCATGTCCCGTTCGCGCCGGTCTGTGCGTGGACGACAAGACAGGACATTCTTCATGGCCAAGACCGTACCCGAAACTTCCGCCTCCTCGCCCGCGCTCGACAACGGTCTGGCTGACCATCAGCCGGGTAGCGGCGCGGCAAGCTATGAAACCGCCACCGGCAATGCCGGAGAGACGCATCAGAATGCGGCCAGCGGAAACAATGGTTCGGCCTTCCTGACCGACAATTTCGGCCATCGCATTTCCGACAACCAGAACAGCCTGAAGGCAGGCGCGCGCGGGCCGACGCTGCTCGAAGACTTCATCCTGCGCGAGAAGATTTTCCACTTCGATCACGAACGTATCCCTGAACGCATCGTCCACGCGCGTGGATCGGGCGCGCATGGCGTGTTTGAAGTGACCAAGGCGATCCCTGAACTGACCAAGGCAGGCCTGTTCCAGAAAAAGGGCACGACGTGTCCGGTGTTCGTGCGCTTTTCTACCGTCGCTGGCGGTGCAGGTTCGGTCGACACGCCGCGCGATGTGCGCGGGTTTGCGGTGAAGCTCTATACCGACGAAGGCAACTGGGATTTGGTTGGAAACAACATCCCGGTGTTCTTCATTCAGGACGCGATCAAGTTTCCTGACCTTGTCCACTCGGTGAAGATGGAGGCCGACCGCGGCTATCCGCAGGCTGGCAGCGCGCACGATACGTTCTGGGATTTCGTCGGCTTGATGCCCGAAACCATGCACATGATCATGTGGGCGATGAGCGACCGCGCCATTCCGCGCACCTTGCGCATGATGGAAGGTTTTGGCGTCCACACCTTCCGCTTCGTCAATGCAGCGGGGGAGGGCAAGTTCGTCAAGTTCCACTGGAAGCCCGTGCTGGGCATGGAATCGCTGATCTGGGACGAGGCCGTGAAGATCGCCGGGGCCGATCAGGATTTCCACCGCCGCGATCTGTTTGAAAGCATCGAGGCGGGCAGCTTCCCGGCGTGGGATCTGGGCGTGCAGGTGTTCGACGAGGAATTTGCCGCCAAGCAGCCCTACGATGTGCTGGATGCCACCAAGCTGATCCCGGAAGAGGACGTGCCAGTCGATATCATCGGCCGCATGACGCTCAACCGCAATGTCGACAACTTCTTTGCCGAGACCGAGCAGGTGGCCTTTTTGCCAACCAACGTGCTGCCGGGCATCGATTTTTCGAACGATCCGCTGCTGCAGGGACGCCTGTTCTCGTATCTCGATACGCAGAAGTCGCGCCTTGGCACGACCAACTTCCACCAGATCCCGATTAACGCGCCCAAGTGCCCGTTCCACAACATGCAGCGCGATGGTCTGATGCAGACGCTGGTTCCTACCGGCCGTGCCAACTACGAACCGAACTCGCTGGATGAAGCGGGCGAGGACGCAGGGCCGCGCGCATCTGTGGACACCGGCTTCACCTCGTTCCGCGAGAATGGCGAGCGTAACGACCCGACCGAGAAGGTTCGGGTGAGGGCAGATCTGTTTGCCGATCACTACAGCCAGGCAACGCTGTTCTTCCAGTCGCAAACGGAGAACGAACAGGCGCATATTGCCTCGGCAATGGTGTTTGAGCTGTCGAAGGTCACGCTGGAACACGTGCGCGTCCGCGTTCTGTCTCGCCTGCGCAATGTCGACGAGGCGCTGGCAAAGCGCGTGGCCGATGGGCTGGCGATGGACCTGCCGGAAAAGGCACCTGCCGCGCGTGAACCGGTGAAGATGAAGCCGTCTGATGCGCTTTCGATCCAGAAGCAGGCGAAGATGACCTTCGAAGGCCGCAAGGTCGGCATCCTCTTTGCCGAAGGTTCGGACAAGGCGACTATCGACAAGCTGAAGTCCGGCATCGAAGCGGCTGGCGGCAGCGTGTTCCTGGTTGCGCCAAAAGTTGGCGGGATCGCCGTCAAGGGCGGCACGCTCAAGGCCGATGGCAAGCTGGAAGGGTCGCCCTCGGTGCTGTTCGATGCGGTGGCTTCGGTCCTCATGCCCGATGCTGCGGCAAAGCTGGCCACGCAGGGCGCTGCGGTCCAGTGGTTCATGGACGCCTATGGCCATTGCAAGACCATCGCCCATTGCAAGGGCACGCAGGTGATCCTCGACAAGGCGGGCGTTGAGAAGGACGCGGGCGTGGTGCCCAACGAAGAACTGCTGAACGTCGGCCCGGTGCGCCACTTTGCGCGCGAGCCGAAGATCCGCGATCTGGCCTGAGGGAGTGACAAACATGGCAACCAAGACCAAGGAAAAAGCCCCGGCAAAGGCGAAAGCTGATGCCATCGCCAAGGCCAAAGCCATCGCGCCCGATGTTCCGGCGCGCATCGGGACAACCCCTGAGACTGACCTGCGCGGGCTGCCCGACATCTTCGGGCGGCTGATCGAAGACCACGACCGGCACCGCGCGCTGCTGGCCATGATCGAGGTGACCGAGGGCAAAAGCGCAGACCGCGAGGCCCTGTTCGAGGAACTGGTCTATGAGCTGAAATCCCACGCCGCTGCCGAGGAACAGGCGCTGTGGTCCACCGTGTTGCGCAACCCGGAAACCACCGAGTTTGCGCGCCACGCCGTGGCCGAGCACAAGGACATCGACAAGATGCTCGATGATCTGACCGCGCGCGATATGGGCAAGAAGAAGTGGATGGAGCGCTTCGCCGATCTGAAGCACGAATACCTGCACCACATCCGCGAGGAGGAGCAGGAGCAGTTCGTCGAGAGCGAAAAGATCCTGACCGACGCTGACCGCAAGCATATGCGCGACGTGTTCGAGCGCCGGAAGACCGAAGAGAAGGCGCGGGCCGAACTCAAGCCGAAGCTGAAGATCAGCGATATTGCCTGATATTTGGGCCTGACGTCACGGCGTCAGACAAAGCGGTGACGGGGCGGGGGACTATTCCTCCGCCTCTCCGCCATCGTCCATGCGGAATTCGTTCCACATGCCGTTGATGATCCCGAACGAGACGGCAAGGCCAAGGCCGAGTATCCAGGTGAAATACCACATCGTGTTGAATCCTCAGTAGAAGTCAGGACTGTTCTGGATTTCGCGCATGGTCAGCCGCCCGAACATCACCCGCATCGCCCATGCGGTATAGGTCAGCACCAGCGGCAGCAGCACCACCGTAACCAGCAGCATGATCCACAGCGTCAGGTGGCTGGATGATGCGTTCCACACCGTCAGGCTTGATCCCGGATCGATGGAACTGGGCAGGATGAACGGGAACATCGACAGCCCGACCGTGGCGATGATCCCCACCGTTGCCAGCGATGATCCGCCAAAGTTGAGCAGGTGGTTGCGGCGGCGGATTCCCACTAGCGCCAGCACCGGCCCGGCCAGCCCCAGCACTGGCGCAAACAGCGTCCACGGCTGTGCGGCATAGTTGGTCAGCCACGCGCCCGAAGCGGCTACGGCCTGCGCGTAGTGCGGGTTTGAAGGCCCGGCGGTATCCACCAGGCTACCCAGCCGGAAGCCCAGCCCGCCTTGCGCCACCGCGAGCCCGCCCAGTGCAAACAGCACCACCGCCGCCATCGCCGCCACGCTGCCAAACTTGCGCGCGCGGTCCAGCACCGGCCCATCCTCGATCTTCATGGCCAGCCATCCCGCGCCGTGCAGCACCAGCATCGCCACCGACAGCAGCCCGCCAAGCAGCGCAAAGGGCGTGAACAGGCCCAGCAGCGTGCCTTCATAGAAGCTGCGCAAATCGCCATCCAGCCGGAACGGCACGCCCAGCAGCACATTGCCCACCGCCACGCCGAACACCAGCGCAGGCACGATGCCGGACACGAACAGCGCCATGTCCCACCGGCTCCGCCACGCAGGATCGTTATGCTTCGACCGATACTTGAATGCCACCGGCCGCAGGATCAGCGCTGCCAGCACAAGGAACATCGCGATGTAAAAGCCCGAAAAGCTTACCGCATAGACAAATGGCCATGCCGCAAAGATCGCGCCTGCACCCAGGATCAGCCACACCTGATGCCCCTCCCAATGCGCGGCCACCGAATTGATCACCAGCCGCCGCTCGGCATCGCCCTTGGCCACGAAGGGCAGGAGCGAGGCGACACCAAGGTCATAGCCATCGGTCAGCGCAAAGCCGATCAGCAGCACGCCCATCAGCGCCCACCAGATGATCCGCAGCGTTTCGTAATCGAGGGGAATACCCATCGCGTTGGCTCCTTATTCGGCCGGCATCGGCGCAAAGCCGCCGCCGAAAGCTGTGTCTTGTTCAGGCTCAGGCGCATGCTCGACCGGTCCCTTGCGGATCGAGGACAGCATCAGCCGCACCTCTATCACCGCCAGCACCGAATAGAGCGCGGTGAACCCGGCAATCGTTGCCCACACTTGCCCCACGGTCAGCGAAGAAGCGCCAAGGAACGTCGGTAGCACGCCTTCGACGGCCCAAGGCTGGCGTCCGATCTCGGCCAGCAGCCAGCCGAACTCGATGGCCACCCACGGCAGCGGGATCATCAGCACCGACAGCTTGAGAAACCAGCGTTTCTCGAAGTGGCAAGTGGATGAGTAGTAGAACGCCAGCGAGAAAAAGCCGATGAACAGGAAGCCCATGCCCGCCATCAGGCGGAACAGCCAGAACATCACCGGCACGTTGGGGATCGTATCGCGTGCCGCCTGCACGATCTGATCATCGCTGGCCTTGCGTGGATCATCGATGTGGCGCTTCAGCAGCAAGGCATAGCCCAGATGCGCCTTGTTTCGCTCAAACGCCTCACGCGCGGCAACATCGGTGCGGTTCGCCTTCAGCTTTTCCAGCGCGTCATAAGCCAGAATGCCCGCCCGGATGCGCTCGTCCGCCTTCAGGACCAGATCGTTGATGCCCATGACCTCACCGGTCAGGCTGCGGGTGGAGATCAGGCCCAGCACATAGGGGATCTTCACTTCGTAGGCGGTGGACTCGCTCACAAGACTGGGAATGCCGAAGATCGAAAGCCCCGCCGGAGCGGGCTCGGTGTGCCACATCGCTTCAATCGCGGCGAGTTTCATCTTCTGGTTGTCGGTCAGCGCGTAGCCGGATTCATCGCCCAGCACCACGACCGAGAGGCTGGACGCCAGACCGAACGCCGATGCCACCATCATCGACCGCTTGGCCACGCCCACCCACTTGCCCTTGAGCAGATACCACGCCGAAACGCCCATCACGAACACCGCTGCGCAGACATAGCCCGCGCTGACGGTGTGGACGAACTTTGCCTGCGCCACCGGATTGAACAGCACCGCCGTAAAATCGGTCACTTCCATCCGCATCGTATCGGGATTGAAGCGCGACCCCACCGGGTTCTGCATCCAGCCGTTGGCAATCAGGATCCACAGCGCCGAAAGGTTGCTGCCCAGCGCCACGCAGAAGGTCACCGCAAGGTGCCCCACGCGCGAAAGCCGGTCCCAGCCGAAGAACATCAGGCCCACCATCGTGGCTTCAAGGAAGAAGGCCATCAGCCCTTCAATCGCCAGCGGCACGCCGAAAATATCGCCGACGTAGTGCGAATAGTAGGACCAGTTGGTCCCGAACTCGAACTCCATCGTCAGGCCCGTTGCCACGCCCAGCACAAAGTTGATGCCGAAGAGCTTGCCCCAGAACCGCGTGATCTGCCGCCAGATCGGGCGGCCTGTCATCACGAACACGCTCTCCATGATCACCAGCATGAACGACAGGCCGAGCGTCAGCGGCACAAACAAAAAGTGATACATCGCGGTCAGCGCAAACTGAAACCGCGAAAGTTCGACGACGGCCATATCCATAAAGGAAGCTCCGGTTCGTGACAGGCCGGATCATTGCCAGAACAGGCCCGACTCGACTTGGCCCGGCGTCTATCACACTTAGCAATATCAGAAAACGGTAATATACACTTGCAGTCACCCAAAGGGGCGCGCCATAAGCGGGTCTTGAAATGACCCAGCTTGCTTCTGCATTCCTGAAATCGAAATCGCGCCACGCGCGCCGCGCCGCTGCTTGGTGGCAAACAGATGTTGCTGGTGCGGCGTTGTTCGCTGCCGCGCTCGCCTTCTGGCTCGGCAGCGGAATGGAGGGGCGGTCGGCTTGGGCGACGATGCTCGCGCTTGTTGCTCTCGCGTTCAGCGGACCGCTGCGGGCGTTGGCCCAGTCGCGCGGGGCGGCAAAGGGGCAAGCCGCCGCCAATACTGCCAAGCAGGCCTTGCGGACCCGCCTGTTCGCTGCCCTGTTGCCCACCGGATACCGCCGGGGGCGCTTGCCGGGTGAGGACTTGCGCACCGCTATCGACGATGTCGAAGTGCTGGATGGCTATGTTGGTAAGTTCGCGCCGATCCGCAGTGCCGCCATGCTTTCTCCCCTGATTTGCGCTGCGCTGGCCGCGCTTGCCAGTTGGATTGCCGCTGCGATCATGCTCGCCACGCTGATCCCGTTCGCCTTCGGGATGATCCTTGCGGGCACCGCAGCGCGCGTGGAGGCAGAGCGTCAGCACCTCGCGCTGTCACGCATGACCGGCCTGTTCGTTGACCGCGCCCGCACGCTGCCCACCATCGTCAGCTTCGGCGCAGAGGATCGCGTCACCCGCCAGATCGCCAGCGCCGCGCAGGACGTGGCAATGCGCACCCTGCGCGTGCTGCGCATCGCCTTTGTTTCCAGCGCAGTGCTGGAATTCTTCGCCGCGCTCTCGGTCGCGCTGGTGGCGGTTTATTGCGGATTCTCGCTGCTCGGCATCCTGCCGTTCCCCGCGCCGGAAACCCTGGACCTGACGCGCGCCTTCTTCGTCCTTGCGCTCGCGCCGGAATTTTACCTCGGCATGCGCCGCATGGCCGCCGCCTATCACGAAAAGCAGCAGGGTGAGGCCGCGATGGCAACGATGCAGCCTGAGCTTGCGCGGGCCGAAGCGATGCTGGCGCAAGCACAACCGCAGCTTATCGCGCCGGAAGGCCTCACGCTTCACGAACTGCTCGTGCGCTATGATGACGGCTCCACCATCGGCCCCTTCAGCGCAGCTTGGCCGGAAACCGGGCTTCACGCCGTCACCGGACCCACAGGTTCGGGCAAGTCCTCGCTGCTCCACTCCATCGTCGGCATGGTCCCGGTCGCTTCCGGAAGCCTGCTCACGGCAGGGGATGAAATTGCGCCCGGCGCGCTCAACCCGCATGTCGGCTGGAGCGGCCAACGCCCTTTGCTGCTGCCCGGTACGCTGGCCGAAAACATCTTGCTTGGTAGTGCGGGCGATGCTGATTGGTTCGATCTGGCGCAGCGCCTGAGCCTCGACGCGCTGCTCCATGCGCGTGGTGGCGATTTGGTGATCGACCCTGTCGGCTCGGGTCTGTCGGGCGGAGAGCGCCGCCGCATCGGCATTGCCCGGGCGATCCTTTCGGGCCGCCCGATCCTGCTGCTGGATGAACCGACCGCCGATCTTGATGCAGCGACGGTGCAAACGGTCATCGACGTTCTGTGCGAAGTCGCCCGGACTCGCCTGGTCATAGTCGCCACGCACGATCCCTTGCTGATCGAAGTGGCGCAAACCACGGTGCCCTGCGCATGAGCGCAGATCTTCCCATCGCCCAACTCGCCGGTCGCCGGGCAGGCTTCGCTGCCGGGCTGGCAGGCGCACTAGCCGCGCTGTCCGGCGTCGGCCTGCTTGCGGTGTCGGGCTGGTTCCTGACCGGCGCGGCCTTGGCCGGAGCGGGCGGCGTGGCGGCGGTGCAGGCCTTCAACTACCTGCTCCCCAGCGCAGGCATTCGCGGCCTGGCCATCACGCGCACGCTGGCGCGCTATTTCGAACGCCTGCTCAGCCACCGCGATGCGCTGAACAGCCTTGCGGACGTGCGCCCGCGCCTCTTCGCCCGCCTCGCTGCCGCCGATATGGCAGAGATGACTCGCCGGGGCAGCGGCACCATCGCTGCACACCTCGGCAGCGATGTCGAAGCCTTGGAAGATCTGGCGATCCGGCGCGTTTCGGTCACGTCAGCCACGGCGGGCGCGGTGGCCGGGCTGGCGGCGGCGGTGCTGGCCGGACCGCTGGCCGCCGTCATTCTGGGAATAGGCCTCGCCACCAGCGTTCTTGCCACGCGCGCGTTCGCACCACGCTGGCTTGCCAAGCCTTGGCAGGATCACGGCGCGGCGCTTGAACGGCTCAAGGCGCTCTATGCCGAATACGCCACCGCCAGCGTGGAACTCGCGCTCTACGGGCAAGCCGAAAAGGTGGGCATGCTGCTCGGCGCGGAAGGCGATAAGGTCGATCAGGCGCGCGCCGCCATTGTCCGCGCAGAGGGTTGGCTTCAGGCGGTGCAATTGACCGTCGCGTCATGCACCGTAGCGCTGATGCTCGCCACCAGCGCAGCGCCTGTTGCGTTGCAGGCCTTGGCTGCGCTTGCCGGGGCTGCCGCTTTTGAAGCGCTGGGCGGTGTGAGCCACTCACTGCTCCAGCGCGCCCGCGTGGATGCGGCGCTGGCGCGGCTGTCGCAGATCGCGCAAATGCCGGAGCGCGGGGTGGATGATGCAAAACTGCCGGTCTCCGCCACGATCACGTTGGGAGAGGGCGCGCAGTCCGTTATGCTCAGACCCGGCGAGCGTGTGCGGATTTCCGGGCCATCGGGCAGCGGGAAGACACGGCTGGTGCAAGCGCTGTGCGGGTTGCGCCGCGATGCATCGCAGGTTGCGTTGATTGACGGCAGGCCGGTGGAAGGTCTGAATATCAATCAGTTACGCGGGCTCTTTGCCATGTCGGCGCAAGATGCGCCGCTGCTCGCAGGCACCGTGGCCGACAATCTCCGGCTGGCACGACCGAGGGTGAGCGAGGCCGAAATGTGGGCCGCGCTTGAAATTGCCTGCCTTGCCGATACGGTGCGCGCGATGCCCGCTATGCTCGAAACCTGGCTCGGCCCCGATGGCGCGCGCCTGTCCGGCGGCCAGCGCAAACGCCTCTCGCTCGCCCGCGCGCTGCTGGCGGGCAAACCTTGGCTGGTGCTCGATGAGCCGAGCGAAGGTCTTGATCTGCAAACGGAAATGGGCGTGGCGCAGGCGCTCGACACGTGGCTGCGCGAAACCGGCACCGGCCTCATACTGGTCAACCACCGCCCCGGCCTCGATTGGCTGGCGCAGCGGGTCTATGCGGTGAACGACAGCCAGTTGCGATAGAGCATGTAAGCGGCCACCACCACGATCAGTGTCGCAAACACGGTGTTCAGCAGTCCCTTGGCCCCCGCCAACCGCTTGGCCGCCATCGCGCCGAGCACCGAGCCGACAATCCCGCCTGCGATGAACGCTCCGGCCAGCGGGAAGTCCAACAGCCCCGATGCGGCGTAGTTGGCGGCGGTGGTGAGGCCGAAGGCGGCAACTGCGATCAGCGAGGTGCCGATGGCGCGGTAGATCGGCATGGCAGTGGAGGCGACGAGGGCGGGAACGATCAGAAATCCGCCGCCGATGCCGAAGAAGCCTGAAAGGATGCCGGTGCCAATGCCGAACAGCACGACCTTGGGCAGGTTCTCGCGGTTGCACTGCACGCCCTCGATCCCGGTATCGCCGCGCCCGCGATACATCAGCACTGCAACGACGAGCATCAGCAAGGCGAAGAGAAACAACAGTTTTTCGCCGTCAAACGCCTTGCCCAGCGTCGATCCACCCAGCGCACCCATCACACCTGCCAGCGCGAACGACCCGCCGCAGCGCCAGTTCACGTTCTTCTCACGCGCGTGGTTGAACAGGCCCGCCAGTGCATTGGCGGCGACCGCCAGCGCGCTGGTGCCGATGGCGAGGTGGGGGCTTTTGACGCCGACCACATAGACCATCAAAGGCACCGCGAGGATCGATCCTCCGCCGCCGACGAGGCCCAAAGTGAAGCCGATCAGAACCCCGCTGGCTGCCCCGAGCAAATACTGGATTTCGCTGTACATTTGCGGCGTTTCCGGTGTGGTTCAGAGGCGCTTAGGTGCAGCTAGGTGCATCTAGGTGCTGTTCAGAGAACGTTGAGCGGAAGCTTCAGATAGCGGGTTCCGTTGCCCTCCGGTTCCGGCAAATGCCCGGCGCGGATGTTCACCTGAATCGATGGGAGGATCAGGCGCGGCATGCCCAAAGTCTTGTCACGCGCCTCACGCATCTGCACGAAATCGTCCTCGGACACATCGCCGTGGACATGGACGTTGCCGGTGCGCTCTGCACCGATGGTGGTTTCCCACACAAACGTATCGCGGTTCGGCGCCTTGTAGTCGTGGCAGAGGAACACGCGCGTTTCATCGGGCAGCTGCATCAGGCGGCGGATTGAACGGAACAGCGTGCGTGCATCGCCGCCGGGGAAATCGGCGCGGGCGGTGCCATAATCGGGCATGAACAGCGTATCGCCGACAAACACAGCATCGCCAATGACATAGGCCATGCAGGCCGGCGTATGGCCGGGCACATGCAGCGCCACGGCGGGAATGCTGCCCAGCGCAAACGCCTCGCCATCATGCAGCAGCCGGTCAAACTGCGACCCATCGCGCGCAAAGCTGTGCGGCTCATTGAAAATGCTGCCGAAAACACCCTGCACGGTCAGGATATCGCGCCCGATCACGATGGTGCCGCCCAGATGCTCCTGCAGATAGGGCGCATCGGAGAGGTGATCGGCGTGGGCGTGGGTTTCAAGCAGCCAGTCTACGCCCAGGCCCTCGGCGCGGACATAGGCGATGACCGCGTCTGCCGAAGCGTGCGTGACGCGGCCTGATGGCTGGTCAAAATCCGCAACGGAATCAATGATCGCCGCGCGCTTCGTGGCGGGATCGTGGACCACATGGGTGGCGGTGAAGGTTGGCACGTCAAAGAAGGTGCGGACGACCGGGGCGGCAGCTTCCCTAACCTGAGCAATGGCTTGTTGGAGTGCGGTGTCGGTCATCAATCGATGTTCCTTTGAGCGCATTTCAGGTTGGCGTTACTTGAAGACATTGCTGGAGCGGATACCCAGCCTTTTGAAGGCCATCGCTGCCGGGCAAATGCCGGTAAAGCCAGCGATGAGCAGGCTGAGGCCGGCAAGGGCAGTGAGCCAGAGGAATCCGGGGTTGACCCAGTGCGCCAATGCAACGCTGGCCAACACGACCAGCCCGGCCAAGCGGAATACGGCAGCATCAATCGTCATTTCATCGTCTCCTTCGTGGCGCGAAAAATCGCTTCCCCATGAATCATGATTGACGAATATAATGCCTGCATGATATTAGCAAGTCATAATGTTAGGAGTGTCCTGACAATCCCGGCTTACGAGCAGGGATGATGGCGCGATTTTGACGAAAGGTGGATCAGATGGTTTTCGGTTTTGGCAAAAACAGTGCCCCGCAGCACAAGGAAGTGACCGCGCAGCACCTTCAAGGTTTGTTGCAGGCAGGTGAGGTTCTCGTCGTCGATGTGCGCGAGGTGAACGAATTCGAAGAAGGGCACATTCCCGGCGCTGTGAACATGCCGCTGTCCACTTTCCAGCCTTCGCAACTGCCCGATGCTGGCGGAAAAACGCTGGTGCTGAACTGCCTTGGCGGCAAGCGTTCGGGCATGGCGCTGGACAAGTGCAGCACGGCGCAAGGTGCGGTTGACACCCATCTGGCAGGCGGATTTGGCGCATGGCAATCGGCCGGTCTTCCGGTCGAGCGTTGATCTGATATCGGGCCGTCGTCATTCTTGCCATCTGCGTGGTATTGCGGGATGACGACTGTCCTTTTACGGAGCTGCGGCCATGAAGCCGACCGACCTTAGCGAACTGAAGACCAACGCGAACCGCATGGCGGGGCGTATGCGTCTTATGAGCCACCCCGAGCGGCTGCTGATGATGTGCCGCATGGACGAGGGTGAGGTTTCGGTAACGGAGTTGGTCGAACTGACCGGCCTTTCGCAGTCTGCCGTATCGCAACATCTGGCGCTGCTGCGCGAGGAAGAGATCGTGTCGATCCGGGGTGAGGCGCAGACCCGCTATTACAGCCTGAAAGACCCGATTGTGCGGGGAATCATCCACGCATTGTGCGAGCTTTGCACCCAATATCAGGTGTGAGGGGCGGCGGCATAGCGCCGCCCGGGTCATCAAGCGACTTTGCGCAGTTTGCGTCGCCGCTTGATATCCAGCCACAGGCCTATCCCGCCCATCAGCACGACGAGCGCCAAGGCAGCCCCGCCGACAATGCCGTTGAGCGCCAGCTTGCCCACCGGGTACAGGAAGTTCCATTTGTGGATGAAGCTGAACACCACACGTTCGGGCTTCTGCCAATCCTCCACGCGATCAGCCAGTACGCCGGTGGCGGTGTCTACAAAGAGGCTGGCGTTGACCGGCGCGCCGAAGTCCACTTTCCAGACCGGTAGACGCTTGTTGCGGAAATCGTAGTCGGTGCCGAAGCGGGTGATGAGGGTGGTGCCAGTGACCGGAGCATCGCTCCCGGCAAAGCGCTTGGCGATGACCAGCGCCAGTTCGCGGTCGGCCAGCGGCACGGCCTTTCCTGTGGTTACATCGACATAGACTGATGCGCCGCCCGGTTGGAGGCCGTCAAAGCGAGCCTTGCGGATGGCGTCGGGGGTTTTGGGCGCGTGATGTGCGTGGTGATCGTGCTCTCCGCCACCGGCCATCGGCGCGGCGGCAAGATCGAGGCGATAGAGCGGCTGGCCTTCCGGGCCTTCGACCAGTGACAGCGCGCGCACCTCTTGACCGCCTGCGAGCGCGGCCCAGTCCTGCTCCACCGGATAGCGCCCCGCGGAAAGATCGAGCGGACGCCCCATACGCAGTTGGCTGACGGGTGGTTCGAGCGAGAACTGTACAAGGTGGTAGATCCCGCTGAGCGAGAACATCAGCAGCGGCAGGGCGAGAACGTAGCCCGAGGCGCGATGCCATCCACGCGCACCGGGCAAGCGCTTTTTGCGTCGGATGGCCACCAGCATCACGATGCCGGTCACCGCCAGCGCGGCAAGGCTGGCGACCATCAGGCCGACGATTGCCACGCGCAGCCATTCAGCCTGCTGCGGAAACCAGTCCCACGTGTGCAGCCAGCGGAAGACGCGCTGCTGCACGGCCTTGGTATTATTGCTGACGGCGGCCAGACTGCCAGTTTCTGTGTGGACATAGGCGATCACGCCGTCGTCCCCGGCGAAGCGGACTTTCCACACCGGAAGCAGGCGGTTGACCCAAGGGTAATCGCCATCGAACGCGGTTTGCAATTCGATGCCGCTGACCGGGCGCTTTTCCGCAAGGTAATGCCGCGCGAGATATTCGGCCTGCCGCCGGTCCTGCCCCGCCACTTCGGCCCCGGTTGCGGGATCGAAATAGCGGCGTTCGGCCAGCGGATCGACGGTTGCCTGATAGAGCGTGCCTTGCGCCGAAGGCACGGTGCGCACGGCGATGGGACGGGTGATCCCGGCGGCGGAAAGGGTTTGCGCCACCGGTTTCGATCCCGCCAGATCAACCGGCTGGGCGGGTGGCATGAACACCGCCTGTTGCGGCCCATAAAGTGCGAGCCACACGTGGGTGAGGCCGGAAATGCCCCAGACCAGCAGCGAAATGCCGCCGATCATGGCCAGCCACTGGTGCTTGGAAAAGGACCAGCGGCCCATCTTTGCCTTGGTGCTCATGTTGCCCGCTCCCGTTAGAAGCCGAAGCTCAGGCCGCCATAGATGGCGCGACCCTGACCCGGAGTGTAGATCGCCGCACGCTCACGCGATTGGTTGGTGACGGTGGAGACGTTGGAAATGTGGACCACGTCGAACAGGTTCTCGACCGAAGCGAAGAGTTTCAGCCCATCCATCAGATAAACCCCGGCGGTCAGCCCGACCCATTCGTAGCCATCGGGCCGTTCGGTGTTGGCGTAGTCTGCCCACGCGCCTTGCGGCACCCAGCGGAGGTTGGCCGAGACATAGAACCGGTCCTTGCGGTCAAACCGGGCCTCGGCGTTCAGCACGTGGCGGGGCACGCCTGCCAACGCATTGTCACCGAACAGCGCATCGTTGTCGAAGCGGAAGTCGTTGAGCGTGTAGGCGACGCTGAGCCGCAGTTGCTCGCCGCGGGCCTGCAGCGCTTCTTTGGCCACGAACAGGTCCAGCCCAGCTTCGATGCCCTGATGGATCGTGCGATCCGCGTTGACGGTAACGGTGGTCGCGCCGTTGTTGATCGCGTTGTCGATGAATTCGTTTGCGATTTCAGCGCGATAGAACGCCACGTCCCACGACAGCGCGCCTTGCTGGCCGCGTGTGCCGATTTCGAACGTGGTGGCGCGTTGCGGATCGAGCGGGGCGAAGGGCGTTGCGCCGCCGGAGGTCAGGTCTGACAGTGTTGGCGGTTCAAAGCTGCGGCTGACATTGCCGAACACCTGTGCGTCCTGCCCAAGGCTGGCGACAAGGCCGAAGCGTGGGTTGAACTGATCATACTCGCCGCGCCCGCTGACCGTGGCGACTTGCCCGTCGACATCGCGGACCACGCGCGAATATTGCCCGCTGCCCACGGCATTGAGCCATCCGGTGAGCGGAACGTCCAGTTCGGCAAAGCCGGTGGTGGTGCTGGAATCCTGATCCGAACGGGTGCGCAAGGCTCCGCGTTCACCCGCCACGTTGGCAAAAGTGCTGGCATTGTTGGTGGAAAAGGCGTGCCAACCGCCCACGGTCCAGCGCGCATCGCTGGTGCCCATCGGCACCGTGCCGGACAGGCGCAACGAGCCGCCGACTTCGTCCTCGGTCTGGGCGATGATCCCTGCAAAGCGGGTGATCGCGTGATCGAGCACGCGGCGGGCGTACCAGCCACCCAGTTCCAGCTTGGACTGACCGAGGGTGAAGGCGGTGACGTTCGAGAGGCGCAGAACGTCAAGATTTCGGTCCCAGTCATCCGCGACCGGGCCGGGGTCAAGCGTCGTGACCGGGCCGCCGGGGAAGAACGGGCCGACCGTGACGGGGCGTCCCGCCGCGCGCGGATTGGCCAGAGCATCGGCCAGACGCAGCGATCCTGCGAGTTCGAAATTGTCGCTCAGGCCAGTGAAGTAGAAGCGGGTTTCGATATCTGGCGAAAGCTTGATGCCAAGGTTGCCGTGGGCGTAGACGCTTTTGACCGAACTGTGTTCGCGGTAGCCATCGCTGGTGAGGCCGGTGACGCCGACGAAGTAGTCCACCGTGTCACCTGCGCCTGAAACCGAAAAGTTGCCGCGCAGGGTTTCAAAGCTGCCGCCTTCGATGCGCGCGGTGAATGGAGCATTGGCCGTGCGTCCGGTGGGGCTGACGACATTGACCGCGCCGCCGAGCGAGGCCGCACCAAAGCGCAGGCCATTCGCGCCCTTGTAGACCTCAAGATAGCGGATCGTCAGCGGATCGACTTCCTGAAATTCGGTGCTGCCGCTGGCCCGGCTGATCGGTACGCCATCGCGCAGCACGGTGAGGCCGCGCCGTTCGAAGCCGGAATTGAGGCCCGAACCACGCACCGAAATGCGGCTTTCGCGCTGGGCGCTGATATCGGCAAAAACACCGGGCGTGAGGGCGAGGGCATCGCCGATGCTCTGGGTGAAATCGTCTGAAAAGGTGCTGTCTTCGACAAAGCCGATGGCGCCGGGAATGCGTTCGAGCGCGGCGCGGGCTTCACCCGTGGTGGGGGCGGTGAGCGTGCCGGTGCGCGAGGCGGTGACGATGATCACGTCTTGCTGCTGGCCAATGCCTTGGGCGTGGGCGGCGGCGGAAACGAGGCAAAGGGTGGCGGCACCGGCCATGAGGGCCGGGCGGAAAGTGGTGTTCGACATTCTGGGCAATCCTGATTGCGGATCGGAACAAGGGTTCGATGCAAAAAGGCTGTGCGGAGGGTGTGCGCTGGGGTGCAGCGCGCGCCTTGATAACGGGCCAGATGCGGCCCGCGTAACCGTTCAGCCTGTCAGGCCAGAGCCGGTGGGCCGCGCAAGGGTGGGCGCAGGAAGGCAATGCGGGCTGCGCGTGGGGTGGTGACCGGCGCAAAGCCCAGCGCAAGGATGAAGGCCAGCGCCAGCACCAGCAGCACCGGATCGACACCGCCAAGCGCGGTCATGGAATGTCCGGCGAAGGGGCATTCCCCGCTTGCGCTTTTGCCCGCCTGCTTGGCTCCGGCATCGATCAGGCCGGACTTCATCGGAATCGCAATCTGCCGGACCGCGTGGTTGCCGAGCTGATCGTCGCAGATCTGCACGGTGAAAACCTTGGCGGTAGGGCTGATCATGAAACCGGCGGGCACCAGAATCTTCATGCACAGCGCAATCAGGACCACCAGCAGGGCCAGATTGCGGTTGTTGCAGAAGAAGGCGCGAAGCGATGACATGCCGCGCGGCGGTTAGCGGCGGTGGTGGGGATTGTCACGCACGTTTTGGTGTAAGCAGCCGCTGTCGATGTCGGCCAGCGTGCGGCAGCCGGTGAGTGCCATCGCCAGTTCGAATTCTGCGCGCAAGACTCGCAGCGCGTGGGCGACGCCGAGCGCACCTGCGGTGGCTAGGGCGTGGAGGATCGGGCGGCCGACCAGCACGGCATTTGCGCCCAAGGCGAGCGCGCGCAGCACATCGGTGCCGCGCCGCACGCCGCCGTCCATCAGCAGCGGTACTTGGCCGTCCACCACTTCGGCAATGGCGGGCAGCAGGTCTATCGCGGCGGGCACACCATCAAGGGTGCGACCGCCGTGGTTGGAGACGATCAGGCCATCGATCCCGCAATCGAGCGCGCGGAGCGCATCATCGGGGTCGACAATGCCTTTGAGCAGGATCGGCAGGCGGGTGAGGGTGCGCAGCCACGCGATGTCCTCCCACACGGGAACGCTTTCCAGCAGCGGCGTGCCGAACAGCAGTGCGCCGTCGCGGCCGGGGGCGGGGTGGATCATGCCTTCAAGGTTCACCGCGCGGATGTGAGGGGGCAGGGTGAAGCGTGCGCGCGCCTCGGCATTGCGCACGCCGTTGACCGGGGCATCGACGGTAAGCACCAGCGCGCGATAGCCCGCAGCCTCGGCACGGGCGACGAGGCGCTCGGTAAAGGTGCGGTCGGGCTGGATGTAGAGCTGGAACCACAACGGGCCGGGGGCGGCTTGCGCGATCTGTTCGATGGACTGGCCTGCCTGCGTGCTGACGACGAGGGTTGTGCCGGTGGCTCCGGCGGCGAGCGCGGTGGCGGCTTCGCCATCGGGGTGGCACAGGCCGTGAAAGGCCATCGGCGCGATCAGGATGGGGGCGTCCATTGCGCAGCCTAACAGGTTGAGCGCGGTAGATGCGCTTTGCATCGGGCGCAGCACGCGGGTGCGCAGGGGCAGGCGGGTGAAGGCGGTGACGTTTTCACGCAGGGTCCATTCATCGCCCGCGCCGCCGTTGATATAGGCCCATGTGCCGGGGCCTATGCGGTCCCTCGCAAACGCCTCGTAATCGGCCAGTGCGGCGATTTGCGGGGGGATTTTCTGGAGCGGGGTGGTCATAGCATGGCTCGCAATGCCGGGCTGAGCCATTCCGCGCCCGAGCGTAGAACGATACGTGCGGCGAGATCATGGCGGATGGCCAGCGCTTGCGCTTCGGGAAGTTTTACGACGCCGAGCGCAGTGGCCCAGGCATCGGCCTCCATGCAGTGGCGGTGCAGCACGCTGACTGCCGTGGTGCCGTGAATGGCGGGCCATCCGGTACGCGGATCGAGCGTATGTGCGCCGCGCAGGTAATCGCCCGATGTCGCGACAGACAACTGGTGCAGCGCCACGCGCAACGGGGACAGGGAAAGGCCGGGTGGGCTTTCCAGATCGACCCACCACGGGTCACCATCAGGCCGCATCCCGCGCCCAGTGCATTCGCCGCCGATCTCCACCAGCGCATGGCTGATGCCAAGGGTGCCAAGCAGGTCTGCGACCGCATCGACGGCGTAACCCTTGGCGATGCCGGACAGGTCTAGCCACAAGCCGCCGGGTTGGTGCAGCGCTGAGGTGGATGGATCGAACGCCAGTTTGCGCCAGCCTGATACACTTTGCGCCTCGGCAATGGCGGTGGCTTCAGGTTCTGCGGGGGCGGGGTTGGGGCCGAGGCCCCATAGGTCGGTCAACTGCCCCTGCGCCGGATCGAATGCGCCGTCACTTTCGCGTGCAACGTTAAGGGCGCAGGCGATGACTTGGGCGAAATCGGTTGGAAGTTGGGTGGCAGAGCCTGCATTCGCGCGGTTGAAGCGGCAGAGGTTTGAGGCTTCGTCCCAATGGCTCATCTCGCCGACAATAGCGTTCAGACGCGCCTGAATCCTCGTCTTCACGTCATCCGTCGCAAGCCCAAGCCGTTCTGGCAGGGCGGCTTGCACCTGCCATGTCGTGCCCATCGTCTCGCCAGAGAGCGTGCAAACCGGCGCTGCGGGATCGAAACCTCGCAGCGCCGCAGCGTCAATCTCGACCGGCACCGCAATGCGCGGTGCCGGGGCTGTTTCGATCATGGGGCAAGGACTTCGAGCGTTGCGGTGTAGCTCATCCGACGCTTGGCAGCCTTTGGGTTGGAAGGCTTGTCGTCGGTATGGCTGGCGTTGATCCAGTAGAAGCCCGCGCCCGGCCAGTTGACGGTGAGCAGGCCCTGCGCATCGGTTTTCAGCTTCTGCGCCTGATCGGCCTCGCGATAGCGGCGGCCGCCGGGGATCACTTCCACTTCAAGGCCAGCGGCAGGCTTGCCATCGACGAGGAAGCGGAACTGGCCGGGTTCGTTTGAAACGAGGTCGGTCGGCAGCGTGACGGGCACGAATTCCAGACCCTTGCCGGTGGCCTTGAACAGGGTATCGCTCGGTTCGCCCGCCGTGACGAAGAATTCGTTGCGGCCAGTCGTTTCGGTCAGATCCAGGTCGGTCGCGCCTGCGGGGATTTCATCGACCGTGGCGACAATGTGGCTGCGATCGATGCTGGGACGCCCGCCCTGTGGGCTATTGGGACCGCCGGGAGCGGCTCCGGCTGCCGCAGGCGGGGCGGGCGGTGGCGTCATCGCAGGAGCAGCACCCCCCGGAGCAGCCGGAGGTCCGCGACGGCGGCCGACCATCCACTGTTCACCGTTCACCTTGAACGTGCCGCCGATGCCGTTGTTTTCCATGCCGATGCGCCATGTGCCCGGCTTGTCGATCTTGACGTCAAAGGTTGAGCGATAGCGCCCGCGCGATGCGTTCTCCACTTTGCCCATCGAGCCATCGGGCGCCCATACCTTCACGTTTTCAGCAGGCAGGGGCTGGTGGTTCGGCTCGAACGGAGCAGTCGACGCGCCCATGTCGACAGTGACGCTCTGGACCGTGTCCGACAGCACGGTGATCGAGGGCAGGAGCCACGCATTATGCGCGCTGGCCGGTGCTGCAACGCCGATGGCGGCGGCGGCAAGCAGGAGGAGAGATTTGGCGGTCATGGTTGAACCTTTCAGCTTGAATTTCAGCGGGCGGAAATGGTGATCGCGCCCAGTTCGGCCTTGCCGGTGGCACGACCGTTGGCGGCAGGAATGGTCAGCGGCATCGACACCAGTTCGCGCCCGCCATCTTCACGCGCCGCTTCGACGTGGAGCGTGTAGGCTCCGGCTTTGACGTTGGTGGGGATGGTGATGCGGTGCGCGCCCGGTGCGCGGGTCGCGCCGCTTACGCCATTGGCGGGCAGCTTCAGGCTGCGGCCGCCCTTGCGCCACCATGTGCGCAGGTCTGCCAGCCACTTGGTGCCCGGTTCATTGCCAACCTTGTCAACATCATACCACACCGCCAGCGTGCGCGCCTGCCCGCCGCCTGCCGGTTCGATCCACGCCGCCACGTAGGGGACATGGTATTCCGAGGCGTTGATGCGCGGAATCGTGATGGTGATGGTTCCGGCAGACGCGGCGGTCGAAACGGGGGCGGCGATTATCCCGGCGGCAAGAACTAGGCTTTTCTTCATCGGTAAAGGTTCCGTTCTTCGAAAAGTTCAGCTGTGCATGAACAGCAGAATGATGATCAGAGGCACCGCCGTGCCCAGCCCGACCAGCGGCCAGGTGGAAGGGCGGTGCTTTGCGTGAAGCTGCAGCAGCAACAGCCCGGTGAAAGTGAAGATCACGCAGGCCACCGCCAGCGCATCGATCAGCCAGAACCATGCGGTGCCGGTGTTGCGGCCCTTGTGCAGGTCGTTGACGAAAGAGATGAACCCGCGATTGGTGCGTTCGGCTT
This sequence comes from Novosphingobium sp., assembly GCF_030696665.1. Taxonomy (GTDB): domain Bacteria; phylum Pseudomonadota; class Alphaproteobacteria; order Sphingomonadales; family Sphingomonadaceae; genus Novosphingobium. The sequence continues at coordinate 146,735 of NZ_JAUYRV010000026.1, forward strand.
CCATCGCGCCTGTGGCACGATCAATGCTCACCCATGCGTCGCGCCCGGGACCGGGCACGGCGACATAGACTTCCGCGTCTGACCATTCCGCTGCGACGCCCTTGGCGTTGACGCCGACAAGACGCTTCACATCGTCAGCCACGGGGGCAGGCAGAGGTAGCGCGTCGGTCAATTCCGCAGACGCCGGGCCTTTGGCCAGTATGGCCAGCGAGGGGGCGGGCAACCGGGCCTGCGCGGTTTCGACCTTGGGGTCTGCTCCGATCGATGCAGCGTGGTTCAGCGTGAAGCCGGTGACCGAAAAGAGGAACATCGCAACCAGAGAGACCGCAGCGCTGACCCAATGCCACGTATGCAACTGCTTCATCCAGAACTGCCGCGATGACTTGCGCCGCTTGCTGTGGCTGACCCGCGCCGAGTTGGGGTGCCGCGCATTGCCAGCCGCACTGCTTATGCGCGGCGCTTCGGGAATGCTGTCGGTGGATTTTGGGCGTTCAACCACTTCCAAGAAACATCTCCGACGATTGCGAGTCTGCAACGAACTGGTCCGCCTATCTAATTAATGCGAACGATATGCAAGAGCGAAAAGGTTTGGAAGTTTTACGGATGCCCTAGGGCGTGTGGATCGCCCGTGTTTGCGGGATTTTTCCGGAAAACCCATTTAGTCCAACTGCATAGCGACCCAATCTCCCTCCAAACCCTCATTGACAATGCGAGTGACTCGCAATAGCGGGTCTCGGCATCGTGATGCATCTGTTGAAATTTGAGGGGTAAGCATGTCCGATTCCAAGACCATTCCATCCTTTCTGGCGCTGGGTTGCGTAGGCGCGATGGCCTTCACCGGCCCGGCCCACGCGCAGGAGGCTGAAAGCAACCAGCGCCTTGGCGGCATGACCGTGACCGACACCGTGATCGAGGAGCCGCAGGTCAAAGTAGAGCGCGCCGCGTCGCCCAAATACACAGCGCCGCTGCTCGATACGCCGCAGACGATCACGGTGATCTCGTCCAAGTCGATGCAGCAGCAGAACCTGTTGACGCTGCGCGATGTGCTGCAGACCGTGCCGGGCATCACGTTCGGCGCAGGCGAGGGCGGTTTTGGTTATGGTGACCGCATCATCCTGCGCGGGCAGGACGCCAAGAACGATGTGACCATCGATGGCGTGCGCAGCGGCGCGTTCCAGAACCGCAACGAAACCTACAACATCGAACAGATCGAAGTCGCCAACGGCGCGAACTCGGTGTTCAATGGTGGCGGTTCGGTTGCAGGCAACATCAACCTTGTCACCAAGAAGCCGCTGGGCACCGATCAGAGCGTGATCAATGCTGGTGTTGGCACCGACAACTATTATCGCGCCACGGTGGACATCAACAAGCGTGTGTCGGATCTGATCGCAGTGCGCCTGAATGCGGTCTATCACGAAAATGACGTGCCCGGCCGCGACGTGGAATTCTACAAGCGCTGGGGCGTTGCGCCTTCGATCAAGATTGGCGTGGATGGCCCGACCAGCCTGACGTTGCAGTACGAGCATCTCAATGATGAGAGCATGCCGCAGTACGGGCTGCGCTATTACGCCAACCTCGGCGGGTTCCTTTCGGACTTTGACCGCAGCGGCTATTACGGTTTCGCCAATCTCGACAAGCAGAATTCCAAGACCAATGCGGTGCAGGCGATCTTCAGCCACGAGTTGGGCGATGGGGTGAGCATCCGCAACCTGACGCGATATGAACATATCGCGCAGGATACCATCACCAGCCAGCCCACCGGTACGTTCTGTCTCGCCTCCACCGGCCTGCAGCCCGGCACGTTCGCGGTGCCTTCGGTTGAGGCGGCATGCCCGGCGACGGTTCCTGCGGGCTACTATCTACCCACCGGCGGGCGCGGTGTGCAGCGCTTCATCAACAACAGCACTTTCTATGACCAGCTTGACCTGACGGCCAGCTTCTCCACCGCAGGAATCGAACACAATCTGGTGATCGGCGGCTCAGCGCTCTGGGAGGATTTCGACCAGACGCAGGGCGCACTGCCGCGCAATGCCGATGGCACGACACCGGCCTTCGCGCTGGTCAACATCGCCAATCCGGGCGCGGTGGTGCAGGGTCCGGCCGGGTTTACCTATGGCAGCAATGTCTACACCGGCCCGGTCAACTTCATCCTTGGCAGCGTCAATCGCGGCAAGCGCCGGGCGATTTCGGGCTACGCGTTCGATACGATGAAGTTCGGCGAGATGTTCGAGCTGAACGGCGGCGTGCGGTATGAAAACGTACGCGGGTCCAACCGCACGATTTCCTATGCCACTACCGGCGCCACGCTGGGGCAGGTCAGCGCGACCACCGGCCCGTTCGAAAGCAACGATAACCTGTTTTCCTATCGCGTGGGTGCAGTGTTCAAGCCGACGCCGGACACCAGCCTCTATATCGCCACAGGTACTTCCAAAAACCCGTCGCAGACCGCAGTCGATGGTTCCTGCGCGGTGGCCACCTGCAATCTCGCGCCAGAGACCACCAAGAATTACGAGGTGGGTGCCAAGGCTGACCTGTTCGACAAGAAGCTGCTGCTGACGCTTGCATGGTTCCGCAATGATCGTGACAGCATCCGCGTGCCATCGGGTGACCCCACGATCGTGGAGCAGCGGCTTGACGGCAAGCAGCGCGTCCAGGGCGTATCGTTCGGTGCATCGGGCAACATCACCGAAAACTGGACGATTTCGGCCAACTACATGTATCTTGATGCCGAGATTCTTCAGGGCGTGTCAAACCTCTGCCTTGCCAATCCCGGCACGGATTGCGGCACCACGGCGGCATTTCCCGATCCCACCGGTGGCACACAGTTGATCAACACGCCCAAGCATTCGGGCAGCCTCTTCACCACCTACCGCTTCGGCTTCGGGCTGGAACTGGGCTACGGCCTTACCTATCAGGGCAAGTTCCTGCTGAACTCGCCGACGCTGGCGCAGCTCACTGCCGGAACCTATGTGCCGTATAACGTCCCGAGCTACACCATCCACCGCCTGATGGTGTCCTACCCGGTGACCGACCGTCTGCTGGCGCAGGTCAACGTGCAGAACTTCACCAATGAAAAGTACGTGACGACCGTGCGCAATGCCCTCGGCGGCAGCTGGGCACAGCCCGCTCCGACGCGTTCGGCGGTGTTGAGCCTCAACTACAGCTTCTGATCAAAAGCTGGTTTTCATGGCAGGCTGCTCTGCGCTGGCGGGGCGGCCTGCCGCATTTTTGATCCTGATCATTTCAAATAATGCGAATCTGTTGCAAGAACACTCTTGCGTTTGAAAGTGATTCGCAGTTGGAGTGCGGCATGTTCCTCGAACAAGACTCCTTTGTGGTTGCCGAAGACCACGGCAATGGTGCGGCGTACCGTCCCCACGGTTCGGTGGCCATCGCCGCCTCTGCTGCGTCCGCTTCGCCCTATATACCAGCAGGGGGACGCTATGGCGCAGGCGGCCGGGCAAAACTGCCCGGCGTCGCGCTTGCGGTGGGGGTTCATCTTGCCATCGTCCCGATCCTGCTCGGGCTTGGGTATCAGGTGGTGGCGAAGCCGGAACATCGGTTTGTTGCAGTAAACCTCACGCCGCCCCCTCCGCCACCGCCCGCCGCCGCGCCGGACAAGCCGCAGCAGCAAAAGCTCGACATACGGATCACGCCGCCGCCGGTGCCGTTGATGGTGCCCGTCGTGCAGCCTGTACCGATGGCGTTTGCCGATACGGTGCCGGTCGCCCAGCCCGCCACGCTTTCTGCCCCACCGGCACCCCCGGCTCCTCCAAGCCCGCCTGCAGCGGTATCCACCATGACCTCAGACTCGTTGGCCACGCGCATGGTTTCGGGCCATCCGCCGCGCTATCCGGTCGAAAGCCGCCGCCGAAAGGAGCAGGGCATCGTAGAACTGCTGTTGGTGCTCGGTACGGACGGCGCGGTCGAGGCAATTTCGATTGCACGCAGCAGCGGGTTTCCCCGGCTTGACGATGCCGCGCTTTCTTCCGTGCGTCGCTGGCGCTGGCAGCCAACAATGCGCGCTGGCACGCCGGTAAAAGTCAAAGGCGTGGTGGAGATTCCGTTCGTGCTGAAATCGGCCTGACACCGCACAATGCTTCTGCCCATTCCCGGCCTGCTGCACGCTGAAGAAGTGTCGTCCCTGCGCGCTTTGCTTGATGCTGCGATGTGGGAAGACGGTAGCGCCACGACCGGGCCACAGGCGCGGCTGGTGAAGAACAACCGGCAATTGCCCGAAGACAGTGAGGCTGCGCGCGAGGGCGGGCGGGTGATCCTTGGCGCGCTGGCGGCCAATCCGCTGTTCATCGCTGCTGCGCTGCCGAACCGCATCTATCCGCCGATGTTCAACAGTTATGCGGGCGGGCAGACCTATGGCCTGCATGTCGACAACGCAATGCGGCTGCGCGCAGGGACGGATTGGCGCGTGCGTTGCGATTTGTCGATGACGGTGTTTCTGGAAGACCCGGACGCTTATGATGGCGGAGAACTGGTGATCGAAACCCGCTTCGGTGCGCAAACGGTCAAGCTGGCGGCGGGTGATGCGGTGCTCTATCCGTCATCTTCGCTCCACATGGTCCAGCCGGTCACGCGCGGGCGGCGCGTGGCCAGCTTTTTGTGGGTCCAGTCGATGGTGCGTGATGATGCATCGCGCGCCAACCTGTTCGAACTGGATCAGGCGATCCAGACCCTGGCCGGGCAGGTTGGGCAGGGCGATCAGGCGATTGTCCGCCTGACCGGTGTCTACCACAACCTGCTGCGCCAATGGGCCGAAGCCTGAACCGGTCAGCGCTTCTTCGCGGCAATCGCCTCAATCTCGATCAGGAACTGCGGAGCGACAAGTGCGGCCACCTGAAAGGTTGATCGGGCTACGGTCGACGGGTTTTCTGCGGTCTTGAAGAACATCTTGAAGCCATCGTTGGCCCCGGCAAAGTCCATTTTGCCCAGCTTCGGATCGGCTGCGACGAACAGCGTCAGCTTGATCAGATCATCCATCGCATAACCGCGCGCTTCGAGCAGGGCCTTGATCTTCGTCAGCACGCTGATGGTCTGCGTCTTCGTATCGCCAAAGTCCGCCGTTGCACCCGCCGCCGGAGGGGCGACCGGCGAGGCAAGCTGGCCCGACAGGAAGATCATGTCGGTCCCGGCCTTCACGTCCGCCGCATCAAGGATCAGCGCGCTGGGGTTCGACTGGATCTTGGTCACTTGCGCGGAAGCAGCAGCGGGCAGGGCTGCAGCCAGCGCGCACGCGGCCAACAAGGTGTAACGGATCGGGAACAGGCCTTGCTGCATTCGAAATCTCCTTTTCAGCAGCAGGGCTGAATGACTTTCACGAAATTTGTCACGCATTCTCCTGCTGCACCACAACCTTAGGTGCGCATAGCGGTCCGCTCGACTCCTTTGTTGGCACCCCAAACAGTGCGCAAATGCCGGAAACGTTGGCAATTTGTGGCCACACCCGCGTCAGCATCGCAGGCCCTGCGTCAAATGACGTATGTTTTCAAACCGTAAAGAACCGAGGCTTGCGACCAAGTCGGACGTGCTGGGCGAGGCGGTGAAGTTCACCTGCCAGCATGTTTCGGTCGCAATAAAGACCGGAGGAGCAAGGCAGAAATGCCCGCGTGTACCATCCGGCATCGTTTCGGGAGAGGTCGACAACCATCAGGGGGTTCATGATGTCGACCGTATTCAGAGCAGTTCGTACAGCTCTTCTTGTCACAAGCTCGGCTTTTCTGGCCGTTTCCCAAGCTCAGGCTCAGGAATCTCCGGCAGACGAACAGCCGGTGACTGATGAGATCATCGTAACCGGATCGCGCGGCGCAGGCGGATCGGCCGCTGATTCCGCAGCGCCTGTCACGTTGCTTAGCGCAGATTCCCTTGCGCGGGTCGGCCAGCCCAACCTTAACCAGGCGCTGACCCAACTCGTCCCGTCGTTCACGGCGCAGACGCAGGGCACCGATATGTCCAACTTCTCGCTGAGCGCGCGCTTGCGCGGCCTCAGCCCGAACCACACGCTGGTCATGGTCAACGGCAAGCGTCGCCACGGCTCGGCCATTCTGCAGGTCATTTCCGGCCCGTTTCAGGGTTCGGCCGCACCTTCGATCGATCTGATTCCGCCCGATGCCGTGCAGCGCATCGAAATCCTGCAGGAAGGCGCTGCTGCGCAATACGGGTCTGATGCCATCGCGGGCGTCATCAACATCATGCTGAAAAGCAGCGATACCGGTGCCAGCGTTCGCGCGCAGGCCGGGCAGTTCTACGATGGCGAGGGCGAGACCTATTCGGTCAGCGGCAATCTTGGCTATGCGCTGGGCGACAATGGCTTTTTCAACCTGACGCTGTTTCATCGCCGCAATGACTACACATTCCTTGGCGATGGCCAGATTGTGGTCAAGGACATCAATGGTAACGTCAATACCTCGGTCCCGGCGGCATTCCAGACAGTTTATGCCGGACTTGATCTTGCCAATATCAACGGCGGGCAGGCCAAATCCGCGCTGTCGGTTGCTTTCTTCAATGCTGGCTATGATCTGGGCGGGGTGGAGGTCTATGCTTTTGGTGACATCGCCCGCCGCGATGGCAGCGCCAAGCAGGGCTACCGTCCACCCAACCGCGTCTGCACAAGCTCGTCGAACCCCGCATCGTGCTTCCAGAACACCGGCCTGACCGGCTTCGTGCCGCTACAGGAAGTGACGCAGGATGAATGGTCCCTCACAGGCGGCGTTCGCGGGGAAGCGGGCGGCTGGAACTGGGATCTTTCGGCAGAATACGGCAGCGATCGCAACGACATTTCCACCACGGAATCCGTCAACCGCTCGCTCTATATCAACACCGGCCAAAGCCCGACGTCGTTCTACGACGGCTTCTTCAAGCTCACCCAGTTCGTTTCCACGCTTGACCTGAAAAAGGAATACGACGTTGGCATGGCCGAGCCACTGACCGTGGCCTTCGGCGGCGAATATCGGCGCGAGACGTATGAGATCGGGCAGGGCGACAATCTGTCGACCTACTTCGAAGGTGGCCAGTCATTCCCCGGCTTTGCCGCAAGCGATGCTGGCAAATATGATCGCAACGCCAAGGCGGTGTACCTGAACTTCATCGCAAAGCCGTCTGACGCATTCACCGTCGACCTTGCCGGTCGTTATGAAGATTACAGCGATTTCGGCGATACGCTGATCGGCAAGATCACCGCGCGCTATGATTTCAGCCCTGCCTTCGCACTGCGCGGCACGGCCAGCACTGGCTTCCGCGCGCCGACGCTGGCGGAATCGAACTACTCGGCAACCAACGTCGCACCAACCAGCGCTACCGTGCAGTTGCCGCCAAACTCCACCGCATCGGCCATCCTCGGCTTCGGCTCGCTGCGGCCGGAAAAGGCGACCAACTTCTCAGGCGGTCTGGTGCTGCGCCCAGTTGATAAACTGGTGGCCACGATTGATGCCTACTACATCAAGATCAAGGACCGCATTGCGGGCACCTCGACCATTCGCGGCATAGTCAACGGCACGCCGCAGACCAACCTCGTCAACGGCATGACCGCCTTTGCTGCCGTCAACGCCGCTATTGCCGCACGCGGCGTTACGCTGGATTCAGCAGTTAACACCATTGGCGTCGCCACCTTTACCAACGGCATCGACACGCGCACGTGGGGCATCGATTTCCAGGCACGCTATCCGGTCGAACTCGGCATGGGTCGCCTCGATCTGACGCTGAGCGCGAACTACAACAAGACCGACGTGGTCGAAAACCGCATCGGCACGCTCTTCAACACGCAGGCCGAAAGCTTCCTTGAAACCGCGCAGCCCAAGTACAAGGTGCTGCTCGATACCACGTTCACTTCGGGCCGGTTCAGCGCCACGGTGCGCCAGTCCTATCAGGGCAAGGCATCGATCCTCGTAAACCCGGCGATCAGCGGTTTCGGTCCCTATGAAGGCGTGGTCAAGGCAACGCCGCTGACCGATGTCGAACTGTCCTATGACCTGACCGACAGCCTGACTTTCGCCATCGGTGCCAACAACCTGTTCGACAAGACGCCCGAAATTCCGGGTCTCGTGCCGACCACGGTGGCACCCGGCGTCTCGCCCTACATCAACGGATCGGGCACGGTGAATTCGCCTTATGGCCACGGTACTTACGGCACCAACGGCGGCTTCTACTATGCCCGCATGGCGCTGACGTTCTGATGCTGGCCGGGGCGGCGCTGCCTTGGCGGCCCGCCCCAACCCTTGCAAATTGCATGAAGTTCGAGGCGATTATTCCATGAACAAACTCATCCTTACCACGCTCGCCGCTACGCTTTCGTTCGCGGTTGCTACGCCTGCGATTGCCGCCTCGGCCAAGGCCAAGCCGCAAGTCACCCGTACAAAGGCCCGGCCCGATGCAATCATCGCGTCATCGGCCACGGTTCCGCCCGGCAGCACGCTGGTATTCCTTTCCGGCTCGGTCGCCAGCCCGCTCGATCCGGCCAAGCCTGACGATCTGGGTACCACCGGCCAGCAGACGCTTTCCATCCTTACCAAGATCAAGGCGCAGCTTGAAGGCATGGGCCTTGGCATGGGCGACGTGGTGAAGATGACCGTGTTCCTCGTTGGCATTCCCGAAAACGGAGGCCGTATGGATGCTCCGGCCATGAACGAGGTGTTCAAGACCTTCTTCGGAACGGCAGAACAGCCCAACAGCCCGACCCGGTCAACCGTTCAGGTGGCAGCGCTCGGCCGTCCGAATGTGCTGGTCGAGATCGAAGCGATCGTCGCCAAAGCCAACTGACCGGGGCAATGATGATGAACCAAATGCTTCGCTACGGTTCGCTTGCCTTTGGTGTTGCTGCGCTGGCAGCCACGGTTGCCCTGCGCGCGCAGGATGCGCCGGGTGGCGGCCCCACGGCGGTCGAAGTGTCGGGCGAGGGCAAGGAAGTCTACGAACAGATCTGTCAGGCCTGCCACATGGCCGATGCCAAAGGCGGTGGCGGAGCGGGTGCGGTGATCCCGGCGCTGGCGGGCAACCCGCGCCTCGCCGACAAGGACTATCCCACCGTGATCCTGCTCAAAGGCCGGGGCGGGATGCCGTGGTTCTCCGACATTCTGACGCCTGAACAGATGGCCGCCGTGCTCACTTACGTGCGCGGCCATTTCAACGATTACCAGGACCCGGTCACCGTTGCCGATATCGAGCGGGTGACCACCGCATCGCCGCCGGTGCCCGATTGCAATTGCACACAGTGACTGGACGCATTCCGGGGCCGCTGGCCCCAAGGGGGATTTGATGGACCACACCATATTGCCGCAGACGCGGCGCGAACTGCTCTCGATGATCGGCAAGGCGGGCGGCGGTGTTGCCATGTATCAGGCGATGACCGCACTTGGCCATGCCGCCGAAACGCAGTTCTCCGGCCCGCCCGCGCTTGCCGGTGCGCGCAAGGGGGCCAGCGTGCTGGTGCTGGGCGCGGGCCTTGCCGGAATGCTGGCCGCGCATGAATTGACCAAGGCCGGGTACAAGGTCCAGGTGCTGGAATTTCAGGACCGGCCCGGCGGCCGCAACTATTCGATCCGGGGTGGCGACAAGGTGGTCGAGACCGACGGAACGGTGCAGGACTGCAATTTCGCGCCGGGCAACTACCTCAATCCCGGCCCGTGGCGCATCCCGCATCACCACCGAACCTTGCTGCACTATTGCAAGGCTTTGGGGGTTGAGCTGGAGCCGTTTATCCAGTTGAACCACAACGCTTTTGTCCACCGCACCAAGGCTTTTGGCGGAAAGCCGCAGCGCTATCGTGAAGTGGCGACAGACTTCAAGGGCCACGTTTCCGAACTGATGGGCAAGGCGCTCAATGCCGGATCTCTGGACGACAAGCTGACCAAGGAAGACAAGGACAAGCTGCTTGTGGCGATGCGCGAATGGGGCGCGCTGGACAAGAACATGGCCTATACCGGCGACCTGAAGGTTGCCTCACAGCGCGGCTATGATCGCGCGCCGGGCGGAGGCGTTGGTGGCGCGCCAACGCCGTCTGCGGTCAACAGCCTGTCCGATACGCTGTCGTCCAATGTGTGGACGCAAATGGGCTTCTTCTTCAACTACGTGATGCAGACCACGATGTTCCAGCCCAAGGGGGGCATGGACATGATCGGCAAGGCCTTCTTCAAGCAGGTCGGCAAGCTGGTTCGGCTCAATACCCGCGTCACCGCCATCGCCCAGAATGATCAGGGCGTCAGCGTTTCATGGGAAGATACCAAGACCGGGCAGAAGGGTGTTGCGGCGGCGGACTACTGCGTCTGCACGATCCCCGCCACGATCCTCAACCAGATCGACATTCAGGTCGGCCCGGCGATGAAAGCGGCGCTGAAAGCCTTGCCCTATTCGAACTCGGTCAAGATCGGCCTCGAAATGAAGCGGCGCTTCTGGGAAGAAGACTATTCGATCTACGGCGGGCACAGCTTTACCGATCAGGCGATCAGCCTGATTTCCTACCCCAACAACAACTTCTTCAAGGATGGCTCGGCTGTGCTGCTCGGTGCGTTTGCGGGCGGAGCAGGGGGCTACCAGCTTGCGGGCATGACCCCGGCACAGCGCATCGAGGCAGCGCTGGTGCAGGGTTCGGTGTTTCACCCGGCCGAATATCGCAAGGAATTTGCCTCGGGCGTCGCCTTCGCGTGGAGCCGCGCGCCGTGGATCATGGGCTGCTGCGCCACATGGACCGAGGAAAGCCGCGCGGCACACTACCAGAACCTGTGCGCCTTGGACGGGCGCATTGTTTTGGCAGGCGAACACGCCTCATATTACGGCTGCTGGATGGAGGGTGCGCTGCTATCGTCGCTTGATGCAATTACCCGCCTGCACCAGCGGGCACAGGCGGCGTAAATCACAGGCGAGGCCGAACGCTCAAAGCGCCGGCCTCGTCAGTCCGTGTCTCAGAGACCGGCCATCCGCTGGCTCTTGGCGGCATCGGTCAGAGCGGCAATTTTTACCGCAGCATCGTTGCGCAGTTCGCGGCGGCATTTGAGATCAGGCATCGGGCCGCTGCTTATGCGGTCGGAAGGGTTGCAGGCCTCGATCACGGCGAGGTCGATGTGCTTGCGCAGCTTGGCCACCTGCGAAGGGTTCGTCAGGTCGTAGCCTTCGCTCGAAATGGCGAGGTTGAACTTTTCGCGCGGTCCGGCGAAAGCCGGGCTGGACAGGCACAGCAGCGAAACAGCCGAAACGGCTGCAAGGGCGATCTTCATGGCGTTTCTCCTGCGAAGGACATGGACCGTTTACGGCCCTTATTGCTTCCGGGGTAACGGCTCTTGCCAACAAGCCTTGTACTTTCCGGACAAGCGTCAAGATACGCCACGATTCGTTGCTAGACAAGCCAGCGCGTAGTGCGAATTGCGATCTGGAAAAGACATGAGGTATGCGATTTAAGATGCTGAAAAATATATAGATATTACGCGATGCCTAGATCGTATGTGATGTAGGCTGGCCGGGTTCGGTAATACCGCTTCAAAATCCCGAATCAGACCGCAATACGTCAACTGACGTATGCGGGCCTGTTGAGTCAGGCCTCTCACCCCAATTGCCCCCAGCGCGGCTGTTCAGTCAAGGCCAAGGCTGAGGAGCTGCAGGATGGCCGAATAGTAGTCCTGCGCCAATGCATCGGGCTGCGCGGTTCCCAGCGTTCGCGCCAGCACCGCCATCCCCCCTGCCGAAAGCGCGTAGGGTGCTGTCTCGCCCGATTGCGCATCGATCCACGCGGGCACTTGTGCTCCGCTGGCCAAGACGCTGCGCCACCATGCGGTGACCGTTTCCGCCACCGCCATGCGGCGGCCTGCGCTGGCGTAAAGCGGCACGCGGATCGCATCGAAGCCGAAGCGTGCGGGCTTGTCATGGGCTGGGGAGAGCTTGCCATCTGCCGCCATCTCGAACCAGTCCACCGGCAGTGCCAGCGGGCCAAAACGCGCCGCTGTCAGCAGTTTAACCCCATCGTCGATCACCGATGCCCACACCGCATCACCATCGAGTGCGGCAAAGGCATCAAGCGCGGACCAGATGTAGTAGGACGGGTTGATGACCGTCCGACGCGCGTCGGCAAAGCCCTCCAGCCCCGGCAGCAGCACCAGATGGCCTGCGCGCTCCACCACGAGCCGCGTGCGGATTGCGCTGCGGATTTCGGCTGAGCGGCGGGCATAGGCAGGCTTGTTCCACCGCTTGGCGGCGCGGGCCAGCGCCCAGGCGATCAGGATGTCGCCATCGGTCGCATTGTTGCGATCTGCCACCGCCACCGTTTCGCGCGGGTCGTATTTCCATGCGTGAAGCGCCACGTCGTCACGGGCCAGCGTCTGTGCCGTCCATGTGGCAAGCGAATCAAAAGTTTCGCGGTCGTTGTTAAGGCTAGCCAGCAACATGCCATAGCCTTGGCCCTCGCTGTGGCTGATGTTGCCATTGCCATTGTCGATCACGCGCCCGGCGGGTGTGATGAAGCGTTCGCGGAATTCCGGCCAGAACCCCTGCCGCGCCTTGGCGTTGCCGCTGGGCACCTTGGCACAGGCCGCGGTCAGCGTGGCGACGCTGCCCAGAATGAAATCGCGCCGGTCAAAGCGCAGGGAATCAAAGGCCATGACGCAGTTCGATGGTCCGTTCATGCCAGACGGCAGAAGTCTGAACGCCCGGCGCGCTGCCAAGGGCGCGGAAGCAGGCATCGCAAGCGCCGCGCAGGATTTCCAGCAGGAAGGGGCGTGCGGTGGGTGACAGCACGTCGGGGCGCATGAGGCCCGGATCGTGTTCGACAACCAGCGCCGCTTCTTCGGCGTGCAGACGGCATTCGCCAAGGCCCAGATCGCTCCAGAGGCGGTTTAGGTGCATCTCTAGGTCGTTCAGGTCTGTCACCTGATCAAGCCGCAAACGCGCCGCCAGGCGCTGCCCAAGCGCAAAGCCGAAGCCCGCGATTTGCTGCGCCGAGGCCGCGTCGGCCAGTTCGGCAACCACTTCCGACAGGATCAGCGGAACGCCCGGCGAGCGGGTGCTGCCAAAGGCTTCGCGCAGGGGCATCTGGATCACCGGGTTCCTCCAATGGCTTGCCGAATTCCGATCAGCGAGCGGAATTCCTCGTATTGTCCGAAGCTTGTGAACGAAACGTTGCCGCCGACCTGTGTATTTGGCGAAACCTTGTAATAGACCTCACCCCCTGCCGAAATGGCAAAGCCGGTGCGGCTCAGGCTGTCGTAACGCGCCCTCACATCGGTGTTGAGATCCTTCAGCGCATCGAGATTGGCCTGCAACGCCGGATCGGTGGGATAGAGCGCAGTTTCGTCCTGACTGAAGCTCTGGAAGCCGGGAGTCAGGTTGGCTTTGATATCCAGCGTTTCGCTTTCCATCGTGTAGTTGATCGGGAAGCCGATGGACAGGAAGCTTTGCGGGCTGAAATAGCCGCCGTGGCCATAAGTGAAGTAGTTCTGGTTGTTGTCGTAGGTCTGGTAGTTGGCGTTGATTCCGCCGGTCAATTGCGAGCGCTGGCCCTTGATCAGGCGCAGATAGCCGCCGACGTTTGCCTCAATCCCGCGATTGTTGCGCACGTTGGTGCCACGGTATTGGTTGTAGGCAACCTCGCCATATACGCCGCTGCCATTGCGATCATACGAAAAGCCTGCGCCGCCGCCGGTGCGCATGACCTGGCCCCAGCGTTCACCTGACACCGGATCGCGAGTGCCTGCGTAGGAGACGATGGAATCGGTCACCGGCTTGCGCTCAGCCCACGCTTTTGCTTGCATGCCGGGGGCGAGTTCGGGTGTGATGGCAGCGCGGAAAGTGGCCTTGGTTTCACCCATGCCGAGCGGCGTGGTGCCGCCTTCGACCTGCACGGTGCTATCGGCATAGCCGAGCGTGAAGGCCACGCCTGAGGATTGCTGCGTCTGCGCCGGTTCCAGCACGGCCCGCTCTTCATCGACGATGGCCTGCGCTTCGGCGGTAGCGTTCTGGCCAAAGCGCGACAGGCCCGAGCCGGTGGGGCGGCCGGAATCGATCACCACGGCTTCGGCACGGGCGCGCACGCGGCCCCCGGCAAGACCGGTTGAGAATTCGGCGGTGCCTTTCAGTTCGCTCAGCGCGCTGAGGCCGGTTTCGCCCTTGCGGCTGCGATAGCCGGTCTGGAGATCGGCGCGCGGGCGGGAATCCTCGCTCAAAGTTTCGATATCGGACGCGATGGAGGCGAGGACCGGATCAGCGGAACCATAGGCCATGTCGGGCGAAGGTGCGGTTGGCGCGGGCATGCCGAATGAACCTGCCGGAACACCGCCCCAGCCCGATGGGGCCTGCATGGCAACGGATGGCACGGGTGTGGTCGGTGATGCAGCGGCATATCCCTGCGGTGCGTAGGCGGGACTGCTCAAACCGCCGCTGACAGGGGCCGAAGGCAGGCGCGTGCCGTTGCCCAGCGCAAACGGATTGACCGCTGCGGGAGTGGGGGCTGCATAAGCCTGCGCGCGGAAGGGATTGCTGTCAGCCGTTCCGGGCATGGCGGCGAAAGGGTTGGCTCCCGGCGCGATGGCGGTGGAGCCGCCGTTCTGGCGGGCGTAGAGTTCACGCGCTTCCTTGAGCAGGCGCAGCGCCGCACCTTTGTCACCCCGGTCCTGCGCGACGCGGGCAAGGGTGAGGTGAACCTGATAGTCGTCCGGGTAGGCGTTCAAGGCGCGGTCGGCGGCTTGCTTTGACAGATCGCGGTCACCGGCTGCCTGTGCTGTTTGGGCAAGGCCAAGCAAAGCCTCGCGGTTGCGGGCTTCTCGCACGAGCACGAGTTGATAGGATTGCGCGGCGCGGGCGGGCATGCCGCCGCTTTGATAGAGACGGGCGAGGGCTGAGAGCACTTCGGCATTTTCGGGCGCTGCGTTCCATGCACCCTGAAGCAGATCGAACGCGGGGGCGAACTGGCCTGCAAGACGCATCCGGTCAGCCTGCGCGATGGCAAGGCCCGCCGACATGCGGCCGACTTCACGCTGTGCATCGGGTGACGAACCACCCAGCGCGGATGCCTTTTGCAGCGCGGCGCGGGCAAGATCATCGCGCCCGGTGGCTGCCAGAACGCGCACCAGCGCATCGTATCCGCCAAGATCGGCAATATCACTGTCGAGTGCGGACTGCGCAAGGCTGGCGGCGGTTGCCTCGTCGCCCAGTTCATAGAGTGCGCCTGCCACTTCGGCACGGCGGGCGGCGGGCACCGCGGGCTGGCTGGCAATCTGGCGCAGGGCCGAGATGGCACCGGCTTTCTGCCCGGTTTCGGCAAGGGCCTTGGCGCGGGAGATGGCCGCCTCGATCTTGATGGAGAGGGCAAAGTTGCGCATCGCCGGGCTGCGGCGGCTTTCGGGCACCCGCTCTACCAAAGCAGAGGCGGCAAGCAGGTTGCCCAGATCCTTGTTGATCAGCGCGGCGGCATAGGTCGCGTCGGGATCGGCCGATTGCGAAAGCGAGGCCACCAGCGATTCCGCTTCGGCGCGGCGTCCGCGACCAATCATGAAGCGGGCGAATTCATAGCGGATCCACGGATCGTTGCGATCAACCATCAGGCCGCCCTGAAATTCCTGTTCGGCGGCATAGTCGTCTCCGCGGGCCATAGCGGCAAGCGCGCGCCCACGCGCGGCGCGGCTGGCGAGGCGAGCTTCATCGGCCCCGCCACCAGCGCTGGCCTGCCGGTAGAGATCAGCCGAATCGGCAAAGCGACCCTGCTTTTCATAGATCTGTGCCAGCAGTTCGAGCGCGGGCTGCGGGTCGGCATAGCCAAGGCGCACCGTGTCTTCGGCAATGGCCTGTGCCTTGTCGAGATAGCCCCGGTCGAGGGCTTCACGCGCGTCCTCGATCCCGCCAAAGAAGCGGGCGGACGACAGGGCATCGGCCCACCGCTCTGCGTCGGGGAGGCGTGAGGCGCGTTCGAGCAGATCGCGCGCATCGGCAAAACGGCTTTGCCGCAGGCGCACGATGCCGAGGCCGCCCAGTGCATCACCATCGTTGCGATTGGTGGCAAGCGCGCGTTCGAAGCGGGTGGAGGCGGTGGCAAGATCGCCGGAATCGAGCGCGGAGAACCCGGCCACGCGGGCGGTTCCGGCAGTTGCGGCGGCGGGGCGCACAGGTGCCTTGCGCGGGGCAGGTGCGGCCTTTGCGACGGGCTGAGTTGCCTTTGGTGCGGGAGCGGGGGCGCGGGCGGGAGTGGACGCCGGAGCAGCGGCGGGTTTGGGCCGTGCAGGTGCGGCTTCCTTTGCCGTCGGATCGATTGCCCGCGCGCGGCGCAAGGCTTGGTCTGCGAGGTCATTGCGGCCCTTGCCGCGCCAATAGGTTGCTTGATCCAGCAGCGCCTTAACCGCCGGGGTTTCTGCCAGCGCAACCGACGGAATTGCCACGCCGGCCAGCAGCGCGGCGACAAGTCCGAGCCGGACCGAGCTTTGCATCAGGCGCATCTCAGGCGTCCTTTTCATCATTGGTCGCAAGCCGCGCCTTGGCTTGACGGCTGAAGAACAGATAGGCCGGGCCGGTCAGCAACAGAGCCAGCAGCAGCGTGGACATCGCCATCAGCAGCGGACGTTTGCTGAACCAGTAGGCCACCTTCATCCACACGGGCAGCGAGCCGACCCAATAAGTCGGCCCGACCGCGTAGCTGGCCATGCCATCGCCTGAGGTGACCGACAGATCGCCTTGAATCTGGGCGTTGATCTTTGGATCGGCCAGGCCATCGACCAGCAGCGGCAACTGGCGCACATCATCGGCCAGCAAGGCGACGACGGTGCGGTCCTTGGCATAGGGTGAGCGAAAGCTGGCAATGCCGGAAAAGGCGCGCGCGCTCTGCACGATGGCGGCGACCTCTTCAGGATCGGCCTGATCGCGGTTGCTCAACAGCGCGCCAACATATTGCAGCGGTGAGCGCTGGGCGACCTTAAGCCCGCCGCTTTCATAGCGGACGGGGGCATTTGCGAAGAACTGTTCAGCCCCGGCAAGCGATGAATTGCCGATCACCAGAATGTCCTGATCAGCAAGGCGCGAAGGTTCGATCCGGTCGGTTACGGTCACGCCGGTGGCGGCAGCGCCGGTGGTATCGCCAAAGCGTCCCATCAGCCCGAGAAACGCCTCGACCGATGCGGCAGAAGGCGCGCCGGACATTATCACCGTGGTTTCAGCAAGATCGGGGCGGACGGTGAAGGGGTAGCCAGCGCCCGCGAACGGGGCGAGGTCTGGCATTTCGATGCCGTGGTAGGCGTCGGTCAGATCGATAACCGATTGGGGCAGGACCGATACGCGCACGTTATCGGGCAGCATGCCGGTGCATTTCTGCTTGTTCGCCACGATCAGGTTGTAATCGAAGACGATCTCGTTCTGGCCGAACAGGGCATAGCGGGGCAGGACCACGCTTTGGTTGCTGTCATGGCTGGCCGCACCTTCCGTACCGAACAGGCCGGACCACCAGTTGCCCGACAGCGGCAGGGTCTTGAGATACTGGCCGTTCAGCGAGACATCGAGGCGCGAGGCATCGCGATCAAGCCAGTTGGCGACGGGATAGCGATAGCGCAGGTCGATCTCGCCACCCTGACGGGGCCAGAAGAACAGGTCGGGCGCAACGCGGAAGCGCGCGGTAAGCGGACCCGGGGGCAGGCCCATCCCTTGCAGAGCAAAGGGCTCCACCAGTTCGCCAAGGCGGATCGGGCGGTCGGTCGTAAGCCAGCGCGGTGCGCCATAGCGCGGCCATGTAGGAATGCGCGCGCCGTCAAAGCTCATGCGAGTGCCGCCGAACACACCTTTGCCTGTAGCGATGGCGCTGGCAGCAAGGCGCAGTTCGGCATTGTCGCGGCCCATGATAACCAGCAGGGTGCCGGTATTGTCACGCGGGTTGGCAATTACCGCAGCCGACGGGCCGGTGATGGAAAGGCCAAGTTCGGGCATTGCGCCGTTGCGGTTGAGGAAGACCACCGCGTTGCCCATTGGGATATCACCGAACGCAGGCTTGAACGCGAAGCCGCGATAGCTGGCGAGGCTGCCGAGCCACGAGGCAATGGGTGCGGCAGCTTCCAGCTCTCCGGCGCGGGGCTGGGCTGCGAAGACGAACGGCACCTTGAGCGCTGAATTGACGCCCTTGTCAAAGAACGGGGCAGGCAGGCGGGAAAGGTCTGGCCGCAAAGGCAGATGCTGTGTGGTGAGATCGAGCCACGAACGGGTGTTGCTGATATTGGCCCAGAGCAGGCTGCTGAACGGGTCTTCGCAATCACGCGCGTAATGGCCGATCAGGCGCAGGTTTAGCTGGTTGTCGCCGGGCAGGAACAGCGCCGGGTTGACCGGCACGGTGATGACTTGGCCGCCCGAGTTTTCCGCACGCAGCGGCACAATCTGCGCCACTTCGCCATTGACGATTACGACGAGCTGGCTGCTGTCACCCAACAGGGCAGGGGACCACGCCGCCTGCAGCGTGATGGAGGCCGCGCTGACGACCTGATCCTGACGCAGGCCGAAGGGTATGCTGATTTCACCGCGCGTACCCTGCAGGCGGATCGCGTTGCGGATGCGCAAATCCTTGAAGGTCAGGCGTTCAGCGGTGAGGGCGGTGGTTGGCGTGGGTGCGGTGGCTACTGCCGGGGCTGCTGCCGGAGCGGCGCGGACCGTGCCGGGCAGCAGGGCATATCCTGCGGTTGCCAGCGCGAACGCCAGACCGGCGGCCTTGGCGAGCGGCGCAGCAGCAAAGTTGCGCTTCGTTTCTGCAACTGCCTTGGCATTTGCGGCATCTTCTGCCTTGAACGCGCGGCGTTCAGCAAAATTGAGCCGCAGTGCGCGTTTGACGGTCATGGCGTCGATCACGATGATGTCCTGAAGCGAACGCAGCCCGGCGACGCGCTCTGGCGGGGCGGTGCGCTGCCATTCGTCGGCCCGGCCCATGATGGCGCGCACCAGTTGGCGTGCAGCGATGTTTTCCAGCGGCAGGAACTTGACCGAGACGAACCCGTCGCGGCGACGCACCTGATCCACGCGGATCGCAAGGTTTTCCGATCCGGTGGATAGGATGATGTGGGTTACAGGCACATCGAGCGGAGCAACGCCGGTGGGCAGATCTACCGCTGCCCCACCCATCGAGATGTCTGTCGTCTCGCCCTTGGCAACGTGGCCGGAGGCGAAGTGGACGGTGACTGGCAAGCGGGCCTGAAGGCGGATTTCCTGCCGCGCCTGCCGTGTTTCACGCGCCACGGACACGGCGGCTAGCAGAAGGATGAGGCTGAAACCTGCCCATGCCAGATTGAGGGCGAGAGTATCAAGCTGCACGTTGAAGTATTGCGGGAAGAACAGATACTTGGAGATGGCGAGCAGCATTCCGCCGACCAGCAGGCCAACCGTGATCAGGTGCGGCTTGACGATGGCCCAATCGAAATAGGTCCGATCGAGCAAACCGCCCTTGTCGGTCACGTTGAACTTGCCCTTGCGCGGCTGGAACCACGTGATGACGGTGGGGGCGACAAGGTGGAAGGCGAGGATGGTCTCGTAGATTTCGCCCCAGAACGGGCGACGCCAGCCAACTTGCTGCCGTTCAGACGCAACTTGCGAGCAGAACAGATGCGGCAGGGCATAGGCGAAGATCAGCGAGGCAGAAGCCTGAATGATGTTCTGGCCGAAGATCAGGTAGGCGAGCGGGCTGGTGAGGAACACGATGCGCGGCAGCGGAAACTGGAAGTGCAGCATGGCATTGAGGTAGCAAAGCCGTTGCTGCCACTTCAGGCCCTTGCCCAGCAGCGGATTGTCGATGCGCATGATCTGCGTCATCCCGCGCGCCCAGCGGATGCGCTGACCGATGTGGACGACTAGGCGTTCTGTGGCGAGGCCAGCTGACAGGCGCGCCGAGATATAGGCGGTGTTCCAGCCCATGCGCTGAAGTTTCAGCGCAGTATGGGCGTCTTCGGTCACCGTTTCGCCTGCAAAGCCGTTGGTCTGCATCAGCGCTTCACGGCGGATGACAGCGCACGATCCGCAGAAGAATGTGGCGTTCCACAGATCGTTGCCGTCCTGCACGGGGTTGTAGAACAGGTCGCCTTCGCCGGGCATATCGCGCACCGGGGCCAGATTGCGCTGCACCGGATCGGGCGAATAGAAGAAGTGCGGCGTCTGCATCAGCGCCAGTTTGGCGTCCTTCTGGAACCAGCCCAGCGTCAACTGCAGGAACGAGCGCGTGGGCACGTGGTCGCAGTCAAAAATCGCGATCAGCTCGCCGTCGGTCTTCTTCATCGCGGCGTTGAGATTGCCGGCCTTGGCGTGAAGGTTGTTGTCGCGCGTGATGTATCCGCAGCCTGCTTCGCGAGCGAAGGCGCGGAATTCTGGGCGGCGGCCATCGTCGAGGATGTAGACGTGGAAACGATCCGCCGGGTAATCCATGTCCATCGCCGCGTAGACCGTGTTGCGAACGATATCGAGGCTCTCGTTATAGGTGGGAACATAGACGTCGACCGTCGGCCACCGGTGCGGTTCGCCTTCGATCTCTACCGGCGGGCGTTCAAGCGGCCAGCTTGTTTGCAGGAAGCCCAGAAGCAGGAGCACCCATGCGTAAAGCTCTGCCAGATAAAGCCCGCTGCCGAACAGAAATTCGGGAAGGGTGTTGAACTGCAGCGTCTGCGTGGTGCGCCAGAACATATAGCGCGAGGACGTGAGGATCGCGAGGATGCCCAGCGTAAGCGCTGCCTTGCGAGAGCCGCGACGCGAAAGGATCATGGTGCCGACAACCGTGCCGCCTGCCATCAACCATTGCTGCTGCAGATCAAGCGGAACGCCGATCACGACTGCGGCCGCAAAAATCAGGGCGCCGAGGGCAAGCCACGGCGCAAGCTTTTGATAATAGCGGGTCATGCAGCGTTGCTTCTCGATGGCCGAATGCCGGTTGCCTCG
Organism: Novosphingobium sp.; assembly: GCF_030696665.1. Classification (GTDB taxonomy): domain Bacteria; phylum Pseudomonadota; class Alphaproteobacteria; order Sphingomonadales; family Sphingomonadaceae; genus Novosphingobium. The sequence continues at coordinate 167,594 of NZ_JAUYRV010000026.1, forward strand.
ACCGGCAGGGACGGGGCGGCAAGCAGTGCGATCCTGCCCGCGATTGCCCCAATATCGGCAAGGGCGGCGCTCGCAGGGGAATGGCGTGCGAGCGGTTGCATCATCGCGCCGGCTTCTGCGACCGCCTCATCGGCATGGATGGTGGCGATCAGCCGGGGACCAAGAAGCTCGCGCACGAAGCTGGCAGTGTGCCGCCCAAGCCGCCGGGTGTCGTCGCAACGGTTAAGGACGAAGACAGTCTCGGCAGGCAGGCTGTCGAGCGCGGCAGGCAAATGATAGAGGCACTCAGCCGAGGGCACGAGAACGCAGATTTCGAGATCGGCATGAGGCCGCAGTTGCACCGCTGCGCCGGGATCGGCTCCTGACAGGTCGGCAATGTGGACCACTTCGCCAGTGAAGCTGAAATCACCGCTCGACAGCCCCTCGCCCAGATCCTTGCTTACTGCCTGTGGGGCGGCATTGAGGAGGCGCACGCCGTGGATCGGTCCAGTCGCAGCAGCGGGTGCATCGAAGCCAGGCACGGGTTGGCGCGGATCAAGTCCGAAATGCAGGCCAAGCGTGCTGGCCTGCGAAAGATCAAGCACCACAGTGGAGTGCCCGCCGGAAGCGATAGTCATGGCGAGGTTTGCTGCGATGCTGGTTACTCCAACACCGCCACGCAGGCCGGAAATCATAACCAGAGCCATCAGATCAATCCCGTCTTTGCCGCTGACGATATCCGCGCAAGCAGGCCGCGCACGTCACCGCCCGGGTTTTCGGCACGTGCAGAGTCGTCGCTGCGATACTTGCCGGACAGCACCGACCCTATCGATGGCGCTTGCGAATCCGATTGAGGAAGGCCGATGGATGAATTGTTTGCGCTGTTTTCAAATACGCGCGGATCACGGATGACAGCTTCGAAGACGGGCCAGGTCTCAAGTTCCGAAAAACGATCGGAAAATTCTTTGTACTTGAACTGGCTCCGGCCCATTCGATCGAGCAACGTCTTTACATCGGTGCGCATTTGCCTGCCTCCGGACACGATTTCGCCAAGCTCGTCCTTCAGGATGTCTTTCGGATGCAGCACGGCCAAGTCCTTAGTAAATTCACGTAATTCCTCGCAGGGAATGGTAAACATGAAGATAATGAAGGAAAATTTATCCAGTAAAATCATTGAGTCACGGTTTTGGGGCCGCGCGCCGGTCTCTGGCTGTTGATCGACAAGGCGCGTGAACCGTTGATGCGCCATAACGTGCGTTGGCAGGCGAGGGGGTGATTGGCAGGAGCGGGCAAAAAAAGCCCGCTTACCCAGTTGACCATGTGCCCCGGCAAGGTTAGAGGCGCGCCCTACCGAACGGACAGCTGCCAGGCTTGGCACTGACCGAAACGGGGCGGAGTAGCTCAGCTGGTTAGAGCAGCGGAATCATAATCCGCGTGTCGGGGGTTCGAGTCCCTCCTCCGCTACCATCCCGGATTGTCCACCGGTGGCCCACTGAGGCCACTGGCAGACATTTTTCGAGGAAAATCAAATATTTTTCGCGTCCCGTTGCGTACGCCGGCGTCCCGGTGCGACCCGCTGCGGCCACCCACGGCGATTTGGATTGGGGGTATTTTGGGGGTATTTTTCGGCTGTCCCCAAAACAGGCGATACCCCCAGATGGCTTTGAAAGAACTTGAGGTCAAATACGCCACCAAGCGGCAGCGCCCCTACAAGCTGTCCGATGGAGAAGGCCTGCACCTGCTCGTCCAGCCGAACGGATCGAAGCTCTGGCGCCTGAAATACCGCTTCGACGGCAAGGAAAAACTGCTGAGCTTCGGCAAATATCCGACCGTCACGCTGGCGATCGCCCGCGAGAAGCGGACCGAAGCCAAGCGGCTGCTCGATCAGGGTGAGGACCCCGCCGAGGCCAGGAAGCGGGCGAAGAAGCAGAGGGCCGCGCTCAAGCTGTTCGAAGAGATTGCGCGGGCCTGGCACGCCAATCGTATTGAAGGGCTGGACTCGGCCCATGCCCTGCGCGTCATCAACCGGATGGAGCGCGACGTCTTTCCGGTCATCGGGAAGCGTCCGATCACGGAAATCGACCCGCCCGAGATTCTCGAGATGATCCGCGCGGTCGAAGCGCGCGGCGCCCTCGATATCGCCCGTCGCCTCAAGCAGAACGTCAGCCAGATCTATCGCTTCGCGATCGCGAGCGGCTGGGCGACCATCGATCCGACGCTCGGCCTCAACGATGCGCTCAAGCCCAAGCCGCCCGTCAGGCACATGGCGCGCGTGCCGCTCGCGGAGTTTCCGAAGCTGGTGCGGGCGATCTTCGCCTATGACGGCGAGGACACGCCGCGCCGCCGCGAGATCACCCGTGACGCGCTGCTGTTCACCTTGCTCACATGGGTCCGAACCAGCGAAACCCGCTTCGCGGCCAGGGACGAGTTCGAGGATCTCTATGGACCGAACCCGCTATGGCGTCTGTCGCCGGAGCGCATGAAGATGGAACGTGAGCATCTTGTTCCGCTGTCCCGCCAGGCCGCAATGATCGTTCAGCGCCGCTTGCAGGCGACGAACGATGCGTTCCTCTTTCCCGGAGCCAAGCCTGGAAAGCCTATTTCCGAGAACACCATGATCTATGCCTGCTACCGCATGGGCTATCTTGGCCGGCAGACGGTGCATGGGTTTCGGGGGCTCGGCTCGACCTGGGCGAACGAAGCCGAACGCTACAAGCCCGACTGGATCGAGATGGCGCTCGCCCACGAGGATGAGGACGAAGTGCGCGGCGCCTATAACAGCGCGCTCTATCTCACCCCGCGAAGGCGGATGCTGCAAGATTGGGCCGACGTGATCGACGCGGCAACCGCAGTGTCGGATGTCGAGAAGGATCCTATCGAGTTCTCACAGCTCACGGGCTGTTCTGCGCCCATCCAGCGCTTGCCGCCGAGCGACCGGAGACAGCCGTATTGGCAGCGCCCTCGTTGGGCGGCTTCGCGATAAGCGTCACGGCTCGGAACCGCTGATTAAGAGCGCGGCTTTCCACCATAATTATTATAAACGTCAGTTACTTAGATGCATCCGTGAATAGTGGGACTGAACAATAAGAAGCAGTATCGTATCATATCCTACCATGCCCTACGTCACAAATTCACCTACGTCGGAAGAGCGCCCTCATGGCGGACATTCGTTCAATCAAGCAGGCAATCACGGTGAGCGGCATCAACCATCGAGCTTGCCAATGCCCTGTACCCTAAGACACGATAACAATCCCCCCACGCAAAAGTCCTCCATGGCCTTCAGGGTCACCGAGATGTTCCGTGAAGAAAGTCGCCCACCCGACATGTGATCGATCCGGCGATTGTCGGCGAATGTGTACAGCGTACAGCTCAGAATAAACTGATAGGCCTGCAAGGCATCATCGCGCGATGACTTTGGTTTGATAGATATCATCGCCTCGACATATCGGCGAGATATTTCATCAAATAGCGGTGCAACTATTTCGTCCATCCAGAGTTGCACGCCTGCTATCTGTGAGATGAGGCGACAATAATTCATCCACCCCGGCTCACCGGATTCAAAACGGCTCAAGAGGGGGCCGTAAAATGCGCGGATGAGAAGTCGAGCCGATGCTTCCGGGCGATCTGGATCGAGGTCCAGCTCCGCAAGCCTTCGCAGCCGCTCTTCGTTCAACCACGCGCTGCGGCGTTCTATGACTTCCGTGAACAGCGCTTCCTTGGTTCCAAAATGATAATTCACAGCGGCGAGCCGTGTGGACGCTGCATCCGTTATTTCTCGCACCGAAACGCCGAAATAGCCCCGGTCCGCGAACAGCGACTCGGCGGCGTCCAGGATCTGCTCGCGCAGATCCGGTCGTTCCGTTTGCGGCTTGGAGATTGCCTTTTTTGGCTTAATATCTGGTAATTTCAATCATCTTCTCCCCCAAAAGCGCCCCGAATTGACATGTGAGTGGAACGTTCGTATCACTCGATCAAGGACGCGCAGCCTACGCTGGCTTCCGTCACAAAAATAGATGGTAGGGGAACGAAACTGTGAGACCGATCCTGATCCGTAACGGCTATGTCATCACCGGCGATCCTGCGATCGGCGACGTGCCCAGTGGGGATGTTTTGATCGTGAACGGACGCATCGCTGAGATCGGTCAAAACCTTCACCATGATGAGGCAGAGGAGATCGACGCGACCGGCACGATTGTAATGCCAGGCATGGTCGATACGCATCGGCATACTTGGCAGACTCAGCTACGCGCGATTTGCGCCGACATGAGCCTCATGCAGTATATGCGCTGCATCCGCTTCAACATCTCGCCCGTCTATACGCCAGAAGATGTCTATGTGGGCAATTATATCGGCGCCCTAGAAGCTCTGAACGCCGGGATCACGACGCTCTATGACTTCTCACATACGTCGCACAGTCCGGAACATGCCGATGAGGCCATCCGCGGCCTGCGGGACGCCCGGATTGCTGGCCTCTATGCCTACGGCTTCTATCCAGCACCGGTCGACCGGCCTTATTTTACGAGCGTCGACCAACGCATCGCCGATGCGGAACGGATAAGGACGCAGCATTTTTCGTCGGACGATCAGCGGCTGGGCATGGCGGTCGCGATCACCGAGGTCGGGATGTATCCGTTCGATTCGACGCGTAAGGAGATCATGACAGGCCGCCGACTTGGCGTGCAGCAAACAATTCACACGAACTGTTTCTGGGGCTCCGCTTTTTGCAGCGGTATAGAGGAACTCGCGGCGGCCGGACTCCTTGGACCCGACCAGGTCCATGTGCATTGCAATTCCGTGACAGACAACGAACTTCGCCTGCTCGCCGATAATGGCGCCAAGGTTTCATGCACGCCCGATACGGAACTGCAGATGGGCATGGGCCACCCCTTGATCGGCCGCGCCCACGATGTCGGCATCAAGCCTACACTTGGGGCCGACGTTATCTCCTGCAACGGTGGCGACCTACTCACGCAGGCACGCCTCGGTCTTCAAGACGCGCGCGTCCTGGCCAACGATCCGGTCAATGCGCAAGGTCGGATGCCTGAGGATATCCCATTCAAGGTACGTGACGCGATCGCGTGGATGACGATCAACGGCGCGGAAGCGATGGGTCTTGATCATCGCACGGGATCGCTCACGCCGGGCAAGGATGGCGATATCGTTCTCATCGCGCCCAACGACTTCAACCTCATGCCGCTGAACGACATGGTGGGCGCGGTCGTGCTGCAGGCTAACGTTTCCAACATCGATACGGTGGTCCTGCGCGGCGAGGTCGTGAAGCGCCACGGTCGCTTGACTGGCGTCGACTTCAAGCAGTTGCTCCGCATGGCGGAGGGCTCGCGCGAGCGGATCATGGAGCAGGCCCTGCGTCGCGGTCCGCTCGTTCCGCCGCCCAACACCACGGCAATGGCAGAGATGGAGGAGACCGCGCGCCAGAACCTGGCCGCATAGCGGGGTAGGAAACCAAAGGCGCCGCATGAACCGCGTCGGCGTCCAACGAGGAGGGGATTACGAAATGGATAAGCTTTGGCCGCGCGCCGCGCGGATCGGACTTCTTTTGCCTGCGGTCGTTGGCACAAGCGCTTACGCACAGACTGAGCCGGCTTCATCGGCTGCGAGCACTCCGCAGCCGGAGGCCGTATCGACGCCCGCCGCACAGGATCAGGGCGCCGGTCTTCAGGACATCATCGTGACTGCGCAGAAGCGCAGCGAGTCGGTGCAGAAAATTCCTCTCGCGGTGACGGCCCTATCCGGCAATGACCTCGCGAAGGCGGGCATCAACAGCATCGAGGGTCTGCAGGCCGCCGTCCCCAATCTCAACCTCGGCCAGCAGCTCGGCGTCGCGAGAATCTCGCTGCGCGGCATCGGCCTCGACAACCTCAGCACCGGCGCCGAGGGAAGTATCGCTTTCCACCTCAACAGCGCGTTCATTTCGCGCGGCGCCGCAGCGCTCAGCGCATTCTACGACGTCGATCGCGTGGAAGTTCTGCGCGGGCCACAGGGCACGCTCTATGGCCGCAACGCGACCGGCGGCTCAATCAACCTCATAACGCGCCAGCCCACCGACACGTTTTCGGGTTATGGCGATGTCACGGTCGGCAACTATGGTCGTTTGGCGTTCGACGGCGCCGTCAGCGGCCCGATTGTCTCTGATAAAGTGCTCGCGCGGATCGCTTTCTCGACGGACGACCGCAACGGCTATGGCCGAAACATCACGACCGGCACTAGGATCGACGACACCAATGCCCGTTCGATCCGTGGTACGCTGAAGCTTTTACCCGCCGACGATCTCACCATCACTCTGATCGCCGACTATCATCGAGAAAATGACAACGCGAACGGCTATCATTATTTCGGACCCGCGGGCCAGACTGCCAGCGGCCAGACAATCACACCTTTCGGCATTCAGTTCGGCGGCGTCACCGCAAGCAATCCGCGCGATATCGCAAACGAAGCCGATCCGTTCAACCGGCGCACGATCTGGGGTGTCAGCAGCGAGATTGCATATCGATTCGGCGGCGTCACAGCCAAGTCGATCACGGCCTATCGCAGCACGAAATACATTACCGGATCGGACCTCGATTCCACCAGTTTTCGTCTCGCGCCGATCTTCCAGAACGAAGACGACAAACAGTTCAGCCAGGAGTTTCAGCTCTCGTCCGAATCCGACCGGTTCCGATGGCTGCTGGGGGCATTTTATTTCCACGAAAATGACGCCGGCGCGATCATCATTCCCTACAATGATATTGGCTTCGGCGGTCCCGGCGTCATCCGCCAGGGCTATTATGCCGGCGGGCGTCTCGAGACTGATGCCGGCGCCATCTTCGGGCAAGCGACCTACAATCTGACCCCGGAGATTCACCTCGTCGTCGGTGGCCGTTACAGCATCGAGCGAAAAGGCATTTCCGAACAGCTTCAGTTCGACCTCGCGCGACCCTATTCGCCCGCCAATCCCGTCGCGCCGCTCGCCCAGTGCGGAGCCGATATCCCATCGGTCCCGACCTGCCAACCGCACAAGACCTTCCGATCCTTCACGCCGAAAGTGGCGCTCGAGTATCAAATCACGCCCGACGCTTTGCTCTACGCCTCGGTTTCGCGAGGCTTCAAAAGCGGCACCTACAATGTCGGCGGCGTGCAGCCGCCCGTGAAGCCGGAGAAGGTCACGGCCTATGAAGGGGGCCTGAAATCGGAATTCCTCGATCGGCGGCTCCGCATAAATCTTGCCGGCTTTTATTATGATTACAAGGATCTCCAGGTCGGCAAGGTGGTCAACGCGTCACTCGCGCTGGAGAATGCGGCGACAGCGACGATCTACGGTGCCGAGCTCGAGTTGCGCGCGCGCCCCACGCCCGACTTAGAACTGGGTCTGACCGGCTCCTATCTCAACGCCAAGTTCGACAGTTTCATCAGTATCGATCCCGCGCGACCCGGAGGTGACGGGCGCACCGTCGACCCGGCGACCGGCGCACCGGCTTTCAACAACGCCGGCAACCGCCTGCCGCAAGCCCCCAAATGGACGGTCGACGCCATGGCACAATATACCGTGCGCTCGGACCATGGATCCTTTGCCCTTCGCGGAGAGGTCTTGTGGGTCGATAAGGTCTATTTCAGTGCCTTCAACGTTCCGCAGGTGTCGCAGCCGGCAAAGACCAAGCTCAATGCCTCGCTGATCTACACCGATCCGGGCGATCGCTGGAGCGTGACCGTCTACGGCAAGAATCTCGCCAACAAGACGTACATCTCAAACGCCTTTGTCAGCTCCAGCATCGTGGGATTTGGCGTCAACGGCTTCCTCGAGGAGCCGCGAACCTATGGCGTGACCATCGGGTATAAGTTCTAGCCGGGAATATATTCTCATGATCACGATTCCCACCGCCGAGTCCATCATCGACATTTCGATGCCCATCGAGAATGATATCGTATCGGATCCGGCGGCCTTTCGTCCACGGGTCCGATATTTCGGGCACGATGATACACGAGAACAGATGCTGGCCTTCTTCCCCGGAATGACGGCCAGCGACCTGCCCGATGGCGAGGCCTGGGCGATCGAGCATGTCGAGCTGATCACGCACAACGGCACGCATCTCGACGCACCTTACCATTTTCATTCGACGATGGATGGGGGCAAGCGGGCGATCACGATCGACGAGGTTCCGCTCCACTGGTGCTGCCAACCAGGCGTCAAGCTCGATTTCCGGCATTTCCCCGATGGCTATGTGGTGACCGCCGAGGATGTTCGGGCTGAACTCGATCGGATCGGCGTCAAGCTCAGCCCGCTGACCATCGTGGTCATCAACACGCGGGCCGGTTCGGCCTACGGCACGGATGACTATGTCAACGCGGGGTGTGGAATGGGCCGCGAAGCCACGCTTCACCTGCTTGAGCGCGGTGTCCGGGTGACAGGGACCGATGCATGGTCATGGGACGCGCCGTTCACTTACACGGCGCAGAAATATGCCGAAACCGGGAATGCCGACCTGATCTGGGAGGGGCACAAAGCGGGTCGGGAAATCGGCTATTGCCATCTGGAGAAGCTGCATAATCTCGAAGCGCTTCCATCCTCCGGATTCACCGTGATGTGTTTCCCGACCAAGATCAAAGGCGCTTCGGCAGGCTGGACCCGCGCGGTCGCCGTCCTCGACGATTGAATGGAGTCTGGCCATGAGCAACAAGGTCATCATCAGCTGCGCGGTGACGGGATCGGCGCACACGCCGACGATGTCGGACGCGCTCCCGGTCACGCCCGAGGAGATCGCCGAGCAGTCGATCGCCGCCGCCGAAGCGGGCGCGGCGATCCTGCATCTCCATGCCCGCATCCCCGAGGACGGTAGGCCGACCGGCGATCCCGAGGTCTATGCCCGCTTCCTGCCCGTGATCCGGCAGCGCACCGACGCCGTCATCAACATCACGACGGGCGGTGCGGCCACCATGCCGGTCGCCGAGCGCCTCGCCGCCTCTGCGCGTTTCAAGCCCGAGCTTTGCTCGCTCAACATGGGCTCGCTCAATTTCGCCTTCTTCCCCGCCGCGAAGCGCATCGCCGACTGGAAATACGCGTGGGAGAAGGACTATGTCACCGGCTCCGACGACTATATCTTCCGCAACACCTTCCGCGATATCGAGACGATCCTCACGACGATGGCGGAGGCGGGTACCAAATTTGAGCATGAATGCTATGACGTCGGCCATCTCTACAATCTCGCCCATTTCGTCGATCGCGGCCTGGTGAAGCCACCCTTCTTCGTCCAGATGATCTTCGGCATATTGGGCGGCATCGGTGCCGATCTCGAAAATCTTCATTATATGAAGGAAACCGCCGATCGCCTCTTCGGACGCGGCAATTACCGCTGGTCGGTGCTCGCCGCGGGTAGGCACCAGATGCCCTTTCTGACGCAGGCGGCGTTGCTCGGCGGCTATGTCCGCGTCGGGCTCGAGGACAGCCTTTTCATCGAACGCGGCGTCCTTGCGGCTTCGAATGCCCAGCAGGTCGAGAAGATCAAGCGCATCCTCGCCGAAATGGGTCACGAACCCGCGAGCCCCGCCGAAGCGAGGGAAATCCTCGGTCTCAAGGGCAGTGACCGCGTCGCCTTCTGAGCCGTGCACAGGAAGCAAGCGAATGAGGGCTTCGGTCATCGACCGATTCGGCCGTCCAGACACGGCCCTTTGGCGTGCCTGAGAATCCGTATCGCCAGATGAATTCGTACCTCATCTTCATGATCCAACAACGGCACAATGCACAGCCCGTATACGCGGATGTCGACGGGGCTGCTTTCAAGGCGCGCTGTCGCCGCTCACGGCGACAGAGATGGTGCATTCACGGTCACCCGAATAGCTGATTTCCTTTGCTACTCGGCAAGGGAAAACCGTTGGCACCGCCGATTACACCGATACACCGTTTGGAAAAGCTGGATTGGAACGCCTCGCGCGCGCGCATCCGTCCCGCTGGGCGCGCTCAGCGTGACTATTCCAATGAAGTGTATGGGGTCATTTGCTCCGCCACGAGACGTCGCCGGTGCAGGCTCAACAATCCTCAATCAATGAGTGGAAGGAATAGTTCGCCAACAAATTGAATTGGACGATGAGCCCCAAGGCGCGGCAAATGGCGCCACATCAAAAAATGCCGTGGGGAGGACAGTCATGGTCACAGCCTTTAGGACAAATTTGCTTTGTGCCACCGCGCTATCGATCGCGTGTGCGCTTGCAGTGCCGGCACATGCCCAGGACGCTGCATCGCAGGGCGAAAAGCCCGAGGCGCAGGAAGGTGGCCTTGAGACAATCGTCGTCACGGCGCAGAAGCGCGAACAGAATTTGCAGGATGTTCCGGCCGCCGTTTCCGCCATAGGCGGCGAGACGCTGCGCACGCGCGGCATCACGGAGACCTCAGACTTGATGGGCGCGATCCCCAGCCTGCAAGTCACCACTCCCTATGGTCGCACCCAACCGAATTTCTCGCTGCGCGGGATTTCAGTGGCGAACGAATTTTCCGCCTCCACTGCGTCGCCGGTTGGCGTCTATGTCGATGAAGTCTATCAGAGCTTCCGGGCGAGCCATGGCCTGCAACTCTATGACATCGACCGGGTCGAGGTACTGCGCGGACCGCAAGGAACACTCTACGGTCGCAACACCACGGGTGGCGCGATCAGCTTCTTCACGCGCAAGCCGGATCTGGGAGAGGCCAATGGCTATCTGACCGCCGGCTATGCCAATTACGACACTTTCACGGTGCAGGGCGCCGCTGAAGCGACGCTGGTTCCCGACATCTTGGGCGTCCGCGTCGCCGGTACTTTTGCAAAAGGGGATGGTTGGCAGCGCAATGTACTGCCTGGGAATGAGCGCGACCTAGGGACCACCGATACGATCGGCGGTCGCATCTCGATCCGCTTCCGGCCCGATCCCGATCTCGACATCAATTTGAAGCTCTATGCCGCGAAGGACGATCCATGGGGCACCGCGCCCTATGCAGGTGGTCAACTCGCGGGCGGGCAGGATGCGCTCGGCTATTCGCGTTACGATCCGCAACCTTTCCTAGGCGGGCGGTTGCTGCGTGACAATGAGGTCGCAGTTGATCGGGTAGGTAAGAACATCAGCAAGTCGAAAGGGATAGCCCTCAACATCAAATGGGATGTCAGCGACCAATTCTCCGTCACCTCGATTACCGGCTACGACACCGGCGACTATATCAACAATCCTGATGATTGCGATGGCGGCCCAGCCGATCTCTGCTCGATCGGCCTCACGTCGACGAGCAAGAATTTCAACCAGGATCTGCGTTTCAGCTATTCGAACGACCGCCTCGATATCATTGCCGGCCTTTATTATGGCAGGGACAAGGTCAAGTCGGTCAACTACCCGGACTTTTTCGGGGCGCTGAGGCCGCTGCTGCTTGGCGCCGGTCTTCCGGGCAGCTACAATAACGCCGCAATCGGAACGCCCGACGCGATCCGCTATATCCCAGCCTTTGCCGCCAATCCGGCGTTGGGGCCTGGCGATGCCGGATTCTGCGACGCGATCGAGATCAATCCCAACGGCTTCCTTGATGCACGCTCGCTGATTGCACTCCAGACCGACATCGCGATCAATAATACGGGCAATGGCGGCATGGGGGGTAGCTTTTCGGCGGGCTGCGCCGGGGCAGGCGCGCCTCCGTTCACCCCGATCCTCGGCGAACAGCGTTTTGACGTGTCGCGCCCCTCGAAGGCGATCTACGGCGACGTAACCTGGAAAACGACCGAGCGGCTGACCGTGGCGGTGGGTGCACGCTACACCCAGGATAAGGTCAATTACCTTAACGGCAGCACTTTCCTCTATGCGCTCGACGGTACGACGCCGGTTGTCAACCTGATCCCCTACAGCAATCCATACAACCCCAATCTCGCGCCGCTTGAGCAGCGCGAAAAGGCAAACAGGCTAACCGGCCGTATCAATGTCAGCTATGAGTTCGCCGATGATATCATGGGCTATCTCCAGTACAGTCGCGGTTACCGCAGCGGCAGCTTCAACGGGCTTGCCTATCAGGGCGTCAATCAAGTCTATTATATCCAGCCTGAAAAGGTGAATGCATATGAGGCGGGGCTCAAAACCCGGCTGTTCGATCGCCGCGTCCAACTTAACCTCGCGGGCTTCTACTACGAGTATTCGAATCACCAAGTAACGCAGGTGGTTGGCGCTACAACCTTCACGCGCAGCGCCAATGGTCGCCTGTTCGGTGGCGAGGCCGAACTCGCCTGGCAGGTGGCCGATACGTTGCGTTTCGATGCTTCGCTGGGCTATCTCAACAGCAAGTACAAAGGCAATGTGATCGATCCGGCAAACCCGGCAAGCCCGACATTGAACGTCAACGGCAATCCCTTCCCGAACGCGCCGGAGGTTACGTTCCAGGCCGGATTCGACTGGGATATGATCGATGACGGCACCAACAAGCTGACCTTGCGCGGTGATGCGTCCTACATGGGCAAGTACTATTTTGATCCGTTCAAGAATTATGGGCAGACACCGTGCGATACACCCCCAGCGGGATCGAACATAACGCTCGCGGGTAAGGCGATTACATGCGCAAATCCGGGCTACTGGCTCGCCAATGCGCGATTAACCTATGCGCACGACAATATGTCGGTTAGCTTGTGGGCGAAGAATCTGTTCGACAAATATTACTACACCTACGGCCTCAACATGAACGTGTTCGGCTACGATTATCTGAACCGCGGCATGCCGCGCACTTATGGCGTCGAAGCGACAGTCAAGTTCTGATCGCTGCTGCGACGGGGGCGGCGGGCATCCTCTCCCGCCCGCTGCCCCCGATTTTTCGACCTGACTTTCAGACCGAGGAGTATCCATGATGCGTTCCACCGGCAACGGTCCCTCATTCATCGGCACGGCGTACAGAATCGAGCGCGCTGCGATCACTGAGATCGGCGCAGCTGAAAGCACCGCCCAGGCGAGCAGCGCCGAGCGGCCGGCGCGCCTCCGGACGATTTAACGTGGATGCGTCTTGGAACAGAACTGAGCTGGAACGAATTTTCGCGACCCAACGCGAAGGGACGCGTGAGCAGGTTTCGCGCAGCTACGAAGAACGCATGGACCTGCTCGGGCGCCTTGGCCGGATATTTGAGCAGCACAGAGACGAATTGGTCGATGCCGTTGCCGCCGATTTCGGCATTCGATCCCGCTACGAGACTATCCTGCTCGACCTGATGCTTGGCATATCGGAAATTAAATTTGCGCGCCGCAATCTGAAGACGTGGCTGAGGCCGCGGCGGGTGAAGACTGACATCTTCGGCCTTCCCGGTTCATCGCGCCTGGTCCCCCAGCCCCTAGGTGTGGTGGGCGTTCTCGGCACGTGGAACTATCCGCTCGGCACCATATTCGTTGGCGCGGCCGGTGCATTGGCGGCCGGCAACCGCGTGATCGCAAAGCCGAGCGAAGTTTCCGCCAACGCCGCCGAAGCCAGCGAGCGGCTTGTGCGCCGGTATTTCGCCGAAGAGGAATTCGCGATTGTCCAGGGCGGGCCCGACATGGCACAGGCGATGACGGCCCTACCTTTCGACCATATTCTCTTCACCGGTTCACCCGCGGTTGGCCGCAAAGTCTATGAAGCGGCGGCTGCCAACCTTACACCTGTTACTCTGGAACTTGGCGGCAAATGCCCTGCCATCGTGGGCAAGGGTGCATCGCTTGCACAAGTCTGTGAAAGCTTAGTGTTCGGCAAGCTGCTCAACGCCGGCCAGACCTGCATCGCCGCTGACTATGCCTTCGTCCATGTCGATCAGATGGAAAGCTTCGTCGCCGCACTCCGCGCTCAGGTTGCCAAATGCTACCCCAACGCGGCAAGCAACCCCGATTTCACCAGTATCATCAATGACCGACAGTTCGCGCGGCTCCAAGGTTTGCTCGATGATGCCGAAGCCAAGGGCGCGACGGTGCTCAACCTCTCGGACAACGGCGATGGAACGCTTCCTGAACGGCATCGGATCGTGCCGTTGGCGGTTCTCGACGTTACCGATGACATGGCGATGATGCAGGAGGAGATTTTCGGACCGATCCTGCCGATCATGCCATATCGCTCCGAAGACGATCTCATTCGCTACGTAAACCGGCATGAGCGCCCGCTGGCGCTCTATTATTTTGGCGACGAAAGTGAGGAACGGCGCAAGATCATTTCCGAAACGCACGCTGGCGGCGTGACTCTCAACGGCACGGTCATGCACGTCTTCCAGCGCCGGCTGCCTTTCGGTGGCATCGGACAGAGCGGCATCGGTGCCTATACCGGCGTCGCCAGTTTCGAGCGCTTCACTCATTACAAGCCGGTGTTCTCTCAGCCGAAACTCAGCCTGCTTGGTCAACTTCTGCCACCCTATTCGAGCAAGACCGAAGGACTACTCAACATCTTCGAAAAGATCCTCTGACGTGGCTGCGGCGGTTGATGCTGGCATGTTGCATGACGCCGGGTCGCCAGCATGGGTCGAATGACAAGGGAAGCAAATGGCTGACTATGTAATTATTGGAGGTGGGTCGTCGGGCGGCGTTATCGCCAGCCGGTTGTCCGAGGACCCCGATGTCACCGTTTGCCTGCTCGAGGCAGGCGGCCCAGGCACCTCGCCGCTTGTGTCCACGCCCGGCGCTTTTGCGGCGCTGATCCAAGACTATCGGATCAATACGCTCAACTGGCGGTTCAACACCGACCCTTCAAAGGCGCTCAACGACCGCCGCCTCTACAATCCGCGCGGGAAGATGCTGGGTGGATCGAGCGGTATGAACGGGATGGTCTATATCCGCGGCGACCGGTCGGATTTCGACCACTGGGCCGAACTCGGCAACGACGGCTGGGGTTACAACGATGTCCTGCCCTATTTCCGCAAGGCTGAGAATAATGAGCGCGGTGAGGATGAGTTTCACGGCTCGTCGGGACCGCTTCACGTATCCAACGGCAAGCGCGAATTCGATGTCTATGATGCTTTCATCGAGGCGGCGACTGGACTGGACCATCAAGCCAATCCGGACTTCAATGGGGCCAGCCAGGAAGGTGTCGGCATCTATCAGTTTACCGTGAAGGACGGGAAGCGCGCCAGCGTGAAGGCGTGTTACCTTGATCCGGTGATGGGCAGGCGCGGCAACCTCCGCGTCGAAGTACATGCCCGCGTCCATCGTATCAGGTTTGAGGGCAACCGCGCGGTGGCAGTCGAGTATTCCCAGGACGGGCAGTTGAAGACGATCCCGTGCGAAAAGGAAGTCATTGTCAGCGGCGGCGCCTATAATTCGCCCCAACTGTTGATGCTTTCCGGTATCGGACCGCGTGATGAGTTGGAGAAGCATGGAATCGAAGTGATTCATGATATTCCCGGTGTCGGCCAGAATCTTCACGACCATCCTGACCTGATGCTGGTCTACCAGTCGAAGAAGCGGCTCGGGATCGCACTCAATGTCGTTGGCGCGATCAAGACCGTGCGAGACCTATTCCAGTATCTCACGCAAAGGAAAAGCTGGCTGGCATCGCCGCCCACGGCTGCAGGCGGTTTCTTGCGATCCGCGCCGGGGCAGAACCGGGCGGATTGCCAGGTCCATGTCGTGCCGCTCGCCTATCGCGACCATGCGCGCGACTACAAGCTGATGACGAAATGGGGCTATACGATCATTCTCAATATTGGGCGCCCAAAGAGCCGCGGCTGGGTTGCCTTACATGACTCAAACCCCGAATCCGATCCCAAGATGGACCTCAATCTCTTGAGTCATCCCGACGACCTCAAGACGTTGCGCAATGCCTTCCGTGTCGTGCAGGAGATCCTGCATTCGGATCGCATGAAGGCGATGATGAAACGGCCTCTCTATCCTGACCGCTACCTTGAAACTGATGAAGAGATCGACGCCTATATCCGGGCAGAAGCCAATCATGCTTATCATCCGGTGGGAACATGCAAGATGGGCACCGACGAGATGGCGGTGGTCGACAACCGCCTGCGCGTTCACGGCCTCGCAAATATCCGCGTGGCCGATGCCTCGATCATGCCATCAGTCGTCAACGGCAACACCAATGCAACCTGCATCATGATCGGCGAGAAAGCCGCCGACATGATCCGGCACGATAATATGAGCAGCAAGAATAGCATCGCAGAATATTGAATTGGACGATTGGATCAATGCTGCAGACACAGATGCTTACGAAAAGAAGTCCGGAGAGGCCTATCGCATGTCAGTTTATTATGTGTCGACTGCGCCATTGTGGGCGAGCGCCTTAGAGGAGCGCGGCTGATGGACGTCCGTACGCAAATACGTCGCGCCGCACGTTATTTCGCCCAGCAAGAGGCTCTCGTTCACGGCCACAGGCGGTTGACTTTCTCGGAAGCCTGGTTGCGCGGCGTGAAGCTCGCAAATGCTCTTGCGGAGTGCGGCCTTCAACCGGGTGACCGGATTGCTACGCTGGAGAAGAACTCCATCGAGGCCGCCGACATCATACTGGCGGCTGCCATTGGAAACTATACGCGTGTTCCTCTCTATGCGCGCAACCGATGTGAAGCGCACGCCCATATGATCGCGAGTACCGGATCTCGGTTGGCGCTGGTCGATGAGGCATTGGCTTCGGAGTTGGCGGGGCTGGATGCCCAAGCTCCGACGCTTGAGCGGATCATTATCCGCGATCACAACTATGAGAATTGGTTGGCGACAGCCTCGGACCGGGATCCCGATCCCGTCGTCGCGCCGGAGGACTATTGTGTCATCCGCCACACCGGCGGCACGACGGGCAAACCCAAGGGCGTTGCCTATCGGCACCGTTCATGGATGACGATCTCCGCCGCATTTTTCAGCATCGGCCCCCAAGTGGCTCCAGGGGATGCCATTCTGCATGTCGGCCCGTTGTCCCATGCATCGGGCTTCCTGTTCGTGCCGGCCTGGTATTGCGGCGCCCGCAACGTGATGATGGACGGCTTCGATCCAGCGTCCTTTCTTGACACTCTCGAGCAGGAACGGATCAGCCATGCCTTTGTAGCCCCCACCATGCTCAATGCCATAGTGCATCACGACGGGGCATATGGCCGCCACTTTCCGAATTTGAAGTTTCTGCTGAGTGCTTCAGCGCCGATCTCCGAGCCGACGCTTCGCAAGTCGTGCCAGATATTCGGGAATCATGTTCTTCATTCGGGCTATGGACAGACCGAAATCCTGCCCATCGCGTCTATGGGGCCCAACGAGTGGTTCGGCGAATTTGAAGGTTCTGCCCCAATTCGGGCGGTCGGACGTCCCATGAGCGGCGCCGATATCGAAATCCGTAACGAGGACGGAAAGGTGCTGGGACCAAACGAGCCCGGCGAGATCGTCGCACGGTTCGAAAATGGCCAGATGGAGGAATTCTGGAACGATCCGGAGGAAACCGCCCGGCGCATGGAAGATGGCTGGGTCAAAACCGGCGATGTCGGCATGATCGACACAAACGGATTTTTGTATCTGCTCGATCGCAACAACGACATGATCGTGTCAGGCGGCTTCAATATCTATCCCACCGAAATCGAAAACGTAATTGCCGACCATCCCGGTGTACTCGAGGTCGCGGTCTTTGGCGTGCCCCATGAAAAATGGGGTGAAACGCCGCTTGCAATGGTGCGTGTCAAGCCCGGAGCACAAATCACGGAGACCGAGATAATAGATTTGGTGCGCCAGCGTCTGGGCTCCGCAAAAAAGCCAAGCAAGGTCGTTTTTACCGCCGAGCCACTGCCGTTGAGCAATGTCGGAAAGGTGCTTCGTTCAAAGCTTCGAGAGCCCTATTGGGCGGGCCAGGACCGGCGCATTTCGGGGGCATGACCGACGCAGCCATCCTAGCCACATCCTCTATTCCGGTGACCGCCTGCCGGCGCGCGGGAGACTGCAATGGATTATGAATACATCCTGGTTGAGCAACGCGGCCCAGCGCTTTGGGTGACCCTCAACCGGCCGGCAGCGTTGAACAGTCTGTCGTTGGCTTTGGCCGAGGAACTAGCCGCAGCGATCGAGGCAGCGGAAGCAGATGCGACGGTGCGCGCTTGCATTCTTACCGGCGCCGGACGGGCGTTTTGCGCTGGCGCGGATCTGCTCGCAATTGGCGATGGAACAGGCGGACAAACTCTCGCCGAACGCTTAAATCTGTTTCTGCCGCGGCTCGGTCAGGCTTTTAACAGGATCGAGACGTCGCGCCTTCCGATAATTGCGGCGGTCAACGGCCTTACGCTCGCCGGCGGCTTGGAACTGGTGTTGTGCTGTGATCTCGTCATTGCCGCGCACCCGGCCAGATTTGGCGACGCCCATGCAAATTACGGCCTGTTGCCCGGCGGTGGAGGGTCGGTTCGACTCCCTAGGAAGATCGGCGAAGCGCGTGCGAAACATCTGATGATGACCGGCGGGACCATCTCGGCTGCCGAGATGAAGGAAGCCGGACTCGTGACCCAACTGGTTGCTCCCGAGGATCTCATTGCGGCAGCGCAAGCGCTGGTAGAATCTCTTGCAGAAAAGAGCCGGCCAGGGCTCGCCTACATGAAGCAGCTAGTCCGCGCTGCGCAGGATAGCTCGCTCGAAGTCGGGCTGCGTCAGGAACTCGAAGCCATGGCTGCTTACGCCTTGTCCAACGACATTGTCGAAGGACTGGCGGCATTCCGGGAGAAGCGGAAGCCCGATTTTTCCGACCGGTGAGACCTGATCGGATGCGGAACACATTGGAAGAATGGATCAACGAATGACCGACATATTCGTCATGGGGGTTGGGATGACCCCGTTCGGAAAACAGTTCGACAAGAGCCTGAAAATGCTCTGCGCCGAAGCTTCGTCGCAGGCCTTTTCCGACGCAGGATGCACCGCCGGCGATGTCGAAGCCATCTTCTTCGGCAATTGCGTCCAGGGGCATATGGAGGGCCAGGACATGATCCGCGGCGAAATCGTGGCGCGAGCGATGGGCATCTCAAGCGTTCCCGTGGTGAATGTCGAAAACGCATGTGCGACGGCTTCCACGGCCTTGCACATGGCCGCCGCCTATGTTCGATCGGGGGCAGCGGATGTCGTACTCGCGCTCGGCGCGGAGAAGATGTACTCGCCCGACAAGGCGCTCATGTTCAGTGCATTCGATGGCGCTTGGGACGTGCATGAAACCGAGTCGGGCCGCGCGCAGCTGCTGGCCATGGGCAATGGCGTCGATGTTCCGGAAGGAACGACATCGAGTCAGCCTTACAGCGTTTTCATGGATGTATACGCCGCGATGGCACGCGCGCACATGAAGACCTACGGCTCGACGCAAGCGCAAATCGCGGCCGTCTCGGCGAAAAATCACATGCATTCGACGCGCAATCTGCTTGCCCAGTATCGCCTCCCATATACCGTCGAAAGTGTACTCGCTGCGCCTCCGATCGTTTACCCGTTCACACTGCCGATGTGCTCTCCGATCAGCGACGGCGCCGCCGCTGCGATCATCTGCAGCGAAGCCGGTCGGCGCAAACTGTCGGCAGCCCCGGACAGGGCGCTAAGAATCCTGGCGTCTGTGCTGCAAACCGGCGCCGCGCGCGATCCCTTTGATTATGACCACCATGTCAGCCGCCTTGCGGCGAACCGGGCCTATGCGATGGCCGGCGTGGGGCCAGAAGATATTGGCGTCGCGGAGGTGCATGACGCCACGGCGGTTGGCGAGATCATTGAAATCGAGGCGCTCGGCCTGACGCCGCCTGGCGAGGGCGGACTCGCGGCAGAGCGCGGTGAGACGGCGCTGGGTGGGCGTATTCCGGTAAACACGTCGGGCGGGCTTGAATGCAAGGGACATCCGATCGGCGCCACCGGGCTCGGCCAAATCTACGAGCTTGCGCTGCAATTGCGCGGCGAGGCGGAAGATCGACAGGTTCCGAATGCCCGGTTCGCGATCGCGCAGAACGGCGGAGGTGTCATCGGGGTGGAAGAGGCGGTGGTCGCCGTCACGATCCTGGGCCGGTAGTTGTCAGAGCGCGCCTAGGGAAACACGGGGTCACGATATGAACTTTGAGCTGTCCGATGAACAACGCATGGCGGTGGAAACCGTCCGCCGCTTTCTCGACAACAAGCTTGAGCCGGAAATCCGCCGGCATGGGGAGCGGTTCATCCCCAAACCGCTCATGAAGGAATGGACTCAAGCACTGACCGGCTATGGCCATATTACCGCACCGCATCAGGAGCAATGGGGCGGGCTTGATATGGGATGGCTCACTCATCTGCTCATTTTCGAGGAGATCGCCTATTCCTCGCTCGATGTGGCCATACCCGGCTTCATCAACGCGGTTGGCGCAGAACTCATCCGCCGCTTCGCCCCGGAGACGATCAAGCAACGCTATCTTGCCGACCTCGTCGCGGCCGAGAAGTTCGTTTCGCTCGGCATCTCGGAGCCCGATGTCGGCTCGGACGTCGCCGCCATCAAGACACGCGCCGTACGAGACGGCGATTTCTGGGTCATCAATGGCGAAAAGACCTGGATCACCAACGGAGCCTACTCGGACATCTTCATCTGTACGTGCAAGACTGGCGAAAATGAAGTCACTCACATCCTGGTCGATCGTGACGAGAGTGAGTATGAGGTGCGCGATATCCAGAAGATGGCGCTCAACGGCCAATCGACTGCACAGATATTCCTGACCGAATGCCGCGTACCGGTGGCAAACACGATCGGCCGGGTCGGCGATGGATTGCGCAATACGTTGCAAGTGTTCGAGATTGCCCGCTGCCATATGGCGATGTGGAGTATCGGCATCGCACGGCGAGCAATGGATGAGGCGATCGCGTACGCTCGCGATCGCGCGCAGCATGGCAAGAAGATCGCCGGCCATCAGCTGATCGCCGACAAGATCGCCATCATGGCGACCAAGATCGACGCAGCCCGTCTGTTGACGCACCGGGCAATATCCCTCGTCCAGGCGGGCACGCGCGCAGAGACGGAATGCTCGATGGCCAAGTGGTACGCCACCGAAATGGCGATCGAAGCGACGCGCGATGCGCTTCAGATCCATGGCGGCAACGGCGTCACCCGCGAATTCATCGTCGAGCGGCTGGTGCGTGAGGCGATCATTTGCCCCATCCCCGATGGCACGACGGAGATTCAAAAGCTTGTTGTTTCGCGCGCCCTGACCGGCATTCAAGCCTTTCGGTAAGGCTCAGACGAAAACGACAGCGTCGACGGAAATGGAGCCGCGTGCCTGACTCGCACAGGATCAAATGCGCAGATGCGTCGC
Source organism: Novosphingobium sp. (assembly GCF_030696665.1). Lineage (GTDB taxonomy): Bacteria > Pseudomonadota > Alphaproteobacteria > Sphingomonadales > Sphingomonadaceae > Novosphingobium. Next base: position 188,764 of record NZ_JAUYRV010000026.1, read on the forward strand.
TCAGGTAAAAGAGGCAGACAAGCGATGGACGAAGAGCTTCGTTTCGATGGCAGGGTAGTGGTTGTGACCGGAGCCGGAGGCGGACTTGGGCGCCAGTACGCGCTGATGTTTGGCGGGCGCGGAGCCAAGGTGGTGGTGAATGATCTGGGTGGCGACGAGAAAGGGAGCGGCAGCTGCTCCACAGCCGCTGACAATGTGGTCGACGAAATTCGAGCCACGGGCGGTCAGGCGGTGGCAAATTATGCGTCGGTCGAGGAGGGCGCGCTGATCATCCAAGCCGCGCTTGACAACTTCGGAACCGTTGACGTCGTCATCAACAATGCCGGCATCCTGCGCGATGTGAGCTTCCACAAAATGACCGACGAAGACTGGACACTGCTTCAGCGGGTCCATCTGAATGGGACGCGGGCAGTGACGCAGGCAGCATGGCCGATACTGCGCGACAAGGGCTATGGCCGCATCGTCATGACCACGTCTGCAGCCGCAATCTACGGCAACTTCGGTCAGGCCAACTATGCCGCAGCCAAGCTCGGAATATTGGGGCTTGCGAACGCGCTGGCGGAGGAGGGGCGGTCCAGAAACATCCAGGTTAATACGATCGCCCCAATCGCCGCATCGCGTATGACCGCGACCGCCTTTCCACAAGAGTTTCTCGCCAATCTCAGAGCGGAAGCGATCAGTCCATTGGTCGGTTGGCTTGCGCACGAGAATTGCAGCGAAACCAAAGGGCTTTTTGAAGTTGGAGCCGGCTATATCGCCAAGCTTAGGTGGGAGCGCGCGCTTGGGCACGCCTTCGGAGCGGACAGGGCGTTCACGCTCGATGATGTCGCCCGGCACTGGGGTAGAATTGTCGACTTCACGGATGCCGAGCACCCGCTCGGGCTGAATGACAGCCTTGAGGCGGTAGAACGGGCGCTGAGAGCGTAATCAACCCAATGAATTACCATGATATTTTTGAGCGGCCGTCGGGCTGCCGATGGCGTCGTGCCGCCGCCAGATATCGATGAGCAGCAGGAATAGTTCTGCAGCGAATTGAATTGGACGACGGCCCTCAAATGCCGCCAAACGGCATGAACTACACAATATCTCCTGGGAAGAGAGGATCAGCCATGAGAGGATGTCTATTGGCGTCTGCCGCGTTGTTGTGCTCGGGAACAGCATTTGCCCAGGAAGCAACGCCCCAGGCGAACGACCAAACCGGGAGCGCCACGGAAGCGCTGGCTGAGGACATTGTCGTTACCGCCACCAAAAAGGGCTATGGCGAAAGCGTGCAGAAAGTACCGATGGCGGTCACGGCTTTTGGTGAAGCGCAGTTGGATGCCAAGTTCGTCCAGAATCTTCAAAGTCTGAGCTACGACGTTCCCAACGTCCAGCTCGAGGATGTGGGTACGGCACCGGGCTATGCCAATTTCACTATCCGGGGCCTCGGCATCAACAGCACGATCCCATCGATCGACCCCACCGTAGGCGTTTTCACTGACGGTATTTACCTCGGCATCAACGCTGGTGTCGTGCTGGACAACTTCGACCTTGAGGGGATCGAAGTTCTGCGTGGACCGCAAGGCTTGCTTTTCGGTCGCAACGTTACCGGCGGTGCCGTGGTTGTGCGGACCACACGGCCCAGCTTCGATTTTGGAGCCAAAGCCAAGCTATCCATTGAAACGGGACTGAAGAAGACCGTAAGCGGCACGGTTACCGGACCTATCGTCGATGACGTTTTGGCTGCCAAATTGGCCGTCTACTACAGCGACGACAATGGCTGGTTTCGCAACCGCTTCGACAATCGCAGCTTCGGTAAATCACATGACCTTATCATTCGCCCGGCACTTTCGCTCAAGGGTGGCGACCGCTTCCGAATGGATCTCCGCTATGAGCATGGCGATGTCGAAAGCGATGGAGCCCCTGTCCAGAGTCACGCGCTGTTTCCCCGCGACAGCTTCAGGTTTTCGATCAATTTCCCAGGTTTCTATGATGCCAAATGGGACCAGGCGATCGTGGAAACCAACATCGATGTCGGTCTGGGCGGAGGCGTCTTCACCAACATCGCTGGCTATCGGAAATTCCGATCCTCCGCGGGCGCTGATATCGATGGAACACCACAGTCCTTCTTTCATGCCTTTTTCGAAATCGACCAGGATCAGCTCAGCGACGAACTTCGTTATGCCGGAAGGTTCGGTGACGTCGAATTGACAACCGGTCTATACTATTTTTCCCAGGATCTTCGTTACGCCGAGCTGCGGAATCTTTTGGGCGGTGCTCGGATCGTTTCCGGTGGGGGTACGCAAGACCAGACAACATGGGGCATTTTTGCTTCGACCGACTGGCATTTCACCGATACGCTGACCTTGAATCTCGGCGCGCGGTATAGCTGGGAACGCAAAGCCGTTCGGGTCTCGGCCTTGCGCGCAAATGGTTGCAATCTAGACACGCTGATCTGTGCAACCAATTTCGCCGACGCGGCAAAATGGCGAGGGTTTACGCCGAAAATCGGCCTTCAGTGGAAGCCGGATGACGACACGCAGATTTATGGCCTTTACACGCGCGGGTTCCGCAGCGGCGGATATAATTTGCGCAACACCGATCCCGCTGTGCCGCCGGGGCCATTCAATCAAGAGACCCAGGACAGTTTCGAACTCGGCGCCAAGAAGCAATTCGGGCGCCACCGGATCAACCTGGCGGCCTTCTACAATCGCATGAAGGACCTGCAGCGCGAGATCAACCTGCCCGGACCGCTTGGCGTCAGCCAGGTCATACGGAACACCGCCGACGCCACAATCAAAGGCGTCGAGGCCGAGGGGCAGTTTTTTCTTTTGTCCAACCTCGTGATTTCGGGTCAGCTCGGCTACGTGAATGGCTAGTATCGCAACGTCCAGTTCGACCTCAGCGGTGATGGCGTCATCAACGATGTGGATCGTGCGCTCAAATTGCCAAGGCTGTCGCCATGGACCTATGGCGTGGGGCTGACTTATGATCAGCAGCTTGGCGAATTGGGGACAGCAACGGCGCGTGTCAGCTTCACGCATCGCGACAAGGCGGCATTCACCGACAACAACGTCGGCTTCCTTCAGGGCGCCGATATGCTCGATGCGAGCCTCACATTGGCGACCGACAACAAGCACTGGCGCTTCTCCATCTATGGCCGAAACCTCCTGAATGAGGTGACGATTGGCGGCGATACACCTTTGCCGGCGGCCTTCGGGGGCACGGGTGCAAGCCTTTCACCGCTAAACAGGGGGCGCGTCATCGGCGGAGAAGTGGCGATTAGCTTCTAGGCCATTTTCGAGGCGAGTGGAATCACCCGCCAACTCGGAAAATGCCCAAGATCAATTTGCTAGAGCATTTCCTGCCGGAAAGCCGGTTCCCACTTCTGCGCGAAATGCTCTAGCTGATCGCGACGGATGCAGCGGATTTCCGATCGCACCCCGCCCCCTTGCCGTTAATCCGATGGTGCGGTGCGCCATGCCTGACGAACAAGGCTGACGAGCGCACGGCCAGCCGGTTTTACCTGCCAGCGGCTACGCACAGCATAACAAAGCGTCAATGGATCGAATAAACCGATTCCCTCCAAGGCCACGAAATTGGCGCGAAACCATGAGTTCTCGGTGAACTGTTTTGCAACCATCCCGATAGCATCGGATGTGGCAACGATCCGTCGAACCAATTGAAAATAGTCTGTCATGTGGATCCAGTCAGCGGGACGCTTACCGCTTTTTTCGTACATCTGCTGAATGATCGATGTGTAGGGTTCGGAAGATGAGGGCACTACGAATTCGAACTGGACCAGCGGCTCCTTGCTGGTCGGGTTTATCCCCAGAATGGGATGATTGTTCCGCACAAAAGGCAGTATTTCGATCGAGGCGACCCGCTCGCACTTGAATTCCGGCCAGCGTGCAAAGGCCGCTTCAAGTCCAAAGGCGACATCGATATCGCCGCGCGACAGGAGTCGCACGCCCCTTTCGCTGTTGCCCGAAACGACTTCGACGCGCACTGCCGGATGGCGCCGCAGCAAAGAAACCAGAGGTTGGGTGAGCAACCAGTCGATTGACCCTGGGAACAGTCCGATTCGAAGCGGGCCCGCATAGGCGTCGGCGCGGCGGGCTGTATCTCCGAGTAGTTCAGCTGCGTCGGCAAGCAAGCGCGCTGCGCGATCGATAAATTCGCGTCCCTCCTCTGTCGGCATCGCGCCCCGTGAGGTCCGATGGAAAAGGGAATAGCCAAGATACCGTTCGAGTTCAGCGACACTCTTGGTCACCGCCGACTGCGTGACACCAACCGCATCCGCTGCCCTGGAGAAGGAACGAAGCTGACCAACCGCGACGGCATGCTTGAGGCGAGAATCGAGCATGGACATGCCCCACAGGAATAATTGCTCCAGAGAATGAATTAGGCGAATCAAGGTCATTTTGCCAATCTTACTTTCGACACTGCCGCCCAGCACGACTGCAACCCGTCTCGAAATCTGGAGCGGCGAAACGGCCTGGATCAAAGCGCCAAGGTCTCAGACGCAGGTATGCCTGAATGACGAAAACTGGTCCGCTTGCAGGCCTCAAAATACTCGAAATTGCGGGCATCGGCCCGGCGCCGTTTTGCGGAATGCTGTTGGCCGACCTTGGCGCCGATGTCGTCGTCATTGAACGCGTAAGCCCTAACTCCGAAAATATCGATCTTGGCAGCGGCGCCATTGTGAACCGCGGGAAACGTGTAATTGCCTTGGATCTGAAGTCCCCCGAAGGCGTCGCGCATGTCCTGGATCTCGTCCAAAGGGGCGATGTACTGATCGAAGGCATGCGGCCTGGGGTGATGGAGAGGCTCGGCCTTGGTCCCGAGGTTTGCCTAGCGCGTAACCCCCGCCTTGTATTCGGTCGCATGACGGGTTGGGGGCAGCAGGGACCTCTCGCCCAAGCGGCCGGCCATGACATCAACTATATCGCGCTGTCAGGAGCCCTTTGGTATGCTGGGCATCCTGGTGAACCGCCAATGGCGCCGCCAAGCCTGGTAGGCGATATTGGGGGTGGAGCGCTTTATTTGGCCATCGGCGTCCTCGCAGCGGCAATGCACGCCCGGGATACCGGGAATGGGCAAGTGGTTGACGCCGCGATCGTCGATGGGAGCGCTCACATGATGAACTTGCTCCTGAGCCTGAAGGCCGCCGGCCAGGTTGCCAGCATACGCGGCTGCAGCATCCTTGACGGCCCTCACTGGTACTCGACCTATCGGTGCGCCGACGGGAATTTCATCTCAGTCGGATCACTCGAGCCCAAGTTCTATGCGCTGCTTTGCAAAAAGCTGGGGTTGGCCGGCGATAGCAGTTTTGACGACGGCTATGATCGTGATGCCTGGCCCGAGCTCAAGCAGCGTTTTAGCGAGATATTCGCCATGCGGACACGGGAAGAATGGCGCGCACTGCTGGAAGGCAGCGATGCCTGCTTTGCCCCCGTGCTTGATCCGGACGAAGCGGCGCGCCATCCTCATATGGCAGCGCGAGGCGTCTATCGGGAGATCGACAATATCCTTCAGGCAATGCCGGCGCCACGTTTTTCGGGCTCGTCACTACCGATCCCCGGACCGATCCCGCTGCATCATGAAGATCCGAGTACAATTCGGCGGGGCTGGAGCAAACCGGACCGCTGCGGGATTACCGCCAGAACCGACTGTTGCGAGTAGTCGGTTGGCATGGTGGGCGGCCAGCGGCCCGACACGAACGGTGATTTCATAACTATGAACCAATGCGACGCTCCGCTTCGCTGCATTCAAATCAAAGGAGACAACGACACACAGGCACGTCAAACTATCCGATGATTCCTGTACGCCACGCCGGAACGGCGATTGCGGACGTGTCCACGGGACGTTGTTCGCATCGTGATTCGCTCGGCGCTTGAAATCAATGCTCGCCCCGGATGTGACGACGCCGATGGGATTTCCACTGCGGCGGCCACGGCCAATGTCCTGGCGTGAGGGCTTCGGTCATCGACCGATTCGACCGTCCGAATGCGGTCTTTTGGCGCGCCTGAGAATCCGCATCAGAGTTGAGTGCGCGTTGTTCGGGAATCTCATTTAAATATTTGTAAAAACGTAATAATATAGATAATAACTCCAACCTGTATCCAGTGTGGAGTAATGGTCGCAGGGCGTGAACTTACGCCCTTATGGATGCGTCGAAGTCCTTCAGTTTGAATCTCAGGAAATTGCGGCTTGCGATGCGCATCACGCAAGAAGCGCTCGCCCATGATGCGGGCACGAGCAGCTCTTATCTGAGTGCGATCGAAAATGGCCGGTCGAGCCCGACGCTGAAAGCAATGGAGCGGCTCGCGAAGGCACTCGGCGTCAATGCCGTCTATCTCTTGTCCGGCCGGATATCGATCTCGATCGTTTCGGACGACGAACTGGAAATCGGCGCGATACTGGCGCGCCCGGCGGTGACGCTCCGGCGCCATCCGCACAAGCCGACGGGGCGGCCGAGCAAGACCAAGTAAATCATCGGGGGCTGCACGCGCGTGGGCTGGAACCACGCGCCCGATAGACGCGCCCGCAACGCGCGCGTCGAAAGGAGTGCCCCTCGGTGCCGTTTCGCGACCTCGATGCCTATATTAAGCAGGCCAGGCGCGCGAACAGTGATCGCGAGCTGTTCAGTTGCAGCGAGGCCGCCGCACGCCAGCTCGGCCTCCCATGGCTCGCGATCGTCCAGAGCATGGCCTTCTTTCAGCCCGGTGGGCGATATTTCCGCATGGACAATTTCCAGAGCTGGGGCGACGTTTTCGTCGCCGAAGGCTATTACCGCGACGATCCCGCCTTGCTCGCGGCGCGCTCGACAAGCCGGGCGTTCGGCTGGCACGAAATGGAGCGACTGCTGGGCGGCTTCACGCGGCGGCAGGCGCGCATCGTGCGCGAAGCCGCGCGTCATGGCCTGCGCAACGGCCTCACCGTTCCGATTGGCGTCGCCGGCGAGCCGCCCGGATGCTGTACGTTCGCAACGCGCGACGGGCAATTGCCGCCATCGCATATCTGCCGGATCGCGACGCTGATGGCGAGCGAGGCTTTTACCGAGGCGCGGCGCTTGCACGGCTTTCCGGCGCGCCGCCTGGAATTGCCCCATCTCAGCCCAAAGCGGCTCGAATGCTTTCGCTTGGCGGCGATGGGCAAGAGCGACGTCGAGATCGGGATCATGATGCACATCGCGCCAACGACCGTGCGCACCTACATGCGCGACCTGCGCGAGCATTTCGGCATCTATTCCCGCGCGCAGCTCCCGGCGATCGCGCTCGCCTGCGGGATCGTCTGCATCGAGGAGATCGTCCCGCGCTTCTGAGTAGGATCGCCGCATCCTCAATATTGACGACTGTTTGAACTCCGCATCTCTGCTCCTTTTGCGACCGTTCACGTTGAACGGGAGCTACTGCTATGATCCATATTGTCCAAGGGTGCTCGCTTACCGATGCGCGCGCCGCCTCGATGTTCGAGGACCGCAAGACCCTGTTCGTCGATCTGCTGGGCTGGGATGTTCCGGTCGTCGGCGGCCGCTATGAAATCGACAGCTATGACGGCGACAAGGCGGTCTATCTGATCGCCACCGACGATGGCTGCATTCACCAGGGGTCGATGCGGCTGCTATCGACAGAGGGCGCGCATCTGCTCGCCGATCGTTTCGCGTCGCTCTGCGAGTGCGATGCGCCCCGGGGGGAGCAGGTTCGCGAGATTACGCGACTTTGCCTGCCGCAACGATTGGGCGCCCCCGGACGCCTGCGTGTCCGCAACCGGCTCATCTCGGCGATGGTCGATCATGCGCTCGGCAGCGGAATCACCATGCTAACCGGCGTCGTGACCGCTGCTTTTCGCGAGGAGGTTTTGGCGATGGGCTGGCGCGCAGCGCCGCTCGGCCCCGCGCGCCGCATCGATGGCGCGTTCCTTGGAGCGTTCCGCATCGAGATCTGCGCCGGTACGCCTGCGCTGCTGGCGTCGAACGGCATCTATGTGCCGGGTGCGATCACTCCCGATGCGGCGGCAAGAGCCGCGTGAAGGGAATGGCGATGCACGACCCCGCCCGCCTAGCCGCGATGCTGCTCGCCGACGGTTATGTCATTGTCGATAACGCCGTGCCGACCGAGCTAATCACCGCGCTCGAAGCCGAACTCGCACCGCGCTTCGTCGCCACGCCCTTTTGCGAAGGCGGATTCTACGGAGCCCGCACCAAGCGCTTTGGCGCGTTGTTGCGGCGTTCACGGCATATCGCCGGCCTTGTGCTGCACCCGATCATCTGCGGTATCGCCGAAACGGTGCTCGGGGAATGGTGCGATCGTATCGTTCTCAACCTCACCCAGGCGATCGAAATCCATCCCGGCGCGCTCGCGCAGGTGCCGCACCGCGACCAGGATCTCTGGGGCGGCGTCAAGACCGGGATGCACTATCAGATCAACGTCATCTGGCCGATCGATCCGTTCACGCTGGAGAGTGGCGCGACGCTGGTCTGGCCGGGCAGCCATCACGATGCGGCATCGCAACCGGGCGATGCACGTCCGGTCGCCGCCGAAATGCCACCCGGCTCCGCGCTGCTGTTCCTCGGATCGATCCTGCATGGTGCCGGCGCTAACCAGTCCGATCATGTGCGCCGCGCGGTCATCACCTCCTATTGCCTCGGATGGCTGCGGACGTTCGAGAATCAGTATCTCGTCTACCCGCCCGCCATCGCTCGAGCGTTCGATCCCGATCTGGCCGCGCTCATCGGCTATGCCCAGCATCGCCCCAATCTCGGTAATGTCGAAGGCCAGTGCCCATCGGTGCTGCTTTACCGCGACGATATTGACGGCCTCCCGGCGATCGACGCGCTGCTTCCCGGTCAGGCGGACATGTTGGACGCCTACGTCGCGGATCAGGAAGCGGCGCGTGCGGGCCTGATCGGCGGGTAACGCGGGTTCGTCGGACTAGACGCTGCATCCATGACACACGATCCGAACGACAAAGCAGGCGGCGGCGCACGAACACCGACCGAGGTGGCGCCGCCCGCTGTGAACGGTGGAGCTGTATCTTCGACCGCGGAGCGCGCCCGGCGGGCACGCGAACATTGCCCGTTCCTGACAACCAAGCAGGCCGCGTTCCATCTCGGCCTCGCAGCGGACACGCTCAAGAAGATGCGCCGCGAGCGGCGCGGTCCGTGCTGCCGGAAACACGGCACCGTCTGGCGCTACCATATCGACGATATCGAGGCCTGGTCGCGCGCGAACATGCGGGATGGCGGAAATGGCTAGGCTGTTACCCTCCCGTCTGCCGGTTCGGGCCTCCGTGCTGATCAGTGTTGGCGTCGCCGCGCTGACGGCGACGATCGCGCTGCCCCCGACGCCGCGGCTGGTCTGGAACGTGTCGGCCAGCGCGCCGATCGGCCTCTATGCCGTTGGCGGCCGTCACGACATCGCGGCTGGCGACATGGTGCTGGCCCGCGTGCCCGACCGCTGGCGCCGGCTCGCCGCCGAGCGGCGCTACATTCCGATCAACGTCCCTTTGGTGAAGCGCGTCGCGGCCGTGCCCGGCGACCGCGTTTGCGCCCGTGGTCGCGATATCTCCGTAAATGGCCGCCCAGTCACTGATCGCCGCGAAGCTGACGGCCGCGGGCGGCCGATGCCGCGGTGGAGCGGATGTGTGACACTGAGAACCGGTGCGCTGTTCCTCCTGATGGACAGCCCGGATTCGTTCGACGGGCGTTATTTCGGACCGACATCGCGCGGCGACGTCATCGGCGAGGCGCGGCTGTTGTGGCTGGGCTGAGGGTCGCCATCACCGCCTTGGCGCTGCTAGCGGCGGCGCCGGCTGGCGCGCAGTCGGTCGTTCACTGGCGGCCTTATATCGAGGCAGCCTCGGCGCGTTTCGGCGTGCCGGTAGAATGGATCGAGCGCGTCATGCGCGCCGAGAGCGGCGGACGCACGATGCTGGACGGTCGCCCGATCACCAGCCACGCCGGCGCGATGGGGCTGATGCAGCTCATGCCCGGCACCTGGTCCGAAATGCGCGCGCGGCTCGGGCTCGGGTCCGATCCACATAGCCCGCGCGACAACATATTGGCGGGGACGCTCTATCTTCGCCTGATGTATGACCGCTTCGGCTATCCCGGTCTGTTCGCAGCCTATAATGCGGGACCGGCACGCTATGCCGAGCACGTGCGGACCGGCCGCGCGCTGCCCGGCGAGACCCGCGCCTATCTCGCGAGCGTCGCCGGAGTGCCCGTCAATTCCCAGTCGGCTGTCGCGGCCGCCAGTGCAACGCCGCGTACCGCCAATGCCATCTTCTTCGCGATCGGCGACCGGCCCCCTGCCGGCCGGAGCGAAGCCGGCGCGGCCACGCTGTTCGTCGTGCTACGCGCAGGGCCGCCCGAGACGGCTGCGCCAGGCCGTCCGTAGTGAGCACCGATCCGGGCTTCATGCGGATTCGTGTTTCTGCTATGTTCCGAGGCTATGGAGTTGGTCGTCATGCTGCTCGGTCTGATCCTTTCCGCCACCGGCATCGTCCTCTTCGCCTGGGCGATGTTCCGGCTCGCCGTCTTCGCGCTCCCGGTCGGGCTGGGTGCGGCCACCTTTCTGTGGGCGGCGGGTGGCGAGCTGGGGCTGTTGCTCGGCCTGCTTCTCGGCCTCGTCGTCGGCGTCGCGGCCTTGCTGATCGGACGCATGCTCATCGCGTCACGGTTGCCGGTTCCAGTTCGCGGGGCGGTCGCTTTTCTCTTCGCTGTGCCCGCCGGGATCGCCGGCCACAGCGTCGTCTCCGGCCTGATGCATCTCGGCGGCGCGCGGCCGACCGCGACCGGCATCGCCGCGGCGGTCGGCGCGATCATCATCGCCAGTGCCGCCATGATGAGCCTGTTGCCCGCGATGACCGCTCGCACCGGTTCGCACGGATCCCCGCTGCACGGTTGATCCGCGGCGGGTCAGTCGGCCGAGTGCTCGCCTCCGCGTCACCGTCGCGTAAGGCGACCATGGCGAGAGTGCGTCAAGACGGCAGGGTCTGACCTGACGCATCCGGGTTTTTGGGCGCCTCGCGCCTGCGGCGCGACCGCCGCTCTATTCCGCTAGGCTCACATCCGTTCGCCAAGCTCCACCGGGCCACGCTTCGCGCGTCCCGGCCAAAGGTGATGATCGGACTGGCGGGATGCCGGAGCCTTGCTCCGGCCTGTCGTCGCCGCGCCTGACCGGCGCGGCGGCGTTTTTCGTTGGGCCTTCCCCTCGTCGCACGGGTGGACGGCGCTCCCTTCTGGGCCCGGCCCGGCGTCCCGCAAGCCGGCCCTCGACTGCGCTCGGGCTCGGCTCCTCCATTGCATTGCGGCCCTGCGGGTGCGGACCGCCTTCTGGCCGCGCCCGGCAGGTCGCAGTTCGCCGCCCACCCCCGCTCCGGGGGAGGCCCTGGGGTTTTTGGGGCGGTGCAGGAGGATAGCCATGCGCCAGAGCGGCAAGCATCGCGCGCGCGGAGAAGCTGGCAGGAGCCAGCCCCCGGCAGAGCGCGCCAATCTTTACGACGAGGTGACGAACCGGATCGTTGCCGAACTTGAGGCGGGCCGCGTTCCTTGGGTCCAGCCTTGGGGCCGCCCCAATGGTCAAGGCTTCTCCGCCGCCCCCGGCCTTCCGCGCAATGCGCTCACCAGCCGCAATTACAGCGGCGTCAACGTGCTCATTCTCTGGGGCGCGGTTATCGAGTGCGGTTATCCTTCGCAATCGTGGCTGACCTTCCGCCAAGCCCTTGAAGCAGGCGGCAACGTCCGCAAGGGCGAGCGCGGGACCACCGTTGTCTATGCCGACCGCTTCACCCCCGAGGCCGAGAAGGAACGCGCACGCCTGACCGGCGACGAGGCCCGCGCCGTGCCCTTCCTCAAACGCTTCACCGTGTTCAACGTCGCGCAATGCGAAGGCTTGCGCCCCGGCCTTGCCGCCGGCCCCGCGCCGCTCCCCGAACGCCAGATCGTGCCCGTCGCCGAAGCGGTTATTGCCGCATCGGGCGTCGATTTCCGCATCGGCGGCAACCGTGCCTTCTATGTACCCGCGCATGATTATGTGCAGGTTCCGCCGCAACCCGCGTTCTTCGAGCAGATCAACTATTATCGCACCGCGCTGCACGAACTGACCCATTCGACCGGCCACGCCTCGCGCCTCGACCGCAAGATTCTCAACCCGTTCGGCAGCAAGGACTACGCCCGCGAGGAACTGGTCGCCTTATCTGGACAGTCTGCGCCGTCCGCAACATTGCAGTAAGGTCGGCGATGGACGCCCACGGTAGGCAGTAATCAGGCTGGCCGTAGCGCTGACCCAAGAGCTGGCGGAGGCCAGCCTGATAGCTGCCGGGCCATAGCGCGCATCGGTGTGAAGGTCAGCTTCCGGGTGGGGGGTCCGGGGGGAGGGCTTCGCGCCGGTGTCGATCATTACTGTTTGCGAGCGTCGCGAGGCCAGGGGCCTCGATGCGCATGTGCCGCTGATCCAGCGCGACGACGCGCTCTACGATCCCGATCTGGATCGCTTCTTTCTCGACCTGCCGCTGTCGGGCGTCCGCTCGCGGCACTCGCTTCGCGCCTACGCCTATGATGTCGTAGTCTGGCTTCGTTTTCTCGATGCCTGCGGCAAGACCGTGTGGGCTGCGACCCGCGACGATGTCGACGCCTATCATCGTGAGCGACGCCGCGACGATGCCGATCACCGGATAACGGCGGCAAGCTGGAACCGCGCCGTCGCCAGCCTCGATCGCCTTTACCGTTGGGGCGAGCAGCAAGGGTTGATCGCCGACGCGCCGTTCAGCCGCCGCGCCGTGTGGCGACCGGCGCAAGGTGGCCGTCGCGGCATGATCGCGGCGCGCAACGATGCCTATGAACGTGTCGCCAGGCGATCGGATGTCCGGTTCGTCACGATGGAAGACTACCGCATTTTCCGCGAGGTCGGCCTGCGCGGGCTCACCCCTGACGGCACGGAGCGCCCCGGCGCTCGCGACCGTAATGGGCTGCGCAACGCGCTGTTCGCGGATCTTCTCGTCACCACCGGCCTGCGCCTCGAAGAGGCGTCGGGCTTGCTCACCGTCGAGCTCGCGGCGATCGACCGCGAGGACGGTGACGTCCAACAACTTTGGTTGCCCCTTCCGCCGCCGCTCACCAAGGGCGACCGCGGACGCAGCGTTCTGGTCCCACGCCGGCTGCTTCGTCAGATCGCCGCCTATGTCGCGGTCGAGCGCGCCGCGGGCGTGGCCAAGTTCGCCGCGCGCGACGGTGCGGCCAGCTTCGACCGACCGATCCCTGTCACCCGCGCCGGTCTCGACCGCATGCGCGATATCTGCACCCCGGAGGAACGATGCCGCCTGATCCTGTGCGACGAGGATGGAACGCCCCGCGAGCCGGCGGCGCTATGGCTGACCGAGGTCGGCCAGCCTGTCCGCCCCAACTCGTGGGAGGTGATCTTCACCCGCGCCTGCAAGCGGTGCGCACAGAACGGCTTCCCGCTGTCGATCAGCCCGCACCAGCTTCGCCACGCCTTCGCAGTCCATATGCTCGCCTTGCTGATCCAGCAGCGGCTGCGCGAAGCGGCATTGCCGGTGGGGCCGGTGGAGAGCTATCGGCTGATCCTGGGCGACCCGCTGCAACAGGTGCAACGCCTGCTTGGCCACGCCAGCCTCACCACCACCTATATCTACCTCGACCATATCGCGACCCGCGCCGATACGGTGGACGCGGCCGTCGAGGAGCTGCTGGCGTTACTGCCGGGGCCGCAAGGCGTATGAGCGGGCGTCCCCGCAAGGGCCGGCCTGTCGCCTTTGCGCCGATCACGCCGGAGCGATCGCAGCCCGATCCTGTGCTCGGCCTCAAGTTCACCATCGAGGCGCGGCATGGCGGAACGGTCCTAGTCGATATGACCGGGCTCGATCCTCGCCCACTCGCCATCGCTTTCGCCGGTGCGCTGCGTCGATCGGCGGCGCTCGGCGGCCCCATCGGTGCGGCCAGCGTCATCAAGCAGTATGTTCAGGTCTATCGCCACTTCTTCGCCTGGCTTGGCGATGATGCGCCGGAGGTGACCGGCGTCAACGACCTGCGCGCAGTCCATATCGATGGCTTTGCGTCCGCGCTCGAACGGCGTGGGATGGGCGCGATCCACCGGCACATAACGGTCGGCAAGGTCATCAACACGCTGCGCGCGATCGAGGCAGACCGGCCCGATCGGATCGCGCCCGACCTGCATGAGCGGCTGCGCTACACGCTGGCCACTTCGGCGGGCCGCTCGACCCCGCGCGATGCCTATAGCCCCTTCGTCGCCCGCGCGCTGCGCGACGCCGCGAGGGCCGATATCGAAGCGATGCTTCGCCGCCTCGGCGCCGACGACCGCACTGATGAGGGCGACCCTGTCGTCGCCAGGGCGCGCGCCGATGTCGAAGCGATCATCGCGCGGCAGGGCTTTATCGTCGCAGACCAGCCCGCGCTGAAGCGCCTCTATTTCATGCGCATGCGGCGCGGATTGCCGATCAGCACGCTCATCGACGACCTGCATGGCCGCCATCATCTGCTCGCGCGCGATCTGCCGGCGCTGCTCGTGCTGCTCACGCTCGATACCGGCCTCGAGCCGGAGTGCCTGAAGACGCTGACCGTGGATTGTCTCACCAACCCGCATGCCGGCACGGTGGAGCTGCGCTATCTGAAGCGCCGCGCCCGCGGTGCCGAGCACAAGAGCATGCGGGTCCGCGATGGTGGTAGCGGCACACCCGGCGGCCTCATGCGTCGCCTGATCGACGTCACCGCCGTCGCACGCGAGCATCTGACCGACGATTGCCTCTGGCTCTATCACAACGTTGGCGGCCTTCGCGCCGGCATCGTCGATCCCAAGTTCCAACTCGCCGCCTGGGCTCGTCGCCATGGTATCGCCGGCGATGATGGGAAGCCGCTCCATCTGCTGCTTTCCCGGCTGCGCAAGACCCACAAGGCGTTATGGTACACCAAGACCGAGGGGCATATGGCCCGCTTCGCGGTCGGTCACACCCGCGAGGTTGCGGCGCGCCACTATGCCGATCTGCCGTCGCTCCGGCCGTTGCACGAGGCGGCCGTCGCCGATGCCTTCCGCGCAGCGGTCGCTGCGGCGATGCCGACCGTGCTTCCACCCACCGCCGAGCAGGCGCTGCGCGAAGCGCCCGAACAGGTCGCGTCGCTGATGTCGGCTGATACGGTGGGTCCGGTGCTCGACGGCGAACAGGATGTCTGGCTCGCCGCCTGCGCGGGCTTCCATAGCAGTCCTTTCGCCGAGCCCGGTTCGCCCTGCGCGCAGCCCTTCTGGGGCTGCCTCGATTGTCCCAACGCCGTCATCACCGCGCGCAAGCTCCCCGCGATCCTCGCCTTTCTCGCGTTCGTCGAAGAGCAGCGATGCAGCCTGCCGGCGAGCGACTGGGCCGCCAAGTTCGGCCGCGTCCACACCCGGATCACGGTCCAGGTCCTGCCGGTCTTCTCCGATGCCGTTATCGCCGAAGCGCGCCGGCAGATGGGGAGCGAACGGCTCTATCTGCCGCCGGAGGCACGCGCATGACCACGCCCGTCCATGCCCTCGTGCCCGCGTTCGACGATCGCCCTGTGCTGGCGAGCGCGCCGCTCAAGGCGGGCCATGCCCGCGAGGAGCTGTCGCACGTCGGCGACCCGACCTGGGATCTCGGTCCCGCCGTCTTCCGCGAGAACGCTCGGCGCTGCCACGTCACCGTGCATTTCGACGTGCTCGAACATGCCGATGTGCAGGCGGCAATGCGCGCCTATCTCTACGCCCGCCTCAACGTCGGTCTTCCCGGCTACCACCCGAAGCTGCCGCCCGCCAGCATCCGACAGGCATTCAACCGGGCTCGCCGGTTCTTCGCCTTCGCGCGCGAGCGGCTTGGGCGGCTCGACCTGGGCCGCATCGATCAGGCGCTGATCGACGCTTATGCGCGCCACCTGCGGGATGATTCAGCGCGGCGCCCCGTCATCGTCGGCCAGCTCTTGCAGGTGGTCACCGATCTCTACCATCTCCGGGATCACCTGCCTGGAGGCGGTCTCGGGTTCGAGCCGTGGGCCGGGCAAGCGGCTGCGCGCGTCGCCGGATATCGGCATGTGCGCGAGAACCGCACCCCACGCATGCCGGAGGAGATTGTCACGCCGCTGCTCGCCTGGTCGCTGCGCTATGTCACGACCTTCGCGACCGATATTCTGGCGGCTCGGGTCGCGCTCGATCGGCTCGAGGCAGTCCGCGCTCGGCTGCTCGCCGCCGAACGCGGACTGCCTGATGCAGAGCGCCGCCTGCGGCAGCGCGCGCGCCTCGAGCGCTATCTCGCGCGCCGAGCCCGGCAAGGACGCGGCGTGCCCATCTGGACGACGGCACACAACGGCGCCACGCGCATCGATCCCCTCACCGGGGATGCAACCCCGCCGATCAACGCCCATCTCCTCCATTTGCATGCCGGCATCGATGCCGTCGCCGAGCCGGCCATGCATCTCATGCTCACTACCGGCGCACCGGATGTCATTCGCGAAGCGGTTGCATCGCTTGGTACCGAGGTCGGCGGCATGGACACGCCGATCTCGATCGCTCCCGAGAGCGGTCGGCCATGGCGTGCCCGCTTCGACGTGAAGACCCTAGCGATCGAGGAGCGGATGCTGCAGGCCGCCGCCTATATCGTATGCGCCTATCTGACCGGCATGCGCGACTGCGAGGTCCAGGCGATGCGGCGCGGCTGCCTCTCGATCGCGCGCAGCGAAGACGGCCTGATCGAGCGGCAACGCGTCCGATCGACCCTCTACAAGCGCCGATCGAGCGCCGGTGAGTCGGCGAGCTGGGTGACGATCGAACCGGTGGCCGAGGCGATCACGGTGCTCGAACGGCTGTCGGAACACGCGGCACGGAAGACTGGAAGCGACACGCTCTGGCCGGTGCTTCGTCCCCGCGCTGTCACCAAGACGCATCTGTCGAGCGAGGTGGTCCGCCAGCTCAACGCCTTCCGCGACCACCTCAACACCGTCTTCGGCAGCCCCGATGCGCCGGTCATCCCACCCGGCCCCGATGGCAAGCCGTGGCGCATCACGACGCGGCAGTTCCGGCGCACCATCGCGTGGCACATCGCCAACCGTCCGTTCGGCACCATCGCCGGCATGATCCAGTACAAGCATGCCTCGGTCGCCGCTTTCGAGGGCTATGCCGGGACCAGTGGATCGGGGTTTCGCGCAGAGGTCGAGGCGCAGCGCCGGCTCGGTCAGATTGACGATCTGCTGGACTATTTCGACCGGCGGCAGGGCGGCGCATCACTCGGCGGACCGGCGGGACCACGCATCGCGCGGACCCTCGACGATGCCGCCGTTAAGCTCGGGCCACTGCCCGCCATGATCGCCGATCGGGCCCGCCTGCGCGTCATGCTCGCCAGCGTCGCGCGCACCTTCCATGTCGGCCCGCTCGCGGATTGCTTCTTCGATCCCGCGACCGCGCTCTGCCTCAAGCGCGTGACGACCCCCGATCCCGCGCAGCCGCTTACCGCCCTGTGCGAACCGACCCGCTGCCCCAACGCCTGCATCACCGCCCGCCACAGACCGGCCTGGGAACGTGCGGCGGCCGATGCCCGGGCGCACTTACGCGAACGGCGCATCTCCGACCTCCAGCGTCAGGCGCTCCAGCGCGAGCTTGATCGCCTGACCGCGGTGATTGCCGGGATCGACCCTCCCGCGCCGTAGACCACCCCGGCTGTTGGCGGAGTCCTGCGCCGGTCGGCGCGCCCGCGCAACGGCTTCGCCGTCCTTCGCTTCGCTGCGGCCCTGACGGGTGCGCGAGCCCCCCTGTGCCCGGCGCGAACGGGCCTCCGCCGCCGGGGATGGTCCCCGGCGCGAGAACGGAGAACATATCATGTCAGCCTCACCACGCTCAGACGTCTACGCTCGCGTCACGCAAGCGATCGTCGACGCCATCGAAGCCGGCACCGGCACCTGGCGCATGCCGTGGCATCATTTTGGCGCCGACGTCACCCGCCCGACCAACGTCGCCAGCGGCAAGCCCTATCGCGGCATAAATACGATCTCGCTCTGGGCGGCCGCCTATGGCAGCGGCTACGCGAGCGGGGTCTGGGGCACCTATCGCCAGTGGCAGGCGCTCGGCGCGCAGGTCCGCAAGGGCGAGCACGCCAGCCTCGGCGTCCTCTGGAAGGAGTTTCGCGCGAAGGGTGACGACGCCGGCGGCGATGACGACCATCGACGGCTTTTCGCCAAGGCGTTCAGCCTGTTCAACGCCGATCAGGTCGATGGCTACGCGCCCGAACCGGCGCCGGACCTGCCTGAGAGCGAACGCCTCGCCGCCGCCGAAGCCTTCATCGCCGCGCTCGGCATCGATACTGTCTACGGCTCGGCCAGCGCCTATTATCATATCGCCGAAGACCGCATTCACATGCCGGATTTCAGCGCCTTCCACGATGCCCACGGCTTCTACGCCACCCACATTCACGAAGTATGTAACATCGCAAGTGTCCTCATTTCGAGGACAGTCAATGGCCTTTGCGCGCTGCTGTTGCCCAACCATCGCATGGCCTGCTGTGCGATTTCAGGACGGGAGTCCTGATCATGCGCAGCAAAGAACGCACCG
>NZ_JAUYRV010000032.1 GCF_030696665.1 Novosphingobium sp.
CGCACGATGGCATGGGCGCTGCCGCCGTCTTCCAGCGCGCGGACAAAGCTTTGATCAATCTTGATCTTGTCGAACGGGAATGACCGCAAATAGCTGAGCGAGGAATAGCCGGTGCCGAAATCGTCCAGCGCCACCCGCACGCCCAGCAGTTGCAGCGAATGCAGGATTTTCAGCGTCCGGTCGACATTGCCGATAAACACGCTCTCGGTGATTTCCAGTTCCAGCCGCGATGCCGGAAGGCCGGTCTGCGCCAGCGCTTGCGCGATGCAGGTGGCAAGCCCGTCCGCCACCAACTGGCGGGGCGAGATGTTGACAGCCACCGATATGTCACCGGGCCACTGTGCTGCCTGACGGCAAGCCTCGCGCACCGCCCATTCGCCAAGCTGCACGATCATGCCCGATTCCTCGGCAATCGGGATGAAGGTTGCCGGGCTGATCATCCCGTGCTCCTTGTGCGGCCAGCGCATCAGCGCTTCAAAGCCCTTGACCCGGTTTTCCGAGATCGAGAACAGCGGCTGGAAATAGAGTTCGAAATCGCCATCCCGGATCGCACGGCGCAAGTCGATTTCCATGCGGCGGCGGCGGCTCGCCTCAGCGTCCAGTTCTGGCTCGAAGAAGTGATAGGCGCCTTTGCCATCGCTTTTTGCACGATAGAGCGCAAGATCGGCGCTTTTCAGCAGGCTATCGGCGCTGTCACCGTCCTGCGGGCCAATGGCAATGCCCACGCTGGCAGACAGCAGAATGCCGCGCCCGTCGATAGTGGCCTCGCGGTTGAGCGTGGCTTCCAGCATGCGGGCAATCGCGGTGCAATCCTCCGCCGGATCAAGCCCGGTCAGCAGCAGCCCGAACTCATCCCCGCCAAACCGCGCAACCATCGCATCGGGAAAGCGGTCCTGCAGCGATTGCGCAACGGTGCGCAGCAATTCGTCACCCACGGGGTGCCCCATCGCATCGTTGATCGCCTTGAAATCGTCCACATCGATGAATGCCACAAAAGTGCGGTGAATTTCGGTTTGCCGAGACACCGCACGGTCGAGCTTTTCGATAAAGAATCGCCGGTTGGGCAGGTCGGTCAACGCATCATGCAGCGATGCATGCATGATCTGCTGCTCACGCTCATCCACTGCATCGACCATCGCGTTGAAACTGTCAGCCAGCGAACGGACCTCGATCGCGCCCTGCACTTTTACTTTGGCCACCGCGCCGCCGCCATAGGCACGCGCCGCTTCGGCCAGCAATTGCAAGGGTTTGGCAATCCCGCGCGAAAGACGGATCGCCGCCCAACCTCCTGCCAGCACGCCGATGACGCTGATCATCAGCAGAACGATCCTCAGGCCGTTGTATTGCGCCAGTGCTGCGTCGAGCGAATGCGCCAGAACTAGGCGCGGCTCGCGTCCATCCTGCAAGCTGGCTATTGCCGAAACACGCACCAGCCGTTCGCCGTCATCGCCCTCAACTTCGGCAATCTCGCCCAGCGATACCCCCGCCAGCCGAGGCGAAAGCTTGGCGCGATCCAGGACTTTAGCCTCCACGGGTACGGCCGAAAGCCGCACAAGCTGGCCCATGTCGTCAGGGCCAAGAGTGTTCACCAGCACCAGCCATCCGGCAAGATCGGGCATCTCGATCGGAACGGCAGCTGCCAGTGCATCTGCCTTGCCAAAAGTCACAACGCCGCGATCTTGCCCGCCCTCCAGTCGGCCGATCATGGCTGCACCATCAATCGTGTTACCGGGGCCTGATGCAATCACGCTGCCATCAAGCTGGACGATCGCCGCCTCGCTTACCCGCGCCCTGTCGCGCAGGCTTTGCAGCGCCGATGCCAAGGTGGCAGCATCGCCCGTGGCAAATGCTTCGCGAAATCCAAAATCGCGCGCAACCACTTCGCCCGCATCGGCCATTTGCCGCTGACGCGTGGCGATGATCTGATCAAAAACGCGCGCATTCGCGGCCAGATCCCGCTCTGCGTTATCGCGCGCGAACAGGCTGATGCCTGAACTGGCGACCATAATCGTCACCGCCATGACGGTTGCCAGCAGCACGACGTAAAGCAGCGCGATCCGGCTGCCGAGCGTCCGCGCCTTGCGGCCCACCAACGCCATCGAACGCCGCGCCAGCCAGCGCGGATGCAACGCTCTTGGCATTGTCATTTGCTGCTGCCCGCTCGCACAGCCACGGCAATGCGGCTGCGCTTGCCCGGCTCCATCACCAGCTTGCCGCGCCATTCGCCGCCCGCTCCGCGCAGGCGAGGATGCCAGACCACCACTTCATAGCTGCCCCGGCCCAATCCTTCGATATTGGCCAGCCCGTTCAGATCGCTGCGCGCGGCATAGGGCGTATCGGTGACCCGGATATAGCCCTGCATCTTGTCGTGGATGTTGCAGCCCAGCGAGATCGTGCCCGCGACCTTGAACTGCTGCGTGCGGGTCTGGTCCTTCCCGTAAAGGTCGATCTTGAACGGACCCGGTTTGGAAAAACTGTAAATTGAATGACGCACGGCGTCGAAGTTGGGAAAAGCCACCACTGCGCCTTTCGGGACGATCAGCGTGCCCGGCAGAAAGGCCAGATTCTTTTGCGCGATGGCATTGCGCCAGCCGAAAGCCGGGCGGCGCGTATCCCCTGCACGCGGCACAATCTCGATCACCGCGTCACGCAACGGCACGCCAGCCTGGTCCACCACTTGCACCGGCAAAAACGCCGGCGGCGCAGCAGACAGCAGCATGGGCGCGGTGGCCCCGACGGACATGGTCGCGGCCAGGCGAAGTGCAGAGAATCGGGACTGACGTTGAAAGAGGTCTCGCATGAAATCAGGATGCGGGAAATTTCCTAACAAATTCAGAAACAACCGGTATGGCCGTTTTAGAACTCCCTAACGCTTTTTGAATAGAGACCACCAAACTGTTTCGATAATGGCGCGAATCCCCCCATGCCCAAGCTATCCTTTAAGCTCAATATCTTGGCCGGCCTCGGCCTGTCCCTCCTCACCGCGCCCGCCGCTTACGCTGATCCGCTGCTTGATGGCGGGAAGCTGGTGTTGACCAACGGCATCAGCTCGATCGAAGGGGCCAGCGGCGGCGGTCTTGCCAGCTGGGCCACCATCGCAGGCATGGAAACCGACCGCGGCGTGGGCGTATCGGCGCACGTCACCGGCATCGAACTATCCGACTACGGCTGGCAAAGCCACGGCATATCCGTCGGTATCAAGGACCGGCTGGAACTCTCCTACGCCCGCCAGAACTTCGACACGCGCAAGGTGGGCGCGGCACTCGGCCTTGGCGAAGGCTACCGCTTCAATCAGGACATTTTCGCAGCCAAGGTCCGCCTCATGGGCGATACCGTCTACGGCTCGCCGCTGCTCCCGCAGATCAGCGTCGGCGTTCAGCACAAGCGCAGCCTCGATGCCGCCATCGTCAAGGCGGTGGGCGCAGCTGCTTCGGAAGGCACCGATTTCACCGCCAGCGCAACCAAGTTGTTCCTGTCCAAAAGCGTGCTGGTAAACGCCACCGCGCGCCTGACCAACGCCAACCAGTTCGGCCTGCTGGGCTTCGGCGGTGCCAATCAGACCGACCGCACGCTGCAGTTCGAAGGCTCGGTCGCCTACATGCTCACCCCCCGCCTCGTTGTCGGCGGAGAATACCGCACGCGCCCCAGCAACCTTGCCATCGCGCGCGAGGACGATGCGCATGACCTGTTCGTCGCATGGGCGGTAACCCGCAACGCCACCGTAACCGCCGCCTATGCCGATGTAGGCTCGGTTGCCACGTTCGATGGCCAGCGCGGTGGCCTCGTCTCGCTCCAGTTCGCTTTTTAAGGAGGCCCAAGCATGACCTTCGCCCTCGCATTCGCCCTGCTCGCCGCCCAGCCCGTCACCGCTGAACCCCAACACGCCGCCCCGCAGGAAGACCTGTCCAGCGTCGATTGGGAAAAGGAATTCGGCGTTGAAAAGAAAGTCGTCGATCCCGTCACCGGCGAACTGCCGGTCGATCCCTACACGCAAGACCCCGCCAACGCAGGCGCAACGCCCTTCGCTGGCGACGGCATGGCCAAGGCCTTCGGCGGGCAGGAAGGCATCCGCAAGATCGTGGGCCGCCTCGTAGACCTGAGCGAGAGCGACCCACGCATCGCCGAGATCTTCAAGAATCAGGATCTCGTCCGCCTGCGCCGCACCCTGTTTGAACAGGTCTGCTACATCCTCGACGCTGGCTGCACCTACACCGGGCGCGACATGAAGACCGCACACAAGGATCTGGGCACCACCCGCGCCGATCTCAACGCCTTGGTCGAAAACCTGCAGCAGGCCATGCGCGAAGCCAAAGTCCCCTTCGCCGCGCAAAACCGCCTGCTCGCCAAGCTGGCACCAATGGACAAGGACGTGGTCGAGCGCTGACGCCCTACTTCTGGCACTTCGCGCAGAAGAAGCTCGACCGCCCACCCTGCGCGATCCGCAGGACCGTGCCGCCACACATGCAAGCCTCACCCTCGCGCCCGTAGACACGCCAGTCCTTGGCGAAATAGCCCAGTTCGCCATCGGGCTGCACATAATCGCGCAAGGTTGATCCCCCCGCCGCAATCGCCTCGCCCAGCACCTCACGGATCAGCGGCACCAGCCGGTCGAGCGCTTTGCGGCTGACTTTCCCACCCGCTCTCTCAGGGTGAATCCCGGCGCGGTTCAGCGCCTCGCACACATAGATGTTGCCCAGCCCCGCCACGATCCGCTGATCCAGCAGCAGCAGCTTCACCGCCGCAATCCGGTCCTTGAACGCGGCAGCCAGATGCTTGGGCGTAAGCCCCTCACCCAAAGGCTCAGGCCCCAGCGCCGCAAACGGCCCCCAGGCATCAAGCGCATCGCTGTCCACCAGATCGACCGCCCCGAACCGCCGCGCATCATTCAGCGCCAGCACACGCCCTTGTGCCGTCTCCAGCACCAGATGGTCATGCTTGCCGATGTCTTCAGGATCGATTCGCCAGCGGCCTGACATGCCCAGATGAAACACCATCGTCCGCGCGCGATCGGTGTGGATCAGCCCATACTTCGCCCGCCGCCCCATGCCCGTCACCCGCGCACCGGTCAGCGCCTGCGCCAGATCGACCGGGAATGGCCGCCGCAGATCGGCCCGGTTCATCTGCACACGGGCAATGACCTGCCCGTCAAGCACGGTTGCAAGTCCACGGACGGTCGTTTCTACTTCGGGCAATTCGGGCATAACCCCATCACCCCTAACAGGCTTTGCCGTCCGGGCAATTCCCCACTAAAGGGCCTAGGCATGAGCACATCTGAAACCGCATCGTTCGGCTACGAAGACATCCCGGCAGACCAGAAGGAAGACCGCGTCGGCGCGATCTTCTCGGGCGTCGCGCGCAAGTACGACGTGATGAACGATGCCATGTCGGTCGGCATGCACCGGTTGTGGAAGGACAAGTTCGTCCGCCGCGTGCGTCCGCAAAGCGGCGAGACGATCCTCGACATGGCAGGCGGCACGGGCGACATCGCCTTCCGCATGGCCCCCTCGGGCGCGGCCATCACCGTGTCGGACATCAATCAGGACATGCTCGACGTCGGCATCGAACGCGCTGCCAAGCGCGGCATCGAACACCTCGAATGGTCCCGCCAGAACGCCGAGGAACTCGGCTTCCCAGACCGCGTGTTCGACGCCTACACCATCGCTTTCGGCATCCGCAACGTGACCCACATCGACCGCGCCCTTGCCGAAGCGCACCGCGTGCTGAAATTCGGCGGCCGCTTCTTCTGCCTCGAATTCTCGACCACCGAATGGCCCGGCTTCTCCGAAATCTACGACGCCTATTCGCACAAGCTGGTGCCAAAACTCGGCCAGATGATCGCAGGCGATGCCGAATCCTACCGTTACCTGATCGAATCGATCCGCCGCTTCCCGCCCATGCCCGAATTTGAAGCCATGATTCGCACCGCCGGGTTCAAACGCACGAAGGTCGAACCGATCCTCGGAGGCCTCGTCGCGATCCATTC
The DNA here is from genome assembly GCF_030696665.1 of Novosphingobium sp. GTDB lineage: Bacteria > Pseudomonadota > Alphaproteobacteria > Sphingomonadales > Sphingomonadaceae > Novosphingobium. Next base: position 5,984 of record NZ_JAUYRV010000032.1, read on the forward strand.
GGGATGGAAAGTGTGACAATGCCTTCCGCGCAGCAGGAAGTCTCCTTTCCCCCCTCCCGCCTGCGGGAGGGGTCGGGGGAGGGCCTGTTCGCCAGCCTCGCTATAACATGCCCTCCCCCAGCCCCTCCCGCCTGCGGGAGGGGAGAAAATAGGGCCGCTTCACAGGTTTGCGGCAGCGTTTCATGACCCTTCCCGCCACGCATATCCGCCGCCTGCTCGGCTGGGGCATCACGCTTGCCCGCCACGGCGCGCTGGTCGGCATCGAGAATGACCGCAACACGCCCGCCCCGGTGCGGCGGCTGGTCAAACTCGCCCGCTGGATCGCGCTCACCGGCAAGGGCCGCAAACCAGACTATGCCGGCGCTTTCCGCGCCATCGGTCCTGCCGCGATCAAGCTGGGCCAGACGCTCGCCACCCGCCCCGATCTGGTGGGCGATGAAGCCGCGCACAACCTGCTCGAACTGCAGGACAAACTCCCCCCGGTCGATTTCGCGCTGATCCGGGCCGAGATCGAGGGTACGTTCGGCAAACCGCTCGAAAGCCTCTACGCCTCGTTCGATCCAGACCCCATCGGCGCAGCCTCGGTCGCGCAGGTCCACAGCGCCACCACCATCGAAGGCCGCAAGGTCGCGGTAAAGATCCTGCGTCCCGGCGTGCGCGAAAAGTTCGCCCGCGATATCGAGACCTACGAATGGGCCGCCGCCCATCTCGAAGCGTTCGGCGGGGAAGCCGCGCGCCTGCGCCCGCGCATGATCATCGCCAATTTCAAACGCTGGACCGTGCGCGAACTCGATCTGCGCCGCGAAGCCGCTTCGGCCTCGGAACTTGCCGATACGATGCGCGCCCACACCGGTTACCGCATTCCCGCCATCGACTGGGATCGCACGAACGGCCGCGTGATGACGCTCGACTGGATTGATGGCGTAAAGATCAGCGATGTCGCCGCGCTCGACCTCGCAGGCGTTGATCGGCGTGACCTTGCCCAGCGGCTCGTCCTCGCCTTCCTCACGCAGGCCATCAACGGCGGCTATTTCCACGCAGACATGCATCAGGGCAACCTGTTCGTCGAAGCGGACGGCACCATCGTCGCCATCGATTTCGGCATCATGGGCCGGATTGATCGGCGCGCCCGCCAGTGGCTGGCCGAAATCCTCTATGGCCTGACCACCGGCAATTACCGCCGCGTTGCCGAAATCCATTTCGAGGCACAATATGTGCCGAGCTATCACTCGGTCGATGAATTCGCCACGGCCCTGCGCGCCGTGGGTGAACCGATGCGCGGCAAGCCGGTGAGCGAACTCTCCGTCGGCCAGATGCTCGATGGCCTCTTCGCCATCACGCGCGATTTCGACATGCAGACCCAGCCGCACCTGCTGCTGCTGCAAAAAACGATGGTCATGGTCGAAGGCATCGCCACCCAGCTCGATCCCCAGATCAACATGTGGGAAACCGCCGCGCCCTTCGTCCGCAACTGGGTGCGCGATGAACTCGGCCCCGAAGCCGCCATATCGGACCGCATCCGCGAAGACACGCAAACGCTGCTACGCATCCCCGACCTGATCCGCCGCATCGAAGACCGCTTCCCGGCCAAGGGCGGCGCACCCGAAGCCGCACCCCTGCCCAAAGTAGACCTGATGTGGCAGCGCAAACGCAACAAGCGCAGCCCGGGCCTCGCCGGCCAGATCCTCACCTTCCTGGCAGGCGGCGCAGCTGTGATCGGCACCCACGCGCTCGGCTGGTGGGGCTGAAGTGCCGAAAGTCGTGTTCTTCTCAAAACCCCATCGTCACCCTGAACTCGTTTCAGGGTCCATCTCTCCCCACAGACTGAAGCTCTGTTCGGCGACATGGATGCTGAAACAAGTTCAGCATGACGGTTCTGTGTTTTGAACGTCTGATCTGAACAACCGACCGATCCCGGTGGCCCACAACCTCTCACACCTGCGCGTAACCAAGCGCCATTTCCACGCGCTCGATCTGTCGCGCCTGCTGGCGGCGATCATGGTGCTGTTCTGGCACTATCAGCACATCTTCGTGCCGCCCGTGCCCTACCATGTGAACGTGGATCGCGCGATCCAGCCGTGGTACGAAACGCTCTCATGGTTCTACAACCACGGCCACACCGCCGTGCAGTATTTCTGGGCGGTCTCGGGCTTCGTCTTCGCCCACGTCTATCTGGCGGACACGCACTACAAGGCCCGCTTCTGGCCCGCCCGCATCGCCCGCCTATGGCCGCTGCACCTGCTGACGCTGGGCCTCATGGCCATCCTGCAAAGTCTTTACTTCGCCCGCAGCGGCACCGAATTCATCTACCATACCAACGATATCAAGCACTTCCTGCTCTCGATTCCGCTGATGCACTATTGGGGATGGCAGGATAACCAGTCGTTCAACGGCCCCTCATGGTCGCTATCGACCGAAATCCTCGCCTATCTCGCGTTCTTCGTGATGCTCCCCGCCCTGCGCCGCGCCCCGCTGGTGCTGGCGGCAGCCTTGGGCGCACTGCTCCTGTGGATCATGCTCATCGATGGCCCGAACAAAGACGTCCTGTCCTGCCTCGGCTACTTCTTCCTCGGCTGCGCCGCCTATGGCGCGCTGCTCAAAGGCTGGCTCCGCCCCGCCAGCCTGCTGCCGCTGGGCCTCGCCCTGCTGGTCGGCGCGTTCTGGCTGAAGGCCACTTACCGAGCAGGCGATGCCGCCACCATCGCAGGCACCTTCGCCGTCCTTTTCCTGATGCTCGCCGCAGACCTGTCAGACGCCAAGGGCCGCCTCACATTCGGCCAGAAACTGGGCGATGCCTCTTATGGCATCTACCTCTGGCACATCCCCCTGCAACTCGCACTGGTCCTGCTGATAGATTCCACCGGCAACAGCCGCGACATCGCGCGCGAACCGTGGTTCCTCGTGTTCTACGTTTCGCTGGCCATAGCCGCAGGCTTCATCAGCCACGCCAAGTTCGAACGCCCCGCCCAACGCGCGGTTTTTACGTTCTGGACCAAATGGAAAGCCCGCAAAGGCTGACCCTACCGCGCGCCGCTTCGCAACCACCCGGTAATCGAATAGCGCCGAAACGCCGCCGCCCGCGTCACTTCGCTCACGCTGTGCATCTGCGGCACCCGGAACAGGTTCAGCGTGTTGAACGCGGGAACAAACCCGCCCAGTTCCGGCTCATGAATCAGCAGCAACCCGCCCCACTCGGTCCGCCAAACCGGCGTCAGGCCAAAGACATAGGCCGCATGGCGATTCTTGCCCGCCACCGCATCATCATGCCCCGTCAGGAAATCGCCGGGCGAATAGGCCGTGCCCTGCGCATCGGCAAAAGCGATTTCCGGCGCGCCAACAACCTTCCGCAACAGGTCACGCGCATCACCGCCCGACATCCACTCCGCAAATGCCGCCAGCGGATCGCTACTCGCCCCCCGCGCCGTCGCCGCATCGGGCACGCGGATCGATTCATAGCGGTATTGAAAGCCCTGCCGCGCCTGCGCATAGATCGCGTTGTCCAGATCCGCCCGCGCCGCATCGCTCATCTGCGCGCGCGTTTCGCGCGAGAGTTCATAGACCTTGTCGGCAACGTTAAGCACCTGCACCCAATCGTCCCGGTCGCGCAGCATCAGGTGCAGCGCCTCGGCGGACTCCAGCTCCAGAAAATCCTTCACCTGCACCCGCCCGCACCGCATGAACTGCTCGGCCAAGGCGGCTGCATCAAGATCGGGATTCAGCGCAAATTGCATCGCAGCAGCCTTCATGGATCAACCGGCGATATCTTCAAGCCGGTGATGCGGCAGCATCCGCCAAGCTGCCAGCATCAGCAGCACGTGCCCCGCTTCAACCGCCATCGGCACCGGCCAGCCGGGATAGGCGCCGGTCACCGCCAGATTGATGGCCCGGCCCACAAACGATGTGCCAAACAGCAGCGCAGGCACCAGCAGCAGGTCGGCATTGCGCCGCCACGCGCCCCACATCATGCAGAACGCGGCCACGCCGAAGAATGAAGTGAAATCCGCCCGGATCGTTGAAATTCCGCCAATTCCGGTTGCCGCAATGCCAAACCCCATCCCCGCAGCCTCTGGCCCGGTCAAAAAGCCGATGGCCAGGAACAGGTCGAAGAGGCCCGCCAGAAACACCAGCGCCGTCAGGATCAATCGCATGGGCAAGTCCTCAAATTTCAGAATGTGGCCACCCTGCCCCAACCGCCCCGCACACGCAAAAGGATTGCGCGCAAGGCCGGGCCATTGCACAAGCGCGGCCATGAACGGTAAGCGCATCCTGCTCATCATCGGCGGCGGCATTGCGGCCTACAAGGCCTGCGAACTGGTGCGGCTGATCCGCAAGCAGGGGGGCGATGTCACCTGCGTTCTCACCGAAGGCGGCGCACATTTCGTCACTGCGATGACGCTGGCTGCGCTCAGCGAAAATCCCGTTCATACAACGCTGTGGGATCTCAAGAACGAGGTCGAGATGGGCCATATCCAGCTATCGCGGCAGGCCGATCTCGTCGTCGTCTGCCCCGCCACGGCAGACCTGATGGCGCGCATGGCGGGCGGTATAGCCAACGACCTTGCCACCACGCTGCTGCTCGCCACTGACAAGCCCGTGCTGGCAATCCCGGCGATGAACGTGCGCATGTGGCAGCACCCCGCTACCGTCCGCAACGTCGCCACGCTGCGCGGTGATGGCGTGGCTGTGATGCAGCCAGATGAAGGCGCGATGGCCTGTGGCGAATTCGGCCCCGGCAGACTGCCAGAACCTGTTGTGATCGCTGCGGAAATTGCGCGGATGCTGGGCACCGCAACCGGTCCGCTTTCCGGCAAACACGTGCTCATCACCGCAGGCCCAACCCACGAACCGATCGACCCGGTGCGCTACATCGCCAACCGGTCGAGCGGCAAGCAGGGCTTTGCCATCGCCGCCGCCGCCGCGCAGGCGGGCGCCAAGGTGACGCTCGTCGCTGGGCCAGTAAATCTCGATACGCCGCAAGGGGTTACTCGGATCAATGTAGAGACCGCGCGCCAAATGGCGGCAGCGGTGGACGCGGCGCTTCCCGCCGATGTCGCCATCATGGTCGCCGCCGTGGCGGACTGGCGCAGCGCAGGCGAAGCGGTGCAGAAGATCAAGAAGGATGGCAGCGGGCAAGTTCCGCCGCTGCAACTTGTTGAAAATCCGGACATTCTTGCAACGCTCTGCAAGTCTGATCGCCGCCCGCAGCTGGTCGTCGGCTTCGCGGCTGAAACCAACGACGTGCTGGACCACGCCCGCGCCAAACTTGCGCGCAAGGGGGCGGACTGGATCGTTGCCAACGATGTTGCCACCCACGCAATGGGCGGGGAAATCAATGGCTTGCACATCGTCAGCGCTGCTGGAGTGGAAAGCCTGCCCGAACTGCCCAAGGCCGCTGCCGCCGCCGCCCTGATCGAGAGAATCGCCAATGCACTCGCCTGAAGTCCCCGTCCTTGTAAAGCGCCTGCCCCACGGTGAGGGCCTGCCCCTGCCCGCCTATGCCACCGAGGGCGCTGCGGGGATGGACGTGGTTGCGGCTGAGGATCTGGACCTTGCTCCGGGCGCGCGCCATGCCGTTGCCACCGGGCTTTCCATCGCGATTCCAGCGGGTTACGAAATTCAGGTGCGCCCGCGCTCGGGCCTCGCGCTGAAGCACGGCGTCACCGTTCCCAACACGCCGGGCACCATCGACAGCGATTATCGCGGCGAGTTGAAAGTTATCATGATCAACCTCGGCGCAGAGAGCTTCACGATCCGCCGGGGGGACCGGGTGGCGCAGCTTGTCCTCGCGCCGGTCACGCGCGGAACGTGGTTGGAGGTCGAAGAACTCGATGCCACCGCACGCGGCGAAGGCGGGTTTGGATCGACCGGCGGGCTTGCCGCGCTGAAGGGCTGAAAACAGGGCCTCGCAATCTCGCAAGACTGCTCTGTGTGCGGTTAGGTGCGCTTAGGTGCATCTAGGTGCACTTCGGAAAATGTCGGCGCACGCGCGCTTCAGCCAGTGCAAGGCTCGCGCTAACCCGCTGACTTTCCAAGCATTGTGGCAAGGTTGGCCGTGAAAATGCGCATCGCGGGGACCAGTGCGGTCATCGCCCCGATGCCAACCACAATCGCAACGATTGCCGCCTCCCCACCATTCCACCGCCAAGGCTCTATCCCAAGCTGCGCCAGCGGCGATTGACCCGATGTGATCTGCGCGATGACAAGGTGCGCGGTCAGCAGGCCAGTCACGGCACCGATCAAGGCAGTCACGGTTCCCTCCAGCATAATCGTGCCGAAAACTTGCGCGCGCGTGGCGCCCATCACGCGCAGAAGGGCCAAATCACCCTCGCGCGCGCTGGCGGCGTTCAGCATGGTAACGAAAATCGACAGGCCGCCGATCAGCGCCAGCAGCCAGCCGAACAGCCGCGCGCCATCAATCCCCACGCCCAGCAGCGAGAGCAGGCGGTTGGTCTCAATCGCCGGTACCGCGGCCTGCATATTGGTCTGTCGGTTGATCATCAGCGGCAGCCGCACTGCCCCGGCAGCGTTGCGGTACGTTACCAGCAGGGCGGTGATTTCGGGATCGGCGGCGGCAGCATTGTCTTGGGAAGCCTCGATCCCGTGCATGTGCCAGATCGTGTCGATACTGGTGATGATCAGGCGATCCGCCACCGTGCCGGTCGGCTTGAGGATGGCGGTGACGGTGAAGGGATTCGCCTCATGCTCCGCCCCTAAACCGCCATCATCCTCACCCATGCCGTGCCCACCGATGAACCGCTGCCCCACTGTCAGCCCCAGTGCGCGCGCAGCCTCAGCGCCGATCACGCAATCGCCCTCGCCCGCAAACATGCGCCCGGCTGCGATTTCCGCCTTGTAGAGCGACAGGTATCCCGGCTCTGTCCCGACGATGCGATAGCCGCGGAAGGCATCGCCCAAGGCCAGCGGAATGACCCGCGCCACACCGGGAGCACGGCGCAGGCTTTGCAAGCTGGAAAGCGGGATATTCCCGGTGGGGCGGTCCATCTGATAGATGCTCGACAGGATCAGTTGCAGCGGCGATCCCTTTGCGCCGACGACAAGATCAATCCCTTGGGAATTGCGTTCCAGCCGTTCACCAATCTGGGCAGAAGCGATCAGCAGCATGACCAGCGCCGCCACCGAAAGCGCCAGCAGCGCCACGTTGAGCAGTGTCGCAAGCACCCGTTCGCGCATGTAGGCAAAGGCAAGCTCTGCGATCATGCCGCAGCCCGTGCATCTTCGCCGAGGATCAGCCGGTGCCCGATGCGATCCATGATCCGCCGGTCGTGGGTGGCAACCAGCAGGCTGGTGCCCTGTGCCTGCGCCGTTTCGAGCAGCAGATCGATGGTATCCGCTGCATTGGCATCGTCGAGCGCGCTGGTCGGCTCGTCCGCCACCAGCAAGGCCGGGCGGCCGATCAGCGCGCGGGCAATGGCGGCGCGTTGCAACTGGCCTTGGCTCAATTGGCGCAGCGGTGCATCGGCGCGGTGCCGGATGCCCAGCCGGTCGAGCAGTGCGTCGATCTGTTCAGGCACCGACGTTCCCGTGGCGAGCCGCTGCGCAAGGTGCAGGTTGCGGCGCACGGTCAGTGCCGAGACGAGCCGGAGCGATTGAAACACCACGCCGATGCGGCGGCGGCGCAGATCGTCACGCTGGCGGCCACGCGCTCCGCTCATTGCCTCTCCGGCAACGTGGATTGTGCCGCTTTGGCAGGGAAGAATGCCGGTTATCAGGTTAATCAACGTGCTTTTGCCCGACCCGGACGGACCGAGCAGCAGCATGTGCGCGCCCTGATCGATGCGGAACGTGATGTCCTTCAACACGGCCTCACTGCCGAAGGCATGCGAGAGGCCGTTCACGTCAAGTGACGCCATCAGGCAGCCCGGCAATGGCGTGCCATCGCGTGCATTACTGCGAAGCGAGCTTCTGCTGCCCTGCGTTTTCCGGCGCGTTCTGTCCCTGCGGCGCAGGATCGACCTTGAAGCGCGCGGTGAATGCGGTTTTCGCCTGGCTCATCTTGCGCTGATGATAGGAGTCGATTGCACTTTGCCTTGCGGCAGCCTGCTGTTCATCATTCAGCCCGCGATAGTCGATATAGGCGAGGAAGCCGTAGAGTGCGTCATCCTCCTCGCACCCACCACAGGCCAGCGCGGCACTGCTCCAGACCATCTGGATTGCCGCAAGGCCAAGGCTGATTGTCTTCATCGAGCGCTTCATCGGACCTGCTCCTGTTGCCGCACTACAGTTCCCGCGATGTGTTGAGGCGGTAGAATATCCCGCTTTCATCCTGCCCGCCCAGCACCAACTGGCCTTCGAAGGACTGGACGCCGGCCTTCACCGAGATGGGAGCGGAAGTCCGCACTTCGATGAACTGCGTGGGCGCGGGATTGAGATGGTATGGGCAATCGGGCGGATAGGCCAGCAGCACAAAATGCGTCTGCCGCGCGCTGTTCTGCAACGGCATGACATAGCCGCTGACCTTGATCCGCTTTGCCGCCAGTGCTTTTACCTTGGGCGAAAAGGCGGGTTTGGACAGCGTAACGCCATCTTTCTGGCGCTGAATCTCGCGCGTGGATTCCAGCACGGCCCACGAAATGCCACCGGGAGGAGGCGATGCCGCCACCCAGACCTGTTCCGAAGGTTTGGGCCGCCCCGCGCTTTGGGCGCTGGCAGCCGATGGCAGCACGAGCAACGACAGGAGGATACCCGCAGCCACCAGCCCTGAACGCATCGTCTTGCCCGCATCGGCCATCGTCGGGAAACTCCAACCTCTGCCCGCACAGGCGGACAGAGGTGCATCATGGTTGTTATCAGGCCAAAACCCTACGCGCTATTTGGCGTATCTGTCCGCCTTATGGCCGGATCATTGGGCTGGTTTGAGCTGCGGATACTTGACGCCGAGCTGATCAAGATATGTGGGATACTTTGCCGGATCGTAGTTGAATTTCTTCAGCTCGGGCCGGATGCGCTCCATCAGATCCTTGTTGAGGTGGATGGCGGGCTGATCCTCGGGCGTCAGCACCGGATCGTATTTCTGGTCCTTGGTCTGCACCGTCTTGAAATAGGTCTTGGCATCGCTGACCAGCTTTGGCGTGGTCATCACGTCAAGCACGGTCAGCGCCACGGCCTTTGCCCCGGCCACCGCGCCCTTGTGCGCAACCGGCGTGGCCATCGCGATGGCCGAAGTCACGTTGTGGCCGATCATGCTGGGGATGTTGGACGGGAAGCGGATGGTGATGGTGGGCACGGTCCACATGATATCGCCAATATCGTCCGACCCGCCGCCCATCGAAGGCGTGCGCGTATCCGGGCTGGACAGCGCATCGACTTCGGTTTTCAGCGGTGCGATCTTGAACTTCAGCGATTCCTGCACCGCCTTGGTAAAGGCCTGATCGTCTGCCGACCATTTGGGCATGCCGACCAGCTTGATGTTTTCATACGCCGCTTCGGCCAGCGGCTTGTTGCCGTAATTGGGCGCGGCGTAACCAAGCACGCGCTTGCTCACCGTGGTGCCGGTAGCCTTGGCCGCGGCCTCGGCAATATCGGTGCCGGTTTCATAGAGCTTGCGGATGGAATCGAAGGTCTGTTCGCGGAAGTAATACCACACGGTCGCTTCGCCCGGCACGATGTTGGGCTGCCCGCCGCCGTTGGTGATGACATAGTGCGAACGCTGCGTCAGCGGCAGATGCTCGCGCCGCATGTTCCACGCGATGTTCATGAGTTCGACGCCATCCAGCGCGCTGCGTCCGGCCCAAGGCGCACCTGCGGCGTGGCTGGTGACGCCTTTGAAGTTGTATTCGACCGAGACCATGCCGTTGTTGCCGGAATCTCCGTAGCTGGTGCCAAAGCTGGAGGCGACGTGGGTGAAGATCGAAACGTCCACATCCTTGAACATGCCTGCGCGCACGTAATAGGCCTTGGTTGCCAGCAGTTCTTCGGCAACGCCGGGCCACAGCATCAGCTTGCCCTTGATGCCGTGCTTGATCATCACTTCCTTGGTGGCGAGCGCGGCCGCAACGATCAGCGGCATGCCCGAATTGTGCCCTTCGCCATGCCCCGGAGCGCCCGGAATCAGTGGCTTGATCTGCGGCACGCCCGGCGTTTGCGACAGGCCAAGCAGGCCGTCCACGTCAGAACCGAGCGCCACCACCGGGCCATCGCCATTGCCCCACGTGGCCGTCCACGCCGAAGGGATTCCGGCAACGCCCTTGGTGATGGTGAAGCCGTTCTTTTCAAGGATACCCGTCAGATAGTCGGCAGTCTGGAATTCCTGAAAGCCCGGTTCCTGAAAGCTGAAAACGGAATCGACCATTTCCTGCACCAGCTTGGCATTGCCATCGATCAGCGCCGATGCTTCGGTCTTGAGCGCTGCCGGGGCCTTGGCCTGAACGCTGAGCGGGGTGCTGGCCAGCAGGAGGGCCAGTGTCGATAGTGCCGCCTTCTTCATCATGGTATTTCGCTCCCTTGGGGGACTTTTTGAACTGCAAATGCCCCGAAATGTCGCGCAGGGACACTTCGGGGCCAAGGCTTACATCTTGATGCGCACGCCCATGCGGAACACGCGGCCCAGCACATCGTAAAGCGCGCGGTTGGTCTGCGGATAGGCAGGGGTGTTGTTGCCGGTGGGACCGTTGCCGACCAGCACCGGATCCTTGTTGGTGAGGTTGCGGACAGACAGGAACGCCTGTGTCTTCACGCCTGCCACTTCGAAGTTATAGCTTGCGTTCATGTCGAAGAAGAACGCGCCGGGGATCGAGTTCAGGTTGACCGTGCGGTTGTCTGCCGTGGAAAGCGGGCAATCGGTTGAGCACACGATGTAGTTGTTGTTGTAGACGCCGCCCGAAACCCCGCGCGCCACGCCCTGAATGCTGAAGCCGGAATTGAATTCGTAGGCCGCTGTGAAGCGGTAGGTCCAGCTTGGCAATGCGCCGGTATTCTGGCCCGCCGCGTTGGTATTCAATGTAACGCCGTTATCCGTCGTGAGTTCGATGGCATGGCTGGCCAGTGCGCGCAGCGTGAAGTTGCCGGGGCCGATCTCGCGGCGGTAGCTGGCTTCAAGGTCAAGCCCGCTGGTTTCGAGGCTGACGAAGTTGGTCGGCTTGATCTCGATGCTCGTCACCGCAAGGCCCGGCGTGGTTACGCCGCGTCCGCCGGTGGTGGAAATGGCGGTACAGGCCGTGGCGATCTGCTGGAGATAGCACTGGTCGGTCAGGGTCTGTGCGGTGAGTGAATCGATCGATCCGGTCAGGTCGATTTTGTAGTAATCGACTGACATCGCAAAGCCCGGAATGAACTCTGGCGTAACGACAAAGCCGAAACCGAGCGTCTTGGCGACTTCCGGCTTGAGATCGGGGTTGCCCACAGTTGATTCGTTGAACTGGTTGGCGGCAATGCTGCCATTAGGCTGCGGCACGTTGACCGTGTTGGTGCGCCCTGTTCCCGGCGCGAACAGTTCCGAAAGGTTCGGCGCACGGATATCGCGCGATACGGTGCTGCGGAACTTCACATCATCGGTGATCTGCCAGGTGAGGCCTGCCTTCCACGTCGTGACTGTACCCGACGTGGAATAGTCGGTCACACGGACAGCCCCGTTGAAATCCATGCCCGACATGATCGGGATGATGGTTTCGATGTAGCCTTCCTTCACATCATAAGCGCCCACCGTTGGCAGGTAGTTGCCATAGATCCAGGTGCCAGTCGTCACCCCGTTGGCTACACGCGGGCGGAACAGATCATCGACCGAGCCGGTGACCGATTCCTTGCGATATTCACCGCCGAACGCGAGCGAGACTGGACCGGCCCAGGTATTGAACAGGTCATTGGTCGAGAAGTTGAACGCAGCAACTTCCTGCTTCAGCTCCTGTTTGCGCAGTGGTTGCAGGCCATTGTAGAGGACGTAGTCGATGGCCGCCTGCGACGCACCGTTGGTGCCAATGCGGTTGAGCGGAACGCAGGCGCTGTCGTTGTTGGTGGCGTTGGTATCCACGTTGATCCGGCAGACGATGGTGCCCGCCGCATATCCGCCTACGTTGCCCGCCTGTGCCACCACAGCGTCGGTCGCATTTGCCATGCGCGCAATGTTCCAGGCGTTGGTGAGCAGTTCGCTGGTCTTGGTCTTGCCCAGTTGGTAGTAGGCGTCCCACTTCCATTCCTTGCCCATGATGCCGAATTCGCCGTTGGCACCTGCGACATAGCGGAACACTTCGCGCGTGTTGTCGCTGCCCTGCGGCGGCAGGAAGATGTTGCTGGTGCCGATCTGGATGGAGCTGAGGTTGTTGGTCACCATCGCCGCGCGCACCGAATCCGGCAGGAAAGCGTTATCGCGCTGGATCGTCACGCCGGTGGTCGGCGTCTGCTGGTAGAAGCTTTCGCCGTTGTACTTGCTATAGGCGAACTGGCCGAACAGTTCGAACGCGGGCGAAAACTCATAGCTTAGACGGCCAAAGGCGGACGTGCGCTTTTCCGAGGGCAGGAGCGTGGCGCTGCCGCTATGGCCTTCGGTGGTGATATCCAGATCGCCGCCGACCATCCACTGGCCGCTGGTGGTGCCGAAGTTCAGCTGGTTGACGGTGGCCTTGCCCGTGGCCGGGTTGACCGATCCGAAGTAGGTGCCGCGCAAGGGGCCGGTGCTGACCAAGCCACCCGGCGTGAATTGTCCGGTGCCGATGCCCGAACCGATCAGGAATTCATTCACGCACAGTGTCGATGCCAGCGTATCTCGGCACGCCGCAGCGCTGTAGGCCGGGTTGTTGGCAAGGAAATAGCCGCTGTCGTTCCAGTCACGATCGATCGACTGGATGCCCTCCTGCGTGAAGTGTTCGACCGAGGCGATGATGTGGCCGCGCCCTTCGGCAAACGGCTTGCCCACGGTGCCCGAAAACTTGTGGTTCGGACCATCGCCATAGGTTGTCACGCCATATTCGTATTCGGCGGCAAACCCGGTGAATTCCTTGTTGAGAATGAAGTTGACCACGCCCGATACAGCGTCCGAGCCGTAGGCCGACGACGCACCGCCGGTCACCACTTCAACGCGCTGGATCAGCGCCTGCGGGAAGGTGTTGACGTCAACCGAGCCGGTCGTGGTCGAGGCGACCGAGCGTTGGCCATCGAACAATACGAGCGTGCGCGCTGCACCAAGGGCGCGCAAGTTCACGCTGTTGATGCCCGCCGCGCCGTTCGAAAGCGAACCGTTGGTACTGGCCGCCGTGGTCGATCCGCGCACGGCGGGCAGGGTGTTGACGAAGTCGGAGATATTGGCCGGTGCCTCGGCCTTCAGTTCCTTGGTGCTGACCACGCTGACCGGCGTTGGCGCATCGTAACCGTCGCGCACGATGCGCGATCCGGTGACTGTGATCAGTTCGGCCGCAGCGCCATCGACGGCAGCCTCATCAAGTGCCTGAGGAGCGGCTTCAACCGATTGGGCGGATGCCATCGCAGGCATTGCCATGCAAGCCAGCGACGCGCTGCAAAGAAGCATTCTCGAATAGGTCAAATTGCCACGACCCGTCCTATGCGAAAAATCCTTCATAATTCCCCCTGTTTTAAATAAACCTCCCTTTTAGGTATCCTCATTATTATATTTATTGTTGATTTGTTCGAAAATTGGTGAAATCTGCTGTCACCATCATGGCTATTTAAAAAATTCAGCGATGGCAAAACCCTTTTTGAGAAGGGTGGATTTTGACGTTGACAGTGCGGGCCTTTCGCTGGCCTCATGCGTTCTTGCAGCAGGTTGATATGCCGTGCCCATCAATTGAATTTCCCAGAGAGGCCGCTGTATTTCGGCGCGCCTTCTTTGAAATCAGAATGTGAATCGAGCTTTGTTGATGAATTCCCCAACAGTCGATCTCGACGATGTAGATTTGCGAATCCTCAAAGCCCTGTCGGTCGACGGGCGCAGCACCGATGTCGCACTCGGCGAGCAACTGGGCCTTTCCAGCACCGCCATCGCACGGCGGCGGCGAATCATGGAGGAAAGCGGGATCATCACCGGATACCGGGCGCATCTTTCGATGGAGGCGCTGGGCTTTTCAGGGGTCGTGATCGTGATGATCGAATTGCGCTCTCAGGCAGAGCAGACTTTGAACGAATTTGAACGCGAAGTGATCAAATGCCCGTCGATGTCGTACTGCGGGTTCATTTCAGGCGATACGGACTTCATCCTGATCGTCCACGTCAGTTCGCTGGATGAATACGATACGATCTACCGGAAGGAGCTTTCGAACCTTCCTCATGTCGCCAAGATCCGCAGCAGCTTCATCCTGAGAGAAGTTGCCCAGCGGTCCAACATCCCGATCATTTTCGAACGCGGACGCGCCGGAAAGCCCCGGCGCGCGCGTTGAAGCCAGCGGAGCACACTACGCCATGATCCATTCCCAAGCGCGCAAGACCCGCAGCAGGTTCTGGCTACCTTCCATCACCGCGCTTGCGCTGTGCGCCTTGTCGGCAACGCCCGCCGTTGCGCAAGCTGCAAAACCTGCCGCGGCTTCTGCGGCAACCACGCGCATGGATGGCTTCGTGGCGCTGCTGTGGGACGGGGCAAAGGGCCGCGTGCTGATCGAAGTGCCTGCCTTCGATACCGACATTCTATACTACGTTTCCGCGGCCAGTGGCGGCGGTTCGGTGGAACTGCCGCTCGATCGCGGAATCATGGACAGTTCGGTGATCCGCTTCCAGCGTGCAGGGCCGCGCGTGCTGGTGGTGAAGGTAAACACCAGCTACCGCGCCACGGCGGGCACGGCGCAGACGGCTGACGGCGTGGTCGATTCCTTCCCCACTTCGGTGCTTGCCAGTCTGTCGGTGGAATCATCAGCGGGTGGCAAGGTGGTGGTCGATGCAACCGCCCTGTTCATGCGCGATGCCGCCGGGGTTGAGGCCATGCTCAAACGCGCCAATCAGGGCACCTACAAGCTTGATACGGCCCGCAGCGCCTTTCACATGCCTGCAACCAAGGCGTTCCCTGAAAACTCCGAGATCGAGACCATCGTCACGTTCGCAGGCGATGCCCCCGGCGCACTGGTCCGCAATGTCACGCCCGATGCGCGCAGCCTGACCATGCGCGTTCATCACAGCTTTCTGAAAGCGCCCACCGGCTACGTCCCGCGCCTGGGCGATCCGCGCATCGGTGTGAGCGAACTCAAATTTCGGGATTATTCCAAGGACTTCAGCGAACCGACCGAGACCGCATGGGTCACCCGCTGGCGGCTGGAGAAGAAAGACCCCGGCGCTGCGATGAGCGAGCCGGTGAAGCCGATCACCTTCTATTTCGATCCCGCCATCCCCGCGCCCATCCGCACCGCGATGAAGCAGGGCACGCTGTGGTGGAACAAGGCGTTCGAGCAGGCCGGCTTCATCAACGCCGTCCGCGCAGAAGATGCCCCGGTCGACATGGACCCGATGGACATTCGCTATGCCTATGTCCTGTGGATCAACCGCGACGAACGCGGCTTTTCCAGCGGCGGCACCTACCGCGATCCGCGCACCGGCGAGATCATCGGATCGAAAACGCGGATGGATACCCACCGCATCCGCACCATCGCCAACTATTGGGACGCCTATAGCGCGGCCTTGCCCGCCGATGGCGGCGGCGTGACCGTGGCCGATCCAGCCCTGCTCATGCCGGGCACCTTTGCAGCAATGCCTGCGGGCCAGCGCGACATGGTGCTGCTGCGTCAGGCCCTGCTGACCGCGCATGAGCTGGGCCATGCCATCGGCTTCCAGCACAATTTCTCGTCCAGCCTTGATGATCGCCAATCCGTGATGGAATACCCCACACCGCGCGTGAAAGTGGTGGGTGACCGCATCGATCTGTCCGAATCCTTCCAGAAGGAGATCGGCGCCTATGATTCCATGATGGTCCGCTATGGCTATTCGGTGTTCGCGCCGAACGCCGAGAAAGCGGGCCTCGACAAGGTCATTGCCGACATGCGCGGGCAAGGTCTGCACTACGTGCCCGAAAGCGATCCGCGCTGGACGTGGTATGATGATCGCGCAACGCCGACCGAATACCTCAAGGAAACGCTGGCCGCGCGGGCCATTCTGCTCAAGACTTATGGGCAGGCGGCGCTCACCCCCGGCGAAGCGGTTGGCGCGCTGCGCGATGCACGGCTGTGGATGGTCTATCTGCACCACCGCTATGCGATTGAAAGCGGAGCGAAATACATCGGCGGACAGTATCAGAACCATGTGGTGAAGGGCGATACCATCGCGCCCACCGAATTCATTCCTGCCACACTGCAACGCGAAGTGCTGGGCCTGCTGCTCGATGCGGTCCAGCCATCGGCGCTGGCCATGCCCGAAGCCCTGCTGGCGCAACTCACGCCTTCGCCGGGATCGAACAAGGAAGACCTGTCGGGCGATCCGGCGTTCGATCAGTTGCAGGCTGCCCGCATCGCCACAGCGCTGGTGCTGGAACCCCTCACCGATGGTGCGCGGGCCAGCAGAATGCTTGCGCTTGGCGCGCGCCAGCCAGATCCGCTGACATTTTCAGCGATGATCGACGAAATCATGGCACGCACTTTCAACGCGCCGCGCGAAACGACACCGGGGGGCCGCGCTTTGCAGGGGGTGGTGCAATCGGTCACGCTTGATGCGCTGATGATGCTCGGCGCAAATCCGGAAACTGCGCCAGAGGCGCGCAGTTATGTGCTTGAGACTTTGCGGACCCTTTCGGCAACGCTTGCCAAGCGCCGCAACGCTGACAAACTGGTCGCGGCATGGGACAGCCGCGCTTCAGCCGACATCACCGCCTATCTTGAAAATCCAGCCGAACACGCGCCAAAGAAGCTGGGACCGGACTGGGGCGAAGGCCCGCGCTCGCGCTTCCCCATGCCGCCGGGACCGCCGCTGGGATGATGGGAAGCCCGCGTTGCGTTGGACTGCCGGGACATCAGTGGAAATCCCGTGATTTCGGGAGAATTCTGACGTCGCGTGGATGGCCGTGCCCGCGTGGGCGTTGGGGGTGGTGAATCTCGTCTCCGCGCGAGATGGGGGGCCTGAGATGCTCCTGATCCGTCAACCGGTCCAGAAGATCGGTGCCGTCCACGATCCTTGCGGCCATCAGGTGGACCACGCCTTCCTTGCTTTTCTGAATCTCGCCATCAATCAGCATCAGGCGTGCGGCCATGACGGCACGGCGCTGCTTGTCCAGATCGCGTGACCAGAGCAGCGCGTTGACCACGCCGGTCTCGTCCTCGATCGTGATGAACACCGCGTTGCCCTTGCCCGGACGCTGGCGGGTGAGAACCACGCCTGCGACGCGGACCTTGCGGCCATCGGGCGCGGCATTGGCATCGGCGCAGGCAAGCACGCCTTTGCGGGTCAGGGCATCACGCAGAAACTGCATGGGATGGCCCTTCAGCGACAGCCGTGTGGTCTGGTAATCGGCCACCACTTCTTCAGGAAGCGGCATCGCAGGAAGGCGCGCATCGGGTTCCTGCCGAAGTTCGGGGGCATCGGCAAAGGCGAATAGCGGCAACTGGGTGGGCGGCGTGCGGCGGACATCCCACAGGGCATCCCGGCGTGAGGATGCCAACGCTCCAAAAGCGTCTGCATCGGCCAGCTTGCGCAAAGCCGCAGAGGGCAGCGACGCGCGGCGAGCAAGATCTTCGATGGAGGCGAACAGGCCATCCTTGCGGACTTCCACCACGCCATCGGCCCAGCTTTTTCGGAAGCCGTCGATCCGCGAAAAGCCAAGCCGCAGCGCAAACGGACCGCCTGCCGCCCCTTCCAGCGCACAATCCCAATCGCTGCCGTTCACGTCCACCGCGCGAACTTCGACGCCGTGCTCCTGTGCGTCTCGGACCAGCTGTGCGGGGGCGTAAAACCCCATCGGCTGGCTGTTGAGCAGTGCGCAGGTGAACGCCGCCGGGTGGTGGCATTTGAGCCATGACGAGACATAGGCCAGCCACGCAAAAGCCTGTGCGTGACTTTCGGGAAAGCCGTATTCGCCGAACCCCCTGATCTGTTGATAGCAGCGTTCGGCGAATTCACGTTCATAGCCGCGCGCCACCATGCCATCGACCAACAGGTCTTCGTAATTGTGTACGGTTCCGTGGTTGCGGAATGTTGCCATTGCGCGCCGCAGGCCATCAGCCTGTGCCGGGGTAAAACTGGCGGCCACGATGGCCAGCTTCATCGCCTGTTCCTGAAACAGCGGAACACCCAGCGTCTTGCCCAGCACCTCGCGCAATTCATGCGGATCGTGGGGTGGCGCAGGACTAGGAAAGATCGCCGTTTCCTCGCCATTGCGCCGCCGCAGATAGGGGTGGACCATGCCGCCCTGAATCGGGCCGGGGCGGACAATCGCCACCTGAATGACCAGATCGTAAAGGCAATCGGGCTTCATGCGGGGCAGCATGGCAATCTGCGCGCGGCTTTCGACCTGAAAGGTGCCGATGCTGTCACCGCGTTTGAGCATCGCATAAGTAGCCCTGTCCTCACGCGGGACGGAAGCCAGCGTGAGGTCGTCCACGCCGTGCGTGCGCAGCAGGTCAAAGCTCTTGCGGATCGCGGTGAGCATGCCCAGCGCCAGAATATCGACCTTCATCAGCCCCAGCGCGTCGATGTCGTCCTTGTCCCATTCGATGAAGGTCCGGTCGGGCATGGCGGCATTGTGGATCGGCACCAGTTCATCAAGCCGCGACTCCGTCAGCACGAAACCGCCGACGTGCTGCGAGAGGTGGCGGGGGAAGGTCAGCAATTGATCGACCAGCGCCTTCAGCCGCGCGATCATGGGGTTGGCAATGTCCAGTCCGGCTTCCTCGACCCGACTTTCGGGCACATCATCGCCCCAGTTGCCCCATATGGTGGAGGCGAGCCGGGCGGTCACATCCTCAGTCAGCCCCAGCACCTTGCCCACTTCGCGGATGGCACTGCGCGGGCGGTAATGGATCACGGTGGCCGCAATGCCTGCCCGCTCGCGGCCAAAGCGGGCATAGATATACTGCATGATCTCCTCGCGGCGCTCATGCTCGAAATCCACGTCGATATCGGGCGGCTCGTCCCGCTGTTCGGACAGGAAGCGCGAGAACAGCAGCTTTTCACGCACCGGGTCTATGGGGGTGATGCCCAGAAAATAGCAGACCAGCGAATTGGCCGCACTGCCCCGGCCCTGGCACAGGATCGGCGGATCGAGGCTGCGGGCATGGCGCACGATATCGTGCACGGTAAGGAAGTAAGGCGCGTAATTCTTCTGGCAGATCAGGCTGAACTCCTCGTCCAGCACCGCCTGATAGGCTGGAGGCAAGCCTTCGGGAAACCACGCGGCTCCCCCTTGCCGCACCAGATGTTCCAGCCATTCCTGTGGCTTCCAGCCATCGGGCACCGGTTCGTGCGGATATTCGTAGTGCAAATCGTCGAGCGTGAAGGCGATGCGTGACAGGATGTCGATGCTCGCCGCCAGAGCTTCTGGATGATGGCGAAACAGGCGGGCCATTTCGGCAGGACGCTTGAGGTGTCTTTCGGCATTGGCAAGAAGGCGCCGCCCGGCCTCGACAAGGGCCACGCCCTCGCGGATGCAGGTCAGGACATCGTGCAGAGGGCGCTCATCGGGATGAGCGTAAAGCGCATCGCAGGTGGCAAGCAGCGGTACGCCGCAGGCCGTACCCAGCGCTTGTGCCTCGGCCAATCGCCGCGCATCGGCACCGCCGCGCTGCATTGTCACCGCCAGCCACACCGCGCCGGGGCGCGCCTCGGCCAGTTGTTCCAGCACGGCCCGATCATGGCCCGTGGCGATCAGCAACAGGTCGTCTGGCTGGTCCAGCAGGTCGGCCAGGAAAAGCGTGCAATCGCCTTTCTCCGCCCGCCGATTGCCCAGCGTCAGCAGGCGCGTCAGCCGGCTCCAGCCATGAAGCGTGGCAGGGTAGGCCACCACGTCGGGCGTTCCGTCAGCAAAGACCAGCCTTGCCCCCACCGCCAACCGGAAACCGCCGGCCAGCCCTCCGACCTCCCTCCAGGCCACGTGCGCGCGCACCACCCCGGCCACGGTATTGCGATCAGCCACGCCCAGCCCCGCCATGCCCAGATGATGTGCCCGCGCGACCATCTGCGCCGGATGGGATGCACCGCGCAGGAAGCTGTAGTTCGTTGCAGAAACCAGTTCGGCAAAAGGCTGGGGCGCGCTCATGCGAACAAACCGTGCAGATACCACTTCGGTCCCTGACGAGGATCGGGCTTCTCTTCATAAAGCCCGTGGCGGAAGATCCAGTAGCGCCGCCCGCGCACATCCTCGATCCGATAATAGTCGCGCGTCAGCCCGCCCTTGCCGGGCGCTTCGCCACCCTTGCGACGCCACCATTCCGATGCGATCCGCTCTGGCCCTTCATAAAGCCGCACCTCGTGCAACTTGCGCCGCCAGCGAAAGCGGTGGGGCGGCCCATCGGGCACTTCGGCAATCACCTCCACCGGCTGGGGCGGATCGAACAGGAACAGCGGACGCAGCGGCGGTTCGCCCTCGGGCGGCGCGGGCCAGTGGGCGGGGGACCGCGCATGGATTGCAGGCAGGGCAAGCTGGGCCTGTTCGGGAATGTGGCTGTCCTGCGGCATGAGGCGACACAGGCTGTCCGGACCCAACCGCGTGCTCAACCGGTCGATCAGATCGGCCAGTGCAGCCGTGTCCTGCCCACTTCCATCAAGCGTCGGCTGGCTGGCAGCAAGCGGCTCGGTGATGGGCAGGAACAGCGTGATGCGGTCATAGCCGAAGCCGGGATCGAGCGGATCGGCCAGCGCGCCAATACGTTCATCGAACAGGCGCAGCACCGGTGCGGGATCGCGCGTGGGCAGGCCCGTCTCAATCGCCAAGCGGTGGCGCGCACCATCGCTGCGGAACAGCGTCAGCACAAAGCGCCGCCCGCCAAGACCGCGCTCCTCCAGTGCGCGTGCAGCATCGCGCAGCAGGTCAAGAAAGCAGGCGGCGATGCTCGCCTGAAGCGCAACCGGTTCGGCAAAGCGGCGCTCGAAATGCAGGGGTTCGGGTTGCACAAGTGGGTCAATCGGCGCGTGTTCCTCACCCAGCAGGCGGCGCAGCGCGGTTACCGCGTCCGCGCCAAAGCGTGCAGCGATGCTGGCCGCCGGGCGGACGGCGACATCGCCGATGGTCTTCAACCCCGCGCGAGCCAACGCGAGCGTGGCGTCCTCGCCCAGCCTCAGTGCCGCCACCGGCAATCCACGCAGCGCCTGCCGTTCGTCCACGACAGGCTGGCGCGCATGACGTGCCAGAGCCTGCGCGCCTTGCGCGGTTGAGGCCACTGCCATGCGCACGCTCATCCCGATGGCGGCAAAGGTCTCCTCGGCCTGCGCGGCCAGACCTGCCTCACCGCCGAACAGATGTTCGCTTCCCGCAATGTCCACGACGATGCCATCGGGCGGCATGGTGGCAACGCGCGGTGACCAGCCGATGCAATGTTCGGCCAGCCGCTGCAGCCAGTGCCGGTCGGCGGCATCGTCCATGTCTGCCACGATCAGTCCGGGATGCAGCGCACGCGCATCAGCCAGCGTCATGCCGGGGACAATACCGAGCGCCCGCGCATTCCCATCGGCAGCGCTCAGCCGCAACGCCCCCCTGACCTTGGCGGTCAGCGCCAGCGCAGCATCAGGCGGCCCGCTTGTCGTTCTGGCAGCCGCCCCCTCCTGTATCCGCAGCCGGTCGGTGGGCAGGAGTGGAAACCACAGCGCCAGATAGCGCCGCTTCACAGAACATACGTCGGTCACGATCCCACTCCAGCCGCCAGTCCAGACCACAGGGACCTGAACGCTGGCGCAGCAAGGTCACATCGAAAGTCGGCCCACCCGGCGCGTTGCCCGGCAAGGAGTGCGAAGGGGCAGCGGCCACCTGCCAGCGGGTCTGCGCCGCGCTGGGCACGGGCGTTGCGTCATGTCGAAGCAACAACAGCGGCACACCTGATTTTTCCGCAGCCAAGGCAAGACGGCGGCTGGCGGTCAGGTCCAGTTCGCGCATCGCACCCAGACCTTCCACAATCACTGCGCCCAGCGCGGCGCAGCGCAAGGCGTCGACGCCAGCACGCAGCAAGGCTTTGGTATCAGGCACGACAGCCACCAGTCCCTGCCCTGCCGCGCCGCCAAGTTCGGCCCAGCCATGAGCCTGCAAGACTCCACCTTGGCGGGCGCTCCGCTGCACGCGCAACCATAATACCGTCCCTTTGGAATCGGTCATGCCCGTAGCTACGCCTACGGCAAACCCCGCAGCACTGGCCAGATCATCGCCTTCGGCCGCATAGACCTCATGGATACGCCCCCGCGCCAAACCGCCCCCTAGCGCGGCATCGAGCGAAGCAATGCCGAACGGGTATCGCCCCCCCTCCAACGGCTTTGCGCTCTTGGGCAAAAGGGCAGGAACGATTCTCATATGTTCCTATTATGTTCCAATCCTGAAGGAGATCAAGTGGTCGTTTTGACCTTTCCCCGGTGGTCATCCTGACCGGTGAAGACAGCATCATGGGGCGGTCAACGCCACGGCAAGCATGGCGAGGAGAGCGCCAACCGTGAGCACAACAATCGCCGCGCATGGCCAAAGCCTCGCAGGGGCAATGGAATCGATGCTCAAGCTCCGAAGCCTCAATCCGCGCCTCAGCGAGAGCATCGCCAAAATGCTGGTTTTCCGACGATTTTGGAAAAGCTGGTGCACCCGACAGGATTCGAACCTGTGACCCCTGCCTTCGGAGGGCAGTACTCTATCCAGCTGAGCTACGGGTGCCTGAGCCGTGGGGCCACCTAGCAGCGCCGGAGCGGGCTTGCCAGTGATTTTGTGCGCTTTGTCGAAGCTCCCAACCAATCTGGCTGTTTAGGACTTTGGTAGCCAGCGGCAGGGTATCGCCTCAATCCATGCAGGAACCCAGTTTATCCGGAAGCGATTCGCGCAATGTGCCGCATGGCACGGCCAAGGCCGGGGTGCAGCGCACCGAGTTTGGCCAGGGTTCGGGGAATGCCATGTCGATGAAATGGTCGGCGCTGCATGATGCTTCATCGGTGGTCTGCCAACTGGCCGGCTTACAGCCCGAAATGCGCAAGCCCGAAGTGCGCAACTTTCCTGCAATCATGCGCGATACCGGTGGCTGGCGCTATGAACTGGCCAGACAAGGCGTTGACGATCTGGCCGCGTTCATGGAGCCGGGACTGGCAGCGCTGCTGGCGGTATCGGCACGGGGTCACTCTCCTGCTCCGGCTGCATGCGCACTGTGGCATGAATTCGTGTCGGCGCGCACTGCATTGCTGGCATTGATCCCACCGCTGGGCATCAAGCGCAGACCATAACGCCTATCCGCCCCAAGCCGCACAATGCGGATCGAGGCTGACCAGTTGGCGGCGTAGCGAGGCGCGGGCAAGTCGCTCCACCTCTGCCTTGCGCCGCGCGGCAGCCAGCGGGATGGTGGGCGCTGGCCGCAGAATTTCAGCGTCATAGCCATCGGCCACGATCACTCCGCAGGCGTGTGGCAAAAATTCCTCGGTTTCCAGCACGGACCGGTCCAGATGCGGAGCGAGTCCCCAATAATACCGATCGCAATGGTCGAGGTAATCGGTCCACTTGGCATCGCCGAGCAAGTCTGCGCGCGAAACCTTGATCTCCACGATCACCACCTGCCCTTTGGCATCAATACCCATGAGGTCTGCCCGGCGGCCCGAACGCAGCGGCATTTCGGGCAGGCACCAGATATCGTTGCGCGCAAACAGGCGGCAGATCCCGCGCGCGACCGCCCGGGCCTCACGCTCGATAGTATCCTGACTGACGGGAAGCGATTCGATCATGCCCGCAGCGTAAGAACAAATGCCGAACAGGTAAAGGGCCTACCAGAGACCTATCGTCTGCACGAACAACCACACGCCAGTTGCCACCAGCAGCGCCGCCGCAATCATCCGCACCACATCGAGCGGCACACGCTTGATCAGTTCATTCCCGAACACCACCGCAGGCACATTGGCAATCATCATGCCCAGCGTGGTGCCCGCCGTAACCATCAGCGCATCGTTGAAGCGCGCGCCAAGGGCGATCGTGGCGATCTGCGTCTTGTCGCCCATCTCGACCACAAAGAAAGCGACGAGCGTGGTGAGGAAAGCCCCATAGCGTGAAGGCTTGGGCGCCTCGTCTTCGTCCAGCTTGTCGGGCACCAGTGTCCACAGGCCCATGCCCACGAAGCCGACGGCGATGGCAATGCGGAACCATTGCCCATCGAGAAATGCTGCGGCTGTGGCCCCCAGCAGCGCGGCGAGGAAATGGTTGGCAAGCGTGGCGGCAAGAATGCCAAGCACAATCGGCATCGGGCGCTTGAACCGCGCCGCCAGCAATATGGCGAGAAGTTGTGTCTTGTCGCCGATCTCGGCCAGCGCGACGATGGCGGCAGAAGTGGTAAAAGCTTCGAAGATCATGGCATTTCCGGGGCCGGGCGGAGCGATCTGGCCAACGACAGCGTGCCCCTCCACCCGGCCCGGATGGAAAGCGCGCTGTCATTGGTCTCGCCCGGAGGACTGCAATAGTCCCGCCGCCTGCGCCACGGCCTCTCGACCGAGCATGTTGACGCTGAGGGCCGCTGCAAAAGCGGTGGCTACTCCCCAAGTGACGTGGCAGCGCGTTAGCCTCCTATGGCCAAGCCTGCAAGTGCGGGTTAGGGGAAACGGACCGTTGCCCCACGGGGGAGCGCAGGAGGGATCACTTGAGGAAGACAGCTGCCCTTGTCGGCATCGCACTGGCTGCTGGCGTGCCGACTGCGCGCGCAGCAGGCGAAGCTGGCGACCCCTTCACGGTATCGGCCTCTTCAAGACTGCGGCTGGAATCAATTGACGGGCAGTTCCGCCCGGCACCTGTGCCGCAAACCGATACGATGGTATCGCTGCGCACCGAAATTGCGGCAAGCTACGATGCGGGACCGGTGCGTTTCTCGGCCGAAGTTTGGGACGCGCGCGCTTGGGGGCAGGATGCGCGATCATCGGCCAATACCAGCGAGGTGAACGCCTTCGAATTCGTCCAAGTCAATGCGCAGGTGGCGCTCGGAGGCAAAAGCACACTGACGCTGGGGCGCTACACGCTTGACCTTGGCAACCGGCGCATGGTGGCACGGCAGCGCTTTCGCAACACCACCAATGCGTTCACCGGCGCGCATCTGGCGCTGGATGGCGGAGCGGGGCGCAAGCTGGACCTGATGTTCGCCCTGCCGCACCAGCGCCTGCCCGACGATGTGGACGGCATCCGCAGCGACCGTGTGAAGTGGGACCGCGAGAATTTCGACGTGATGTTCTTTGGTGCGCACGGCACTTTGCCTGATGTGCTGGGCGGAACGCTGCAACCCTATGCCTTTGGCCTCATAGAGCGGGACGGCGCGAACCTTGCCACTGCCAACCGGCGCATCGGTACGTTGGGCGCGCGCCATTTCGTGAAGGCCAAGGCAGGGCTGTGGGATCACGAATTCGAAGGCGCGGTGCAGTTCGGCAAGGCACGGCGCACGTCCGCCGTTGCAGATCGCACCGATCTCAGTGTCTTTGCGTGGTTTGCTCACGCCGAGCTTGGCCATACCCTGGCTGGCGGCTGGACCCCGCGTGTGGCCGCGATGATCGATGCGGCCAGCGGCGATGGCGGCAAGCCGGGCAAGTTTACCCGCTTCGACACGCTCTATTCCGCGCGGCGCTTCGAATTTGGGCCGAACGGGCTTTACGGACCGTTCCGGCGCAGCAACATGGTTTCGCCCTCGCTGCGGCTGGAAGTCACCCCTTCGAAACGGACAGACGCGTTCGTCGCCTGGCGCACCGCATGGGCCGAGAACAAGCGCGACCAGTTTGCCGCAACCGGTGTGTGGGTGATGCCAGTGGGGCGTCTGGCGCCCTCGGCGGACACCAGATCGAAGGGCGCGTGCGCCACTGGATCATGCCGGGATTGCTACAGATCGAAGGAGGGGCGGCACTTCTGCTGAAGCGCGGGTTGCTGCGCGATGCGCCCAATGCACCGAACAGCGGCAATACCCATTATGGCTATATAGACCTGACACTTTCACTTTGACGCCGGGCAACTTCGGCCAAGATGGCGCGCTTGCGCGCCGCGCTGGCCGAGGACCATGCGGCAATTTCATCAAGCGTGCGCAGGCAGCCCCGGCACAGATCGCGGACAGGATTGATAGTGCAGATGCCAGTACAAGGGCTGGTCGGCTCGCTTTCCCTCACTTCGCAGATTTCTCGGCCGTCAGTCGGGTCATGAGCAGCGCAGCGCGCTTGGCCTGCGTCCACAGGCTGGGCACATCCACAGTTTCACCCGGCGCGTGGTCACCGGTGGAATGCGGGCCGAGGCCAACCAGACCGTCGATATGTTCTGCCACAAAGCTGATATCGCCTGCACCGCGCTTCATCGGATCGAGCGGTTGCATTTCGGGCAAGCCCAGCGTGGCATTGACGCCATTGAGCTTTGCCAGCAGCGCCTTGTTGGCCTCGGTAGGAGCCATCGGCGGGTAGCCTTCGCTGAATTCGATCCTGGCGGATGTGACGCCGGGAAACTTGCGCGCGACGATGGCTTCCATCTTGCGCATGGCATTGCGGTTCTGTGCAAGGCTGAGCGTGCGCAGATCGCCCCGCGCGACGACCTTTCCGGCGATGATGTTGGTCTTGCCCTGTGCTGATACGTGGGCGTTGTCTTCCGCTACATCAGCCTCTGCCCCGCCTGCGATCAGGCCAACATTGAGCGTGAGGTAGGGTTCGGGCAGTTCCTCGCGCAGGGCCGTGATTATCTTCGCTGCCGCATAGATCGCGCCATCGCCTGCCTTCTCGCTCCAAACCCCGCTTGAATGGCCAGACCGGGCCTCAATGGTCATGGTCCAGCTCTGTGATGAGCGGCGGGCAATGGAACCCATGTCTTTGCCGTCTTCGCGGCTGAGGCCTTCGAAATCGAGGGCGACGTCTGCAGCCTTGGCTGCGGCGATAAGATCGGCGCGGGCGACTTCGGTGGGAGAGCCGGCCTCTTCCTCGTCGCCGGTCAGGAAGACTTCGATATTGGCGTTCTTCAGCGTGCCCGCCGCCTGCATCGCCCGCACAGCCGCCAGGATCGCCGCGATGCCGCCCTTGTCGTCACCTACACCGGGGCCAGTGGCCTTATCGCCCTTCAACACATACATCTGGAACGGCGAGTCCGGCTCGAACACCGTATCAAGGTGGCCAATCAGCAGCAGCTTCTTTGCGCCCTTGCGCCCTTTGTGCGTGAGAACGAGATGCCCCGCCCGACCGATCTGCTCCATTGGTATCCAACGAGGCATAAAGCCCAGTGCCGTGAATTCCGGAATCACGATGTCACGCACCTTGCGCACACCATCAAGGTTGCGGCTGCCTGAGTTCTGGTTGACCATCGCCTCAAGGAATTTGAGTGTGCGCGCCTGTTCGGCATCGATAGTGGCCACCATCTTTGCCTCAGGACCGGCAGGCGCGGCCAGTGCAGAAGCCCCTGCCAGTACGAAACCTATGATAGTGCTGGCGACCAGACGCATGCCTTGCTCCTTCGACCCGCAAGGTGGCCGCGCACAAGGCCTCGTGCAACCTCCTTTTCCGCGAATTTCCTTGCTTTATCGAATGCCCGCTCCTATGTGCACCGCAGCAAGACCGGCGGCGGATGATTCCGCTGCAATCCGGGTGCTGGCGTGAGAGCCCGCTGTGAAGCGAAGGTTCCGCCCCGGACGAACGGTTATTGCCCCGCCCGCTTCCCCTTTCACGCACGGGTCGCATGATCGACCCCGCATGCGCCTGTCCGGCGCTTGCGCAACGCGAACTCCCTTTGCACGTCGGCTTTTGGCCGATGGCATTCTCGAAAGCATACCTATGTCATTTTTTGCTGAACTCGGCCTTGCCGAACCAATCCTCCGCGCCCTCGAAGCCAAGGGCTACAACGATCCTACGCCGATCCAGCGTCAGGCGATTCCTGCGCTGCTCGAAGGCCGTGACCTGCTCGGCATCGCGCAGACCGGCACCGGCAAGACTGCTGCGTTCGCGCTGCCTTCTTTGCATCGCCTTGCCGCCAACCCGATCGATCGCAAGCCAGCCTCGTGCCGCATGCTGATCCTTTCGCCGACGCGCGAACTGGCTGCGCAGATCGCCGACAACATCGAGGGCTATGCCAAGTACCTCAACATCTCGGTTGCATGCGTGTTCGGCGGCGTCCCCGTCGGCAAGCAGGCACGCCGTCTTGTGTCCGGCGTCGACATTCTCGTCGCCACGCCCGGCCGCCTGCTTGATCTGATCGACCAGCGCGCGCTGACGCTCAGCCGCACGGAAATCTTCGTGCTCGACGAAGCCGACCAGATGATGGACCTCGGCTTTATCCATGCGCTGAAGCGCGTGGCCAACCTGCTGCCCAAGACGCGGCAGAGCCTGTTCTTCTCGGCCACGATGCCTAAGGCGATCGAGGATCTGGGCAAGCAGTTCATCGTGAACCCGGTCCGCGTCGAAGTCGCGCCGAACTCGACCACGGCCGAGCGCGTTGAACAGTACGTCACCTTCATCAATCAGGCTGAAAAGCAGGCGCTGCTGACGCTGCGCATCCGCACGCTGCTGGCGTCGAAGGAAATGGACCGCGCGCTGGTGTTTACCCGCACCAAGCACGGCGCTGACCGCGTGGTGCGTCACCTGTCCACCGCCGGGATCGATGCCCGCGCCATCCACGGCAACAAGAGCCAGGCCCAGCGCACCGCTGCACTGGAAGCCTTCCGTCAGGGTTCGTGCCCGGTGCTGGTGGCCACAGACATCGCCGCGCGCGGCATCGACGTTTCGGGCGTATCGCACGTCTTCAACTTCGAACTGCCCAACGTGCCTGAACAGTACGTCCACCGCATCGGCCGCACCGCGCGTGCTGGTGCAGATGGCATTGCGATGAGCTTCTGTGCGCCTGACGAGAAGCCTTATCTCAAGGACATCGAGAAGCTGACGCGCCTCAAGATCGACACGATGGCCCTGCCGGAAAACTTCCTGGCCGAAGCCGCGAAGCTGCCCGCCCCCAGCCGCAAGCCGGCCGAAGAAGAGCGTGATGCCCGTCATGATGCCCGCGCCCAGCGCGGCAACGGTGGCCGTGGTGGAAGCGGCCAGCCCAGAGGTGAGAACCGCGGAAACCAGAACTTTGGCGGCAAGGCCCAAGGCCGTGACGGTCGCCCTCGCGACACCTCGCCGCGTCAAGAACGTCGTGATGGTGGCGTGAATGATCGCGGACCGGTGCGCAATCCCGTGCTCGACGCAACCGTCAACGGCGGTGAGCGTGACGGCAACCAGCCGCGCACGTTCCGCCCGCGCGGCGGCGGCGCTCCGGGTGTTGGCGCGCACCGCAACAAGGTGCGCCGCGCAAGCTGATTGCCCAACACGGTAGTTCAAAAGCGCCATCCCGGCCTATGCCGGGGTGGCGCTTTGCCGTTTGGGCTACTTGGCCAGGTCTACCGGTGTGAACTCACCCAATCCGCATGATCCGCGGTTCATCGGACCCGGTCCGGCATTGTTCGCAATCACCGTGATGATATCCACGTTGCAAAGCCGTGAAAGCGACGTGGCGTAGGCGAACGCCCGCTCGGCCCCCAGCCCGTTGCAGCGGCGGGGCAGGCTGTTGCGATACCAGGTATTTGCGCCTGTGCGGAAATCGATGGTCCAGTCGTCGCGCACGATGCTTTCACGGATCGACTGGATTGGCAGGCAGGTAACAGCCTTGCCGGTGATCGTTGCCTTGGGAATATCGCTGCGATGGCCGTCGTTGCCTTTGTTTTCTCCAGCGGCACAGCCCGCCAAAGCCAGTGACAAGCTTGCAATAAGGATCGGAGTCGTGCGCTTCATGCCATGCTCTCCTTGCGTTTCCGCGCGGCAGGCTTTTGCACTGCCGTTGCGGGTTTCGCCCCCTTCTCCAGAACCTTGCCCTTGAACGCGCAAAGGTCAACCAGTCCGCAGTGCCAACATTCCGGCGTGCGGGCTTTGCAGATGTAACGTCCATGCAGGATCAGCCAGTGGTGGGCACCCACGCGGAAGGGTTGGGGGACGTGTTTTTCCAGCCCCTTCTCAACGGCGAGCGGCGTCTTTCCCTTCGCAAGGCCGGTGCGATTGCCCACGCGGAAGATGTGCGTGTCGACAGCGAACGTTTCTGCCCCGAAAGCACAATTCATCACCACGTTGGCGGTCTTGCGGCCAACACCGGGCAGTTCGGTCAGCAGATCGCGGTCTGCGGGAACCTCTCCGCCGTGCTGGCGGACAAGGATTTCGGCCATTGCCATCACGTTCTTGGCCTTGGAATTGAACAGGCCGATGGTCTTGATGTGCTGCTTTAGCCCCTCTTCGCCCAGATCCAGCATGTCCTGCGGCGTCTTTACGGTGGCGAACAGTTTGCGTGTTGCCTTGTTCACGCCAACGTCAGTCGCCTGCGCAGAGAGCGTCACCGCCACCAGCAACTGGTAGGTATTGCCGTATTCCAGCTCGGTTTCGGGCGAGGGATTGGCCTCGGCGAGACGGCGGAAGAATTCGAAAACATCCGCCTTTTTCATCTTACAGGCCCAGCACTTCGGGCATGGTATAGCGGCCCGGCTTCTGGCCCAGCAACCATTCCGCCGCGCGCACCGCGCCTTTGGCAAAGATCGCGCGGTTTTCGGCGAGGTGCGAGAACGTCAGCCGTTCGTTGTCCGCCAGGAAATGCACCGAATGGTCACCCGCCACCGATCCACCACGCAATGATGCAAAGCCGATGGTTCCGGCCTGCCGTGTGCCGGTAATCCCGTCACGCCCGCGCACGGCTTCATCGGTGAGTGTGACGCCGCGTCCCTTGGCAGCCGCCTCGCCCAGCAGCAGTGCGGTGCCCGATGGCGCGTCCACTTTCATGCGGTGGTGCGTCTCGACAATCTCGATGTCCCAATCGTCGCCCAGCCTTTGCGCCGCTTCGCGCACCAGATGGGCGAGCAGCGTAACGCCGAGCGAGGTATTGCCAGTCTGCAGCACCGGAATGCTTACGGCAGCCGCATCGATCAGCCAGTGGTGGCGCTCTTCAAGGCCGGTGGTGCCAATCACGACAGGGATGCCCGCATGGATCGCTGCGTCCAGATTGAACTCCAGCGCAGCGGGAGCGGAGAAATCGACCAGCACATCGCTTATCTTGGCCAGCGCGAGTGCGTCGCCGCCCTTATCGATGCCGCCGGCAAAGTCGTGCCCCGCAGCCGCTACTGCTGCCTGCAGCGCATTGCCCATTCGTCCAGCGCTGCCGATAATCCCGATTCTGGTCATTGCTTACCCCTTGCGTGGCGTGCTTCATGGTCGGGATGAGCAAGCCGCGCAATATCGTGATCCTCACCGGGGCGGGAATTTCCGCAGAATCCGGCATTGATACCTTCCGGAGTGAAGGCGGAATGTGGGAGCAACACCGGGTGGAGGACGTCGCCACGCCCGAAGCTTTCGAGCGCGATCCTGACCTCGTCCTGCGATTCTACGACATGCGGCGTGAGGCGATCCAGACAAAACAGCCCAACGCTGCCCACGTGGCGCTGGCCCGGCTGGACCGTGAATGGCCAAAGCGCGCAGGCGGGGATGTGCTGATCGTGACGCAGAACGTGGATGACCTGCACGAGAGAGGCGGCGCGCTCAACGTTTTGCACATGCATGGTGAACACCTCAACGCGTGGTGCACCGCCTGCGATACGCGCCACCGCTGGACCGGGCAGATGATCCATCGTCCCCCGTGCCCGGCGTGTGGATCGCCCGCCTTGCGCCCCGATGTCGTGTGGTTCGGCGAAGTGCCCTATCGCATGGAGGAAATTTACGCGGCGGTTTCCGCTGCTGACCTGTTCGTCTCGATCGGTACGTCTGGCGCGGTCTATCCGGCCGCAGGTCTTGTTCGCACAGCGCGCGATCTGGGAGCGCAGACGCTCGAACTTAATCTCGAGCGGTCAAAAGGGTCCGCATGGTTTCACGAAACCCGCCTTGGCCCGGCGTCGCAGATCGTGCCAGAATGGGTCGACGAAGTGCTTTCTTCATGAAGTGCTGCCGGGCTGAATAAGGTTGATCGCCGCCCTACCGGCCAGCCGCGAATCATGCTATCTACATCGGTGTGAACAACGCGATCCCCCACCTCGTCCCGATTTCCGTCGATCCCGCCGACATTGATTTCATGGGGCACGTCAACAACGCGTCCTACCTGAAGTGGGTGCAGGACGCGGTTATCGACCACTGGCGCGCAATTGCTCCTGCCGATGCGGTGGCGGCACACCTGTGGGTCGCGCTGAAACACGAGATCACCTACCGCCGCCCGACCTTTCTGGACGACGCGGTGATTGCCCACGTGATCCTCGAAAAAGTGCAGGGCGCGCGCGCATTCTACGAAACGATCATCAAGCGCGGCGAAGACGTGCTGGCCGAAGTCAAATCGAGCTGGTGCTGCCTTGATGCCGAAACGCTCCGCCCGGCGCGGTTGGCGCGCGATCTGGTAGAGAAGTTCCTGCCTTCGTCAGCAGACTGAACCGTCCGGCAGACGCAATACACCAATCGTTGACCTTGCGCGGATAGTTCTGCGCAAATGATTGATTCGCTTGCCGCACTCCTGACGCCCGAAAAAATCATGATGGCGCTCGTCATCATGAACGCTATCGCCTTCGCGTCATTCGGCATCGACAAGTGGAAAGCCCGCAACGCGCGCTGGCGCATCAGCGAGGGAACCTTGCTTCAGCTCGCCCTACTTGGCGGGACGCCAGGGGCCTATCTTGGCCGCCGCGTGTTTCGCCACAAGACCCGCAAGCAGCCTTTTGTGCGCAATCTGCACACCATTGCGTTCCTGCAGGTCATGGGGATCGTGGGCTGGAACGCTTGGGATCTGGCCAACCAGTTCTGGAAGTAACGGTCAGCGCAACTTGGCAATGCTCAAGCTGTCGTTCTTGGCGCGCAGCTTCACCGATTCCTCACTGCGGGTAAGCGCCTTCGCGATGGCTTTGAGGGCCATGCCTTTCTTTGCCAGCGTATGCAGCTTCTGGATTTCATCGGCAGTCCATGCCTGCTTGTGGCGTTCAAAGCGTTCGGCGGCCATCGGTCTTCTCCCTAGCCGCGCGTCGCGGTGACAATGTAGTTGAGCGCAAGGTCGTCCGACAGGTGCAAGCCTCGCGATACGCTCCACGCAATGCCCAGCGGATTGCCCATCTTCAGCCCTGCTGAATCAAGCAGGTCATGCAGCTCCACCGGCGTAATGAAATCGTCCCAGTGGTGCGTACCCTTTGGCACCATGCCAAGGCCTTCGGCCCCTTCCACCAGCAGCAGGCGTGACCGCGTGGTGCGGTTGGGGGTGGAGAGGATCATCAGCCCGCCGGGTGCCAGTGCAGCTTCCAGTGCTCCAACGAACGCCGGCTTGTCGGCCACATGCTCGATCACTTCCATCGATGTGACCAGATCATATCCGGCAAGGCCCAGCTGGCCCACGTCACCGCAGCGGTAATCGATAGAAAGACCTGACCCTTGGGCATGAACACGCGCGGCGGCGATGTTCTCCTCTGCCGCATCAACCCCGGTTACCTCCGCGCCAAGCCGGGCCAGCGGCTCGCACAGCAGCCCTGCTCCACAACCCACGTCAAGCGCCTTGCGCCCTGCCAATGGCTTTACCCCGCGCGAATCGCTGCCGAAGTGCGCGTCAATCGCATCGCGGATGAAGCCAAGCCGCACCGGGTTCAGCTTGTGCAGCATGGCTGACGAACCCTTGGGATTCCACCAGTCCGCCGCCAGCTTGCCGAAGTGGGCGGCTTCATCTGGCCGAATGGTATGCGCAGAGGTTGCATTGCTCATAACCCGTCCCTAAAGCGCCCGCGCCGCATGGTCCACTGGCCTTGCGGGAAAGATTCTTTCGTAGACCAAGCTGGGAGCAATACCTTGGCCCGCATCGTGATGAAATTCGGCGGCACCTCGATGGCCGGAACCGAGCGCATCCGCCGCGTGGCGCGCATTGTGCAGCGCCAGCAGGCAGCGGGGCACGAAGTTGCGGTGGTCGTATCGGCGATGGCCGGGGAAACCGACCGCCTCGTCAACTTCTGCCGCGAAGCCAATCCGCTTTACGATCCTGCTGAGTACGACGTGGTCGTGGCGAGTGGCGAGCAAGTAACCTCGGGCCTTTTGGCCATGCATCTGCAGGCCTTGGGCTGCAAGGCGCGCTCGTGGCTTGGCTGGCAAGTGCCGATCAAGACCGATGACGCCCACGCCAAGGCGCGCATTGAGGATATCGACGCCGATGCGCTGATGGCCAGCATGGCTTCGGGCGAGATTGCGGTGATCCCCGGTTTTCAGGGCGTTGCCCCCACCGGGCGCGTAACCACGCTGGGCCGTGGCGGGTCCGATACTTCGGCGGTGGCCGTGGCAGCGGCGGTGAAGGCTGATCGCTGCGACATCTACACCGATGTCGACGGCGTCTATACCACCGACCCGCGCATCGTCGCCAAGGCGCGCAAGCTGAAGAACGTGACTTACGAGGAAATGCTCGAACTGGCTTCGGTCGGCTCGAAAGTGTTGCAAACCCGCTCGGTCAGCCTT
The DNA here is from genome assembly GCF_030696665.1 of Novosphingobium sp. GTDB lineage: Bacteria > Pseudomonadota > Alphaproteobacteria > Sphingomonadales > Sphingomonadaceae > Novosphingobium. The sequence continues at coordinate 40,466 of NZ_JAUYRV010000032.1, forward strand.
GCCATGAAGGAACGTGTGCGGGTGCAGGTGCTGTCCTCGTTCATCGACGACGATGCGCCTGCCGCCGATACGATTCCCGGTACTATGATCGTTTCCGACGAGGAACTTGAAGGACTTGATATGGAACGCCAGCTGATCACCGGCATCGCTGCCGACAAGAACGAAGCCAAGATCACCCTGACGCGCATCGCTGATCGTCCCGGCGCGGTCGCCGCGATCTTCGGGCCACTGGCTGCTGCCAACATCAACGTCGACATGATTATCCAGAATATCGCCAAGGATCGTGGCGAAACCGACGTGACGTTCACCGTGCCCATCTCAGACCTCGCTCGCACACAAGCGCTGCTGGAAGAGCGCAAGGACACCATCGGTTATTACCGGATGCTGGCCAACAGCAAGGTTGCAAAGATCACCGTCGTCGGCGTCGGCATGCGCAGCCATGCTGGCGTTGCCGCCACGATGTTCCGTGCGCTGGCCGATCGCGGCATCAACATTCAGGCGATCACCACCAGCGAGATCAAGGTTTCGGTGCTGATCGATGAGGACGAAACCGAGCTGGCCGTCCGCGTGCTGCATACTGCTTATGAGATGGATGGCGAGTAAGCCTCTTCCAAGCGGAAAGTGAAGGAAACCCCGGCTGAACGGCCGGGGTTTTCGCGTTCAGGGCGCCACTACTCCGGCTTCAGCGTGAACGCCGCAATCTGGCGGACAGGCAGATTGGGCCGGGCTTCGGCATACCAGACGAACCAGTGCGCTTCGAGGCGTGCAGGGTCTCCACCGTTCGCCGCAACGGCCTTGCGCATGCTGTCTTCGACCCTTGCTGGGGAATAGCCGCGCACATCGGCGGTGACGGCGAGGACCGGACAGGAATCGTTCCCGGCTATCCGGGCCGCAACCAGTGCGCGCGGCGCAAAGTCTGGCGCGTAGCGGCCTTGGATCAGCGGGAATGCAATGAAGCGATGGCGCGCCTGCGGATCGTAGTAACCAAACCGCTCTTGCAACAGCACGCGAACGCCTTCGCCGGTGGCCAACTCGATCCGCCCCGCTGAGGGCGCATCGCGCAGTACCGGAATCACAGCGCTCCGGCAGCCGGGGAGAGTGGCGAGATGCCGAGCAAGGCCGCGAAAATCGGCCCGGCTTGGCAAAGGTGTCAGGCCCTGCCAGCTCAACAGCCACGCGGCGGAAAGTGCGACGGCGGCCAACAGCCCGGCGGACACCAAGCGCGGAAAATCGCGCAGGGCGCGGTCCAGCAGCCCGACTAGCCCACACCAGCCAAGCACCAGCCCGACTTGCGGCCCGCGATAGTTGAGACTCGGCACGATCAGCGTGACGGCAACACCCGCCAGCGTCACCATCAGCGGCCCCGCCAATAGCGCAGCATCGTGCAGCAGGGTCCGTCTATCCGAAGCGTTGGTTGCACCGCGGCGCAGCGCGTATGCGATGGCCGCGCCCGCAACCAACAGTGCAGGCCCCAGCAACAGAGGTAAACCGGCAGACCGCAACCCGATCATCACATGGTTGCGCAGGAAACCCGGTTGAGGATCGAACAGCAGGCCGGACGATTCAAAATCGTGGAACAGCAGAACCTGCGCCAGATAGGCCGCCCCGGCCATCGCAACACCAGCCAGCGCGGCGAATGCGACCTTCCAGCGATCAGGCCGGATCAGCGCCAGCGCGAGGCACAGCCACGATGCTGCATAGAGCGCAAACAGGTGCATGGCGGCAGCAATCGTGGCCGACAGGAAGAACAGCAGCGGCCAGCCGCCCCATTCTTTCCGCTCAGGCGCTTGCGCAACCAGCCGCGAAGAGGCGAACGCCGCAAGCGCCAGCATCAGCGCAACCACGGCATAGGACCGCACCTCGCCCGCATGCTCGGTCCAGAAGCGGCTGGACACCAGCAGCATGACGACGAACAGGCGCGGCAGCAGCGCGGTTCCTTTGCGCGGGAGCAGGACGAGTGCAGCCAGCAATCCGAGCGAGCATAACGCAGGCAGCAAGCGCGCCGCCACTTCGCCAAAGCCGAACAGGTGCGTCCAGCCCCACAGCAGCGCATAAAACGTGGGCGGATGTGTGTCCCAAGCAGCCGTCGCCAGCATCGTACCGAACTCCGGCATCCGCGCGAGGTTCATCGAGAACAGTTCGTCCTGCCAGAAGCTGTTGATCGCAAGGCTTGCCCAAAGCCGCCACAGCGCAAGGGCGATAACGAACAGCGCAACGGCGCAAGCCACGCGAGGGATCAGGCGCTGCAGTTGCATCTTGTCCACGCGGCCCCTCGGCTTGCTCCGCTCACCGTATGAGCAAGCCCCAGCCCGAAAGCAATTGCTCGGCCTGTTCGCGCGAGATTACCGCGCCGCGAAAGACGCGGGCGTCTTCGAGTTGCAGCCCGCCCAGATCGGCCCCACGCAAGTCCGCGCCCATGAACTGCGCGCCGTCCAGATTGGCTTCACGCAAGCTGCAGCCTTCCAGCACCGCCCCGCGAAAATCACATTTGGTGAGGTCTGCCTGCGCCAGATCAAGCCGTTTCAGCACTTCCTTGCGGAAGGACAGGCCGGGCAGCCGCGCGCCGACGAGCAGTACTTCCTCAAACGCAAAGCCCATGCCCTTCGCCAGATGGAAGTCGGCCCCGGTCAGCCGGGTTGACGTGAAACGGGTCGATGCAATGTTGGCGCGCCGAAACGCTGCATTGTTGAAATCACAGGCAGAAATCTGCGCCTCACCAAGGTCGGCCCCGGTGAAGTTGGCAAACGGACCCTTGCATCCGCGCCATTGGGTGCCCCCGAGCTTCGTCCCGGTGAGGTCCGCGTGGCGCAAAGCACATCGTTCGAACGTCCAGCCCGACAGATCGAGCTTGGACAGATCAACCTCACCCACGTCGCAATCGATCAGGTGGTGAACGCCGTGGCTCGCCATATCGGCAATGTCCGGGCGGCCAAGCGTCTGGCCGGTCAGCGTGCGGGCAGGAGAAACTTCGTTCATGGCCATGCCCTAGGGCAACCACACCGCCAACCAAAGCGAAACCCCGCCTCCCGGTCCGATCCGGAACCGAAAGGCGGGGTGCGACCCGGGGCCTGCCCGATGAGGGGGAGATTGAGCATTTCGGCCCGGGAGCCGTGGCGGCGTTTCGCCTGCCTGTCATCGCAATAGGCCCGCCCATGTGATTGGCAAAACGAGTTAAAGCGGACACTGTGATCGCCCAGGGCTATCAAGGCGCAAGTCATGCCTTGTTGCCGACACGAACCGGCCCTAAAGCGCGGCGAAATTTCCGGACGGGAACCAAGACTTATGACTTCCAGCCCCAAGACTTCTGCAATGATGCGTCGCGGCGCGGAGTTCCTCGGAACCGAACATGCCATACTGTGCGGGGCGATGAGCTGGGTTTCCGAGCGCAATCTGGTGTCGGCCATCAGCAACGCGGGCGGCTTTGGCGTGATAGCCTGTGGGGCGATGACGCCTGATCTGCTGGATACCGAAATCGCGGCGACCAAAGCGCTGACCGACAAGCCGTTTGGCGTGAACCTCATCACCATGCACCCGATGATGTTCGATCTGATCGCGGTCTGTGCCAAGCACAAGGTCGGCCACGTGGTGCTGGCGGGCGGCATTCCGCCCAAGGGCAGCGTCGAGGCGATCAAGGCATTCGGCGCCAAGGTGTTGGTCTTCGCGCCTACGCTCGCACTGGCCAAGAAGCTGCTGCGCTCCGGCGCGGACGCCTTGGTCATCGAAGGTTCGGAAGCAGGCGGCCACATCGGGCCGGTTTCCACCTCTGTCCTCGCGCAGGAATTCCTGCCGTCGCTGGCAGAAGACCACGTCGTGTTTGTCGCAGGTGGCATCGGCCGGGGCGAGATGATCGCCAGCTATCTGGAAATGGGTGCCAGCGGCGTTCAACTCGGCACGCGCTTTGCCTGCGCCACCGAATCCATCGCGCATCCGGCATTCAAGGCCGCATTTTTCCGAGGTAATGCGCGCGATGCGATTGCATCGGTGCAAGTCGATCCGCGCCTCCCAGTGATCCCGGTGCGTGCGCTGAAGAACAAGGGCACCGAGGAATTCACCGCCAAGCAGGTGGAAGTGGCCAAGCGGCTGGACGAAGGCCTGATCGACATGGGCGAGGCCCAGCTTGAGATCGAGCACTTCTGGGCAGGCGCACTGCGCCGCGCGGTGATTGATGGTGATGTTGAGCGCGGTTCGGTCATGGCCGGGCAATCGGTCGGGATGGTCAACAAGGAAGAGCCGGTGGCCGAAATCATCGCGCAACTCATGGCTGAAAGCGAGATAGCGCTCTCGCGGCGCTGATCGCGATGGCGCGTTAATCGAGATGGCAAAGGGCCGGGCAGCTTCAAGCGCATCCTTCGGGGTCGTCTTTGCAATCGTGCTGATCGACATGCTCGGCTTCGGCATCGTATCGCCCGTGCTGCCGGGGCTGATCATGGATCTGACCCGTGTCGATATCGGCACGGCGGCAGGCTACGCCGGGTGGCTGGGCGCGGGCTATGCTGTCATGCAGTTCGTGTTTGCCCCGGTAATCGGCAACCTGTCGGACCGGTTCGGGCGCAGGCCCGTGCTGCTGGCGGCGGTATTGATGCTGGGCCTGAACTACCTGCTGCAGGCGCTGGCACCCAATTTCGGTTGGCTCATCATCGGGCGGCTGCTCGCAGGTGTTACCGGGGCGAGCTTTTCAGCCGCCTATGCCTATATCGCTGACGTTACCCCGCCGGAAAAGCGTGCCGCCGCCTTTGGCACAATGGGGCTGGCGTTCGGCATCGGCTTTGTCGTCGGCCCGGCGCTGGGCGGATTGCTCGGATCGGTCGATGCGCGCCTGCCGTTCTATACAGCAGCGGCGCTGGCCCTTGCGAACGCGGCGTTCGGGTATTTCTTCCTTCAGGAATCGCTTATCCCTGCAAACCGTCGCCCTTTCCTGTGGCGGCGGGCCAATGCCTTTGCAGCGTTGCAAGCGTTGAAGGGACAAAGCCCGACAGTGCTGTGGTTCGTGGCCGCGCTGGGCATGTGGCAGCTGGCACACATCGTCTACCCCGCAGTCTGGCCCTATTTCGCCATTGCCGCTTATGGCTTCACCACTGCACAAGTGGGGCTGGCTTTGGCAATGGTCGGGCTTGGCAGCGCTTTGGTGCAGGGTTTGGGGTTGCGCCTGCTTCTGCCGGTGCTGGGTGAACGGCGCGCGGTAATGCTGGGCGTTGGCGGAGTCTGCGCATCGGCAGTGCTTTATATGCTCGCAGTCGAAACGTGGCAGGTCTACGTGGCGATTGCGGTGGGATCGTTGCAGGGCTTCGTGCAATCGCCGATCCTTGCGTTCAACAGCCGCGCGGTGGACGCGCGCAGCCAGGGCGAATTGCAGGGCGCAGTCCAATCCATCGGGAGCATCGCCGCGATCATCGGCCCGCCGGTCTATGCACAGGCGCTGGAGCGGTTCAGCGGCCCGGACGCGGCGGTCCAGCTGCCGGCGATGCCGCTGCTGATTGCGGCGGGCGTTACCGTGGTGGTGCTGCTGCTGTTCCTGAAAGGCGCGTCCTTGCTGGACCGCAAGGCTTGAGGCCTCAGCTTTCCAGTTCGACATCCCAGTAAAGCCAATCGCGCCACGTTTCGTGCAGGTAATTCGGCGGAAATGCGCGTCCGCGTTCCTGCAACTGCCATGTCGTGGGCCGGATCGCGCGGTTCATCAGGCGCATCCTTGCCTGCTCCGGTGTGCGCCCACCCTTGCGCAAATTGCATGGCGCACAAGCCGCAGCCACGTTTTCCCATGACGTGCGTCCGCCCAACCGGCGCGGCACGATATGGTCAAACGTCAGGTTCTCGTGCGTGCCGCAATACTGACAACTGAAGCTGTCACGCAGGAACAGATTGAAGCGGGTAAAGGCCGGATATTCGCTGGGCCGCACATACTGGCGCAACGCGATCACCGAAGGCAGTTTCATGCCAAAGCCGGGGCTGTGAACCTCGCGGTCATAGGTTTCGATGATGTCCACCCGCTCAAGGAACACAGCCTTGATCGCTGTCTGCCACGGCCAAAGGCTGAGCGGATAGTAGCTGAGCGGGGTGTAATCGGCGTTCAGAACCAGCGCAGGGCAATTGGCAAGGTGCCTGTCGTTCTGCAAAACGTCGTTTATAGCGGCTTGATCGCCGCTGTGGGGCTTGGCCGAAGCCGCCCGTTCGATCAGCGCCTTATGAAGCACGCCCTGAACCGATCCCTGAACGCGGGGGCGGGATCGCCACCGCAGGGGCAGTCATGGCTTAGCCTCGTGACCGCTGTGTTACGCATAGGTTCAACAGACACTTGTGCCGGTCCTCCGTCAAGAGGGAGCAGGCTGCACTTTCCACAGCCTGCCCCCTTTGCCGTGCTGCTTATCCGGCCAGAGCCTTGACCAGATCGGTCAGGTAATCGCGCGCCCTATAGAGCGACTGGACTTCTATGCGCTCGTTCAATCCATGTACGCCGTTGCCATCGGGATCACCCCATGCCCCCGGCACGCCATAGGTGGGGATACCCTTCAGATAGACCGCATCGGTCGCGCCTGTCAGCATGGTGGGCAGCACCAACACGCCGGGATAATGCTTTGCCGCCAGCTGTTCCATCGGGCCAACGATGGCCGGGTCCATCGGCGGAACCACAGCAATCGGCTTGCCCAGCACTTTGGGCACGAGCTTCAGCGCGGGGTTGTCGACAACCTTTTCCAGCGTGGCCAGCGTTTCCTCGGTCGTCCGGCCGGGGAACATGCGGCAGTTCACATTGGCGGTGGCGCGCTGCGGCAGGGCGTTTTGGGCATGGCCTGCGTTGACCAGCGTGGCGACGCAACTGGTGTGCAGCATCGAATTGAGCTGCTTGTCCTGCCGCAGCACGGCCAGTGCCGCGCCGTCTGCCGGATTGGCAACGATGGCCAGCATGGCCTTGCCTACCTCACCGCCGCGCGCCGCGCCCGCGCGGGTAAAGAACGCGCGCGTGGTGTCGCTGAACTCCACGGGGAATTCGAACGCGCGGATTTTCAGCAGCGCTTCGGAAAGCTCGTAAATCGCATTCTCACGCACGGGCTGAGAGCTATGGCCGCCGGGGTTTGTCGCTGTCAGCGTGAAGTCCTGATAGGCCTTTTCGCCCACCTGCAGCGTCTGCACTTCCAGCTTGCCACCCTTCGAAACTGGCGTGCCATTGGTGCGTCCACCGCCGCCTTCGTTCAGCGCAAAAGCCGCGTCGATCAGATCCTTGCGGTTGTTCGCCAGCCATTCTGCGCCGTTGAACGCGCCCGATGTTTCCTCACCGCAAGTCAGCGCCAGCTTGATCGTGCGTTTGGGCTTGTAGCCTTGGCTGGCAAAGCGGACGAAGATGTCGGTCCAGATCGCGGCCTGGGCCTTGTCGTCCACCGTGCCGCGCCCGTAGAAATAGCCGTCTTCCTCGATCAGCTTGAACGGATCGCGGGTCCAATCCTCGCGCTTGGCCTCTACCACATCGATGTGCGCGATCAGCAGCATCGGCTTCAGCGCCTTCGAGGTGCCGGGGATCATCGCCACGACACCGCCATCCTTGGGATGTTCAGGCACCGAGAACGGCACGATCTGGCTGTCGGGCAGGCCCGCCGCCTTAAGGCGCGTTGCCATCTTCGCCGCCGCTTCGGTGCAGCTGCCGTTGTTGACCGTAGTGTTGGTCTCGATCAGTTCACGGTACAGGTCGCGGAACGCGGCAAGGTCGGGGCTGAGCGGCTGGTCCGCCGCCAGCGCAGGCGTAGCGGCAAGGGTGGCTGAAAGGGCAAGGCCCGCACAAAGCGCAGCCTTTAGCGTTGATCGCATGGATTTTCCCTCATTGGCAGATGCGGCGCGATGCCGCTGCTGACACGCAGTTCAGCAGATGTTGCAAGGCTTTGAAAGCGGCGACTTCTTCAAAACGCGTAAGCGCGGACCAGGTCGGTCAGCAGATCGCGCGCGGTATAGACCGCCTTGGTCGAGATATGCTCGTTCAGGCCATGCGCGCCCGATCCATCGGGGTCGCTGAACAGACCGGGCGGGCCGTAGGAGGGAATCCCCACTGCCGCGACGAACACGCCATCGGTGGCACCCGGTGACATGACCGGCACCAGCGGCACGCCCGGATAATACTTCGCCACCAGCTTTTCCGCCGGGCCGACAATTTTGGGATCAAGCGGTGGCGGCACCGCATCCGGGCCACGGAAGCTGGTGCGGGTCACCTTCATCGCGGGGTTGCCAATCACCTGCTCCAGCGTCTTGCGCACTTCCTCGGCCGCAATGCCGGGGAAGATGCGGCAGTTCACGTTGGCCCCGGCGCGCTGCGGCAGGGCGTTGGAAGCGTGCCCGCCATCCAGCAGTGTGGCAACGCAGGTGGTGCGCAGCATCGAATGGAAGCTGCGATCGGTGTTGAGCAGCGCTTCGGCCTGCTTGTCCTGCGGATTGGCGACGATGGCAACCATCGCCTTGCCCATGTCATCGCTGCGCACCGCACCGGATTTGCCGAAATAGGCGCGCGTCGTATCCGTCATCATCAGCGGAAATTCATAGGCCGCGATCTTGTCCAGCGCCCGCGCCAGATCGTATATCGCGTTGTCCTTCACCGGGATGGAACTGTGTCCGCCGCGATTGGTCGCCTCGATGCGGAAATCCACCGGGGTCTTCTCACCCACGTGGATGTTCTGGACCACAACCTTGCCGCCATCTTCCAGCGCCTTGTCGGTGCGCCCGCCACCGCCTTCGTTCAGGGCAAATTCCGCATCGATCAGCTCGCGCCGGTTCTTGGAAAGCCACTCCGCGCCGTTGAACGCACCTGCGGTTTCCTCGCCGCAGGTCAGTGCCAGCTTGATCGTGCGCTTGGGCTTTTCGCCCGCCTTGCGAAAGCGGATCAGCATGTCGGTCCAGATCGCGTCCATCGCCTTCATATCGGCGGTGCCGCGACCATAGAAGTAGCCGCCCTCCTCGATCAGGGTGTAGGGATCGCGGGTCCAATCCTCACGCCGGGCAACAACCACGTCGAGATGCCCCAGCAGCAGGATCGGCTTGGCGGTTTTCGATGTGCCGGGAAGGATGGCCACAATCCCACCCTCCTTGGGAAATTCCGGCACGGCAAACCGATGCAGTTCTCCTTCGGTAAAGCCCGCTGCGCGAAGGTGCTTCTCGATCTTGTCGGCCAGCAGGGTGCAACTGCCGGTGGTGATCGACGTGTCGGTTTCCACCATCTCCTTGTAAAGCGCGCGGTATGCGGCCTGATCGGGCCGCAGCGGCACTTCTGCGGCAAGCGCAGAGGTGGACAGGAGCGTTGCAGCAAAGGTGGCCGCGATGGTGCGTGCGCGTGTGACGTTCATCAAAAGATGGCCCCGGAAATATTGGCCGCAAAGGGCCGTTGTACGCACAATTCACCACGTTTTGCCGGGGGTTCAAAGCGCCTTGTTCGCTCCTGCAAATCCAGCCTTCTCCACGATGGAGCATATTGCGCCCGCCCCTGTGTAAAACAGGCCGGATTCGCTTGGGTTTTTGCCCTTTCGTGCCTATGTGCAAGGCATGGCCAGTACGAATGAAAACATCCCCAACGCCAACGAATATGGCGCCGATTCCATCAAGGTTCTGAAGGGGCTTGATGCAGTGCGAAAGCGCCCCGGCATGTACATCGGTGATACCGACGATGGATCGGGCTTGCACCACATGGTGTTCGAAGTTTCGGACAACGCGATTGACGAAGCGTTGGCCGGGCATTGCGATCTCGTTCTGATCGAACTGAACGCCGATGGCTCTGTCTCGGTGGAAGACAACGGTCGCGGTATCCCAACCGGCATCCACGCCGAAGAGGGCGTTTCTGCCGCCGAAGTGATCATGACCCAGCTCCACGCGGGCGGGAAGTTCGAGAACACGTCTGACGACAACGCCTACAAGGTTTCAGGAGGCCTCCACGGCGTCGGCGTCTCTGTGGTCAACGCCCTGTCCGAATGGCTGGAATTGACGATCTGGCGCGATGGGCAGGAACACTGGATGAAGTTCGCTCACGGCGATGCCGTGTCGCCGCTGATCGTGCGCGGCCCCGCGCCTGATAACGGCAAGGGCGGCGTCAAGAAGGGCACGCGCGTAACCTTCGTTGCCAGCACCGACACGTTCAAGAACGTGCTCGAGTTTGATTTCGACAAGCTTGAGCACCGCTACCGCGAACTGGCCTTCCTCAACTCCGGCGTGCGTATCCTGTTGCGTGACAAGCGCCATGAAGAGGTCAAGGAGCATGACCTCTATTACGAAGGCGGGATTGCCGCTTTCGTGAAGTACCTTGATCGCAACAAAGCGGCGTTGATGCCTGAACCGGTGGCGATTTCGGCCGAACGCGATGGCGTGGGCATCGAAGTCGCGCTCGAATGGAACGACAGCTACTACGAAAACGTGCTGTGTTTCACCAACAACATCCCGCAGCGCGATGGCGGCACGCACCTTGCTGCGTTCCGCGCCGCGCTCACCCGCACGCTGAACGGTTATGCCGAACGCTCGGGCATGTTGAAGAAGGAAAAGGTGTCGCTGACCGGCGATGACATGCGCGAAGGCCTGACCGCCATCGTCTCGGTCAAACTGCCTGATCCCAAGTTCTCCTCGCAGACCAAGGACAAGCTGGTCTCCTCCGAAGTACGCCAGCCGCTCGAAAGCCTGATGGCTGACAAGATGTCGGAATGGCTCGAGGAAAACCCCGGCCACGCCAAATCAATCATCCAGAAGGTGATCGATGCCGCCGCCGCACGCGAAGCCGCCAAGCGCGCGCGTGAACTCACCCGCCGCAAGGGCGCAATGGACATCGCCTCGCTCCCCGGCAAGCTCGCCGATTGTCAGGAACGCGATCCTGCCAAGTGCGAACTGTTCCTGGTCGAGGGTGACTCGGCAGGCGGCAGTGCCAAGCAGGGCCGTGACCGCAAGACGCAGGCGATCCTGCCGCTCAAGGGCAAGATCCTCAATGTCGAGCGCGCGCGGTTTGACCGGATCATTTCGTCCAAGGAAGTGGGCACGCTGATTCAGGCAATGGGCACCGGCTTGCGCGATGAATTCAACATCGAAAAGCTGCGCTATCACAAGATCGTGATTATGACCGACGCCGACGTTGACGGCGCGCCTATCCGCACGCTGTTGCTCACATTCTTCCATCGCCAGATGCCTGAAATCATCAAGGCCGGGCACCTCTTCATCGCCCAGCCCCCGCTCTACAAGGTCGCCAAGGGCCGCAGCGAAGTCTATCTCAAGGACAACGCCGCGCTTGACCGCTATCTGGTTGAAGCGGGGCTTGCTGGCCGCGTGCTGGAAACCACCGGTGGCGCGCGCAGCGGGCCTGATCTTGAAGCGCTAGTCGAACATGCGCTGCGCCTGCGCAGCCTGATGGGCTTTGTAACGCGCCGCTATAACCCCACGATCATCGAAGCGCTGGCCCTGTCCGGCTCGCTCGAACAGGCGATGCCCGCCGCCACGCGCGATGCAGCGCTGGCTCGCGCGGCGGACTGGCTGGGCCGGGGCGATCTCGAAGCACGCTGGAGCGTGGAAGTATCAGAAGAAGGCGGTTATCACGTGAAACGCGTGTGGCGCGGGGTAACAGATCACCACATGATCGAAGCAGGCTTCCTGATGAGCGCCGAGGCGCGCAAGATGGCCAAGCTCGCTGCCGAAAACGCCGACGTCTATGCCGGGATGGCCCGCTTGGTCCGCGCCAGCACCGCAGCGCCCGAGCCTGAACCTGCGGTTGTTGCCGAGGGTGAGGAAGAAGCCCCCGCAGCGCCTGCCGCCAAGGTCAAGGACGCCATCACCCGCCCGTCCGAACTGCTCGAAGCGGTGTTCGCAGGCGGCCGCAAGGGTCTTTCGATTCAACGCTACAAGGGCCTTGGTGAAATGAACGCGGACCAGTTGTGGGAAACCACGCTGAACCCCGACATCCGCTCATTGCTGCAGGTGAAGGTTGAAGACGCTGACGTAACCGACGAAATCTTCACCCGCCTGATGGGCGACATCGTCGAACCGCGCCGCGAATTCATTCAGGAAAACGCACTCAACGTGGCAAACTTGGACGTTTGATTTAAGGCGGCACCGGGCCGGTGCCGCAAAAAGGCAATTCGATGGCGTTTACAGACGAAATCCCGTGGGATCAGCCCGCCACCATGATCGACCTTGAAGGCCGCGCGCCGATCATCGGCACGGTGCGCGACTGCGCGATGCACTACAACCTCTACAAGCCTCACGCGCGCGACAACGCGCGCATGTTGCTCACCAAGCCGATCCACCGCGAAGGCCGGGCCACACGCACGTGGCTGCTTGATCCATCGGAAATCGCTGAACTGGCAGAGCGGGTAGCGCGCGAAACTAACTAAGCGCGCCAGCTCTCAGAACGAACGCCAGATCTTCACCGGCACCGTATTCGCCGGGCCGCTGCCCGTGGGGCAGCGCATGGGCTTGAACGTGCGCGAATAGCACACGTGAACTTCACGCAGCCAGCCGTTGCGGCCAACCAGCAAGCGGAACATCTCCGGCTTCAAGCGCGGATTGGCCAGAGCCATCGCTTGGCGAACCTTGCCCGCATCCAGCCCTTCTGTGCGCGAAAGGCGCGCCATGTCGGGGAACTGCAAGGTCTGGAACAGCGTGCGGCCCTTGTCGAAATAAGCGGCAGGATCAGCGCTCATGCAAGTGCCGTGCTTGACCCATTCGTGCATCATCAGATCGGCAGACGGCGTGGTGCAGAAGTTGCGGCGCAAGGTCTGCGCATCGGGCAAGCGGCGCGAGGGGCAGTACTGCGGATACTTGCCGTTCCGCCCATCGGGCCAAAGGCCATGCAGCACGAAGCCAAAGCGCCCCTGCTTGCCCGAACATTGCGTGGCATGGCGCGCATCAGCCTTGCGCGTCCGGCAGAACTCGGGCGACCAGCTGGCCGCTAGGGTATAGCCCGTAATCGGCGTGACACGCGGGGGCGCGTCCGGTTCGGGCAGCGCGGGCACGCTGATCTGCGGCGGCACTTCACATTGCCAGCCCTGCGCAATCGCAGGTGTGGCAAGGGTCAGGGCGAGGAAAGCGAGCGTGCGGCGCACCGGAATCAACCCGCCTTGCCCTGCTTCAGCCACGCGCTTGATGCAGGCAGCCACATCAGCACGCCCGCTACCAGCATCAGCAGGATCGCGAGCGCAGAAACGATGGCAAAGGGCATGCCGATCATGATGGCCACCACCGGAATGCCGCCAATGCCAATCACATCAAGCGCGATGATTGCCGAGATGAACCAGCGCCCTATAGGCTGGCGTCCGCGCGAAACGACAAGCGCGAGGCCAATAGCGACAAGTGCATTGGCGAACGGCCCGATCATCACCTGCAATGTGCTGATCTCTAACGCTATCGCCATCGCACCCATGTGCGCGCCGACATTGGCGATGCGCATAAGCTGGCTAAGGATAACACCGCCTTCAAACAGGCGGATGGTCATGGGGCGGTTGTCTGCCATGAAAGGGTTCTCTCAGCCCAACGGTGTGAAGTCTAGGCCGATGTCGGCGGCGGGTGCGCTCTGGGTCAGGCGGCCAACCGAAACGTAATCGACGCCCGATGCGGCAATGGCGCCGATAGTGTCCAGCCGAACGCCGCCGGAAGCTTCACAGGGCACGCGCCCCGCAACCAAGACCACGGCCTCTCGCAGCAGGTCCGGCCCCATGTTGTCGAGCAGCAGACGGGTGGCACCTGCGGCCAGCGCAGGTTCGATCTGGTCGATGTGATCCACTTCGCAGATCACGTCCTTCACGCCTGCCGAAAGCGCACGGCGCACGGCTTCGCCCACGCCGCCTGCAACAAGAACGTGGTTGTCCTTGATCATCGCCGCGTCCCAAAGACCCATGCGGTGATTGGTGCCACCGCCAGTGCGCACCGCGTACTTTTCGAGGTGGCGCAGGCCGGGGATGGTCTTGCGGGTGTCGAGCAAGCGGGCGTTGGTCACTCCCATCGCATCGACGTACTGCCGCGTCAGCGTTGCGACGCCCGACAGGTGCTGCACGGTGTTGAGCGCGCTGCGTTCTGCTGTGAGCATTGCCCGTGCATTGCCTTCCAGCCGCATAAGATCGGAACCGGGGGAAACACGCGCGCCCTCTTCCACCAGAATTTCGATGGTCATGGCAGGATCGAGCGCGCGGAAAAATGCAGCCGCGATGGGCAGCCCGCAAACGGCAATCGCATCACGGCTGTCCATCACGCCAGTAAAGCGGGCGTCTGCCGGGATCACGCTTTCGCAGGTAACGTCATGCCCTCCACCGGGGAGGCCTTCGCCCAAATCCTCGGCAAGCGTGGCGGCGACGAAGGCTTCGAGATCGAAGCCGGGGATGGAGAAGCTGGTCATGTGCAGCCCAATACCACCCCCGCCGTTCGTGTCGAGAAAAGTGTCAGTGAACGAAGCGCGCCACCACGTCGCGATAGGAGCGCGAAACTTTCACTTCCGCGCCGCTTTCCAGCACAAGGAAGCATTCCCCATTGGTATGTGGCTTCACTTGCCGGACCTGATCAAGATTGACGATCTTCGAACGGTGGACCCGCTGAAACACGCGCGGATCGAGGCGACGCTCAAGGTCTTTCATCGTTTCACGCAGGATCAACGAATTGTCGCCGGTGTAGATGCACATGTAATCGCCCGCAGCTTCGATGCGTTCGATGGTGTCGACATCGACACGGAAGATCTTGCCGCGATCCTTGATGTTGATGAGCTTTTCAAAGCGGCCTGCCACAGGCTCGCCCTCGTCCTCGATCTCGGGCATGGAATCCGGTGCGACTTCGGCCAAAACGATCTTGAGCTTGTCCGCCTCTTCGCGCCCGCGCTTTTCCGAAATGCGCGTGCGCGCACGGTCAAGCGCGTCGGCAAGGCGGTCTTCCTCCACCGGCTTGAGCAGGTAATCGACCGCGTTGGCTTCAAACGCCTTGATCGCGTGCTCGGAATAGGCGGTGACGAAGACGAACAGCGGCGGATCAATCTCCATCACGCCCTTCACCACGGAAAAGCCGTCAAATCCGGGCATCTGGATATCGCAGAACACCAGATCGGGCTTTTCGGTCTTGATCTTGCGGATCGCCTCGCGCCCGTTCGAACAGGTGTCGATCACCTCGACATCCGGGAAGGCCTGAAGGCGGAGCTGAAGGCCCTGAATGGCGAGTTTCTCGTCATCGACGAGGATGGTGCGGATGGTCATGCGAATCCTTTGTGCATCACGTTGCGCCCCCGTGACGGTTCCCCTGTTGGGAATATACTGATGGCAGGACGGTGCAGACGGCAGTCGGTTCCCAAAATCATGCGCCTGGTCATGCTGGCACTCCAATGGGCTTGCGCGCAGGAATGGCCACGGGCGCATCGGGCTTTGCTTCAAAAGGCAGTTCAAGCACGACCTGAAACCCACCTTCCGGACGGTCAGAAATGTCGAACCGCTGGTTCTCGCCATAGGCTTGGGCCAGACGGTCGCGGATGTTGGCAAGACCAATGCCGGTGCTGTCGCTGCTCACGCCGAAGACCGTTGAAGGATCGGTGCCCGCTGGCAAGCCCGGGCCAGTGTCCGATACGGTGACCCGCAGCATCGGGCCGACGAGTTGCGCCTCAACCGTAATCTCCGCGCCATATTCCAGCGGGCCGACGGCATACTTGATCGCGTTTTCGACCAGAGGTTGCAGCAGCAACGAGGGCATAAGCGCGCTGCGCACAGCATCATCGATGCGAAACTCCGTGCGCAGCCGCTCTTCAAAGCGCATGCGCTCGATATCGAGGTAGAGCTTCAGCGTCTCGATTTCCTGCGCGACCGTAACCCTCGCGGTCGGCTCGTTCACCAGTGTGTACCGAAGGAACGACGACAGGCGCGAAAGCATGGCATTGGCCGGTTCGGTCTGCTTGAGCAGGACCAGCGTGGAGATCGAATTCAGCGTGTTGAACAGGAAGTGCGGGTTGAGCTGATAGCGCAGCATGGCAAGCTGGGCAGAAGTTGCCTGCGCCTCAAGCCGGATCAGCTGGTCGTTCTGCTCTTCCACCTGCAGGAAGAAATTGATCGCGTAATACAATCCGGTCCACGAGATCAGCAGCGTGAGATCGAGGTAGAACACGCCGAGGAACAGTTGCGCAAAACTGGCGTCGCCACCTTGCCGGTAAAGGCTGATCACCCACGAATCGATAAAGGCATAAAGGCCCACCGCTGACGACAGCGAAAGCGCCGTGATGCCCCAGGTGACCAGCGGCCGCCGGTTGATCAGCGCACGGTAGATCACCGACAGGATCAGCGAGATTGAAAAGCCGGTGATCGTGGCGATGGCGACGATAACCAGAAACGACCACGGCTGCGCATTGGCGATAGACGACATCGCACGCAGCAACATCGCGCCGCCCCAGCCAAGGAACTGCAGGCGCCAGAAAGCGCGGTTCTTGTTGCCGAAGAACGGCGTGGGTCTGAACGGCAAGGCTGCCATAACTGGGTTGTAACCGTTTGGAGGGGGCTAGGCTAGCTCAGCCTTTGCGCGCCGCGTCTATCGCGGATTGCAGTTCTTCGGGCGGGACTGCGCCGCTGATGATACGGCCGCCAACGATCCAAGCGGGCGTGCCATTGATGCCAAGCTGGCGCGCCATTTCAAGGTTGCGCTTCAGCTCGTCTTCCACATCAGAGCGGGCGGCAAAAGCGTTGGCAGAAGCAATGTCCAGTCCGGCGGCTCCGGCAGCGGCGGCAATGCTGGCGTCAGACGGGCGCGCGCCTTCGAACATGGCCTTGTGATAGGCGGGGTATTTGCCCTGTGCAGCGGCGGCGAGCGCCATGCGCGCGGCAGGCGCGCTTTCGGGTGCGATGATCGGCAGTTCGCGCACCACCACGCGCAAATCGGGGTTCTTGGCGACGAGTGTTTCAAGCGCTGCCACGCTCTGGCGGCAGTATCCGCAGGCAAAATCGGTGAATTCGACCAGCGTGACCTTGCCGCTGGGATTGCCGAGAACAGCGCCGGGGAACGGTGTTTCCAATGCCCCGCGCATCGGCGCGATCCGGGCTTCGGCTTCGCGCGCCTGCAGCCCTTCCATAGCCTCGGGAAGGATTTCGGGGTGTTCAAGGATGTAGTTGCGAACCAGCCCTTCGATGGCTGCGCGTTCCTTGCCGCTGATCCCGGCACTGGCGAGCGAGGCTTCAAGCTGCGCATCATCGGCTACGGGCGCAGTGGCGCGCTGGTTGGCGTACCACCACCCTCCGCCCGCGCCTGCGAGGGCAAATACGGCGGCAGTCGCGGCGAACATGCCGAAGCGGCGGGGTGGTTTTTCAGTCATGGCTGCGGCCTAGCGCGATTTGCGCTGGCGTTCCATCATTGCGCGGGCGGACATGGCGATATCCTGCGCGCGCAACCAGTCTGGCGTGCCTTTGGGCAGCGCGGCCTCAGCCGCTTCGGCACTGCGCACGGCATTGCCAAGCTGCATGTTCATCAGTTGCTGCTCTGCGCTGGCAAGACGCGCGCGGGGAATATCCCCCTTCGCTTCATAAACCACGCCGAGCTGATACCATGTGAACGGATTTTCGCGATCCCGCACCACCGATGCGCGCAGCACTTTCTCGGCCTCGGCAAAGTTGTCCTTGTCCTCGGTGGCGATCAGCGCATGGCCGAACGTGGTGGCGATCAGCGGAGAGTTGCCAGTCAACGCGGTCGCCCGGCGCAAGGGGCCGAGCGCATCGGAAGGCCGGCCGGATTCGAGCAGAATCTGGCCTTCAAGCTCAAGGAAATAAGGATTCTCGGGATCGCTGGCGATCAGGGACTTGGTTTCGGTCAATGCCTTGTCGACGAAGGCTTCCTTGTGAAAGGCATAGGCACGGGCATAACGCGCGGGCACGTCGGTCAGATATTCGGGATAGGCGCGCAGCGTGTCCTGCGGATCGGCGAGGTAGCCATAAAGCTTGGCCTTTACGCGCTGAAACCGGGCCTGAAGCGCTGCGGGCGGCGGCGTGTTCCATGCCGGATCGCGCGAATAGGAATCCTGCAGCGTCGATAGGCGGTCGGACGTCATCGGATGGGTGCGGTAGAATTCTGCGTCGGGATTGCTGCTGGCGCTATAGCCGTAGCGGTATTCCTGATTCTGCAGCTTCTTGAAGAACTCGATCGAACCGCGACCAGAGATACCCGCCTTGGCAAGAAAATCCGCGCCCGCAGCATCCGCCGAGCTTTCCTGCGCGCGGCTGAAGGCGAGGAACTTGCCCATCGCGGCCTGCTGCCCCGCCATGAACACGCCCATCGCAGCATCCGCCGATCCTGCCGCCGCCGCAAGGCCGCCCAGCAGCAGCGACAGCACGGTAATGCCGGTGGCAGGCTTCAACCCTTCGTCAAAGCGGATGATGTGGCCGCCGGTGATGTGGCCCAGTTCGTGCGCGATCACGCCTTGCAGTTCGTTGACGCTGTCTGCAGCGCCGATCAGGCCCGAATGAATGTAGATCGCCTGCCCGCCCGCCACGAAAGCGTTGATCGAGCCATCGTTGAGCAGGACGAGATCGACGGCATCGGGATTGAACCCCGCCGCCTTGAAGATCGGGGCCGAAGCCTCGCGGAACATCGCCTCCGTCTCGGCATCGCGCAGCACGGATTGCGCGGCCGCGCTCTGCACGCAAAGCGAAAGCGCGGCGATGACGGCCAGAACGCGGGAAAAGATGAAGCTCACGGTTGCGGGACTATCCCCCTGCCGCCTGAACCGCAACTGAAGGTGCGGTCACCCGTTGCAGAAACGGCAGCACGGCATCAATCGCACGGGTATCGCGCGAGAATGGTTGGGCAAACATCATGATGATCTTTTCGTGCGTCACGCCTTCAAGCAGGACCGGTCGGTTGGGCGCCCCCGCTTGCGTCAGCAATTGCGACAGATGCTGCGAATTGCGTGGGCGCACCCGCGTATCGGCATCGCCGGTGACCAGCAGCAGCGGCGGAGCATTTTGGCGGGCAAAGTTGATGGGTTGGGTGCCCGCAAGATCAGGGGCATCACCGAACGCGTTGATCGTGGCGTCGCTGTCCAGCGGCAGGAAATCGAACGGACCTGCCAGCGCCACGGTGCCCCGGATCGCCGTGTCATCAAGGCCCACAGCCTTGAGCCACTGCGGATCAAGCGTGAGCATGGTGACATTGTAGGCCCCGGCGGAATGGCCCATCAGCGCCACGCGCGACGGATCGCCGCCCAGCTTTGCGGCATTGTCATGCACCCAGCGCACCGCCGCCGCGCCATCCTGGACCATCGCCGGAAAGCGCGCTTGCGGATAGAGCCGATAACCTGCCAGCACCACGGCATAGCCCTTGGCGCAGAACGTGCGCGCGATGAAGCGATAGTCGTGCGGATCGCCCCCGGCCCAGCTGCCGCCGTGAACAAACACCAGCACTGGCAAGCTGCCCTTCGCACCTTGCGGAACAAACATTTCAAGCTTCTGCGCCGGGTCATCGCCATAGCGCAGATCGGCGACCTGCCGCATCGCGCCATCGCCGCCATTCAGCAGTTTGTCCGCGCCATCCAGCACGGCCACCGCGTTGTTTTCCAGCGCGCGGCGGAAAGCGTAGACGCTCAACGCACCGATCAGGACGATGCCCAGCACCGTCCAGCCGATCCAACCCATGCGCTTCTTGCCCTTCACCGCCCGTGCCATGCGGCGTGGGCTAGCAGGCCAATGCGCGCCGGGAAAGTGACCTAACCGATCAGGTGACGGGCGGCTTTTTCAAACAGCGCAGCATCGCCTGCCACTTCGCCCAATGCAACGATCTCGCCGCTATCCAGCCGCCGCACCATGACCAGGGCGAATTCCGCGCCTTCAGGCGGTGCGATGTCGGCAACCTTGTGAGGGGTCAGCGCGCGCAACGAATCGGCCAGAGCTTCGGGACCACGCTTGGCCAAGGCCTTGCCTGCTTCCTCTCGGCGCAGGCGGCGTTCGGTGTTGACCACGCCTTTCAGGCCGCCCGGCGCATCGGAAAGATAGGCGGCAAGCGCGCCCTTGCCGATTCCCGCCCGCTGCGCATGCGTCAGCGCCGCAGCGTATTCGGTCAACCGGGTCTTGTCATAGTCAGCGCCGAACACAAGCTTGACCACCGGAGTCATCGGCGCGCGGTCCTGCATCGTCAGGCCCGCATCTTCGAGCAGTTCGGCAAAGTCTTCCGGTTCGTCTTGCGCCGCCAGCGCAAAGTCCCAAGCGCGGCCGATGGCGGAATAGAGCGTGGCGCGGGTGCGGTCTTCGCTGGAATTGGCAGCCAGCGCCAGTTCGCGTGCCGAGGCCAGCCAATCGGCCAGCACTTCCGGCTCAGGCTCGCTGACCTTTATCGGCAGCGGCAGAATATCGTCATCCAATCCGAACGAGGGTTCGGGGAACGGGCTGAGTTCCAGCGCAACCGGACCATCGGCCCATGCATCGCCCGCTTCGATCAGCGGGCGGCGTGGCTGCTTCCTGACCGGCGTAGTATCCAGAGCCTGCCCGATTTCCAGCAGCAATTCATCGGTCGTCGCCTGATCGGCAAGTTCCTTCCAGTTGATCGCACCCATGATGTAATCAATCGCCGTGCCATCCGACGAGAACGGCAGCAGGATGCCGCGATAGAGGATGGTGCGGCCATGCTGGTTGACGAATTCCGCCTCGAACCCGATCGGGGCCTGATTGGCGATGATCTGCATGTAATGGTCGGTAATGCGCGAGAGCAGCGAGCGGCCCGGAACGTGGCTCAGCCGTTCGATTGAACTTGCAGTGCCGCATTCTTCGGCCAGCTTTCCGCCGACGAAAGTGATCGCGGGGTCTTCAATGCCATCGTCGAAGTGCAGCAGCACCAGATTGTCGGCAAAGTCGGGATAATCGCCATCCAGCAGCGTGGTGACCAGCGGGAAGGAGTGATTGCCAAGCAGGCTCGCCCAGTAGTTGTAGGCGCGCACCTGCATGCGGCGCTCGTCCTGGCCGACGACCTGCGGCGGCGGATCGCTCGCCACATCGTCCTCGTAGCCAGCAAGCTCGAAGTCGGTCTCGACGCTGTTGTCCCGGTCGAAATCGCGCAAAGTATCCATCAAACCCACCTGGTCCCCCTGTGTCCGGGACCGGTCTGGCGCAACTTTGTGAAGAAGTGCTTAAGTTGCGCCAACAGGGCTTCCGGCGCGTTAACGTTTGGCGATAGCCTCGGCCTTGGCGAGAAGCTGTTTACCCTGCGCCAGATGCAGCAATTCCACCATTTTTCCGTTTATTCTCAATGCGCCTTTGCCGGCGTTGGCAGGATCACCAAAGGCGGCGACAATCGCCTCCGCTTCGGCAACATCTTCGGCGCTGGGCGCAAACACACGGTTGCACAGGTCAAGTTGCGCTGGGTGAATCAGCGTCTTCCCGTCGAATCCCGAATCGCGCGCCTGCACGCATTCAGCCTCAAGTCGCGCCTGATCCTCAATCGCGTTGCACACCCCATCGAGGATCAGCAGGCCATGCGCCCGCGCCGCCAGCACCGCCATTGTCAGCACCGGCATGAACGCCCCCCGGCCCGGCAACTGGGCAATGCCGCTGTCTTTTGCCAAGTCGTTCAGCCCCAGCACAAACCCGCGCAGCCGGGTGGTGCCGGCGCAGGCAGCAATGCGTTCCAGCGCCAGCACGGCACGCGGCGTTTCGATCATCACCCACAGCGCAACTTCGGGCGCAAACCCCGCCGCATCCATCGCGGCAGACAGCGCCTCTACATCCGCCGCATCATCCACCTTGGGTGCCAGCACAGCCTCTACCGGCGCGGCGGCGAGTGCGGTCAGATCGTCATGCCCCCACGGCGTTGCCAGTGCATTGATCCGCGCAATCAGCCGGCGGTGACCAAAACCACCCGCCTGCGCCTCGGCCACCAGCGCAATGCGCGCATCGGCCTTCGCCTCTGGCGCAACGGCGTCTTCCAGATCGAGCGCCACCGCATCGCAATCCAGCGTGCGCGCCTTGGCCATCGCACGGGCATTGCTGGCGGGCATATAAAGGACGGAGCGAAGCGGGCGGGAATCAGTCAAGGTTTGCTCTCCGGTACGGCATCAAGGCGGCCTTCCTCACGCGTGGGCATCGGCGCAAGGAAGTGCATGGCAAGCGACGCGACCAGCCAGACCGCAGCGGCATGCAACGCCGTGGGAAGGCTGGCAATATCCGCCACCGTTCCCCACGCCCAAGCGCCCAGCGCCATTCCGCCGAAAGTGACAGCCTGATAGATCGAAAGGCAGCGGCCCAGAATATCTTCGGGACTGCGCAACTGCATGGCTACGTTCAGGCTGGTCATCGCGCTGGCCCAGCCCATGCCGCCCAGAAACGATGCCGCAATCGCCATAGGAATGCTGGTGGCCGATGCCATCACCACTTGCGCCGCAATGAAGATCAGCGTCGCTCCCGTCACCACCGCCTCGCTGCCAAAACGCCGCCGCACTTTGGATATGCCAATGGCGGTAAGGATCGATCCGATGCCAAAGCCGCCCAGCATCAGGCCATAATCCAGTTCGGTGCCGCCCAGCATATCGCGCGCGATGCTCGGCATCAGCGCCTGCAACCCTGCCGCGCCAGAACCGATCATCATGCCCCGCATCAACACTTTGCGGATGGGCGAAGACCCGGCGCAAAAGCGCAAGCCGCGCCCGATCGCCGCCAGCATCGGCTCGCGCACCGGCGTCAGCGATTCCGGCCGCCACATCGCCAGCACCGCGATCATTCCGATGTAGCTCACAGCATTCAGCCCAAACGCAACGCTGGTGCTCCACAGCGAAATCAGAATGCCGCCCAGCGCCGGGCCAACACTACGCGCCAGATTGAACGAAACGGCGTTGAGCGAAATCGCCTGCGGCAGATCCTTCGGCCCCACCTGCAACCGCACCGAGGCCTGCCACGCCGGGCCATTCAGCGCGGTGCCCATGCCCACCATCAGCGTCAACGCGAGCAGCGAATACGGACCGATGTTACCGGTGAACGAAAGGCCCGCCAGGACCGCCGACACGATCAACATGCCGGTCTGCGCCGCCAGCATCACCCGTCGCCGGTCAAAATTGTCGGCAATCGCGCCTGCAAACATGCCCAGCAGCAGAATCGGGATAGTGGCCGATGCCTGCACCAGCGCCACCAGAACATGGCTGGTGGTCAATTCCGTCATCAGCCACGCCGCGCCGACCGATTGGATCATCGACCCGATGTTTGAAAACAGGTTCGCTGTCCAGATCGCCCGGAACGCGGGGTATTGAAATGGTGCCAGCGCGCTTCCCGGGGCAGTCTGGACTTGCTGGCTTGGCACTACAGGTAACGGACCTTCATCTTCATCCGCATCGGCGCGCCGGTCACGTCAAAGGCCGCAGCCTCAAACTTCGGCGCAGACATCTTGACCGGGGCATCGCGCGAAAAGCCGAAGCCTTCCTTCGGCAGGAACAGCGACTTGTCCATCTTCTTGTTGCTGTTCTCGTCATGCAGCAGGACAATGGCATAGCGGCCCGGCTTCACATCGCGGATCACCAGCGTGCCGGGTTCGCTGGCCTTGATCGAAACAGAGCGCCGGTTCGGGTCTTTGTCGCACCCTTCCGGAAACAGCTTCGGATTGCTGCTCATGCACAGCCACACCACGCCCTTGGCGTTGCGAAGCCCGGCAATGTCCACGGTAATCGTGGTTGGCGCAGGGGCATTGGCGGTAAGTAACAGCGGAGCCAGAAAAAGTGCGCGCTTCATGGGGCAGACAGTCCCTTGTCAGTGCCGCAAACCCGGTCCCAGAAACGGAAATAGAGGCCATAGTTGCAGCGGTAGAGTTCATGGTGACGGTTATGATGGCTCGCCGTTATCAGCCAGTTCCCTGCTCCTGCCTGAACCATCCAGCGCGGAAACATCTCCCAACCCATATGGTTGGTCACGCCCATCACCGTCATGATCAGCAGGACAAGGCCCAGCATCCCTGCGTGAATCGGGATCACAAAGACCAGCGCCGGGATCAGCAGCGAAACCACCGCCGCCTCAACCGGATGAAAGTTCATCGCCGCCCACGCCGTCGGCGGGCGGCTCGCATGGTGGATCGCATGCACCGCCTTGAACACCGCCGGACGGTGCATCCAGCGGTGCGTCCAGTAAAACCACGTGTCGTGGATGATCAGATAAAGCAGCAGCGAAACCGGCATCCACCACAGCGGGAAGGCCAAAGGGTCGCTGTAAATCCGCGTCCACCCACGCTGCTGCCAGCCCCACGCTACCACGCCCGCAGGCACGCCATAAATCGCCGCCGTGGCAAGGCTCCACGTGATTTCAGACCGGATCTGCTTTTCCAGCCCGCGATAGTGCCCCGGCCGCACTTTGTGCGTGGCCCAGGCAAACAGCCCGCTGATAAGCAGATAGCGCACCGCCACAATCACGGTCATGGCCAGGGCTGAGGCAAATGCGCTGTTCATCGCGGGCCGCTATGCCAAGCTTTCACGCGCGCGAACAGCCCTGCCTTGGGGCAGTAAAACCACGGGCAGGACCGTTGCCGCGCGCCCTCAATTCTCGAAATTCACCGGATCAAGGTTCAGCCCCGCCCGGCCATCCGCCGCCGTATGCGCAGGCGCGTGCAGCGGTTCCGCATCCGGGTCCATCGGCGGCTGCAGCATGCCTTCCCACTTGGTAATCACCGATGTCGCCACCGCATTGCCCACCACATTGGTCGCCGTGCGCCCCATGTCGAGGAAGGTATCCACGCCCAGCAGCAGCGCGATGCCCTCCAGCGGCAGGCCGAACTGCGTGAGCGTGGCGGCAATCACCACAAGGCTCGCGCGCGGCACGCCCGCAATCCCTTTGGACGTAACCATCAGCGTCAGCAGCATCGCAATCTGCTGCCCCACCGAAAGCTCGATGCCATAGGCCTGCGCGATGAAGATCGTGGCAAAGCTGGTGTACATCATCGACCCGTCAAGGTTGAAGCTGTAGCCCAGCGGCAGCACAAAGCCCGAAATGCGGCGCGGCACGCCGAACCGGTCCAGCTGCTCGAACAGCTTGGGCAGCGCGCTCTCTGAACTGGCCGTCGAAAACGCCAGCAGCAGCGGCTCACGGATATAGCGCGCCAGCGTGAACACGCGGCCCTTCAGGAAAATCGCGCCAAGGCCGAACAGGATGATCCACAGCAGCAGAAGCCCGAAATAGAATTCCGAAACGAACACGCCATATGTCACCACGATGCCCAGCCCGCGCGTGGCGATGACCGATGCCAGCGCCCCGAACACCGCAAACGGCGCAAAACGCATCACGTAATCGGTGATCTGCAGCATCAGCTGCGCCAGCGCCTCGGCCCCGCGCACGATCGGCGCGCCCACCTCGCCAATGGCCGAAAGCGCCACGCCCGCAAACAGCGAGAAGACGAGGATCTGCAACACGTTGTTCTTGGCCATCGCGTCCAGCGCGCTGGTCGGGAAAATCTCCAGCACGAAATGGCGCAGCGTAAAGTCCGCCGTCGCCAGATCGCCCACCGGCCCGGCCGAGGTGAACTCCAGTCCCACACCGGGCTTGAACAGGTTCACCAGCAGCAGGCCAAGGCTGATCGAAATGAGGCTGGCGGTAATGAACCACGCCAGCGCCCGCCCGCCAATGCGCCCCAGCGCCGCAGAATCGCCCATGCCCGCAATGCCCGTCACCAGCGTGGCCAGGATCAGCGGCGCGATGATCATCTTGATCAGATGCAGGAAGATGTCGGGCAGCAGCTTCAGCATGTCCGCAATCTCGGCCAGCTTGGCATCGCCCTGCGGATAGCTGGTGTTGAGCAGGTATCCGGTCAGAATGCCCAGCACCATGGCGATCACGATATATAACGTAAGGCGCTTGGCCAAAAGAATGCTCCCCGCAGGATTGTTGCGCTGGTGACTATCTGACCCCACCACCGCGCAAGTCTAACGACCTTTGCAATTTACCTCAACCAGTCCGCCGATGCCTTTTGGCTTTGCAGAGCAACAAAACGTCGATGTACGTTTTGGCCTTAAGCCTAGCGTGACGACGCCATACAGCGATCATCGTCTACAACGCGATGACATCATGATTAAATTTTATGTAATAAGAGAATTCTCAAAAACCACACAGATTTTGAGCCAAACATATGCTTTTCTAGAGGTTCTCTTTTGCCCAATGGTAAGCAGCCAACCTATTATCAACACCAACTTTTTTATAGGCGATCTGAAGTCTTTTTTTCAATGAATCCAGAGATACACCCATTTTTATCGCTACTTGCTCGTTGGTCAGATTTGGCGCCAGTGCCGCAAGCGCCTCAGCTTGCCTAAGCGTTAGAGAATTTGGCAAAATTTTTGGCTCTCCAATCCCAACGACCATCATAGCTCGTTCATCGATTATGCTTTTCGCCTCCTTAGCCAGATTCAAAATCTGCTGACTTTGAGGAAACTGGGCTGGCATACTATTGATACCAGTCAAGAAATAAAAATCTTTTCTTTTCAATTGATTTGAAGATCTGATCTTGTGAATTTTTGCCCGCGCTGATTTCCGCCAAGTGCGGGTGGGCTGTAGAACTTCATTTATAATCACACCAGTGATTTCCATGCGATTACCACTTCCGGAAAACCTCGTTTTTTCATCCTTCACTTGAAACCCATGATTTTCCACAGCACTCTTTATTTGCTGAACAAACGAAGGTTTGATAAAATCACTTGAGCTAAACGTTAAGTCGTCAGCGTATCTAGAATACTTTATACCAGAGCTTTCAGCCAATTCTTCGACTTGGCGATCAAAGTCTTGTAAAATCAAGTTTGCTATCGCAGGACTAGTAGGTGCGCCTTGTGGAACACGGCCGTTGTAACAGCAAAGCTCAGCTAACGCTTTACCAACTTTATCGTCGTAGCCTAGGCCAGAAAAGGCTCTTTCGACAGAATTTTGACTGATAGAATTAAAAAAATTACGAATATCCATATTAAGCAAATGACTTGATCCTGAATGATAAATCGCATTATCGACCGCTGAGCGGCCACGAACAAAGCCAAAAACACACGACCTTGGATAGATTTTTGATAGTATATTATCTAAAATCCACCACTGTATAACTTTCAGATAAGTCCGCGGCGTCTCTATCTCACGAAATGATCCATCTCTCTTTCTTAATTTGAATGACCTGTAGTGCTTACTCTTCTTCTGATAAATTGAATGAAATATTTTTGGGCTGATCCCCATTAAGAGGGGCAAGTTTCCTGCTGATAGAATGGGCGCTATGCCCGCGTCACGGAAAAAAGCAAAAGTTGCGTCCGGCACCTCGCCAATCTCTGCTTGAAGGATAGCCTCAACATGCAGAAAGTCAGAGGGGAAATAATATGTGCGAGTTGGCATCTGCAGCTATTTCCAATCCACCAAGGGTAGACTGCCTTGAGCACACGGCCTTGGTTCGAGAGGCATTTTGGCGGCAAGGCCCGGCGAGATGCCTCTCGGACCAAGGCCGTGAGCCCCTATAAACCTAGCCTCGACAACGGCTCGCCGAAACAGCGAACAAGCTGAATGTGACACCAACTCGCCTTTCATCTATACTCTCTCCGCTGCCGTTTCATCAAGAATAATCGGCTATTATCTATTCCTTTCTCAAGACCCGCCCTCCGCACGATCGCTCGGCCCTTTGCGGTGAGAAAATATACTCCCCTCCTCACCGGCACCACGAGTCCGGCATTCCGGGAATGTTCATGAGCATCCCTCAACTTATTTCGCTCGAGAAGTCCGTTGGCTACTGCGTTAGGAAGAATGGACTTAGCTGACACCTCAATATCCTGAATTCTCGCTGGCTGAATTACCGCAAGAATACTGATATACGCAAATATAGGATCAATCACTTTCATATTCAAAGCATTCCATTCAATATTTTACGCTCAAATCGATCTGAACAAAAATCCTTCACAGCACTCCAGCACATTTCTGTATCGGAATAGTCTATAAAGTTTATTGAAGCTCCATGAGTTTTCGCCATTTTCAGCGGTCCTGTATTTAGATAATTTATATGATTTTCATATTCATTATGAATTATTATGATCATTTTCTGGCATATTTCATATTTTATTGCGAAAGCACCCAATTCCAAGAACGAACCGGGGCTACTTGGTAACATTACAACTGCATCGACTTCCTTTGACATGGCATGACTTTGTTCTGCAACAAAGCTGTTATTATGCTTTTTTAAAACACCCCCTGTAGTATCGATCAATTTCGAGTACTCACCAAGAGTGACCAACCAACCATCACCCGATAGGTGATGATAAAGCTTAAACCGCAAAGTTGAGGCCAAATTTTTTTTGGCTTTTTTGGGAGGATTGTCGATCTCAATATAAGGCCCCGCAAGAAATGCCATTCGCTGCAATCCGGCGGCACGCGCTGCATTTTGATATTGCTCAACATCAAGCGCTCTAGCAACTTGCGGGGGAGGAATATTGGCTGCCATTTGAAAAGTTGCTATTTTACCTAGATTGGACCACGCAGGAGTATAACAGGAAACCGATTTACTCGGCGTAACGTATGATCGATATGTGTCGGTCATACAAGAGCCGTAGGATATTTCGGCTCCCAGCCTTTTTTGAAACGCTGTAAACGAACGTGACAATTAAGGTGATGGAGCTGGACTGGCCTTCGCTGCTAAAATTTCTGGTATCAAAATCACCTTACTCAACGACTTGCCACCTCACCCCCTCACCCGCACTGCCCCCGATGCAGCAGCTTCTGGTCGGCCAGCACCAGCGCCATCATCGCTTCCACCACCGGCACGCCGCGAATGCCGACGCAAGGGTCGTGGCGGCCCTTGGTGAACAGGTCGGTGGCCTCGCCTTCGCGCGTGATCGTGGGCACGGGCGTCAGGATCGAGGACGTGGGTTTGAAGGCCACCCGCACGCTCACCGGCTGTCCGGTGGAAATGCCGCCTGCGATGCCGCCTGCGTGGTTGGCAAGGAATTCCGGCCCGCCCTCGCCCGGCCGCATCGGATCGGCATTGCCTTCGCCGGTGTTGCGCGCGGCGGCAAAGCCATCGCCGATTTCCACGCCCTTCACCGCGTTGATGCCCATCATCGCGTGGGCCAGTTCCGCATCCAGCTTGGCATAGAGCGGCGCGCCCCAGCCCGCCGGAACCCCCGTGGCCACGCATTCCACCACCGCGCCCAGCGAGGAGCCGGATTTGCGGGCATCATCCACCAGCGCTTCCCACCGCGCCGCTGCCTTCGCATCGGGGCAGAAGAACGGATTGCGGCCGATTTCCTGTGCGTCGAAGTTGGCAAGATCAATCGCGTCCCCGCCAATCTCGCTCACCCAGGCAAGGATCGAAACTTCGGGCAGGACCAGCCGCGCCACGCCGCCCGCCGCCACACGCGCCGCCGTCTCGCGCGCAGAGGAGCGCCCGCCGCCGCGATAATCGCGGAAACCGTACTTCGCGTCATAGGCATAATCGGCATGGCCGGGGCGATAGGCCTTGGCCACATCGCCATAGTCCTTTGACCGCTGGTCCACGTTCTCGATCATCAGGCTGATCGGTGTGCCGGTCGTCCTGCCTTCGAACACCCCCGAAAGGATGCGGACCTGATCCGGTTCCTGCCGCTGCGTGGTAAAGCGCGATTGGCCGGGGCGGCGCGCATCGAGGAACGGCTGAATATCCGCCTCGCTCAACGCCAGCCCCGGAGGGCAACCATCAACCACCGCGCCCAGCGCAGGCCCGTGGCTTTCGCCCCAGGTGGTGAAACGGAAAAGGTGACCGAAGCTGTTCAGGCTCATGGCGCTGCCTTTGTAGGAATGCGGCGCAAAAGTCCACCTTTCCGCGTTGGCCGAGCCGCGCTATCGCAACCCCATGTTCCTCGTCGTCTTCCGCAACCGCAAACGCGCCGATATCGATGCCACCGCCTATTCGCGCGATGCCGAGGTGATGGAGCAGCTTGCCGCGCAGCAGCCGGGCTACCTCGGCTTCAAATCCTACACCGCAGAGGATGGCGAGGTCATTGCCCTGTCCGAATGGGCGGACGAAGATGCGGCGCTGGCGTGGCGGCGCGTGGCGCATCATGCTGAAATGCAAGGCAAAGGCCGCTCCGAATACTACGAAAGCTACACCCTCTTCGCAGGCACGCCCACGCGGGTGCATCACTTCAGGCGGGACGAGACATGAGCATCACGGTTTACGGCATCCCCAATTGCGACACAGTGAAGAAGGCCCGCAACTGGCTGGATTCAAAGGGAATTGCCTACGCCTTCCACGACTACAAGAAGCAGGGCGCAGATCCGGCACGCATCGCACAGTGGATCGCCGCTGCCGGGTTGGACAAAGTGGTCAACAAGGCGGGCACGACTTACCGCAAACTGGACGATGCGCAGAAGGAAGCGTTGGGGGGCGAGGGTGCTCCGACGGTGCTGGCTGAACATACTTCTGTCATCAAGCGGCCAATTTTGGAGCATAGCGGCGGAGTGCTGGTAGGCTTCAAGGAAGTGGATTGGGAATGCGCTTTGGGATGATCTTGCGGACGCTAGGTGTCGTCTCGGTGCTTCTAGGTGCACTTCAGAACCCAACAGAATCTTCGGCCCAGACCCTCATCGCGCATCGCGGCGCGAGCGGGGAGCGGCCCGAACACACCCTCGCCGCCTATGAACGCGCCATCGATGCCGGGGCCGATTTCATCGAGCCGGACCTCGTCCCCACCAAGGACGGCATGCTGGTGGCCCGGCACGAGAACGAGATTTCGGGCACGACCGATGTCGCCGACCATCCCGAATTCGCAGGTCGCCGCAAGACCGTGACGATCGACGGCGAAGCTCTAACGGGATGGTTCACCGAGGATTTCACGCTGGCCGAACTGCGCACTCTGCGCGCGCGGGAACGGCTGCCGCAAGTGCGCCCGGCAAACACACGCTTTGATGGCTTGTGGCAGGTGCCGACCTTTGCCGAAGTGCTGGCGCTTGTGCGGGCCAAAGAGGCTGAGACCGGGCGGCGCATCGGCCTTTATCCCGAACTGAAGCATCCATCGTGGTTTTCTACCCAAGGCATTGATACCGCTGCGTTGTTGCTGCAGATGCTGGACAATGCAGGGTATCGCACAGCAGAAGACCCGGTCTTTATCCAGAGCTTTGAGGCAGCACCACTCGAACGCTTGCGGCCTTTGACGAAACTGCGACTGGTCCAGTTGATGGCCAGTGCTGGCGGACCGCCCGATCGGATCGGCACGACCTTTGCGGCAATGGCGCGGTCTGATGGATTGCGCGTTCTGGCGGGCCATGTTGATGCGATTGGCGTTGAAGCGTCGATGGCGCTCGGCACCGATGGGAAGCCCACACCGCTGATCGCAGCGGCACACGCAGCAGGGTTGAAGGTCCACGTCTGGACGCTCCGCTGCGAGAATGCGTTCCTGCCACTGACGCTGCGCCGTGGTGAAGATCCGACGGGCAAGGGCGATTGCGCGGCCGCATGGAAACGGCTGGCATCGGCTGGCGTGGACGGCGTGTTCAGCGACAACCCGCGTGAGGTGCACGCAGCGCGGACGGCGCAGCATTGAATCCGGTCGAGATTGCGGCAAGCCTGCTCGGGCTGGCCAACATCGCCCTGCTGGTGCGGCGTTCGGTATGGAACTTTCCGTTCGCGCTGGCATCGGTCGCATGCACCGGCGTCGTGCTTTATGGCGCAAGGCTCTACGCCGAGACGGGGCTGCAAGTGTTCTTCTTTGCAGCCAACCTGTGGGGCTGGTGGCTGTGGCTGCGGTCGAAAGGCACTGAGGATAGTGGGGTTCCGGTTGGCTGGATGAGTGGAACCGCACGGGCTACGTGGATCGGTGTGACCGCCACCCTCAGCCTTTCGCTGGGCTGGATACTGCACCGTTTTACCGATGCGGCACTGCCGTTTGCGGATTCCGCCGTGGCAGGGGCCAGCATCGCCGCCCAGATCCTGCTTTCGCTGCGCAGGATCGAGAACTGGGTGTTGTGGGTAGTGATCGACGTGGTGGCGGTGTGGCTTTACGCTACGCGCGGACTGCCGTTGCTGGCCGGACTTTACGCAGCGTTCCTGCTGATGTCCGTCATGGGCTTGCGCGAATGGACAAGGGCAGCGCGGGCATGCTGACAGTTTGCTTTCACGGCGCTGAGAGTACGGGAAAATCGGTCATGGCGGCGCAGTTGAATGCGCAGTTTGGCTGGCCGGTAGTGGCTGAGTACGGCCGCGAATATTGCGAAGTGCACGGCACGGATCTGGCGATGGCTGACCTGCTGGCGATTGCCGAGGGGCACATGGCGGCGACGGCCCAAGCCGCCGAAGCGGAGCCAGACGTGCTGATCTGCGACACTGACCCGCTGATGACCGCTGCGTGGGCGCAGATGCTGTTTGGCGAAGTGCCTGACGCACTGCTCACCTATCCCAAGGCCGATCTTTATTTGCTGTTCGAACCAGACGTTCCGTGGGTGGCCGATGGCACGCGGTTCTTTGGCGAGAAGAGCGAACGGACGCAGTTTGCCGCGCTAGCGGAAGCGATGCTGGAGCGTGCCGGAGTGCGCTGGTTGCCCATATCGGGATCATGGGAAGATCGCGAAGCGCAAATACTTGCCGCTGTTGATGCCGCACGAAGAACATCCGCCTGACGCCAATGCAAAAAGGGAGCGGATTACCCCGCTCCCTTTTCAATTCTTCGAGCCTTGCGGCGCGCAGAAAACTTACTGGCCAGACTTCTGGAAGGTGGCGAAGTTTTCGTTGCCGACGAAGCCGAACTTCGTGACCTTTGAATCCGTGATGATCTTCATCATCCGGTTCGCGATCTCGTAGCTGGCATATTCCTCGGGCTGGAACTGGAGTTCCGGCTCGGGGTTCATCGCTTTGGTTGCCTGCAGCAGCGAGACCAACTGGCCCTCTGTGGTGGGCACGCCGTTCCAGAGGATCTGACCCGCGTTGTTCAAGATCAGCTTGTTCTTGATCGGGTCCACCGTCTGATTAGGGTTGGGTGGCGAAGGCTGCGGAAGGTCGATGTTCACCGCGTGGGTGGCCACGGGGATGGTGATGATGAACATGATGAGGAGAACGAGCATGACGTCGATCAACGGCGTCGTGTTCATTTCCATCATCGGCTCGCCGTCACTTTGACCGGCGCTCATTGCCATGTTTAAAGCTCCTGTTCGCTCTCTGGTCCGGTCGGAAGCGGCGTTTAGCCGTTCGGATCGACCGGGTTCGAGATGAAGCCGACCTTTGGATAACCGGCCGACTGGACGTTATAGATGGCACCCGCGATGCACTTCCAAGGCACGTTTACGTCACCACGGATATGCACTTCGGGGATCTTTTCCGGATCGATATTTTCGGCGCCACCTTCACGCTTCACGATGCCGTCAAGACGATCGAAAGCCTTCTGATACAGTTCCTGGTTATCAACCGGGGTCGTGTTGTTAAAGTACACGCGGCACTGGCCGTTGCGCGTGGAGCCTTCATAACCAGGCTCCTTCGGGCTGCGACCTGCCGCATCGGTAGCGACCACCGTGAGCATCAGGTTTTCCACCTTGTCCTGCGATTCTTCGCTGGGAAGGATTGGAACCTTGAGCTTTTCGACAGTCTGGATCGCGACCGGCACTGCGATGAGGACGATGATAAGCAGCACCAGCATCACGTCCACGAGCGGCGTGGTGTTGATGTCGGACATTGGGCGTTCTTCTCCGCCCCCGCCGCCTACAGACATTGCCATGAGTTACATCCTGTCCGTTCTGAGCCGCAGGAGGGACCGGAGCTGCCCCGAATGGGCGTGCTCCGGCGGAAGTCCCGCGTTTCCGGAAAGGGGCCGCCGGCGAACCGGCGGCCCGGTTTCAAGCTTACTTCTTCACCGGTGCGGCAGGTGTTGCCGGAGCAGCCTGAACGAGCGGCTTCACAGCGCCCTTCGACGTGATGTTCGCAAGAACGTCGGTCGAGAAGCCCGAGAGCAGTTCGGCGATCTTCTTGTTGCGAGCCTGCAGCCAGTTGTAGGCAAGCACGGCAGGAACAGCGACGAGCAGACCAAGCGCGGTCATGATCAGAGCTTCACCGACCGGGCCTGCGACCTTGTCGATCGATGCCGAACCGGCAAGGCCGATGTTGATGAGTGCGCGGTAGATGCCGACCACGGTACCGAACAGACCGATGAACGGCGAAGTTGCGCCCACGGTTGCCAGGAAGGGCAGACCGCCAGCAAGCTTCGAGTTGATCGCAGCTTCCGAGCGAGCGAGCGAGCCGTGCAGCCAATCATGGGCTTCGAGCGAGTCGGTCATCTTGCCGTGCTGATCTTCGGCAGCAAGGCCGTCGTCGACGAGCTGGCGCCATGCCGAGTTCTTGTCGAGCTTGGCAGCGCCTTCACGAAGCGACGGAGCCTTCCAGAAGGTCGAGCGCATGCTCTTGTACTGGCCGAGGATCTTGTTCTGTTCAAAGAACTTCGTGAACAGGATGAAGAACGAACCGAACGACATGACACCAAGGATCACGACGGTTGCGTAGGCGATGAAACCGCCCTGTTCGAGCGCTTCGGCGAAACCGAACTTGTTCTGCGGCGCAGCGCCAGCGGCAGCAGCGGCCAGAGTGTAGATGGACATTGCGAGTCTTCCTCTTCAAATCAAATCAAAGTGCGTGAAAGCCGTTCAAACGGACTTTCGTGCCATTCGGTGAGACGATTGCCGTCAGGTCAGTCCTTAGGGATAACCCAACGGATCGAGTTCGAGTACGAGCCGGTAGTCGGGTTCCCTTCACCATCGGTTGCGGGCGTGAAGCGCGCACGACGACGGATGTTGGAACACGCGGCTTCGTCAAGGTCGGGGCTGCCCGAAGACCGGGTAACCTGACAGTCCGTAACCTTGCCGTCGGTACCGACGGTGACACGGAAACCCGTTGTGCCTTCACGCTCTTCGCGAAGCGCACGCGAGGGGTAGTCGTTAGACGTCGCCCAATTGCCGGGGTTGCCCTTGGCCACTGCAGCCTTGGGCGTAAAACGCGGCGGCGGCGGATCAGCAGGCGGCGCAGGCAAGGCAACCGGTGCCGGCGGAGCCGGAATCGGGGGCGCTTGATTGACCGTCTGCACCTGCGGAGCCGGTGCGTTAAAGCTGATCGGCGGCGGAGGCGCGACGATCGGCGGGGGCGGCGTGTTCTCCTTCGGAGGCGGCGGCGGCGGCGGCTCCTCTGGCGGTTTCTCTTCCTCGATGTTGACCGCCGAGGTCACCTCTTTGACCTTCTTGATCGCCTCGTACGCGAGCCCTGTGACGAGCGCGTAGCCAACGGCGACATGAAGAATCGCAACGATGATGAGCGCGGTGACTTTGTTACCGCTCATCTGTTGGTCAGCGTATGCCATTCAGCTCCAATACTCCTGATCGCCCACCTGAGCCCGGAGCACGCGAATACGGCCCTGACCAAGGTGGTGCCGACGCACAGGATCACCGTCCTGCCCGCAGGCCAATCCAGCAAATTTCAATCCACCCTGCCGGCAACCCGGTCCACCGACATCGAACGCAGGACGTCCGACAGCAGTTAAGCGTCGGGCTGCTTGTTTTTGGATTGCCCGAACGGGTGCATCTTTAACGGCGAAGCCAAAGTCGCGCAAATGCTTTATCGGTTAACTATCGATTCAGGGTTGCGCTGGCTGAAACTGGCGGGAAACAAAGGGTGGCCACCGCGGTGGACGCCGCCGGAGATGCAACAATGCCAAAGATTACCTTCCGTCCGCTCATTGCCATCGCGATCGCCGCCACGGCATGGTCCGGATTCGTTCCAACTGCCGCCACGGCTCAGCAGCCCCTGATTCGCGGGGTTGGTAACGCTGTCAACGCTGCCCCGGCGGGGGCGCTTACGTATGCCGATCTGGTATCGTTGGCTGATGCGTCCGAAGTGGTCCTTCGTGTGCAGGTGAGAAAGACAAGCCGGCTCAAGCCAGAGCAGGCACCAGGCCTTGCCCCCGGCATGGCGCGATTGCTGATCGAAGCACGCACGCAAACCGTGCTGAGCGGCCCGGCGATGGGTGAAAAGGTGCGGTATCTTGCCGACGTTCCGCTTGATGCCAAGGGCAAGGTGCCCAAGCTGAACAAGCAGGTCATGCTGGTTTTCGCACGGACAGTGGCTGGACGGCCGGGGGAACTGCGGCTCGTCGATGGCGGCGCACAGATCGCCTGGTCGGGAGCGGCGGAGACACGTACCCGCGCCATCCTGACGGAATTGCTCTCAGCCGAAGCGCCAGCCCGGATCAAGGGGGTGCGGGAGGTGCTGTATGTTCCGGGCAATCTGGTTGGCGAGGGCGAGACGCAGGTATTCCTGCAGACCGAGAACAACGAGCCGGTTTCAGTAACCGTGGTGCGTCGCCCCGGCGTGGCCAAGGCGTGGGGTGTGAGCCTTTCCGAGATTGTCGATCAGGCTGCGCGTCCGCCGGAGCGCGATACGTTGACGTGGTATCGCCTCGCCTGCTTCCTGCCGCGATCCATGCCCGCAGGAGCCAGCCTTTCAGGCAGCGCGGACCAAGTGCGCGCGGCGGCGGCGGACTATGCTTTCGTCGTGGAACAACTGGGCGAATGCACGCGGACACGGCCTGCAGTCGAGCGCTGAAGGGCGCGGCACGCAATCGCGCTGTTGCCCCACTGGCCCGCGTCCCCTAAGGCCCGCCGCGCATAATCTGCATGTTTGAGCGGACGGGAATGACATGAGCGAACCTTTGCGCATCGCGCTGGCCGGGCTTGGCACGGTCGGCGGTGGGGTAATCCGGCTGATCGAGGCGAACGCCGATCTTATCGCGCGGCGCGCGGGGCGGCCGATTGTCATTACCACCGTCAGCGCGCGCAACCGCCACAAGGATCGCGGGTTCGACGTCTCGCGCTATGCCTGGGAAGACGACATGGTCATCCTGGGCGAGCGGCCCGACGTGGACGTGGTGGTGGAGCTTGTCGGCGGGGCCGACGGCCCGGCGCTGGCGCTGGCCCGCACCACTTTCGAAGCAGGCAAGGCGCTGGTCACCGCCAACAAGGCGATGATCGCGCACCACGGCGTGGAACTGGCGACCAAAGCCGAAGCGGCCAAGGTGGCGCTGAAGTTCGAGGCGGCGGTGGCGGGCGGCATCCCGGTGATCAAGGGCCTGAAAGAAGGCGTGGCCGCCAACGAAATCGCGCGGGTCTATGGCATCCTCAACGGCACCTGCAACTATATCCTGTCAACGATGGAAGACACCGGCCGCGATTTTGCCGATGTGCTGGCCGAAGCGCAGGCCAAGGGCTATGCCGAGGCGGATCCGAGCTTTGACATCGACGGTATCGATGCGGCGCACAAGCTGGCGATCCTGTCATCCATCGCGTTTGGCACAGCAGTGGACTTCAAGCCCGTTGCCGCAACCGGCATCCGCCGCGTGCTGGCCGCCGATATCGCGCAGGCCGATGCGCTGGGATACTACATCCGCCTGATCGGCATGGCCGATACCGAGATCGACGCCGAGGGCAAGTGCCGCCTGTTCCAGCGCGTGCATCCACACCTTGTGCATCGCGATCACCCGCTCGCGCACGTCGACGGGGCGACCAATGCGGTTGTGGCCGAGGGCAACTTTGTGGGCCGCCTACTGTTTCAGGGCGCGGGCGCGGGTGATGGGCCAACGGCAAGCGCCGTAGTGGCCGACCTTATCGACATTGCGCGGGGCGATATTGGCGCGCCGTTCTCGATCCCCGTGGCCGAACTGGAGCGCGCTGCGCCTGCCGAGACGGGGCATCGCAGGGGCAAGGCTTACATCCGCTTCAACGTAGCGGATCGCCCGGGCGTACTGGCCGAGATCACCGCCGCCATGCGCGATGCTGGCGTTTCGATTGAAAGCCTGATCCAGAAGGGCAATTCGGACAACGCGCAAGTGATGGTGGCGATGGTCACGCACGATGGGCCGGAAAGCGCCATCGCCGAAGCACTGCGCCTGCTTGATGGCTCGCCCGTGCTGGCAGACCCGCCGCTGGTCATGCACATTCTGGGCGACTGAGGATTGGATGTCCCGGCGGTTCAGCGCGCCGGGATTTCACCCTTGGCGATGCGGTCTGCATCCGATCCCGGCGGTGGGGCCGGTAGAGCCTTGATATCGAAGTAATACATCGGCGGCGGCACCCCGCCCACGCCAATGCACCCACGGCTGCAATCGCGCAGGCCGGAGACATTGGGTGCGCGCGGAATGCCGGTGTCGGTCGATTTCGCGCCGTCGGTTTCATCACGCAGCGGCACCCGTTCGCGGTCGCTCGCCTCCTTGCCGCCACATACGACAATCGTTCCATCCGAGCGTTGCATCGGGCGGCAGCGCTGGGTCTGCGAGGTGGAGAGCAGCGCGCGCGCCACGTCGGCATCACTTTGGCCGGTACCGGGCACGACCGGACCCTGAACCGCGCCAGGATTGGGCGCGGCTGTTTGCTGGGCAAAAGCAGGCCCTGCGCCAAAAAGAAGCGCAATGCTGGCCAGAACTGCTACTGTTCGTCTCGACAAGACCCTTCCCTCGCGTCTAGTGCCGGGTCACACCAATGTCATCTGTGCCACGCAATGCCTATCGCGCGACACTCTGATGTTCGTGCATACGTTTGCACAGTCTGCGTGCCCCGTCGACCCGGTCGTGCCGGTCCGATGCTGCACATTGGCTGAACCGATCGCGACTTGCTGCTTATTCCTGCAACCACCTGACCAAGCTGGAGCCTACGTGACCGACCAGACCACCAACCCCGCCGCCTCCTCGGTTCCAGCCTCTCAGGTTCTGGATCGCGTCCTTGTGCTGGAAATGGTCCGCGTGACCGAAGCCGCCGCCATCGGTGCGTCCAAGCTGATCGGCCGTGGCGACGAAAAAGCCGCCGATGCCGCCGCCGTCGAAGCCATGCGCGCAGCCTTCAACGAACTGTGGATGGATGGCACCGTAGTCATCGGCGAAGGCGAGCGCGACGAAGCGCCCATGCTCTACATCGGTGAAAAGGTCGGCGCAGCACCGGGCAAAGGCCCCAAGATCGACATTGCGCTCGATCCGCTGGAAGGCACCACCATCACCGCCAAGGCCGGTCCGAACGCGCTGGCCGTGCTGGCCGTTGCCGAAGAGGGCGGACTGCTGAACGCGCCCGACGTGTATATGGACAAGCTGGCCGTTGGCCCCGGCTATCCCGAAGGCATCATCGATCTCGACAAGTCACCGACCGAAAACGTCAAGGCTGTGGCTGCGGCCAAGGGCGTGGCCCCCGGCGATATCATCGTCTGCGTGCTTGACCGCCCGCGCCATTCAGATCTGATCGACGAGCTGCGTGCGCTGGGCTGCGGCATCAGCCTGATTCCCGATGGCGATGTGGCAGGCGTGATTGCGGTGACCAACGAGGAAACCGGCATCGACATGTACATGGGCACTGGTGGTGCGCCTGAAGGCGTGCTGGCCGCTGCCGCGCTGCGCTGCGTGGGCGGACAGTTCAAGGGCCGCCTGCTGTTCCGCAACGAGGACGAGAAGCAGCGCGCCTACAAATGGGGCATCGAAGACCTGAACAAGCAGTACGACCTGAAGGAACTTGCCAAGGGCGACTGCATCTTTGCCGCCACCGGGGTGACCGATGGTTCGCTGCTGGCAGGCGTGAAGGTCCACAAGAGCGGCGTAATGACTACCGAGAGCGTGGTGATGCGCGCATCATCGGGCACAGTGCGCTGGGTCAAGGGTGAGCACCGCAAGGGCCGCTGAACCACGACATCTCACCATGACGAAAGGCCCGGCCTCCTTGGGGAGGGCGGGCCTTTTCATGTCACGTGCCGTAGCGGGCAATCACTGGCATCTGCCGTTCACCCTGCGCTGCCGAGTAGCGGCGCAAACTCTCAGGATTGCTCGCCCGCCCCGGCCGCGTGTCCACATCACGCGTGCGGAAGCTTGAGACGAGATCGGTCAGCGCCTGCGCCTCGCTCGAAAGGCTATGGGTGGCGGCAGACGACTGCTCAACCATCGCCGCGTTAGCCTGCGTCATCCGGTCCATCGCGGCGACCGCGACATTGACCTGTTCAAGGCTTTCGGCCTGCTGGGTGGCAGCCTGGGCGATGCGCGAGACCAGCCCGTCAACGGCGGCAATCTGGTCGACTATGCCGGTCAATCGCTCACCGGTGGCGTCGACAAGGCGGACGCCCTCGCCCACCTGGCTCGTGCTGTTCTCGATCAGTGTCTTGATGTTCTGCGCCGCTTCGGCAGAGCGCTGTGCGAGCGCGCGCACTTCGGTGGCGACAACCGCAAAGCCCTTGCCCGATTCGCCCGCACGCGCCGCTTCAACCCCGGCATTGAGCGCGAGCAGGTTGGTCTGGAAGGCAATGCCATCGATCACGGTGATGATCTGGCTGATCGCTTGGGCAGAAGCTTCGATCTGTGCCATCGCCGCCACGGCCTGACGGACGACGTCGCCGCCAGCGTTGGCCTGTTCGTGCGCGGCGGCAATCGCATTGTGCACACTTTGTGCGCCGGTTGCCGTTTCACGCACACTGCCGGTAACGCTATTCATCGTTCCTGCCGTAGCGGCGAGGCTTGAGGCCTGCTGTTCGTTTCGCATGGCAAGATCATCGGTCGCCACGCGCAGTTCGGATATTGAACCCAGCACGCTGGACGCACCAACGCGCACCGTGCGCATGGCCGATGCCAACGCATTACAGGCACTGTTGTAGTTGTCGCGCAGTTCCTCGTAGCCTTCAGGGAAGGTCTGATCGATCCTGTATTCGAGGTTCTGGCGGGCCATGCTGTCCAGCCCGGCAGACAGTGCGGCAACCACCTCCTGCTGATCGCGCTCCGCCTTTTGGCGGGCAATACCATTGTTCCGGAATACTGCCATCGCGCGGGCCATTATGCCGATTTCATCCTGCCGGTCTGCACCTTCAACGTCCAGACTATAGTCGCCTTGCGCCATGCGCTCCATTGCCGTGGCAGTATCGACCAACGGGTTGACAATGCTGCGCCGGATCATGCTGCCAGCACCGTAAACCATTGCGAGAATAGCGATGGCCACGATGGCAAACAGCACCAGCAAGCCGATCACGAGAACCTGCGCAAAATCCATCAGTTCAGCGCGGTATTTGCCCGATTCTGCCACCAGGTGCGTCACCGCATCGTGCTGCTTGCGATAAGCCGGGGTAAGTTCTGCTGCGTGCACCCGTTGCATGGTGGGCAGATCGCCGGCCTTCATCGCAGGGAGAAAGCGACTGTCGACAGCCGACCAGAACGCGTCGGCAGATCCCACGGTAGCGGCAACCTCTTCGCGCAGTTCCTCTGGCACAGGAGCGCTGGCCCAATAGCTTTTGCGCTGCTCGAACAGCGTGCGCTCTTCGGCAAGCGCGACCGCCGCCTCTTGTGCATGTGCCAGATCGGCAATTGCCCACGTGGTGTGCAGATAGGGTTCGACGACGAAGGCAGGCGGTGGAAGGATGTCGGCAAGAAGTTCGTCCTGCAACAGATTCTGCTGGTGCAGCGGTCCGCCAAAGCGAATGTACCCGACCGCAACAGCAGCAAGCGCAATGGCTGCGACGATCAAGCCTACGACAATTTTTGTCCCGAAAGCGGTACGGTCGCGGATCATGACAAGGCTTCCTTGCAGCCGGTTGGATGCTGCCTGTTTAGCCGTCTACCGTTAATTCCCCCGCGTGATGGCGTGACGCTGATTGCGTAGGATACCGTAAAGTTCTTGAAAATCAGAAGGATCGCAAAATCAAGGCCCCGCTGGATTGCTCCAGCGGGGCCTCAATTACTTTACGTCAAAGCCTGCGAAAACGATCAGTCTTCGCTGCCCTCGGCCTTGTCGGCGATCAGGTAATCACCGGCATCGGCATCCAGGCCGTGGGTTTCACCCTCGACCGCTGCCAGCGGATCATCACCGATGGCCGCTTCCGGACCCTGCGCCAGTTCAGCTGCATGCTCTTCGGCTGCCGATGCCGGAGCAATCAGCGATTCCTGAAGCTTGCGGTAGGACGCGCGCAGCGCAGCATCGCGGCTTGAGGCCGCAACGCGCAGGCGGTTCATGCCCGCACCGGTACCGGCGGGGATGAGACGGCCGACGATCACGTTCTCCTTGAGACCGATCAGCGAGTCCTTCTTGCCTTCCACGGCCGCCTGCGTGAGCACGCGGGTGGTTTCCTGGAACGACGCAGCCGAGATGAACGAACGCGTCTGCAGCGATGCCTTGGTGATGCCCAGCAGCACCGGCTTGCCTTCGGCGGGCGCAAAGCCATCCTCAAGCTTGCCGTTCACTTCGAGCATTTCCTCAAGATCGACCTGTTCGCCTGCCAGCAAGGTGGTGTCGCCACCGTTGGTGATTTCAACCTTCTGCAGCATCTGGCGAACGATCACCTCGATG
The DNA here is from genome assembly GCF_030696665.1 of Novosphingobium sp. Lineage (GTDB taxonomy): Bacteria > Pseudomonadota > Alphaproteobacteria > Sphingomonadales > Sphingomonadaceae > Novosphingobium. Next base: position 82,648 of record NZ_JAUYRV010000032.1, read on the forward strand.
TGCTTGTCGTTGATCTTCACGCCCTGGAGCCGGTAGACGTCCTGGATCTCGTTGACCAGGTAGTCGGACAGCGCCTCCACCCCCAGGACCTTCAGGATGTCGTGCGGCACCCGCGGCCCGTCGACCAGCGGATCGCCGACGCGCACGAAGTCACCTTCCTGCACCGAGACGTGCTTGCCCTTGGGGATCAGGTATTCGCTCTCCTCGCCGGTCTCGTCGTTCTTCACGATGATGCGGCGCTTGGCCTTGTAGTCCTTGCCGAACTCCACCCGCCCATCGATCTCGGCGATGATCGCGTGGTCCTTCGGACGCCGCGCCTCGAACAGTTCGGCCACGCGCGGCAGACCGCCGGTGATGTCGCGCGTCTTGCTGCCCTCGCGCGGGATGCGCGCCAGCACGTCGCCGGCGGCCACCACCGCGCCGTTCTCCACCGACAGGATCGAATCGGGCGCCAGGAAGTAGCGCGCATCCGCCCCGTTCGGCAGCTTCACCACCTCGCCGCGCTCGTCCTTCAGCTGCAGGCGGGGCCGCAGATCGACCCCGCGCGCGTTCTGCTTGTAGTCGACGACCACCTTCGAGGTCAGCCCGGTCACCTCGTCCATCCGCTCCACCAGCGTGACGCCTTCCAGCAGGTCGAGATACTCCACCCGCCC
>NZ_JAUYRV010000054.1 GCF_030696665.1 Novosphingobium sp.
TCCCCGCACATCTATACGTATGGTTACATAAAGACATGCAAGCTTCGACTACGTTAAACTGCCATTCTGCGCCCTAAAGCCACAGAAAGCAGGCGCCGTCGCCCACATGTCCCTTCATCTTAAATCACAATGTCAAAGAACCACCAAATCCAACCCAAACCCTAAGGCCAGAGACAGACATTGGCGGACAACCAATGCTCCCCGTTTCTATCCGGGGGACTGAGTGTCCGTCTATGTTGGCGACCGCGCCAAAGCTGCTGAGCAACTCCGCTGCGGTGAGAGGGCCTCTAAACACCACTCCGATTCGCGTCAACACCATCTTGTCTCTTTTTTGAAATTACCGGGAATTGGTGAGATCGCCCTGTTTCGGACTAGGTTAGCCAAGCCAGTGCTTCCAGACGTAAGACCGGGTTAACGGCCCAACCTGTAAAGCGGTGCCTGCATGACCAACACCTCTACCACCGCAATTACGCCGACTCTGCCTTCTGAGTCCTTCGCGCCGGCCCCGCTTGCCGGGCAGGACACGCTGGCCGGAGATGTGAAGAAGGCAATCATCTGGCGATCTGGCAGCCAGATTGCTGCGCAGATCGTCAGCTGGTCATCGACTCTGATCGTCATGCGCCTGCTGTCGCCCGCCGATTATGGCCTCTTCGCCATGTCGCTGGTGATGCTGAGCTTCCTCACCTTCCTCAATGGTTACGGCTTTGCCAGTGCGCTGATTCAGGAGCGCGACCTCAACCAGCATCGCATTCGTCAGGCGTTCGGCCTGCTGCTATCGGCCAACGCCTTGATCGCGGCCCTCCAGTGGTTCTTTGCCCCGTCCGTTGCGGCCTATTACGGCCAGCCCGTCGTGGCAGACATGCTGCGGATGCAGACGTTGATATACATTTCCACGCCATTCATTGCGATTCCCGAAGTGCTGATGGGGCGACGGCTCGATTTTCGCAGCCAGGCAGTGGTGAACCTCGCTTCGGCACTTACCGGCGCCGTGCTATCACTCGTGATGGCCTGGGCGGACTTCGGGGTATGGACGTTGGTCTATGCTCCTATTGTCATGTTCTGGGTGCGTGCAATCGGCCTCACGATTCTGGCGCGGTCACTGGTCTGGCCGAGTTTCGATTTCCGGGGTTGCGGCAATATCTTTCGCTTCGGCTTCGCAATTCTTCTGACCCAGCTGTTTTGGCTGGTACAGACGCAGAGCGACATCTTCGTGATTGGCCGCAAGCTGACCCCGCATGAGGTGGGTGTCTATTCGCAGGCAGTGTTCCTTGCGACAATCTTCTATTCGCGCTTTGTGCCACCACTCAACGAAGTGGCGTTTCCTGCCTATTCGCGCCTGCAGGACGACCTTCCCGCCTTGCGCTGGTCATTCCTGCGCTCAGCGCGCCTCATCATGCTGATTTCCGCGCCGCTCTATGTGGGCATGGCCGTTAGCGCCAAGCCGCTCGTGGCGACGCTGTTCGGACCGACGTGGAGCGAACTGCCGCCGTTGATCGAATTCATGGCGCTGGCGATGCCGTTCATGACGCTGCAGGTGCTGTTCTCACCCGCGCTCAACGCAATCGGGAAGCCCGGCGTACCAGTCCGCACGGCGATTGCGGGGGCAGCGATATTCGCGGCATCGTTCATTGTGGCCGCACAATTCGGAATCATGGCCGTTGCGGCCATCTGGTGCGTGGCCGCGCCGCTACTGCTGCTGGCGACGGTCCTGCTTTCACGCCCGGCGCTGGGTATTGGCCTTGGGGATATGTGGCGGGCGCTTGCCCTGCCTGCGGGGAGCAGTGTGGCGATGGGTGCCGTGGTTTGGGTGGTTGATCGATGGGGGATTTCGCCCCGGCTCGATGCCTTGCCTCTGGTGCATCTTGGCGTGCTCGTCACGACGGGCATCGCAGCCTATGGAGCGGTGATCCATGTCACCGACCGCGCCGCGCTGGGCCAGGTCTGGGCGCTGATCCGGCGTAAGCCGGACGCGGTAGTCGCTTAAAACCGCTCAGCGCTCGCCTTCATGCGGGCCAGAGCGCGACGATCAAACCAACGCCAGACGCCCTTGCGCGGGGTAAAGTCTGGCAAGTACTGCGCGTAGAGGCTGGCCAGCCGCTCCGGCAAGCCGCTCGGTCCTTCACCTTTCAAAATACGCGTGATGATCCGGTCCTGAAAGTGGCGCACCGCATAGTTGATCATGCGACCATGCTGCATACGCCAGCTGCGCAGATCGAGCGGCGCGAACGGTTCGCACGAGAAGCCTGCTTCCATCACCGGGCAGACGCGCTCTTCACGCCATTGGGATAGTGGGCCGAGGCCTGTCTTGGCAAGCGCACCGACGAGGCCATCATCACCGACCAGATCGACCGGCAAGCGAATGCCACTGCTGCGCATCGCGTCCACGAACGTACCGCGCAGGGCATAGAGATCGCCGAACACCCCGTGCGATTGCGCCATGAGGCGGCGATAGTGTTCGGCACGGCGGCCGTTCAGCGGCGGGGCCGAAGCAAGGTTCGCCGCAGGATCCGCGTCAAGCGCAGCAATCAGCGCGGGGATTGACCCGGCCCCAACCTCGGCATCTCCATCCACCAACACCACCGCACGCAAGCCCGACGGCAGGGTGTCGAGCACGATGCGGCTCCAGCTGCGCGCCTTTCCGGGTTCCGGCCAGTCATGCAGCGTCACGTTGCGATGGTTCGCGGCGATTTCAGCGACAATCGCCGCCGTGCCATCCCGCGATCCATTCACGACGACATGGATGGAATACCCGACATCGGACAGCGGCAATGTAGCGAGGCACCGGGCAATGCGGCGCTCCTCGTTGTGCGCGAGGACGATAACCGCGACAAGCGCAGGCTCCCCGCTTTCCAGCATCAGACTTGGGCCATCGCCCAGATCGTCACCGGGAACCGATCGTCATTGGCAAAGCGCTTTTGCCACCCGGCGCGCGCCCAGCGGAACAGGTTGCCGCGCACGGCAGCCGCGTTGCCCCAGCCGCCGGTCTCGATCTTCGCGGGATCGAAGCCGCATTCCTCAAGGAAATGCACCATGCCCAGTTGCGTCCAGCGCGAACAATCGGTGGGAATGGGGTGATAGCGGATCAGGAACGGGGTGATGTTGATGAACACGCCGCCCGGCTTTAGCATAGCGCGCACATTCTTTGCTGCGCGATAGGGGTAGAGCAGATGCTCCCACACGTTGTCGGCGATGATAACGTCAAACTTGCGGTCGAGCACATCGTTGCAGATGTCGTGCTCGGGCCAGTTCATCTCGGCATAGCTGCCCCATTGGCGCTGCCGCCACTTCCAGCCCGCTGAAATCTCCAGCGCCTCGAGGTTTTCAGTGCCGCGCTTGTCCAGCCACGCGTCGATCTCACGATACGCGACGACGCGAGTGATATGCGTCTTGTCATAGCCTACAGCACGCGCTGCCTTTTCTACGAGGCCAAGCGCGTGCGCGCGCAATGTGGTCGGTGCTGAATCGATGCTCATCCCTCCCGCATAGGCGCGCAGGGTTGCCACGGCGTTAAACTCCCGGATTGGATCGAAGCAGATACGCCCCTTTGAACGCACTGGCGCGGCAGTCACAACAAGCGTAAACTCTCGCCTTGGAGAAGGATCATGCGGGTTTCCCTGAAATGCTGGATCGCGCTGTTTATGGCAACAGCCCAGCCTGCACTTGCCGCAGAAGACCCACTACTGCCAGCGGGCGACACCGAGCTCGTCAAAACCATCGACGACCGCCACAACCGCATGACAGTCCCGGTGCAGATCGGCGCGCACGGCCCGTTTCGCTTTCTGATCGACACCGGTTCGGAACGCACAGTGCTTTCGCGGCAAGTCGCAGCAACTATCGGCCTGCCGATTGCCGGCAACGGCGTGGTGGTGGGCGTGGCCGGATCGCAGGCTGTGGAACTTGTCGATGTCGAGGAAATCAGCCTGGGCAAGCGCACATATTACACGCTCAGCGCGCCGCTTCTGGAACAGCAGCACATCGGCGCGGATGGCATCGTCGGGCTGGACAGCCTGCAAGACCAGCGCGTGCTGATCGATTTCCCCACGGACACCATCACGATCGGCGATGCTGCTTCACTCGGCGGATCGCGCGGGTTCGAAATTGTGGTCAACGCGCGGCGGCGTTCCGGGCAGCTGATCATGACCAATGCCGTGGTTGATGGAGTGCATACCGACATCGTAATCGATACCGGGTCCGATAGCTCAATCGGCAACATGGCCCTGCGCAATGCCCTGACCCGGCGGCGCAAGGCTGAACAGACGGTGCTCTATTCGGTCACCGGCCAGCAGTTGAACGCGGACCTGATCATGGCATCAACCATAGAGGTCGCCGGGCTGCAACTGCACAACACATTCATGGCATTTGCCGATTCACCCGCGTTCCACCGGCTCGAACTGGTCAAGCGCCCGGCCATGCTGCTGGGCATGGCCCAGTTGCGCATGTTCAGGCGCGTGGCGATAGACTTTGCCAAACGGCGTATCCTCTTCGACCTGCCATCGGGTATCGCCAGCGCTGATCGAAAAGGGCCAGCCCTGCGCATTCAATAAAAGTGCTGCCCTCCTGAATGTAAGGAAGACACTGGCATCGCGCACGTCTGCGCCTATGTGAGAAGCCATGCCGCCAGATACATATACGAATCCCAAAGACGCCCGCCACGATGGCTGGCAAACGCTCAAGCGCTTCCTGCCCTATCTGTGGCCTGCTGATAACGCAGTGCTGCGCCGCCGGGTGGTGGGTGCGCTGCTGATGGTGCTGCTGGGCAAGGCGACGACGCTGGCCCTGCCCTTCGCCTACAAGAAAGCCGTCGATGCGATGACGCTGCCCGAGGGCGCGCAACCGGCACTGACCGTGGCGATGGCCTTCGTGCTGGCATACGCGCTTGGCCGTTTCGCAGGCGTCTTGTTCGACAACGTGCGCAACATCGTGTTCGAGCGTGTGGGGCAGGTAGCAACGCAGCATCTGGCCGAGAACGTCTTCGCGCGCCTCCACCGCCTCAGCTTGCGCTTCCACCTCGCCCGCCGCACCGGCGAGGTGACCAAGGTAATCGAGCGTGGGACCAAGAGCATCGACACGATGCTTTATTTCCTGCTGTTCAACATCGCGCCGACGGTGATCGAACTGACGGCGGTCATCGTGATCTTCTGGCTGAACTTCGGTCTGGGGCTGGTCGGCGCAACGATGGCGGCAGTCATCGCCTACGTCTATGTCACGCGTACGATCACCGAATGGCGATCGGCCTTGCGCGAAAAGATGAACCGGCTTGATGGGCAAGCCCTGTCACGCGCCGTCGATTCGCTGCTGAATTATGAGACGGTGAAATACTTCGGCGCCGAATCGCGCGAGGAAGCGCGCTACGCCGCAGCGACACGCGCCTATGCCGAAGCCGCGGTGAAGAGCGAAAACAGCCTTGGCCTGCTCAACATTGCGCAGGCGGTCATCGTCAACCTGCTGATGGCAGGCGCGATGGCTTGGACGGTGTGGGGCTGGTCGCAAGGGCGGCTGACCGTGGGCGACCTTGTTTTCGTAAACACCTACCTCACCCAGCTTTTCCGCCCGCTCGATATGCTCGGCATGGTTTATCGCACGATCCGGCAGGGCCTGATCGACATGGCCGAAATGTTCCGGCTGATCGACACCCCGGTGGAAGTGGCCGATGTGCCCGGCGCGCCCGCGCTGGTGATCGCGCGCCCAAGTGTGACGTTCGACAACGTGGTGTTCGGCTATGACCGGGACCGCGAGATCCTCCACGGCCTGTCGTTCGAGGTGCCTGCCGGCCACCGCGTTGCCATCGTCGGCCCATCGGGTGCAGGAAAATCCACCATCGCGCGACTGCTGTTCCGCTTCTACGATCCGTGGTCAGGCCGCATCCTGATCGACGGGCAGGACATTTCGCAGATCACGCAAGCCAGCCTGCGCGCCGCGCTGGGCATCGTCCCGCAGGATTCGGTGCTGTTCAACGATACCATCGGCTACAACATTGCTTATGGCCGCGACGGCGCGGGTATGGCCGAAGTCGAAGCCGCAGCACGCGGTGCCTCCATTACCGAATTCATCGCCCGCCTGCCAAAGGGCTTTGATACCGAAGTGGGCGAACGCGGGTTGAAGCTATCCGGCGGCGAAAAGCAGCGCGTTGCTATCGCGCGGACGCTGGTGAAGAACCCGCCGATTGTCCTGTTTGATGAGGCCACCAGCGCGCTCGACAGCCGCACCGAGCAGGATATCCTCACCACGATGCGCGACGTCGCCAGCCAGCGCACGACCATTTCGATTGCGCACCGGCTTTCAACCATCGCGGATTCAGACACCATTCTGGTGCTCGATCAGGGGCGTCTGGCAGAGCAGGGCAGCCACACCGACCTGCTGCGCCGCGATGGCCTTTATGCTGAGATGTGGGCGCGTCAGGCGCAAGAAAGCGCTGAGGTCAGCGAAGCGGCCGAGTAGCGCCACGGCCAATCCCAAACAAATCGTCGCCCCGGACTTTATCCGGGGCTTCGCTTCCCTTCCAACAACGAAAAAAGCAGTGGGATCCCGGATCAAGTCCGGGTCGACGAGAATATGTGGAACGCCGCCTTCACTTCACAACATCAGCCTCATGCCACACCACGGCCTGCGCCACCTTGATGCAGTCCATCCCGCCATCATACGTCATCGTGGGCGAGCCATAGAGCCGCCAGCCTTGTTCCAGCGCTTCGGACACGCGATCACAAAAGGCCCGGTCATCCTTGCCGGTCAGCAGGCGGTACACAGGGCGGTCTTCGGGAGTCTGGTAGGTCATGCCTGCACCCTACTCCTCGCCGGGAAACCGCGCAAATTCGGGCAATCCGTGTGCTTGCCCCATCCAGCCAATGCGTTCCGCCGTCTGGATATGAAGCTGGGCGGGCAACTGGTCGGGGTCGTCAAACGTGGCGGATTGCACGTCGATGATGTCTGGCAGGTTCTCGGCATTGGTGAAGAACACCCCGGTCCCGCACTTCGGGCAAAAGTTGCGCATCGATGCGCCAGACGAATTGTGCGTCGTCACCTCACCCTGCGTCAGGGCAAACTGATCCGCCTTGAACATCGCCCACGAAACCATCGGCGCGCCCGAGCTTTTGCGGCAATCGGTGCAGTGGCACAGCGCCACGTGCATCGGCGCACCGTCGACCTTGTAACGCACTGCGCCGCAGTGGCATCCGCCTGCAAGTTCCATCAGTTCCCTCCCCTGAGTCGCCAATGGAACATTACAGGAACGAAGCACGCCTCACAAGATGTACTTCGAAAGGTCCGTATTGCTCGCCAGATTTGCCAGCTTGTCAGCCACATAGGCCTCATCGACCATCACTGTTTCACCCGTACGGTCCTCCGCCTCGAAGCTCACTTCCTCAAGCAGCTTTTCCATCACCGTCTGCAAACGCCGCGCGCCGATGTTCTCGACGCTCTCGTTCACTTGCGCGGCGATGCGGGCAATCGCGCGGATGGCTTCGGGCGTGAAGTCCAGCGTCACGCTCTCCGTTGCAATCAGCGCGCGGTACTGTTCGACCAGATTAGCGCGCGTTTCCGAAAGGATACGCACGAAGTCATCCTCGGTCAGCGCCTGCAGTTCCACCCGGATCGGCAAACGTCCTTGCAATTCGGGCAGCATGTCGCTGGGCTTGGCCACATGGAACGCGCCCGATGCGATGAACAGCACATGATCGGTCTTCATCGGGCCGTACTTGGTGGCAACCGTCGTGCCCTCGATCAGAGGAAGCAGATCGCGCTGCACGCCTTCGCGCGAAACCGAACCGCCGCGCACATCGGACACCGCAATCTTGTCGATCTCGTCCAAAAACACGATGCCATTCGTCTCGGCATTGCGGATCGCTTCGCGCTGAACATCGTCCTGATCCATGCGCTTTTCGGCTTCTTCCTCGACCAGCTTGTCCCACGCATCAGCCACGCGCATCTTGCGGCGCTTGAGGTTCTGCTTGCCGAAGGCCTTGCCCATCATGTCCGACAGGTTGATCATGCCAACGCCGCCACCCATGCCGGGAATTTCCATCGGCATCGAAGGCGCATCTTCCACCTCGATCTCAACCTCGACCTCGTTCATCGAGCCATCTGCGAGCCGCGCCTTGAAGCTCTCGCGCGTGGCTTCGCTCGCCCCATCGCCGACCAGCGCCTTGAGCAATCGGTCCATCGCGGCCTTGCTGGCAGCCTCACGCACCGCATCGCGGCGGCGTTCCTTCTCCAGCCGGATCGCTTCTTCCACCAGATCGCGGGCAATCTGTTCCACATCGCGGCCGACATAGCCGACCTCGGTGAACTTGGTCGCCTCAACCTTGATGAACGGCGCGTCGGCCAGCTTGGCCAGACGGCGGCTGATCTCGGTCTTGCCGCAGCCCGTCGGCCCGATCATCAGGATGTTCTTTGGCGAAACCTCATCACGCAAGTCAGCCGACAGCCGCTGACGCCGCCAGCGGTTGCGCAGCGCCACGGCGACCGCCTTCTTCGCGTCAGTCTGGCCAACGATATGCTCGTCCAGCGCGCGGACAATAGCCTTGGGGGTAAGCGATTCGTTCATGGCAATCTCTTCTCCCCTCCCGCCTGCGGGAGGGGTCGGGGGAGGGGCTGTCAGGAAGCGGCAACACGCCCTCCCCTACCCCTCCCGCAAGCGGGAGGGGAACTAGATTTCTTCCAGCGTCACGCGGTCGTTGGTAAAGACGCAAACCTCTGCCGCCACCTGCATCGCACGGCGGGCGATCTTCTCGGCGTCGTTTTCGTAGTCGGTAAGCGCCTTGGCCGCAGCCAGAGCATAGTTGCCGCCAGAACCGATGGCGGCAATTCCGCCTTCCGGCTCCAGCACGTCGCCATTGCCCGTCAGGATCAGCATGGTGTCGGCATCGGCCACGATCATCAGCGCTTCAAGATTGCGCAGGTACTTATCGGTGCGCCAGTCTTTGGCAAGCTCCACTGCGGCACGCATCAACTGCCCGCGATGCTGCTCCAGCTTGCGCTCCAGCCGCTCGAACAGGGTGAAGGCATCAGCTGTCGCACCGGCGAATCCGGCAATCACTTTGCCTTCACCGATGCGGCGCACCTTGCGGGCATTGGGCTTCATCACCGTGTTGCCCATCGAAACCTGCCCGTCACCGGCAATGACGGTGCGGCCATTCATTTTTACACCAATGATGGTGGTGCCGTGCCACTGGATAAGGCCGTGGCTCGCCCTGCTATCGTCCATGCCCTGCGATATGAGACGCGCGGCGTGGAATTCAAGCGGTGGGGATCAGCTGCCGTTCGGACCTGTGCCGCCCGGAGCCTGACCTTGCCCGCCGCCCGGCACTGCGCCAACTGCACCGATATTGCCGAACAGATCCTGGAAGAACGAACGGTCACGGCCCAACGTATCGGTCTTGTCGCTCTCAGGCGAAAGGCGCGCGACCTTTTCCATGCCTTCACGGCTGAGCGAGGTAACGTTGTTTTTCGCATCAAAATTGATGACGAGGATGTTCTGGTCGGATGTGCGTGGGCGATTGAACGGCTTTTGCTGCGTGTTCTGGGAGACGTAGTACCACGTCTCCTTGCCATATTGGCTGGTGAACGTCGGGCGGCCAAGCGTGCGTTCGACCGACTGCTTGTTGTCCACACCGGGTTGGACAGACGAAACCAGCACTTCATCGACGATATAGCCGCGATGATCCTTGATGCTGGAACATCCCGCTGCCGCCACGCCGAGCGCAAGCACCGCCGCACCCTGCACTATCAGCCGCATGTTCCGCATTCGCAAACTCCGCTCTTCACTGATGCTATGTCATGCCCGTTTGCATCGGGAATGCACAGCCACTATCGCCAAGCCCAATTGGGTGTCCCTTACGGTTCAATCGGGATTACCGCAATGCCGCCCGCACTGGCATCGCTAGGTGCCTGCTGGACGGACCTAATTTAATAGCCCCTGAACGGGCACGATACCAAGGAAGCGCACGATGGGATTTTTGGGAAAGCTGTTCGGACGCAAGGCCGACGACCGCGACGTTGCCCGCCCGTTGTGGCACCGCACGGTGGAAATCGCGCGTGAGAAAGAATGGTACCGTGATTGCGGTGTGGCCGACACGGTGGCCGGTCGATTCGACATGATCACGCTGATCCTTGCTATCGTGCTGATCCGGATGGAGCGCGATGCCGAACTGGTAGACCCATCGGTGCGCCTGACCGAGCTTTTCGTCGATGACATGGATGGCCAGTTGCGCGAAAGCGGCGTTGGCGATCTGGTGGTGGGCAAACGCGTGGGCAAGTTGATGAGCGTTCTGGGCGGCCGACTCGGTGCCTATCGCGAAGGGCTGGCTTCGGCAGACGAAGCCGTGATGGCCGATGCGGTGGCGCGCAATGTCAGCCTGCACGAAGGGACTGATCCCCTGCTCGTCGCCCGCCGCGCCCGCGCCTTTGCCGCCGGGCTGGACCTTGTGCCCGCCTTCCGCGTGCTTGATGCGGAGATCGGCAAGTGAGCGCCCCTGAGTTTTCAAACCCTGAGTTTTCAAACATGGTCGACCTGCGCCAGATCGGCGATGCGCCCGTCGTGCTGATGCCCGATGAAGCCGAACGCCGCCGCCTTGCCGGACGCTTCGCCATAACAGCGATAGATGCCATGCGCGCAGAACTGCGCCTGACGGTCGATGGCCAGACTGTTGAGGCGAAAGGCAAACTCACCGCCAGCATCGTGCAGATGTGCGCCACCTCGGGCGAGGACTTCCCGGTCAAGATCAGCGAGCCTGTTGCCCTGCGCTTCGTGCCACGCAGTCCAGTGAGCGCGCCCAACGGGGAAATCGAGATATCTTCCGACGATTGCGACGAGATTGAATACGACGGCACGGCCTTCGACCTTGGCGAAGCCGTGGCGCAGAGCCTGGCACTCGCCATCGACCCTTTCGCCGAAGGGCCAAATGCTGACAAGGCGCGGGCCGAACACAAGCTTGGCGGCGATGTCGCCTCCGGTCCGTTTGCGGCCCTTGCCGCAATGAAGAAGGACTGAGGCCTTGGCGCAACCACCGGGGCGTGGGCGCGATCTGACCAGTGGGCCGATCCTGCGGACGCTCGTGCTGTTTTCCGCACCAACACTCACGTCCAACATCCTGCAATCGCTCAACGGATCGGTCAATTCGGTCTGGGTCGGGCGCATGCTGGGCGAAGGCGCGCTGGCCGCAACCGCCAACGCCAATGTGGTCATGTTCCTCGTGTTCGCCGCCGTCTTCGGCTTCGGCATGGCCGCCACGGTCAAGATCGGGCAGGCCTTTGGCGCGCGCGATGTGCTGGCAGCGCGGCGCACATTTGGCTCGGCTGTCGGCCTTTGCGTGCTGCTGTCGCTGGTCGTTGGCACGCTCGGGTGGATTTTCGCGCCTGAACTGCTGACGGCTATGGCCGCGCCGGGCGAGACTTACGGCTTTGCCCTCACCTACTTGCGCGTGATCTTCGTTGCCATGCCTGCCTCGATGATCACCGTCATGCTCGGCATGGGGCTGCGCGGTGGCGGCGACGCTTCGACACCGCTCAAGTTCATGATCCTTTCGGTCGTGCTCGATATCGCGCTCAACCCGCTGCTGATTGGCGGATACGGCCCGATTCCTGCGATGGGCATTGCCGGTTCCGCGCTCGCCACCGCCATTGCCTCCTTCGTCTCGATGGTTGGCATCGTCGCCTATGTCTATGCCAAGGATCTGCCGCTGCGCCTGCGCGGAAGCGAACTGGCATGGCTCTGGCCCCGGCGTGACGAGCTTGGCTACATCATCACCAAGGGTCTGCCGATGGGCGCGCAGATGCTCGTCATCTCGGCTGGCGGGATCATCGTGATCGGCCTCGTCAACCGCGAAGGCCTGCTGGTAAGCGCCGCCTATGGAGCCGCGCTGCAACTGTGGACATATCTGCAAATGCCCGCGATGGCCATTTCCGCAGCGGTCAGCGCAATGGCTGCGCAGGCAATCGGCGCTGGTTTGAACGAGCGGCTTGGTCGCATCACGCGCTCCGGCATAATCCTCAATCTGGTAGTCACCGGCCTGCTCTGCGCGCTGATCCTGCTATTTGATCGGCCCGCGCTCGAACTCTTTCTCGGCAGCGCCAGCCCGGCGGTGGACGAAGCGCGTCACATCCAGTTTCTTGCCAGTTGGAGCTACCTGCTCTTTGGCATTACCATCGTTTTGTTTGCCACCATGCGCGCAGGCGGAGTGGTGTGGACGCCACTCATCGTTTTGGGCATCGCAATGTATCCGGTGCGGCTCGGCTTCTACTACGCCTTTTATCCCACGCTCGGTGCAGATGCGCTATGGCTGGCTTTCCCGGTCAGTTCGGTGGTCGCCGTGGTGCTATCGATCTATGCCTATCGCCAGCCGCAGTGGCGGGAACGCGCCCGCGCGGTTCCGGCAGAGCAGTGCGAGGAAGAAACCCACGCAGACGCCGATCCAGCCGGCCGGATGGCGCCAAACCTCTGACCATAACGTCAGCGGCTTTGCGCGCGCCACCTCTGCACGGTGCGCTCAACCGCACGCTCCTCGCCGCCGCTCTTGCTCCACAGTTCGTAGAACGAGGGATCGTTTGAAGCCGGCCGCTTCATCGCATCAAGATCGTCGAACGAAACGCGCATCGGGATCGAAACGCCTTCGCCCGAGATAATGCATTCGCGATTGCGCAGCGCTGGTATGGTATCGACAAAGCCGCGGGCGCCTTCGGGCATGGCCGCTTTCACAAAGGCTTGGTCGCGGTCGTTGTTGAGGCGCATCGAGATGATCGTGCCGCATTGTGAAAGCACGCCCTCGGCAAGGTCCGAAGGCCGCTGCGTGATCAGCCCAAGCGAGACGCCATACTTGCGCCCCTCCTTGGCAATGCGCGAAAGGATGCGGCCAACCGATGAACCGTCGGAGTTTTTCTCGTTCGGCACGTAGCGGTGCGCTTCCTCGCACACCAGCAGCACCGGCCGCGTTTCTTCTTCGCGCGCCCAGATTGCATAGTCGAACACAAGGCGGCTGAGCACCGCGACGACCGTGGTGGTGATTTCCGAAGGAACGCCCGACACGTCGATAATCGAAATCGGCTTACCATTGGCGGGCAGGCGGAACACCTTGGATATGAATTCCGCCATCGTATCGCCCACCAGCATGCCCGAGAACATAAACTGGTAGCGCGGGTCGCCGCGCACTTCCTCGATCTTGGTTTTCAACCGCATGTAGGGGATCGAATTGGTCCCCTTGTCCAGCCGCCCCATTTCGTTCTGCAGGATGATCAGCAGGTCTGACAGCAGATAAGGAATAGGCGAATCGACCGTGATCTTGCCGATCTGTTCGGCCAGCCGGTTCTTGCTGCGCGCCGCCAGCAGGCACTTGCCCAGAATATCGAGGTCAAGCTGCCGGTCAGCACCCTTGGTCGTAATGAACACTTCGCAGTGTTCTTCAAAGTTCATCAGCCAGTATGGCATCTGCAGGTTCGAAACGTCGAGCAACTGCCCGGTCGTGCGGAACGCGGCCGAATATTCGCCATGCGGATCGATCATCACGATGTGGCCCGATGGGGCCATTTCGCAGATGCGGTGCAGGATCAGTGCCGCTGCAGTCGATTTGCCGGTCCCGGTCGATCCCAGCAACGCAAAATGCTTGCCCAGCAGTGCATCAACGTAAATGCCCGCGCGAATATCCCGGGTTGGAAACACCGTGCCGACCGAGATGTTGGTGCGACCGTCGCTCGCATAAATCTGGCGCAAGTCGTTTGACGTTGCCGGATAGACCAGCGCGCCCGGCACCGGAAAGCGCGTCACGCCGCGACGGAAGCCATAGATGCGCCCGGTTAGTCGCTCTTCTTCGCCTTCGCCAAGAAAGTCGATCTGGGCAACCACTCCGCCGGCCACCGATGTGTCCTGGCGCTGGGTGCGCACGCTGGCGAGCAGCCACGAATTGCCCACGCGAACTTTGATCTGGCTTCCGACTTTGCCCGAAAGCCCAATCGACGGATCACTGTCTTCCGAACATTCCTCCAACCGCGCAAGATCAAGTGCGATGGCCGAACTGGACCCTGCGATTTCAACCACATAGCCAATTGGCTTGGCAGCGTTTTCTGAAGCTCGCGGGTCAACCGGTGCGGCAAATGGTGCCCGCGCCTCGATCCGTATGTCTCGTGCGCTTTCTGGTCCTGCGTTTGCTGGTCCTGCGTTTTCTGGCGCCACCAAACCCTGCATCCTCATTTCGGACATCACGCGCAAAACCTCTTGGCCGGACATGGCATAGAGGTGACAGCTACCGCTTGAGGGTTAATATCGGCTAAATTTTGGATAGCGTGCCGAACCAAGGAACGACCAAAATACCTGCAATTGTCTGGACATGCCGCTTTTCGCGATCAATCAGACAAGGGCAAACAATCGGCCTGCGATCCAGCCCATCGCCACCGAGATGAACACCGCGAACAGGCCATAAAGCCAGCCGTTGCGATCTGCGGCCACCGCGACAAAGCGTTCGAAACCCTGCTTGCTCACCTCCACCCGGGTGATCGCCGAAGTCACCACCTTTCCGTTACGAATGGCAAAGGTTTCGGCGGTGTAGGTGCCGGTCTGCACGCTGGAAGGCAGGCTGATCCGCGCCTGATACAGCACTTGCCCGCTGATCTTCACGCTGCCTTCTTCCTCACGGTAAAGGCCCTGCCCACGCATCAGTTCGACCAGTCCGGCCGAAAAGCGCTGCTGTTCCTTGGGATCGATCACGCCGATGGGTGAAAGCTGCAGCCATTTGAGGCCCAGTTCATAAATCGCCGCCGTCTTGTCATCCACGATCTTGGCAATCGGGCGCGAGGAGGCGACCGCAAAATAGCTGGGTGCCGACCTGAATTCGAGCGAATCCGCGTTGATCCAGATACCCGCCAGCTTCTGCTTTTCACGCAGCACAATGGATTGCACCGGGCCTTCGAGCACCACGACAATATCGTATTCCTGTGCCGCGCGGCTACCTTCGGGGCTGAGGATCGCGCCGAACAGCAGCAGATCTGCACCAGTAAAGCCCTGACGCACCTCAATTTCATGTTGCGAGATTTCCGGAACAAGGATGGGATCGCGCGCGCCGAGCAGCACCATGCACAGCAGCAGAGCCAGAAACCGAAATCTGCCACCCCCGTTCATAGCGGCACCACGGTGTAGATTTCGTCGGGGCGATAACCGAGGCCCAGCGCCATGCGCATCGCCACCAGCAGCACGATGGCGGCAAGGATCAGGCGCAAATGCTCCGGCTTGGCTTTCTGCGCAAACTGCGCCCCCACTTGCGCGCCCGTCACCGATCCGATCAGCAGCATCACCGCCAGCACGATGTCCACCGCGCGCGTGGTCAACGCGTGCATCATCGTTGTCGCCATCGTCACGAACAGGATCTGGAACAGCGACGTGCCGACAACCACGTTCACTCCCATGCCAAGGATGTAAAGCAGCGCAGGCACAAGGATGAACCCGCCACCAATGCCCATCAGCATGGTCAGAATGCCGGTCAACACGCCCAGCAGCAGCGGTGCCAGCGGCGAGATATACAGCCCGGAGCGATAGAACCGCCAACGCATTGGCAGGCTGGCCACCAGCGGGTGATGCCGCCGCTTGCGCGCAGGCATCGGCAATCCGGATTTCTGCGCGCGCAGCGTGGTGATGCTTTCATGCGCCATCAGCCCGCCAATGCCGCCCAGCATCAACACATACAGGATGTTGATAACCGTATCGATCTGGCCAAGCGATTGCAGCAGGCGGAACAGCAGCGAACCAAGCCCCGTGCCGATCACCCCGCCAGCCACCAGCACCGCACCGATATGATAATCAATCCCGCCGCGCCGGGCATGGGCGAAAGCACCCGAAACGCTGGCTCCGGTCACCTGGCTGGCAGCCGACGCCGCAGCCACTGTCGGCGGCACGCCATAGAAGATCAGCAGAGGCGTGGTCAGGAACCCGCCGCCAACGCCGAACATGCCCGAAAGCAGCCCCGTCAGCGCGCCGAGGCCGATGATGACCAGTCCGTTGACGGAAAGATTTGCTATCGGAAGGTAGACATCCATTGCACTTAAGACGCTAGGCCGGGCAGCGCTTGCCAGCAACCCCGCGCAGCTGCTTTTGCGGCAAAAAGCTGTGACCTGCTCATTGTCAGAACGAAGACGCCACAGTCAGCGCCGGTCCGCTGCCGGGTCGCGCGTTTCCGGCCACGCGAAAGCGCCAGTCGAGCGCGATGCGCGCAGGCGTTGCATCACCAAGATCAAGCCGGACCGAAGCGCGCGGACCGATGTCCAGTCGCACCGCGCCTTCCTGTCCGCCCGACCAGACACCTGCGCCCACACGAAAGTCGCGATTGCGCCCGCCGATCCCCGGCATTGCGCGGTCGATCATCACTTGCGCATCATAAAACGCCGTCGCCCCGCGCCCTCCAGCGTATCCGGCCTGCGCGTATGCTTCGGCCCGCAACCCCAGCGGCAATGCCTGCGGTGGCAGTTCGGTGATGACCGTCGCCACCGGTCGCACCTGCATCGGGCTTCCCTTGGTATCCTGCAACCGCGCTTCAGCCAGCACGCGCAAAGGCACGCGGGCCAAGGGGCGGAATCCGAATCCCAGCGCCACTTCCTTATCCCGGCCCGGCGCATTGATCGCCAGCGATGTGCGCAGATAGCCATAGCTTTCGTGCAGTTCGCCCCGCCCCAACCGATACCGCACCACCGCGCCCGCCTGACTCGCGCCATACGACGCCGCCCCCGGTGCCTGCGCCGCCGCACCACTGCCCGCCCGCATCAGCACCCAGGTGTCACCGCTCCAGCGCGAATCATCTTTGAACGGCACAGGCTCTTGCGCCGTATCCATCCCCACCGGCGGGCGTTTACTGTGGGGTGGGGCGGCCAGCGCCGGATTGGTCGACCGTAGCAGGCTGGCCAGCCGGAACGTGGATGCAGGTCGCCCAGACGGCGAACTAACATCATCCGCCCGACCGCCGTTCTGCAGGTGCTGCACGGAAAGGTTCCGCACGGTCCCCGAAGCGGACTTTTGCACCATACCACTTGCAACAACCGCCCCGCCGCGCCCCTGATTTCCGGGCTCCTTCGCCATAGCCGCAGGCGCAATCTGCTGCGTCCTCGCCACATCTTCCCACAGCACCAAGCGCACGCCAGCCCAGACGACCACCACCAGACAAAGAGCAATCAAAGGCTGCCCGCGCCGATTCAGGCCCGCGCCGATCATCAGGCGGCGGACCGCAGCGGCGCGCCCGAATACTCCTCACTGCTGCAGACCTGCACCACATGGACCCGGTGAACCGTGTGCTCCCACCGCAGTCGCTGCCCTGAAAGCACGCGCAAATAGGCCACCAGTGCGCGTTGCGTCGCCATGATCGCAATGATGTTGCCCACCGGAAAGCGCACGACGGCGCGCACACCTTCGCCCCACCCATATTCGCGCCCGGAATGCATCCCCCGCATCCCCAGCCGCCAGAACAGACTGGCAAGGTTGAACATCAGCAGCCCGCGCAGTAACGCTCCTGAAGGCATCCGCTCCAGCAGCCCCAACGCGTCCAAAGCCAGCATCAGGGGCCAGAGCAACAGCAAAAAGTAGGATATCGTCAAAACCAGCGCGACCAGCGGCCCGCGCCTGTCGCGGAACCGCATCCACAGGTCACTCGGCCCTACCCGCCAGCCCAGCCGCTCCCAGCCCTGAAACGCAATCCCGTGAATCCACCGCGTTTTCTGCCGCACCGACGTAGCAATGGTGGCAGGAAAATACTCCCGCGTGGCGATCAGTGCGCCCCGCTCGTCCCGCACCCGCAGAAAGGCTGAAAGTCCCCCCGTCTGGTTCACCAGCAGTCCGCACTCGTAATCCTCGGTAAGGCAGTCCGCTGCAAAAGGATCAACACTGCCCCGCTGTGCAATGATCCGGTCGATCGCCCGGCGCGAGAATGCACAGCCCACCCCCGCCGCTGGAAGCGCCGCGCCGATCCGGTCCCGCACCACCATATCGCGTGCGTGCGCCTCGGCAAATTCATCGCAATAGTGGCCTGCCACCCAGCGCGAGGCCGCCTGCGGTTCAGGCCGCACCGGCAGTTGCACAAAGTCCACCCGATCCAGCGCCCGGTCCATCAGCGTCAGTGCCGAAGGATGCACCATGTCCTCCGCGTCATGCAGGATCAGCGCGCGCACCCGCTGCCTGCTGCGCCGCTCATCCTCGCAGATGGCGCGGTAAATCCGGTTGAGGCAGTCGGCCTTGGTCGTCGGCCCGTCGCAATCGTGCAACACCACCCGCAACCGGTGATCCCCGCCTGAAGCCACCAGCGCCGCCAACGTAGCCTCGTCGTTGCGATAGCAGCCCACATAGATGCGCAAGTTGCGCTGCGGCCATGCCCGGAAGGAATGGCGCACCATTTCGCTGATCACGCCCGCTTCCTGCCACGCCGGCACCAGCACCGCCGCCATGCCATGCAACTCTGCCTGCGCCGGGGCAGTCAACCGTTCCGTCCGCAATCCCCCGCTGAACCGCAGCCGAAACCACGCCAGATCGACCAGCATTTCATCCAGCGCAAAGACCGCAAACCAGATTGCCGCAAACAGCAGCAGTTCGTGTTCGACGACAGCAAGCCACTGCAACGCCGTGAAGCATGGTCCGGTAATCGGAGGACATGCCAGCAACATCCTGACCCCGTTTGACGCGCCCCACCCCGGTGGGCACAAGGCCAAGCTATGCCTGTTCGGCACTGTTCAGGAACCAAGGGATGATTCGAAAATGGCAGGATTGCCAAGAACTAAGGGAATTTGGCACCGTCTGAGCCACAACGAGGCAGCCCCCGGCATAGTCCTCATGGTTTGCGCGGCAATCGCACTGATGCTTGCAAACTCGCCAGTGGCCGAATCGTGGCACGGCCTGTTCCACCACACCCTGCCGTGGACGCCGGTCGCGAAGCTCAACAACCTGCATCTGTGGATCAACGATGCGCTGATGGCGATTTTCTTCTTCGTCGTCGGGCTGGAGATCAAGCGCGAGATCCTCGACGGCGAACTCTCCAGCCCGAGTCGCCGCCGCTTGCCGGTGATCGCCGCCGTGGCCGGCATGGCCGTGCCCGCCCTGATCTACCTCGCCATCGTCGGCGATGATCCCTCGCTCCATCGCGGCTGGGCGATCCCCTCTGCCACAGACATCGCCTTTGCCATCGGCGTGCTGGCGCTGGCTGGAAAGGGCCTTCCCCCATCGCTGCGCCTGTTCCTGCTGACCGTCGCCATCGTCGATGATCTCGGCGCGGTCATGGTCATCGCATTCTTCTACACCAGTGGGCTGGACATGATGTGGCTCGGCGTTGCCGCTGCCGTGTTCCTCGCGCTCGTCGCCGTTAACCGCATGGGCATCAGAGTGCTGGCCCCCTACGTCGTCGGCGCTGTCGTGCTGTGGTACGCCGTGCTCCATTCGGGCGTTCACGCCACCATCGCAGGCGTGCTTGCCGCGCTAACCGTCCCGCTGGCACTGAACCACCGGCACGACAGCCCCCTGCTCCGGCTCGAACACGCGCTGGTCTCGCCCAACGGCTTCCTCATCGTCCCGCTGTTCGGCCTCGCCAATGCAGGCGTCGCGCTCGGCTCCATCGACGGCGGCCCGCTCGCCCTGCCCATCGCCATCGCGCTGGGCCTTGTGGCTGGAAAGCAGATCGGCATTCTGGGCAGCATCATGCTGGCCGAAAAGCTGGGCATCGCCAAACGCCCCGAAGGCGCAACCCTGCGCCAGCTCTGGGGCCTGTCCCTGCTCTGCGGCATCGGCTTCACGATGAGCCTGTTCATCGCAGGCCTCGCCTTTCCGGAAAGCCCGCTGCTGGTCGAAGAAGCCAAGCTCGGCATTCTGGGCGGGTCGATCATCGCCGCGCTGGCTGGGATGGTCCTGCTGAAGGGCAGCACCAAAGCCGCTGCATGATCGATCCAATCGATCAAACTTTGCGCAACAATGCATGAAACCTTTCACCGCATCTGGCGTATAAGCGGCTCATACGAACCGCACACGCAAAAGGGGAAACATCATGCCCGGCGACAACGCAAAGAAGGCGCTGATCGACAGCCTCAACGGTCTGCTGGCCGACTACTTCACGCTCTACCTCAAGACCAAGAACTTCCACTGGCACGTCGCCGGTCCACAGTTCCACGATCTGCACCTGCTGTTCGATACGCACGCGACCGAACTTTTCGCGCTGACCGACGTGATCGCCGAACGCGTTCGCAAGAACGGTGGCAGCACGCTCACCGGCATTGGCGCCATCGCTGGCAAGTCATCAATCAAGGACGATGATCGCGCCAAGGTTGATGCGATCGACATGGTCAAGACCCTGCGTGACGACAACGCAGCGCTGGTCAAGGTGATCCGCGCGGTCAAGGCCGCCGCCACCGAAGCGGGCGACAACGCCACCGAAGGCATGGCCGACGACTGGACCGATCAGGCCGAACAGCGCGCCTGGTTCCTCACCCAGATCGCCGCCTGAAAACGTCTGCCCACCAACCCCGCTCGTCCTGAGCCTGTCGAAGGACGCTGGCGCAACGCCAGCCAACCACCCTTCGACAAGCTCAGGGTAAGCGGGGCTTTCTATGCTGCATAAAGGGTTAGCCCCAAGTCCGTTGGTGTCTCGACTTCGCTCGACACGAACGGGGATGTATTTGGGAAGCGCGTAAGCTCGTCGGGCGCTCAAAACGTCCCGCTTGTCCCGATGCCAATGCCGCCGGGGCGGGCGTCAAAGCCCCCGGCGCGCAGTGCGTCTGCCGTTTCCTGCGGCAGGCCTGACAGCGTCAGGTCCGCCTGCCAACGCCCGTCTCCGGTAATCCGCAGCGTCATCTGCTCCATGCCCTGCGCCCCGCGCATCGGCACCAGCAGCGCGCCCTTGTCGCAGCGTGCCTTGCCCGAAAGCGTGATCGGCCCCGGCAGCAGTGGCCCCGGCGATGCCAGCGTCAGGCTTAGCGTGCCCTCAGCCGAAACACACTGCCCGCCATCCATCGCCACGGAAAAATCGCCAAAGCCCAGCGATGTCACCGGCAACTGCCCCAGTCCGTCGGGCAAGCCAATCGTCCCGCTGGCATGGGAAAGACCATGCGCCGAAGCCTTGGCCGCAAACCCCTCGCGCGAAACGGCAAACTGCGCCCGCCCGATCAGCAGCGGCAAAGGCTCCAGCCCCGCCTCCACGGTGCCAATCGGCAAAGGCCCGACATTCAGATCGGCAATCCGCCCATCCCACACCGAGCCTTCCACGCTGCGCGCCGTCACATTTTCCGGCATCGCCATGCCCAGCACCAGCCGCAACGGCAGCAGCACGATCAGCGCCAGCAGGACAAGCCCGCCAAGCGCCAGCCAGCCACGCCGCGTCATTCCGGTCTCGCGCACGAATATCCAGCGCCCGATCATGCGCCTGCCCGCCGCAGCGTAACGTTCACCGAAACCGTGCCATCGGGCGCGGGCGTTACCGTCAATTGCTCCACCGCCAGCCCTTGCGCCGCCAACCCGTCAAGCCACGCCAGCGCTGCCGATGCCCGCGCCGTGGGGATCACCATGACCACCATGTCGCTGCCCTGCTTCTGGCTCGACTGGACGACAAAGCCCGCTGCCTGCGCGCTCGCTTGCGCCACCTGCTCAACCGGCCCGGCCAGCGCTACCGCACGCGGAGCAGGCGCACGCTTCAAGGCATCCAGCCCCGCCACGATCCGCCCGGCGCGCTCGGTCGCCTCGCGGTGGCGCACCGCCGCATCGTCCAGCGCCGCGCCCAGCGGCAGGATCAGGCCATAGACCAGCAGCATCAGCGCGGTCAGCCCGCCTGCCACGCCCACCAGCCAGCGCTCACGCCCGGTCAGGCCGATGAACCATGCAGAAGCCCGGCCCATCATGGCGCCCTCACCGTAATCGCCGCCACCGTAGCGCCTGTGGGATCAGGGGCCAGCGAAGGCGGCACGGTCACTTTCCATCCCTGATTTTGCAATGCAATCAGCACCGCGTTCACATCTTCGGCACGCGGAGCCGCCGCCGTAAAGCGCAACGTACCGTCCGCGCCATAGCCCAGATCACGCAGCTTCACCCCCGGCACGGCGCGCAACACATCCAGCAGCGCAGCGGCAGGCGCGGCAAAGCTGGTGCCGCCCTCACCCCTGCGCGCCAGTTCGGCGTTCAGCAAACGCTCGGCAGAATCCAGATCGGTTGCCGCCGGAAAGCGCTGCTGCGCCAGTTCCAGCGCGCGGGCCTCTTCAGCGGAACTGTCCATGTTCCACTTCACCACCCACACCAGCATCAGCAGCAGCGCCAGCAAGGCCGCCACCGCCGCCATGCGCGCAAGGCTCAGCCAGTCCGCCGTCCGGAACACCGAAACCCGGCGCGGCGCATATTGCCCCTGCCGCAGGTTGATCGGCGGGGCAGCGTGAATTTCCGCCAGTCGGCCCAGCAGATCATCGCCCGCCAGCGCCGATTGCTCCAACCCCTCGCCCAGCACCGACACCAGTCCCGGCTCAGCCACGAAAGCCGCCTCTGCCGTGCGCGCCACCAGTTCCCCGCCAAGGTCGGCCAGCATCAGGCCCCGCTCAGGGCGCGGCAGCACCAGCGCGGCAGGCACCAAAGCTTGCGGATCA
>NZ_JAUYRV010000007.1 GCF_030696665.1 Novosphingobium sp.
GCCGGCAGCTGCACTTCCGCAGCGGCAGCGCTTACCCTCCAGAACCATCCCAAAGCCGCTTTACCCATAGACCAGCGCGTGGGGCCCGCGGGTTCCTGCACTGGAGGCTTTCGTACGCAAGCGCCCGAAACCCTTCGCAGAGTTGGTCGTTCACTAATCAGCCCTTGGACGTCAGCTTCCACCGGAACCAGTCACTCGCCCCGCGCGAAGCCGCCCAGCAGCCATGCGCCCCATGCCAGTCGTTCCATGACCAAAGGTGGCAGCCTGAAAGCCGCTGTGTCGGAAAACACCTGTTTGTCGTAAATTAAGAATCTCTCAGTAAATTGGGGATGATTTACGTTGATGGGAGATGTTATGTTCGGGCGTAAAGGTACTCGTTCGGTTGAACCACGCAGTGTTGCCGTGACGAAATCCCCCTTCGATCTCGTGCTTGACGGAATACTTTCTCAGTCTGCCGGGATGCACCCTCTTGATGTGGCCGCAAGGCTTACGGCCTTGTTCGGATCAAAGGATTACGATGACAATCGGATCAACTTCATCCAGATTCGTGACATTGACCATCCCACGGTTTGCGACCTTTCCCGGATAGAGGGAAATCCAGTCGGCCTTTCCTTCACCTTTTTTGGAACCGCCGGTGAAACCGGACTGATCTACCTCACTACGGCTTTTGCACAACTGGCTCCCCAAGGGGCCGATCCATGCCCGCGTGTGCCTGCGGACATGATTTCACGCTTCGTGAAAGACTATGATGAGGCTGTCCGCAAGGTCGTTGCTCAGCGATCTCCTCAGCGCTCTATCGCAGACCTTGAACAAGAGCAGCGTATCAAATCTAAACTGAGCAGGTTTCTCGGCTGATTACCTACGGTCGATTGTCATAGCCCCCCGTCGGCAATCACATGTTTCCGTACAAGGAGTCACGTAAATCCGCCAGAAACAACTCGCGCCAGTCATTGTGTGGAGGCGAATGCACGGCAAACCCTGTCGGATTGAAGAAAGTATCGAAAACCCCTTCAGGTGGTGTTTTTCGACATGCCTTATCGGCAGCAATTTGCGCCACAATGCCGAAAGTCGCCAGTCTCCTATCGGCCAGGGCTGATCATTCCGGGGGCGATTGCCGCGGAACCGCGAACGTCTGCGTCAACCGAAACCCGCCGCTGCCCGCATGATCGCGAACGACGGCTTCGTCCCAAGCCAAGTCTTTCCGTCCTTACCAAAAGCGTGCTGAACCAACGGCGGGAATCGATCACGTCAAATTGAAGCGCGAATGTCTGGGTTGCTGGCGGCTTCGGGCGGTGAGCCACACGCCTCAGAGCCAGCGCGAATGTCGACCCAATTTATGCCATTCAGTTTTCGGCGTTCAAATGTCTCGCGACGCCATTCCAACGCAGTCAGCCGCTACTTCGCGTGGCGAGTAAGTTTTGACCGGCGACTTGCTTGAAGTTGCTGCCTTGTCACGGAAGAGCTTGGTAGAGTGCCAGGGATCGCGCGGATCACCGTTCACCATCGCGCGGGCATAATCGGCATAGCGGCGATCATTGGCGATGGTCTGGAATGTCGCCTCGGTGGAAAGGAAATCACGCGCCTAGATGCAGCCAATGAGTGTAACCAGCTTTGGTAGACGCTCAACAAAAACGGCTAAATTTCAGTTCTTTAGCCAGGCGCGTCGTTTTAGGTTTGGTTCCTGCCGCCCCAGCCAGCAACCTGCCTTGAAAGGCAGCAGCAGGCGTATTTGCCGCCTCATGCGTCGAACGACGTATGCTCAACTTCATCGAACCGGCTGAAAAGGGTGCGCTGCAGCAAATGGCTGCGGGGGGACCATTTGATGCCGCTCACTTCAGCGCTTCCCATGAGCAAGCGCGATCTTCTCGCCCTGATCGGCAAGGCCGGCGGGGCTTCGGCCATGTATTTCGCAATGTCGGGCATGGGGCAGGCGCAGGCCTCTCCGTTCAAGGGTGTTCCTGTGCTGGACGGCGGAGCCAAGGGCGCCTCTGTGCTGATCCTTGGTGCAGGGCTGGCAGGCCTCACCGCCGCCTATGAACTGCGCCGCGCCGGATACAAAGTGCAGGTGCTGGAATACAACGAGCGCGTCGGGGGCCGTTCATGGACTTTGCGCGGGGGCGACACCTTCACCGAACTGGGCGGAGCGACCCAGACCTGCCAGTTTTCGCCGGGCAACTACATCAACCCCGGCCCGTGGCGCATCCCGCACAATCACTATGCGATCATGCATTACTGCCATGAACTCGGCGTCGCGCTCGAACCGTTCATGCAGTTGAACTACAACGCCTATATCCACTCCACCAAGGCGTTCGGCGGCACCCCGCAGCGCTACCGGCACATTCAGGCAGACTTCCTCGGCCACGTCAGCGAACTGATGGTCAAGGCGGTCAAGAAAGACGCGCTGGCCGATGCCGTGACCAAGGAGGACGGCGAAATCCTGCTCGAAGCGCTGCGCGATCTGGGCGCGCTCGACAAGAACTTCCGCTATGTCGCGGGCAAGCAATCGAGCGAGCGGCGCGGCTGGACCAAGGGTCCGGGCGGCGGCCTTTCGGCAGAGCCAGTTGCCTCCGAACCGCTGACGTTCGAATCCGTGCTGCGATCAGGCATGTGGAACCACATTTCGGACAGCATGGGATCAACCCACCACACCGCAATTTTCCAGCCCGTCGGCGGCATGGACATGATCCCCCGCGCCTTTGCCACCAAAGTGGGCGACGCGGTGCGCCTCAACAGCAAAGTCACCGCGATCAAGCAGGACGAAACCGGCGTCACCGCCGCCTATGTCGATACCAAGACCGGCGAAAAGGGCACCGCCCGCGCCGACTGGTGCATCTGCACCATCCCGCTCTCGATCCTCAGCCAGATCGACATGAACGTGGGCGCAGACATGGCCGCCGCCATCGGTGCCGTGCCCTATGAAGCCTCGCTCAAGGTCGGCCTCGAATTCAAGCGCCGCTTCTGGGAACAGGACGAGCAGATCTACGGCGGCATCACCATGACCGATCTGCCCATTGGCCAGATCAGCTATCCCAGCAGCCGCTATGGCTCCCCCGGCCCTGCCACGCTGCTCGGTGCTTATGGCTTCGGTGCATTCGCCTATGAATTCACCTCGCTCCCCCCGGCCCAGCGCGTCGCCCGCGCCGTCGAATGGGGCAGCCGCATCCACCCGCAGTACAAGGACGAGTTCGTCAACGGCGTGGCCGTGGGCTGGCACCGCGTGCCGTGGACGCAAGGCTGCTTTGGCAACTGGAGCGATGAGGCGCGCGCTGAGCACTACAAGAACCTGTGCCAGATCGATGGCCGGATCATGCTGGCGGGTGAACATGCATCCTACATTCCCGCATGGCAGGAAGGCGGCATCACTTCGGCGCTGGATGCCATCGGGCGGCTGCACCAGCGCGTGATGGCAGGTTAAGGGAGCCAATCAGATGAAGCTGACATCCACCATTCTCGCCCTGTCGATGGCTGTTGCGGCAGGCTCCATTGCGGCTTCGGCAGGCGCGCAATCGGCTGCCGAGGCTTCAGGCCCGGCGTCGCCCACCGGCGTTCATGGCGGGGATACCGATGGTGCCTTCATCAACGCCCGCAGCTTCAGCGAACCCGATGGCGAAAAGCTCTACCGGCGGGTCTGCGCCGGGTGCCACATGCCCGATGCCAAAGGCGCGCAGGGCGCTGGCATGTATCCGGCGCTGGCCGGCAACCAGAACCTCGCCTCGGGCGATTATGCCGTCTACGTCGTGCTCAAAGGGATGCATGGCATGCCCGGCGTCGGCCGCATGATGACCGATGCGCAAGTCGCCGAAGTGGTGAACTACGTCCGCACCCACTTCGGCAACAAGTACCGCGACAAAGTAACCGCAGCGCAGGTCAGCGCCGTGCGCTGAGCGCAGGTTCAGGCGGCCCGCCGCATGACTGTGTCGACCTCATCCGCTGCCCGATCTACACGAAACCGTGCGACCAACTGGTTGAGTTGACCCGCTTCACCTGCCAGACTGCGCGCCGCCGCGTCTGCTTCCTCGGCCATTGCCGCATTCTGCTGCGTCACCTTGTCCATTTCGCGCGTGGTCCCGCTGATCAGCGAGAGTGTGGCTGCCTGATGTTTCGCACCGGCCGAAATTTCCTCGATCTGGCTACGGATATCGGCCATGCGCTGCAACATCCGGCCGAGCGCCTCGCCGGTCTGGTTGACGAGGCCAACTCCCTGCGAAACCTGCGTTCCCGAAACGGAAATCAGGCTGCGGATCTCGGCAGCGGCCTCGGCGCTTCGCTGCGCCAGCGCCCGCACTTCGCTGGCCACCACAGCAAAGCCTCGCCCCGCCTCACCCGCACGCGCTGCCTCTACCCCGGCGTTCAGCGCGAGCAGGTTGGTCTGGAAGGCAATGCCATCGATCATGGTGATGATCTGCGAGATCTGGCTCGATGAGGTCTCGATAGCCGCCATCGCCGTGATCGCGCTGCTGACAATCGCGCCGCTCTCGCTGGCTTCGCCGTGGGCAGTCTCGATTGTGTCGTGCGCCCGCGCCGCGCCATCCGCAGTGCCCGAAATCAATGCAGACACCTGATTCATGGCCGCCAGCGTCTCTTCCACATGCGCCGCCTGGTGCACATTGCGGCTTGCAAGATCGCTTGATGCAGCACCAATCTCCTGCGCCCCGGTCGAAACGCGCGCCGCTGTGCCGGAAACATCGCGCATCACTTGGCAAAGCGCATCGGCGGTCTGGTTGTAAGCCGCACGAAGACCTTCGAATGCGGCGGCAAAATGCGTGGTTATGCGGTGGGTCAGGTCACCGGCAGCCATCGCTTCCAGCCCTGACGAGATGGCCTGCACCACCACGTGTTGATCTTGTTCGGTCTGGCGCTGCTGAAGCGCAGCGGTACGGAACATCTCGACCGAGCGGGTCATGTCGCCCACTTCGTCGTCGCGATGATCGTGGCTGCGTCCGTGCTCTAGATCACCGCCAGCCATCGCGCGCATTGTCCCTGCCACTGAAAGCAGCGGATCGAGCGCGCGCGACATCAGCAGGCGGAACCCCATGTGGACCAGCGCGATCACGGCGATACACAGCAGGGCAAGCGCCGCCAGCGTCCAGTTGGTCACTGTCACTGCCGAAGCGGTGGCATCTGCACTGCGCTCTACCCCGGCAAGTGTAAGGCCCTCAATCGCACCGCGATGGCGCTCGAACGCAGCGGTGGCATCGGCGTAGGCAGCCTCGGCCGCCACCATGTTGTTCTGCTCAACCGCTGGCATCAGATCCTGATTGACGACGTCCCAGAACGCATTGGCAGACTTTTCGGTTTCTCCTCGCATCTGCCCCAGCAAATCGGCGTCCAGCGCGCTCTCGTTCCAGTACCGGGCGCGGGCGCGGTAGATCTTCTCGAGCCGGGCGAGACTTTCCTTCACCTCGCCAGCACTGCCCGGATCCCGCATCATGCGGGTTGCCAGCAGCATCGGCTCGATCACATATGCAGGCGGCGGCATGATGTCAGCGATGAATTCATTGGTCAGCGATTGCCGCTGGTGCAGTTCGCCGCCCAGCCGGATGGCATTCATGCCAAATGCCGCCGCGACGGACAAAGCCAACAGTGCTGCAATCAGCGCGATTCCGCCCTTGCGCACATTATCCCGTATCATTGCGTGATTTCCCTCATGCCGCGTTCCCGATTGGCCTGATCTTATGGAGATGTATGTTTTGCATACGATTGCTCGGGTGACCGGATAATCACGCAAGCTGCGGCCTTTCCACGTTAACAGGACGCGCACAGCTCTTGGGAAAAACACATATGTTGGCCATACACATAACCGGGCGTCGCCCAATCGGCTTCGTTAAGATCGCCGGTGCGGTGCCGGTTATGTCACATGATCGCACGAGCGCGGTGTAACAGCCTTGACTTGCCTCCCCTTACCCTCCTAGGGCGCGGACCGAAAACCGGGGCCTTGCTCCGTTCATCCATCCCGTTTCGCCGAGTCCTGTCGAAGGGCGTTGTGAGGATCCACCCGGGCAGGGTGGAGGAGTGTATTCATGGCCAATGTAACCGTAATTGGTGCCCAGTGGGGCGATGAAGGCAAAGGCAAGATCGTCGATTGGCTGGCCAGCCGCGCAGATGTCGTGGTGCGCTTTCAAGGCGGGCACAATGCCGGGCACACGCTCGTGGTGGGCGATCAGGTCTACAAGCTGTCGCTGCTGCCTTCGGGCATCGTCACCGGCACGCTGTCGATCATCGGCAACGGCGTTGTGCTCGATCCGTGGGCGCTCAAGGCCGAGATTGAAAAGCTCACCGCACAGGGCGTCGACATCAACGCCGAAAACTTTGCCATCGCCGATAACTGCCCGCTGATCCTGCCGCTTCACCGCGATCTGGATGGACTGCGTGAACAGGCTGCTGGTGCGGGCAAGATTGGCACCACCGGGCGCGGCATTGGCCCTGCCTATGAAGACAAGGTCGGCCGCCGCGCCATCCGCGTGTGCGATCTGGCCCACCTTGATGCGCTGGATTCGCAGCTTGATCGCCTTTGCGCCCACCACGATGCGCTGCGCGCAGGCTTCGGCCAACCACCGGTTGATCGCGCTGCCCTGATCGAGGAACTGCGCGGCATCGCGCCCTACGTACTGCAATTCGCCCAGCCTGTGTGGAGACGTCTGAAGAAGGTGCGCAAAGCGGGCGCGCGCATCCTGTTTGAAGGCGCACAAGGCGTGCTGCTCGACGTTGATCACGGCACCTATCCGTTCGTCACTTCGTCCAATACGGTGTCAGGCACCGCAGCATCGGGTTCGGGCCTCGGTCCCAATTCCACCGGCTTCGTGCTGGGCATCGTCAAAGCCTATACCACCCGCGTCGGCTCCGGTCCCTTCCCCACCGAACTGGAAGACGCAACCGGCCAGCGTTTGGGCGAGCGCGGCCACGAATTCGGCACCGTCACGGGCCGCAAGCGCCGCTGCGGTTGGTTCGACGCCGTGCTGGTGCGGCAGTCCTGCGCCATCTCGGGCGTCACCGGCATCGCGCTGACCAAGGTCGACGTGCTTGACGGGTTCGACAAGGTCAAGATCTGCACCGGCTATCGCCTGCGCGGAAAGGTGCTGGACTACTTCCCCAGCCACGCTGCCGATCAGGCCGAAGTAGAGCCGATCTACGAGGAAATGGACGGTTGGGCCGGCACCACCGCCGGTGCGCGTTCGTGGGCAGATCTGCCCGCACAGGCAATCAAGTATATCCAGCGCGTGCAGGAACTGATCGAAACCCCGGTAGCGCTGGTCAGCACTTCACCTGAGCGTGAAGATACGATCCTCGTGCGCGATCCGTTCATCGATTGATCGGTCAGAGGGCGGTTGCGCCGCCCTCTCCGGCAATCTCCACTAGCCGGTCCATCAGCGCTTCGGCCCCTTTGGCATAGGGGTCGATCCGCAGCACTGCGCCATCGTCAAACATGGCGACGAACCACCCGCTCGCGCTCCGGGTCAGGCTCATCACGTCGGCGATCTGCCGTTCGGTCCGCGTGCCGCCTGCGCCGTTGAACTGCACCTTGCCGCCGCGCCAGACGATGTCGGCGCGCGCAATCCTGTACATTTGCAACAGGCTGAATGCAGCGCCGATGGCAAAGGCAACCATCAGCCACCACAGCACCTGCATCTGTGTCGCCCCATCGGCGCGGGCCGATCCGATGAACGCGCCGACATAGGCCATCAGCCCGGCCAGACCCGCCGAAAGCGTCAGCCCGGTCCAGTGCAGCGCACCGGGACGGACCTGCCCCCAACCCGGCTTCGGCTTGCGGCGCGGCGCAACCACACGGCCGAGCCCGGCGCAGAGCGCACCGGCGCCAGTGCCTGCCAGTATCGGTCCCCAGAACTGCAGCGTATCGAATGCCATTGCGGCACAATGCCATGCCGAAGTTGCCATTCCCTTGCCGCGCGGCTGGCGTATGATGGCGCAATGCGGCGCGCAGTGATCATGTTTTCGATGGTATTGGCGATCGGCGCGGCGATTGCGGGATGCGCGCGCCCGGCACAGATCCCGGTCCGCGCCAGCGCGGTCAATGCCGAAGATATCGCATTGATCCGCGTAGAAAAATCGGCGCGTCGGCTGTTGCTTCTGGATGCACGTGGGGGCGTGCTGCGCCGCTACGAAGGCATCCAGCTTGGCGATGCGCCCGTGGGCCACAAGCAGTTTGAAGGCGATGAGCGTACGCCCGAAGGTCGCTACGTCATCGACTACGGCAATCCGAAAAGCGCCTATCATCTATCGCTGCACATTTCCTATCCCAACGCCCCGGATCGCGCCTTTGCCGAATCGCAAGGCAGGTCTCCGGGTGGGCAGATCTTCATTCACGGACAACCAAACTGGATCGACCGTGGCCGCATTCCGGGCGATTGGACGGATGGCTGCATTGCGCTGTCGAATGAAGAAATCGAGGAATTGTGGACACTTGTGGGTGATGGCACGCCCATCGACATCGCATCTTGATCCAAAACCGAGGTAAATAATCTTGACCTGATCCGCATTTGTTCCACACCTGTTCCCATAGGTAGGATTACTAAGGAACAAGCGATGGCACAGGCAGTGGCGCGGTTTGAATATCCCGGCAACGCTGGTGATGCGGCAAACCGCTGGCCGGATTTTGCCGCTGCCGGTGACGTTGCACTCTTAAGTTCGCTGTCGCCGCTGTCCGTCTCGATCTTTGCGGATCGCGCGTGGCTGCGCACGGAAATGGCCGAAGATGCCTCTGCCGCTGGCCTGCGCGTGGCCCGCACGGCGGATCTCGCCACGATTGCGGGCGGGGTTGATGATCCGGCACTGGGCGACCTTGTGCTTGTCGATTGCCCGCTGCTGGAAGGCGCGGGAATGGCGGCACTGGCGCAGCTTGATCAGCGTGTGGCACAAAGCGGCGCGCAAATGGTGGTTTCCACCAGCATGGGTTCGCTCGATGATGTGTTCGGCTGTCTCGATCAATCCGCCGCGCAGATCCTCGTCAGCCCCAGCCGGGCGGACCGCGTGCTTGCCATCGGGCAGGTGTTGTGTGGGCAGGGGTCGCGGGTGCGGGAACTGAACGACATTGATCGCATGTCGCTCCTGCGCCTTACCCAGCAGGTTTCGGAAATCGCCCACAAGCTTGAAGAACTGTCGGGCAGCCCGCACGATGACGCCAATGGTAGCGGCAACCGCGTCGGCGCATCGGCCTTTTCCTTCGATGGCAGCAATGCGCGTGATCCCGCCACCCAGCGGCTGGCGCGCAGTTCCCGCGCTTCGCTCCCAGATCCGCGCCTTGTCCGCAAGATCATCCGCCAGCGCCAGTTGCGCGCGCGTTTCTTCGAAGGTGAACTCTTCGCCGATCCGGCTTGGGACATGCTGCTCGATCTCACCGCCGCTCGGGCTGAACATAAACGCGTTTCGGTCACCTCGCTGTGCATCGCTTCGGGCGTGCCCCCCACCACCGCGCTGCGCTGGATCACGCAGATGACCGGCACCGGCCTGTTCTGCCGCGCCGAAGACGCAACCGACCGCCGCCGCGCCTTCATCGCCCTTTCCGACAACGCAACAGAAGGTATGGCGCGCTATTTTGCCGAAGTGGGCAGCGACCTGCTTGCGCTCTGACATGCAGCATCTGGTGTGCCTGCAACGCAATTCCTGAACGACACCTAACAGCACCTAGATGCACCTAAGCGCCACCTGCGTGCGCCTATTCGGTGTGTAGCCCTGTCTGAATCAGCGCTTTGGGACCATCCCCGACGGCGATGGCACCGCGCAGCTTGGCTGCCGCTTCGGCATCGCTTTCCTTCGTACCGATGGTGCCGAAAAATTCGTCATTGGCATCGTAGAGATAGGCACCGCTGGTATGCTCGATGCGAAGCTCTCCCCCCGCCATCCGGGTGCGACGGACAAAGACACCGGCGTTGTCGGCAACGCGCGCGATCACCTCGGCATTGCCGGTAAGCGCGATAACGCCGCCGTCAATCGCGTTGACGAAACCGCGCAGCCGCTCGGGCGTATCGCGCTGCGGATCAAGCGTGATCATCAAAATCCGCAGGTCTTTTCCCGCCGGTCCCAGCGCATTGCGCAGCCGCACCATCCGGCCAAGCACTTTTGCGCTGCCATCGGCACACTCGGTGCAACCGTACCAGACGATATAGGGATGGCCCTTCAGCATCGCCCGGTCGAACATGCTGTTCCAAGGAGTGACCAGACGATAGCGGCCATCAGCATTGACATCGGATTGTGGCTGCACAGGCTGTGTGCTGCCGGTGGCGAGCATCATGAAGGCGGTGACCAGGGCGAAGAGGACCGCCGGAACCGCAATACCGGGGAGCAGCGCTTTGGCTACGCCAGTCCATGAACCGCCCGAATTTCCGTCGCCGTTTCCGCCCATGACGGCTCGGTATCATCTTGGCGTCATGGCGTCAGCGATTTTGTTGCCGTCTTCTTTCAGTGCTGGCTGGCAGCGGGGACAGATGGTGGTGGGGCCGATTGCGGAGCCTGCCCGGCTTTCTCAGGCGCGTCGATATCCCGCAGCATCTGGCGCGCGGTATCGGCAAGTCTGCCGCCGTGGGGTGCAAAGGCGATAGGCACAAGATGCGCCTTTGCCATATCAACCTTGCCCGCACTGGCATAATGGCTGCCCAAAGTCAGGTGCAGGCCATCATCGAAAGGCGCGATTTCCGAAGCGCGTTCAAGGCCCTGAACGGCAAGATCGGTGGGTGGGGCACCGCGTTCGATGAAATTGCGGTAGAAGTAGATCAGCGGCAGCGGATGATCGTTTTCTACCGTGTTGAGGCGGATGAAAGCGCTGTTGGCAGCGCGGAAGTCTTTGGCAAAGTTTGACTTTTTTGCCAGTGCAAAGAGCGCGTAACCCTTCTGCACATGAGCATCGACCTCCGCCGGGTCAACCGCCAGTGCCGCGTCGGCAGCAACCACAGCGGCTTCGTCGTTGCCCGCATCGTGCTCAGCCTCGGCCAGCGCAGCCATGACCGCCGGGTCTTTGGGATAGCGTTGCGCGAAGGAGCGCATTTCACCCACGATTTCCTGCGCCGCGTCATCATCAACGCCGCGGTTCTGGCGTATGCGCAACGCCATGACCGCCGCTTCGCCAACACGCAGTTCACGCACCGTAACCGGGCCAACTTTCAGGGCCTCTGCCGTGATCGTATATGTGGTGAAGCTGCGTTTGCGGGCATAGGCATCAAGCACGCGGTCAAAGGCAGCAAGATCGCCAAAGGCCGCCTTGGCCGAATCGATCGAAGGCTTTCCTGCAACCAGCCCGGCATAATAGCGATCAAGCTTTCCGGCGTGCGCCTTGTCCATCGTCAGCGCGTGGTACAGCATCCAACTGCGGCCATAGAAAGCATCATACTCCGTGCGCTTCTTCGCCTCGTACAGCGTGGGGTCCATCAGTTCTGGCAGCGGAACGTCCACGGCATAGGCATTTTCGATCAGCCGTCCGGGGTTTGGGCGGCCGATGCTGATTGATCCATCGCGTTTGAAACTGGCCGAGGCAAAATATTCGGCCATGCCCTCGTTCGCCCAGCGCGGCAGGGGGAAACGCGTGGTGCTCATGATGAAATGGTGGGCGTATTCATGCAGCAGCGTCCCCAGCGAGGAATCCCAGTCCGCCGACCGTTCTGTGGTGATATCGGGAACAATGGCCAGTGTGCCGCCCGCACGGGGGATGTAAAAGCCGCCAACATAGCGCGACGCGTTCTTGTCGCCGTAGAGCTTGCGCACCTTGTCGATACTGCCGACCGAATAGACGGTGACGCGGTTCGACGGGCTGGGATCGACCATTTCCTGCCCGGTCAGGCGGGCCAGCGCGGAATGATAACGTTCGAGGTTTTGCGCAAAGGTGCGAAGAACGCTATCGGATTCGTCAGCATAGATGACGAAATGCGTGGTCGAGGCCTCCCGCCAAGCGGCGTGGGCAGTTGTGGACAGAAACAGGCCACTGAACGAAAGCGCACAGCCAGCCACATACTTGCAAAACTGCCCCAATTTCATCGCCGACGCCCCCACGCTGCACTTTGCGTATGATGACAGTATGTGATGTCAAATCAACATCTGTTCGGGTTCAGCGAAATCTGGACGTGGCGCACCGTGTCTTGACTTCTCTCGACACCAACGGGGGCTTCCAATGATCCCAAGTTCACGCCGACTTGGCACGAACACTTGCTGCGTGCCTATTCGGGATCGGTCAGCCTGTAAGTGAGCGTAACTGTACCATTGGCGGGGATGGTAGCGGCCCAGATATCGCGCCCGTCCTTGCGGGTGAACCTTGCACCTTGTGGCTTCAAGGCTGTTTCGGGATTGCGCGCGATGCGGGCTTCGAAGCTGATGGGCACGGGGCGGGCGTTTGTGGCGGTGAGGCGCACAGTGCGGGTGCGGCCCTTGCGGTCAAGTTCCTCGGTTTGCGCGGTGACTTGTGTCGACGGGGAGAGCAAAATTTCCACATCCTCGCCCACGGCGCGGTCCTGCAATCCGCCCTCACCCGCCAGCAGCGTCGTTTCCCCGAACGGTTCAAACACCGTTACCGGTCCGCCGGGGAGTGGCAGGCCGAGGCCTTCTTCCTTGCGATTGCGGGTGCGCAGCATCTGGCGGACTTCGCTCACGTCGTCCTCCCAGACTTCGGCCCGATAGAGCGCGTCCATCTTCACGCCTGCCTTTTGCGCCAGCGCCACCTGCTTTTGCGCATTGGCGGCGACGGTGACCGGCACGGGGACGCGGTAGAGTTTCAGGTCGCCCAGCCCTTCCTGCACGACCGCAACGGGGGCGTTCATCTTCATGGCGCGCATGGATTGCCCGGTGACGACGATGTCAGCTGACTCCATCGCTGGCGCAGACATCGCCACCGGCGCTGGTGGGGGCGGTGGAGGAGGAGGCGGTGGCGGCATCGAGGAAAGTTCGCACCGCATAACGAGTTCACCGCCAGATGGCTTTTCACCCTGCTGCGTATCCTCGCGGTTCACCTCGCCTGCGATCACGGCGGTTTCAGCATCGGCAAAGCTGGTGGAATCGCTGCTGGCGAGCGTGACCCATGCCGCAAGGTCCGCCGTGCGGCCATCGGGGTTCATGTGGATCACATAGTTCGATTGCCAATCAAAACCCCATGCGAGGTAGGACAGCGAGAGCGTGACTTTTTGCGGGGCGTTGCCTTCGGTCTCTATCGAAAGCGTGGGGAGCGCGGACAAGTCCTTGGGCGCTTCGGCATAAAGGATTTCGTCGTCCAGCCCGCCGCAATTGGCGACTTCGAACCCGGCGGCGGTTTGCAGGATCGCCGCGCCATCCGGGCCGGAGCGGATTACCGCGCGCTCCTCACGAATGCCGCCATTTCCGGGCAGCGTGCGGCGCAAGGTGACCGGACGACCGAACATGCGCGCGTAGAGGCTGCGCGGGGACAGGAGATCGGCGTCGAGGTTCTTCTCGCGCAGGCCCGAAGGCAAGCCGGTGACGATGGCGCTTTCGGGGAACAGCCCTGCCGCGACACCTTCAAATCGGATCGTGGCCTTGCCCGCCGGAATCTCGACCGTGCGCTTTTCGGTGACGAGCGCGTAGCCTTGCAGCCAGTTCAGCTGCATCGCAGTGTCGCTGTTCCGATCAGGCGCGCGGTACACGCTGACCGAGACGCTGTCTGGCGCGGAGGACGTGACCATGCCCTGCCCCAGCGCTGGCGCGCTGGCGCAGAGCAGGAACGCAAGAGCGAACGCGCGGCGCACCGGGCGGCTCAGTAGCGCGAGTCGAACTGGACGGTGAGCGTGGTCTCGCCATTGGCAGGAACAGGCACCTGCCACGCCCGCTCATCGGCAGAGCGCTGTTCGCCCTTGATGCTTTCGGACGGGACGCGGGTATCGTGCCACGAGTTGTCGAGGCCGCCCTGCACCACTTCGACGGTCACGGGCGTGGCCTTGGCGTTAGTGACCTTGTAGGTCATCGTCGTGCGCCAGAAGACCTTTTCGGACTCCACGGTGACTTCGGTGGCAGCCTTGCCGGGCGTGGTCACACGGTAACGCGCCGTGCGCTCCCATTCGCCGCTGTCGATGCGGTCACGCTTTTCCAGCATGGGCTGGACTTTCACATCGAACGCCTCGCCGGTTTTCAGCGCGAGGGCCGAGCCCATCGGGGTGTGATCGATGGTGTTTTCGCCGATGAACTGCGGCTGTCCGCGCGCGTCGCGCATATAGACGCGTACGGTGCCTGCGGGCAGCGCATCGCCCAGCCCCGCCTCACGCGAAGTGGAGAATCGCAGCACGGTGTCGGCACTTTGCGGCTCGGTCTGGTTCTGCAGCCAGCCGTTGCGGAAGTGGTAGGCCTTTGTGGCTGGCGCACCTGCCACATCAAGGAAGCTCACCTGCTTTTGCTGGGCATTGGCAACGGTGGTGCGGCCCGCGATGGGATAGACGTAGAAATCGCCGAGGCTTTCGCGGTTGGCGGTCTGCGTGCCGGGGCGGTTGCCGGGCATGACCTGACGTTGCGGGCGGTAGTTCTGGTTGTAGCCATTGTTTTCCTGCCCCACCGCTCCGGCGACCAGCAGCACTTTGGCCTGGCCAAAGGTGGTGCCGCTGTTGTTGTTGAGCGTGATCCAGCCCTGCACATCGATCTTCCCCGCCGCTTCATCGAACAGGGCGACGTAATCGGCCTTCCAGCCAAAGCCGCGTGAAAGGTAGCTGAGCGAGACCGGGCGTGCGCCGGGAGTGGTGGTGTCGAGCGTGACCGACAGGGTGGGCCGCGCGCGCAGGCCTGCGGGCAGGCTGGGGAAGATCACCCGCGCGCCGTACTGGTTGAGCACCTCGATCCGGTCGCCGATGCGCACCACCGTGCCGCCATTGTTCGCAAGGATCGTGGCGCTTTCGCGGGTTTCGGCGCCCGTGGCGGGATTGGTGCGGACGACGGTGACGGTCTGCCCCACCGCCTTGTCCATCAGCTTTTGCGGGGTGAGCAGATCATAGTCAAAGTTCTGTTCGACGATGCCGGTGCCGCCAGCGTTCAATGTCACGGTTTCGGGCCGGATGGCGGCGGAGACATCTGGGAATTCCTGCCGGGTGCGCCCGTTGGGCAGAGTCATCTGCCGCACGTCCTGCACCAGCGCCAGATCGTTGTTGTAGATGGTGAGCGAAACGTCGCCCTGGGCGGACGTCGGAGTCGACTGGGCATAGGCTAGTGCGGGCAGCGTTGCCACCGCGAGTGCCAGAACTTTACGCATGAATACCCCTCCGCTTGCACTGGGCCGATGCCCACCCCGCTGCGACTAACTTCGCCTTCGGCTCAGCAAGTCTCGCGGCCCTCCCGCCTGCGGGAGGGGTCGGGGGTGGGTTTTCAACCTCGAACTCTGGCTAGACTTTCCGTGACCGCAGATCAACGCAAGCTGAACGGTAGTTGCGGACGCGCACGGGTCGCCTAAAGGTAAGCGCATGGCCGAACACACTTCCATGTTGCGCGACGGATTCCTCCTGCTGGGCTTTGCGCTGATTTTCGTGCTGCTGTTTCGGCGGCTGGGACTGGGTGCGACGCTGGGCTATCTTGTGGCAGGCGCAGTGGTGGGGCCGCAAGTGCTGGGGCTTGTGGGCGATGCAGAGCAGAAGCTGGGCATTGCGGAACTGGGCATCACGCTGCTGCTGTTTCTGGTGGGGCTGGAGCTGAACCCTGCGCGGTTGTGGCGGATGAAGCGTGATATTCTGGGGCTGGGGCTACTGCAGGTGGTGCTGTGCGGGCTGGCAGTGACGGCGGTGATCGGGCTTTTCACGCCGTTCAGTTGGGAAGCGGCGCTGGCCCTGGGGCTGCCGCTGGCGCTTTCGTCCACGGCGCAGGTCTTGCCGATGCTGCAATCTTCGGGCCGGTTGCGCACACCGTTTGGCGAGCGCGCCTTTGCCATGCTGCTGTTTCAGGATCTGTCGATCATCCCGCTGATCACGATTATCAGCGCGATGAGCCGCAATCCGGCTGATGCCGGGGGGCCTCCGGGCTGGCTGCTGGCGCTTTACACGCTGGGCGCGCTGGCGGGGCTGATCGCGGCGGGGCGCTTTGTCATTCGTCCGCTGTTCCGTCTGATCGGCAATCTGGGCGAGCGTGAGATGTTTGTGGTGGCGGCACTGTTCACCGTGATGGCATCGGCGGCGGTAATGGAATTGCTCGGGCTTTCCACCGCGCTGGGCGCGTTTGTGGCAGGCGTAATGCTGGCAGACAGCCCTTATCGGCATGAACTGGAGGCCGATGTCGAGCCTTTCCGTTCGATCCTGCTGGGGCTGTTCTTCCTTGCCGTGGGCATGATGCTGAACCTTGAAGCGATTGCGGAACGGCCGCTGTTCGTGGCGGGCATGGCACTGGCGCTGATCGCGGTGAAAGGCGTGGTGATCTTCAGCATCGGTATGGCGTTTGGCATGGCATGGCGCGGAGCCTTGGCGCTGGGGCTGCTGCTGAGCCAGGGCGGCGAATTCGGCTTTGTGCTGTTTGCACAGGCGCAGAACGCGCTGCTGATTGCGCCCGATGCGGCCAGCCTGTTCGGCGCAGTCGTCACGCTTTCGATGGCCTCAACGCCGTTCCTGATGATGGCAACGGCAAGGTTCCGGCGCGAAGCGGAAAACGCCCCGGGTGAACGCGAGGGGCCGCAGCCCGATGGTGCCAATGCGCTCGTCGTGGGCTTTGGCCGGTTCGGGCAAGGCGTAACGCAGATGCTGCTGGCCTCGAACATCCCCGTCACCATGATCGATACCGATATCGAGATGATCGACGTGGCGGCCAGCTTCGGGTCCAAGGTCTATTTCGGCGATGGCACCCGGCTGGACATGTTGCGGCAGGCGGGCGCTGGCGATGCGGAGATGATTTTCTTCTGCATGGACGGCGATCAGGTCAGCCCCGACCTGGTCGAGGCTGTCCACGAGGCCTTCCCGCGCGCGCTGATCTATGTCCGCGCGTTTGACCGGCGCGCGCTGATCAGCCTGCGCGATGCGCCGGTGAAGGGCGTGGTGCGCGAGGTTATGGAATCAGCGGTGAAGATGGCGCGAATCGCATTGGCAGACGCGGGGCTTTCGGTCGAGGCCATCGCCCGCAGCGAGGATATGTTCCGCGCGAGTGACCGCGAACGGCTGAAGCTACAGATCGAAGCAGGCGACATTCGTGTGGCGCGTGACCAGATCATCACCACTCCGCAGACGTCGCACAGCTAAAGCACGGTTGACTGCCCGCGCATTCCGCGCAATAGCGCACCCGCCGGGGCGCTTAGCTCAGTTGGTAGAGCATCTCGTTTACACCGAGAGGGTCGGCGGTTCGAGCCCGTCAGCGCCCACCATTTTCCCGGCAGCCACCCAGATCAGCAGAAACGCATGGCCGTGGCCGCGCACGTGGTGCGTCGTTTGCGACGGACTGAGCCTGACGGTGGCGATGCGTTAACCTCCTGATAACCATGACATACGATTATGGCGCCATGTCCCGGCGCGTGATCCTTGTTGCGGCTTTGACTGCACTGCTGGCAGGCTGCACCGGCACGCCCGAGCAGCCCAAGCGCAAGCCTGCGCGCAGCACGGGAGCATCGCTATCGCAATCTCCGCAGGCGCGCGCCTGCCTTGCCAATCTGGGCGCGACGAAGGCCAACTTCACACCGCTGGCCGATCAGTACTATGGCGCGGGATGTTCGACGCTGGGCGCGGTGCGGCTGGCGGCGTTGCAGGGTGATGACGGGCGGCTCGACGTGACCAACCTGGGTCCGCTGACCTGCCCTGTGGCAAACTCGCTGCAGGGATGGGCGCGGTTTGGGGTGGACCGGGCGGCACGGCAGATTCTGGGCAGTCCGCTGGTGCGGATTGAGACAATGGGCAGCTATTCGTGCCGCAATGTGGCGGGGACCAACCGGCTTTCGGCCCATGCCACGGCGAATGCGGTGGACGTTGCCGCCTTCCGGCTGGCGGATGGACGGCGAATCAGCGTGATTTCAGACTGGAACAGTTCATCGCCACAAGTGCGCGCGTTCCTGCGCACGGTGCGGGACAGTGCGTGCAAACGCTTTGGGACCGTGTTGACGCCAGACTACAACGCTGCGCACCGCGATCACTTTCACTTGGAGCCGGGCGGCCTTAGGCCGTTGTGCCGCTGAGCCGACGGGTTACGCCGCGACTTCGTCCAGCCCGGTGGCTTCGATGCGCAGGCGAACGGCTTCGGCAGCGTGGCGCGCACCCAGCTTGCCCATCATCTTCATGCGGTGGATTTCCACGGTGCGCGGGCTGATATCCAAATCGCGGGCTATCGCCTTGTTGCTGCAACCGTCGGCAAGGCGATCAAGCACTTCGCGTTCACGCGTGCTGAGGCGCGAGATACGCTGGCGGGCCTCGGCCGCGCGGGCGCGCTGCGCTCGGAACGAATCGGCTTCTCGGGCAGCGCGCGAGATGGCTTCGTTGAGCGGGCCAATCTGCGATGGCATGGCAAGGTAATCGAGCGCGCCCGCTTTGATCGACCGGACGACCGCCGCTGTTTCGGGCGTTTCAGCGATGGCAATGACCGGCAGCCAGTGTCCGGCATGCATCATCGCTGCGATCAGGCGGGGTATGCCCTCGCCCACCGGTTCATCCTGTGCAAGCACAAGACCACCAGACGGCGCATGGGCGAGCAGTTCGTCCGCCGAGGCATAGATTTCAGCATGATGGCCAGCTGCAAACGCAAGCCTGGCAAGCTGCGCCCTGCGGGCAGAGTCATCATCGAGGATGTGGAGTGTTACACGATCAACCATATGTGCAGCTATGCGCCTGCCGCAAAATATCGCCACAAAGGTTAGTTTCGTATTGAACCGAAACTGAACGCCAATCAGGCCGCGCTACACGTTTTTCCTTAGGAAGATCGCTTCGGGAACGGATGCAATCGTTTCATTCCGACGGATGCTCAGCGCCATTTTTGGAATATTGCGACTAATTCGCAGAGAATCACGTGATTCTCGTAACATAGCGTTAAGCATATCAGGTGGCGCGGCGGGCCATTGGCAGCCGTCAATCAGTGTCAGCTTTCAGTGACCTGTTCACCATCCTGTGCGAAGGTATAATCGGGCAGGGAGTGGAAGGCCTGACGCAGAGCTTCGCTCCAACTGGAAGAGATCGACTTGAAGTAAGGATCGCTGGCA
Organism: Novosphingobium sp.; assembly: GCF_030696665.1. Taxonomy (GTDB): domain Bacteria; phylum Pseudomonadota; class Alphaproteobacteria; order Sphingomonadales; family Sphingomonadaceae; genus Novosphingobium. The sequence goes on from NZ_JAUYRV010000007.1 coordinate 19,073, forward strand.
AGGATGCGGCGCTGGTGCAACGGCTCGAACCGGTCACGTTCCATCACCATCAGATCCAGCGGCAAGCCGACCGAGAGATTGGCCGCGAGCGTGGAGTCGAACGAGACCATCATCAGCTTGACCGCATCTTCGAAAGACATCGTGCGATCATAGCCGCGCAGCAGGATCGGGCGACCATACTTGGTCTCGCCAATCTGGAAGAACGGCGTGTCAAAACTGGCCTCAATGAAGTTGCCTTCAGGGTAGACCATGAACAGGCGCGGTTCCATGTCCTTGATCTGGCCTGCCACGATGATCGAGGCGGTAAAGCGCGGTCCTTCAGACTGCATGCCGCCTTCCTGGCGCCGTTCGATCACGCTGCGCAGCAAATTGCCAACCAGTGTGGCCACCTGAAACATTGTCGGTGCTTCAAGAACAGAGGGCCTGCGATCACTCGGTGCCTTGTTCCGCTCTTCCAACTGCGAGATAACGGCCTGCGTGGTGGCAAGGTTGCCAGCCGTCATAATCGTGATCTGGCGTTCACCGGGGACCGACCAGTGAAACATCTTTCGGAAGACCGAGATATTATCGACGCCGGAATTGGTGCGCGTGTCGCTCATCAACACGAGGCCCTTGTCGAGCACCATTCCCACGCAATACGTCATCGCCCTGCCCCGATTTTTCCTTGCTGAAACGAATTCACCCGGCGCACGCGCCGAATCTCCCCATCCAAGGCCCGTTGAGCGGTTTACTGTTCCACACGCTGTTGCTGCACGGCAAGCTTCACGTGCATGGATTCATCCCTCGCGCCATATCTTATCCCCGTTACCGGTGCGGCATCGCGATAATCGCGGCCTGTGGCCACGCGAACGTAACGCGCATCGGGACTGATGCCGTTGGAAATATCAAAGCCGACCCAGCCCAGCCCTTCGACAAAAGCTTCGGCCCAGGCGTGACCTGCGTCCTGATCGACCCGGTCATCCATCATCAGGTATCCGCTGACATAGCGCGCCGGAAAGCCCAGTGCACGGGCCGCGCCGATGAACACGTGCGCGTGATCCTGACAGACGCCGCGCCCCGCCAGCAGCACACCTTCAGCCGTGGTGGCCGAATCCGTATGCCCGGCAGCATATTCCACCCGCTCGCGGATATGCGCAGACAGCGCGTGCAGCGTTGCCAGCGTGTTGGTCTCGTTGCCCAGCGCGCCAAGCAGGCTGCGGGTGCGGGCGCCGGCGCGGGTGAGATCGGTCTGTTCAAGAAACTGCCACATCGGCATGAAACCGGAATGGCGGCCGATGATGCCGTTCTCGTCATTGGTATCGACGATACCCTCACAACGGATCGTCACTTCGCTGACGCCCGGATTGAACGAGATCAGCGCAACATGATTGCTGTTGGGGTCTTCATACTCAACCTGCCGTTGCGCGCCTTCGAAATGCATGTTCCATTCCAGCACGCGCTGGCCGGAAGATGTCTTGGGCATCAGGCGCAACCGCTGCAAACCGCGGCTGACTGGCCCGGAAAAAACGTAATGCGTCGTGTGGTCGATGGCGAGGCGCATGGAGTTTCGACCTAATCGATGAAGCGGTAATCGCGCTGAATCTGCAGCGCCAGCGCGGTGTTGTTGCGGATGAACGTGCCGATGAATTCGTGCAGGCCCTGTTCGAAGATCGCCTCGATCGTGGCATGGTGGAACTGGCAATCGGCATCGCGCAGAATTTCATGGCAGTGCATTTCGCCACCATATTCCCGTGCCAGACTGGCCAGGTTCGACCGCAGTTTGGAATAGCAGAACGCAAGGCTGCGCGGGAAGCGCCCGTCGAGGATCAGGAACTCAGCAATGCCGCGCGGGTCCATGCGCCCGGCATTGAGCCAGCGATAGGCGCGTTCACCGGCAACGGATCGCAGCACGTTTTCCCACTGCACGTTGTCCAGACTGGACCCGACATAGGAGACCGACGGCAGCAGCACGTAATACTTCACGTCCAGAATGCGCGCGGTGTTGTCCGCCCGTTCGATGAAACTGCCCAACCGCGCGAAGTTGTAGATCTCGTTGCGCAGCATGGTGCCTTCCATCGCACCGCGCACTTGCGTGGACTGGCGGCGGACAAGATCGAGCACCGCGCCGAGCCGCGTTTCCGTTACAGGGCGGGCCAATGCCTCTTTCAACTGCATCCAGCCATCGTTGACCGATTCCCACACCTCGCGCGTGATCCCGCCGCGCACCATGCGCGCGTTGGTCCGCGCCTCTTCGGTAATGGCAAGGATGCTGCCGGGGTTGTCCTTGTCCCGCAAGATGAAGTTGAACACGTGCGGCCCGGTATATTCCGTGCCGTGCCGCGCCTCGAACGCCTGACGCAAACCCAGCGTCACGATCAGCGAGCGCCATTCATCAGAAGCATCGGAAGCATCGCGGGTAAGCGCCATGCGGAAACCCGCCTCGATCAGGCGCGAGATATTCTCCGCACGTTCAAGGTAGCGGAACAGCCAGAAAATGCCGTTTGCGGATCTGCCTAACATCAATCGTCCAGTACCCAGCTGTCTTTGGTGCCGCCGCCTTGCGACGAGTTCACCACCAGCGATCCCTTTTTCAGCGCGACCCGTGTCAGCCCGCCCGGCGTAATGTCGATCCCGTTGGGGCTGACCAGCACGAACGGGCGCAAGTCAACGTGGCGTGGCGCAAGACCCGCCTTGGTCAGGATCGGCACGGTGGAGAGCGATAGCGTGGGCTGCGCGATGTAGTTTTCAGGCCGGGCGCGCAGCTTGGCTTCAAACGCGGCGAGTTCCTTTTTCGACGAGGTTGGCCCGATCAGCATGCCGTACCCGCCCGAGCCGTGGACTTCCTTGACCACCAGATCAGCCAGATTGTCGAGCACATAGGCCAGCGCGTCCGATTCCGCACAGCGCCATGTCGGGACGTTCTGCAGGATCGGCTTTTCGCCGGTATAGAATTCGACGATCTCGGGCATGAACGAATAGATCGCCTTGTCGTCGGCGATGCCGGTGCCCGGCGCATTGGCAATGGTTATGCCGCCGCCGCGATAGACGTCCATGATGCCCGACACGCCGAGGACCGAGTTGGGGTTGAACGTCAACGGATCGAGAAATTCGTCGTCCACCCGCCGATAGAGCACGTCGATCGGCTGATACCCGCGCGTGGTACGCATGGCGATGCGGCCATTCTCCACCCGCAGATCGCTGCCTTCGACCAGTTCGGCACCCATCTGGTCTGCCAGAAACGCGTGTTCAAAATAGGCCGAATTGTAGATGCCGGGCGTGAGGACGGCGACGACCGGCTTGTTCCCGCCAAACGCCGAAGGCGCACAGGCGGCAAGACTGCGGGCCAGACGGCGTGGGTAGTCCGAAACCTCGCGCACCCGCACGCGGGTGAACAGTTCCGGGAACATCGCCATCATCGTTTCGCGGTTCTCCAGCATATAGGAGACGCCGCTGGGCGTGCGGGCATTGTCTTCCAGCACCATGAAATCATCTTCGCCCGTGCGGACAAGATCGATCCCGACGATATGCGTATAGACCCCGCCCGGCGGCGTGAAGCCGACCATTTCGGGCAGGAACGCTTCGTTGTTCTTCAGCAGGCGCGCGGGCAAGCGGCCCGACCGCACGATTTCCTGCCGGTGGTAAAGATCGTGCAGGAACGCGTTGAGCGCCCTCACCCGCTGTTCGATCCCACGCTGAAGCTTGCGCCATTGCTGCGCGGTGATGATGCGCGGCACCATGTCAAACGGGATCAGTCGCTCTTCAGCGTCCTCATTCCCATAGACGTTGAAGGTGATCCCGGTGCGGCGAAAGAAAGCCTCAGCCTCGCTCCCCTTGCGCCGCAGCAGGTCTGGCGGCTGCTCATCATGCCACTGGCAGTAACCGGCATAGGCAGAACGCACCGATCCATCGGCGTGGAGCATCTCGTCATAAGACGAGGGCGAGGTTTTTGTCATAGGCTCATCCCGTTGGAATTTGAAGCTTGCACAACGCGGCGGCTTTGCCAAGCGGCGGCATGCTGCACCTGCGAAATAAATTTGCGCCAAATTGGCCACGGGTTTGTCGACGGCAATCTGACACGCATTTGCGCGGCGACTGAGGCGCAGTGCTGCGTATCGACGACGATGGAAAAGAGACAGCTAGTTCCGAAAAGGACACATCCAATGTCCGCATCAAAATGCTGCCAGCAATCTACGCGCTACATGCACACAAGCGGCCGTGTCCGCCGTCCGCATTCCACCGAAATCAATGGCCGATTTCGGGTCTGTGACGAGAAGGCTGCTACGGGGGTTATTGGGTGGGAAGCGGAATGGCGGCTTTTGCTATCGCCGTGTCGCCCCCCAGGTGCTAACCAGCTTTTACACGCAAACTATGGTAATCAAAATGACCGGAAGTATCAAACGTCTTACCAAGGTCATTATCCTAATTTTTTGCATAGCTTCTATACCTGCACTATTTACCATAGTTAGCAGTCTTTGGATGTTCTATTTTACCGCAGAAAATAGCCGTAAAAATGTGGCACTTAAGATATTGGCTGAAGATGTTTTCTATGAATCTCGCCGCGAACGTTATGTCTATGGTTTAAAAGACCGACCTTTGAAGCCTCAACTGGTATACTCGTTCGGACAACATACATCTGCTGTCCAACCGCTGATCCTACAATGGCTTCCGTCTTGCTCAGAACCAGAAGTGATAAGTGATCCTGTCAAGCTGCACAGGTTTCGATCGTCCGGGCACCCTTTCTCTCAAAGATTTCAGGAGTTGAGTGATGCCCGAACTGAGGTTTTTGCGAAAAGACTTGGTGTTCTGAACTTGGCCCTTCTCAGATCATGCCTGAGTGCGACCCCGTTCGCCAAGCTGTGTGGAGATTTTGTGGATGAACACTCTGTGGAAGATGCAGCTTTGATCCCCTTGCTGCTCAAGCAACAGGTCATACGAAAATCCGACCAAACCTACTGCTGGGCACAAGGTGAACTAGCAGCACCTACTAACGCCAAATAGCTTGTGTCTACGTCCGCAACGGCGTCGTATCCGGACCGGCAAGTTTTGGGCCGAATTTGCGATTGGCCAACATCCGCGTCACGAGGTGGACCCACGCCCGTGACGCGGCGCGGGCAGCCGTCAATCGTCCGTCGTGTCCACCACTTCCGCACCCGGACCGTTCTTGAGGATCGATTCAATCGCGTTCTTGGCGCTGGCTTTGCTCTTGTAGCCTTCAGTCCAGAAGATCGCTTCGCTGTTGTGGCAGAAATAGGCGACGAACTCTCCGGCCTTGTTGGCGCGGATTTCGAAACGGTGGGCCATCGTGATTCCCCTTGGTTGATCCCGCCCGGAACCTATCACGCAAAATCGCGTGGCAAAGCGCCAATCCGGTCCTATCCGGCGGTGAAGCGGGCGGGGGAATAGACGGCGGCGTCTATCTCTGCGGTCAACCCATCGCGCGGACGGCCCAGCAGCAACTGCGCGGCCAGACGCGCAGCGGCGGGCGCCGTCTGGATGCCGAAGCCGCCTTGGCCTGCAAACCAGAACAGGCCGGGCACCGCCGGATCAAAGCCATAGACCGGCAGGCGATCGGGCGCGAAAGAGCGCAGGCCTGCCCAGCGCCGTTCCAGCGCTGCGATCTTCCAGTCCACCACCTTTTCGAAGCGGTCGATGGCGATGGCAACGTCCAGTTCCTCGGGCGCGGCATCGCCTGCCACATCGGGGATCTCGTCATGCGGGGAAAGCCACAGGCGGCCGCCCTGCGGCTTGAAATAGAAGTCTTCATTGATGCCCAGCACCAGCGGCAGATCGTCTTGCGGCGCAGGATCGGTGCGGACCTGCACGATTGTGCGGCGCATGGGAGCGATGCCGAGCGGGTTTGCGCCTGCCAGCTTTGCCAGTTCATCGGCCCAAGCCCCGGCGGCATTGGCGATCACACCCGCGCGCGCCTCACCCGTAGCCCAAGCGATGCGCCACCCAGCCCCCTCGCGCTCGATCTGGTCCACCCGCGCACGAACGCGCAGAACGCTGCCGGTGCGCTTCGATGCGGCAAGATAGTGCTGGTGGAGGCCTGCCACGTCGATGTCGGCACAGCCCGGTTCCCACGCGCCGACTACCCAGTCTGCGCGCAAGCCCGGCACCCGCTCCGCAATCTCTGCGCGGCTTTGCAAATGCAGCGTCGCGCCGAGCGCTGTATACGTTTCGATGAACGCTGCTACCTTGTCCCGATCTGCCGCTTGCCCGATGTTAAGCGCACCACGGGGGGCCAGAAAGCCACCCTCGCGCAGAAAGTGTCCCGACGCCATCGTCAGCGGCACCACGGCAGGGCCGCCGTAAGTCTCTTCCCAGAACGCGGCAGAACGTCCGGTCGTGTGATAGCCGGGGGTATCCTCAGCCTCTACCACCAGCACACGCGCGTGGGGCGCGCATTCAGCGGCAAGGCTGGCGCCTGCCATCCCTGCCCCGATGATCGCAATATCAAAATCACCAACCAGTCCGTTCACGCGATTTCGGACTCCCCAAGCGCAGGGGCCAACCGATCAAGGAAATCGTCGATGGTGCGGATCACCTTGTCACGCACAGCATCGACCTCGCGCAGCAGTTCGTGCCGCGCTTCCCGCCCCCAGACGGTCAATTGCGCGCGCGGCAGACGGCGCGCCGCCTTTTCAATGGCGCGCGACGAGACCAGACCATCGTACCTGGCAGAAAGTAGCAGCACAGGCTGTTCAACGCGCTCAAGCATCCCCGGTGCATCGAGCACCAGCATCGAAGCGTAAGCCCGCTCGACCCAGCGCCACGATCCCGGCCCCAGCCCAAGGAACGGGCGCGCCGCCTTCCAGTGCGCCTCGTCGGCATAGCGGGCCTCGTCATGAGTCAGCAGCGTATTGCGCGCGGCCAACGTGGTCCCCGGCTTTTCACTGATCTTCCATGCGGTGCGTTCGGGATCGCCGAATCGGCACATCGCTTCGGCCACCTTGTGCAGCACCCGATTCGGCCCCGGCGTGAGGAAGCCGAGCATTGGCGCGCTCAAAACCACGGCAACAGGGTTAATTCTTTTTTCCGCGACACTACGCAGAACCAGATGCCCGCCCATCGAATGGCCGACGATGACATGGGGTCCGGGGGTGGACTTCACCCAGTCTGACCAGAACCCCGCGAGGTCATCAACCCACACCGAAAAGTCGCTGACATGGCCGGTATTGGGGTTAGCGGTCAGTCTACCGGAACCTGCTTGCCCACGCCAGTCCAGCGCGGTTACGCGCCAGCCCTGACCGTGCCAGTAATCCAGTGATTCCAGATACTTTTCATAGAAATCACCCCGCCCCGGCAAGAACAGCAACGAACCGCGCGGGCCATCGCCATCCAGCTCTCCGGGGTGCCCCGGCCAATCGATCCGCCGGATCGCCGCGCCATCGGCTGCATGCCAGAGCGCCTCTGTTGCAGCAGGCGGAATCGCCCGGCGATCAATGTGTCCTGCCGTATTGCTATCGAATCCCAAGCGCCGTCTCCTGCGCAAATCCGCGCCAAGGTTTGGTTACCGTTTGGTAAGTGATTGTCCCGTATGCCCAGAAGCATGCAGGGGAACTTCATCGTTTACGGACTGGTCGGGGCCTTGGCAATCGCGCTGCTGGTTGCCGCCTTCACCGATATCCGCCGCCGCCAGATCGACAACTGGCTGACCGCCGCGATTGCGCTTGGCGCGCCCATCTATTGGTGGGCGGCCGGTCTTTCGCTGTGGCCGGACGTTGCGATGATGGTGGGCGTGGCCCTTCTGGCCTTTGTGGTTCTGGCAGGATTGTTCGCGCTGAAGCTGATGGGTGGCGGCGATGTGAAGCTGCTGACCGCGCTGGCCTTGTGGCTGGCCCCGATGAGCTTTGTGAAGCTGCTCGTCATCATGTCGCTGATCGGCGGCGTGCTCACCATTCTGATGGCGATGTGGCACTTCATGGTGACACGCCGCCGCGATGCAAAGATCCCTTACGGCGTCGCCATCGCCGCTGCGGGCCTGATCACGCTGGCTCCCATGCTGGAGGCCGGATGGCGTTCGGTTACAGGCGCATGAACGCAATATCACAAATCTTAACCATTTTGCCCGAGACATGCGGGCGGGACTTTAACGGGCGGGACAAGTAGTCATGGACAAGAGGAAGCTGATGCTGCTGGTGGGGGCGCTGATCGTCGCGATCGGCACGGCCTTCGCGGCCAGGAGCCTTTTCGCCGGCGCAGGGTCGCCTCAGGCAGAAGCTGCGGCCAAGGTGCCGATGGGGGCCAAAGTCCTCGTCGCCCAGCGCGCGCTGCCAATCGGCACGATCATCACGGCCGATTCCATCAACTTCCAGCCCTGGCCCAAAGACATGGTGCAGGACGCCTACTTCCTTGAAGGCGAGGCAGACCTGCAAAAGCTGCTCGGCACCGTGGTGCGCAACCCGATCACGGCAGGCGAACCGGTGACCAAAGGCAACCTCGTCTCCCCCGGTGACCGTGGCTTCCTTGCCGCAGCACTCGGCGCTGGCATGCGTGCCGTGACGATCCCGGTTTCTGCGCGCACCGGCGTTGCCGGCTTCGTCTTCCCGGGCGATCACATCGACCTCGTGCTGACCCAGACCGTCAAGAGCCAGGGCGATGGCCTGCCGCTCAAGGCCTCTGAAACCTTTATCAAGAACCTGCGTGTACTCGCGACCGACCAGTCGGCTGAACAGGTCATGGTTGAAGGCAAGACCCGCGTCCGCACCTTCAGCACCGTAACGCTGGAAGTGACGCCGAAGATGGCCGAGCAAATCGCGGTTTCGCAGACCATCGGCACGATCAGCCTCTCGTTGCGCTCGCTGGCCGACAATTCGGCGGAGCTGGAACAGGCACTGGCTTCAGGCGACATCAAGATCCCTGCTGGCGCCACCAAGCAGCAGGAAGAAGCGCTGCTGAAGCAGGCGATGAGCCGTCCGCTCGAATCCGCCAAGTCCAGCTTCTCGACCGGTGCCGATGTTTCGCGCTTCCAGCGCTCGACCGCACCCGTGGCGAAGGCTCCTTCGGGCGGCGGATCTTACGAAGGTCCACGGTCGAGCGGAAATGCCGCTCCGGTCAAGACCGGTCCGGTGGTGCGGGTAACGCGCGGTGACAAGACCGAAGACGTCTCGCTGGGGGGTAACTGACCATGAGCGCGTCACGACTGAACCCGACTTTGAAGGGCACACCCATGAAACGCCGTCTTTCCACCACGCTTGTTTCGGCTGCGATGATCGCTACGCCGCTGGCACTGGTGCCGACCACCGCCACGCTTCATGCACAGAGCAGCACCAGCCCTGCGCGGACCGTCACAATCTCGATCGGACGTGGCGAACTGGTAACCGTTCCGGGCCGCATGGCCGACGTCTTCGTCGCCAACGACCAAATCGCCGATGTGCAGGTCAAATCGGCCAGCCAACTCTACGTGTTCGGCAAGGCCGGTGGCGAAACCACTGTCTATGCCAGCAACGCTCAGGGAGCGGTGGTGTGGTCTGCCAACATCCGCGTCGGCAACAACCTCGACTCGATCGACCAGATGCTGCACCTCGCCATGCCCGAGGCACGCGTCAACGTGGCCACGATGAACGGCACGGTGCTGCTTACCGGCACAGTTGGCGCTCCTGAAGATGCTGCCGAGGCCGAGCGTCTGGTCAAGGCATTCGTCGGTGACAAGACCAATGTGATCAGCCGCCTGAAAATGGCAACGCCGCTGCAGGTCAGCCTGCACGTGAAGTTTGCAGAAGTCAGCCGCTCGCTGGTGCGCACCATCGGCGTCAACCTGACGACGATTGATGGCACCGGCGGAATCAAGTTTGGCGTTGGTCAAGGCCGCGCTATCGGCAGTAACTTCACTACCGATCCGAACCTGCCGTTTGGCGTGGGCGCAGGCAACGGCTCCACCATCGGCTACACTATCGACCCCACGAAAATAACCGCGACCAATCCGACGGGCATTGTGGAAAAAGCTGGTAGTTCAGTAAGTTCGTTGGCTTCGGGCACCACGATTGCAGGCATGGGCAAGCTGCTCGGCCTTGATCTGCTGGGCGCGCTGGATGCGGGCGAGACGCTCGGTCTGGTCACAACCCTGTCCGAACCGAACCTCACAGCGATTTCGGGTGAGACGGCAGACTTTCTGGCAGGCGGCGAATATCCGATCCCCGTGTCGCAAGGGCTTGGCACGACGTCCATCGAATACAAGAAGTACGGCGTCAGCCTTGCCTACACGCCGACGGTTCTGGCCAATGGCCGCATCTCGATCCGCGTGCGTCCTGAAGTGTCGGAGCTTTCCAGCACCGGCGCGCTCAAACTGGATAGCATCGAAATCCCGGCTTTGACCGTGCGCCGTGCCGAAACCACGGTGGAGCTTGGCTCGGGCCAGTCGTTCATGATCGCGGGGCTGCTTAGCAACAGCGCGCAGAACACGCTGACCAAGATGCCCGGCGCGGGGGACATTCCGATCCTCGGGTCGCTGTTCCGTTCGACCAGCTATCGCAAGGGCGAGACCGAACTGGTGATCGTGGTGACGCCTTACCTCGTCAATCCGGTCAACGCCAATGACATCAAACTGCCGACCGACGGGTTCCAAAGCCCCAACGACCTTCAGCGCCTGCTTGGGCACATGGATCAGGACGGGGTGACGGGCGGTGACCGGCCAAAGCCTACCGAGAAGGAAGGCTCTGTCCAGTCCGGGCCAAAACTCGGCGCTCTTGATGCAGACCGCCGCAAGGACAAGCAGGTTGCCAGCGTGCAGCCCGGCTTCAGCGTCCAGTGAGAAAGGGACCAGTCATGCGTAACACTCTCAATCGCGGCACCACCGCAGCGCTCGCCCTCTCGCTTGCCGTGACGCTTTCAGCCTGCTCGGCGAACACGCCTGAAAACCGCATGCTGAACTCGGTCCACCAGCCGGTGGTAGAGCGTGACCGCTTTGTTTTCGACATCGAAACCCTGCCCGGCGGCGGTCTTTCGGTAACCGAACAGCGCCGCCTCGCAGGCTGGTTCGAAAGCCTCGGTCTGAAGTATGGCGACAAGATCGCACTCGATGATCCGCTCCAGTCCAAAGCCACCGTGGCGTCGATTGACGCTGTGGCCGGACGCTGGGGGATGTACGTCGATGGCCCCGCACCGATGACGCCGGGCTATGTCTCGGCAGGCGGTGCGCGCATTGTCGTGACCCGTGCCAAGGCTTCGGTCCCCGGATGCCCCGACTGGTCCGCAAAGTCCGATTTCTCGATGAGCAACAAGACCAGCACGAACTTTGGTTGCGCCATCAACAGCAATCTTGCCGCGATGGTCGCCGACAAGGAACACCTCATCCAGGGCGCAGCCGGCACCGGCGAAACCGTGGTGATGAGTGGCACGAAGGCCATCGACAGCTACCGCGCAGCCAAGCCCACCGGCGAAGCTGGCCTGAAGAGCAACAACACCTCTAGCGCAGGAGGGAACTGAGCCATGAGCCTCAAGAACTCAACACGCGATGCCTTCGCCGCCTTCATGTGCGACGAAACCGCGCTGGACGTGCTCCGCTCGGTCGTGGTCGACATGGGCTGGGCACCGGAAAAGTGCCACCGTGGCGGCCTGCGCAACGCGATCCAGTCGCTTTCGATCACTGCCAGCCCGAACATCCTGATGGTCGATCTGTCGGAAAGCGGCGATCCGCTCAACGATATCAATGCGCTGGCCGAAGTGTGCGAGCCCGGCACGGTTGTCATCGCGGTGGGCCAGGTCAATGACGTGCGCCTCTATCGCGATCTGGTCGCTTCGGGCATCCAGGACTACCTGCTCAAGCCGCTCAACCCCGGCCAGATCCGCGATGCGATGGTGCAGGCGCAAACGATCTTTGCCGCGCCCAAAAGCCACGATCCGATGGGTGCGCGAAAGCACATCTCGATGGCCGTGGTCGGCACACGCGGCGGAGTTGGCGCGTCTACGCTGGCAACCTCGCTGGCGTGGCTGTTCAGCACCGAACACAAGCTGCCCACCGCGCTGCTCGATCTCGACGTGCACTTCGGCACCGGCGCACTCACGCTCGATCTCGAGCCGGGACGCGGGCTGACCGATGCCATCGACAATCCCAGCCGCATCGACGGGCTGTTCATCGAACGCGCGATGATCCGGGCGAACGACAATCTGGCAATCCTCTCGGCCGAAGCGCCAATCAATTCGCCGCTGATGACCGATGGCAGCGCCTTCGTGCAGCTGGAGGAGGAATTCCGGCAGGCGTTCGAGATGACCGTGATCGACATGCCACGCAACATGCTGATCAATTTCCCGCACCTGCTGGCTGATGTGAACGTGGTGGTGCTGGCCACCGAACTGACGCTTTCGGGCGCGCGCGATGCGATCCGCCTGCTGTCATGGCTCAAGAGCAACGCAGCGCATGCCCGTCCGATTATCGTTGCCAACAAGGTTCAGGCCGGGGCGAACGAGATCAGCAAGGCCGACTTCGAAGCCTCGATCGAACGCAAGATCAACTTCATGGTGCCCTACGACATCAAGGGTGCCTCGAACGCGGCCAAACTGGGCCAGACATTCGTTGCGGCCAACCGCGCGTCGAAGGCCGGTGGCCTGCTGCGCGACATCGCACACGCAGTGATCGGTTCGGTTGACGATGACGGCAGCACAACTGCGGATGCGGGCATTGATACACGCAAGGCTTCACTGCTGGGCAAGTTCGATCTGAAGAAGATGCTGGCCAAACCGAAGGCCAAAACAAAAGCCAACGCCTGAACCTTTCCCTGAACGGGTAATGCAATTGGCGAAACAGACGTTTGAGATGACAGGAAGGCACCGGCAATGACGAGCATTCTGCAGCTAGTGGTGATGGCAGTTGGCCTGATGCTGGCGATGGTGCTGGGCTATGCTGCCCTTGCCGGCCCATCCGCCTCGAAGGAGAGCGGACGGCGCCTGCAATCGGTGCGCTTCCGCCACTCCGACAAGGCCGTCGACAAGGTCGAAGCACAGTATCGCAAGACGGTTGCAAACCGCAAACCGGGCGCGATGAAGCTTGCCGGTTCCGGCTCGCGGCTGGAAGCGCTCGCACTGCGGCTGAAGCGCACAGGCAAGGGCTGGACCCTTTCGCAGTATCTCTATGTCAGCGGCGGCATTGCGCTGGGGATCACCGCGCTGGTCTATATAAAGAGCGGTGCGCCGCTGCTGGCGCTGGCGGCCGGGGTTCTGATCGGTGCCGGGCTTCCGCATCTGGTTGTTGGCATGGCCATCAGCAAACGTATCGACAACTTCGTCACGCGCCTTCCCGATGCGCTGGACCTGCTGGTGCGCGGCCTGCGCTCAGGCCTTCCGGTGACCGAAACGCTCGGCGTTGTCGCCAGCGAGTTGCCCGGCCCGGTGGGCGAGGAATTCAAGCTGGTGACAGACCGCATCAAAGTGGGCCGCACAATGGAAGATGCGCTGCAGGACACTGCAGACCGCCTCAACCTGCCCGAATTCAACTTCTTCTGCATCACGCTCGCCATCCAGCGCGAAACCGGCGGCAATCTGGCTGAAACGCTGGCAAACCTTTCGGACGTGCTGCGCAAACGCGCGCAGATGAAGCTGAAAATCAAGGCGATGAGTTCTGAATCCAAGGCTTCGGCCTACATCGTCGGCTCGCTGCCGTTCATCGTTTTCGCGCTGATCTACACGATCAACCCCGAATATCTTGGCAAGTTCTTCATCGACGAACGTCTGATTATCGCAGGCGCAGGCGGGCTTACCTGGCTCGGCATCGGGGCCTTCATCATGGCCAAGATGGTCAGCTTCGAAATCTGAGGAAAAGGGACAGGCCATGATACAAAACCCGCCCGGACCGACACTCCTCGGCTTCGACGTTTACCTCCTCGGTTCGATCCTGATTGGCATTGCTGCCGCTGCGGTCCTGCTTGCCATCTACGCCGCGATCACCGTCCGCGATCCAATGGCCAAGCGCGTGAAGGCGCTCAACGAGCGGCGTGAGCAGCTCAAGGCCGGCATTGTCACCAGCAGTGCGCGCAAGCGGACAAGCATCGTCCGCCGCAACCAGACGACCGACCAGATTCGCGGCTTCCTCGAATCCCTCAAGGTGCTGCAGGACAGCCAGCTTTCGGTCGCGCAGCAGCGGCTGGCGCAGGCTGGCATCCGCAAGAAGGAATGGGCGGTTGCGATTATTCTGGGCCGCCTGATCGGCCCGATCGTGCTCGGCATCATTGGCGGACTCATGTTCTACATGTCCGACATGTTCCCCGAATGGACCCCGTTCAAGCGGTTCATGGGTTTTGCCGCATGCCTCATTCTGGGCTACAAAGCGCCTGACATCTTTGTCAAAAACCTCGTCAACAAACGCACCAACGAAATCCGCAAAGGCTTGCCCGATGCGCTCGACCTGTTGGTGATCTGCGCCGAAGCTGGCCTTACCGTCGACGCCGCGTTCAACCGCGTGGCCCGCGAACTGGGCCGTGCCTACCCGGAACTGGGCGATGAATTCGCGCTGACCGCCATCGAACTGTCGTTCCTGACCGAACGCCGCAATGCCTTCGAAAACCTTGCCTATCGTGTCGATCTGGATTCGGTGAAAGGCGTGGTCACCACCATGATCCAGACCGAACGCTATGGCACTCCGCTCGCATCTGCGTTGCGCGTACTGTCTGCCGAATTCCGCAACGAGCGCATGATGCGTGCCGAGGAAAAGGCCGCGCGTCTGCCAGCGATCATGACGATCCCGCTGATTCTGTTCATCCTGCCCGTGCTGTTCATCGTAATTCTCGGTCCGGCATCCTGCTCGATCAGCGACAGCCTGATCAACAAGAAGCCCTGATCGCGAGCAGGCACGATCCGCAAAAGAAAAACCCCGCAAGGCCAGCGCCTTGCGGGGTTTTTCAATTACCTTCAACTAGGTGTCAGCCAGCTACGACCGCGTGGTCAATCGCCCCGAAAATGCTGCGCCCCTTGGCATCGCGCATTTCAATCCGCACCGTGTCTCCGGCCTTCAGGAACGGCGTGGCAGGCGCGCCCGCTGCAATCGTTTCGACCATCCGCTGTTCGGCAATGCAGGCGTAGCCGCGCCCGCCCTGCCCCGCCGGACGGCCCGGTGAGCCATCCGGATCGCGGTTCGATACCGTGCCAGACCCGATCAGCGAGCCTGCGCCAAGGCTGCGGGTCTTGGCCAGATGGGCGATCAGCACGCCGAAATCGAACGTGCATTCCTCGCCCGCCTCGATCCGGCCAAACGCTTCGCCGTTAAGGTCCACCATCAACGTCCGCGACAGCTTGCCGCCGCCCCAGGCGTCGCCCAAGGCATCGGGCGTGACAAACACAGGTGAGAAATGGCTGGCCGGCTTCGATTGCACAAAGCCGAAGCCTTTGGCCAGTTCGCCGGGAATGAGGTTGCGTAGCGACACGTCGTTTACCAGCCCGACCAACCGGATATGGCGCAGTGCCTGCTCGGCAGAAACGCCTTGCGGCACGTCGCCCGTCACCACCACGATCTCCGCCTCGAAATCGCAGCCCCACGCCTCATCCGCCAGCCGGATCGGATCGCGCGCGCCGCGCAGATCGTCGCTGCCGCCCTGATACATCAGCGGATCGGTCCAGAAGCTTTCGGGCAATTCCGCCCCGCGCGCCTTGCGCACCAGTTCAACGTGATTGACGTAAGCGCTGCCATCAACCCACTGAAAGGCACGTGGCAGCGGGGCACAGGCCTCACGTTCGTGGAAGCGTTTGCGCGGAATTGCACCATGCGCCAGTTCGATGCCCAGCGCCTCGATCAGCGGATAGAACCGGTCCCAATCGTCCAGCAGCGCCTGCAGCGTCGGCACGATATGATCGGCGTCGGCATACCATGCCAGATCATCGGAAACGACGATCAGCCGCCCATCCCGCCCCTGTGGCAGCGAAGCCAGCTTCACTTCTCGTCGCCTTCAAGCGCGCGTGCGGCCTTGAGCAGCTTTTCGAGAATGCTGCGCAGCTTATCCTGCTCGCGCGTGGTGATGGCTGAAAAGATCTTCTGGTACATATCCACCGCCTGTGGCCAGATCTGCGCGTGCAATTCACAGCCCGCTGCGGTCAATTCCAGGTGATGCGAGCGCCCGTCGTTCTCGTTTGGGCTGCGCTGCAAAAAACCTTTGTCCTCCAGCACCTTGCACGCCCGGTTCACTGCCACCTTGTCCATCAAGGTGGCACGGACGAGATCGCGCTGGGTCAAAGGGCCGGCATCGCCCAGCACCGCCATGATCCGCCATTCGGGAATCTTCAGGCCAAATTCGCTGCGATATTCGCCCGCAATAAGCCCGCTCACCGCATTGCTGGTGATGGCCATGCGATAGGGCATGAAGTCGGTAAGGCGGGTCTGTGTTCCTGGCATGATTTCGTATCACATGAAACCAGCTTGGTTTGCAAGGGCGAAATAAAGTGTCACCAAGCGGCAAGCGAAGCGTTAATTCATTGCCGGAGGGCGGGCCAGACGAAATTTTCTTTATCCGGCCCTCGCAAACCTATTGCAGGAAAATGGGCGCAGCATCGTTCCATGCTGCGCCCATTTTGCAAGGTCCGCCGGTCAACCGGCGATCAGCGCGCCAGAATGCCCGTCATGATGAAATCGACGGTATGCTCGCGGTAACTGTCGCGCAATTCCTCGGTCAGCGTGTCCTGATCGAAGCAATGTTTCAGCACCAGCCGCGCGGAAAAGAATCGGTCAGCTGCACCAGTCACGGTGAAGTAGAACAGTTGCGGGTTGATCGGCCGGAATACGCCCGCTTTCACCCCATCGCCGATGAAGCGGTTATAGGCCCGGTGCAGCGGCAGCAGATATTTGTCGGCAATGCGCTTGGCCTCGGCCTCGTCGCTGTCGCGGACCAACCGCATCAGCAGGCGGTTGAGGTAGGGGTATGTGTAATAGGTATCGATGCACTTCGAGATATGCAGCCGCAGCTTGTCTTCCGGACTCATGTCGTCCTTGGCCAGCAGCGCGTCGACCGAATGGACGATGTTCGCCATGTCCCGGTCGAGCATCGCTTTGAGCATCCCGGCCTTGTTGCCGAAATAGTATTTCACCAGCGCCGAATTCAGCCCGGATCGCAGGCTCAGTTCCGAAAGCGAAATGTCGACGACATCGCCTTCACGCATGATGTTGGATGCGGTCTGCAACAGCAGATCGCGCGCGCCCGGCGTCTCCAGGCTTGGCCCTTTTTCCACGTCCACACTCATTCCCAACCCGGTTCGCTCCACCACGGATAAAACGACGGCATATCCGAAGAAACGCGTCCCGGGTAGCGGGGAGCGCGTTTTTCAAGGAAACTGGCAATTCCTTCGGCGGCATCGCCCCCGCGCGACAGCGTGTAGATTGCCCGGCTATCGACCCGGTGGGCTTCCATCGGGTGCGAAAGGCTGGGGTTGCGCCACAGCATCGCGCGCGTCATCGCCACCGAAACCGCGCTGGTATTGTCGGCAATTTCGCGCGCCAGCGCCACGGCTGCGGGCATGAGATCTTCCGGTTCGTGCAAGGATCGCACCAGCCCTCCCCGCAGCGCCTCTTGCGCATCAAATATGCGGCCCGTCATGCACCATTCCAGCGCCTGCGCCGTGCCCACGATGCGCGGCAGAAACCAGCTCGAAGCCGCCTCGGGCACAATCCCGCGCCGCGCAAACACCAGCCCGAACCGCGCCTTCGTGGATGCAAGGCGAATGTCCATCGGCAATTGCATGGTCACGCCCACACCCACTGCCGCGCCGTTGATCGCGCCGATCACCGGCTTTTTCGATTCGTAGATGCGCAGCGTAATCATCCCGCCACCATCGCGCACGCGCGGGTCAGACAAGTCCTCCACCGCATCGCCGCTGGAGAAAACGTGCTTGCCATCATCGGGCGTCAGGTCCGCGCCTGCACAGAACGCCCGGTCGCCCGATCCCGTCACGATCACCGCCCGCACGCTGTCATCGGCATCGGTGCGGTCGAACGCATCGATCATCTCGGCCATCATGGTGCCGGTATAGGCGTTCATCTTCTCGGGCCGGTGCAGCGTCAGCGTGGCGATGCCTTCGGCGATGTCGAGCTTGATCTGCGTGTAATCGGCCAACAAAACTCTCCCGAAAACCCTCCGCACCCCCGCGAAGGCGGGGGCCTCAGGCCAAGGGCGCGCCCCGCTTGTTGCGAGTGCGCGCCCTCTGTCACATCAACGCGGCGCCATGCGGATCGCACCGTCAAGGCGCACGTCCTCGCCGTTGAAATAGCTCGTCTCGATCATGCACATCGCCAGATTGGCATATTCTGCCGGTTGACCGAGCCGCTTGGGGAACGGCACCGAAGCCGACAGCGCATCGCGCACGTTCTGCGGGGCACCTGCCAGCAGCGGCGTATCGAAAATGCCGGGCAGGATCGTGTTCACGCGGATACCCTCGGCCATCAGATCACGCGCGATCGGCAAGGTCATGCCCACCACGCCACCCTTCGATGCGGAATAGGCTGCCTGCCCCATTTGTCCGTCTTCAGCTGCAACCGAAGCCGTGTTCACAATCGCCCCGCGCTCGCCAAATTCGTCACACGGATCAAGCGCCATCATGCCCGCAGCCGACTTTGCGATGCAGCGGAATGTGCCCACCAGATTGATCTGGATGATCCAGTTGAACGCATCCATCGGGAAATGCTTGATCTCGCCCGTTTCCTTGGAACGGCTTGCAGTCTTGATCGCGTTGCCGGTGCCCGCGCAGTTGACCAGAACGCGCTCCTGCCCATGCGCCGCGCGCGCCTTGGCAAAGCCTGCGTCCACGCTCTCATCGCTGGTCACGTTCACTTCGCAGAACACGCCGCCGATTTCAGCGGCCATTGCCTCGCCCTTGTCCTTCTGCAAGTCGAAGATGGCAACCTTCACGCCCTTGGCGGCAAGCGCCCGGGCGGTGGCGGCACCAAGGCCGGAAGCGCCGCCGGTCACCACGGCTGCTACGGTATTGTCGAGCTTCATCAGATAAGTCCTTCTTCCTGAATACTAAAAATCAAAGCGCTTCGATGATCGTCACGTTGGCAACACCGCCGCCTTCGCACATCGTCTGCAAACCATACTTGCCGCCCCGCGCCCGCAGCGCATGGACCAGCGTTGCCATCAGCTTCGTCCCCGATGCGCCCAGCGGATGGCCCAGCGCTATCGCGCCGCCATTGACGTTGAGCTTTTCAGGGTCCGCGCCGGTATGCTTCAGCCACGCCATCGGCACCGAAGCGAAAGCTTCGTTTACCTCGTAAAGGTCGATGTCGGCCATGCTCAGCCCCGCCCGCTGCAACGCACGGTCAGTGGCGAACAGCGGCTCTTCCAGCATGATCACCGGATCGCCCGCCGTCACCGTCAGGTTGTGAATGCGCGCCAGCGGCGTCAGCCCATAGGCCTTGAGCGCCGCTTCAGACACCACCAGCACCGCGCTCGACCCATCGCAGATCTGGCTGGAACTTGCCGCCGTGAGTGAACCTTCAGGCTGCAACAGCTTTACCCCCGCAATGCTCTCCAGCGTCGCGTCAAAGCGGATGCCCTCGTCCACGCTGTGCATCGCCGGGCCTTCGGGCGTCTCCACCTCAACGCCGACGATCTCGTTCGCAAAAGCCTGCGCATTGGTCGCCGCAATCGCCTTCTGGTGGCTGGCAAGCGCAAAGCGGTCGAGGTCGTCCTTGGAGAACCCATGCTTCTTCACGATCATTTCCGCGCCCACGAACTGCGAGAACATGATCCCCGGATACTTCTCCTCCAGCCCCGGCGATTTGTAGTGCCCAAGGCCTTCCTTCATGTGGAACGTGGCGTTGGATCCCATCGGCACGCGGCTCATGCTTTCCACACCCGCCGCAATCACCACGTCCTGCGTGCCAGACATTACCGCCTGCGCCGCAAACTGGATCGCCTGCTGCGATGATCCGCACTGCCGGTCGATGGAAACCGCAGGCGTCGATTGCGGCAGCAGCTTTGACGCCAGCACCGCATTGCGCCCCACCTGCATCGCCTGCTGTCCGGCTTGCGTCACGCAGCCCATGATCACATCGTCAACAACGGTCGGATCAAGCCCCACCCGCGCGATGATCGCATCAAGGCTGCGCGCGGCCAAATCCACCGGATGCACGCCTGCCAGCCTGCCACCCCTGCGTCCTCCAGCCGTGCGCACGGCATCGACGATATAGGCGGTTGCCATTATTCCGACTCCTCTCAGAAACCTTTAATCGAACGATTAAGCAGCCTGTGCCCACTGGTCAAGCACACTTGTGCCAAACGCCCCTCCACCGCATAGACCCGCACGTGAGCAAGGAATCCGCCCTCATCGCCGCCCTGCGCGCGCTGGCCCCGCACCCCGCCGCGCGCGGATTGCAGGACGATTGCGCCGTGCTCGATTTCGGCGGCGAAACCATGATCCTCACGCACGACATGATGGTCGAAGGCGTCCACTGGCTGCCCGGGCAGGACATGGCCGACGTCGCCTGGAAACTCGTCGCCGCCAACCTGTCAGACCTCGCCGCCAAAGGCGCGGAACCCATAGGCGTCCTGCTCGGCTTCACGCTGGGCGAGGATGACACGCGCTTCCTCCACGGCCTGAACGAAGCCCTCACCGCCTTTGCCGTCCCGCTGCTCGGCGGCGATACCGTCAGCGCCAACGGCCCGCGCAGCCTCGGCCTCACGGCCCTTGGCCGCGCCACCTGCCGCCCTGTGCCAGACCGTCGCGGCGCCAGTCCCGGCGATACGCTCTGGCTCACCGGCCCTGTCGGCGCAGCCATGCTCGGCTTCGAGGCGTTACGCGACAAGACCGACGCCAGCAGCACCGCCTTCCGCCGCCCCCTGCCCCGCCTCGCCGAAGGCCGCGCCCTGGCCCCCATCGTCACCGCGATGATGGATGTATCTGACGGCCTCCTGATCGACGCCGCCCGCATGGCGCAGGCCAGCGCCATCACCTTCGCCATCAACAGCACAAACGTCCCCTTCCCCGCCAGCCTCCCCCCCGCCCGGCAAGACGAAGCCATGCGCTGGGGCGATGATTACGAACTGCTGTTCACGCTCCCCCCCGGCACAAATCCCCCTATCCCGGCGCACCACATCGGCACGGCCTCCTTACCTTCGGGCAGCCCAATCATCGTCGATGGTGCAGTGCCGCATAATAATCTGGGTTACATGCACGATTAAAAACCCTTTGACCCACGTCATGGAAAGGCTTGCGGGTCAGAAATAAAACGATAGCTTCCCGTCCACCCGCAACGACGGGTGCGGGCCTTTCGGGGTCCGGCAAATAAAGGGGGATGCCAACGTGAACCTTGTCGTATTATCGATACTGCTAGGGTTGCTGGCCATTGTTTATGGCTTCGTGACCAGCCGTCAGGTGCTGGGCGCACCGGCGGGCAACGCCAAAATGCAGGAAATTGCCGCCGCCATTCAGGAAGGCGCACAAGCCTATCTGAAGCGCCAGTACACCACCATTGCAATTGTCGGCGTGGTCGTCGCCGTCATCATCGCCGCCACTTTGGGCGCGATTTCCGCCACCGGCTTCGTCATCGGCGCAGTGCTTTCGGGCGTCGCGGGCTTCATCGGGATGAACATTTCCGTGCGCTCAAACGTCCGCACGGCGGCGGCTGCACAGAGCGGCCTTCAGGCAGGTCTCACGCTGGCCTTCCGCGCAGGCGCGATCACCGGCATGCTGGTGGCAGGCCTTGCCCTGCTCGCCATCGCGGTGTTCTATCACTACCTGACCGACATCGCTGGATACACCGTGGGCGGCGATGATCGCACCGTGGTCGATGGCCTCGTCGCGCTTGCCTTCGGCGCATCGCTCATCTCGATCTTCGCGCGTCTGGGCGGCGGCATCTTCACCAAGGCGGCAGACGTCGGCGCTGACCTCGTCGGCAAGGTTGAGGCTGGCATCCCCGAAGACGATCCGCGCAACCCCGCTGTCATTGCCGATAACGTGGGCGACAATGTGGGCGATTGCGCCGGCATGGCCGCCGACCTGTTCGAAACCTATGTCGTCACCGTGGGCGCAACAATGGTGCTCACCGCGCTGCTGCTCAAAGGCTTGGGCGCGGCCCTTGCCCCGATGATGGCGCTGCCGCTGCTGATCGGCGGCGTGTGCATCGTGACCTCGATCATCGGCACCTATTTCGTCAAACTCGGCAGCTCGAACAACATCATGGGCGCGATGTACAAGGGCTTCCTTGTCACCGCCATCCTGTCTGTCGGCGCGATCTGGTGGGCCATCGACTATGCCCTTGGCGGCATGGAGGTGGCGATGAGCTACACCGTGCTGGCTGATACCGTCACCTTCACCGGCCGCACGCTGTTCTACTGCTCGCTGATCGGCCTGATCATCACCGGCCTGATCATCTGGATCACCGAATACTACACCAGCACCAGCTACCGCCCGGTGCGCTCCATCGCCAAATCGTCGGAAACCGGGCACGGCACCAACGTGATTCAAGGTCTTGCCATCAGCCTTGAATCCACCGCCATGCCCACGCTGGTGATCTGCGCAGGCATTATCGGTGCCTACCAGCTCGCCGGCCTCATCGGCATTGCCTATGCGGCAACCGCGATGCTGGCGCTGGCTGGCATGGTCGTCGCGCTCGACGCTTATGGCCCTGTGACAGACAACGCAGGCGGCATTGCCGAAATGGCAGGTCTGGACGATTCGGTCCGTGAAAAGACCGATGCATTGGATGCCGTAGGCAACACCACCAAGGCCGTGACCAAGGGCTATGCCATCGGCTCCGCTGGCCTTGCGGCACTCGTCCTGTTTGCCGCCTACACCACTGACTTGCGCGAATTCTTCCCGAACCTCGCAGTCAGCTTCAGCTTGGAAAATCCCTACGTCATCGTCGGGCTGCTGCTCGGCGCGCTCCTGCCGTATCTGTTCGGGGCGATGGGCATGACCGCCGTGGGCCGCGCCGCCGGAGACGTGGTGATCGACGTACGCACCCAGTTCCGCGAAAATCCGGGCATCATGGCGGGCACATCCAAGCCCGACTACGCCCGCACCGTAGATCTCGTCACCAAGGCTGCAATCAAGGAAATGATCGTGCCATCGCTGCTGCCGGTGCTTGCGCCGATTGTGGTATATTTCGTCATCACCGCCGTCGCAGGCCAGGCCAACGGCTTTGCGGCCCTTGGCGCACTCCTGCTCGGCGTGATCGTCGGCGGGCTGTTCGTCGCCATCTCGATGACCTCGGGCGGCGGCGCATGGGACAATGCCAAGAAGTACATTGAAGACGGCCACCACGGCGGCAAGGGCAGCGAAGCCCACAAGGCTGCCGTCACGGGTGACACCGTGGGCGATCCCTACAAGGACACCGCCGGACCTGCCGTCAATCCGATGATCAAGATTACCAATATCGTCGCGCTGCTGCTTCTGGCCGCGCTGGCAAGCAACGCAGCCGGATAACTGGCGCAACCCACAAGTTGGGGAGAGGAGACCCCGCCCGGCGCAATCCGGGCGGGGTTTTTCTTTTGCCCTCACGTTAACCGAGTTTTCGCGCCTTGCCGTTTAGGGCTGAAGGCGGAGAACCAGATTTTGAACGCGCCGCCCTTCCCATCGCTGACTGGCCTGCTGCCGACCGTCCCCGGCGGGACCGTGCGCACACGCCTCGATCCGTGGCGCAAATGGGCATCGGGCGACCCCCGCACGCGCTGGCAGGAACTGGCCGAAGCAGCCACCACGCCCAACCCGTTCTTCGAACCGTGGTATCTCCTTCCCGCCTGCGAAGCCTTTGATACGCAAGGCGCAACGCGAATCCTCACGCTCGAAATTGGCAAAGAACTCATCGGCCTCCTGCCGCTCACGTCGCCCAAACGCTATGGTCGCTGGCCATTGCCGCACCTTGCCACGTGGCTCCACCCCAACGCCTTCCTCGGCGCACCATTGGTCCGAGCGGGGTGCGAGACGCTGTTCTGGCAGGCCCTGTTCGATTGGGCCGACGAAGACAGCTCTGCATCACGCGCACTGTTCCTCCACCTACCCGCCATGCCGCTTGAACAACCGCTGACGCAGGCCCTGTTCGATGTGGCGGACCGCGAACACCGCACTGCCGCGCTGGTCATGCGCGAACAGCGCGCGCTGCTGCATTCACCGCTCACGCCGGAACTCTATCTCGAACGCGCATTGCCCGGAAAGAAGCGCAAGGAACTGCGTCGGCAGCATACCCGGCTGGGCGAACAGGGCGAACTCACCTTTGAGCGCAATGATGATGCAAATGCCATTGCCGAATGGACCGAAGCCTTTCTCTCCCTTGAACAACGCGGCTGGAAAGGCAAAAGCGACAGCGCAATGGCCTGCGCCCCCGGCACAGCAGCGCTGTTTCGCCAGTCGCTCGCCAGCGCCGCTGCGCTTGGCAAGCTTGAGCGGCTCTCGCTCAACCTCGATGGCCAGCCCATCGCCATGCTCGCCAATTTCCTCACCGCTCCGGGCAGCTTTTCCTTCAAGACCGCGTTCGATGAAGCCTATTCCCGCTTCTCACCGGGCGTGCTGCTCCAGCGCGAAAATCTGGCGCTGCTCTCACGCCCCGGCATTGCATGGTGCGATAGCTGCGCCGCGCCCGATCATCCCATGATCGACAGCCTGTGGACTGAACGCCGCCCCATCGGCCGCATTTCCGTGGCGCTTGGCGGACGGTTGCGCCGCACGATCTTCGAAACACTCCTCGCCATTGAACTTCGGCGGAATCCAACAGGATTAGGCAGATGAATCAGCACAACCCAGCCTTTTCAGGCGCTTTACCGCTCGATACGTTCGACGAGACCTCGCGCGCAAACTTTGCCGTTTGCTACCCGGAAAAGCCGCACAAACTGGTCCACCGGCTCGGCCAGCATCCACTAATGCAACTCGATGCGCTGGCGACATTGGCCGAAATGCTTCCCGATGCGTCTGTCGAATATAACCGCGCCGCACTGCCGCTCGGCCTCAATGGTGAAAAAGCCCCCGCCAACGGCATCGGTATCGGAGAAACAATCCGGCACATCGCCACCACAGGCAGCTGGGCCGCGCTCAAGAACATCGAACAATGCCCGGTCTATGCCGACCTCCTGATGGAACTGCTGGAAGAACTGCGTCCGACCATAGAGGCGCGCACCGGCGCGATGCTGAAACCGCAGGGCTTTGTCTTCGTCACCAGCCCCGATGGCGTCACGCCCTATCACTTTGATCCTGAACACAATATCCTGTTGCAGATCATGGGATCAAAACAGCTGACGATGTTTCCCGGAGGTGATACCCGCTTTGCCCCCGACGAAACCCACGAAAGCTATCACACCGGCGGCCCGCGCGATCTGTTCTGGCACGATGATTTGCGTCCCCACGGCAAAGTCTGGTCGCTGTCACCCGCAGAGGCGCTTTACGTCCCTGTCATGTCGCCCCATTTCGTGCAGAACGGCCCCGCCCCCTCGGTGTCGCTGTCGATCACGTGGCGGTCCGAATGGAGCTTTGCCGAAGCTGACGCCCGCGCCTTCAACAGCGTGCTGCGCAAACTGGGTCTCAAACCCCGCGCGCCCGGACGCTGGCCTGCTGCCAACCGCGCCAAGGCCTTTGCATGGCGGCTGGTGCGGCGGGTCCGGGGTTAAACGTCAAAAGCCAACCCGTTGACGCAAACGGAAACTCGGTTCATCGGCTCTGCCATGACCGACCATGAAGACCCGACGCCGCAGGAACTTGTCACCCGGCTGCTCGACCTGCTCGACGTAAAAGACCACGGCGGTGACCGCTTCGAGGGCCGCCGCAAGATCGGCGGGGTGGGCCGCGTATTCGGCGGTCAGGTGATCGGACAGGCGCTCGCCAGTGCCGAACGGACCGTTGCCGATGATCGCCCGGTCCACTCACTCCACGCCTATTTCCTTCGCGGCGGCAGCGAGGATCATGAGACTGATTTCAAGGTGGAGCGCGATCTGGATGGCGGATCGTTCTCCAACCGCCGCGTGGTTGCCAGCCAGCTTGGCAAACCGATCCTCAACATGGCGGCGTCGTTCCACAAGCGTGAAGAAGGCTTTGAACATGCGGCAGAAATGCCCGATGTTGTCGGGCCGGAAGGCCTTGCCACCGAGCGTGACCTGCGCCTCAAATATGCCGATCGCATACCTGAAAAGCGTCGCCATCTCATGCTCGAACGCCGGCCAATAGAACTGCGCCCGCTCGAACCGCGACACTGGATGGGGTCAGAACCGCAGCCGCCGGTGGCCCACAGCTGGTTCCGCGCAGTATCAACTCTGCCCGACGATCCGCGTATCCACCGCGCCGTCCTGGCCTATGCCAGCGACATGACGCTGCTTGGCACTTCCACCATGCCCCACGCCGCAGGCTGGGCCGGCGGCAACATGATGATTGCCAGCCTTGATCACGCGATCTGGTTTCACGATGATTTCCGCGCCGACGAATGGCTGCTTTACGCTTGCGACAGCCCTTGGGCGGGCCGTGCGCGCGGTTTCAATCGCGGACGGATCTACACGCGCGATGGGCGTCTGGTGGCAAGTGTTGCGCAAGAGGGGTTGATCCGCCCGCTCGTGCCAAAAAAGCCTTCCTGATCAGGGTTTTGTGCAAGCCGCGCCGGTGATGCGGGGCTCTGCCACCATCGCGAAAGCCACCTTGCCCAGCGCCGCCACGCCCGGCGCCGCTGCCAGATCGCGCGCTACGGCCTCGAACCGGTGGCAGTTGGCCGGATCGGTCGCCCCGCCGCCGTAACGATTGCCCAGCCGTGTGGCATAGGCATCATAGGCATGCCGTTCATCGCCAAAGAACGTGCGCAAATGCCGCCCAGCCGCGGCGAATACTGGCCGGTGAGCAGTTCCCATCGCCTCATAACCCGCGGAAATATCCACGCCGATGGCGCGACAGCGGAGGCTTACCGTCATCATCATCGCTTCGAATTCGTGCAACCGCGCCGCCGCCAGCGTCTGTCCATCAAGGCAACCCTGCGCCTGCGCGCTCTGCGCAAATGGCAGTGAAATCAGGGCGATGGCCGCCGCCAGGCGCTTCACTTCGAAGCCTCTGCAAGCTGGCATGATGTGACCGGAACCGCCATCACCGCATCGAACTGTCGCACCACCGCCGCCTGACGGCTGTATGTCACCGCCGCCACCTGCTGCTGATAATCGCGCGCTTCGGATGCCAACGCGTTCATCGGCGTCGGATCGCGCGAAAGCTGATGGCTGTCATAGGCCTGCTGCAAGGCCTGCATGTGCGCAATCGCGGCGGCATTGTTGGTCCGCGCCAGTTCCAGCACCGGCTTGTACCGGGTCTCGTAAAAGGCATTACGCTGGTCGGCTGAGCAGAACGTGGTGGGCAGCGGCAGATCGGCAACGTCCTGCAACGCGGGCCGCGCAGGAAGCGCAAACCCTTGCGCTGCCAAGACTTTCGTCGTCCCGGCACCCGCTTCCTGCGATTTCGCCAATTCGCTCAACAACGCGGCATCGCTCGCTGGCGGAGTAACGCTTTCCGCTTTTGCAACAACGGGTTGCGCCGCCGCCACGGCGGGCTGAACAACCGCCGGAGCCGGAACCGCTACCACCGGCACCGGCACCGCGCGGCGCAAGGTCATGACCTTCGCCTTCGCCAGTCCGCTGAACGTGCCCGCCGGATATTGCGCAAGATAGGCCTCGTAAACCGCCGGATCATCGCTGCCTGCCACTGATTGCCAGAACGTCAGCTCGAACGGCGTCCCGACACCGTTCGAACTTTGCGCACACAGCGGGCCGCCGGCCAGCAGCAGGCATGCGGCAAACGCGATCCTTGCGGTCTTCCGACCGGTTCCTGAAGTCATAAATCCCGTCTCCAACCCCGCGTTCCCAAGCGCGGGGAATGTCCCGTCATCCATCAGACAGGAGGAGTTTGAAGGAGCCGCAAACAAGTGCGGTTAAAGGGCCAGAAACCCTTTTCCCTGCGGCCTTTGGGCACCGCTTGGTGCAGTCAGGTGCGCCTAGGTGCATCTAGGTGCACTTCAGGAATGCCCTCGTTTCACCCGTTCGGATGGTAAAAATCATAGACCGTCTGCGCCACCGCCGAACTGACTCCCGGTGACCGCTGGAGGTCTTCAAGGCTCGCCGCACGCACTTTTCCGGCGGTGCCAAAGTGCAGCAACAGCGCCCTTTTGCGCGCCGGACCAATGCCGGGAATCTCGTCAAGCGGACTGGCCGTAATCGCCCGGCTGCGCTTGGCCCGGTGCGCGCCGATGGCGAAGCGGTGGACCTCGTCGCGCAGGTTCTGCAAGTGGAACAGCAGCGGCGAATTCACGGGGAGCATCTTTTCGCGCCCATCAGGAAAATGGAAAACCTCGCGCCCATCACGCCCGTGATGCGGACCCTTGGCGATGGCGATGAGCGGCACGTCCTCGATGCCGAGCTCGCCCAAAGCCTCCTTCACCGACGACATCTGCCCCTTGCCGCCATCGATCAGCACAAGGTCGGGCCACATGCCGCTTTCGCGGTCAGGATCATCCTCCTGCACTTTGCCGAAGCGGCGCGTCATCACTTCGCGCATCATGCCGAAATCGTCGTTGGTCTGCGCGGTCTTGATGTTCCACTTGCGGTACTGCGCTTTGATGAAGCCTTCCGGCCCCGCCACGATCATCGCGCCCAGAGCATTGGTGCCCTGAATGTGGCTGTTGTCGTAAACCTCGATCCGCTGCGGCACTTCGGAAAGTTCAAGGAATTCCGCCAGTTCACGCATCGTGCGCGCCTTGGTGCCGCTTTCGGCCAGCCGCCGGTCGAGCGATTCCACCGCATTGCGTTGCGCCTGTTCCATCAGCCGACGCCGGTCGCCACGCTGGGGGACGGAGACTTCCACCTTGCCGCCCGCCCCTTCGCACAGCGCCTCGGCCAGAAGCTCGGCCTCGGGCAGTTCACGGTCCACCAGAATGAGCCGCGCCGGGGGCACTTCTTCATAGAACTGCGCAAGGAAGGCGGTCATCACCTCGGCCTCTTCCAGACCCTCGGTGTGGCTGGGGAAGAAGGCGCGGTGGCCCCAGTTCTGGCCGCCGCGGATGAAGAAGGCCTGCACCGCCACCTGCCCGCCCTTCACCGCCATCGCAAAGACATCGGCATTGCCCACGCCCTCGGCATTGATGGCCTGGCTGCCCTGGATGAACGTGGCCGCGCGCAAGCGG
Source organism: Novosphingobium sp. (assembly GCF_030696665.1). Classification (GTDB taxonomy): domain Bacteria; phylum Pseudomonadota; class Alphaproteobacteria; order Sphingomonadales; family Sphingomonadaceae; genus Novosphingobium. The sequence continues at coordinate 48,090 of NZ_JAUYRV010000007.1, forward strand.
TCACGCAGCATGGCAGCGCGTTCGAAGTCCAGTGCTTCAGCGGCGGCCTGCATCTGCACTTCGATCTCGCGCTGCACCGCGCCCGATTTGCCGCCGAGGAAATCCTTGGCCTGCCGCACCAGTTCGCCATAGTCCTCAGGCGTTATGCGATCCACGCACGGGGCCGAGCAGCGCTTGATCTGGTAGAGCAGGCAGGGCCGGTCCCGCCGCGACATGAAGCCATCGTTGCAACTGCGCAGCAGGAACAGCTTCTGCAGCGCGTTGATCGTGGTGTTGACGCTGCCTGCGCTGGCGAAGGGGCCATAGTAATTGCCCTTGGCTTTGCGCGCGCCGCGATGTTTCTGGATGCGCGGGTAGGCATGATCGCCGCGCAACAGGATGAACGGAAACGATTTATCATCGCGCAGCAGCACGTTGTAGGGCGGGCGGAAGCGCTTGATCAGTTGCGCTTCCAGCAGCAGCGCCTCGGCCTCGGAATTGGTGGTGACGATGGTCATGGACCGCGTCTGGCTGACCATGCGGCGCAGGCGATTGGGCAGGCGATCGACTTGCGTATAATTGGCCACGCGGTTTTTCAGCGCGCGCGCCTTGCCCACATAGAGCACATCGCCCTTGGCATCCTGCATGCGGTACACGCCGGGCTTGGGCTTCAGCGTGTTCACCGTATCGCGGATGACCGAGACGCCCAGTTCGATGTCCGGCTTTTCCGATCCGCGCAGCGTGGTGGAGGCGCGCTCCTCCTGAAAGCGGTCAGTTTCGCGGTCGGGCGGGGCGGAGGGCTTGCGGGCCATGCTTCCGCAGATAGTTGCTTCCACGGCTGAGGCAATGGCCCAAGGGCCTGTTTCCCCGGCTCTATCAGGGTTTTCCCGCATGGTCCGTTTCGGGGGTTTTAGTCCGGTTGCGCGACAATTGGTGAATGATCGGGCAACCATCAGGAACCTTTGGAACGCGCAGCAGCGCCGTCGTGCCCGGCCGCCGCGCCGATGCGCGCGTGCGCCTGCACATACCGGCGCGCCTTGTGCTGCTATCGGGTACGCAGCACTGCTTTCTGGAAGACCTTTCGGTGACCGGCGCAGCGATCATCCCGCAGGACGGTCTGCCCGAGGCCGGCACTTCCGGCATCCTGATGTGCGAACACGTCGAAGCCTTCGGCATAATCCGCTGGGCACGGCACGGCCGCTGCGGGCTGATGTTCGATGAAAAGCTGCCGCTGGCGCAAGTCGTATCGCTACGCCACATCGCCGACAGCTTTGAAACCAACGAACGCGAACGCAACATGGAACGCGCACGGGCGTGGGTTCAGGGGCGGTCGAAGACGCTTTAAGGGGACGAGCGGTACTGCGTTCGCACACCCGCCATGCTTTCGCCGGTCAAGCTTGGGGCAGGCCGAAAGCCAGCGCAGTGAATGTTGTGGTGGGTGATGGCAGGTTTTGGACTATGGAAAGTTTGGCAGCTACGGCTGGATTTAGGTGGATTGCTGAATGTCGGCTTTTGATCGTTCATTCAGCAAATCGAACGTCATTGAAGTGACCCTGCACCTTTTCGATCACCTCACCGTCGGAAGTCGTGATTTCATAAAATGAACTATCGACCGCACGAATAATTGTCCAAATCTGTCCCGGCCTGTTTTCGAAGGCTCCCCTGAAGTCACCCCAAATGACTTGTTGGGTCTCATTTGCCAGCGCCAGAAGATCCTTGCCACTGACCATCGCTGTTTCCGCAGCGAGCTTCTCAAGGGCCGCTCCGCCCTCACCTGTCGCGAAGAACTCCTGGCAAGCAGGATCTGCCACTGTCCATTCTGCTTCCAATGATGTGGGGGCAAGAAGCGCCAGAAGGTCGCGCAGGTCGAAAGCGAGGACGTTGCGCTCATCATGTAAATCGTGAATCGTGATTGTCTGCATATTTCTTACTCTGCCAGTCGGCGGCTATCGCCTTAACCTTAAACAGAAGCGCCAGTAAACGACACGTCCGAAACGGCGTCGTGTCCTGAACGGCAGGTTTTGGCGCAAAGCGCCATCGCCCCACCGCTCAAAACTGCTTGCGGAACTCCACTTCGAACACGGTGCCGCGCGGGTCGAGGTAGCCGGGTTGGTAGCGCAGGGGGACGGCGCCGGTATCGTCGGTGACGCGCTGTTGGGCGTTGAAGACGTTGTCGACTGCGAACGAAACGCGGGAGCCTTTGAGGAAGGGGACTTTTTCCACCAGCTTTTCCTTGCGGCCCAGATCGGCGAAGACGCGCAAGTTGAACTTGGCGATGGGAGCGAAGCGCAGGGTGGTCGATCCCGGCAGGCCGCTGGCGTCGACGCGCGAGCCGCCGGTGTAGCTGCCGCTCATGCGCAGGCCGAAGCCGCGATAGAAGCCGCCGCCTTCCATCTCTATCGAATGGCGTGCCACGGTGCCATCAAGCGCCTGACCATCAAGCAGATCGAGAACCTGGCCGCCCGCAGCGATCTGCACCGATTGCTGGAACTGGACGGTGTGGAACAGCGACAGGTTCCAGCGACCGCGTCCATCGAAGCCGCCCGGGCCTCCCCGCGGCCCGCCGCCGCCTGCCGGAGGGCCACCTGCGCCTACGGGAGGTCCACCAGCACCGGCACCCGGAGGTCCGCCCGCCGGAGCGCCGGGTGGCCTGCCACCGGCTGCGCCCATCATTCGGCCCATCGGTCCACGCTGCGCCGCAGCCGGATCAGGCGTGCCGAAATTGCCGGAAAGGTTGAGGCCATAGCGCAAGCGCGAGCCTTTTTCCTCGGCGAAAGTGACCGAGCTTTGATCCACCGATATGATCCGCCCATCGGCATCACGGATCACGCGGCCGGGAAAAGCGGCTTCCACTTCGGGGGTGAGCAACGGAAAGCCGTTGGTGGTATTGGTGGAGTTGTTGCGGAAGTATTCGGCGATGAAGCTGGAGTCCTTGAGGAACGGCAGGCTCCAGTTCAGGCCGAATTTCCAGTCACGCTGGCGTTCCTTCAACAGGTTGGGATTGCCGCCGGAAATGACCGTGGCCAGCACCGTTTCCCCGCGCGAAAAATCGAAGATCGAGACGTTTTGTGTGACGGTGGTCGGCCCGCCCAGCGCGGTCAGCGCAGGGGCCTTGTCCGCCGCCACATAGCTGGCCTGCAGCGTCAGCTTATCGGTGGGGCTGTAGGTGAGGCCGCCGCCCCAGTTATAGAGCGTGCCGAAATCCGACAGGTGATGCACTTCGGCATTGGCGTTGATCGACAGGTCACCCACGCCTGCGCCGAAGCCTTCCTTGCGGCTGGTAATCGGCAGATCGAGGCTGAAGCCGCCTTGCGCATCGCCGCGCTTCAGGTTGATCGTGCCAGCGGCGCTGCGGGTGTCGGTGCTTTCGATGCCGGAATAATCGAACCCGGCCTTGACCGTCAGCGCCACTTCACCGCCGGGCAGGCGCAGGGGCCTGCCGCTGAGCGTGGCAAGGCTGGTGAGCGAGTCCGTCTTGGACAGGGCGCGGTCGGCCACACCGGGGATGATCGCGCTGACCGGCAAGTTGCCCGATGCGGTGAGTGATCCGGCATCGATCAGTGCCTGCAGGCCGGAAAGGTCGGCGCGGTTGTCGATGGTGCTTTTCGTTTCGACATGGCCGCCATCACCGGTGATGGCGAGGTTCCAAGCGCCCAGCGGCTTGTTGAGCGCAACGCCTGCCTGCAACGTGGTGGTCTGCCGCCGAGTGGTAATCGCTGCGGGATCGAGCGTGGTGCGGCTGAAGCTGCCGGTAGTATCGGTCAGCGTGATCGCGTTCAGCCCGTTGAGCGAACGTGAATTGTCACGCTGCGCCAGTAGGTTAACGCTGAGGCCCGCGCCTGCGCCCAGTGCGCGGGCGAGGGTGGCGTTGAGCTGGGCCGATTTGCTGTCAGCAATCAGCGTGCGGTAATCTGCAGCCAAGGGATCACCTGCCACCAGCGGAGCCGCTGACGCTGGCTGCACGATGCCGCGCTCGCCCTCGGTCAGCGGGCTGGCGTCTTCCAGCTTGCCGGTCACGTTGATGCGATTGCCGCCCGCAATCTTGGTCAGCGTGAATTCCTGCTCCAGTTCGGTAAAGCCGCCGTCGATGGGGAAGCGGAATTCGGTTTCGCTGCCGAAGCTGCTGAAACTGTCCTTGAGGATGAAGTTGACCACGCGCTGATCGGGGCGGTAGCCATATTGCAGTGCAACTTCCTCGGGCAGCACTTCGACCCGGCGGATCGCTTCTGGCGGAATGCCGCGCAGTTCACGAAAGCCGGAAATGCGCATACCGTTCAGCAGCACCACAGGACCGCCGCTGCCGCGCCCGCGGCCAGAGCCGGTCTGCGGGGCGAGTGAGGCGAGCAGTTCCTGCAACGAGCCTGCGCCGTAGGACGCGATGGCCTCTTCATCCAGCACGGCGATGGGTGGCTGCGTGGTGTCGACCTGGCCCTTGATGCGGGTGGCGATGACGAGGATCTGGCCGGGTTCGCCCACGATTTCCTCTTCGGCCTCAGCCTCGGCATCGGTCCCGGTGGTCACGTCCTGCGCCCGCGCCGGGTTGGTTACGACAAGGCAAAAAGCCAGTGTTGCCAGCGATGTCGCCGCTCTCATGTTCACGATCACTACCCTTGATTATTATGCGCCGGATACTTGCCCGGCCTTTGCAACGCTTGTGTTGGCGAAGCGGTCCATGCGGAACAATCCGCATTTGGTAACAGTTTGTCGCACTGCAACATAGTTGGCGACATGGCGGTGACCACCTGAACCAAAGATGGCCCAACTGCGCGCCCCCTTCCCTTTTGCGGCAAGCAAGGCTAAGGGCGGCGAGAATCCTTGCGCGCATGGAACCGCACCCGGTGGTCCCTGCGCTTTCCCAGAATACTCTGACACACTCTGATAAAAGGCATCTGAAACCGCCGATGGCGAAAGAAGAACTCCTCGAAATGCGCGGACAGGTGGTTGAACTCCTGCCCAACGCGATGTTCCGCGTCCGTCTGGAAAACGACCACGAAATCCTCGGCCACACCGCCGGCAAGATGCGCAAGAACCGCATCCGCGTGCTGGTGGGCGATGAAGTGCTGGTCGAACTGACCCCTTACGACCTCACCAAGGGTCGTATCACCTACCGCTTCATGCCCGGTCGCGGCGGCCCCGGCGGCTTCTGATGGTGGGCGACATTTCGCCCGCCCTCCAAAATTCTCCGGCACTGGTTCTGGCATCGGCCAGCCCGCGCAGGCTTGAACTGCTGGGCCGGTTGGGCGTGACGCCTGATCGTGTCGTTGCCACGGACATCGACGAATCGCCACTGAAGGCTGAGCGCCCCCGCGCCCATGCGGTGCGTCTGGCCGCTGAAAAAGCGCGCGCTGCGGCGGCGCTGGCCCCCGGCTGCCTGATCCTTGCGGGCGATACCGTGGTGGGCGCTGGCGCGCGCATCCTGCCCAAGGCGGAAGACGAGGCCACCGCGCGGGCCTGCCTTGCGCTGCTTTCCGGCCGCCGCCACCGCGTGTTCTCTGCCGTTGCGGTGATGACGCCGGACGGAACCTTGCGTGAGGCGCTGTCGGAAACGATCGTGCGGTTCAAACGCCTCTCGCCTGAAGAGATGGACGATTACATCGCGGGCGGCGAATGGCACGGCAAGGCCGGGGGCTATGCCATCCAGGGCAGCGCCGAAGGGTTCTGCGACTGGCTTTCGGGCAGCCATTCGGGCGTGGTCGGCTTGCCGCTTTATGAAACGCGCCGGTTGCTGAAAGCGGCTGGCCTGAAGGTTAAATAGCGCATGTCGGCTGAATGGCTTTACGAAGACGGGATCGGCGAAGAGCGCGCGATTCTGGTGTCCGGCGGCAGCATCCTGTCCGCGCGCGTCGAATGGGGCGAGGGTTTGCGCCCCGGCCTTGTTGCCGAAGCCAAGCTGGTGAAGCGCCATGCCGGTGGCAGGCGCGGCCTGGTCCGCTTTGACGATGGGGCAGAGGCGCTGATCGACCAGCTTGCGCGGGAAGCCACCGAAGGGGTGCGCATGATGGTGCGCGTGACGCGCGCGGCCATTGCCGAACGGGGCCGCACCAAACTGCCCGTGGCAAAGCCCGCCCCCGGCGAGGCTGCGCGCGATGCGCTGAGCCTGCGCGAAGACATTGAGGCCAGTGGCGCCACCGTGCGCGTGCTGCCTGCCACCAGCAAGGCCTTTGCCGCCAATGGCTGGGACGAACTGGTGGAGCAGGCGCAGACCGGCGAGATCGCCTTTCCCGGCGGCGCCATCATCGTCAGCCCCACACCCGCGATGACGCTGATCGACGTGGACGGCGCGCTGCCTCCGTTGAAGCTGGCGCTGGCGGCGGTGGACGCGATTGCCGATGCGCTGCACCGCATGGACATTGGCGGCAACATCGGCATCGATTTCCCCACATTGGCCGACAAGAAGGACCGCCAGCACGTGGACAAGGCGCTGGCCGACGCGCTGATCGACTGGACGGGTGAGCGCACCGGTATGAACGGCTTCGGCTTTGTGCAACTGGTCGCCCGGCTGGAACGGCCCTCGATGGTTGCGCGCTTTGCCCGCCATCCCGCTGCTGCTGCGGCGCGCGTGCTGTTGCGGCAGGCGGAGCGGGTGACCGAACCCGGCGTGCTGCTGCTGACCGCGCATCCCCGCGTGCTGGATGCATTGACGCCTGCGTGGGAAGCGGAACTGGCCCGGCGCACCGGACGCACGGTGCAGCGCAAGGCCGATGCGGCGCTGGCCCTGCATGGCGCATTCGCACAGGCAGTGCCCGCATGAATACGCCCACCATCCGCCGCTGCCCGATCTGCCGCAAACCGCGCGTGGAAGAACACACCCCGTTCTGCTCCACCCGCTGCCGCGACCGCGATCTGCTGCGCTGGCTGGACGATGGCTATGCCCTGCCCGGCCGCGCGGCAGAGCAAGACCCCGAAGAGTGACCGCCGCCGCAATTGCCAACATCCCGCTCCCCCACGAAGGCGGGGGCCTCAGGCGTTTTACGGAACCCTCGCGCGAATCTCCTGAGGCCCCCGCCTTCGCGGGGGAGCGGACTTGGGAAAAATTTTCGCGCCTCAGGACTTGCCAAGCCCGCCCCGCTTCGCCATAGGCGCGCTTCCCATCGCTAGCCGGTCCCGCAAGGCACCGCAGCAGCGGCGATGCCCGGGTAGCTCAGTTGGTAGAGCAGCGGATTGAAAATCCGCGTGTCGGCGGTTCGAATCCGTCCCCGGGCACCATTTCCCTATCCGCCACCACCCGCCAAGAGTTGAAAAAACGGCAGAAATCTGCCATGTTTAGCGTCGGCCTGATCGTCGATGCTCGCCCTTGTTCGCCTATAGCCGGGCGCTCTTGGGGGCCTTTGCGGGGGCCTTTCGAAATGCCCCCAAAAAAAGGCCCCCAGATGCCCCTTTCCGACACTGCGATCAGAGCTTTGAAGCCGCGCGACAAGGATTATCGCGTCGCTGACGAAAAGGGCCTTTACCTCCAGATCACGCCAGCTGGCGGGCGCCTCTGGCGCCTGAAGTACCGCAACGCTGCTGGCACGGAGAAGAAGCTGGCATTCGGCGCTTACCCGGACGTGTCTCTGAAAGCTGCTCGCGAGCTTCGCGACAATGCCCGTAAGCTGTTGGCAACCGGCATCGACCCTGCCGAGAAGAAGAAGCAGGACCGCCACGCCGCGAAGATCAGTGCTGCGAACTCATTCGCAGCCGTTGCGCAAAGCTACATCGAGAAGTGCAAGCGCGAAGGCAGGTCGGAACGCACCACCGACAAGCAGCAGTGGCTGCTCAAGCTTCTGGAACGAACGATCGGCCAACGACCTGTCGCCGAGATCCAGCCCTTCGAAATGCTGGAAGCCGTTCGCAAGTACGAAACGTCGGGCCGGACCGAAGCCGCCCGTCGCGCCATCCAGTTCGCCAGCCAGGTATTCAGGTTCGCTATCGCGAATCAGTTGGCGGCGTCGGATCCGACCCGCGATCTTCGCGGGGCGCTGACAAGTCACAAAGCAAAGCACCACGCCGCGATTTTGGAGCCTCAGAAGGCCGGACAGCTTCTTCGAGCAATCCAAGGGTACGACGGGCACCCGGTGACCCGCTGTGCGCTTCAGCTGGCTGCCCTGCTCTTCGTCCGCCCCGGCGAGCTTCGCTACGCCGATTGGTCGGAAGTCGACTTTGACGCCAAGGTCTGGCGCATTCCCGCAGAAAAGATGAAGGCTCGGGCGGAACATGTCGTGCCACTCTCTCGCCAGGCACTCTCGGTCTTGTCCGAGACGCGAGCGCTGACAGGGGAAGGACAGTACGTCTTTCCGTCGATCCGCACGCACCTGCGCCCGATGTCGGAGAACACCGTCAACGCAGCTCTCCGCCGCTTGGGATACTCGAATGACGAGATGACCGGCCACGGCTTCCGGGCGATGGCAAGCACGCTGCTCAACGAATCAGGCAAATGGTCTCCAGATGCCATCGAGCGAGCTCTAGCGCACAAGGACCGGGACGCCGTGCGAGCTGCCTATCATCGCGGCACGCATTGGAACGAGCGCGTAGAAATGGCGCAATGGTGGGCCGATTATCTCGACCAGTTGAGGGTAGGAGCAGACGTCGTTGCGTTCTCAGCTGGCCAACGCGCATAGCAGGGCCAGAGATGGGCCGCGACTGCCTCCTGTGCCGGTCGGCGATGGTGTATAAGCTTGCGTTCCCCGCGAGCGCGGGACAGGGTAATTGCCTGATGCGACGCGACCTCGATCATCTTCCAGCAAACAAGCAGCGCGAACTGGAGCGCGTGGTCCAACTGATTTTCGAGGAATTCGAGGACGTTACCGCCTGCGCAACCGCAGGCCGGAAGAAGGCCGGGCGCGTTCTCAAGGTTATTCTATACGGAAGCTACGCGCGTGGTGGCTGGATCGACGAGCCGCACACCGCAAAGGGCTACAAGTCTGATTTTGACCTGCTGATCATCGTCAACCACAAGGACCTGACTGACCGGATCAAGTACTGGTCGCGGCTCGATGAACGCCTGATGCGTGAGTACGGGATTACCGGGACGCTCAAAACCCCGGTGAACTTCATTGTTCACACTCTCGGTGAGGTGAACGATGGGCTGGCGCATGGACGCTACTTCTTCATGGACGTCGCCCAGGATGGCATTGCGCTCTATGAGGCAGACGATACAGAACTGCACACACCCAAGCCGAAGACGGCGGAGCAGGCTCTGGCGATGGCGCGGGAGTATTTCCAGGAATGGTTTCCTGCGGCAAATAAGAGATTCAACGGCGCTAAATTCCATCTAACTGAAGGAAACCTCAAAGACGCTGCGTTCGACTTACACCAGACAGTTGAACGTCTGTATAACTGCGTCCTTTTGGTCGCAACCTTCTATACCCCACATGTGCATAATCTTGGTTTCTTGCGCACCCAAGCTGAACGGATTGATCGGCGCCTCACGCACGTATGGCCTCATGATAATCGCAGACAGCGGGCGATGTTTGAAAAGCTCAAGGATGCTTACGTCAAAGCCCGCTATTCAAAACACTATAGTGTTACTACTGAAGAATTAGATTGGCTTTCTCAGAAGATCGAGGATCTGGGCTGTGTGGTGCAGGCGGTTTGCGCCGAGCGCATTGTTGCGTTGGAGGATCAGTTGGAAACTCGGGCCGCAAGGAGCACCGGACAATGAACGAGGTTGCGGACGATCCGGCCAGTCTCCTTTCGAATGTCGCTAGGATCAAGCCGACGTTGGTTCATCCAGTTTGACGGGCACTTCGACGACATCGCTAGCTGAGATCGTGTGCTAATATCCTTCTTTGGAGGACTCAGTGCAAACCAGTCCAAGCCCGGCCAATGTATATCTATTGGTAGGTAGCGCTCCGCGATGGTATCATGAGGTTGACGACAGCAATCGGGCTTTGCAGGATCCGTCAATCGCAAGATGAAAAAGCGCCCAGGTTGGGATTGAGGATGCCAGTAAACGAGGCTGAAACGCTGGGGTCTTTGATTAGAGATGCAGCTTCGTCGTCAAAATCCGTTGTTGTTGAAGCAACAGTTCAGACACGGGATGATGGATCCGTGCCAATGGCAATATTGAGCGCCGACGAAGCTGTGAGAGTGATCAACGCCCATGCGCCGCGGATTATCTATCTTGTTGAGCAAGTTTTCGATCTTGATGGTGAGATCGAAGTTGCGCGGGATGAGCTGGATGACCTTGGCGTCGAACATTCTGCTGATAGTTTGAAGGCAGCCCAGCGGAAGTTTGCCGCGTATGACGGGCAGATTGGTGCGACAATCGCGAGTTTCATGATTGACGGGGTGCTTCATTCAGCGGTCGCCACGGCAACATGGCACGATGAATTCGGAGACACCGTCGAGGCGATCTTGGAAGACGTCCGCGAGGGAGCGCGAGCCGGCCAATTCTCGAAAAGTTCGGAGAAGGCGAAAGCCATCGAACGCCAGGCTTTGCTTCTGGTGAAGCACCCATCCTTCAATCATGGACGTGTCTCATTCGACAAACGCATGGCGCTGGCCGAAACACTCTTTCGGGATTGTGATCCTCACACGCTTTCAGAAATTACACGGCGGGCAGAGAACCTGTTCTGGCTGGAGCAATCCGGCGTCAAACTTGACGGCATCGATCACGACTGATTGGTAGACGTGTTCCGATTCAGTCGCATGCCTAAGCTGCCGCTCGACCACCATCTTGATTGCGATTGTCATTGGCTAGCTTTCTCGACGCCCCTTGCGACAAGAACGCGAGCAGCCGCTCCTCATCCTCAGCCATTTTGTACTTGGCATCGCTAAGGAAATTTGACCGTTCCTCTCGAACTTTGGCTACCCACCGGCCCGTCCGATCTTCACGATCCAGGATGCTTTTTGTTCCAAAGGCACGCAGCATGAAGCCGTAAGCCAACAGCAGGTCGGGATGCTGATGGAACAGGTGATGTCCGATCTCCACGAGATTCTTGTACTTAAATCCGACTGGCTTTCCCGCCTTCGCAGTTGCGACCAGATGGACGAGGCGCGAAGCCTTCATAAGATCCGGATATTTGCCCTCAAGTCCGCAGCCATGGGATAGAAGGCGGTCATTAATGGCGACCCATCGCTTGTAGCGCCCCAAGTGTTTGTCATCGTCTTCGTAATTGAGCACAAAACGGAACATCAGATCACGTAGTTCATTTTCTAAGGCGACCTTCGCTCGTTCGGCTGCCTCTTTTTGAGCGGCCAATTTGGCGATTTTTTCCAATTTGATCTGCTCAAGGAGCTGCGCTGCCTCGGACGAATAATCGAACGCCTGGACAGTTTGCAAATCGACATCGACAGTGATCTCATCCCAGCAAACGAGGCGCTCAACCCATTCGTCTACAATTCGATCACCGTCGATGACCGGCTTGCGATGCCAGCATTTGATCATGAATACGCCGGCCGCTTCAGACGCTGTCGCAGTGCTCGCATCGACCACAAATATGTTCGAGTTATTGCTGAGTAGAATGTCGTCGTCAGTCATGCGGCGATAGTTGGGATGAAAATTCGGCAGGACCCAGATCAACGCCGCGCGTTCCGAGCGGTAGAACTCTCTCCGGCTGAGCACGACATCTAGGAATGTCGTGCTCAGCTGAACTTCGAAGGCCAGGCGCAACGAATCCGTTCTGGCGGAGACGTCTGGACGACGCAGGCCGGTCAGGCCTTCGCTCGCTCGCCAGGTCTGCTCCGTGACCACATCCGTAAACCGTGGATCGGCGGAGACGCTTCTGAGCACAAGCCGCTTGATTCGCTTGTGAGCTTCGCTCTCCTTGTTACCGCGATATTTCATAGCTCTGATATCGGCCTCGGTGAAGCCGGTGCGCGTGACCGCAGGGCACGAGCCATCCTCATGCCGATGCCGAAAGAAGAATCGCTTGGCAGTACTGCAGACCAGATAGACGGGAACGCCACACGTCGCGCAGACCAGTCTTGTCTTGTTGCTTTTCACGAGCATTTTGAGCTTCTGGCGCAGCAGGATTGCCCGCTCGTATCTGAATGCTCGAACAAAGCGCCTAACATCGATGATGCGGCCAGATTTGAGGCTGAGAACTTGATCAATCTCGGGTTTAGCGACCGCTTCAGCCCATGCCAGCGGATCAATGGTTACGTTGCCTGCCATCGTCACCTCCAAACACAAGACGAGCGATCTGCGCGTTCGTCAAAAAACCTAGCACCGCTCCAATCGAGCCCCGGGTCGATTGAGCCCCCAACGCCGATCAATGTAGAACTCAAGCGATCTGCGAATCTGAAATTTCAGAAGATCTTCGGTGAAGCCGTATTCAAGCCGGACTGCAGCCTTCTGGTCGTCCGACAGGCCGCCCAAAGGCCGAAGCCGTACTTCCACGATCTCCTCCCAATCGGCGTCCCGCGGAAGCTCTTGGCCGATCGGCGTGGTTGAAAAGCTGCTTTCTGGTGACACTCGAACAGGAAGATAGTCGCGCCACTCCTGATGGTGAAAACTCCATGCCCTGACATGTAACCGCTCACCATCAGACGCGAAATGCGCAGGTGCAATCCACTGATTTTGGCGAAGGCCAGTCGACATCGAGACATAGTCGATCTCAATCTTCAGCTTCTGCTCGATCGCCTGATAGAGTTGGCGCATCACAAATGGCGGAGACTGCCGAACGGGCGAAGGCAGCATTGAGAAGTCGTTGGATCCTGGGCTTCTGACAAGCTCGTCGGGTGAGCCGGCTTCATACGTGAACGGCAACCCTCTGTGATTGCTGTCAGCGAGGTAGCATTTACGGACCGCATCATACCTAGGCTTTGGCTCGGCCACCCGTTCCAGATACTCCCTGAAATCTATGGCCGCTTGCGGCGATGATATTCCAAATCGTTCGATCAGGTCTTTGCGATTCACCTGCCCGCGCCATGTCAGGCATTGATCAAGATAGACCAGGCGGGCGAACATCGCAGGCTTGAGGGTGAGATCGTTCATTGAGGCGAACGCTACTTGACTCGATTTCGACTGTCTATATAAAATTTATACGCATAGAGATTCGAGGTTCGGCGAATGCGCATTCTGCACACAAGTGACTGGCATCTAGGTCGCCAATTCCACGGGGTGGCGCTGGAGGAAGACCACGATCACGCCCTCGTCCAGATCCTCTCGATAATCGATGATCAGCAGCCGGACATTCTCATTGTCGCGGGCGATATATTCGACAGGGCTAATCCGCCCCAGAGCGCTCTAAAGCGGCTTTCAGAATTCCTGACGACCGTAAGGGCGACATCATCCGCAGCCATCGTGTTGATCGCTGGCAATCATGATTCGGCCGCACAGATAGGGGCGTTGGGCGTTCTTGCGACAGATGGTAAAGCCATAGTGCGCGGTCCCTTGGACGAAAATGAAAGGCCGCTGATCGTTTCCGATGCACATGGGCCTGTGGCGATTTCCGCGTTGCCCTTTGCGTTCGAATATGCGGCGCGACTGTGTTTCGACGATGAGGAAATTGCCTGTCCCGCAGATGTCATTCGCGCTCAGCTCGCCAGTGCGCGCAAGCACGTTGCCGACGGAATGCGTTGGATCGTCGTTGCCCATGCATTCGTAGATGGTGCTGCGACGAGCGAAAGCGAGCGTCCGCTCGTGCGGATGGTCGGCGGGATCGAAACGGTAGCCGCGGCAGCGTTCGATGGGGCGCACTATGTTGCGCTAGGGCACCTGCACCGGCCGCAATCGGTGGGTCTCAAACATGTTCGCTATTCCGGAGCGCCGTTGGCCTTTGGCTTCGACGAGGAAGGCCAGGAGAAGTCCGTCAGCCTGATCGAACTCGCGCACGACGGGACCGTCGAGGTAACCGAATTCCCCATCAAGCCGCTGCGACAGGTGCGAACCATCCGCGGAAAGCTTTCGGAACTGTTGGCTGCTACCGAGGTGTCCAACGACCTTGTGCGCGTGGTCCTAACTGACGAAGCACCGCAAATCGAGCCGATGAAAAGGATCAGGGCACTCTACCCGAATGCAGTCCAGCTTGCCTATGAACGGAATGAGCGCCCGCTCGCGCAGCGCCTGGAGGAACGACGAGCGGCGATTGACGATCCGCATGCGCTCTCCTCGACGTTTCTTGAAATCGTGAGGGGCGTGTCAACGCCGGTATAAAATGGGGCCAGCCACCGGTTTAAAAGTGGGCCAGTCAATTCAAACAAAAAGCCTCAGTTTGAGGCTGGGTTTAATCGGCGTCGGGGAAGCGGCTGTTGCGTAGCGGAAGCCGATTTCCCGACGCCGATTGCCGTTTCTGATCAGGTCATCTTGCTGCTCTCCTTTTCCTTTTGTCGCTTACGGCTGCTAGCAAGACGGAAGCTGTCACCATTCATCTCGAGGATGTGGACATGGTGGG